>CAVRIB010000008.1:0-2500 GCA_963721135.1 uncultured Alphaproteobacteria bacterium
ATTCGACGCAACGCGCAGAACCTTACCAGCCCTTGACATCCCGGTCGCGGATTCCAGAGAACGGAGTCCTTCAGTTCGGCTGGACCGGAGACAGGTGCTGCATGGCTGTCGTCAGCTCGTGTCGTGAGATGTTGGGTTAAGTCCCGCAACGAGCGCAACCCCCGTCCTTAGTTGCTACCATTCAGTTGAGCACTCTAAGGAGACTGCCGGTGATAAGCCGCGAGGAAGGTGGGGATGACGTCAAGTCCTCATGGCCCTTACGGGCTGGGCTACACACGTGCTACAATGGCGGTGACAATGGGACGCTAAGGGGCAACCCTTCGCAAATCTCAAAAAGCCGTCTCAGTTCGGATTGGGCTCTGCAACTCGAGCCCATGAAGTTGGAATTGCTAGTAATCGTGGATCAGCACGCCACGGTGAATACGTTCCCGGGCCTTGTACACACCGCCCGTCACACCATGGGAGTTGGTTCTACCTGAAGACGGTGCGCTAACCGCAAGGAGGCAGCCGGCCACGGTAGGGTCAGCGACTGGGGTGAAGTCGTAACAAGGTAGCCGTAGGGGAACCTGCGGCTGGATCACCTCCTTTCTAAGGATGATCCTTCAGAAGAGCTTTACGCTCCTCTATCGGATCGTTTTAGAAACATCAGGGGCCAACGATTTCAGGATCGTTGAGCTCCACAGGCGGGATTTCGCCGTCTTCGTTTCTCTTTCTTCGCGGACGAACACGCGCCAGGGGCTTAGCGCTTGTGCGATGCATCTGGCGCTTTCCGCGCGATGCGCGCGAGCAAGACCCCGATCCTTATCCAGGGATGAGCGTTAGGGGCTTGTAGCTCAGTTGGTTAGAGCGCGCGCTTGATAAGCGTGAGGTCGGAAGTTCAAGTCTTCCCAGGCCCACCACGCTTCGCCCTTCGGGCTACGCGTGGCGCAGCCACGCAAGCCGAAGGGCGAAGCGTGCCCGGCGTAGCCCTCTTGGGCGAAGACGGGCTGACTGTTTCAAGACATGTTCAGGACACGGGGCCATAGCTCAGCTGGGAGAGCGCGTGCTTTGCAAGCATGAGGTCGTCGGTTCGATCCCGTCTGGCTCCACCACGCTTCGCCCTTCGGGCTACGCGTGGCGCAGCCACGCAGGCGCCGAAGGGCGAAGCGTGCCCGGCGTAGCTCGCGGAGCGAAGACGGGCTGACTGCCCGACCACGACAATCGTCCGCGAAAACATCACTTCGCATGCGTCGTCCTTCGGGACGCGTGTGCGGGATTTCTGACATCGTAAAGAGGAGATCGATCCGAGTTGGATCGCGCAGAAACTTTTGCGCGCGCCATCACTATCTCCAGATCATTTCGGCGCTCGCGCAATCGCAAGATTGAGCGGGTTGTAAATGATCCTGTTAGCGAAGCTTGACCGCCTCGCTGTCGGTTCGATCTTACGAAGCAAGCTGGTCTTTCTAATCAGTGTCCGGCTGCACATCAGCATTCATCGAGGGTGCGCGCCTTTCGACTTCGGTCGTCAGGCAAGTGTGCAGGCAACATTCTGCCGAGTGTGTGGACATTGATAATGAGAGCAATCAAGTGCCTTAAGGGTGTTCGGTGGATGCCTTGGCGCTGAGAGGCGATGAAGGACGTGCTACGCTGCGATAAGCCGTGGGGAGCTGCGAAGAAGCTTTGATCCACGGATTTCCGAATGGGGAAACCCACCTTCGATAGCCGGAACTCCAAGACCTTGTGTTTTGGGGTTCGGACAGAAATGCGAGAAGCCAGACCGCGAGGTTTTGGATTTCCGGTTATCAAGTGAAGGTATGAGACTTCCGAATAAAATAGGAGGTTTTAAGCGAACCCAGGGAACTGAAACATCTAAGTACCTGGAGGAAAGGACATCAACAGAGACTCCGTTAGTAGTGGCGAGCGAACGCGGACCAGGCCAGTGACACATCAAAGACAACCGGAACCTGTCAGGAAAGCAGGGCCTCAGAGGGTGATAGCCCCGTACGGGTAATGCGATGATGTGTCCTCGAGTAAGGCGGAACACGTGCAATTCTGTCTGAACGTGGGGGGACCACCCTCCAAGCCTAAGTACTCCTCAGCGACCGATAGTGAACCAGTACCGTGAGGGAAAGGTGAAAAGCACCCCGACGAGGGGAGTGAAATAGACCTGAAACCGGACACCTACAAACAGACGGAGCCCAAGATACGTTCTGGGTGACGTCGTACCTTTTGTATTATGGGCCAGCGACTTAATTTAACGAGCAAGCTTAAGCCGATAGGTGTAAGCGCAGCGAAAGCGAGTTTGAACAGGGCGCCAAGTTCGTTGTATTAGACCCGAAACCTAGTGATCTAGCCATGAGCAGGTTGAAGGTGAGGTAACACTCACTGGAGGACCGAACGGGTGTCTGTTGAAAAAGACTCCGATGACTTGTGGTTAGGGGTGAAAGGCCAATCAAACTGGGAAATAGCTGGTTCTCCGCGAAAGATATTTAGGTATCGCCTCGCATGAATGCTTCGGGGG
>CAVRIB010000008.1:5000-69961 GCA_963721135.1 uncultured Alphaproteobacteria bacterium
GCTGCGCCGGCTCAGCCGCCCGCGCTGAAGCAGATCGCGCTGACCGACAAGCAGATCGAGGGCGTGCTCGCGGCACAAAAGGACATGGACGCGATCACCGCGAAACTGCCTGATAACGTCAGGCCGGATCCCAAGGTCGTGGCGCAGCTCGAGGCCGTGTCCAAGAAGTACGGATTTGCCGGCTACGACGAGTACAACAACGTCATCGACAACATTACCCTGGTGCTCGGCGGCTTCGATCCCGCAACCAAGAAATATGTCGGCTCCGATGCCGTCATCAAGGCGCAGATCGCGCAGGTCCAGGCCGACAAGAAGATGTCGGCCAAGGAAAAGAAGGAAGCGCTCGACGACCTCAATGAGGCGCTGAAGTCGCCGGCGCCGACGATCGAGAACAAGGGCAATATCGATCTGGTTGCGAAATACTACGACAAGCTCGCCGACGCGCTGGGGAGCGACGAGCAGTAGGGTTCGAAGTAGCGGATGACGAACAAGAAGGTTGCGGTTGCGGGCGCGACCGGCCTTGTGGGGCACGCGGCCTTGCGGCATTTCGGCAACTCGCCGGGTTGCGAGGTTGTCGCGCTGTCGCGCCGAAAGCCCCGCGCTCTCCACGGCGCGCGTCATGTTCCCGTCGATCTGACGGACGCTGCGCAATGCACCGGCGCCGCGGCGGAGCTAACGGGCATCACCCATCTCGTCTATGCCGCGCTCTATGAGGCGCCGAACCTGGTCGACGGCTGGCGTGACGACAACCAGATCCGAACCAACGAACTGATGCTCCGCAATCTGATGACGGTGCTGGAGCCGGTGGCGCCGTCGCTTCGGCATGTCACGCTGCTGCAAGGCACCAAGGCCTATGGCGTTCACGTCCGTCCGCTGACCGTGCCGGCGCGGGAAGGCCGCTCGGAAATGTACGAGCAGCCGAATTTCTACTGGGCGCAGGAAACCTTCCTGCGCGAGTTGCAGCGGGGCAAGGCCTGGCACTGGAGCATCCTGCGGCCGGTCCTGATCGTCGGCGAGGCGATGGGCGGCGCCATGGATTTGATCCCGCCGCTCGGCGTCTATGCTTCCATGCTGCGCGAGCAAGGCAGGGCGCTCGACTATCCCGGCGGCGCCGCGAGGGTCTCGCAGGCGGTCGACGTCGACCTTTTGGCGCGCGCAATCGGCTGGGCGGGCGAGGCGAACGCAGCCCGCAATGAAGCATTCAACGTCACCAACGGCGATGTTTTCACCTGGGAAAATGTCTGGCCCGCGATCGCCGAGGCGCTCGGCATGAAGCCGGGTGGCGCCGCGCCGCTGTCGCTGGTGAAGGCGTATCCGCAATGGATCGCTCCCTGGGAGGAGCTGCGGCGCAAATACCATCTGATTTCACCCGGCCTCGAAGCCTTCGTCGGCCTGTCGTTTCAATATGCCGATTACAGCATGCGCTGTGGCCAGACCCAGCCGGGGCCGCCATCGATCGTCTCGACGGTGAAGATCAACCAGGCCGGCTTCACTGAAATGATGGACACCGAAGCGATGTTCCGCAAGTGGTTCAGGCAGGCGCGCGCGAACCGCTTGCTGCCGTAACAAAGCGTTTTCAAGCGAAGTGGGTACCGGTTCGCGTAAAGAAAACGCGTCAAAACAAGAATCTAGAGCTTCGGTTCTGATCTTTCAGAACCGAAGCTCCGGGCGGAGAACGCCGCTTCCATCGCCCGCCGGGTCTTGATGGTGTCGTCGCCGGCGTCGATCTCGACGTCGCTCCACTTCACCACCGCGCCATGGGCGACGTCGTTCTTCAACTTCACCCGGTGCGCGAGCCCGATCGGCAGCGCGCCTTGCCTGAGGCTCGCGGCCGCCGGCATCAATTTTCCCCACACCGTGTAGCCGCCTTCGCCGTCGAGCATCTCGCCCGCGCGCAAATCGCGTTTGGCCACCGACGCGACGTCGCCGCGGAAGCCATGCGGCTGCCCGGTCGGCTCGCCGCGCAGCGCCGCCGACAGGATCGAGACGTTCAGCTCGAGCCCGATCAGATGATACGGCTTGTACATCGCCGCATAGCGTCCGCTCGAATCGGTTTTCAGCCCGTACTGTTTGAAGCAGTCCGCGGCATAGTCGTTCGGCGCCTGCAGCACGACATAGACGCCCCAGCGCAGATCGCGAAACACCGGGCGGCCGTCGCGCTCCAGCGACGATACCACTTCCACCTGGCCTGATTTTTCCAGCACGCCGCCCGCCTCGCGCGGCCGCAGCACGTGCGGCAGGTCGTCGACGCCGCAGGGCGGAAACAACAGCCCGCCCGTGGGCACCTCGAGCCCGGTGGCGTTGGCGATCGCCGCCATCTCGATCGCGGACTTGGTGCCGTCCAGGAACGAGTTGAACATCTGCGGATTCATGCCGGCGGATTGCGCCTCATCCGCGGTCAGCCCGTAGTGGCCCCAGACGCCCGCCGGCGTCACGTCGTGATAGGCCGGCAGGTATTTGGTGCCCTTGCCGGCGGCGACCACGCGAAATCCGGTGGCGCGCGCCCAGTCCACCATCTCCGCGGTCAGCGCCGGCTGATCGCCATAGGCCAGCGAATAGACCACGCCGGCCTTGCGCGCCTCCTCCGCAAGCATCGGCCCGGCCAGCACGTCGGCCTCGACATTGACCATGACGATATGCTTGCCGTGCGCGACCGCCGCGCGCGCGTGGCGAATGCCCGCGGCGGGATTGCCGGTCGCTTCCACGATCACCTCGATGCCGCCCGAGGTCGCCTTGCCGCCGTCGGCGGTGAATGTGGTGGCACCGATCCGCGCCGTGTCCCAGCCGACGGTGCGGCAGGCCTCGCGTGCGCGCTCCGGATCGAGATCGACGATCACCGGCACTTCGAGCCCCGGCGTGTGCGGCACCTGCGACAGGAACATCGAGCCGAATTTTCCGGCGCCGATCAGCGCGACGCGAACGGGCCTGCCGGCAGCAGCGCGGGCGTTGAGCAGACGGTGCAGGTTCATGGAGAAAATCCGATTGGACTTGAGGCGTGTCCCGGACGCGGTGCAGCGTCCTTCACGCTGCGCCGCAGGGCCGGGACCCATGGAGGTAACGAGCAAATGTGGGCCCCGGGTCAGCAGCGCATCACTTCGTGCTGCGCGGCATCCGGGGCACGAGAGCCAAATTACTCCGCTGCCTGACGATGGCTTCGCGCCAGCCGCAGCAGCGCATCGTCGTCCACGGTCTCGATCGGCGTGAAATCGCGGTGGGCGATATAGTCCGGCCTGGTGGGGGTGCGGATGTAGTTCGAGACCGCGTTCAGCGTGAGGTAGACGATCTTGCGCGGGAACGGCGTGATGTTGCCGGCCGAGCCGTGCACGAGATTGCCATGGAACATCAGCATGCCGCCAGCCTTGCCGGTCGGCGCGACGATGCCGCCTTCCTTCACCAGCCGCGTCACGGTTTCCTCGTCCAGCGTCCATAGCGGGTACGAGGTGGTCTCGCGATCGTGCGAAGCCTTGAGGTCGCCGGCGTGCTGGCTCCGCGGCACCAGCATCAACGGACCGTTGATCGGCATCACCTCGTCGAGGAAGATTGCAATGTTCATCGCGCGCGGCTGCGGCATGCCGTCGTCGCGCTTCCAGGTGCCGTAATCCTGGTGCCACTGCCAGACGTCGCCGGTGAAGGCCGACTTGGCGTTGATCTTGTACTGGTGCATGTAGACCTTCTCTCCGAAGACCTGCTCGACCGGATCGATCATGCGCGGATGCGCGCCGAGCAGCCCGAACGCCTCGTTGTAGAGATGCGCGGCAAAGGCGGTGCGCGGCGCGCCGCTCTTCTCGCGCCACACCTCCGGGCGCTTGGTGTCGTAGATGCCCTCCGCCTCGCGCGCCAGCAGGTCCACTTCCTCCCGGGTGAACAGTTCAGGCAGAAACAGCCAGCCCTCGCGGTTGAAATCGTCGATCTGTTGCTCGGTCAGCTTCATCGGTTCCTCCTCGCAGGTCGGGCGAAGCCCGCAATTCTTGATCCAAAGATTAGCACCGGCGCCGATGTTTACCAACCCACGGGCCAGGCCGCCGGCGCGAGGGCACGGCACGATTCGGGCCTGCCGGGTGAGCCCTCCTCCGGCCTTCTTAACTGGCCAGAAACTCCAGCACGATCCTGCAAAACTCCTGCGGCGCCTGTTCGAACATCCAGTGCCGGGCACCCGGGATCATCGCGGTCCGCGCGCCCGCGACGTGGGGGGCAAGCGCGCACGTGATCGCGGGCAACACTCCCGGGGTTTCGGCGCCGCCGATGAAAATCGTCGGTGTCCTGATCGATTGCGCGTCGGCCTTAGAGAATGGCTTGCGGTTCTCGTGAATCTGGCCGAGCAGCGTGAAGGCGTTGTCGCGCAGTTGCTGCTTCGGCGCCGCGGGCAGCTTCGCCCATGCGCCCTCGCCATCGATCCCGTCGAAAAAGCCTTGCAACGCGCCCTCGATATCGCCAGCCCTGACCTTCTCGGCCGACGCCATGATGCGTGCGCCGAGCGCGGAGGGCGTGGCAGGGGCCGCAGAGGGATCAAGCGCCGCATCGAGGTCGCCGCCCGGCTCGGCCAGAACTAGTTTGCGCAAAAGCTCAGGCCGCTGCTGCGCGACGCGGAACGAAATGTGCCCGCCGCGCGAATGCCCCATCAGATTGACCGGCTTCGGAGCGATTTGCTCGATGAAGGCGATCACGTCGGCGACATGCTGGCTCATCCGGTAATCGTCGCCGACGCCATCCCAGTGCTCCGGAAAGAAGTGCCGCAGGCTGACCGAGATCACGCGATAGTGTTTCGACAGCGGCCCCATCACTGCAAACCAGGTGCGGAAATCGCCGAGCGTGCCGTGCACGCAGACCAGCGGCGGCCCGCGGCCCAGCTCGAGATAGGCCATGTCGTAGCCATTGACGTGAAGGGTCCGCATGGGGGCGCTCGCGAAGGATCGGGTGGTCGGCGGGAGCGCGATCATCTCACGAAATGAGCCGCATGCGCCAGCGGGTCTCGCTGCCCGGGGCGTGTTCGCTTGACACATAGTGTCACTAGGCATAACATGGCGAGGTATTGAAAACAGCGCAGGAGCCTCACATGCCAATCGCCAAAGTCTATGTGCCCGAAGGCCTTCTCACGCCCGATCAGCGACGCGAGATCGTTAAGGGGATTCATGGTGTCATTCTCGGCGTCGAAAAGCGGCCGCTGGATTCACCGACCTATGTGCTGATCAACGAGGTCCCGGCCTCCAGCTGGGGCTATACCGGCAACGTCTATGTGCCCCGGACCTGACAGCCCGTAGCAGCGCAACCCTCAAACCGCGAGACAGGACCATGGACATGATCAACTGGCCGAATGACGATACGGAATCTCACGGCGGCGCCGGATTGAACCGGAGGGCTGTCCTCATGACGGCGGCGGTCGTCGCAGGTGCGGCGGCCGGCGTTTCACCGGCCCTCGCCGACACGACTCCGGCGGCAAACTTCGGCGCGCCGCTGGTGGAGCTCTATCTGCCCCACGGCATCCTCACGCTCGAGCAGCGGGCAGCCCTGCTCAAGGGGATGACCGACGTCGTCCTCAATGCAATGAAGCTGCCGCCCGACCCGGCCAGGTTTGCGTTCGCGCAAATCATTGAAACCGTCGAGGGCGGGTTCGGCGTCAACGGTCAGGTTTTCGTGCCGCGCCCTAGATAAGCTTGCCGCTTCGTCCGGCAGAACCAGAGGTGTCGCGCTGCGCATGGCGACTTGACCGCTCTTGCGCCAAGACCTAGTATTACAAGGTATGGAAGGCGAAATGCTCAAAGGCCACCTCGACATGATCGTGCTCGCCGCGCTGGCGGCGGCGGGCTCGGCCCATGGTTACGCGGTGATCGAGGAGATCAAGCGGCGGAGCGGCGGCGCGTTCGACCTGCCCGAAGGGACGATCTACCCGGCGCTGCATCGGCTGGAGCAGGCGGGCCTGCTCCATAGCCGCTGGACCACCGCCGATAGCGGCAGGCGGCGGCGCGTCTATACGCTGACCCGCACCGGCAATCGTGCGCTGGCTGAACAGCGCGCGGTCTGGAAGCAATTCTCCGATGCGATCGGGAGCTTGCTCGGAGCCCAGCGACCGCGTGAGATCCCCACATGATCGCCGATTACCTCGACCGGCTTGCGCATGAGCTCGATTTCGATCGATCGCTGTCGCGTTGTGTGCGGCAGGAAGTCGAGGACCATCTGTGGGAAGCCGTGGCCGCCAATTCGAGCGAGAACGAGGCCGAGGCGCAACAGCGCGCCGTCGCGAATTTCGGCGATGCGCGAACCATCGCGGCGCAGTTCGCCGTGGTCTCGCTCGCCAGATACAGCCGTCGCGCTGGCGTCGCAGCGGTTCTCGTCATCGCCGGCGTC
Organism: uncultured Alphaproteobacteria bacterium; assembly: GCA_963721135.1. Taxonomy (GTDB): domain Bacteria; phylum Pseudomonadota; class Alphaproteobacteria; order Rhizobiales; family Xanthobacteraceae; genus Bradyrhizobium. Next base: position 11,343 of record CAVRIB010000008.1, read on the forward strand.
TACCTCGCCATGAAGGTCCGCGTCGCCTGGTATGCGGCAATGCCATGGGCCTTCAGCGACGAGACGGGGACGCTCCGTACCGCGGCCGCGACGACCGATCGCTATGCGTTCTGGCTCGCGGTCCTGGTCGGGCTCGGCGGCTGGATCCATATCCGCAGTTGCGCGATTCCCGCCGGCTTCCATCCGGCCTATCGCCGGCGGCTGCGTCGTTTTTTCCTGCTGTGCAGCGTGGCCGCGGCGGCGCTGGCTGTTTCGGTCGTCAGTGACGGCGTGCTCACGGCGCTGCATTGGCGGGGAGCGACATGGTCCGCGGCGTTACTGGTCCCGCTGCTGTCGATGGCGCTGGAAGTCGCCTGCGTCGGGATTCTGGCCTTTCACATCCGCGGCGTCACGTCGCGGGCGGCATCGACGGCGGCCCTTCTGAAGACGTAGCGAGGCAACCGGCGGCGGCGCGCGACCTCGTTTGCCGCGACCTCATCCCGCCAGAAACTCCAGCACGATTTCGCAAAACTTCTGCGGCGCCTGCTCGAACATCGGGTGCGTGGCGCCCGGGATCATCGCGGTCTTCGACCCCTTCACGTTCGCCGCCAGCATATGCAGCACCTGCGGCAGCAGGCCCTTGGTGTTGGCGCCGCCGATGAACAGGGTCGGCGTTTCGATCGCCTCGGCATCCTGCCTGGAGAACGGCGGGCGGTTGTCCCTGACCTGGCCGATCAGCGTCATGGCGTTGTCGCGCAACAATTGCTTCGGCGTCGCCGGCATCCGCTGCCACGTGCCGGGGCCTTCGAGCGTGTCCATGAAAAACCCGAGCCCGCCGTCGACGTCGCCGGCCGCGATCTTTTCCGCGGCCGTCGTGAACCGCGCCAGCAGCGACGAGGGCGCTCCCGGTTTCGCCGCCGGATCGAGCGTGGGGTCGAGTTCGCCGCCGGGCTCGGCCAGAATCAGGCGGCGCAGGAGATCGGGCCGCTGCTGCGCGAGGCGGAAGCAGACGTGCCCGCCGCGGGAATGGCCCATCAGGTCCACCGGCCTTACATCGAGCTGTTCGATGAAGGCGATCATGTCGGCAACATGCTGCGCGATCGAATAGCTGCCGCTCTTGCCGTCCCAATGTTCGGGAAAGAAGTGCCGCAAGCTGACCGCGATCACGCGATGCTTTTGCGTCAAGGGACCGAGCACCGGCGACCAGATGCGAAAGTCGCACAGCGAGCCGTGCACGCAGACCAGCGGCGGACCCTTCCCGATGTCGAGATAGGCCATGTCGTATCCGTTGACGTGAAGGGTCTGCATGGGGGGCTCGTGATGCGGTGGAGGGAAGAGGGCGGAAGATCTTATCATACCCCGGACGTCATACGCGGGCTTGACCCGCGTATCCATCCATCTTCGGGAAGAAGCGTTTTTCGAAGAGGAGGGGATCACCGGGTCAAGCGCGGTGATGACAAATCTTCGGCGCTTCGGCCCTGTTTTTCCGTGGGATCGCCCAAATTTCCCTCGGAATCCGGGTGGATCGCAACTATCTCCAAGCCTAGATTCAGCCCAATCGTCAAGCTCGAACCATGGGGCGAGAAAGATCTGGAGCCAGCCATGACCGAACGCAGCTTTGCAATCTTCGACACCGCGATCGGCCGCTGCGGCATTGTCTGGGGCGCGCGCGGCATCAACGCCGTGCAGCTGCCGATGGGCGACGAGGCCAAGACCCGCAGGCGCATCCGCCAGGCCCACGGCGATATCGCCGAGGCGTCGCCGCCGGCCGAAGTGAGACGCGCCATCGACGGCATCGTCGAGCTGCTCAAGGGCAAGCCCAACGATCTCCGGAATATCACGCTCGATCTCGACGGCGTTCCCGAATTCAACCGCGGCGTCTACGACATCGCCCGCACCATCCCGCCGGGCAGTACCATGACCTATGGCGATATCGCCAAGCGGCTCGGCGGCGTCGAGCTGTCGCGCGACGTCGGCCAGGCGCTCGGGCGCAATCCCTGTCCGATCGTCGTGCCGTGCCACCGCGTGCTTGCGGCCGGCGGCAAGCCCGGCGGCTTCTCCGCCAATGGCGGCGTGGTGACCAAGCTGAAGATGCTCGCGATCGAAGGCGCGGTCGTCAACCACACGCCGAGCCTGTTCGACTGAACTAAAGCGTTTTTCAGGCGAAGCGGGCACCGGTTCACGTGACGAAAACGCGTCAAAAAAGAATCGAGAGATCTTCAACGGCCCTTGAAATCGGGTGGCCGCTTCTCGTTGAAGGCCAGCACGCCTTCGCGGCGGTCTTCGGTCGGAACCATCCGGTTATAGGCCTCGATCTCGAGCGCGAGCCCGTCCCGCAGCGATGACTGCAGGCCGCGATGGATCGAGAGCTTGGCCTGGCGGACGGAAATCGGGGCATTGCGCGCGATGCGCGATGCGGTGGCAAGCGCCTCCCGCAACAGATCGGGCAGGGGGAAGACTTCGTTCACGAGCCCCCAGGCGTGGGCTTCGCGTGGCGGAAAACGGCTTGCCGGTCAGGATCAGTTCCTTGGCGCGGCGCTCGCCGACCGCGCGCGGCAGGGTTTGCGTGCCGCCGCCGCCGGGCATGATTCCGAGCGTGACCTCGGTCAAGGCGAAGCGCGCGCGTCTCGGCGGCGTAGAGGAAATCGCAACAGCCCGCGATCTCGCAGCCGCCGCCATAGGCCGCGCCATTGACGGCGCCGATGATCGGCACCGGGCAGTCGATCAGCGCCCGCACCATCCGCTCGAAGATGACGTGCTGGCGCGTCCACGCCTCGTCGGTCATGCCGCGGCGCTCCTTGAGGTCGCCGCCGGCGCAGAACGCCTTGTCGCCCGATCCGGTCAGCACGATGCAGCGCAGGCCCTGGCTATCGAGCGCGACATCCTCGAAATAGCGCACGAGATCGAGGCCCATCCGGGTGTTGAGCGCGTTGGAGGCGTTCGGCCGGTTGAGCCGGACGATCGTCACGTGTTCGCCGGCCCCTTCCAGCGAAAGGGTCTCGAAACGGCGCTTGCGTCGAGGCGCTCACACCGCCTCGCAGGAAAACCCGTCGCCCCAGCGGCGGATTCTTCCCGCCGAGGGCGAGGGGAAATGCGCGGTGCAGCAGACCGTATCGGTGCCGCAATAGCGTTCCAAGAAATTGCGCCGCGTGGTCGCCGCCTGCATCTGGTCGACGTCGAATTTCGCCGACAGCTCGGGATAGCGCGCCTGCAGCGGCGAGTGCATCAGGTCGCCGCTGAAGACGGCCGCGTCCTTGCCGCGGCCGAAAGCTGAACGCGACGTGTCCCGGCGTATGGCCGGGCGTCGGCAGGATGCGCGCATGATCGCCGATCTCGAAATCGTGGCGCACGATCTCCGCCCTCTTGGCCTCGACGACCGGCAGTACGCTGTCGCCGAACGGGGGGACCTCCGTCCTCGCGTTTTGCTCGGTCCAGTAATCGAACTCGGTCTTGGCGAAAATGTAGCGCGCGTTGGGAAAGGTCGGCACCCAGCGGCCGCCTTCCAGCCGCGTGTTCCAGCCGACGTGATCGACATGCAGATGCGTGCACATCACGTAGTCGATGTCGTCGACCGAAAACCCCGCCGTCGCCAGCGCGCGCATATAGGTGCCGTCGGTCTTCATGTTCCATTTCGGGCGCAGCGGCCGCGGCTTGTCGTTGCCGATGCAGCTGTCGACCAGGATGGTGTGGTGCGGCGTCTTCACGATGTAGGACTGGAAACACAGTATCAGCACGTCGCTTTCATCGATCGCGCCGGCATCGCGCATCCATGGACGGTTCTCGGCCAGCACGTCCGGGGTGAGCGCGGGCAACAGGTCCAGCGCCGGCAGGAAGGTGGTTTCCTGCTCGATGAGGCGATGGATGGTGAGATCGCCGACGGTGAATTTGAGGCTCATGGTTTGCTTTCTGCCTTACGCCGGCGGCGGCAACGAGATTTTCACCGAGGGCCGCTCCAGCATCTTCTGATGGAAGGCGTCGAGCTTCGGATAGGCCTTGCGCCAGCCGCAATCGGCAAAGCGGAAATCGGCGTAACCGAGCACGCAGACAAGCGCGATTTGCGCGATGTCGAGCGGACGCGACAGCGTGTCGGCCTGCTTTTCGAACCGCGCCATGCCGCTCCAGGCGCGGTTCCACTGATCGTCGACCCAGGCCTGCCAGCGCAGCGGCTCCGGCCGCGTCATCTTTTCGTAGCGGCACAACAGCATCGAATCGAGCATGCCCTGCAGCATCGAATGCTCGGTCTTGACCTTCCATCGCGCCGCGCCGGAGCCGGGAATGAGCTTGCCGCCGCCGGCGAGGTCGTCGAGATATTCGACGATGACGTAGGAATCGAGGATCACCTCGCCATTGTCGAGGATCAGCACCGGCAGCTTCTTCAACGGCGTGATCCGCGAATATTCCTCGTTGGGCTGGCCCGGCGCGACGGTTGCCGGAAAAGAATTCGATTTTGTCGATCAGGCCGAGCTCGATCGCGGCAATGCGCACCTTGCGGGCGAACGGCGAGGCGGGGGAGAACGAGAGTTTCATGTGTCAATCATCCCTGAGAAAAGGAGCTCCTGTTTCCGTCATGGCCGGGCTTGTCCCGGCCATCCACGTTCTTTTTGCCGCGCCACTGTCAAGACGTGGATGCCCGGGACAAGCCCGGGCATGACGAACTATCGGGAAAGCGCAGGAATGCAAAACCTCACGCCTTGACGATTTTCTGCCGCTGCTCGCCGAGGCCCTCGATGCCGAGCGTGACGACGTCGCCGACCTTGAGGAACTGCGGCGGCTTCATGCCGGCGCCGACGCCCGGCGGCGTGCCCGTCGTGATGATGTCGCCGGGCAATAGCGTCAGGAACGTCGAGACGTAGGAAATGCACTTCGCCATGGTGAAGATCATGGTCGAGGTCGATCCGGTCTGGCGGCGCTGGCCGTTGACGTCGAGCCACATCGAAAGCTTCTGCACGTTCGGGATCTCGTCCTTGGTCACCAGCCACGGGCCGACCGGGCCGAAGGTGTCGTGCGACTTGCCCTTGGTCCATTGGCCGCCGCGCTCCTGCTGGAAATAGCGCTCGGACACGTCGTTGCAGATGCAATAGCCGGCGACGTGGTTGAGGGCGTCGGCCTCGGAGACGTATTTGGCGCGGGTGCCGATGATGGCGGCGATTTCGACTTCCCAGTCGAGCTTTTTGGACTCGCGCGGCATCTCGACGTCGTCGTTCGGCCCGCAGAGGCTGGTATTGGCCTTCAGGAAGAAGATCGGCTCGGGCGGAATCGGATTGCCGGTCTCCTTGGCGTGATCGACATAGTTCAACCCGATGGCGACGAATTTCGAGATGCCGGTGACCGGCGCGCCGATCCGCGGGTTGCCGCTGACGACCGGAAGCTTGGCGGCATCGAGGGCCGCGAGCTTGGCCAGCGAGGCCGGCGAATAGGCGTCCCCGTTGAGGTCCTTCACATGTGCCGACAGGTCGCGCAATTGGCCCGATTTGTCGATCAGGCCGGGCTTTTCCTGGCCGATGGCTCCGTACCGAACAAGCTTCATTTCGTTTCACTCCCTGGGGTCGTTCTGGTTTCTTGGATGCTTCTTGGAACAGCACGGGGGGAAATTCAACTGCCGAGCCGCATTGCAGGGCAACAGTTTGGGTATGAACCGGCCCGAAGACCGTTCCTTGCTTGGCGCTGTTGCGGTGCCTCGGGGCAGGGATCAAGCCTTAAACGATGAATTTGAAGGCATCGCCATCACGGCGGATGTGCCCGGCATTGAAGTGCCCGCCGATCACCAGCGTCGGCGTATCGGCGAAGCGCGAGAACAACTGGCGCCGCGTCTCGGCCGACTGGACCGGATCGGAGTCGGCGGTCGATGACCAGTCGAGATGCGCCATCTGGCAGGGATGATGGGCGACGTCGCCGGTGAGCAGGGCCTCCTCGCCATCCGACCGGATCAGGACGCTCATGTGGCCCGGGCTGTGGCCGGGGGTCGGGATCAGGGCGATTTCGTCAAACGGCCTGCTGTCGCTCGCGACGAGGTCGGCCTTGCCGGCGTCTGCGATCGGCTTCACCGAGTCGTTGAAAACGGCCGATTTGTCGGGCTCGTCGCTGTGGTCGCGCCAGTGCTCGTACTCGATCCGGCCGAAGATGTAGCGGGCATTGCCGAAAGTCGGCACCCATTGGCCGCCCTCGAACCTGGTGTTCCAGCCGACGTGGTCGACATGCAGATGCGTGCACAGCACGGTATCGATGCTGTCGGGGGGAAAACCCGCCGCCGTCATGGTTTCGAGGAAGGGGCCTTGCCGGTTGTTCCAGGTCGGCACGTTGCGGCCTTCCTTGTCGTTGCCGAGGCCGGTGTCGACCACGATCCGCCGCGTCGGCGTCTCCACCACGAGCGAGTGGATCGACATCTTGAGCCGGCCCTCCTCGGTCGCGAAGTGGGGGATCAGCCAGGGCGATTTCCGGATTTCCTCGTTGGTCGCCAAAGGGAGAATGAACCGGGTGCTGCCCGTGGTCTCCAGCTCGACGATTTTGGTAATTTTGACCTTGCCCACATTCCAGTACATTTGCTGTTTCCCGCCGCTTCTTTGTTGAGGCGAAGGATGCTGGTTTCCGCCCGCGCGCGCAATGGATCATCTCGGTCGCCGGCGCGTTGAGGGAGGCACTCAAGGCCAGGGAGCGCATCGATGCCCGAACTCACCATTTCAGTCGAAAAGGTCGGCTTTTTGATCGAAAAAATGCGGGAATTCGACGTCAAGGAGGAGGTCTCCGATCCCGACTCCGGCTCGAACGCTGCCGACGACAACATGATCGACGTGCTCGAGGATGGCGGTGACGATCCGGTGGTGCGCGAGATCACCGGCTTCATCAACGCCATGACCGACGACGAGCAGATCGATCTGGTCGCCCTGATGCGGCTCGGACGCGGCGACGGCGGCATCGAGGATTGGGACGATTTGCGCCGCGAGGCCGCCGAGGGGCACAACAATCGCACCGCAAGCTATCTGCTCGGCGAGCCCCTGGTCAGCGATTATCTCGCCGAGGGGCTGGACGCATTCGGCGAGACCTGGACCGACGAGCGCACCACGCCGGTCTAGTAGAGCGTTTTCAAGGGAAGCGGTCACCGGTTCGCGTGAAGAAAACGCGTCAAAACAGGAATCTGGAGCCCGGTTTCGATTCCATCGAAACGGAAAAGGCTCCAGCGATCATCGCGCGCAGTCGACGATGACGGTGCCGAGCTTGTCGCCTTTCTCGACCGCAAGATGTGCCTGCGCCGTCTGCGACAGCGGAAACTGCCCGGCGATGTTGTGGATGCGCTTGCCCGCGGCGAGCCATTTCGAAATGTCGGCCTGCGCCGCCGCGTGCAAAGGCCGCGGCAGCGCGGGCAGCACCAGCGCGCGCAGCGCGATGCATTTTTCCATCAACTCGCGCATCGGCACCGCGGGGGTGCGATTGCCGTTGGTGGCGTAGACGGCAATCGTCGAATTGGTGGCCATCAGTTTCAGCGTCGTTGCGAGGTTGCCGCCGAAGTCGACGTCGACGACCCGATCGACGCCGCGCTGGCCGGTGAAGGCAAGCGTGTCTGCCACCACATCATCGTTCCTGTAGTTGATGACGAGATCGGCTCCGGCAAGGCGCGCCTGTTCCGCCTTGGCCGGCGAACTCACCGTGGCGATCACGCGCGCGCCGCCGCCCTTGGCCAATTGCACCGCATAGTGGCCGACCGCGCCGGCGCCGCCGGTGACCAGCACGGTCTGGCCCGCGATCGGTCCGTCGCCGAACAGGCAGCACCACGCGGTCATGCAGGGAATGCCCAGCGTCGCACCGGCTGCGAACGACACGTCGTCCGGCAGCGGCGTCACCAGGTGTTCCGCGAGCGCGATGTATTCCGCCGCGGTGCCGAAGGCGCGGCCGTTGCGCTGGCCGTTGAAGAGCCAGACCCGCTGACCGGCGCGCAGCCGCGTGACGCCCTCGCCGACCTGGTCGACGATGCCCGCGCCGTCGCTGTTCGGGATCACGCGCGGATATTCCATCGGACGAAAGCTGCCGGCGCGGCGGTAGGTATCGGCGGGATTGACGCCGGACGCTTCGAGGCGGACGCGGACTTCGCCGGGCCCTGCCACCGGCGTCGGCATCTCGCCAACGCTCAGCACGTCGCCCGCTGTGCCCGTGCGCTCGTACCAGACGGCCTTCACAGCGTGCCCGGGAATGCGCCGCCGTCGAGCAGGATGTTCTGGCCGGTGATGAATCCCGATTTGGCGCCGCAGAGGAACGCGCAGGCGAGCCCGAATTCCTCGGGGTCGCCGAACCGTCCGGCGGGATTGAGCTTGGCGCGCTCCGCCATCACCGCTGTCCACGGAGATGCCGCGCTTCTCGGCCTCCGCCTTCGCGGTGCCGCGCAGCCGATCGGTATCGAACGGGCCCGGCAACAGTCCGTTGATGGTGACGTTGTTGATCACGGTCTTGCGCGCGATGCCGGCAACAAAGCCGGTAAGGCCGGCGCGTGCGCCGTTGGACAGGCCAAGCATCTCGATCGGCGCCTTCACCGCGGCGGAGGTGATGTTGACGATGCGGCCGAACTTGCGCGCCATCATGCCGTCCACCGTCGCCTTGATCAGTTCGATCGGGGTCAGCATGTTGGCGTCGATCGCCTTGATCCAGTCGTCGCGGGTCCAGTTGCGGAAATCGCCGGGCGGCGGGCCACCCGCGTTGTTGATCAGGATATCCGGATCGGGACAGGCTTTCAGCGCGGCCTCGCGGCCGGCCGGCGTGGTGATGTCGCCGGCGACCTCGGTCACGGTGACGCCTGGGTTGGCCTTGCGTATCTCGGCCGCGGTCTTCGCCAGCGCCTCGGCGCCGCGCGCCGTCAGCGTCACATGCACCCCTTCGTTGGCGAGTGCGATCGCACAGGCCCGGCCCAGGCCCTTGCTGGATGCGCAGACGATGGCGCGGCGGCCTTTGATCCCAAGATCCACTGTTTCACTCCCGTTGTCAGATGATTTTTGATGGTCCGGCGGCGTCAGTCTAGCCAACATCGGCGGCGGTGATAAGTCACCCCTCGCTGCTGGAAGCGCATATCAGCCCACCCCGGTCATGGACCGCTATATCTGCGGGTCCTTCTTCAGGCGGTCGATATAGGCCGCGACCTCGGGTGGCAGCGACCTGAAACCCCTTTGGCCGGCGACCGACAACAGCGGCCGCAGTTGCGAGCCCGCCAGGTAGGCCGGCTGGCGATCGACGGGCACGAGCTGGTCGAAGATCAATACCAGGGTCATCGCGACCAGGCCGACGCGCACCGCGCCGAGCGCAGCACCCGCGAGGCGATCGCCGATGCCTGAGTGAGGCCCGATGGTTTCATCGAGCAGCATCCGCATCAGCTTTCCCAGCACCATGCCGCTGACCAGAAATATTCCGAAGAACAATAGTGAACCCTGCGTCAGCGGCGTGTCGAACTTGCTGCCGATGTCAGGCGAAAGCATCGACATTGCCCAGACTGCGACCGGCATCGCGATCAGATAGGCCAGGATCGTTACCGCGCTGCGCAGCAACCCGGCATTGAAGCCGGTCATGACAGCAATCAGCAGCGCGACATAGACGACGGCATCGAAACTGTTCATGGCGATTCTCTGCGGTGTGCGGGCGTCCTGATGTTGGTCAACAAATCGGGTTTGCGATCGTGAAAATCGTCTGTATCAATGAAGGGTTGTCCTCGCGGAGTCGGTCATGGCCGGTCTATTCGACGTCAGTAAAGAAACCATTCTCGTCACCGGCGCGAGCCAGGGGTTGGGCCGGCAATTCGCGCGCGTGCTCTGCGCGCATGGCGCCGCGGTGGCGCTGGCGGCGCGTCAGACCGCCAAGCTGAAAAGCCTCGAGGACGAGATTCGCGGCAAGGGCGGACGCGCCGTCGCGGTAGCGATGGACGTGACCGATACGGCCTCGATCCGAAAGGCCATCGATGCCACCGAGGCCGCCCTCGGACCCGTCAGCGTGCTCATCAACAATGCCGGCATCGCGGTTGAGAAACTCGCGATCGACCAGACCGAAGCCGATTGGGATGCCGTCATCGGCGCCAACCTCAAGGGCGCCTATTTCGCCGCCACCGAAACGGCGCGGCGGATGATCGCGCGCAGGCAGGAAGGCAATATCGTCAATATCGCCTCCGTGCTCGGCTTCGGCGTGATGAAGTTCCTGTCGCCCTACACGATCTCCAAGGCCGGCATCATCCAGGCCACCAGGGCGATGGCGCTGGAGCTGGCGCCAAGCCGCATCCGCGTCAATGCGCTCGCGCCCGGCTACATCGACACCGAGATGAACCATGAGTTCTGGGCGAGCGAAGGCGGCGAACGGCTGACAAAAAGGATTCCGCAGCGCCGCGTCGGCGCCGAATCCGATCTCGACGGCCCCATCATGCTGCTCGCCTCCGGCGCGTCGCGCTACATGACCGGCAGCGTGGTGACGGTGGATGGCGGTTTCCTGCTGACGTGAGGCGGGACGTCACCGTCATTGCGAGCCAACGGGTCGCGCGAATGCGCGCCCGATGCCAGGCTCCGCGAAGCAATCCATTGCGCGGCATAACAAGCATGGATTGCTTCGTCGCTCACGCTCCTCGCAATGACGACAAGCGTATCAATTCGCCCGCAGCTCCGCCTTGATCATGTCGGCGGCTTTCTCGCCGATCATGATGGAGGGTGCGTTGGTGTTGCCGCCGATCAGGGTCGGCATGATCGAGGCGTCGGCGACGCGCAGACCTTCCAGCCCGTACACTTTCAATTTCGGATCGACCACGGCAAGCGGATCGTTGACGCCCATCCTGGCAGTGCCGACGGGATGATAGACGGTGTCGACATATTGGCGCAGGGTTTTCCGGATGTCGCCATCGCTCTCGACGCCCGCGGTGAACACGTCCGAGGTCTGCAGCGCCTTGAGCGCGGGCGCCTCGAGCAGCCGCCTGGTCATCTTGAAGCCGGCGACCATGGTATCGAGGTCGGCTTCGTCGCCGAAGAAGTTGGGGTCGATCGCCGGCGCGGCGAACGGATCGGCGCTTTGCAGCCAGACGCTGCCTTTGCTCTTCGGCCGCAAGACGCAGACGTGGCAGGAGAAGCCGGTGCCCCAGCGCAGCTTGCGGCCGTGGTCGCCGACCATCGCCATGCAGAAATGCAACTGGATATCGGGCACGTCGAGGTCGGGGCGCGTCTTGAGGAAGCCGCCGCATTCGGCGATGTTCGAGGTCATCGGCCCGCGCCGCTCGCGCCGGTATTGCGCGATGCCCTTGAAGATTCGCGCGATGCCTGAAAACGACAGGCCGGAGAAATACGGCGCATCGGAGGTATAGCCGAATACGAAATCGGGATGATCCTGCAGATTTTTTCCGACGCCCGGCAAATGGTGGACGGATGCGATGCCGTGCTTGGAAAGCGCCGCAGCGTCGCCGACGCCGGAAAGCATCAGGAGTTGCGGGGTCTGGAACGCGCCGGAGGACAGAATCACCTCGCGGCGGGCGCGAATTTGCTTCGTTTCCTTGCCCTGGCGGTACTCGACGCCGACGGCGCGCTTGCCCTCGAACAGGATGCGGCTCGCCTGCGCGTTGGTCTCGACGCGCAAATTGGCCCGCGATGCCATGAAGGGGTGGATGTAGCCGCGCGCCGCGCTCCAGCGCTCGCCGTTCTTCTGCGTCACCTGATAGGTGCCGAGGCCTTCCTGCTCCTCGGCATTGAAATCCTCGCGGATGCGGAATTGCGCCTCGCGCGCCGCCTGCAGGAACGTTTCCTTGACCGGATTGTCCGAGCGCGATCCCGAGACGTGCAGCGGTCCGCCCTTCCCGTGATACTCGCCGCCGAGTTCTTCATTGTCCTCCGAGCGCTTGAAGTAGGGCAGGACGTCGGCATAGGACCAGCCGGCATTGCCGAGGGAAGCCCAGTGATCGTAGTCGCTCTTGTGGCCGCGGATATAGACCATGGCGTTGATCGCGGACGAGCCGCCGAGCGCCTTGCCGCGCGGCTGATAGCCGATGCGGCCGTTGAGGGCGGCTTGCGGCACCGTATTGAACGCCCAGTTGTTGACCTTGCCGGAAACCATGAAGATCAGCGCGCCGGGCGTGGTCACTACCCAGTTGTCGCCGGTGCCGCCGGCTTCCAGCAGCGCTACCGAATTCTTGGGATCCTCGGACAGACGGCTTGCAACCGCGCAGCCGCCGGAGCCGCCCCCAACCACCACGAAATCGAATGTATCGCTCACGCCTGTTCCCCCCGGTTGCTTTGATGCGTCCCGGCAATTCGGCCGGCCCGAGGCCCAAGGCTCGTCTTTTGCGCAACTTCTGGCAAGAGTGCTCTCGCGGGTTGGTTTTGCTCCGGAAAGCGCAGGATTTGGCGGGATTTAACCCTCACAAAATCCTCAAAAGTGACCCTGCGGCCCTTTCCAAAGCGGGCTCGCATTGGTACATACCCCCCGCGACCCAAGGGCATTCGCCAAGGGTTGTCTTCTCAGGAAGCCTCCGGACGGGATCGATCGGCGCCCTTGGGCGTCTTCGGTCCGTTTTCGGCATCCGGATTTTCGGGAAGGCGCGCAGCCGTTTATCGCGGGGTGGAGCAGCCCGGTAGCTCGTCAGGCTCATAACCTGAAGGTCATAGGTTCAAATCCTATCCCCGCAACCAGAATAATCCCGTTAACTCAATGAGTTAGCGGGATTTTTCGTTTTAGCCTAATTTTGGAAATGGCCGTTGGCAACCAGATGGCAACCGCGTCGTCCGAGATCAACGGGTGGACGCCGCCGTTAATCCTCCTTGAGCAGCCTCCACGGCTCAATATCAAGCCCCCTTGCGATGCGGGCGATATTGTCAATTGAGACGTTTCGCTCTGATCGCTCAACACTGCTGAGGTAGGTTCGGTTGATGCCGCAGTCGTGAGCCAACGCTTCCTGCGTCAGCCCGCCTTTTGCGCGGAGCCGCCGCATATTCTTGGCGAGAATATCTCGCAAATGTCCTTTGTGCGTCCGTTTCACAGACGCGGATAATCTATTCTGACGCTTTTAAGGCGACCGCTTTTAAGTTACAAAAAGACAGACAGGTTACCGCGTGGGAGGTGAGCTTGAGTTTCCAGCCCCTGAAGCCCGTAATCATTTTCCTCGCAACATCCCTCGGCGTTGGTCCTGTTATCAGGTTAGCCGTTGTCTCTATGGTTTGCCTTTTGATGGCCGACCCCGTATCGGCGGCTGATTGGGGGCCGGTGAACTCGCATGGATTTGTAGGGGTCGGGTACGTCCATGATGACGAAGGTGCACTTTTCGTTTTGTGCGATCCTAATACCAGGTTGATCTCGATTTTCTGAAACGAGACCCGTGCAAAATGGACCGCTGGTACCGCTATGAACGTGATTGCTAAAGCGGATACCGGCGATGAATACACTGCGAAAGGCAAGACCGCCGGACCGACACAATTGATTGTTGGAGAAGAAGCAACCTTCAGCCTTAACACAATGGGCAAAGCTCGTGCCTCCTTCATCGTCGGCAATGGCGAATACGCACGGGTTTTTCCGGCGGCAAACTTCCGGCAAGCCGTGGAACCGGTATTGGCCGCCTGCGGAGATCATTGGTAAATTGCGCACTCGGAGGGGGCTTAGTGATGAAAGCAATAATCCTAGGCTTTGCCGCGCTGCTTGGTGTGGCGTTCAGCAACGCTGGAAAAGCGGACACAATAATCGGTAACGGCGGCGTGGGGTCGGGCGGGGCCTGTTGCTTTGGCAGCTCGCCATATGGTTTAGCGGTGTCTGCCGGGCAGACTATCACTGTGCCTTCTGACAACGTGCTTCAAAGTTTTAGTTTTTACGCTGAGGGCGGCACGTTTCAGGCAGGCGTTGCCCAGTGGAATGGAGCAGGAACTGTCACCGGTGAATACCAGAGCGGCGTTCTTGGCCCGGTCCTGTATCTAAGTCCGGAACTCAGCGGGACTCAGGCACTTACACAATATACCTTCAGCACGGGCGGGCTGACCCTCGATCCGGAGAACCGTTACATTTTATTTCTGACGGCGGACACGTGGTTCAAAATTGGCGTCTATGGCGGCCCCAATCTCCCCGACTCCTACACTGGCGGACAATTCCAGACCTCGCCGGACGGCGTTTCATGGATCAGTCCCGTGTCGAACGGATACCTTGACGCCAGTTTCTCGGCGGACTTCTCACCTGCCGTCCCTGAAACCTCGACGTGGGCGATGCTGCTGATCGGCTTCGCGGGCACTGGCTATATGATCTACCGGCGCTCGCGCAAAGCCACTGCCGATCCGGCTGCCTAACCCTCATTGCTATTTGTCGCGCTTGTCGTGGGCACCGATAAGCTTATTCACCGGCGAGGCGATTCTGGCAGCCCAGACATGCAACGCCCACCAGCGGTCACGACAGGCCGTTTTCCACCCGGCAATCTTAATACGGAGATGCATCCAGTGGAAGTGTTCAAAATCTTCGAGCGCATCGTAAGCGGGTCTTCAGCAATAGCTCAATGGAGGGGTGACCACTTTGGGTCTGATCGCGATTTTACGGCCGAAACCAATGTCCGCTGTTGAGCGCTTAACGGACTTAACTCGGACATCGCCCTTTGTCCGAGTTGTGCCAATGGACTAAACCGCTCGCGCGGTAGGGCGCCGCGGCTGGCGGCACGGCAAATAGGATAGCGCCATAGGGCGTCCTGTCTTGAGATGAGGGGTTCGCAACCTTCACTCAAGACAGGAGCATCCCCCATGACCGATAAGGCCATAAGCCCGCTGCGGCAGCGCATGATCGAAGACATGACGATCCGCAAGTTCGCGCCGAAGACCCAACATGACTACGTGCAGAGGGTCAAGCACTTCGCTGCTTTCCTCGGCCGCTCGCCCGATACCGCGAGCTTCGAAGACGTGCGCCGCTATCAGCTCCATCTGGCGACGAGCGGCGCCGGCGTTCCGACCCTCAACCAAAGCGTCTCGACACTGCGGTTCTTTTTCAAGATCACGCTTGGGCGCGCCGACATCGTGAACCACACCCAGTTTATCCACGTGCCCCGCAAGCTGCCGGTGGTCCTGAGCCCGGAAGAAGTCGCCCGTTTTCTCGATGCGGCACCGGGGCTCAAATACAAGGCGGCATTGAGTGTAGCCTATGGAGCCGGATTGCGCGTGTCCGAGGTGGTCGCGCTGAAGGTATCCGACATCGACAGCAAGCGCATGGTGATCCGGATCGAACAGGGCAAGGGCCACAAAGACCGCTACGTGATGCTTTCGCCGCATCTGCTCGAGCTGTTGCGCGCCTGGTACAACGCGGCACGCCCACAGGGGTGGCTGTTTCCCGGAATGAACCCGGTCAACCCGATGTCGGCGCGCCAGCTCAGGCGCGCCTGCGATACCGCGGCCCAGATGGCCGAGATCGGCAAGCAGGTGTCCCCGCACACCCTTCGTCACAGCTTTGCGACGCATCTTCTGGAGCAGAACACCGATATCAGGGTGATCCAGGTCTTGTTGGGACATGCCAAGCTCGACACCACCGCGCTCTATACGCGCGTCGCCACCAAGACCATCCGGGAGATCATGAGCCCGCTCGATCGCATTACAGCCAAGCTCAAGGAGGGCGCCGAACCGCCCGCCTGAAGCGCGGCGTCGTGTCGCGTCCATCGCTGGAGGTCGCGGACATCTTCCGCGGCCACGGCCCGGCATGGCGCCGGGCCAATGCCGGCCATGTCAGCCTCGGCCAACTCAAGGTGATGTCGGCGATCGAGAACTGCCGCACGGCGGCGCTCGGCGGGCATGTCGCGCGCTGCGAGAAGTGCGCGCACAGCCAGATCTCGTACAACTCTTGCCGCAACCGGCACTGCCCGAAGTGCCAGGGCGCGGCGGCAAAGGACTGGCTGGCGGCGCGCGAGGCCGATCTGCTGCCGGTGCCGTACTATCATGTCGTGTTCACGCTGCCGGCGGCCTATCGCCGACATCGCCTACCAGAACAAGGCCGTCATCTACGATCTGCTGTTCAAGGCCTCGGCCGAGACCCTGATCACGATCGCGGCCGACCCAAAACACCTCGGCGCCCGCGTCGGCATCACCTCGGTTCTCCATACCTGGGGCTCGGCCATGACCCATCATCCGCACGTCCACATGATCGTGCCGGGCGGCGGCATCTCGCTCGATGGCGAGCGCTGGGTGGCGTGCCGGCCTGGCTTCTTCCTGCCAGTGCGCGTGCTCTCGCGCCTGTTTCGCCGACTGTTCCTGGAGAAGCTGATCGCGGTCCACAAAGCCGGCCACCTGAAGTTCTTCGGCGGTCATGTCGCTCTCGCCGACACGAAGGCGTTCGCGGCATATCTGGCACCGCTACGCCGAGCCGAATGGGTGGTCTATGCCAAGCGCCCGTTCGGCGGGCCACACGCCGTTTTGGCCTATCTGTCGCGCTATACCCACCGCGTCGCCATCGCCAACAGCCGATTGATTGCCTCCGACCGCAACGGCGTCACCTTCCGATGGAAGGACTATCGCACCGAAGGTCGTGATCGCCAGAAGGTCATGACACTCGTTACCGCCGAGTTCATCCGCAGATTTCTGATCCACGTCCTGCCGCACGGCTTCCACCGCATCCGCCACTACGGCCTGCTCGCCAGCGGCACGCGCGCCGGTAACATCGCCCGAGCGCGCCGATTGCTCGACCCATCAACGGCACAGCCCGAGGCCGCGGATACGAGGCGCGCCGAGACTGAGGAACCCAAGCCGCTATCGCAGCCGTGCCCGTGCTGCGGCGGTCGCATGATTATCATCGAGAGGTTCCAGCGCGGATGCTCACCGCGCACCCGTCCCGCCGCAGCCCCTGCCACAATCAGAATCGACACATCATGATCAGATCACGTTCGATGCAACATCCCAGTGCTGCACTTCCGCTGCGCCGGCTATCGGTCGGAAATGACCATGCTCGCCGTCGCGCTGCTCACGATAGTCGCCGTCTCATTCCATCACCGCCGCGCAACTCCGATTCTGCTCCTTGCAACTGGCCGACCCGCTTCGTAGCGCCCGCGATCGCCTGCCGAGAAAGCTCCCAACCCACCTCGGCAAAAGACCGGCAGCAGCTAAATCCCCATAGCGCCTGACGCACCACTCATCACATCTTCCGCGGTTTCCTCCCCTGGAGGTTTGCGTACGCCGGCCCCCGTGACCACCGCGCCACCTTCATGGGCCGCCATCCGCAAACCTTCACAGACTCTGGACATCAAACCCGCCTGCTGCAGCAACGAAAGAGGCCACCAACTGAGGCGACCTCCGCGCTAACCCACACGCCTATTTCAGCGCCTTGGTGCTGGTGAAGTTTCCGTCGCTGCCGTTGGCGCTGAACTGGTTGTTGCCGAAGGAGATTAGGGACCCCGATTGGGCATATACCCCCGTGCCGTTGCCGCCGATTGTCGATGCGCCGACATTGACAACCGAACCAGCCGAAAAGGTCTGGATGCCATTGATCAGATTGTCGACGATGCTCGACTCTTCGACCGTGAAAAAGACCTGACTTCCGGACGCAAGGACACCCGTGACTCCGTTTTCTCCGACGACGCTTTCACGCATCGTCCCAGCGACAACGCCGCCGGCGAGACTGAGGCCGTTATTCACATTTGCCACCAACTCAACACGGCTCAACGTCACGGAAGCGATTTGACCACTAAAGGGGGAGACTGAGATTCCGACGGAGTTACCGAACATCTGGGAATTTGAAACCTGCAGCAGGCCGCGGTCATTGTTCGGTCTGAAATCAATTCCAAAACCGTTGGGATACCCATGAAATCATGCAGTCTTCGACGATCAGCGTGCCGCTGAAAAATGAAGTGGCAGTAATTCCGTTCACAAAAGCGGACGTAGAAAGCCCATTCAGGGCAAGATGGCGGAGAATGATGGTGGCTGCGGCGGTTGTGTTGATCGTGATCGCTGCATTAGTGGAATTGACGATATTTCCAATGTTGCCAGCGCCGCAGTCGATGGTGATCGATGCGGTGATCGTGAACGGGTGGTAGTTACCGCTGCCAAGGCAATTGATCTCAGAGATGTTGCCCTTGTTGATCACACCCTGAAATGTAGCGCACGGGGAAGTCTCGATGCAGGCGTTCATGTCGTCCCCGTTGGGACCGACCCACGCCACGTTCTGCGCCCGAACGGGACTTGCCGAAAACAACAGCACCGTCACAAAAAGCGAGGCGCACAACAGAATGATTTTTCTCATGATCTTGCTCCAAATGGATTGAGTTGACGACATTCGACGCGGCGGCAAACGCGCGAGCACAACCGCGTGGCTATTCAACCACGGCGCTTACTGACGGGCTAGGCTCTCTCGGTTGGGTCTTACCTCAATGCAAATCCGCCGGTCACCGGCGTTACTCCGTCGCTGGCGTTTCCGGTCAGCCGGTTGTTCCCGTAGGAGTAGATTGTACCGCCCCCGATCGCGGACAGACCGGTGACGTTGGACATCACCGTCGTGTCCGAAAGGAACACGAGGCCACCCGAGCCTTGCGACAGGATACCGCTGCCGCCGTTGATCAGCGATGAACTGTGATCGATAACGATTGCCGTAATCGATCCTGCCGTATAGGCGGAGATGCCATTGACGGCGCTGTTTGCTACCGTGCTGTCCTTGATGTGAAGCAAGATCGATCCGGTGCTGCCGGTGTTATTAGCGAAGATGCCATAGGTGTTGTTTTCGACCGTCGTCCTTTCGATCACGGCATGTACAGCCCCCGATCCCGATGGCTGAATAATGATGCCGCCGCCGCTGCTACCGTTACCGTTGTTCTTGATGACGCTGTCAGTCACATGGAGTTCAGCCGTGACGTTAGGAGAGAAAATGATTCCTTGAGCGCCGGCGGCCGTCCAATTTTCAATGACGCAATGTTCGACGAACAGGGCAGAACCGTTTTGAAAATCGATGCCAAAGCCCCCACTGGTAAGTCCGTTTATATTCAGGTTGCGCAGCGTCACGACAATTCCGGGGCCATTTATTACTACATTATAAACTCCGGTCGAAACTCCAGCACAATCGATTGTTATGCTCTTGGTGATAGTAATGTCAGTTTCACTATTGCCCCCCGCACTTGCGCCTTGGTCGACGCAGGTTACGAGGCCTCCGGAATTCGTCGCACCGACCGCGGTGATGAAGAAGGCACACGGTGCCGAAAACGTACAGGCGGTGCCGGTGCCGTTCCCCGAAACGAAACTATGAGAGTTTTGGGCATGAGCGGTGGTGACTACGGCAAAGCCAAAAGCGATGCCGAGACAGGCGAAAACAAATCCAATAACCTTTTTCATAATTGCTCTCCCTTTGCCTGAAGTCAAAATACTCCGAACCCATCGGTCCGATGCGTGTGTGACATCGGAGAGAAACCGGGGGTCAGCACCTCCAAGCCTATGACACTTTAAGGAGGAGCTCTACTCTACCGCCGTGTCCGCAATGAACGTTCCGGGTCCAGGCCGTGTGGAAACGTTTTTCGTACCCCAATAACTGCAAGTAACCGGGCGTGATGGACCTCGACGCGATCGGCTGAGCCTATTTTTGCTGTATCGGGTCTGGAGTCAATCCGGGCGCAGCCTCGGGCCATGCTGAGCGACCTAACGGTCTCACGGCGGGCACCATGACGCGCTCCTCAAGCCCGGATCGCCGCGAGGAACGGTTTGATACCGATGATGTTCATCACGCGCGTGAGGTTGTAGGCGAGCACGTGCAACGCAATCTCAGTCGCCACTTTGGGCAGCGTCTTCATCAAAAAGTGCGTCGCCCCCATCCGCATCTTCAGCGTGCCGAACGGATGTTCGACTGTCTCGCGACGAGTACGCATCGCGTCCGGATTTTTGTCCAGGCGCGCCTGCACAGCATCGACAACATACTCGTCCTCCCACCGCTTGATGCGACGTTGCGGTCCCTTCGTGCACTGAGCCTTCAGCGCGCAAGTGCGGCACGCATTGGTCCAGTAGTGATGCAGGACCAATCCATTTTCCTCGTTCGTGAAGTGGTTGGTGAGCTTCTCACCGGTAGGACAAATGTAGATGTCCTCCTCAGCCACGTAGCGGAAATCCTGCTTGCCGAAGCGGCCTTCCGACTTCGCCTCCGATGTCTGGGGTTTTGGCAGCGTGACCGTGATCCCAGCCTCATCGCATGCGAGGATCTCCTCGCCTTTGAAGTAGCCGCGATCGGCGAAGGCTTCGAGGTTTTCTGCCTCCAATGCCGCCTTCGCCTGGTTGGCCATGTTCGCAAGATGCGACTTGTCGGTGCCGACGTTGGTCACCTCATGCGCGACGATCAGATGGTTCGTCGTATCGACGGCCGCTTGCACATTATAGCCGACCATCCCAGAGCCGCGTCCGCTGGTCGCCATCGAGCGGGAAATCAGGATCGGTGAAGGAGACCTGTTGATCGGGCGCAGCAAGCATCACTTTCTCGATCGCTTTAAGGCGCTTCACCTCTTCTTCGAGCTTGATCAGCTTCTCCTTGAGCCGCGTGGTCCTGGCCACAAGCTCCTCCGAGGGCGCCTCACCGGCAGCTGTCTGGCGATCGGCGGTGTCGAGCTGGCTCAGATAGCGCGCAACGCTCTCCTCGATCTGCGCCAGACGCCGCTCCATCTTTCCCTTCGTGAAGTTGTTGTCGCGCGAGTTAACCGCCTTGAACTTGCTGCCGTCGATCGCAACGCTCGCTTTCGCCAGCAGACCCATCTTGCGGCACAAGGCTACGAATTGCGCGCAGACCTTCTTGATGGCCGGGCCGTTGTCTTTGCGGAAATCGGCGATGGTTTTGTGATCCGGAACCAGCCGTCCCGTCAGCCACATCACTTCCAGATTGCGGCCAGCCTCACGCTCCAGCCGCCGGCTCGATTGGACCCGGTTGAGATAGCCGTAGATATAAAGCTTGAGCATCGGCGACGGATGATATCCCGGCCGGCCGGTCGCTGCCGGGGTGACGCCCTCGAACCCCAGCTCGCGCAGTTCCAGCGCATCGACGAACACATCGACCGCACGAACAGGATTGCTCTCGTCCACCCAATCATCAAGGCATTCCGGTAACAGCGTCGTCTGCTGGCGATCCGCCCCTTCAACGAAACCCTTCATCATTCCCCCGCAATTCAGCAAGGGAATCATAGCATCGGTCAGGTTTTCACACAGTCTGGGTCAAAAGCTGAAAAGCTCAATCCGAGCAAAAGATTTTCGCGGTAGGGACGCGAGTTACCTCGCGCCCACCGGGTCATCGGGGGCAGTCGCCCGCCCCCGATTCCCACAGAACGTGGCGTGCGGATTTACCGCACCACGCTCTTCGGCAGTTGGTTCACAGCACTGCTAGCATCTGCAGCTTCCCGTATGGGAGACGCAGTTTTGGTTTCAGCAACGGAGTCCGCTCTTTGATTTGGTGGAAGGCGTCCCAAGTGAGGCCACGGCCCGCCCAGCTGCGGCTGCACAACATCTTGCGCCAGTAACGTTCGACGACCCGATAGACTTTTACGAGGCTCCGGAGATTTCCGGCGACGCCGTAGTAAGCATAGTGGCCGCGCAGGACGATGTTGATTTCACCGGCCTGGTCACTGATCGTTTGATGTCGTATTCGCTGCATTAGCTCTTGCAGAGACGTAAGGCTGCGCCTTAGCCGAGATTTCTCGGTGCGCATCCCAACCTTGAAGTTACCTTTTCGGTTTCGCGTACAATAGAGCGTCAGACCCAGGAAGTAGATGGTTTCCGGGCGATTCCTGCCGCGTTTGCCCGCGTGTCTTTGCGCGAACCGACCAAACTCGACCAATTTGGTCTTGGTCGGCTCTAGAGTGAGGCCAAACTTCCCCAACCGGAGACGTAAGGCATCCTGTACGCGGATGGCATCCGATCGATATTGGAAACAGATCACAAAGTCATCGATATAGCGTACCAGTCGGGCTTCGCCCCGCAACCGGCCCTTCACCACGCGTTCGAACCATAGGTCGAGAACATAATGAAGGTACACGTTGCTCAACAGCACACTAATTGATCCACCTTGCGGGGTTCCCTGCTCGCTCGGATGAACCGCTCCATCTTCCAAGACGCCCGCTTTCAACCAACGCCGGATCAAACTGATCAGACGCGGATCGCCTACTCGATGTTCGACAAACCGGAGTACCCAATCATGATTGAGACTCCCGAAGAAGTTCTTCAAATCCGCCTCCAGCACCCACCCCGTCATGCCGCCGGCGATGACCTCATTGAGGGTCGCCAAGGCGTGATGGGCGCTGAGCTCTGGCCTGCCACCGAACGAGCAGGGCAAGAAGTCCCGCTCGTAGATGGCGGACAGCACCTCAGCCGTGGTGCGTTGGAGCGCCCGGTCGGCGACAGTTGGAACCCCGAGGGGGCGCTTCTCCGTCTTGCCAGGCTTGGGGATATAGACCCGCCGAATGTTGGGCGCGCGATATCCCTGGCGGTGAATGGATTGGAGCATCGGCTCTATCCAACCCTCGAAGCTCTGCTTCGCCGCCTCCACCGTCTGACCATCCACCCCGGCGGCGGATCGCTTCGGAATCTTTGATAAATTCTTAAGTACCCGGTCGCGCGTGATGTGATGGGCCAGCGAGGTGAAGCGGAGATTTGGCTCCCTTCGAGCTTTCACTGCTATCTGTTCAAGTTTCGTTTCCATGGTCAGCTGATCTTCTCTTTGAATAGAAGGCCGTAACTCCCGTTGAATGGAGCCCATGTCGCCCAAGAACAATTCAACTACCGCTGACCGCTTCCCCATGTGGCCGGCTTTCCCGTCCTCCGAGTACTATCAGTCAGTATGACTTCCATTCGGTCGTCAGGCCTTTCTAACCTTGGCGGCTTGTCGGGCCCTACAAACTTGCGTTTGAACCGGATGGATCTCCCTTGTTCACGTTGCTTCCTTTGGTTGCATGCTGGCGGTACGAACCCCGGGAGCACCTCAGGCCGCTCGCGAAGTCGCGGCCTTTGATTCCGCCTTCCCCTTTACGGGATAGGGTCAGCTACTCCGATCACGATCGATTTCGGGGCTATTTTCCCGTTCACTTCATTCCGGCCTACAACCTCCCTGTCTACGCTTCGCAGCGGCCGTTACCGGACGCCACGCAAGACTCGGTTCGCGGCTGCTCGCTAGGCTTTGCCGCGGCCGCCATCTCAGACGGCAGACTTCAACGCGCTTGCAAGGCGCAACCCGCACAGATCCGTACGAGCCCAATTCGGGCACACGGCTCCCACCTCGGGTGTGTAACGGCGCGCCGTGATATTCTCACGATATTCCGTATGCGCTTCAGCGCCTGTGACACGGTTCCCCGGTACTGTGCCCGGCCCGTGCTTTGCTGACTTACATTCCCCTCGGCCCCCGCCCTTGGCTCCCCCAACTCCGCCGCCGGTTGCCCGGCCTTGTTCGTCGGCTTCACAGCTACTATGGCGGGGTCAGACTTCTCATGATCGTACATCATCGGCTACGGCTCCTCGCCTTCCCGACACGGACCAGTGCTACACGCTTGTAGCGCTGGCCGATCATGAGATCTCCCGGTTCCCGAGCAAAGAGCTTCCGCACATGCCAGTGTCTAAGACCACGCCGGGCCGTCTGGGCGCTCGCATTATCGCGCCCATCCGTGTTGCCTTCCGTCAGCGGAACGACGTCGGCACCCAGGATGAGGGTACTTTCGCGGCTCAATGGCTGGCCTATGCGCTCCCCTGTCAACGCTTCGCCGATGCCCTCGCGGCCATCTGCGCATGACTCGGGGTCGATGCGGTTCGCTACTCCTTCATCGTGATGGACTTGCACCATCTACTCCTTGCCGGTCTCCCGGCGCACTCCGCTTTTTTTGCCCCCAGGAACGGACATAGAGCGACCACGGCGGCATGTCCGAGTTGTGCCAACAAGAGAAGTCGCCGCCCACACCAGTGAAAGAGGCCGAAAGCCTATTTCAGCGCTTTGGTGCTGGTGAAATTCCCGTCGCTGCCGTTGTCGCTTATATGGTTGTCGCCGAACGAGACGATTGACCCCGATGAGGCTAGTATCCCTGTGCCATTCCCGCCGATCGTTGATGCGGCCACCTTGACAACCGAACCAGCCGAGTTGGTCTGGATGCCATTAACCAGATTGTCGACGATGCTCGACTCCTCGACCGTGAAAAAGACCTGGCTTGCGGACGTAACTAAACCCGAGTTCCCGTTTTCTCCGGCGACGCTGTCACGCATCGTGCCAGCGACGACGTTGCCGCCAAATCCAAGGCCGTCAGCTGAATTTGCCACCAACTCAACCCGGTTCAACGTCACCGAAGCGATCTGGCTACCCGCGGCGATAACTCCGATTCCCGTAACGTTGTCGAACACCTGGGAATTTGACACCTGCAGCAGGCCGCGACCGCTGGCCGGTTCAAAGAAAATTCCAAATCCATTGTGATACCCGTAAATCATGCAGTCTTCGACGATCAGCGTGCCGCTGAAAAATGAGGCGGCGTAGATTCCGTGTAAGAAAGTAGTGTTGGAAAGGCCATTCAGGGCGAGATGGCGAAGAATGATAGTGGCTGCGGCAGTTGTGTTGATCGTGATCGCTGAAGCACTGGAGTTAGCAATATTTCCAACGTTGCCAGCGCCGCAGTCGATGGTGAGTGAGCTGGTCCCGGTTGTCTGAACAGAATCTCCGCGTCGATAAGTGGAGCGTCTGCCGGGGTTAGGCCGCCAAGCGGAATGGCGGCTGGTTGAAGTAGGCTTGATCCGGTGTGGCGTCGTCAAGGCTTTGGTGCGGTCGGCGGCTATTGTAGAAATCGAGATATCGGCCGATCGAGGCGCGGGCCTCGCTGACGTTGTCGTAGGCTCGCAGGTACACCTCCTCGTATTTGACGCTGCGCCACAGCCGCTCGACGAACACGTTGTCGCGCCAGGCGCCCTTGCCGTCCATGCTGATGGCGATGCCATTGTTGGTGAGCACGCTGGTGAAGGCCGAGCCGGTGAACTGCGAGCCCTGGTCCGTGTTGAAGATTTCCGGCTTGCCATGACGAGCCAGGGCATCCTCCAGCGTCTCGACGCAGAAGGCCGCCTCCATCGTGATCGACAGCCGCCACGACAGAACCCGGCGGGTCGCCCAATCGAGCACGACGGCGAGATAAACGAAGCCCCGCTCCATCGGGATGTAGGTAATGTCCATCGCCCAGACCTGGTTCGGTCGCGTGATCTCGATGCCGCGCAGCAGATATGGATAGATCTTGTGGCCGGGTTCGGGCTTCGTGGTGCGCGGACGGCGATAGAGCGCCTCTATCCCCATCCGCTGCATCAGCGTTTTGACATGCCGGCGGCCGATCTTGCACCCCTGCAAAGCCAGCAGGCCTCGCAACATACGCGAACCGGCGAAGGGATACTCCAGATGCAACCGGTCGAGACGCCGCATGATCGCGAGATCGGCGTCCGGCACCGGGCGCGGCAGGTAATAGACGCTGCCCCGACTGATCCGCAGAACCTCAGCCTGCTTGGTGATCGACAGATCGTGCTCACGGTCGATCATCGCTTTGCGCTCAGCAATCCCGCCTTGGTGAGCGCTCCTTCTAAAAAATCGTTCTCCAGCGTCAACTCCCCGATCTTGGCGTGCAGCGACTTCACGTCGATCGCAGGCGCGGCGGGCGCCATGCTTCCCGAGCCGAAAACCCCGGAAGCGCCGCCCTCCAACTGGGCCTTCCAGGCCGTGATCTGATTGGGGTGGACATCAAAGTACTCGGCCAGCTGGGCTATCGTCCGGTCGCCCTTGACGGCGGCAAGCGCCACCTTCGCCTTGAAGGCCGGTGTGTGGTTCCGGCGCGGTCGTCTGTTCATGGTCTCTCCTGTTCACGGCAATTATCGCCGCCTTCAGGCAGAAACTCCACTTATCGACCTGTTCAAATTTGCGGAGCCGGCTCTGAGCGACGTGGTGATGGTGATCGGGCCGTAGTGACCGCTAGCGACTTCGCTAACCCGACTGAGGGTGTCCAAATCGTCGATGTCTGATTTAGGTCTGCTATGCGTAAAAGCAGACATGCAGGCAGTCCCGGCGGGGATTTAATTCCGCAACCGACTTCCCAGATAACCTGTATGACACAATGGCAACCACCCAAGCGCGAACCCACAAAGACCAAGGCTGAGCTACGCGAGATGCTCGCAGAAGCCGTCCGCAATACGCAGGCTGAGAATAAGCGCCTGCAACAGGCCAACAGGGATCGTGGCAAAAAGGCAGCCTAACTCGTATCTGAGTGCAAGAACCTTCGGCTGTCTGTCCACGTAAATCTCGCCGTGTTGGGCGCTCCAGCAGTCAGGCCATAGGCGGTTTCCGTCTTTGCCAATCAGCTTTGACCATAGTGGCGAATTTTTATCGAGTTTAACGCATCCTTCGAGAGGGACCTGTGTCCGCCGCCTCTCTTTCGCGATGTTCTCTCTCTGCTCATGCGAGTAGAGATACCACGCTCCGCTTCTCGCTCACGAAGGCCAAAGCAGTATTATCGACAAATCGCCACGGTCGTGAAATCGCCTCGTCTTTCTGAGAAGGATGAACATATGATCGGCTCTTCTCAATTAATCCTTGCACTCGAATGCGAGGCCCAGACGCAATTTGTGGCGAGTCGTTATTCAATTGAAACTCGAACGGATGTTTGTTTAGTGGTTCTCTATTGAGGGAGCCGCCTATTCCAAGCGAAACGCATAGCTTTCCTGGGCCATCACACAAGGAGTAGACGTATTTCTCCTCATCCCTGACCCAAGCCAATTCGTAATTTTTCCTGTGTCGCTCGCGCATTGTCTCTTTTCCGGCTTCGGGGGCCAGCGCGCGTATGAGAACTGCGCTTCCAAAGTGTTCGTCTCCGCAAACAATGTTTAGGCACCAATAAGATCGAGCACGATAGACGTATGCATGACCGCCTGCGAGGAACATTGCTTCTGCTGATCCCATTTTCAGTGGCCTTTTACCGTCGGGGCAGTAGCAATGCGCGGCGCAGTCATTTTGATCATAAGCTTCAGTTTCCACGATCCGCCCCCCAACTTTGTTTCCGTATTGATCGACGGTGAACAAAGAAACGCTTAACAGCGCCTTCGCGACCGTTTCAACATCGTGGTCGAAGAAGTTGTGCGGGAGTGTGCTCATTTGCAATGACATTGTTCAGCCCTCTCTTACGCAATGTTTGTGATTATCGGTTAGTAAGACCGCATCCTGCAGACAGCCTATTAGTGTGGGGCATCGGCTGCGTCAGACAATGAATGCCGCCGCCGCCCCATGCAATATGGTCAATCGACAGCATGCGAACATCACGGCCAGGGAACAATTCTTGCAAGACCACGCGTGCCGCCTCGTCCCGCTCGGGATCTCCGAATTTTCCGGTTACTACCGCTCCATTAGCGAGGTAAGCGTTGAGGTAGCAGGGTGCGAAAGCTCGCTGCGCGAACCGCATGTACTGTCGCCGAGGCGGAAGTACGGTCGTAATCTGTAGTGGACAATTCCGCGCGTCCTTGCTTCGTTTGAGACGATCAATATCTGTTTGACCTGATGATGTGCATGACGGTCCGTCAACAAGATCTATCCCTTCGACGATCAGTTTACCCGGCTCCGTAAAAAGTACGTAGCCATCGGTATGCCCACTTGTGATGGGCTCTGTCGCATCACCGTCTAACCAAATAACGTTGCAAATCCCTAATGTTGAAAAACCTTGCTCGATAGATGCAATTCTCTCTCGCTCTGTTCGACCAAAAGCAGGATTTCGGTTGGGATTGAGCAGGCAGCTTTTGGTGGTGACGACGGTTCCGTCCCCATCCGTGACCACGGCACCGCCATCTGCAATGAATGGCGCGGGCATGGCTGAAATTCCAAGTTTGGATGAAATCAAGCCTGCGAGCCGGTCGCCTGGCCGAGCGGGCCTTATGGGGGTCGAACCCCAAGCATTAAAGTTCCAATCGACCGCGATGAAGCCACTTTCGCTCAGTGCGAAAGTGGGTGCGATGTCCCGCATCCATATGTCGTCTACGGGGGCTTCAATGATCTCAACATTCGGGCCGAAGGATTGATCCTGAGCATCACGAATCTGATCTGGCGGCACCAATACCCGTATGGGTTCAAACTCGGAAATTGTTAAAATTATTTCGCGGAGCTCTCTCTTCACGGGCTCAACGTAATCCCCCCATTCTGGATGAACAGCCCAAGCCATCCAACAATAGGAATGAGGTTCCCACGCGGCGGGAATTCTAATCCCGTCAGGATGCACTGGGGGCGTGGTCATTCGGGGACCTCGCTCTTCATCCGGGGTCTGAGCGGCCACAGCGCAAAGCGCTCATTGTTAGAGACCAAAGGGCTCCTATTCGTATCCGAGGCAACAAAAGCAAAAGGAAGGGTCGGATCTGTACCAGAAAACTCGCTTGAAATGTCATGGCGTTGACGTTCTTTTGCTTCGAGGGCGGATACCCTTCACTTCACGCAATCCCCAGGCACCGTTCGCGAGGCGCTCCAGCACATCCACCCGAATACGAATTTCCTCGTAATCGAATGCAGCCTCGAAGATAGCTGGCACAAAGGCGTCCGTCATGAGTTTGGCTGTTCGATTGACAGCCTCCGAGTGTTGCCACGCATGTTCGATGATCTGCACGCCCCCGGGAAACAGCAGGCGGGCCTTCTGGCCGACTTCCTGCCCGACGTTCATGGGAGAGGCTGGAGCGGGTGCCTCGTAGGGCAGCGGATCGTGGACAAGCGACCATAGACGCCGTGGGCATTGCAGACCCGCGATGTAGCGCGACTTAGTGAGGTGTTGTCCGACCATTGGGTCTTACCTATCTGATCGTAGAATCCCATACGATAGGATGAACTGTAAACACAATGATGAAAAGTTATCGAGTCGCCCTCTTCGAGGTATTCATGCCCTTGAGGGACAGACGCGTAAAGAATGCTCATGCGGGCTTCCGCTATCTAGTGCCACTTGGTACCCCATAGAACGCATATTTCTCGAAACGTGTTCGCGTACTCCGTTCGAAGTTTCTCAACAGCGGCTTCTACTTCATTCCCGAGGCGTCCGCCGGTCGTAATGTTCAGATAAACCAAGAGCAACGGCCTTGTAGAGTAGGCTTTCTCACCCTTCCTCCTAACTCCTTTTGCAAGTTCAAACGCGATTGCTTTGCCAAGGTGAGGATCAAAGTCGCGAATGCTTTGTTGTTTTGCACCACAACGGTATTCGTCCCCGCGCCGTCTGCCAGGCTCCATCACCTCGGTCACTTCGATATCAACTATTTCCTCCGCACTCCGAAACTGTCCATCGTTCAATCCTTCCTGTTGTCTGGTCAGGCGGATTGACTGCACTTCGCGATGTTTGGCAAATTCCGCGATTGGAATGGCGTCGCGTAAGAAACCCACCTTAGCTTTGTTGAAAAGGGTGGATGAACTAACGAGGGCGGCGAGCGCTTCGACCCTGGAGACAAATTCTTGAGAAGCTTGCCAGCGCGTGAGGGCGTCGTACAACTCGTTCAACTCCAAATCGGTAAGCTCGCGGTCAAGGCAGTTCGCCATCATGTGACGCTTTCTAAGAATATGGGAGTGCATCGCACTTCAATTGATTGACCAACAAGCAACCGCAATGCAGCCCTCTTCAGGTTCATAAGGCGTTCTCAGCGACGCCGCAGCCTGCCTCCGGTTAATTCAACTCTGTCGCGCCGATCAGCGCTTTCAAATCTTCGTTGCTTTCGCCGAGTGCATGAGCGAATAAGCCGATCTCGGTGGCATAGCCGGTGATGCGGCCGCCGAATTGGCCGACGCGATTGCGCTCAATACGGCCGATCTCCCTTATCGCGCCGCTTCCATGCTTGCTCTCCCTCTGCTGTTGAGCAGCAAAGTTAGCTTCTACGGCCGCCTAATCGATGTTGCCGACGCATCGTGTCCGCGTCGTGTCGATGCGTCCATAAACCAACCCCTCGCTTCGTTCGGCCCCGGAATAACGAGGACGTAGCCCGATTGAGCGCGGCGAAACCCGGGTCACCCGCTGAAGCCCTCGCTGTCTCCCCGGATTTCGCTCTGCGAAATCCGGGTTGCTTGCCATTTGCTCTGCCCGTTACGCCGCCTGGTTCGCCGCGGCGACATTGGCGCCGACCACGCGCGCTTTGAATTCGTCGACGGTCATAACGTCGGCTGTCGAGAACGCGAGTATAGTCAATGTGGCCCGATGGACATCGGCCGCCGACAGTGCGCCCTGGCCGACGTCCGGATAGTCGAATGTTCCCGTCGCATCCGAAAGGAACGCGACTTGATAATTGTGGAACATGGCGTCGCGTGCCGTTGCATGACAGCAGTTTTCCGTCGTCGTGCCGGATATGATTACGGTTTTGACACCCCATTCCCGCAATATCAAATCAAGGTCGGTCGCGAAGAACGCGCTATAGCGGTGATTTTTGATGACGTGCTCGCCCGGCGCCGGCGCCAGGTCTTTGTAGATCTCGGCCCCCGGCGATCCATCGACCAACACCGAGCGATCCGCGACTACCGAATAAAGATCGTCGTATAGTCCCATATCGCAGCCATCGCGGCGATGGACATGTGCCGTGTAGACAACGCGGATGCCCTTCTCCCGACAAAATCTGAGTGTCGCGGCGAGTTTTGGCACCATGGCGTGCGCTTGCGCCGACTGCAGCTTCGCGCCTTCGGTGACAAAGTCGTTCTGCATGTCGACGACGATCATGACTGTCGTCCTTGGGTCGATGTTGTCTATGCGGTAGGGCATCGCAAACCTCCCTTTTGATGGCAACTCATTCGGAGTTCGCATCGTGTGAGCGCGGCGTCGAGCCGATCCGCGAAGGCCATGTCCTTGCGCGAATAGGAGATGACGGGCTGATGGTCCGGCGCGTGCGCGGTATCCGCTGCCATGGCGGTCCCTCTGGCTCACACGTCTCCAATCCCATTAAGCCAAAATCGCCGTCACTCGGCAAGCGCTTAACGCATTTGGATGATCGGTGTGCAATGCAAAGGCCTTGGAGAGCCCATGTCAGTGAAGGGTCTTGTGTCACGAAGCGTAGCCGGTCCAAACGGCTGCGCGCAACTTTATAGGAGATGAAGGTAGGTCCTTCGGGTTCGGCGATCAGGTCGCTGATCCCAAGCCACCGCGGGCCGCTTTGGTCAAAAGCCACGGTGGTGAGCGCTGCGGAAACGCTGGGACGGTTGATCCCGGCAGGTACGGTTGAGAGAGGCGAGCGCAAGCGAACCGTCGATGAAGTGTCGAAATCGGATCAGGCGATGTCAAAACCGGGGGCTGACCCTTCCTCCGGGATCAGCTTGGGCGATGTCCTGATACGGCCCAAGCGACATCCGGCATGTAGACGGCGCGAAGCTCAACCAGGCTCTTGTAAGGAACGTGAGAACCTGGCCGGCGATGCCAAGGGAAAAGGCACAAGCGGCTCCAACCGCAAGGCCGATAGTACCGATGCGCCGGAGAGGGGCGGACTGCTCCGTAGTAGCGAGGAAGCGGCTGCAATGGTCGTGGAGCGAAGGGGGCGGGTCATCGACGATGAATCGGGCCAACTGGCAACGGGAGGAGCCCGAAGTTCAACGGAAGGCGGCAGCCTTCAATCGATGGCACGAGCCGGATGATGCGAGAGTATCAAGTCCGGATCTGTGAGAGGCTCGGGGTGAAATTCCCCGGGCCTACTCGGCAAAATGCGAAATACTCAACCAGAGCAGATGTTTTCTGGTCTTCTACCGGAAGCGGACATTGATCGTGGCGGTCGGCATGTCTCAAAGGTGCCAATTCCGAACTCATGCATCGCAGCAAATCGCCGGACTATTCGATCACCTCGTCGGCGAGTGAGATGAGTTGGTCCGGAATGGTTATGCCGAGTGACTTTGCGGTTTTCAGATTTATCACAAGCCTAAACTTAGTCGGCTGTTGGACCGGCAGGTCGCCGGGCTTGGCACCTTTGAGAATACGGTCGACGTAGTCTGCACATGGAACCGCCAGGTCCATCGGCTCGACGCCATACGACATCAGCCCGGCCGCCGTGGCGAAGACCCGCGCAGCATAGACTGCAGGAAGACGGTGCTTGGCGGCAAGGCTGACGATGGCATCGCGGTGGGTCATAGTGAAGGGGCTGGCAAGGACCACGATGCCGCCGCGCGCTTCACGTGCAACCTGGGCCATCGCAGCGTCGATCTCGGAATCGGTACTGACGGGAGCGGCCTGCACCGGCACCGCAAGTGAAGAGGCGCTTTGTTCAATAGTTTTTAGGACCATGCTGCTCCACGGTGTTGGACGGTACAACACCGCTACGTGCGCTGCTGGGGGCTCGATTTAAGTCAGCATCTCCAACCATTTGCCTGCCATCGGTGCGTCAAAAATGGTAAAGCCTGTGATGTTGCCCCCCGGGATGCGCCAGACTTGCCACCAGGCCGAGACTGGCCGGATCGGGAACGCCTTGAAATACGATCGGGATTGCTCGCGTTTGCGATCGCAGCGCGCCTCAGAAGCACGTGTGGCGTGCCAACATCATCTTGGCCACGGCCGACGGCTGTGGCACCACCGAGATCATGCGTCGCTCGGGCAAATCCAAGCCCGTGGTGTGGCGATGGCAGGGGCGGTTCATGGCGGAGGGCGTCGAAGGCCTGACGCGCGACAAGACGCGCAAGCCCGGCATACCGCCGCTGCCGGCCGGCACCGTGCAGAGAATAGTCGACCTGGCGCTCGGGCCGCCGCCGGGAGAAACAACCCACTGGACCGGGCGGATGCTGGCGAAAGCCGCGGGAGTGAGCCTGCGTTCGGTGCAACGTATTCTCGAAGCCCACCAACTCGCGCCGCATCGCATCCGTGCGTTCAAGCTGTCGAATGATCCGAAATTTGCCGAGAAGCTCAAAGACGTCAAAAAGCCTGACGTAGACCATTTGCGTTGGGCGGTTGATCAACGAGCGGAAATCCAACGCACGCTATTGGCGCTCTACGAGTTTGTTCGAAGAACGCCTTCAAGGACTGGGTACGCCGATCCCAAGGTGTACTTAAGTTTTCTGGTGCCATCTGGGCGACGATGGCTGCACGAGCTTCGAGTTCGGCCTGGGTGATCGACGAGGGGTTGCGCTAATCCCGACTAAGGATCGTGACGCAAGCGCTTACTTCCTCGAAGCGGTGGAATCCGCCGCCGTTCTCTGCAATAGCTGTTCGCGCATCCGATACCTGGCGGCTTCCAGCCTCGCCACGCAACTGCGTGACAAGCTCGAAGATCTGCCCCAATCCGGTTGCGCCGATCGGGTGGCCCTTGCTTTCCAGGCCTCCAGATGGATTTATGGGAATGCGGCCACCAATCCTGGTTTCTCCGCGCTCCGCCAGAATACCGCCCTCGCCGAAATCGCAAAAACTCAAGTTCTCCGATTGAATGATCTCTCCGACGGCTGAGGCGTCGTGAACCTCGGCCACCGAGATATCACTGGGACCGATACCCGCTGATTGATAGGCGCGGTTGGCGGCGCGGTGGCTGACGTGCTGCTTCTGGTCGTCCACTCCCCTGTCGCCACCGCTCGCGAGCGAACTGGCGCGAAGGCGGATGGCTCGCGAAGGGTTAAATCTGTGCAACGCACTTTTGTGGCAAAGAACAGCCGCTGCGGCACCGTCGCTTATCGGCGAACACATCGGTACAGTGAGAGGCCACGAAACCTGTCTGGCGCCGAGCACGTCCTCAACCGTGATTGCGGTGCGATACTGCGCAAGCGGATTGAATGTTGAGTGCCAATGGTTCTTGCTCGATACCGTTGCAAGTTGACGCACGGTGGTTCCATAGAGCCTCATGTGCTGCTTGGCGAGCGCGGCATAGACATCCATGAAGACGCTGCGGTTGGTATCGTCAGGTTCCTGATCGCCATCTGAATTGCCAGCAATCAGCTTGAGGTCTTCAAGAACGGCGTCCACCCCGCCAACGTCCCATGCACCGTTGAAAACCGCAAAGCTGCTGCGCTTGTCCGGCATCACCATCTTCTCTGCGCCAATGGCGAGCGCAATCTCGGCGGCACCGGACCTGATCGAAGAACACGCGAGATGAAGGGCAGTGCTGGCGCTGGCGCACGCATTTTCCACGTTGACGATGGGGATACCCTGGATGCCCGCGCTCCTCAATGCGAGCTGTCCGGCAATCATGTGTTGACCTTCCAGGGCTCCTTGCCCCGCATTGGCAAAGTAGGCGGCCTCGATATCGCCTCGGTCAAGGCCAGCATCCTTCAACGCGCTTGCAAGTGCCTGAGCTGTCAAGCTTCTTACGGAGCTCTGAACCAGCTTCCCGAAGGGCGTCATCCCGACGCCGACTATGTAAACCTCTTCCATGACAATCACGCCTCAGGATGCCGCGGTTGATTTTCGAACCAATTGATCTCTCAGCTGGCGCTTCTCGACTTTTCCGTAGTAACCCTTCGGGAGCTCGTCGAACCAGAAGTAAGACCGGGGGCGTTTGAAGCGAGCGATATTCGCAAGACAATAGGCGTCGAGTTCGGCATCGGAGACATTGGAAGTCGGTTTGCGAACGATGCAGGCGGTGACCTGTTCGACATAGTCTTCGTGAGGCAGACCAATCACCGATGCTTCCAGTACACCCGGGTGCCGGAGCAGCACTTCCTCGATCTCTCGGGGATAGATGTTGAACCCGCCGCTGATGATCATGTCTTTCTTGCGATCTCGGATGGTCAGGTAACCGTCTTGGTCAAGCGCTCCCACGTCACCCGTATGCAACCAGCCGCCGCGCAGTGTCTGCACGTTGGCTTCCGGATCTTCCCAGTAGCCTGCCATGACCGCGTCGCCCCGCACCACCACCTCGCCAAATTCACCGAAAAGCAATGGCTGATCGCGATCGTCGACAATCATCAGTTCGACGCCGGTGCGTGCAATCCCTGCTGAAGAAATGCGTTCGAGGTAGCGGGGGTGAGCGACGTTCATATGGTCGGCCTTGCTGAGGTAGGTGCCGGTATTGGGCGTCTCAGCCTGCGCCCACATTTGGACCAGCCTCGGCCCAAGCCTCTGAATCGCGTACTGCAAATCGACCAGGTACATGGGACTTCCGCCGTAGAAGACAGTGTCCAGGTTTGACAGCTGGGCTTCGGACAGAGCTGGATAATTCACCATCCGCTTCACCATTGTCGGCGTGTGATACATCGTGACTTTGGAATAGACCTCAAGGAGCCTGAATATCTCCTCGTGGTTCATCGACTTGCTCTCCATCGTCACGTTGGCCGAGGCCTTTGCTACATGAGGAAGAGCGAGCAAGCCCGTTCCGTGCGACATCGGTGCTGCGTGGAAGATGGCATGCAATGGTGTCACCGGTTGGATGTCGGCCAGGTAGGTCAGCGACATGACCAGCAGGTTCAGGTGCGTCAGCGTCGCAGCTTTTGGCCTTCCTGTGGTCCCGCTCGTGAAGAAGAGCCACGCAGGATCGGATGGCTGACGATGCATGGGCGAGGTGAGGGCCTCAGCGTCCACAAGCATCCCATAGCCATTCTGCGAGACATTTACGATTTCCTTCAGCTGCGGCAGCGAGGCGCCAAGCGGGGTAACCGAGCTTTCTGTATCGTCATTGACGAAGCACAGTTTGGCGCTTGATTTCTGAAGAATGTATTCGATTTCCTTGGAATGAAGACGTGCATTGATTGGAACGGCAATCATGCCGGCCCACCACGTCGCGAACATGGCTTCGAGATAGGAGGGATGATTGGTCATGAGGATCGCGACGCGGTCTCCCGGACACAGGCCAAATCGCGAGCCGAGCGCCCCGGCGATGCGTTGCGCCCGGGAGCCGAGGTGAAGATATGAATGGACGGTCGACCTTCCACGGCAAATGGCCGGCGTGTCTGCGAAGCTTCTCGCGGAATTCTCTAGGAATTTGGCAATGTTCATTTCGATACCCACCTCATGATGCGTGATGTTTGGGGAGCAAGGACAGTCGCAGCGCCCGGTTGCCCAGTCCGTCGTAAAGGCCGAGCATGCGAGCGAACCAGAGACGCGTGGGATCGTCTTGGTCCCGGAATAGTTGCGCGTCGGAACAGCAGCGGGCCCATTGATAGGCTCCGAACAGGATGTAGTCTCCGTAAGAGGGACTTTCGCCGGAAATGAAGGGCGCCTCGCGAAGCATTCTCCTTACAAACGAGGTCGCGGTGAACAGACTCGCATGAGCTGCATCCGATCTGTCGCAAACATCTGTCAGTGGTTTGCCGTATGCGTGCTCTCGCGTACGCCTGAAATAATCGATGTCGATCGGGTGTATCGCTTTCAGGACGTCTTCAAGGATAATGGGCACGATGAGAGGATGAAGAACGCGCTCGGTCCAGAGATGAATCCAGCGGCAGTAAGCTTTCGCTTGTTCCGATGCAAACAGTGGTCGATCAGGATAGGTTGAATCGAGATATTCCGCTATCCGCCATGAGTCCCCCACCGTGACAACTCCATCAACTATTACCGGTGCTGTCGTGCCTTTCGATGCTGCTACTCGCTCCTTTTCGATCAGTCGCCATGGCACGGCTTCGTAGTCAAGCTGCTTGTGCGCCAAGGCCATCTTGATGCCCCAGCAGAACGGGCTGATGCGCAGGTCGTCGTCGATCCCGGCCAGGTCATAGAGCGTTATTGGGTTTCGCTTCATCAAAGTGCCTGCTCTCGCTACACGCCGCCCGTCCAATCATCGATCGTCGTGCGGAACATTCGCGGCCAGTCCGTCAAACAGGTCGAGCATCCGCGAACGCCAGGCAAAGATCGGATCGCCGGCCTCAATCAGCCGAAACGAGCTGACCATTCGCGCCCACTGGAACAGGCTAAAAACGCAGTAGTCGGCGTAGCCAGGCATTTCGCCTCCCAGAAACGTATTTTGCCGAAGGTATGATCGCAGCGGAATGAGGCTCTCGATAAACGGCTTCATGTTCTCATCTCGCAATGCCTTCAGGCTAGCCAGGTCAACACCAAGCTGCAGCTCGCGACTGGTCCTGACATATTCGGCATCATCCGGATCGAGGTGATTGAGCGCGTCACAAAGAACAAGCCGAACGATGTGCGCAAATACCGAGCGGGTCGCCCAGAGGTCGATGACGCGTGTCAAGTGCCGACCCATTTCTCCGCCGAAGAGCGTCGGCGCGGCGTGATACTTTTGTTCAAGATGACATGCGATCGCCCAGGAAATCGCTGACGGTAATACCGTCATCGACCAATACCGGCACCCGGTCCTGATTGCTGAACGAAATGATTGATTTGTCGGTGTATTTGACAGGAATTGCCTCATAGGAGAGGCCCTTGTGGGCGAGAGCCAATCGCACCCGCCAGCAGAACGGACTAAACCGTCTGTCTGCCTTTCCCGAGAGCTCGTAAAGCCTAAGCTTCGACATGCGGATCTTTAGTTCTCCAGCATACGGATATCCGTGTCAAAGGCAAAAAAATGACTGTGCAATCATAAATGAGGCGACCCGAGGAGGCTAGTCCGAACATTTGTGGCTCGGATTGAGCCGTTTTGGTTGGTTCCTTCTCCGTACGACAATGTTGACTAATATGACTGATCAGTCAATAATTGGCTTGAGCACCAAAACCACGGCATCAAGAATTGGAGGAACCCGTCATGACAGCGAAGAGCTCTGGTTTGTTATTCGCGTTTTTGCTGCTGGGCAGCATCGCCAAGCCGGCTCATGCAGAGGACGAGTTCAAGATCGGGGTCCTCACGGACCTTTCCGGGCCCTATGCAACCATCACCGGACCGGGCTCGGTCACGGCCGCACAGATAGCTATCGATGAATTCGGTGGCAAGGTGCTGGGAAAAAAGATCAAGCTTGTAACGGCCGATCACCAGAACAAGCCTGACGTAGGCGTGAATATTGCAAGATCGTGGTTCGATACGGAAAACGTCAACGCCATCTTCGACGTTACCAACTCGGCGGTTGCCCTCGCGGTTGCGTTCCTGGCGAAGGAGCGAGGCCGGGTCGTCGGATTTTCGGGGGCATCGACCGCCGAACTCACGGGCAAGTCCTGCTCCGAGACGACAACGCAATGGGCCTACGATACCTACTCGCTGGTCAATGGAACCGTGAAGCCGCTGATCAGGCAGGGAGACAATTCGTGGTACTTTATTGCGCTCGACGCAGCAGGAGGACGCGCGATCGAAGCGGCTGCGACGCGCTCAATATTGGCCTCGGGCGGCAAGGTTCTGGGTAGCGTCCACCATCCTCTTAATACGCCCGACTTTTCCTCGTTTCTTTTGCAGGCACAGGCCAGCGGTGCCAAGGTCGTTGCACTCGCGAACGCTGGCGCGGATCTCGTCAACACCATCAAGCAGGCTCGAGAGTTTGGATTGACGAAGGGCGGCACCAAACTCGTTGGAACTTTCTTCTTGATCAATGACGTGAATGCACTGGGCTTGCAGACGGCGCAAGGCTCCGTCCTGACGGAAGATTATTACTGGGACCTGGACGATGCGTCGAGGGCCTGGGACAAGCGCTTTCGCGCCATCCATGGCGCACCTGCCAACATGCTCCAGGCAGGGGTCTATGATGCGGTCTTGCATTACCTGAAGGCCGTCAAGAAGGCCGGCACCGAAGACGGAAAGACCGTCGCTAAGGTCATGAAGGAGCTTCCGGTCAATGACGACCTTCTGAAAAATGTCAAAATTCGTGCGGACGGTCGGGT
This sequence comes from uncultured Alphaproteobacteria bacterium, assembly GCA_963721135.1. GTDB lineage: Bacteria > Pseudomonadota > Alphaproteobacteria > Rhizobiales > Xanthobacteraceae > Bradyrhizobium. The sequence goes on from CAVRIB010000008.1 coordinate 49,846, forward strand.
GATGCGGGACGTCTACACCTTCCAGGTGAAGACTCCCTCGGAATCGAAGGGGCCGTGGGATTACTATCGCCTTATCGGAAAGGTGGACGCGGCCGATGCCTATCTCCCGCTTTCGGAAAGCGAATGTCCGCTGGTTCACAAGTAGATCGGCGCAAGGTGGAGCGGCTGAACAAGGCCGAGTCTGAATGTTCGATGTGCCGAAATCGTCCTGGACGCTGCCTGCAACATCTGCATTGCAGGCGGGGCGGTTCGGCGGTCGCACAGCCTGTACCTTTGCAAACCAGCAGCCGCTGAGCTTTCAGGAGCTTGAAGACGAAAGCAATGCGGTAGCAACAAGCCTTGCACGGCTGGATGTGCAGCGAGGTGACCGGGTAATCGCCTTGATGAAAAACAGCCGTGAATTCGTCGTAGCGCTCCTTGGTGTCCACAAGCGCGGCGCCATTTTTGTGCCAATCAATACGGAATTGACCGGAGCATTTCTCGAGCATCAGGTGCGAACCGCAAACCCGCGCATCGTGATCGCCGATGGTGATCTGCGTCCTGCGTTCGACCTCGTGGATTTAGCCGGCCTGCAGATTGGTTGCACCGTCGTGGTCGGCGCCGAGGCGTCGCCCCTCGCTGGAAGCCAGCACATCGCCTTTTCTTCCATGGTCGAAACGCAAGCCGTGCCCGCCGATTGTCACAAGCCGGTACCGCATGAAGTGTGCACCATCATGTTCACGTCCGGCACGACGGGACCTGCGAAGGGTGTCTTAATGACGCACGCCCACTGCTTCTTCTTCGCACGGGAAACCATGCAGAACATGGATCTTACCGAACGCGACTGCATGTATATTTCGATGCCACTTTTTCATGGCACGGCGTGTTTCTTGCAGTTTTACGCGGCCCTCCTGGCGGGTGCCACGTCCCATATCGTCCGCAGGTTCTCGGCTTCCTCCTGGCTATCCGACGTGAAATCTTGCGGTGCAACTGTGACGTTTGCGATCGGAGTGATGCCGGAGTTCATATTGAAGCAGCCAGAAAAACCCGATGATGCCGACAATAAACTCCGCATCTGCTGGTCGGTGCCAGTCGCAATGGAATGGGGGCTGGAGTTCGAGCGGCGCTTCGACCTCAGAATCGCACAGGGCTACGGCATGACCGAATTTACCGTTCCGGTGTGGGGCAATCTTGCGGACCCTCTGGAAGCCGGCTGTGCTGGCCGGGTGATGAACGATCACTTCGAAGTTCGCATAGTCGACCCGGAGACTGACGAGGTTCTGCCCGAGAGGACGGTCGGCGAAATCGTCGTCAGGCCAAAGGAAGCATCCGTCTTCATGGCCGGCTACTACGGCATGCCCGAACGTACGGTGGAGGCTTGGCGTAACCTATGGTTCCACTCAGGCGATGCCGGCTATTTCGACGGGCGGCACCGGCTCTTCTATGTGGACCGGATTCGCGACCGCATCCGCCGACGAGGCGAGAACATCTCTTCGTTTGAGGTTGAAAACGTTATCAATAGGCATCCGGGAGTCGCCAAGTCCGCGGTTGTGGGGGTCAGAGTTGACGGAGCCGGCGGCGAGGACGAGGTGATGGCATATGTCGTGGTGTCCACCGCGGATCTTGAGCCAAGTCACTTGATCGAATGGTGTGTGACGAGGATGCCCAAGTTTGCCGTGCCCAGGTTCGTGGAACTGGTTTCGCAAATTGAACGCACACCAACTGGTAAGCTTCGCAAGCAGGCGCTTCGCGATAGCGGTCCCACCGGGAGAACGTGGGATCGAGTGGCCAACGCGTTTTGGAGCTCCTGAGCGCCGAAAAGCGTCGATCGCGCCCAAGCGAAATTGCCGATCTCAGAAATCGTGTCGTATCACCGGCGGCTAGTTGCTGAAGTTCAGACCACCCCGCAGAAATTTCATGTAGGCCTTCACGACCCATTCGGGCAACCTTCCGTTGTCGCCGCCATCGCCCTTCACGAATCTCAGATAGAGGTAAAAACGGATAGCCATGAGCATATAGACGACAACATCAAGTTCCTTAGCCGTATAGCCTTGCAGGTCACCGCGTTCCTTGCTTCGAAGCAGCGAGGCCAAGTACCGACGGGAGGCGTTGTCGAATTGCTTTGCGAAACCGGTCGGAGCCGCGAATTCGGCTTCGTTCAACGTGCGGTAGAATCCCGGGTTGCGGGCCAAATATTCAAACGCAGCACGGAAGCTCTTTTCTTCGACGTCGAGAGCATTCTTAGCACCGGAAACTCGCTGCCGAATAAAAAGCGCAAGCTCCTCGCCCAGAAACGGGAGAACGGCTTCCAGTAAGTCCTGGCGCGAATCGAAATACAAATAGAATGTGCCGTGGGCCAGGCCAGCCTTCTTTGTGATCCGCGCGATCGAAGCATTTTGATACCCCACTTCTCCGACGATTTCGGCGGCCGCTCGTAGCAGGGCATTTCTGTTCTCGATGGCCTTCTCTGCACGCGGAAGCTTTCGCTTTTTCGGCGCGGCGCGCAATGATACTGACTTTTTTGTCGACATCGAACCAGCCCTCGCAGGCAAAAAGATCGGCAGGTTTTGAGTCCCCGATCTTAACGCCACGGATCTACATCAGAGATAAGCTCTATCGAAGTGACTGGCCAGTCATATTTTTACTGGTATTTGCTTTTTCGCTAGGGCTATCCCGAAGGGTCACGGGAAAAGCATTCGTATCGCTCTTTAAAAAAGGGTTCGACCTTTCGGGCGCAACTGGCAAAAGCGAGTTGAAGAGCAGAATGCAAAATCAAGAGGTTGTAAATGAGTGGCTATAAAAACCCGCCCAAGACCGGCTTCGCTGCTTCGCTTGGAGAGGTTTTTTTGCGGAGGTGCGCCAGCGCGGGATTGCCGAGACACTTATTCTAGAACCGCCGCGAACCCTGACGGCGGATTGGGCTTCGATGGGAACCCGAATGACCAGACGCATAGAAGGTGTGGTCGAGTTATTCGTGAAGGGGCCCAACGCGCGACGCCGAACTTTGAATCCCCAGCGGCAGGATCGTTCGGTAAAGAGCAGATAGACCGAATAGGTTGCGCGAGGTGTTCCATAACATTCGATCGACGAACACCACCCGCTTTCGAAGCGAGGCTGACATTGCGAGCGTCTAAGAATTTTTGGCTGCATTCGGTCAGGATCCAAAAGTTGCGCGATCGGCGATGGTTTGAACGCGGCCTGTGAGCTGTGGATTTCATGAAGGTGCATCAGAACCGTCTGAGTTCCACTTTGCGTTAAGGTTTTCCCGCGCTGTTGCCGAAACGCGACAGTTGCGAATGGGGGCTGTGGTACCCTCCGGGCTGCTCCAGCCGCATGGATCATGGTTCGTCCGGTTGGTTCGCAGGAGACCATGGAATGAACCAGCGCTTACGTCCGCTGTCTTGTTTGCTGAGCCTGGCTGTGCTCGCCGTGTGTTCGACTGACGCGGCAGCAAGGCCCAGCCATAAGCCTCAGCAGGCCAAGAGGCCGCATGAAGCGACCGGAGTACGGCACCATCGCAACGCGGCGCTCAAGAAAGCTGGGCATGCAAAGCATGTCGCTGAGGCACTACGCAAGTCAACACGGTCCAGCGACGTGCCACCTCCGAGCGCGGACGCCTCTCCGCTCTCGGGCGATCTCGCGGCAGTAAAGATTGCGATCGATCTCGCCCGCAAGGCCAAGACAAGTGAGGCGACCGCCGTACAGGAGACAATCGGCGACCCGGCGGCGCGGAAACTCGTTGAATGGTTCATCCTGCGCTATCCGGACACCGACGCGAACTTCAGCCGATATGCGGCGTTCATCGCCGATAGTCCGGGCTGGCCGAGCATCGGACTGTTACGTAAGCGGGCGGAGGCGCGCCTGTGGCAGGAGCGCAGCGACGCTACCACCGTTCGCAACTTCGTGGGCGATCAGCCGACAAGCGCCAAGGGCCGCTTCGCGCTCGCGCGGGCGCTGCTCGCCGAAGGCGACCGTGACGGGGCCAGAAGCCTGGTTCGCGAGACCTGGCGGTCGGACGAATTGTCGGAGCGCTCGGAAGCCGAGGCGTTCGAGCTGTTCGGCGACCTGCTCACGCGCGAGGACCATCGTGCGCGCATGGACAAGCGTATCGGCGCTAGGGATCTTTCGGGCGCGAAGCGTGCTGCGAAACGCCTCGGCAGCGACGAGCTTTCGATCGTAAAGGTCTGTGCCGCGGCGAATGCGGACAAGGCGCTCGATTTGCTCGACGCGGTTGCGACCGACGCCCGCGGCGATCTGGGATACACGCTTTGCCGTATCCGCTGGATGGTGCGTCACGACCGGATCGATGAGGCAACCCGCCTGATGCTGACGGCCGCGCCGGAGACCATGGCGCTTCAGGACACGGACGAATGGTGGCGCGAACGGCGCAGTCTCGCCCGCAAGCTGCTCGATCAGGGTGAGTTTGAAGCGGCCTACCAGGTGGTGCGCGATGCCGCCCTGCCGGCCAACGAATATTACCGGGCGGATTTCTATTTCATGTGCGGCTGGATCGCCCTGCGCTACCGCGATGATCCCGCGGGGGCGCGGGCGCATTTCGCCCACATAGACGACGGCTCGGCTAATCCGATTGTGCTGGCGCGGGCGAACTACTGGCGAGCTCGCGTTGCCGAAGCGATCGGTGAGAAGGACGCGATGCGCGCCAGCTACGAGGCCGCCGCCCGCTATCCCACCGCCTATTACGGGCAGCTGGCACGCGCGAGGCTTGGCCTCGACAAAGTTGAACTGCGGGTGCCGGTGCTGACTAGCCCCGCTAATGATGCAGCCCTCGCGGACGAACGCGTGCGCGCCGCCGATATACTCTATACGCTCGGCGAACGCGACGTCGTCCTAAATTTTGTTGCTGACCTCGCCGAACAGAGCACTAACGTGGCGGTGCTGGTCGCGCTCGCTGAGCTAACCGGTCGCCGCAACGATGCGCGCGCCATGTTGCAGATCGGCAAGCCGGCGCTCGCCCGTAGCCTCGCGCTCGACAATTATGCCTTCCCCACGATCGGAATTCCGCAGCACAGCCCGATAGGTCCCGAGATCGAGCGCAGCGTCATCTATTCGGTTGCACGCACCGAAAGCGCGTTCGACCAGCGCGACAAGTCGTCGGCCGACGCGGTCGGCCTGATGCAGGTCACGCCGGAAGCCGGACGCGATACCGCCAAGCGTTTCGGTGTCGCCTATGACTGGGACCGGATGGTCTCTGACCCCGTCTATAATACGCAAATGGGCGCGGCTGAACTCAGCGCATTGTTGAAGGAATACGCCGGCTCTTATATCATGACCTTCGCCGGTTATAATGCCGGCCGAGGCCGCGTTCGCGACTGGGTGAAGCTGTACGGCGATCCGCGCGATCCCAATGTGGACGCGATCGATTGGGTGGAGCGCATTCCGCTCTCCGAAACGCGCAACTACGTCCAGCGCGTCATCGAGAATTTGCAGGTCTATCGCGTCCGATTTGATGACGGCGATTCGGTGATGTCGAAGTCGGACCAACGTCCCGGGACCTCCCGGGAGGCCAACTCGGCGTTGCTTTTGTTAGCCCCGACGTCGGCTCACCATGAGGACCTAGGCATCCCATAGCGTTCGGATCAGCGAATGACAGCTGTTGGCGCAAAGCAGTCGTTCAGCAAGTGATGTCACCAATACTCCGTGCGAAGCCTAGGTCCCCAAATTGCGATGGATGTGAAAGGACCCAAGAATGAAGAAGGGCGAAGCGCTCTAGTTGCTGCCTGGGCCTAGCCAGCCAGAAATCCGCCATCGACGGCGACGACGGTGCCGGTGGCGTAACTCGACGCCGGCATGCACAGGAACGCCACGGCGCCGGCGACATCATCCGGCTGTCCCCAGCGCTTGAAGGCGGTGCGCTCGGCGATGCGGTTATAATGGGCATGTTCCTGTCGGCCGGCCTCGTTGATGCTGGTTTCGATATAGCCCGGCGCGACCGCATTGACCCGGATGCCTTCCGGCGCCCAGGCAAGCGCCAGTGCCTTGGTCAGCATCACGACGCCGCCCTTGCTGGCGCAATAGGCCGGGAATGCGCGGCAGCGCCAACGTCGCATTCATCGAAGCGATGTTGACGATCGCGCCCTTGCTCTGCGCCAGCGCGGTGCGAAACGCCATGCAGGTGCGGAAGGTGCCGGTCAGGTTCACGTCGAGCACTTTCATGAAGGTCGCGATCTCATATTCCTTGTCGCGCGCCAGAATGCCGGCGCAATTGATCAGCGCGTCGACGCGCTGATGGCCTTTCGCGAAAGCCTCGACTGCGGCATCGTTGGTGACATCGAGGGGCCGGATTGTCAGGCCCGCGCGCGGGCGAAGTTGCGAGCCTGCGATCGCGGCATCGTCTACAGCCGTCGCGGTAACTGTTGCGCCCAGATCGCAGAACAGTTCGAGATCGCGGCGCCGATATCGCCCGCGCCGCCGATCACGGCGGCATGAAAGCCGGAAGGCAGAGAGAACAGAGAGCTCATTGGATTGTTCCCCTGGATGGGCTGTGTCAGGCGCGCGGCGGTGCGGTCGATTCCCGAACGATCAGGGAATAATCGACCTCGTGATGCATGATGGTCTGCTCGCCGGCGAGATGCCGGACCAGATACTCGCCGGCGCGCTGCCAGGTTGCGCCGGTCGGTACCTGGATCGTGGTGAGGCTTGGCCGCAAGTGACGGCTCCAGTCGAGATCGTCGAAGCCGACGACCGACAGATCGCGCGGGATGGCGTAGCCGCTGCGCTCGGCCTCGAGCAGCACGCCGTAGGCGATCACGTCGTTTCCGCAGACCAGCGCGCTCGGCCGTTCCGGCAGGCCGAGCAGATATCGGGCCGCTTCGCGCGCATCGTCGAGCGTGTAGGGCACCTCGACATGCCATTGCGGCGGCAATTCGATTCCGTTCTCGGACAGCGCGCGGCGAAAGCCGTCGACGCGCGCGCTGGCGCGGTCGTTGTTCCGCTGCAGCGCCGAGACGATTCCGATCCGGCGGTGGCCGAGTTCGACGACATGCATGGCCGCGCGATAGGCCGCCGCTTCATTGTCGGCGCCGACGCAGGGGTAGGGGCGGTCCGGCCGATAGACGCCGACATTGATGAAGGGAATGGCGTTGTCGGCGAGCATCTTGCGCAAGGCGTCGTGATGGCAGTCGCCGCGCAGCACCAGACCGTCGACGCCGCGGCTGATGAGGTTGCGCGCCTGCTCCAGCTCGACATCGAGATCGTAGCCGCTGGTCGTCAGCAGCAGCATATAGCCGACCGACGACAGATATTTCTGCAGCGCCGCGATGCCGCGCGCGAACATCGTGTTGTCGATGGTCGGGATGATCGCCCCGAGCGTGCGGGTGCGCCGCGACGACAGCGCGCGCGCCGAGGCGTGCGGAATATAGCCGACCGATTGCACCGCCTCGGCGATCCGCTCGCGCAGTTCGGCGCTGACGGAGTCCGGGCTGTTGAGCGCGCGCGACACCGAAGCGGTCGAGACGCCGGCGCGCGCCGCGACGGCGCGGATGCCTTGTTTCGACGATCTTCCGGAATGCGTCTCCACGGCGGTCTCTGTCCTTCGCATTGTAACGTTACATCGTAGATGATGAAGTCGGATTTAGGCGCCTGTCCAGCAAAAGAAGACCGGTCGCATTAGTTTATGGTAGTACATCCGGAAATGGGTCTGCTTGACAGCGCGATCTCGGAGCGTATTATGTAACCGTTTACATAACTGATCTGGCCAAACCAGACGCCGTAGACGCAACAGGGAGGAAACGCATGTCCGGAAACGCATTTGCGACGCGGGTCGCGGTTACCATCGTCGCGCTGGGCGCCGTCACGACGGCGGCCAGTGCCGCGGATTTCGACTGGAAGAAATTCCAGGGCAAGACCGTCACTTTCCTCGCCAACAACAACCCGGTGTCGCAGGCGCTCCTGACCTACAAGGGCGATTTCGAGAAGCTGACCGGCATGACGCTCAAGGTCGACGGCTACCAGGAGCAGCAGATGCGCCAGCGGCTGGTCACCGTGATGAACGCGCACAGCGACGAGGTCGATGTGTTCATGACGTTGCCGTCGCGCGAGGGCGAGCAGTTCGCCGCCGCCGGCTGGTATGCCGACCTCTCGGCGATGTCGAAGAACGAGGTCTCGGCCGATTACGATTTCGCCGGCCTCAGCCAGGCGCTGCTCAAGGCCGGGACCTATAACGGCAAGCTGACCAGCATGCCGATGAACATCGAGGGGCCGATCCTTTATTACCGCACCGACATCCTGAAGAAATGCGGCGTCGCGGAGCCCGCGACCATCAAGGACGTCGAAGCCGCGGCGCAAAAGATCAAGGCCTGCGACAGCAGCATCACGCCGTTCGTCTCGCGCGGCCTGAAGCCGGCGCTCGCCTATACCTTCAGCAACATGCTGCACAATATCGGCGGCAGCTACATGGCCAACGGCAAGTCGAATCTCTGCTCGCCGAAGGGCAAGGAGGCGCTCGACACCTATAGCCGCCTGTTGCGCGATTACGGCCCGCCCGGCGTCGTCAATTACAGCTTCCAGCAGATCTCGGCGCTGTATCGCAGCGGCCGCGCCGCGATGTCGTTCGAATCCTCCAACGAATTGCGGACCGTGATGGAAGGCGGCGAGCGGCTCAAGGATACCGGCCTTGCGCCGTTCCCGGCCGGCGAAGCCGGGCAGGTGCCGACCGCGATCGGCTGGGGCATGGCGGTATCCGCCTATAGCAAGCAGCCCGATGCCGCCTGGTATTTCGTGCAGTGGGCGACCAGCCCGGAGATTCAAAAGCGCATGGCGCTGCAGGGAATCGCGCCGCCGCGTCCGGCCGTCGCCAACGATCCTGAATACCGCAAGTGGATCGACGAGCAGCCGGTGCGCAAGCAATGGCAGGCCGCGCTCGACATGCTGGCTACCAAGGGATCCTCGGAAGTCGGCTATCCCATCGTCGCCAACCCGGAATCGCGCGAGTTCATCGGCCAGGCCGTGCAGGATCTGATCCTCAAGCAGAAGACCGTGGATCAGGCCTGCGCCGACGCCGACAAGGGTCTCGACGCGCTGATTGCGCAGAAGTAGCGGCATCGTGCCGCAGCCCGATCATCGCCGGATCGTGTCACATGGCTTATGCCGCGGAAGCAGTGACGCCGGACCGGCAGCGCGCCGAACTCGCCGCGCTGTCGGCGCCGGCGGTGCTGTTCACGCTGGCGATGATCGCGTTTCCGGTCGTCTACACGGTCTGGCTCGGGTTTCATTCGTTCTCCTCGACCGGGCGCCAGTCCTTCGTTGGCCTCGGCAATTATGCGAAGCTGGTTGCCGACAACGAGTTCTGGCACGGGCTTTGGGTGACGCTGGCGCTTTACGTCCTGTCGCTGGTCCTGCAGCTGGTTCTCGGAGTCTGGCTGGCGCTGCTGCTGTTTCACGCCAAGCGGCTGCCGGGGATCGTCCGCTCGCTGTTCATCTCGCCATTCATGATGCCGCCGGTCGTCGCCGGCCTGATGTGGCTGGTGATCCTCGATCCCTCGCTCGGCGCGGCCAATTACATCCTGACCAGCATCGGATTGCCGCCGTCGGATTGGCTGGCGTCGCCGACCTGGGTGATTCCGACGGTGGCGATGATCGACACCTGGCAATGGGCGCCCTATGTCGCGCTGATCGTGCTCGGCGGGCTGCAGTCGCTGCCGCCGAGCGTCTACGAGGCCGCGCAGATCGACGGCGCCTCGCCGTTCAGGACCTTCCGGCGCATCACCCTGCCGCTGCTGCTGCCGACCATCGTCACCGCGACGATCCTGCGCAGCGTCGACCTGCTGCGCTTCTTCGACATCATCTACATCACCACCCAGGGCGGTCCGGGCAACGCCTCCAACACCCTCAACATCTACGGCTTCCGCGTCGGCTTCGAGTTCTTCAACATCGGCTATGCCAGCGCGTTGATGCTGACGCTGACCGCGATCGTGTTCGGCGTCGTGCTCGCCTTCAACCGCCTGCGCGGCGCGGTCGCGTGGTGATCGAGATGATCGGCACCCCGCTCAGCGAGTCCTGGATCACGCCGAGCTCAATACCGCGCAGCTGGTGCTGGCCGGTTTCCTCATCATGACGCCGACGGCATGGATGGTGCTGTCGTCGTTCAAGCCGTCGTTCGAGGTCACCGCCTATCCGCCGACGCTGATGTTTTCGCCGACGCTCGAGAACTACGGCCAGTTGATGCAGACGACGCCGTTCTTCTCCTATGCCCTCAACAGCCTGATCGTGACCCTGGGTTCGGCGGGGCTCGGGCTGCTGTTCGGGGTTCCCGCGGCGTTCGCCGTATCGTGGACGCGCATCTCCTGGCCGGCGGTCCTGCGCTTGCGGCGCGGATGGCGCCGGGCACGCTGTTCCTGCTGCCGTGGTACGTGATGTTCCGCCAGGTCGGGATGATCGGCTCCTACACCGCGCTGATCCTCAGCCATGCCGTGATCACGCTGCCGATCGTGATCTGGGTGCTGCTGCCGTCCTTCGACAATATCCCGCGCAGCGTGTTCGAGGCGGCGCAGGTCGATGGCTGCAGCATCACGCGGATCCTCTGGAGAGATCGCGCTGCCGCTGGTGGGTCCGGGCATCGCGGTCGCGGCCATCCTGTCGTTCGTGTTCTCGTGGAACTATTTTCTGTTCGCGCTGGTGCTGTCGAATGGCGATACCAAGACGCTGATCGCCGCCGCGTTCAACTTCGTCGGCGAAGGATCGACGCAATGGGGCGCGCTGATGGCGGCGGCGACCCTGATCGCGCTTCCGCCGCTGATACTTGCCTCGATCGTGCAGCGCTGGCTGGTATCGGGACTGACGCTCGGCGCGGTGAAGGGTTAATTGCGGGTATCGACATGGCAGCCACCGATCTAACCAACGCCACCATGCGAGCGGCCGTGTTTCACGGCAACGACCGCATCACCATCGAGCGCGTGCGGATTCCAGACGTTGGCGAAGGCGAGGTGCTGGTGCGGGTGTCGCGCACGGCGCTGTGCGGCTCGGATTTCAAGCTATGGCACCAGGGTGCGGAATTCACCGCCGGACACGAAATCTTCGGCGTGGTCGAGCAGCCGGGCCATCGCATGCACGGCCGGCGCTGCGCGGTCTACATCCCCCTCCATTGTGACCGCTGCGCGGCCTGCCGGCGCGGCGACACGCAAATGTGCCTCGAAGTCTCCAGCCTGATCGGCTGGAACCGGCCGGGGGGCTACGCGGAGTATCTGCCGGTGCCGGAGAACTGCTTGCTGCCGGTGCCCGATGACATCGAGGACAGCTTGGCGCCGTTGCTTCTGGACACGATCGGCACTTCGGCGCATGCGGTTCGTTTTGTCAGCCGCGTGGTGCCACCGGACGAAGCCGGCCCCGTGCTGGTCACCGGCGCCGGCCCAGTCGGACTCGGCGTCATCCTCGCGCTCCGCGATACCGGCTATCGCGACATCAACGTTTCCGATCCCAATCCGTGGCGGCACCGTATCGCGCAGGCGTTCGGCGCGCAAGTCGTATCCAGTCGGTGATCGCAGCAAGCGGTTTGCGCTGATCATGGAATGCTCCGGCGCGCATGCGGCGCGTAACCTCGGCATCGAACTGGTGCTGCCGCGTGGCGCGCTTGTCTTGATCGGCGAAAACGCCGCGCCCTGGACCATCGAGGAAGGCAAGGTATTCCGCCGCAAGGATTTTTACATGATCCGCACCTTCTATTTTCCGATCCGGCGACATGGAAGCCAATGTCGGGCTGCTGCGCCGCTACAAGGACGAATACCGCGCTCTGGTCGATGGCGAATTCGGGCTGCGCGACCTGGCGAAAAACTTCGCGCGGTTCGCTGGTGGGGAACTGATCAAGCCGGTGCTGGCGCCGGAAAGACACTGATGGCCGGAATTTCGATCCGCAACCTCGTCAAGCGCTACGGCAGCTTCACGGTCGTTCCCGATCTCAGCCTGGAGATCGCCGACCATGAGTTCGTCGTGTTCGTCGGACCGTCGGGCTGCGGCAAGTCGACCTTGCTGCGGATCATCGCAGGCCTCGAGCCGATCACCAGCGGCGATCTCTTCATCGGCGACAAGCGCGTCAACGGCATCCCCGCCGCCCAGCGCGACATCGCCATGGTGTTTCAGGATTATGCGCTTTATCCGCACATGCGCGTCTACGACAACATGGCGTTTGCGCTCGAGCTGCGCGGCATGCCGAAGACGGAGATTGATGCCAGGGTGAGGCAGGCGGCGGCACTGCTGCACATCGAGTCGTATCTCGACCGCAAGCCAAAGGAGCTCTCAGGCGGCCAGCGGCAACGCGTCGCCATGGGGCGCGCGATCGTGCGCAACCCGCAGGTGTTCCTGTTCGACGAGCCGTTGTCCAATCTCGATGCGAAATTGCGCGCGCAAGTTCGAGCGGAGATCAAGTCGCTTTCGCAACAGCTGCGCACCACCATGGTGTTCGTGACCCACGACCAGATCGAGGCCATGACCATGGCCGACAGGATCGTGGTGCTGCAAAACGGCATCGTTCAGCAATACGACGTGCCGGAAGCGGTCTACGAACGGCCGGCGAACCAGTTCGTCGCGGGTTTCATCGGGTCTCCGACGATGAATTTCTTCCCGGTCGAATTGCGCGATGACACGGCGATCTTCGCGAACGACCGCGCGCCCGCGCCGCTCGATGTCGCGCTTCGCGCGCGACTCAAGGCCGCCGCAGGAAGAGGGGTCATGGGCGTCCGGCCCGAGCATTTCGAGGTCGTTCCCGACGGATCCTCCGGCATCGCCGTCCAGATCAAGCTGGTCGAGCCACTCGGCCCGGATACCCTGATCCATGTTGAAATCGCGGGCACCAGCGCGATCGCGCGGGTCGATCCATCGCTCAAGCCGAAGGTGGGCGAGCGGTTGTTTCTCAAGCCTCAGCCGAACAGGATTCATCTGTTCGAAGCCTCGACCGGCCGGACCTTGCCATGAGCGGACGCGGAAGGCCGGTCGTTCAAGCGCAAGTCGGCGCGTCGGCCGATCTGATGGCGCGTGCCAGTAAGACGCGCGTTATCTGTCTCGGTTTGTCCGCGCTCGATCAGATCTGGCTCGTGCCGCGGTTTTTCTCCGGCGGAGGTCAGAAAATCAAGAGTCTGGAATACGCCACCATGGGCGGCGGGATGGCCGCGACTGCCGCGGTCGCGATCGCTCGGCTTGGCGGAATCGCATCCTACTGGGGACGTGGAGGCGACGATGCCGCCGGTCGCGAGATGCGCGCGGCGCTTCTGGCACAAGGCGTCGACGTCAGCCGGTTTCGTCTGTTTGCCGATGGCCAGTCATCGGTGTCGGGTGTTCTCGTCGATTCTGCCGGCGAGCGCCAGATCGTGAATTTCCGTGGGCAATTCCCCGAGCACGCAGACTGGCTGCCTCTTGACGAAGTGCAGGCTGCATCGGCAGTCCTTGCCGATCCGCGCTGGCTCGCGGGAGCGGTTGAGTTGTTCGGGGCGGCGCGTGCGAAAGGCATTCCCACGATTCTCGATGCCGATGTGGCCGATCCAGATGTGTTCGAGACGCTGCTTCCACTGACCGACCACGCCGTGTTTTCTGAGCCCGCGCTCTCGGCTTTCATGGGCTCGACCGATGACGAGGTGCTCGCGAAAGTCGCGAAGTATGGCTGTGGCGTGGCTGCGGTGACGCGCGGCGCCAACGGGGTGACCTGGCTCGCGGACCGTGTCGTCCGTCGGCAGCCGGCTCGTGCGGTCGACGCCGTCGATACCACCGGCGCCGGCGACGTGTTTCACGGGGCCTATGCACTCGCGATCGGAGCCGGGCTCTCGGCGGAAGATGCCATGGCGTTTGCCGCGGCGGCAGCCGCGCTCAAATGCACGCGGCCGGGCGGCCGCGCGGGTATCCCCACACTTGAAGACTGTCTTGCATTTCAAAGGAACGGCCTATGAAAACGATCGGGAAAACTCGCGGCCTGGCGCGGCTTGCTGACAGCGACGGCCATTTTCGCATGGTCGCGCTCGATCAGCGGCCGCCGATGTTCGAGGCGATCGCGCAGGCGAAAAAGATCAGCAAGGATCAGGTCACTTACGCCGACGTCGCTGCGGCCAAGCGGCTACTGGTCGAGGCGCTGGCGCCGCATTGCAGTTCGATGCTGTTCGATCCGAATTTCGCCGTGCCGGCCGCGATCGATCTCTTGCCGGCGCATTGCGGGCTGATCATGACGCTGGAGGAGCATCGTGTCGAGGAAACGCCCGGCGGCCGCAAGTCACGGGTGATTGACAACTGGAGCGTGGCGAAAATCCGCGCCATGGGCGGTGACGCCGTCAAGGTGCTGGCGTGGTATCGGCCGGACGCCGATGCAGCCATCAATGCCGATCAACAGAAGTTCGTGCGCGACATCGGCAAGGAGTGCGCCCGCAACGATATTCCCTATGTGCTCGAACTTCTGGTCTATCCCTTCCACGGCAGCGCCAATCACACCGCCGATTATGTGGAATTGCCGGGCAAGCTACCGCAGCTCGTGATCGAGAGCGTGCGTGAGTTTGCAAAACCTGAATATGGTGTCGATCTTCTCAAGCTGGAGAGTCCCCTTGCGGCCAACGATCTGCCGCGCCGCGACGACAGCGCAGCGGCCGCCGCCGCGCAGGAGGAATTCGACGCCATCGGCGAAATCTGCAACGAGCGCGGCATCCCCTGGGTTTTGCTTTCCGGCGGCGCCGCGCACGACAAGTTCGAGCGCGTGCTTGAATACGCCTATGCCGCGGGCGCCGGCGGCTTCCTGGCGGGCCGCACGATTTGGCTGGACGCGGTGCGAAAGCACTTTCCGGACCTCGCCGGAGTCTCGTCGGCTCTGAAGAAGGAAAGCGTCGCGATCCTGGACAGTATCAGCGAGTTGACAAGGGAAAAGGCGCGTTCGTGGAAGCCTCGTTTCCCAAGATTTCGACGACGTTCGCCAGGAGGGCGATTTCGCTCGCACATATTTGCGCCAGGCCGCGTTGCGGACGTACTAGGTCGACCAGCATCAGCAGGTAACGCACACAAGCCTTGTAAGCGGCATGTGTTGATCCCAAATTCTCGATAAGTGACGAACGGGCGCTTTTGGCGCGAATCGGACGTTCGCAGCCCCTTGGCGACTCGTATTGTCACATGCTGCTGCGGGACGTTGATATGTACGAGTTCTCAAACTCGCGACGAAGCTCGATGTCGTGTTCGCCGATCGAGGGTGTTCTGCCTGCGGCAAGCGATAATCCATCATGAGTTGCACCTGGTGCGAGCATGCGGACTGGCCCAGCCGGAGTTTCAACATTGTTGAAGCGATTTTGCGGATGAGCAGCGAGGTCTTCGATGGTGCTAACGCGTCCGTAGGCTATGCGCGCCGATTTGAGCAGATCAACGACTTCGTCGCGCGTCATTGTGCTGAAAGCGCCAGCGATGATCTCGTCTGGGGCGGCGCGATTGGAGCAAGGGTTCAAAGCGGATATTGACGCGCTGAGGCAGGAGCATCCGACGATGATGACACTCGCTGCCTGGCTCAGAGCTTCAGAGGCCAGGAGCCAGGTTGCAGAAACCTCCACCGACGATCGTGTTTTAGGACTGCTGCGCGGCAGCGCGCGACCATCACGGCCTTCTCCTTGTTGGATCAGCATAATCCTACCAGGGACTCGGCCTCCTTGTCGAACGCTGGCCGGCCCATGCGGGCGAGCACCACTGCCGGGCGCGGTGGGAAGCTAAAAACGGCTCCTCCCCATCACGTCCACTATGCTCGGCGGCCCAGTTGCTCCAGAACCGGGAAGATGGCCGAAGGCTCGGGGCGCCGCGTGTAGTCGGCATTCACCTCGGCGTAAGCGATCGTGCCATCCTGCGCGATGACATAACGAGCGGGCATCGGCAGGGTCCAACTGTCCTCGCCGTTGAACTGTGTCAGGTCCGCACCGAGCGCCTTCTGGACCTCACGCAGATAGTCCGGCAAAGTCCAGCGCACGCCGAACTGAGCGGCGATTTCCCCGCCATGGTCGCCGAGGATCGGGAACCCCAGTCCGTTCTGCCGCTGCGATTTGCGGCTATTGGGCGTCGTCTGCTGCGAGATCGCAACCAAGGTCGCACCGCGCGACTCGATTTCCGAACGGGCTTCTTCCAGCGCGCTTAGGTCGAAGTTGCAAAACGGACACCAGGCGCCGCGATAGAATGTGACCACGAGCGGCCCTTTTGCGAGCAGCACCTTGGAAGAGACGGGATTGCCGTCAGGATCAGGAAGGATGAACTCTGGCGCGACGTCCCCGGCTTTCAGTGCGCGGCTCTGCGCGCCGGACGCGATTAGTTCGTTGGTGGCACGGTGCAGCACTTCGACTGCCGCCGGCGGCGCGAGGTTGTTATCGAATTCGAATTTCAGCGAATCGAGCTTGCCTTGCAGTGGCAGACCGGATTTCGCGATCGTGGCTAGGGTTTCCTGAAGGGTCATCGATCATCTCCTTGGTTAGCGCGACTAGCGCAATGCAGGCGGCGTGCGTTGGATGGGTTCGGCCTGTGACCTGGTGGTTCCCGATGCTGTGGGCTCGGCGGGCGTACAGAGCCCGAAACCTTACTTCTTCCAAAACTTTGACTTGATCAAAACCAAGAAAATCAACAGATGTGAAACAAGCACGAGGGGAGCGTAAAAAGTATAGACGTACCAAAAGGTGGCCAGGTTGAAGCTCGGGACGTTCAACTGCAAGACGCCGCGTACTCCATTCAGCAGGTCCACGAATCCCCACGTGTTGGCCACCCACACCAGAGGAATGGCAACACGCCAATTGCTACGCAGAGCAAAGATGGACGCGAAGGCCAGCGCCGCTTCCAAGAGATCACCGTAAGCAGCACCGGAAAGGAACTCTGTGGGTAGTTTCGGATCGACCATACCCGTAACCAATAAGGTCATTCCAACATAGCGGGGCACATGCACCCAGAGCAGCGGAATTAGAGCAGCATTACGAGACAGCTTGGTCAGTGATGGCCAAACGTACCACGCCGCGACGATGGCGAGGACGACGACGCTCGTAAGAAGCTGCAGCCAGAATATGGTGACACTATTCATCGAGGTCATTGCTCCAATTGGTGTACTTGCCGCACATACGCGGAATAGTCGGCTCTCTGCTCTTCGGCTAAGCGCCTTGGAGCCGAGGCAATCGATTTGCCGTCACATCGCCAACTCGGTTTCCTTGATGTTGGCGATAGGACCCAGGATCGTCGGGTTGAAGTCGTTGAGGATGTCACGATCGGACAGACGCTTGGGGAAGTCGGGATTCGCCAGCGCTCCGCGGCCGATGGTGAGGATGTCGGCGCCGCCGTCGAGCGCCGCCACCGCCTGCTCGATGTTGTGCAGGCTGCCGTTGGCGAAGATTGCCGCTTTGGGCGCATAGCGCTTGGCGAGCTGCATCAAGGACGGACCTTCCGGCGTAAATGCCGGCTTCCACGCCTCAAATTCGGTCACATGGATGAAGTCGGCGCCGGCATCGGCGAGGCTGGCGAAGATGATTTCTGCGTCGCTCTCTGCATCGGCCCACTTGTGATGGTAGTCATTCACCTTCCCTTGAGAGATGCGGACGCCGACCGGCACCTTGGCGCCGACCCTCGCACGCACCGCTTTGAATGTTTCGAGGATCAATCGCACGCGGTTCTCCGTGGTGCCGCCCCACTGATCCGTCCTGGTGTTGGCGTAGTCGGTCAAGAACTGGTCGAGCAGGTAGCCGTTGGCGCCGTGGATCTCGACGGCGTCAAACCCGGCGACCTCTATCGCGCGCCCTGCCAACTCGGCAAAGTCGGTGATGGCGTCGGCGATCTGCGCCTCCGTCATCGCGGCTGGCAGAGCGTAGCGGCCTTTGCCGTGATAGAACGTCATCTGTTCGCCCTTCGGCTGGACTGGAGACGGCCCTACCGTGGTGTCGCGAAAGCGATTGCCCTGGCTGAGTGCGCCGGTATGCAACATCTGGGCGATGGCGAACGCGCCGTGCGCCTTGATGCCACTGACGACCGGCTTCCAGGCATTGGCCTGCGCTTCGTCAGTCATGCCGGGCTGATGGATGTAGCCCTGCGAGAACGCCTGATCGGTGTAAACGCCTTCCGTGATAACCGTCCCGAAGCCGCCCCGCGAGAAACGCTCGTAGTAGCGGGTAATCGTCTCGGTCGCCCGGCCATCCTGGGTCGCGGTGATCCGCGTCATCGGCGCGACTGAAAGGCGGTTCTTCACGGTATGGCCGTTTATAACGATCGGCGCGAAAAGCGCGCTGGTATCAATGTCCATCGTCAGGCCTCCAGAAGCATTAAATCGGGCTATTTCAGCCCCAAAAGCGAAGGATCATCCGCTTGTTGGCTTAGATTTAGCCTTGTCGGGCGGGACGCAGAAGATGGGGTGGACGATAAGCACTATATCGCTTATCGTTAAGATATGGATCTCTCAGATGTGGCTCTATTTCGCGCCATTGCGTCCGTCGGCAGCCTGTCGGCTGCGGCGCGTCAGATGGGCACAACGCCGATGTTGGTCAGCCGCAGGTTGGCAGGCCTCGAAGCCGAGTTGGGCGCGCGCTTGTTCCATCGCACGACGCGGTCGCTGTCACTGACTCCCGAGGGAGAGGCCTTTTTGCCTCACGCAGTCACCCTCATAGAAGCTCGCAATTCAGCGCTGGACTCAGTCTCGTCCGGTGGGTCCGGCCTCTCAGGCGTGTTGAAGATTACGGCGCCGAACGTCATCGGCCACTCCGTCGTTGTCCCTGTCGTGGCCGAGTTGATCGCCGGCAATCCCGCGCTGCGCGTCGATTTGACCCTGAGCGACGGTGTCATCGACATTGCGACGGCAGGACTGGATGTGGCCATTCGCGTGGCGATGATGAAGCCTTCGGAGATGATCGCGACGAAGGTGGCCGACAATCCATTTACGCTGATCGCATCGCCGGACTACATTGCCCGCTTCGGAGAACCAGCCGCGACAGAAGACCTGGTGAGCCACCCATGCATCAAGCTTCATGCAATGGACCATTGGCCATTCACACGTGGCGGCGAAATGCACCGGGTCCGGATCAGTGGTCCCTTGTCGGCCAGCACCGTCGACGCGGTGCGAGCAGCCTGCATCGCAAGCGTCGGCATCGCGATGTTGACCTACTGGGACGTGCACGAGCAGATCGAGCGCGGAGAATTGAAGCGCATCATCCTCGCTGACGTCAAACCGCTGGAAGTCGGGATATGGGCCGTTTACCCGACCCGCACGCACATGCCTGCCCGGGCGCGGGGATTTATCGACGCTTTGCGAGAACGGCTGCTTGCCGCCGCGGATGCAGCGTCAAGCGTGACGCGCCGAGCAACCCCTGGCTCGGTGTCGTTCCCGCTCGACTAGAGCCGCCTCACTTCAGCACGACTGGCCGACATCATCAAAAATCTCTTGCTCCGACCTTCACGCCATCTAGCATCAACGTTCTGGCCTCACCAATTGCCGGCGGGAGGGGCCGGCCCTCAGGTTTCGGCGTCCGGAGCCGGCACTGGGCGGCCGAGGGGCTCGAATTCCGGATTGACTTAAACCGCGAGATGCCAACTGGAGGAGATCAGGTTAGGGAAACGCAAGTTGAAAGGTTGGTTCGCGAACTTCAAAAAGATCCGGTCTGCTTGCCTACTGCTGGCACTTGGCGTGGTTACGTTCGCTTCGGCGGTCCAGGCAGACGACCTACCTCTGACCCGAAATCTGCTGGGCGATCCCTTTGAAATGATCCCCGTGCCGGCCGAGCCACCCGGGGCGAAAGCGATGGGGCCACGCTGCAAGAAGGCTTACACGATCTCGATATTCAGACGAGATCAATCCATCCGCGCCCATCGTCATCAGGGCCACCATAACCGGCGTTACCATGCAGGACCATGGGCTTCGGTGAACTCTTAGATTTCGACAGGCGCTTACGCCTTTGTCAGCGTCGATAAAATCATCAAAGGCGAGATGCCCGCAGACGTCGTGCTTCATGTTGCGCCCCCTTATGGGGACAGCATTACACTGTGCTTTCCACGATTTACGATTGGTGAAACGGGAATAATCTCCAGACACCTCAGCCCAATCGATTGGACTAATTCCACCAGTTCCAGGAAGTTACGAAGCTCGCTTCAGGGTTCTGTCAGCCACCGTCAAAGCTGCACCACGATCGCTGGAGGCGGTCGAGCCTCCAGGCGTCCGCCGCCATTCCATGGCGCA
>CAVRIB010000009.1:0-124675 GCA_963721135.1 uncultured Alphaproteobacteria bacterium
ACTTGCTCGCCCAACTTTCTATCGAGCCGCTGACGGCGGTGCTGATCATCCCCGCGGTGACCGCGGCGGTGCTGGCGCTGCTGCCCAATTATTGGGTAGCGGCGCGCCTCAACGTGCTGGCCACCCTCGCCACTTTCGTCAGTGCGGTGTGGCTCCTGTTCGATCGACCTCCGGCAGGCGCGTACCTCTTCATCGACGATCTGAACAACGCTTTTATCGTGCTGACGACCTTCGTCGCCTTCACGACCAGCGTATTCAGCGCCAGCTATATCGCTCACGAGCTGGAAATCGGCCGACTGACGCCCAATCATTTGCGCTTTTACCACGCCATGTATCAGACCCTGATGTTCGCCATGAACCTCGGCCTGATCGCAAACAATATCGGCCTGATGTGGGTAGCCGTCGAGCTCGCCACCCTCACCACCGTATTGATGGTCGGAATCTACCGCACCCATGAAGCGCTCGAGGCCGCGTGGAAATATTTCATCCTCGGCAGTGTCGGCATCGCCCTCGCTCTGTTCGGGACGATCCTGGTTTATATGGCGGCGCGACCGGTGATTGGCGAGGGCGCGGACGCCATGGTGTGGACGACGCTGATCGCGCATGCCAGCAGATTCAGCCCCGAACTCCTGAACGTCGCGTTCGTCTTCTTGCTGCTCGGCTACGGGACCAAAGTAGGGCTGGCGCCGCTGCACGCCTGGCTGCCCGACGCGCATGCCGAAGGCCCGACGCCGATCTCGGCGGTGTTGTCGGGGCTCCTGCTCAACGTCGCGCTCTACGCGCTGCTGCGCTTCAAGATGCTGCTGGCGGTGAACGTGTCGGCTCTCGCATCTGGCCCGCTGATGGTGACACTGGGCCTCATCTCGGTCGTTTTCGCGGCATTCATGCTTTACCGCCGGCGTGACATCAAGCGCATGTTCGCCTATTCGTCGATCGAGCACATGGGCATCATCGTGTTCGCCTTCGGCATGGGCGGGCCGATAGCCAATTTCGCCGGTCTGCTGCACATGACCATGCACTCGCTGACGAAGTCGGCGATCTTCTTCGCTGTCGGTCACATTGCGCAGGTCAAGGGGACGCAGAAGATCGCCGACATGGGGGGACTCACAGAAACCAACCCGGTGCTCGGTTGGGGTCTGGTGCTTGGCGTGGTCGCAATCGCAGGCCTTCCAACGGCCGGCGTCTTCATGAGCGAATTTCTCATCGTTAGTTCCACCTTCGCCCGCCAGCCGTTGCTCGGGATCGTGCTGGTTGCCGGCTTGCTCATTGGCTTCGGCGCCTTGTTCCTGCGGTTGAACAGCATCGCTTTCGGCGAGCCGCGCGGCGCAAGCGCCGAAGCAAAGGCATCCTATGTGCCGATGTTCGTCCATCTGGCGCTGGTGTTTATGGCCGGAGTCTACCTGCCTCCGCAATTGGTCACGTGGTTCCAGAACGTCGCAAAGCTTCTAGGATAGGCCGATGCTGATCGACAGAATTCCAGGTCAAAGGGTCGAAGGGCACAAGCCTGCGCCGCGCATCATCGTGAGCGCGGAGACGTGGCGCATGCTCACCGGAGAGCTCGCGGCAGGCCGCATGACGTTGTCCGGACTTTGGGGTGACGCCGACAAGGTGCACATGGCGCTGCTGCAGGACGCCGAGATTGTCGTCGTGACGGTCGAATGCGAGGGCGGCAAGTTCCCGTCGGTCGGACAGGTGCATCCGCCCGCGATCCGCCTCGAACGCGCAATCCAGGACCTCTGGGGGGCGGAAGCGGCCGACCTTCCGGACCGACGACCCTGGCTCGATCATGGCCGCTGGGGCGTGAAGCACCCACTCGGAACCCGGGTCGAGGCGCATTCGACTTCGACGACGTATCAATTCTTGCCGTCGGAGGGCGAAAGCCTGCATCAGATCGCGGTTGGCCCGGTGCATGCCGGCATCATCGAGCCCGGTCATTTCCGCTTCACCGTCAACGGCGAAACCGTGGTCCGCCTCGAGGAGCGTCTCGGCTACGTTCACAAGGGTATCGAATCGCTGATGGCCGGAGCCTCGATCGAGACGGCGTCACGCCTCGCGGGGCGCACCTCCGGCGACAGCACGGTCGCTTATGCACTTGCGTTTGCGAATGCGGTCGAAGCTGCGGCCGAGGTGCAGGTTCCGGCGCGCGCCGTTCATCCTGCGCGCCTTGATGGCCGAAGTCGAACGGCTCGCCAATCACCTCGGCGATATCGGCGCGATCTGCAACGACGCCTCTTTCGTCCTGATGCATGCGCATTGCGGCGTTTTACGCGAGAGCGTGCTGCGCGCAGCCAATGCCGCATTCGGCCATCGCCTGATGCGCGATATCATCGTGCCCGGTGGCGTCGACCCGCGACCTCGATGATGGTGGACGCGTTGCGATCCAGCTCCGCGCTGGACAACATCCGCCTGCGTTTTCCGGCGCTGGTCGAACTCTACGACAATACCGCTTCGCTGCAGGATCGCACCGTCGATACCGGCGTGCTGAAGCCCGCACTTGGCCAAACAATACGCCGCCGGCGGCTACATCGGCCGTGCGTCGGGGCGATCCTTCGACGCGCGCCGCACGCTTGCCTATCCGCCCTATGACTCCTTGCGCTTCGAGGTGCCGGTCCTGAACGAAGGCGACGTCAACGCGCGGGTCTGGATCAGGGTGCGCGAGGTCGAGCAATCCCTTTCGCTGATCGACCAGATCCTGAGCCGTCTTCCGCAAGGCCCGTCGCGCGCCGACGTGGAACATCGGCAGGAGGCGCGGGAAGGCATGGCGATCGTCGAGGGATTCCGCGGCGACGTTCTGGTCTGGCTGCGCCTGCGCGACGGCCATCATCGAGCGATGCCACCTGCGCGATCCCTCGTGGTTTCAGTGGCCGCTGCTCGAGGCCGCCATCGAAAATAACATCGTCGCGGATTTTCCGCTCTGCAACAAGTCGTTCAACTGTTCCTATTCGGGTCACGATCTCTAAGGACCGCACAAGATGCGCAAGCTGCTTTTCCAAAGCCTGTTCCGCGGACCGCTGACCGAAGACGGCGCCATTGCCCGACGATGCGGCGCTCGCCGAACTCGCAAGCGCGCTCGGCCGCGCGGCGCGGCGGCGGCTCGGCCGCAGCCTGTCGATCCGCGAGGTCGATGCCGGCTCCTGCAATGGATGCGAGCTGGAAATTCATGCGCTCAACAACGCCTATTACGACGTCGAGCGCTTCGGTCTGCGCTTCGTCGCCTCGCCGCGTCATGCCGATGTGCTTGTCGTGACGGGCCCGGTGACCAAGAACATGCGCGAGGCGCTGGAGCGCACCTATCAGGCGACCCCGGACCCCAAATGGGTGGTCGCGGTCGGAGATTGCGCCCGCGACGGCGGCTGTTTCGCCGGCAGCTACGCCGTGGTCGGCGGCGTTGCCGACGTGATCCCCGTCGACCTCCATATAGCGGGCTGCCCGCCTACTCCGACCGCGATGCTGCAGGGCCTTCTGGCGCTGCTGGAGCAGGCAGACGCGGTTGCCGCCACGCCTTGAAGATGTTTTCCGGATGTGCTCCTTGCTCACCGGGCCCGCGCCATCGCGCGCGGCGAGGACGGCCTCGGATCCCGGTTTGCTTCGGCTTTGCGACGTGCTGCTCCCTGAGCCGCACGCCGCGGCCGCCCGTCGAACTCAGAGCGCCCGGGCCGATCAGCTCGATGCCCGCATCCTCGAGCGCGGAAACGAGCTTCATCAGCAAATCGACATTGCCGCGGACGACGCCATCGCTGGCTTCCATGCGCTGGATCGTCGGCACCGAAAGGTCTGCAAGCTCCGCCATTTGCCGCTGATCGATGTTCAGGAGCGCACGCGCAGCCCTGAGCTGATTGGCAGTGATCATGAACGCGGTTTCTCCAATTCCCCAGCCGAATATATTTATGCCACCTAAATTACTGCTTCAAGCATCAATTTATAGGCGCAATATATCATAAACCCTGAACCGAAAGTACGTTGGGGATCGGCGCGACACGTGTTTGCCTTGGATTACGATGCGGGCATGCGGGCAACTCCTCACGATGCACGACGGCATTCTCGCGGCAGGATCGCCGCGCAGCCGTAGAATGCACCCTGACGGGAAGGCCGGCAATCGACGCCCGATGGCTGTCGAGCGAACGCGGCCTTCGCACGGCAGTTGTCCACCGCCGAGCCTACAAGAGGTCCGAAATCCATTCACAAAATCACGATAATTTCACGGCCGGCTCGGCAGCGTTCAATACGGGGAGAAATCCAAATGTTGGTGCAGAAAGCAACTGAGATGCCCGCCCTGGGCATTTCGGAAACCGTCGTGACCGAAGGCGGCATCGATCGGGAGCAAACGCCTCCCGGATTTCGGCACTTTCTCGGGACTCCCAAAGCCTCTCAGCGCTTCAAGGCCTACGGGATCGACCCGCTGGACGCGCCGGAACATGCGCCCAGAATGCGCGGGCTGCTGAATCGTTTGTCGCGGCGGATGGATGCCAAATTGCCCTGGCCCGCCCACGCCGACGCAACGATCGAACGCTGGGAAAACCCGCGCCTGCCTTCGGGTTACACCTATCTGCTGCAATTCGTGGCCCACGATCTGGTGCACACAGCGATACCGCTTTCGGTCGCCGGCGGCCTTTGCGCCGACACCGCGAATGCGCGCCGCGCGGCGCTCAAGCTCGAGACCCTGTTCGGAAGCGGCCCGGTCGGCTCGCCCTTTGTCTACGCGCAGGACACGCCAAACGACGAGCGGCGAACCAAGCTGCGGCTCGGACGAATGCGCTGGAAGGACAGGGATGTCGAGCCCGGCTGTCCGTTCCGCGATATCGCGCGGACGCCGGCGGAGAACGTCACCGGGATCGACCGCAGCATTGCCGGAAAGCGCGTCGCGCTGACCGAAGCGCTGATCGCCGATCCCCGCAACGACGACCATGCCATCATGTCGCAGCTGACGGCGCTGTTCGCGCTGCTGCACAACGGGCTTGATCGATATCGTTCGCCGCGGCGAGCCTGCCGCCGGTCCCAATGCCAACCTCGGCGCGGCCTACAGGCGTTTTCTATGCGCGCGTGACGCATTGACGCTGATCTACCACAACGTCATCCGCAAGGATGTGATGCGGCGGGTGTTGCATCCGTCGATCTACGCCGCCTACACCGGGCCGGTCCCGAATTTCATCGATCCCGCTTCAAGCGGCGGCCATGAACAGGACGGCTGGCAAATTCCGCTCGAATTCTCCCACGGCGCGTTCCGTTTCGGCCACGCCATGGTCCGGCCCGAATACGTCATCAACGATCATCTTCACCCACGATCTCAACAACACCCTGGAAAAAACCTCGGCGAACGATCCCGTCAACATGCCGCTCGATGCGACGTGGATCGTGCGATGGTCGCGCTTTTTCGAGATCGAGGGATCGCGGCCCAATTTCAGCCGGCGGATCGGCCCCTATCTCAGCGACGGGCTGGGCAACGACCAGATATTTCCCGCCTTCGACCAAACCAACCGGGTCGGCCTGCTCTATCGCGACCTGCTGGGCGCCGCGCTGGCCGGACTTTGGTCGGTGAATGCGCTGGTGGCCGAGATCGCCGCCAGGCGGCCGCATCTCATCGCCGCTTCGCGGCTGCTGGCCGATCGCGGCCTTCCGCGTCAACCAGCATCCGCGAGTGGCTGGCGTCGGAAACCGGCCTATGGCGGGCTCACTGCCGAAGACATCGAGACGCATCGCCAACGATCCGCCGCTGCCCTTCTTCATCCTGTTCGAGGCGATGCGGCAACCGCAGACGAGGGCCTGTGCCTGGGAACGCTCGGCTCGATCATCGTCGCGGAAGTGATCTTCGGCGCGCTTGCGGACAACGCGCTTGCCGCCGAGCGTGAACACGACTTCGCTTGCCGAAGCGCTCGCCGAGACTCTCCGCCGAATATTACCCGACCAACGTTTTCGAAGAAGTACCCGAAATCGATCGCATGGACCAATTGGTCGAGTTCACGGCCGACATCGCCGGTCTGCGGCAGGCCGTGCCCGCATTTCTGTGAGTCGGAATTTTTCCGCCTCACGTAACCCGGAGGAGTGAGCAATGGCGATCGAAAGAATGACAGTGACGAACCATGAGCGTTGGGGCAACCTGGTGAAGACCTGGTCAACCGGCAAGAACTATCTCGAGGACGACAACGAGTATCCGATCCCGCAAACCGTCGACGAATTCAAGGAGCAGCTCGCCAAGGCGCAGGTGTTCATGACGGTGCCGGAGCGCTTCAAGCAGATCAAGTTCGTGGCACAGGACATGGACACGATCGTGGTGCGACTGCCGCCGAAGTTCGACGATCGAGGATTCCGAGGAACGGCTCAACCAGCCCGGCGCCACCTATCCGATCCCGCCGTTCTACAAGCGCCTGTTCAACGGCATCGATCCGGTGATCCCCGAAGATGAAAAATTCCGGGTGCATGCCGAACGCATCGGCGACTACACGATCAGCTTCTGTGCCTGAAATCCGGGTAACTGGGACAGTTGGACGATACCCTCGACCGGAAGCCCTGCGCCACGCAAACCGTCGCGCAGGGCTTCCCATCGCGAACGTACGCTGATGGGATGCGCCTGCAGGACCCAACGCGCCACGGCCTCGTCGGTCGGCGCGGATGATCCAACCCAAAACGAACGTATTCCGTTGAGGAAGCGCTGGGCCTCTTCCCGCGCCATGGCCGGCTGCCCCGAGGTGGAACAGCGCCGCCGCCCGCCATGCAGGCAGGATGTGTATGGCGCCATGCGCGCGATCGCATGGCCTCAAGGGCGCCGGCATAGTCGCCGCACAGGAAGCGGATGATGCCGTGGTAGGCCCATTCGAGATATGAGGGCGCCGGCGAAAGAGCCAGCGACTGCTCGGCCCGCAGCCGGGCTTGCTCGATCGATCCGCAGAAAGCGTAATAGTGCGCAGCAGGACAGCAAGGTCCACGGGTCGTTGTCGTTCAGCTCGCAGGCGAGCTCCATATGCGGCGCCGCCTCGGCCTCCCGGAGCGCCATCACATAAGACCAGCCACAGCACAGATGCGCCCTGGAATCGACCGGATCCAGTTGAACGGCGCGTTTTCGCGAGTTCAAGCGTCGCCTTGGCCTTGTCGAGATCGCGGAACAGGCCAGGGTGCACAAAATGCTCGATGTTGTTCATTTGCACGAGGCTGCTGTAGCAAGGCGAGAACGTCGGATTTTCCCGGATGGCATCGCGAAAGATGGCGACCGCGCGCTGCCAGCTTTCCGGGTCGAATTTGAACATGCAGGTTCTGCCCGCGAAGCCAGCGGTCGTGCATGTCGAGCGAAACGTCGGGCTCGCCGGCAAGCCGCATCAGCCGTTCGGCCGATAGTTGCACGTTCAGCGAGGTCGCGATCCGGCGGATGATGCGCTGCTGCGCCTCGAACCAGTTGTCGAGGCCGAGCCGAAAGCTTTCGCTCCAGACATAGATGCCGGTCGCTTCGTCTCTCAGCACCATCACCATGTTGATTTCGGCGCCGGCCTGATAGGCGGTGGTCTCGATGCAGTATTGCGGCACCGAATCCGAAGCGCGGACAGCGCGACCGCGGCCGGCGGGCCGATCGACCACGCTCCATTCGCGGAAACGCACCAGCGACGCCGCCAGATGCAGGCTGAAATCCCTGCACCAGGTGGGCATGATCGCCGTCGATGCCATGCATCGCAAAAGGCCGCAGCACGAGGCGTATCTTGGCGGAAGCGGCAGGCCTGGTTTCCGCAGACGGCCGCGGCGATCCGCCCGGTCCATGGTTCGTCACCGTCGCGCGCGCCGCCGGATTCGGGCCGGACGCCGGGCCGGCTTGCAGCGGCCGCTCGAAAGCGCCGAGCTTGATCTGCGCGACGAGTTCTTCGGTCGCCGGCGACGGCTCCATGCCGTAATCGCGGTCCAGCAAATTCCAGAGCGCCTTGTAGATGCGCAGCGCTCCCGCGACATCGCCCTCTTCCGCATGCACGCGCATCAGATGGCAGCAGGCCTCCTCGTGGGTCGGATCGAGATTGGCGATCGCGGTCGCGATCTCGTTCTTGGCGCCTGCGGCGAACATCCTTCGCCACCAACCCGGCGTTGAGGCTTCGCATCAGCCTGTCATTGATGGTCTGACGCTTGGCGAGCACCCAGATCCGAAACGACGGATCGAGGTCGTCCATGCCTTCGAGGATCCGCTCGCCGAGGTCGCGGGGTATTGAGCAGCAGCGGATGCACGCTGCCGCTTTCCGCCAGGCGGATGATGTTTTCGACATCGACCTCGATCTTCTCGGCGTCGAGATGGATCGAGAGTCGGCCGGCGGAGAAGCCGCCATATCCGGCATCCTCGAACGCGGTCCGCAGTTCGCGGACCACCTGGCGCAGCGAGGCGCGGGCTTTTTCCTCGTCCGAGCGGCTCCACAACAGGCCGACCAGCCGCTCGCGGCTTTCGTGTTTGGCCTCGGTCAAGGCGAGATAGCTGAGAACGGCGCTTGCCTTCTGGGTCCGCAGTTCGACCAGCCGGCCGCCGAACATGATCGAGGGACGTCCGACCAGCGAGACCGAAAGACGCACGGCGCTTGCGGGCACCGCTGCGGTCTCGCCTGGAACCGGTTCTCGAACTCTGGCAACCTGTCGCATCCAATGACCTTCGTACCGGGTCGCGGTCTTGCAATTATAGCAGCGCGATGCCGCCGGTATAGGTCGCACCCCCGCCCGTTCGCGCCATCATATCCGCCAACCGCGGCGTAGTGATCTCCGAAGGCAAGGCCTGGAGGCGCGGCGCAATGACGCGCGCCACCGGTATGCCGAAGCTGCGGGCGGGTCAAATCGAGGCCAAAGGCCTCGATATCAAGTTGCGCCAGGCGGTCGACGATCAGCCGCAGCAGCGTGGCCGGGTCGGTCGCGGTGATGTCCAGATGGCGCGCGGGTTCCGGCTGGCGGCTGCAGCAGCGGGCATCGATCGGCGTTCAGCATCGTCGCGCGCCGCCGGTGAATACGGTCCTTCGCATTGAGCGCGGCTTCTCCGCGCTCCGCGGAACTTGGCTTCGACCACCGCATGCGCCAGTTCGCCCTGGCACATTTCCAGAACGGCGGAACGCGCAGCCGCCTTTAGCGTCGGCCGCGCGGCCAGGCCAAAGGCAAAGCCGAAACCATCCGCCATGCAGGAGACCGCGGCAATGCAGGGCACGCCGATATCCGTCGTGATATCGAGCAACCAGCTCCGCCGCACTGAGGCGCCCTGCCGCAGTTGCCGCCAACAAGGTCTCGGCCATGATCGTCGGCCTCATCCTCCGGCGGGATCGATTTGCCGCGATTGCCGCCTACGCCACCAGAGGCTGGCTGCATCCCGCTCGATCAGCTCGAGCAGGCCGTGCAAGGCGGCAGCATCCCAGGACCTGCCGGCGGCCGATCCGGTGCTCAGCGGAAATGGCGGCTTGACCTCTTGCCGGACCGAGTGGCCGGCGCAGACACAGATCTGCCGGCAGCAAGACTTCGCGGCCATCGGTGAGCCGCGTGGCGCGGTGCCATGAAAGCTCGGCGTCGGGGCGAATGCGGTGCGCCGCGAACGCGGCAATGAAACTCTCTCTCTTGCGGGCCAAGCCCGGCCGCCGGATCGCCGGCACCCGATCGTTCCAGCACGTCATTTCCGGTCTGCAATTGGGAAAGATATTCAATGCCCTCGCCGATGCATCCCTGAAACGCTTCCTGCAGCGACAGGCCGACGCCGGAGACGCCGACGATGGGATCGCCGGCATGCATGGGATCGGCGAGGCTCGGATCGAATTCGGCGCCGAAGCTCGACCAGACCCGGCGCATCGGGTGCGGCGAGTTCGAAGACGCGCACAAACCGCGATGCCGCCTTGAGCAGGTTGGCTCGATGCCGCGTCTCCGGATCGGATGCGGCCGCCGCTTCGCATAGCCGAGCGCCTCGAGCACGGGCCGCGCATCCGGCTCAACGCCGCCATCCGGGTTGTCGCCGAGCAACAATGCGGCGGCGCGCGCGAAACAGATTCGGCATCTCCGTCTTCGGCGCTGTTCACGGTGGTCTCACGCCCGCCGCGGGAGAGTCTGAAGCGTGCGGACACCGCCGTGTCGCTCCGGAGGAAAATATGCTCGCGAAAGCCTTTGTCGTCGCCATGGCGGCCGATATTGCCCGGTCGGACTACGCAAAGCCAACCCTGATCCGCAGCCGCAGCCGGGAGTGGCTGATCGCGTGCCGCTGGGGGCCCGATGGCGAATACCTCTCGATCGCGACCGCCGGCGCGATCAAGGACCCGCAGGGACTTGCGGCGCCCGACGCCATTGCCCCGATCCACAGCCTGTTCGGCGTGCTGGTCTCGGAATCCGACAAGGACGCCGCCAGCACCTTTCTGCTGGTGCGGCAATTGCCCACCCCGATCGAGCTTGCGGGCACTTTCTTTCCCGCCGACGGCTATGCGTTGCTGCAGCAGCGCGACACCATCCGCCTGGTCTGCGAAACCCGCTATTCGCACAGCTGCGGCTGGCTGGATGGCAAGGAAGTCCGCAAGGACATTCCGGACCCGGCTCCGTCCTCGGCGGAGGCGATGGCATGGCACATCGAGGCGAAGCGCTGCAACTGGATCGGCGAGTTCATCTCGCCGCCGCTGGTGCAGGAAAGGCGCGCGAAATATGCGACCGGATGACGTCGCCAACGGCCGCGTCGCACAATCATCAGTGCTGTGGGATCGATCCGCGCGGCAACGAGGCCTTAAGTCCCGGCCTTGCCTCGCCGCGGCGCGAGGCGCCTGACGACCGCAGAACGCGCGGCTGCGGATTTCGTCGCGGGCCGCAGGTCGGCAATGGTTTCGACCAGGTGCGCGATGGCGCGCCGCACGCGCGGATCGCTGGTTCGCGAAAAGGCCGTCAGAACCCGCAAGGCATCCCGTTCGGCAAGCAGCCGGAATGGCGATTTGGGGTTGGCGGGTTTTTCGCCAGGCGCCTCGAACAGCTCGCCGATCGAAATCCCCAATACGGCTGCAATCCGCGACAACCGGCTGGCGCCGACCCGGTTGATACCCTTTTCATATTTCTGCACCTGCTGGAACGCGACACCGATTTTCGCGGCCAGTTCGCTCTGGCTCATGCCGCGCTGGGTGCGAAAGATACGAATCTTGGCTCCCACCATGACGTCCAGTGGGTCAGGCGTCTTCGCCAACATAGTGTGTCTCCAGACCTCTGATTGCTGGAAATCAAGACACAACTATAGGCGTTGCGCGCGTTAGTGTGCAATCCCCTTGATGGGCTTTTCCTGCCCGGAAGCGGCAAGGGTAAGGACGCACCTGCCTTCCGGATCGATTGCCGCCGTTATCGGCCGCTGAGGTGCCGCAGCGAGGAATTCCTCCAGAACGAGCCGGCTTTCGTCGGGGAGGGCGAACAGGCTCCGCATGAGTTCGAAATAACCTGGCTCCTCCCCGACATAGAGCAGTTCGAGGAGTTCGGCGACCGTGTACCGTCCCAAAGCCGCGAAAAGACGTTCGGTTTCGTCGTCCGAACTGGACTCTGTGGAACGAACAAAATTGTAGATGATCGCGGTCATTTCACCCTCAAAGGCGTCACGGTAACGACGGACGCTTCCCCCTCGTGAATTTGGCCGCGTTATCGTGATTTCAACGTGATCGGGGCAACATCCGGCCGATCGCGCGCCGGCGCCGACGAGCCCGGGAACGGCTTCGTCCGGGTTTGAAAGCGCGGGAAAAGGGATAAAAAGCCGCTGAAACGGGTCAGAGCGGCGGGATCTGCCTCCGCAATGCGGTCCCTGCTCCATAAGGTAGGCGCACCCGGGGCTTCGAACCCGCGACCCGCTG
Organism: uncultured Alphaproteobacteria bacterium; assembly: GCA_963721135.1. Taxonomy (GTDB): domain Bacteria; phylum Pseudomonadota; class Alphaproteobacteria; order Rhizobiales; family Xanthobacteraceae; genus Bradyrhizobium. Next base: position 11,784 of record CAVRIB010000009.1, read on the forward strand.
AATGAGCGCAACTGGTCTCGGTCAGCGCGGGTCCCGGCGGCTTATTTGTCGCCCTTCGGAAGGGCTTCCGCCGCAAGTGCGCCAAGCCGTGCGACGCCGCGTTCGATCCGGGCATCCCAAGAATGTCCGCAACTGATCCGAAGGCAGTTCGCAAAGCGCCCGCTTGCCGAGAAGACCTCGCCCGGTGCGAAACAAATGCCCTGATCGAGTGCCTTCTTGAAAAGCTCTCGGGTCTTTACCGCCGACGGAAATTCGAGCCATAGCACAAAGCCGCCGGACGGCCGACTGACACGCGTTCCCGGTGGGAAGTACTTGTCAATTGCGCGCGTCATCCTTTCGATATTGTTGGCGAACATACGCCTGATACGGCGCAGGTGTTGATCATAGGCGCCCGACCCCAGGAATTCGGCGAAAGCGGCCTGCGGCAGCACGGAGCCGCATAGCGTGAAGGCCGTCTTCGCTTGGAGGACGCGCGGCAGATGCCGACCGGCAACGATCCAGCCGATCCGATAGCCAGGCGCCACGGTCTTCGAAAACGAGCTGCAGTAAATGGTATTTCCGCGCGGGTCGAGCGCCATGAACGGGCGCGGACGCTCGCTGCCGAAATAGATGTCTCCGTAAATATCATCCTCGATGAGCGGCACGTCGTGACGCGCGAGAAGATCCAGCACGGCGAGCTTCTTCGCCTCCGGCATGGTGCAGCCGAGCGGATTGTTGAAACTGGAGGAAAAGAGGCACGCCGCTATGCGCCTCGTCGTCAGCACGCGTTGCAGCGCGCTCATGTCGATACCTTCCACCGCGTCGGTCGGCAGCTCGAATGCCTTGAGTTCGAGCGCCTCCAGCGCATGGAGAAGGCCGAAGTAGGTCGGCGATTCGATCACGATCGTGTCGCCTGGTCGCGCCACGGCGCGTAGCGCCAGCACGAGCGCCTCGGTGCAGCCAACGGTCACGACGAGATCGGTCGGCGAAATCGCCCGGCCCCAGCGCAGCGTCCGTCGCGCTATCTCCCGCCGGAGCCGAACGTCTCCTTGCGGACCCGTGTAGGTGTTGTAGGCGGCGCCCTTTTCGCGCGCGGTGCGGGCAATAAGCCGATCAAGCCGGCCGGCACAAAGCAGATCGGCGCTCGGGACGGCGCAGCCGAGCGGTACGAGATCGGGATCGGAAGCATGTTCGAGCAACTTGACGATGACCTCGGAGACGCTGACGTCGCTGGCACGCGCCGGCGGTCGAGACATCGTCGGCGCCTTGCGCGGCGGAGGCCGCTGGGCGACGTAGAAGCCGGACTGCGCGCGAGCCTGAAGAACGCCGCGGTCCTCGAGCAGGCGATAGGCCTGCAGGGCGGTCGCCATGCTGACCTTTCGGTCACGACTGATCTCGCGCAGCGATGGCGCACGCGCACCCGGAATCAGCGTGCCGCCATCAACGAGCGCAGTGATGAAGAGCGCCAGTTCCTCGTATCGATAAACTTCCATCGCCATGGCTCATCATAACTGTATCGGTCCAGATTGTCATCTTCTGTAACTGTACTGGTCCGCGGGCGACTGCTATTCCGTTGCGCATTGGAGACGGAGGACGCCATGCCGCAGTTCGTCAAGAACGACATCATCTCATTGGTTGGCGAGGCGCCGCTGCACGATCTCGCCGAGAGCGTGGGCCCGAACCTGCGGCTCGGCGAACTTCTCGGCGCCGATGGTTCCTGGAAGGAAGCGGGCCTTGGCTATGCCACGGCGGCCGGCGCCCCGGCGCTCCGCGCGGCGATCGCCGATCTCCATGGCGTGGACGCGGACGACGTCGTCGTCACGGTGGGCGGCATGCACGCGCTGTTCCTTCTGGCCTACATCTTGTGCGGCAGAGGCGAAGAAGCGGTCATCGTCATGCCGGTATTTCCGCCCGCGCGCGATACGCTGGCAAGTGTTGGCGCAAAGCTCCGCGCATTGCCGCTCGAGTTTGACGGCAACTATCAGCTCGATCCGGGAAAGCTCATTCGGCTGCTTTCGCCGACGACACGGCTGGTATCCCTCGCCTCGCCACAAAACCCCTCGGGTGTCGCGGTACGGCGCGCTGCACTGGCCGATGTGCTTTCGGCCATGACCGCGCGCTGCCCCGAGGCGGTGCTGCTGATTGACGAAACCTACCGGTTCGCCGTCTATGGCGATGATGCGGTCGTCCCGAGCGTCGCGACCCTTGGTCCTCAGGTTGTCGTTACCGGCTCGCTTTCGAAGTGCCATGGCGTGCCCGGTGTTCGCATTGGCTGGGCAATCACCCGCAACGCAAAATTGCGCGAACAGCTGGTGATCGGCAAGTTCACCACCGTGATCTGCAATTCCGCAGTCGACGAGATGCTGGGGCTGGCTGTGCTCCGGCAGCCTGACAAGATCACCCGGGAACGGCGTCGAAGGCTTGGCGAGGGACTGGCGCGCACCGCGGCATGGGTCGAACGCAACGCAGCGTTTGTCGAATGGGTCCGGCCGAACGCGGGCGCCTTGTGCTGCATCCGGTTGCGGCCGGACGCATTCAACCCCGCTGGAGTCATGCGCTTCTATTCGGGCTTGTCGCGAAGCAATGCCCGGGTCGGGGACGGCAGCTGGTTCGGCGAGGAACCGCGTGTGTTTCGCCTCGGCTTCGGCCTGCTTGCGCCTGAGGAGCTGGATGCGGCTCTCGACGTGCTTACCACGGCCTTGCATCAGGCTCGCGCGGATGCGGCCTGACCAGCGCCCCAACAAGAAAACGAGGCAGAATTGATGCGTGCACTTGCCTTCCACCAGGTCGACGTCTTTAGCGACGTGCCGCTTAAGGGCAATCCCCTGGCCGTCGTCGTCGATGCCGATGAGCTCTCCGACGCGACCATGGCCTCCCTCGCCAACTGGACGAACCTGAGCGAGACCACGTTTCTTCTGAAGCCAACGATGCCCGGCGCGGACTATCGCGTGCGTATCTTCACGCCTACGCGCGAGCTACCTTTCGCCGGCCATCCGACGCTCGGAAGCTGTCAGGTCTGGTTGAACAGCAAAGGCACCGCCAGACAGTCCCGCATCGTCCAGCAATGCGGCGTCGGCCTGGTGCGGATCAAGCGGAACGGCGACCGCCTCGCCTTCGCAGCTCCGCCGCTTCGGCGCAGCGGCGCGGTCGACCGTGCAACGATCGACACCATCGCGAATGGCTTGAAGATACCCCGCGAAAACATCAAGGCCGCGCAATGGGTCGACAACGGCCCCGGTTGGGTAGCCGTGATGTTGTCAAGTCGCGCCGAGGTTCTTGCTCTCAAACCCGACTACGCGGCACTGGCCGGCCTGGCGCTCGGCGTGATCGCCCCTTGGGACACCGAGAGAGATGGCAGTGAAGCGCATTTTGAGGTCCGCGCCTTCATCCCCGGCCGCGCCACCGAAGATCCGGTGACGGGTAGCCTCAACGCAGGCCTCGCTCAATGGCTGACCTCGGCCGGGCTGGCACCGAACTCCTACATTGCGAGCCAGGGGACGATGCTCGGCCGCGCGGGTCGCGTCCATGTCGAGCGCGAGGGCGAAGACGTCTGGATCGGCGGCAAGACGTTGACTTGTATCGAAGGCAAGCTCGACATTGGAGGTCTTGGAACGAATTAGTCCGGTTTCGGGAATTTGACGCGGCGCGGCGAATACCGTTGCAGCCCGGCACCGGGTTTCATGCTTGAATCGGTGGTTGGCCTTGAAGATGCTCGGGAAAAGAGGCAAAAAGCCGCTGAAACTGGTCGGAGTGGCAGGATTTGAACCTGCGACCCCTGCGTCCCGAACGCAGTGCTCTACCGGGCTGAGCCACACTCCGACAAGAACGCGGCTTATAGCCTCGGGTTTCGCACACCGCAAGAAGCCGAATCCAGGGATTGAACGCCTGTGAATGTGGGCCTGAAAACTCGAATTCTGCCCGCCGGCGAGCCAGCTGTGACCGCCGCCGCAAATTGCCTCAAAGGCGGCGGGCTGGTCGCGTTCCCGACCGAGACCGTCTACGGCCTCGGCGCCGACGCCACCAACGCGGGCGCGATCGCGCGGCTCTACCAGGCCAAGGGCCGGCCCGCGTTCAATCCGCTGATCGCCCATGTCGGGATATCGGCGGGGCGATGCGGATTGCGCGCTTCGACGGGCCCGCGATGGCGCTCGCGGAAGCCTTCTGGCCGGGACCGTTGACACTGGTGCTGCCGAAGACGAAAGACTGCGCCGTGGCCGACCTCGCCACCGCTGGCCTCGAGACAGTCGCGATCCGGGTGCCGGCGCATCCCCTCGCGCAGGACATCCTGCGCGCGTTCGGCCGCCCGGTGGTGGCGCCGTCGGCGAATTTGTCGGGCCATGTGTCGCCGACCACGGCGGCGCACGTGCAAAGCGACCTTGCCGGGCGGATCGACCTGATCGTCGACGGCGGTCCGGTCGAAGTCGGCGTCGAATCCACCATCGTCGGTTGCTTCGACGCACCGGTGCTGCTGCGACCCGGCGGCGTGCCGCGCGGCGAAATTGAGCGCGTGCTCGGCCGCCCGCTCGCACAGCCCCCCGAGGACGCGCACAGTGAGGCCGGCCGGCCGCTGGCGCCGGGCATGCTGGCCTCGCACTACGCGCCACGTACGAAGGTCCGGCTCAATGCCACAGGCGTAGGGCCCGGCGAGGTACTGCTGGCGTTCGGCCTGCATGCGCTGCCGGGAGTTGACGCGGCAACCATAGTGATGAATTTGTCTCCGCATGGCGATCTCAATGAGGCTGCCGCCAATCTTTTCGGCTATCTTCGTGCGCTCGACGCCAGGGGCGCGCGCACCATCGCGGTCATGCCCGTGCCCGATCGCGGGCTCGGCGAAGCGATCAACGATCGCTTGCGCCGCGCCGCGGTCGAACGCGACTGAAGTAACGCAAGTGACGCCATGAATATCGCAAAGCCCGCAAGCCCACAGCTGTCGCCCGAATTGATCGCGCGTTTTCGCACGATCGTGGGCGACAAATATGCGGTCACGGATGCGGCCGATATCGCACCCTACCTCACCGAGGAGCGCGACCTGTTTCACGGCCGCTCGCCGCTGGTGCTGCGGCCGGGCTCGACAGCGGAAGTCTCTGCCATTTGCAAGCTTGCCAGCGAACATCGAATCGCACTGGTGCCGCAGGGCGGCAACACCGGCCTTGTCGGCGGCCAGACCCCGCACAATGGCGAGGTGGTGCTCTCGACGCGGCGGCTCGACAGGATCCGCGACATCGACACCGCGTCGAACACCATGACCTGCGAGGCCGGCGTGGTGCTGCAGATCGCCCAGCAGCGCGCGGCCGAGGTCGACCGGCTGTTCCCGTTGTCGCTGGCCGCGGAAGGAAGCTGCACCATCGGCGGCAATCTCTCCACCAATGCCGGCGGCACCACCGCGCTCGCCTATGGCTCCGCGCGCGAGATGGCGCTGGGGGTCGAAGTGGTGCTGGCCGACGGACGCATCCTGAACGGCCTGTCGAAGCTGAAGAAGGACAATACCGGCTACGACCTGCGCAATCTCTTCATCGGCGCCGAAGGCACGCTCGGCATCATCACGGCTGCGACGCTGCGACTGCATCCCAAGCCGCGCGCGATCGAGACCGCTTTCGTCGGCCTGAAGTCGCCGGCAGCGGCGCTGAAGCTGCTGGCGATCGCGCAGAACGAGGCGGCGGGAACGCTGACCAGCTTCGAGCTGCTTTCCGAGCTTGCGGTCGACTTTTCCGTGCGCCACGGCATCGACGTCCGCGATCCGCTCGCGCGCAAGCATCCCTGGTACGCGTTGATGGAGCTGTCGTCGCCGCGCGACGACGCCCGCGCCGCGCTGGAATCCATTCTGGCGCAAGGTCTGGAGCAGGCTATCGTCGACGATGCCGTGATCGCGGCGAGTTTGAGCCAGCGTTCGGCGTTCTGGAAGCTGCGCGATGAAATGTCGGCGGCGCAGAAGCCGGAGGGCGGCTCGATCAAGCACGACATCTCGGTGCCGGTGGTCGCGGTGCCCGATTTCATCGAAGAGGCCGACGCCGCCGTGGTCAAGCTGATCCCGGGCGCGCGGCCGGTGCCGTTCGGCCATCTCGGCGACGGCAACATCCACTACAATGTCAGCCAGCCGATCGGCGGCGACGCCGCGGATTTCATGAGCCGCTGGCACGAGGTCAATGTTGTCGTGTTCGGCATCGTGCTGCGGATGGGCGGCTCGATCTCCGCCGAGCACGGCATCGGCGTCTTGAAACGCGACGAACTGCCCGAGGTCAAGGACCAGGTCTCGATCGAACTGATGCGTTCCATCAAGGCGATGCTCGATCCGCACGGCATCATGAACCCCGGCAAGGTGCTGTAGGCGTGACCCTGACAGCCGCCTCCCCCGCACTCGCCATCGCACCGATCGGAGACGCCGACGTCGCCGATGTCATCGCGCTGTGGCAAGCTTGCGGATTGACGCGGCCGTGGAACGATCCCGCCGCCGACATCGCGCTGGCGCGCAAGGGTGCGAACGCGGCGGTGCTGGTCGGACGCGATGGCAGCGGCATCGTTGCTTCGGTTCTGGTCGGCCACGACGGCCACCGCGGCTGGGTCTACTACGTTGCCGTCGACCCCGAATGCCGCCACAACGGATACGGCCGTCTCGTCATGGATGCGGCGGAAGACTGGCTGCGCGCGCGTGGCATCGAAAAGATGCAGCTGATGGTGCGCCCCGACAACGGCCAGGTCCGGGCATTCTATCAGTCGCTCGGCTATTTCGAGCAGGAGCGCGTCGTCTATGCCAAATGGCTCGACGGCCGCGAGCCGACGCCGTAGCGCAATGCAAGGGAAGCAGAGATGACCGTCGCCGACCGCATTCGCGTCAAGAACGTCCGCCTGCTCTCCGATAATTTCGCTACGCTCAAGGACACCACGTTTGAATGGCGGCGCGCCGACGGTGAATGGCAGACCCTGCACCGGGAGACCTTCGACCGGGGCAATGCCGCCACGCTGTTGCCGTACGATCCGGCGCGGCGCACCGTCGTGCTGGTGAGGCAGTTCCGCTACCCCGCTTACGTCAACGGCTACGACGACCTTCTGATCGAGGCCGCGGCGGGTTTGCTGGACGATGCATCGCCGGAAGTGCGGATTCGCGCGGAAGCCGAGGAGGAAACCGGCTACCGGCTCGGCGAAATCAGGAAGATATTCGAAGCCTTCATGAGCCCGGGTTCGGTCACCGAAAGACTGCACTTCTTTGTCGCGGAGTATCAGCAGGACATGAAGATCGGTCGCGGCGGCGGCAACGCGGACGAAGGCGAGGACATCGAGGTACTGGAACTGCCGATCGATGAGGCCATGACCATGATCTGCGATGGCCGCATCGTCGACGCCAAGACCATCATGCTCCTGCAATATGCGGCGCTGAATATTTTTCGGCAGCATTGACAGCGCTCGCGGCCGCGGACAGGTTTCACCCATGCGCATCACGCTCATCCACGCCCTGAAGCATTCGATTCCGCCGATCGAGGATTCGTTCGCCCGGCTTTGGCCGGAGGCAACCTTGATGAATCTGGTTGATGACAGCCTGTCGGCCGATCTCGCGCGCGACGGCCGCCTCACCGACGCGATGACCGACCGGTTCCTGTCACTCGGGCGCTACGCGGCCTCGACCGGCGCGGACGCGATCCTCTTCACCTGTTCGGCGTTTGGCCCTTGCATCGAGGCGGTGGCGCGCGAGCAGGCGCCGATGCCGGTTCTCAAACCCAACGAGGCGATGATCGAGCAGGCCACAGCAAGGGGTCGCCGGATCGGTTTGCTCTCCTCGTTCCCGCCGACGCTGGCCTCGATGCCGGCCGAATTTCCCCGCTTCGTCGAGCTCGTGACGAAGCTCGCGGCGGGCGCGCTCGCAGCGCTCGATCGCGGCGATCGCGCCGAACACGATCGCCTGGTGGTGGAAGCGTCGCGCGATCTGCGCGACTGCGACCTGATCGCGCTTGCGCAATACAGCATGGCGCCGGCGGCGGCGGCGGTCGCCGAGGCGTCGGGGCGCCCCGTCCTGACGACGCCGGACAGCGCGGTGGCGAGGCTGAAGCAATTGCTGGCCGTTCGCGCGTGAAGCATTTCAGAACAGGCTTCCCTGCCCGTCATCGGGTGCGACTGCCGCTGACCTTCGCGGCGCGGGCTTCTTCGCGGGGCTTGGCTCCTCGGCCTCGCGTTGCTCGGCCGTGATCGGCAGGACCAATTGCGCGTCGTCATTGGCGACGCGGTTGACCCGGGTGGAGACCTCATGCCAGGCGAACTCGCCCTCGCGCGGCGACGTCAGAAGCGCCATCACTTCATCGACATCATGCGCGCCGCAATCGAGCCAGCGGTCGAAATCTTCAGGCGCGATCGTCACCGGCACCCGCGAATGCAGCACCGCCAGATCGGGGCTCGCCGGCGCCGTCACGATCGCGACCGTGTCGAGTTCCTCCCCGTTCGGGCCGGTCCAGGTTTCGGCCAGGCCCGCAAGCCCCATCGGGCTGCCGTCGCGGCGCTGGACGAAGTGAGGCCGCTTGCGCCCTTCCGAAAGCTGCCACTCGTAGTAGCCGTCCGCCGGGATCAGGCAGCGCCGCCGCTTCATGGCGTTCTGGAAGGCCGGTTTATCGTTAACGGTTTCAGAGCGCGCGTTGATCAGCAGGGTGAATTTGCGGGGGTCCTTGACCCAGGCGGGCAACAGGCCCCAGCGCATCAGCCGGAAATGCCTTGTGCCCTGCTCGAGGATGACCACAGGTATGGGCTGCGTCGGCGCGACGTTATGCCGGGGCGGGAAATTGGGCTGCTCGCTGTAGCCGAAAAATTGCCGCAAGGCGGCCGGAGGCGAGGTGATTACGAAGCGTCCGCACATTCTAAAGCCCAGATAGGCATCCGTTCAGCCCCTTTTAACCCCAACCGTCAAGACTGGCACCGATGACATCAACGGCTTCCAAACCCGCCCGATCCGATCGCCCGACGCCGCGCCCGACGAGCCCTGATGCGGAGGCGCGCGCCGCGAAGCTGCGCGCCGCCAACATCAATCCCCGCACCGGGCTTGCCACCGACTATCTCAATCACTTCAACGAAGCCATCATGCTGCTGGAGATGATTCCGGACATGCCGGAATGCGCCGACGATTTCCTGGGCTGGACGCCGCTCTCCTATGAGGAGCATTTCACGGCCTCCAACTTCAAGGCCAAGGAACTCGCGATCGCGGCCTATGAATCCGCCGACCCCGGCATTCGCGCCGAGTTCGACAGCCTCACCAGCGCCATGACCTCGATCCTGACGGCGGTCGGCGAGGCAATGCGGGAGGCCAAGCAGGCCAACACCCGGGCGCGGCTCGCCGAGCAGGCCACCGGCTGGGTCAAGCCGCTGGTGGCGCTTGCCGGCGGCGTCATCAATGGCGGCGCCGAGGCCGACGTCGACTACATCATGACGCATTGATGTCCGTTGCCCCTGTCCAGCCCCGGCATCCGCAGCTCGCGGTCAGCGCGGCGATCTTCCGCAACGACAGGATCCTTTTGGTGCGGCGGGCGCGATCGCCGGCCAACGGGTTTTATTCGTTGCCAGGCGGCCGGGTCGAATTCGGCGAAACGCTGCATGTGGCGCTGCATCGCGAGGTGGCCGAGGAAACCGCCCTGAAAATCGAGATCATAGGCCTCGCCGGCTGGCGCGAGGTGGTGCCGGAAACCTCGGGCGGCGGGCACTATCTGATCATGTCGTTCGCGTCGCGCTGGCTCGTCGGCGAGCCCGTCCTGAACGAGGAACTCGACGACTTCAAATGGCTCGATCCCGACGGATTGGGCGGTCTCAAGCTGACCGGCGGGCTCGAAGAGGTCATCCAGCAGGCCCGGCGCCTGCTTCGGGCCTGAAATCTTCGCTTTCCTGGCGCCTTGCTTCCAGCGCATCGAAAAGGCATATCGTCCGGGCTCATGTCCAAGCATTCTCTCGCCGTTCTCATCATCGTCTCGGCATGCCTCTCCGGCCCTGCGCGGTCCCAGGACATGGCCGCACCGTTCGACGGCGACCTGCAGCGGCTGGCCGAAATCCTCGGCACCCTGCATTATCTCAGGGGCATTTGCGGGGCCAACGAAGGCGGCAAATGGCGCAACGAGATGCAGGCGCTGATCGATGCCGAAACCCCCTCGGGCGAGCGCCGCGCCCGCATGATCGCCGGCTTCAACCGCGGCTATAACGGCTTCCAGCAGACCTACCGGACCTGCACGCCGGCAGCCGCCGTCGCGATCCGCCGCTATATCGACGAAGGCTCCAGGATTTCAAAGGACCTTACCGCCCGCTACGCCAACTGAGGCCGCGGAGGCTGCGATTTCTTGCGCGGCCTGAGCAGGTTCCGGGCCGGACTGATATTCTTTGCCGCCGTTAACCTTTCCTAAAGAACTGGTCTAGGCGGCCCCGCGCCGCATGCTAAACCTCAGCGCATCAGACGCGTTCCGCCCTGGATCCGCGCGAGAAGTTTGTTGAGTTTCATGAGCCATCCGTCGTTCTCGATCGCCCGCGAACCGCTGCCCGATCACGAGCAGAAACAGGCGGCGCTGAGCTATCTCAACGAGGCCTGGGCGGAGGCGCGGCACGATGGTGTCGATGGCGACTGCCTGGCGCAGGCGAGCCTGTTTGCGGCCTTTGCCGAACTGGTGGCGACCTATGGCGAGGACGCGGTAGCGAAATTCGTCGAGGGCCTCCCGTTGCGGGTCCGCAATGGCGAGTTCTCGACCAAGCTCGCGAAGCAGTAGTTCCTGATTCGAATTTCAAACAGCCCGACACCGTCATTGCGAGTCAACGGGTCGTGCGAACGCGCCCATCACCGTCATTGCGAGCGAAGCGAAGCAATCCATGGCGCAGCAAGCGGGAAGCTGGATTGCTTCGCTTCGCTCGCAATGACGGCAGCCATAGCTTCGCGATCTCGCCGCAGGTTTTCGCGCGAGGTTTGTGTTTTGGTCCGGCTCCCTCTGAAACAGAGGGCGCAGGGAATGCCGGGCGCTCGATGCGCCCGCAGCCTCGCGTACGATAAAAAACAAAGTACACGAGCGTAGTCACCACGGTCACACCGGTTTCACCCGGCATTCCCCGCGCAATGGTTTTACGGCTTACTTCGTGCTCGCCCCGGTGCACCGGGCTTGTTTGCCACCGTCGCCCGCGCGCCTTAGCGCGAACTTGACACCAGCGTCGGGGTGCCAGGCCCACACGACTTCGCCGTCCGCATCACGCGCCATTCGTCAAGAGCGCATCCGCGTCCACCGCATCCCGCCCCGCGTCCGTGACGATCGCGAAACGCCCCTTGAGTGGGACGGGACAGGCAAGATATAGGATAATCCGAATATTCTGAAAAGAAGAATATTTTTTCTTGCGGGGCTTGACAAGCGGGCCGAAAACCGCCGGTGATTTGCCCGACAGGCACGTGGCTCAAACTCCACGATGAGCGCCCGCGCCGCCTTAATCCTCGACCCGGTACAGGCGCCATCGCTCCGGCACACCTTTGAGTTGGTGAACGCCGCGATCCTTGAAGCGGACTTGCGACTGCGACATCAGATCCTTGACCGCGCTCGAGACCAGGACTTCGCCGTCCGCTTCAGCGCGCCGTTCGTCAAGGGCGCATCCACGTCCACCGCATCCCGCCCCGCGTCCGTGACGATCGCGAAGCGCCCCTTGGTGGGACGGGACAGGGCGAGACATAGGATAATCCGAATATCTCGTCCTCGTCGGCCTGACCGTCGTGTTGATGGTTGCTAGCTGACGTAACGGCGCGTTAGGCGCAACTCAGGCCGCACGCACCGTGTCAAGAAACTTGCCGACCTCACGCTTGAGGCGATTGCTTTCGCCGGACAAAGACCGAGCCGAGGAAAGAACTTTCTCCGAAGCAGAACCGGTCTCGCGAGCTCCCTTATTCACGTCAACAATATTGGTAGCGACCTCGGAGGTACCTTGTGCTGCCTGCTCGACATTGCGGGAAATTTCCTGCGTCGCGCCGCCTTGCTGCTCGACAGAAGCCGCGATCGTCGCTGCAATTTCTGAAATGCGGCTGATCGTGGCCCCAATTTGCTTGATCGCCACAACCGAATCCTGTGTAGCAACCTGCATTCCCGCAATTTGGCCGCTGATTTCTTGAGTTGCGCTGGCAGTCTGCGCGGCGAGCGCTTTCACCTCCTGCGCAACAACCGCAAAGCCTCGTCCGGAGTCGCCGGCGCGAGCTGCCTCGATCGTGGCGTTCAGAGCCAGCAGGTTAGTCTGCTCCGCGATTGTCGTGATCAGATTAACCACATCGCCGATCCGTAGGGCGGCCTTTGACAACTCGTTGATCCGGGCATCGGTGACCTCTGCCTGACTGACAGCTTCACCCGCGATCCGGTTCGATTCCTGGACTTGTCGGCTGATTTCAGCAATCGAGGCCGCCATCTCATCAGTCGCCGCGGCCACCGATCTGACATTATTTGAGGCTTCCCCGGAGGCCGCTTCGACCATCCCGGAAAGCTGCTGTGTTTCCTCGGCGTTTCTGGTCAAGCTGGTCGCTGAAGCTTCCAGCTCTGTTGAAGCCGAGGACACCGTCTGCACAATTTCGCCGACCGCGGCTTCGAATTCGTCAGCGAGTTTTCGCATTTCAGCTCTTCGCTGGGCACGCGCCTGCTTTTCTGTCTCTGAGCGTTCCGCGCGCAGCCGGTTGGATTCCAGCATGTTTGCCTTGAAAACTTGCAGCGCCTCGGCCATGTCGGCGATTTCGTCCGAGCCGTTGGTCGCGATTTCCGCACCCAAATCGCCTGCTGCAATGGATTTCATGCTGTTCTGGAGACGCACCAGGCGACGTACGACCCCTCGTCCAACGTAATACCAGCCGATGACAAGCGCAGTAGCCAGGCTGACAAGCGCGAGACAAACCAGGATAATCCGGCCCTGCCCGATCTCCGCCTCGGATTCACGGACCGCGGTAGCCGCCGCCGCCTCACTGCGCGTTCCAAGGCCTGCGACTTCCTTTTCGAACTCCTGGGCGAGTGCGCGATTTTCCATCACCACATTGGCGCCGACCTTGGCGGCAACCAACTCTCTCTGCTTGAGTTCGAAGATATTGCCCAAATCCTTGCCGATCTTGACCAACTCATCGACGAGTTTCGACGTCGCGGGATCCTTGATGGCGGAAGCGGCCTTCGCAAGATGCCCTGCTGTCGCGGTGAATCGGTCCTTGATCGGCGGCAACAGATCGGCAGACGGCAAATCGGCGGCTTCAACAAGGATTCCAAGCATCAGGTTGGACTCGGCACGCAAGTCCAGGATTGCCTGCAGGGACACCAGTTCGTTATCAGCCAGCGCCGCAAGCGTCTTCTGAACGTCCTCCAGGTCTTTTTTGTCCGCTGCGGTCTGCAGGCCCATCGTCAAGGTAAACCCGGCGTCATCAGCCATCGGCGCAAGTTTTTCAGCAAGCTTCTGATGCGATTTCCGGAGGTTGGCGACAAGCGCATCCCGTGAGCCCGCTATGGCCTGGCGCTCGGTCACAGACTGCACCAGCCGGTCGAGATTCACCAGGATGCGATCAGCGGTCTTGTTGAGCCTTGCAGCATCCTCCGCGGCGAGTGCAGCGATGGTTTGCGTGAGTTCCTGACGTGCCGCCGTCAGAACCGTTAAGGCCTGCTCGCGCTCGGCCGCATCCGTTGCGGCGAGAAGGCGCGGCGCAGCGGCGGCAACTTCGGCAGCTGCTCTGACGACGCCCGAAGCGTGGGTGATGTCGGGCAAGCTCTTTTTGGCGATCGCGCCAAGCGAGCGCCCAAGGCTGTCATAGGAGACAATCGCGCTGCTGCTCGCCAATACGGTAAGCGCCGCGACAACTCCAAAGGCCATAAACAACCGACCGCGAAGGCCAACGTGATACCACAAGATCGCAGTCTTCATCGCCAACTCTCCAGGTAGCAATCGCAAAATAACTCCGCAAACACCGCTCCTCCGGTTGTTTGCGGTCTGTCGTGTTTACGTTCCTGGCTTCTCGAGGTGATCGACTGCCTTGAAGCTGCCGTCCGCCTGGATCACCGTGAGGAACACGTGATCCGAGCCGCGGTTGCTGGAGGGGCTGTAGGTAAGCTTGAAGCCACCGAGATCGATCGTGCCGGCTTTTTGCACCGCCTCGATCAGCCCTTGCCGGGTAGGTTCGCCATTGACCTTTTCGAGCGCCGCGATGATCGCCCGACCAACAAGGTAGCCCTCAAGTGAGACGAAGCCTGGCTGAGCGTCCGGGGCGCTTGCCTTGAGCGAAGCCTGGTAGCGCCCGACCACCGGGATCGCCGCATCCTTCGGAAATGGAACGACCTGTGTGACGACGACACCGGCACCCAACGGACCGAGTTCCTTTGCAAGCGCGTCGGAACCAACAAACGAGATATTCACAAAGGTAGCGTCGAGCTTGATCTGCTTGGCCAGCTTGATGAACTCCGCAGCGGGCTTGTAAGGGCTGATCATGATGACAGCCTGAGGCTCGACCTTCTTGATGGCCAACAGCGCGGCTTTTACAGCCACCGTGTTCCGTTCGAAGGTACCCTCGCCCGCGAGCTGCATCTGCCGCTTGTCGAGCGCCTTCTTGACTCCGGCAAGGCCTGCTTGACCGAAAGCATCGTCCTGATACATGATTGCAATCTTCGATGCACCGAGGTCCTTGGTCAGATGTTCGACCATGGCTTCGGTTTCCTGGAAGTAGCTGGCACGAACATTCATCACCAAGGGCTTGTAGGGCTCGCGCAGCAGCTCGGCGCCTGTAAAGGCGCCGATAAAGGGGGCACCTGCTGCGGTCGCGATCGGCAGCGTCGCGGCTGCCGTTGGCGTACCAACCGCGCCGGCGATCGCGAAGACCTTGTCTTCCTCAAGCAGCTTCTTAACCGCTTCAATGGACCTGGTCGGCTCGTATCCGTCATCGATGCTCTTGAGTTCGAGCTTCCGGCCCTTCACGCCACCGGCCTTGTTTATTTCAGCGAAGGCCGCCTCAAGACCCATCTTCATGCCTTGACCCAAAGCCGAGGCTGGCCCTTCGAGAGCCGTTGCCTGACCAAACACAATCTTGTCGGCAGAGACACCGTCTTCAGCGAATGCCGGAATAGCGGTTGCAAGGAGGGCAGCTAACACGACAGGAAGCGCGTTAAGCGGGGCGGCTCGCATAGGAAATCTCCTTTGGCGGAGGTAATAATCGACGGATTTTGCTGGGGCTTGAATGTCGCACGCCGTTGGTCGCAGAATTCAGCAACAAGGCGAGTTTGGTCGTGAAACCTTCAGATTCCATTAATTTTGCGTTCACCGTATTGATACGGTGTTGAAATCAGTGACGCGGGGCGGGTGACAGCCCTGACCGTTAGCCTCTATCGCGTGGCTCACCTGATGTCCGTTCCGGGGATCAAGCCCGGACTTCGGGGCGAACAGGGAGCAGCGCGGCGTGTAGTCGCGGTCTCGGCGGGCCGCCACGTACCCTAACGGACTTCAAAGCTGCGGGGAACATACCATCGGGCGGCGGGTCGCCCAATCCGGTTTCAAGAGCAAGCCGATTTGGCGCTTGTCAGAGTGACGACGAGGACGCCTCAATCCTCGACCCGGTACAGGCGCCATCGCTCCGGCACGCCCTTGAGTTGGTGAACGCCGCGATCCTTGAAGCGGACTTGCGACTGCGACATCAGATCCTTGACCGCGCTCGAGACCAGGACTTCGCCGGCACGGGCTTTCGCGGCGACGCGCGCGCCGATGTGAAAGGCGAGGCCGACCACCTCGCCCCCGCTCACCTTGTATTCGCCCGCATGCAGCCCCACCCTGATCTCCAGCCCCAGCGTGCGCACGGCCTCGTGGATCGCGGTCGCGCAGCGAATCCCGGCAGCCGGCGCCTCGAACGTCGCGAGCAGTCCGTCCCCCGTCGTCACGACTTCCTTTCCGCGCAAAGTCTTCAGCTCCCTGCGGACGGCGGCGTAATAGTGACTCATCACCTGTGTCCAACGCGCATCGCCGAGCCGCGCGGCTTTTTCGGTGGACCGGACGATATCGACAAACAGGATCGTGGCGAGCGCTTGTTCGAGGTCGGCGCCACGATCGGCGGGCCGGCGCCGGATCGCAACATTTCCGGCCAGCGGTTCGTAGCGATGGTTGCGCCGTCGCGCGATTGCGGTTTTTGCGTAGTCTTTTGCACGCTGCACCGTGCCGCAACGAATTGCTTTCGCCCGCGGTGGAAGCGTCCAGTAAATCTTTCGCCCATCTCCCACGCCACGGACCTCGACGGCGCCCCACTTCAGGAAAACCGTCGAGCCAACGCGGCGAACCCACCATGCTTTTGACGTGTATCCGGAGACGTTCGACTGATGGACTCCGATGCGAAGGAACTTGGGCATGTGCGAGCGGCCGATCGAAAGATCGTTTGAGCCTACCAAGGGTAGAACGTAATCATACCTTCCAGCGTTGGCAACCGCACTCCCAGTCGATTGCCTGGGTCGCGTGTCAATTCGCGTTCGCAATCGCTCCCACGAGAGCACTATCGAACAGCCTCAGTCGAGAACAAATGAGTTTCTGGTTTACGGGGTATCAAAAAGCGACGGGCCGCGGCGGCGGGTCCGAAAAGTGCCCAGCAGCGGAAGCAGCGGATGACTCGACTAGCCTGGCAGGCCCGCCTCCCGTAAGGCTGCAATTATTCGATTGCGCAGCTCCGATGAGCGGGTGGGAAAAGCCTCTTCCGCATGGGTCGCACGGAAGTCGGGTCGCGACCTCAGCAGGCGCGCGGCCGCATGTCGAGCCTCTGTCGCCCGTCCGGCAGGAACGGCGTTCACGATGTAGGCTCCCAGCGTATGCGCGTTCGCGACGACCTGGATTGATTTCGTCGCCGACACACAACCGTCCTCGTAACGGCCAAGGACGAAAAATGCGAATGAACTTCCGTTCCAGGCGCTTACTCGCAACGGGTCAAGTGGGCTTAGCCTGATCATCCGGTCGAAGCTCTCGATCGATTGTTCTGCCTCACCACACATCATCGTGACCCATCCCCGGCTGTACCAGGCTATCGCGAGATTTGGATTGAGCGCGACGGCCTGCTCGACCATGGACGCACCCCGATCATATTCGCGGCCGAGATAGGTCAGCACATGACCGGCTCTGGCCAACGTAAACGCATCGTCGCTTGCCACTCTCGACGCCAAATTCGCGAGACGAATCGCTTCGGCGCGATTTTCTGCCGTCAAAGGCACGCCACGGACCCCTTGTTCGAACATGAAGGTCGTCGCAGCCATCGCATATGCGGGACCGTATTCAGGATCCTGCTCATATGCCTTGATGAAAAACGCGCGGGCCTCGGCAAAAGCGCCTTTGTTGGTGAGGGCCAGGCCTCGTAAGAAGAAATCGTAGCTATCGAGGTTCTCGGTAGGCTTCTGCCTCGCCCGTTCGATCTCGGCTTGCTCAAGTTTTGGAGCAATCAATCCCACCACACTGCCGGTAACCTGGTCCTGCAGGTCGAACACGTCTTGCAGCGCCCCGTCGAATTTGTCCGCCCATAGATGCCTGTCTGTTGCAGCCTCGATCAGCTGCCCCGTGATGCGAACTCGGCTGCCTGATTTCCTGACGCTTCCTTCAAGCACATAGCGCACGCCGAGGTCGCGACCGACTTGTTTGATGTCGACCGCCTTGCCCTTGTAGGTGAAGCTTGAATTGCGGGCGATCACGAACAGGGATTTAAATCGCGACAGAGCGGTAATGATATCCTCCACCATGCCATCGGCGAAGTACTCCTGCTCGGGATCGCCGCTCATGTTCTGAAACGGCAATACGGCTATCGAAGGCTTGTCTGGCAGCTGCAGCGGCTTTTTGACGTCGTCGGAGGAAACCGGCCCTGTCAGCGTCGTTGCCGTCCCGACCAACCGCACCGCATATATGCGAACGGGTCGTGAGATATTCTTGACCTGCTGCTCGCCTCGATCCTCGAAAGCCGCCTCGACCTTGCCGTCGACTTCGCTGTGGATTTTCCCCGATATCAGTATTCCCCCGGGATCGCAGAGCGCCTCGAGGCGAGCGGCTACGTTGACGCCCTCGCCATAGACGTCGCCGCTGTCCTCCACGATGACGTCGCCCATGTTGAGACCGATCCGTATCCGAAGCGGAGCGGGATCGTCGCTCAGATCGCCCTGGATGGAGATTGCGCACCGCAAAGCCGCGATCGGGCTGGAAAATTCAGCCAAAAATCCGTCGCCCGTGGTTTTGATCAACCGTCCTCGCTGCTCGGAAAGGCGAGGCTCGATCACCTCGCGTCGCAACCGGCCAACGCGAGCATACGTTCCTTCCTCATCGTGCTCCATCAGCGACGAAAACCCAACGATGTCCGCGGCTAAAATGGCCGCCAGTCTCCGTTGCACGCGCTCGTTGACCAAACGGTTCCCCTCTCAAAACATCGCCGCATGAAACCATGCCGACGCGGTGTTAGGCTAGGGCCAATGTCCGGGTCAATCGCGACCGAAACGCCGCGAAGGTGTCTGCGCGGGAGGTTCCCCGAGCGTCCAGGCTGCAACCGGTTGCGCATTGGCCACACCTCGCCAAATAGTCGGATTCCCGCCGACCCATAACCATCCGCAATTGCCACTGGCATAACGCCACACATAGTGTTGCCACTTCGGGACCCGTCATGACGTCGGCACCGCATGACGACGGCGTCCGGTATCGGCTCAAACGGGGGCAAAGGACGAAGGACGGTGCGTAGAGCTGGCGCTTTCGGCGCGGAGCGATTGCGCGCCGCGGGAATTGTGGTCCGGCCAGGCCGCGTGGGGCGACCGCGCCTGCCGGTCGCGCTGCTGGCGTGTTCGGCGCTGATCGCCGCGGCCCTGCCGGCGGTGGCGCAGGACGCGACCTGGCTCGCCAGTCCCGACTCAAACCTTTACAACGCCTTCGCCAACTGGACCCCCGCTACGGTGCCGACCGGCACGGCCTTTTTCGGCGCGTCGAATACCACCAGCCTGTCATTCGAGGACGATGCCACCGTCGGCGGTTGGACTTTCAATGCCGGCGCCTCGGGCTACACCTTCAACAATAGTCATCATCTGCTGTTCGACGGCGCCGGCATCGTCATCAACGGCGGCAGTGCAACCATCCTCAACAATAGCGGCGGGATCACGACGTTCGACAATTCAAGCACGGCCGGCAACGCGACCATCACGACCAACAGCGGCGGCAGCGTGTTTTTCGCCGGCACCAGCAGCGGCGGCCAGGCGATCTTCACCACCAATGCCGGCGGCGTGTTCGACATGTCGCAATTGACCTCGGGCGGGACCACGGCGGGCTCGATCGCCGGTGGGGGAACCTATTTCCTCGGCGCCAACGCGCTCACGGTGGGCAGCAACAATCTCTCGACCGCGGTCGGCGGCGTCATTTCCGACGGCGGTATCGGCGGCGGCACTGGCGGCGCGCTGGTCAAGGCGGGCACCGGCGCGCTGACGCTGTCGGGCACCAACAGCTATACCGGCGCCACGACCGTGAACGCCGGCACTTTGGAAGTCGACGGCTCGATCGCCGCATCAAGCCTCCTGACCGTCAACAACAGCGGCACGCTCACCGGCACCGGCACCGTCGGCAATACGCAACTCAATTCCGGCGGCGTCTTCACGCCCGGCGTGGCGGGCATGCCCGGCACTTCGATGACGGTTTCCGGCAATCTCGCGTTCCAGTCCGGCGCGATCTATCAGGTGTATCTCAATCCATCGACTTCCACGTCCGCCAGCGTGACCGGCACCGCCTCGCTTGCCGGCACGGTGAATGCGTTCGTCGGCGCTGGCAGCCTGGTGAACAAGCAGTACACTATTCTGCAATCGGCGGGACTGGGCGGCACCACGTTCAGTGGTGTGAACACGACGGTCATGTTGTCGCCGACGACGGTGCACTTCTTCTCGACAGTATGTGACTGTACCGTCAACGCGTCGGGGTTGCTGTTGCCGGCGTTGACCGGGACTCTGAGTTACACGCCGAACGACGTGCTCCTGAGCTTGACGGCAAACCTCGGCGCCGGCAACGGAGTGAACCCTGGACTGAACGCCAACCAGCAGAGTGTCACGGCCGCGATCAACAACTACTTCAACCAGGGCGGCGTCCTGCCGCCCCAATTCGTTCCCTTATTCGGCCTCAGCGGCGCTGCCTTCGATGTCAGGGTCAGCCAATTGACTGGCGAGGCGTCGACTCAGACGGTGTTTGCGGTCTTCCGGGCACAGACCGGGTTCCTCTTCCTGATGCTCGATTCGGGGGGGCCACCCTACCTCACCGGCAGCGGGGGAATATCCGGCTTCGCACCGGAGCAACAGGCGAGTTTCCCGCCCGATATCGCGCTGGCGTATGCTTCCTTGCTCAAGGCGCCGCCGCGTCAGACATTCGATCAGCACTGGAGCGCGTGGGGCTCGGCGTTCGGCGGCAGCAATACGACCAACGGCGACCCCGTTGCCGGTACCACCGCGGTCACGGCGCACGACACCGGCTTTGCCGCCGGCATGGACTATCAAGTCACCCCCGATGCCGCATTGGGCTTTGCCCTCGCCGGCGGCGGCATCAATTGGAACCTCGCTTCAGGTCTCGGCGGCGGCAGGAGCGATGAATTCCAGGCCGGCGTCCATGGCACGGCGCGCATGGGCCCGGCCTATGTGTCGGCCGCACTCGCCTTCGCCAACCATTGGTTTACGACCAGCCGCATCGCGATCGACGACCAGCTCACCGCGAGCTTCGCCGGACAGAGCTATGCCGCTCGCGTCGAGGCCGGGTATCGCTATGGCATGCCGGTCAACAGCGCCACGGGCATCGTCGGCGTCGCCCCGTACGCGGCGTTGCAGTCGCAACTGTTCCACACGCCGGGCTACAGCGAGACCGATCTCACCGGCGGCGGTTTCGGGCTTAATTACAATGCGACGACCGCGACCGACACCAGAAGCGAGATTGGCGCGCGCTTCGACAATCTCCAGATCGTCGGCAACATGCCGCTTCTTTTGCGCGCACGGGCCGCCTGGGCGCACGACTGGCTGAGCAATTCGTCGCTGACGGCGGTGTTCCAGGCGCTGCCCGGCGCGAGCTTCATCGTCAATGGCGCAACGCTGCCAAGAGACTCTGCGCTTGCGACCGCGGAAGCGGAACTGCGCCTTACCGCGAAATGGTCGCTACTGGCAAAGTTCGACGGCGAATTCGCGAGCGGCTCGCAGACCTACGCCGGAACCGGAACCCTGCGCTGCAGGTGGTGAATCTGCGGCTGACAGGTGGGCCTTCAGCCGGAAGCTTCGACCCGCGCTTTGGGTCCAGAGCAGAAGTGGCTCGGCGCGAATCGCATGTCGGTTCTGCCTTCAAAAGCGGACATCGCCAGCGAGATCGACCATGTCCGAAAAGTGCCAGAACCGGAACTGAAGCATTGACATTTGCAATGCTGCGAGCGGAGGCTTTGCCAAAAAGCTCAAGTGGGAGCGGCCCTATGAAAACGGCTCTATGCGATCGTCTTGGAATCGAAGTACCGATCATACAGGCGCCAATGGGAGGCGCCGTCGGGCCGAGACTCGTCGCTGCCGTAAGCAATGCGGGCGGCCTTGGCATGCTTGTGCTCTGGCGTGCCGATACCGACACGATACGACGACAAATCCGGGAGACGCGCGCTCTGACGTCACGGCCGTTTGGCGTGAACCTGAACCTGGAATTTCCCCAGGAGGAGCGCCTCGCGGTATGTCTCGACGAGGGCGTCACAATCATCTCCTTCTTCTGGCGTGACCCATCGTCGCTGGTCCCGCGCGCAAAGGCGGGTGGGGCAACTGTTCTCCACACGGTCGGCACAGCGGCTGACGCCAAACGTGCCGTGGAATGTGGCGTCGATATCGTAGTCGCCCAGGGCTGGGAGGCGGGCGGCCATGTCCGAGGAACGGTGGCGACGATGCCGCTCATACCCGCCGTGGTGGATGCCATCTCGCCGACGCCAGTGATTGCCGCCGGTGGCATCGCTGACGGGCGCGGCCTGGCTGCGGCTTTGACGCTCGGCGCTGCCGGGGCTTGGATCGGAACACGCTTTCTTGCAAGTGAAGAGGCGCCAATTCACGCGCAATATCGCGAACGCCTTTTGCATGCGAACGAGAACGATACGGTCTTCCTCGAGAATCTGTTCGACGTCGGCTGGCGAGACGCTCCTCATCGCACGTTGAGGAACAAGACCGTCGAAGCCTGGGAAGCAGCGGGTCGTCCTCCGACCGGCAAGCGCCCGGGAGAAGGCGAAGCCATCGGAGTGTCTCCATTAGGCGGAAAGGTCGTTCGCTACCAGTCGTACACGCCGGCCGCCAACACCGAAGGTGATGTTGAAGCGATGTCGTTATGGGCCGGACAGAGCGTTGGCCTCGTCTCGACGGTGCGGCCGGCCGGCGAGATCGTCCGCGAAATTTCTAGCCAAGCTCAATCGATCATTCGAAGATTGGCGCAATGACCGCTTCGGGTCAAACCCGGTAATCCTCACCGCGAGCAAGTGTCTTCCGTTGTTCGCCCAACAACGGACATGCAGCAACCACGGCGATATGTCCGTTCGGTGCCAAGAAGAGACTCATGCACCGCAGCAATTATTGCCATCTTTATTCAATCACCCGGTCGGCGCGCAGTAGGAATGATTTCTGGTATGGTGAGGCCAAGCGCCTTCGCGGTTTTGAGATTGATAGTTAGTTTGAACTTGGGCGGCTTTAACCGCGTCGATCCTCAGCGATCATCTGAAATGGCGTCCCAAGATTTCGTGCCTTCGCTCGAACGACCGTGATTTGAACGCCTCAATGCCACTGCCGCATTTGCAGCCGTCGAACCGGCTGCGATAAGTGCCGCCAAGTTTTCTATTTGAGCCATCGTCCACGTTCTACTGCTGATGCGTACCATGTCATTTGCTTTATCTGCGATGGGGCAAGGCGCGCCTCCAATGGAAGGCAACCATTACATGTCATTTCGTGCCCGTCGGTGGTCTAGGCGACAGAGCGCGCGGCGCGGTCCGATCAATCTGGCTTTGACCCGGCTCTCTCGCGCGGCGGCATCAGGTGTATTCGATCACCTCGGTTACTGTCTTGGGTTATTGGATCACCACCAAGCCTGGGCGAGCGCGATGAACGCGCTCGAGTTCGGGCAATAAGTTTCCCACACCGGACTATTGGGATCGCGCCTCAAGTCCACCGCACAGGCTTCCCGATACCCACAAGTCAAACAGCGTCGTCTGATCTCGTCGAGCGTGGCGGCGTCGCGGACATCAGTCGCGCCGAGATCGAGACCCAGCATGGCCATCCGACACTCAAGCAACTCGTCGTTCATGTCAGGTGTCGCACGTTTCCCGTTTAAGCAAGGATTGCCGATTTGCATCAAACCCTCCTGCGTCTTGAGGAAATTAGGTTAAGGCTAGTTTTCAATCGTGAATTGACCTGAATCAAACAAACGCGCCACGCTCTAAATCAGGGGGCAGATGTCCGAGTTGGATCAGACTCGGACCTGACGGCCCCGAAACGCCACTTCCGGTGTTCCCCGAACAACGGACATCATCCGACCGCCCCCGCCTCTTGCGGGCGCCCCCTCGCCACGGCAGCATGGGCTCACTGGGCCATCTGCGCCCTACTCGTATATGGAGCATGGGGAGCATCATGCAAATCGGTGTTCATCTGCCGCATATCGGCCGCAAGGCCACGCCCGACGCGGTCACGCGCGCCGCGGTTCAGGCCGAGGAGCTCGGGCTTGCCGACGTGTGGGTAAGCGAGCACGTCATACTGCCGAAGGACGCGCCCTATCCGCCCTCGCCCGCCTTCCTGGAGCCGATCCTCACGCTTGCCTGGGCGGCTGCCGCGACCAAGCGCGTTCGGCTCGGCACTAGCGTGATCGTGCTGCCGATGCATCATCCGGTGCCGATCGCCAAGCAGCTCGCCACGTTGCAGACGCTAAGCAACGGCCGCGTCATCTTCGGCATTGGGGTGGGCTGGCTCGAAGCGGAATTCTCCGCGCTCGGCGTGCCGTTCCGCGAGCGCGGCCGGCGCACCGACGAGAGCATTGCGCTGCTGCGCGCGCTGTGGAGCCAGGACCCAGTGACCTTCAAACCGCGCTACTGGGCGACGCAGATCGAGGAGATGCGCATGCAGCCTCCCCCTTCGGCGCCCATTCCGCTATGGGTCGGCGGCAGTTCCGACAAGGCCCTGGAACGCGCCGTGAACCTCTGCGACGGCTGGCACGGCTCGCGGCTCACCGCCGAGGCGGCGGCGCCAGTGATCAAGCGATTGCGCACGGCGCGGCCGGACAAGACCTTCACCATCTCGCTGCGCACGAGCTTCGACGGCAAGGACCCTGCCGAGCTGGGCGCAAGGCTCGGCGCCTATCGCGACGCCGGCGCCGATCACATCATGGTTCAGCCCGAAGATCGCGACACCGACGACTGGATGCGCACGGTGGAGAAGATCGCCCGCGCAGGGAGCGTGCACTAGGCCCAGGCGAGTTGACGTCCGTTGCGGGTCAATCGCGTCGTTTTGGACCGATCTTAGGCAGGTCCGATCTACCCTTCAAAGGCGACATGAGGCGACAGACGGATTCAATCGCATCCGCAAACGTCGAACTTTTGATCCCGGCGCTCATCACCTTGGGTCAGTTCGGCCGCTGCTTCGGGGGCATCGAAGCCAAAGTGGATGACCAAGTGCCCTTGGCTTGCTTTCGCCGAAGGTGGTGGAGAAGCTGGGGTATGTGATGGGGATCGTGCGGGAGCGAGCGTGACTCGCTCGCATAACGCTGTGAAGCATGAACGCTGCTAGCAGCCACTTCAATTCGTCGTGGTCTTGCCGCCGCGCATGGACACGAGCTTTTCCTCACGAAATCGGAGAATGAGCCATGCGGTCTCATCGAAACCGTCTGCGAGCTGTCCGTCGTGAGAATACACCATCTGAGCAGCTTCCGACTTCGACGGCGGTCCCAGCGCCGTGACTACCTCCAAACGCGACATACCTAAATGCAGCTTGCCGTCGAAGACGAGGGGCGCGAACTTTTCCGGGATGATGGCGCAATCGGTCGAGGTCTCGGTGTCTTTCTCGGTGAGCTCTTCAACGAGATGGTCCGGGCCGCCCATCTCTCCGCTGGACACGACCCATAATCGATGCTGCGCGCGCCTATAACACAGCCAATAGATGCTATCTCCAGCGTCGCCCTGGTGTTGGATGGTCCCTTCGCCCACGGCTTCGCGGACCGCGCCGAGCAGCGTCTCCTCGAAGCGGCCGGCGAATGCGCCTAGCGAAAAGCGGGTCGCCAATCTCTTCACCACCGTCGGCGGCACGCGCTCGAACGCATGTTCGTCGACTGGCGGCGGCGGTGTCTGCGCGGAGCAGTCGTCCGCGGGGATAGCGAAAAGGAGAAGCAGCAAGAAGAGCGTCTTTCGACCATCAACTCCGAATTGCCTTACATTGGAGATTGAGCGCTTCTGCAATAGCTCCTTTCCTTTAGCAAGGATGGCGTCAACATCGAGGTCTTTGACGCGGCCAGCCGCTCTGTCCGCCAGTCCTTTATATATTTCTCGCCTCAGCAGGTCGCGCTCAGGCGTCGAGAGTGCGGGGGTCAGTTTCTGGGTGTCGGACACGTCAGTCTATCTCCTGCGATGAAGAAAGGCACAACATATCATAGCTGTGCCAAAAGCCACTCGCATGCGCCGTCCGCTTCGGGTCGATAGTGTTGAAAAAGTCGCTCGTGATTATCGGCGAATCATGATTCCGTTTCGTTGAGGGTTTCAGCGGCGGAGGCGGATCATGATGGGTCGGCAGACGGTCGATCAGAGCCAGCTGTTTTATCTCTTCAACCTTGAGAAGCGCATTCCGGAACGCCATCTCCTTCGCCGCCTCAACCCGATTGTGGGTCGGATATTAGCTGAGTTTCGGGAGAAGCTGGCGCCTTTCTACAGCGAGATCGGGCGGCCATCGATCGACCCCGAGCTGATGATCCGCATGCTCATCGTTGGCTACTGCTACGGCATTCGTTTTGAGAGGAGGCTTTGCGAGGAGGTCGAATTACATCTTGCCTATCGCTGGTTTTGCCGCCTCGATCTTGACGACAAGGTTCCTGACCACTCGACGTTCTCAGCCAATCGCCACGGCCGGTTCCGCGAGAGCGATCTCTTTCGTCAGGTATTCGAGGCAGTGGTGCGAACGTGCATGGATGCGGGCCTGGTCAAGGGCGAAGCTTTCGCCGTCGATGCCAGCGTCATGGAAGCGGATGCCAGCCGTTATCATGGCAAGGCTCCTGGCGAGATCGACTGGTCGGCGCCGGAACGTCAGACGCGGGCAGTGGCCGAGTTCCTCGGAGCCCTTGATGACGAAGATCCCGACGCCGATCGCAAGGTGCCGAAGGCGATTTCTCCAGTGGACCCGTGTTCGGCCTGGACCGCGAAAGCCAACAAACGCGTCCAGTTTGGTTACGGGCTCAATTACCTGATCGACATCGAATATGCGATCGTCGTTGACGTGGAAGCCACACCGGCCCGCACCTATGACGAAGTGGCCGCAACCAAGACCATGATCGTGCGCGCCGAGGAGACCTTGGGCTTGAAGCCCGACCGACTTGTGGCCGACACGGCATACGGGACAGGCAAGTTCCTCGGCTGGCTCGTCGGCACCGGCATCACGCCGCACATTCCGGTGTGGGACAAGAGCGATCGGGAAGATGGAACCTTCTCGCGCAGTGACTTCACGTTCGATCGTGAGCGTAACGTCTACGTGTGTCCCGCGGACAAGCTGCTCAAGACCACTGGCAACGTCGGCAGAGACCACAAGGTGCGCTATCTTGCGCTTAAGCGCGACTGTGGCGCATGTCCCCTCAAGCCGCAATGCTGTCCAAACACGCCCTCGCGCAAGGTCACACGCGACGTCGACGAGGATGCTCGCGACCATGCGCGTTCCCTGATAGGTACGCCGGAGTTCGAGAGATCACGCGACGAGCGCAAGAAGGTCGAGATGCGCTTTGCGCACCTAAAGACCCACCATCAATTCGAGCGCATGCGCCTGAGGGGGCTCTCCGGTGCGCGCGACGAATTTCACCTCGCAGCCATT
Source organism: uncultured Alphaproteobacteria bacterium (assembly GCA_963721135.1). Classification (GTDB taxonomy): domain Bacteria; phylum Pseudomonadota; class Alphaproteobacteria; order Rhizobiales; family Xanthobacteraceae; genus Bradyrhizobium. Next base: position 38,753 of record CAVRIB010000009.1, read on the forward strand.
GTGCAGAACCTGAAGACGCTGGCAAAGCACGTCTGGCGGCCGAGGCCTCACGAACCGACGACGACCTGTCTTGCATGAGGGGTTGTTGCGTCCTCATCAACGGCGGGACGCCACAGCCAAAGCTACTGATGCCACCACAAGGGAGTAGGTAAAAAAGCGGTCTCGCAAATGCTCCAGAGACGAGCCAAGCCCAAAACATTGAAGCCTTTTTCAACACTATCGGTCAAAAGGCGACCTGACGGTCCCGAAATCCAACTTCCCCTCTGCCCCCGAAAGCGGACTCAAGCCGGATCGAAGCCGCGCGGTTCGCAGGCAACGTTGCGTTCGCTGATTTCCTCGAGCAGCTTGAACGCGAGAAACCGCGGAAGGCCAGCTACCCGTAACCGCGAACACGCAAGGGATATCGTCCCTGATCGGCGCGGGAGTGACGCGCCCGGCGTCACGGAATTGACAAAACTTATTATCTGACTAGAGTCAGGTAATATGCTCGACCCGATCTCGCGCGTCCGTCGTTTCAACCGTGCCGTCACCTCGGAAGTCGGTGCGCTCGACACCTCGTTCCTCGGACGCGGACGGCCACTGGGCGCGGCGCGTGTGCTCAACGCGATCGGTCACGGGCGGATCGATGTCGCAGAACTGCGCGACTATCTCGATCTCGATTCGGGCCTCATGAGCCGTCTGCTGCGTAGCCTGGAGGACGAGGGCCTCATCAAGACTATGCCGCATCGGGATGATGCGCGCCGTCGCATCGCGAAGCTCACGAGGACCGGGCGGCACGAATTCAACGCTTACGAGGCGATTTCCAATTCGCTGGCCGAGGCCCTCCTCGCCCGCCACAACAATCCTGAGGCGCTGCTGGCCGCGATGGATACAATCGCGTCCGCGTTTGGACGTAGCCGCATCAGCATCGCGGAAGCCGACCCGAGGGGGAAAGCGGCGCGCTACTGCCTCGGCAGATACTACAGCGAGCTCACGCGCCGCTTCAAAGGTGGCTTTGAGGTCTCGCTTTCGCGAGATCCCGACGCCACCGATATGATGTCCCCACGCGGGGTGTTTTTCGTGGCGATGTCGGACGACCTGCCCCTCGGTTGCGTCGGCCTGAAGGGATCCGGGAGCGAGCTCGCAGAAATCAAGCGACTATGGGTCGCGCCCTCGGCACGCGGACTGGGACTTGGGCGGCGGCTTATGGACACTGCCGAGAGCGCTGCGCGAAACATCTCGGTCAAGATCCTTCGCCTGGACACCAACAGCGCATTGTCCGAAGCACTTCAGCTCTACCGCAGCACCGGCTGGACCGCGATCGAGCGCTTCAACGATGATCCCTATCCGGATCTGTTCTTCGAGAAGCGCCTGTGAACCGGAAGCGCCATCCTGCTGCGTCGCCGTGGCCGCTTTTGTTTAGCGCTGCCAACTTCCGATAACGGTCAAAAGGCGATTCGCCTTTGCCCGAGCTTCACGCCTTCAGCGTCTCCAGAAACCGCACCGGCTCGCCGGTCGACGGCGCCAGCAACTCGCCCTGCCACATCACCCTGCGCCCGCGCAGAAAAGTGCCGACCGGCCAGCCGGTGACGCGCAACCCGTCATAGGGCGTCCAGCCGGCGCGCGAGGCGATCCATTGGTTGGTGATGGTCTCGCTGCGCTTGAGATCGACCACCGTAAAGTCCGCATCATAGCCGGCCGCGATGCGGCCCTTGCAGGCGATATTGTAGAGCCGCGCCGGACCCGCGCAGGCAAGATCGACGAGGCGCTGTAGCGACAACCGCCCGGCGTTGACGTGATCGAGCATGACCGGCACCAGCGTCTGCACCCCGGTCATGCCCGAGGGCGAGGCCGGATAGGCTTTCGCCTTTTCCGCAAGCGTATGCGGGGCGTGGTCGGAGCCGAGCACGTCGATGATGCCCTGCTCGATGCCGCGCCAGATGCCGTCGCGGTGATCGGCCGAGCGCACCGGCGGGTTCATCTGGGCGCGGGTGCCGAGCCGCTCGTAGCAGTCCGGCGCGACCAGCGTCAGGTGATGCGGCGTCGCCTCGCAGCTCGCGACATCCTTGTGGTCGCGCAGGAACTCGATCTCCTGTTTGGTCGAGATATGCAGCACATGGATGCGCTTTCCGGTTTCGTGGGCGAGCTTGACGAGGCGCTGGGTCGCCAGCAGCGCCGCGGTCTCGTCGCGCCACACCGGATGCGAGCGCGGATCGCCCTCGACGCGCAGATGCTTGCGGTCGTTGAGGCGGTACTCGTCCTCGGCATGAAAGGCGGCGCGCCGCCGGATCACATGGAAAATCCGCCGCAGGCTTTCGTCGTCCTCGACCAGCAACGCGCCGGTCGAGGAGCCGACGAACACCTTGACGCCGGCGCAGCCCGGCGCGCGTTCAAGTTCAGGTAAATCCTGAACATTTTCACGGGTGCCGCCGATGAAGAAGGCAAAATCGCAATGCATGCGGTGGCGGCCGCGCTTCACCTTGTCGGTGAAGGTGGCCTCCGTGACGGTCAGGGGATCGGTGTTGGGCATTTCGAACACCGCCGTCACCCCGCCCATCACGGCGCTGCGGGAGCCGGTTTCGAGATCCTCCTTCTGGGTCAGGCCCGGCTCGCGAAAGTGCACCTGCGTGTCGATCACGCCGGGCAGGATGTGCAGGCCCTTGCAATCGATCACCTCGGCGGCCGAACCCTGCCCAAACGAGCCGATCCCGGCGATGCGGCCGCCCATGATGCCGATGTCGCGCACGCCCTCCCCGTCGTGATTGACCACGGTGCCGGATTTCAGAATAGTATCAAATCGTTAATTCATCGCTCCTCAGCGTTCGCTTTAGCTTGCAGGACAGGCCGCGGGCCTTGTTCGGAGCACCTTAGCGACATAACTTGCTGTGTGATATCCGCTACTTGCCTTTCAACAAGAACTTCAAGAGCAACCCGTTATGAAAGCTGCGTTTCTCCCCGACCGGGGCGTCGTCAAGGTCACCGGCGAAGGCGCGCGCGACTTTCTCAACGGCCTCGTCACGACAGACATGACCCTGCTCCGCCCGGGCCTGGCGCGCTTCGGGGCGCTGCTGACGCCGCAGGGCAAGATCGTGGTGGATTTCCTGATCACTGAGGCGCCATCGGGCCACGGCGGCGGCTTCCTGATCGACTGCCCGCGGGCGCTGGCGCAGGCGCTCGCCGACAAGCTCGGCTTTTACAAGCTGCGCGCCAAGGTCGCTATCGAAAACCTGTCCGACAGTCTCGGGGTGCTCGCGGCGTGGGATGGCGATCTCGCCGTCAAGCCGGATCTGACCTTCACCGATCCGCGCAACGCGGCGCTCGGCTGCCGGATTCTGGTACCCGAGGAGCTCAAGCAGAAAGTCGCCGACCTGATCGGCGCGGAGCTGGTGGATAGCGCGGCCTACGACGCCCACCGCATCGCCACCGGCATACCGCGCGGCGGCCTCGATTTCACGTATGGCGACGCGTTTCCGCATGAAACCAACATGGACCGCCTGCACGGCGTCGATTTCGAGAAGGGCTGTTATGTCGGCCAGGAGGTGGTGTCGCGGATGCAGCATCGCGGCACCGCGCGGACGCGAACGGTGCGCGTCGTGCTGGAAGGTTTTGCGCCGGAAGCGGGCACGGCGATCCTCGCCGCCGACAAGCCGGTCGGCACCATGGGCTCGACCGCGGGACACAACGGCCTCGCGCTGATCAGGATCGATCGCGCCGCCGATGCGCTGGCCACCGGTCAGGTGCTGACGTCGGGCGGCCTCACGATCCGCCTCGCCGATCCCGACGATCTCCTGGTCGCAGCCAGGCAGACCGTCGCATGAGCCGCACCGCGCGCCTGCATGCCGACGGCCTGACGCGGTGCCCGTGGCCGGGCGACGACCCGTTTTACCTCGCCTATCACGACACCGAATGGGGCGTGCCGGAATATGACGACCGCGCGCTGTACGAAAAACTGATCCTCGACGGGTTCCAGGCCGGGCTGTCCTGGATCACGATTCTGCGCAAGCGCGAGAATTTTCGCAAAGCCTTCGATGACTTCCAGCCCGAGAAGATCGCGCGCTATAACGCCAGGAAGGTCCACGCGCTGATGAACGACGCCGGCATCGTCCGCAACCGCGCCAAGATCGAGGGCGCGGTCAATAGCGCAAAATCCTACCTGAAGATCATGGAAGACGGCCCGGGCTTCTCGAAATTCCTTTGGGACTTCGTCGACGGCCGGCCCAAGGTCAACCATTTCAAGACCACCGCCAGCGTGCCGGCCTCGACGGCGCTCTCGATTCTGATCTCCAAGGAGCTGTCGGCGCGCGGGTTCAAGTTCGTCGGTCCGACCATCGTCTACGCCTTCATGCAGGCCACCGGCATGGTCAACGACCATCTGGTCTCGTGCTTCTGCCATGAAGCCTGCGCCGGGAAACAGCGCAGCCCCCGCCTCAAAGTCAGATGACGGCGAGAAAACCGTCCGCATTGGAGAACTCGCCGCGCGTCTGGCAGCGCATGTTGTCGGGGCGGCGGCTCGATCTTCTGGACCCCTCGCCGCTCGATATCGAGATCGCCGATATCGCCCATGGGCTGGCGCGGGTGGCGCGCTGGAACGGCCAGACCCGCGGCGCGCATATTTTCTCGGTGGCGCAGCACACGCTGCTGGTCGAGGCCGTGATGCGCGAGCAGGCGCCGCGCATCGACGCGCGGGTGCGGCTGGCGGCGCTGTTGCACGATGCGCCGGAATACGTCATCGGCGACATGATCTCGCCGTTCAAGGCGGTGCTCGGCGGCGACTACAAGGCGGTCGAAAAGCGACTGCTGGCGGCGATCCATATCCGCTTCGGATTGCCGGCGATGCCGGGGGGTGAAATCGAGCGGCAGATCAAGGAAGCCGACCGGGGTGCGGCCTATCTGGAGGCAACGGAACTCGCGGGCTTCGCGCAAGCCGAGGCAAAGCGCCTGTTCGGCCGCGATCCCGGCCTGCCACCGGCGACGCAGTCCGACTACCTCGTGCCGTGGACCGCGGCCAAGGCCGAGAAGCGGTTTTTGGCGCGGTTCGAGGCGCTGATCGCGGCTTCGTAGGGTGGGCAAAGCGAAGCGTGCCCACCAAATTTTCGCTGTGAAATTGACGGTGGGCACGGCGCGAAGAGCGCCTTTGCCCACCCTACGTACTACGTACTATAATCGGCGCAGACCAAAAGGACCGCCATGATTCACGTCTGTTCGCTTGCAGCCCTTCCCGATACCGTCAAGGCCACCGGCGCCAGCCACGTGCTGACCGTGATGGCCAATGTCGATCAGGTGCAGCGGCCGGAATCGGTGCTGCCCGCCAATCACCTGAAAGTCCAGATGGACGACATCACCGAGGAGATCGACGGTTTTGTCGCGCCCTCGGATTTCCATATCGAGCAGGTCCTGAACTTCGTGCGCGGCTGGGACCGCAGCGCGCCGCTGGTCGTGCATTGCTATGCCGGCATCAGCCGCTCGACCGCGAGCGCCTTTGCCGCCGCCTGCATGCTCAATCCGCACCGCGACGAGATTGCGATCGCGCGGCAAATTCGCGCCGCCTCCCCGATCGCCCAGCCGAACCGGTTGATCGTCGGCCTCGCCGACAAGGCGCTCGGGCGGGAGGGCCGGATGCTGCGCGCGCTCGACGAAATGGGGCCGGGCAGCATGTTGGTCGAAGGCCGTCCGTTCCGCATCGACCTCGACTGATGCCTGTCGCCCGGCGCCAGATGAGCGACAAGCTCCTGACGCCGATCGAGATCGGCCTGACCGCCGCCATCGTCGCGATCGAAGGCAACGAGCCCCTGATCCTCACCGCGTCCGCCGGCGACGGCGACAAGCTCGCGGGCCTCCCGTTCGGTCCGTTCGACGCGGTCGCCCATCGCACCTTCGAGATCGGCTTGCGCGCCTGGGTGGAGGAACAGGCGGGCTTGCGGCTCGGCTATGTCGAGCAGTTGTATACCTTCGGCGATCGCGGCCGGCATACCGAGGCCGGCGACACCCATGTCGCCTCGATCGGCTACCTCGCGCTGACGCGCGCCGCCGACAATCCCTCCCCCGCCCCCGGCGCGACGTTCGAGCCCTGGTACCGCTTTTTCCCGTGGGAAGACTGGCGCGAGCAGCAGCCCGCCATGATCGAGCGCGACATCCTCCCCGAATTGACGCGCTGGGCGGCCGAGAGCGAACAGCCGGAGATGGCGCGGGCACTCGGTCGCAAGGATCGCGTCCGGCTCAATTTCGGCACCGAGGGCGCGCATTGGGACGAGGAGCGCGTGCTCGATCGTTACGAGCTGCTCTATGAGGCGGGGCTGGTCGAGGAGGCGCGGCGGGACGGACGCCCCGCGGCGCTGGCGCGCAAATCGATCCCGCATCTCGGCGTGTCGATGCGCTTCGACCACCGCCGGATTCTCGCCACCGCCATGGGGCGGCTGCGCGCCAAGCTGAAATACCGCCCGGTGGTCTTTGAACTTTTGCCCGGCGAGTTCACACTTACTGAATTGCAGCGGACCGTTGAAGCGATCTCGGGGCGGCATCTGCACAAGCAGAATTTCCGCCGGCTGGTGGAAGCCGGCGCCCTGGTCGAACCGACCGGCGTGATGTCGACACAGACCGGCGGAAGGCCCGCTGCGCTGTTTCGCTTCCGCCGCGAGGTGCTGCAGGAGCGGCCCGCGCCCGGCCTGCGCGTACGCGGACGCCGCTGAGCACGGGACGGCGCGAAAGATTTGAAGCGGTGAGCCCTCTCAGCCGGGCCGATCGCCGGGAGGCTCGATGTTGGACGTGAATTTGAATTTCTTCGCGCTGGTGATTGCGGTGGTTGCCTTCGCCATCGCGCGCAAGGCGCTCAATCAGGCCGCGGCGCTGCGCGCGCGGCTCGACGCGATGGAAGCCGCCGCTTCGCGGGCAACGCCTGTCCCGCCGCCGCTCACCCCGCTTCAGGAACTGGAGCAAACGCTCGCAACCCCGTCGCCGGATATCGCGCCCGAACAGCCGGTGACGGCTTCCGAAGCCGAACCGGTCACGCCCCGCGCCGACGACCATATCCCTGCGGCCGTTAACGCCGACGGCACGACGCCGGTGCCGCCGCCGCTGCTGCCGGCCGAACCCGGCTTCGAAGAACGTATCGGCACCCGCTGGGTGGTCTGGATCGGCGGTCTGACGCTGGCGCTCGGCGGCTTCTTCATGGTGCGCTATTCGATCGAGGCGGGGCTAATCGGACCCGGCGTGCGGACTTTGCTCGGCGGCGCGTTCGCGCTCGCCCTGCTGGCATCAGGCGAATGGACGCGGCGCAAGGAAAGCATCTCGACGATCGAGGCGCTGCCGATCGCCAACATTCCGGCCATTCTCACCGCCGCCGGCACGGCCGTGGCTTTTGCGACCGTCTATGCCGCCTATGCGCTGTATGATTTTCTCGCACCCGCCACCGCGTTCATTCTGCTGGGCCTGGTGGCGCTCGGCACGCTTGCCGCGGCGCTGCTGCACGGGCCGGCGCTCGCCGGTCTCGGTGTCGCCGCCGCCTTCGTCACGCCCATTCTGGTTTCGTCGGAAAGGCCCGACTTCTGGGCGCTGTACATCTACCTTGCCGTCGTCACCGCGGCGGCGCTGGCGCTGGCCCGGATCAGGCTGTGGCGCTGGCTTGCGGTCACCACCATCGTGTTCGCGCTGCTCTGGACTTTCCCCTGCCTGGAATGCGGACTGTCGATGGTCGCGCCACATGCGTTCCACGTGGTGGCCGGATTCGTGCTGGCGGCGCTGGTCGTGGTCTGCGGCTTCATGTTCGGCCCGCCGGCGGAGGAAGGCCGGATCGAGCCGATCTCGTCGGGCTCGCTCGCGGCCTACCTGTTGGGCGCGACCATGATCGTGCTTGCGAGTTCGCATGCCGATACTGCGCTGGTCGTATTCACCGTTCTGGTCGCCGGCACGTTGTTCGTGGCATGGCGCGCGCCGGCCGCAACCGGGGCAGTCGCCGCGGCGGCAGCCTTCGTCTTCATCGTGTTCGCCGAATGGGCGGTGCGCGGCAATCCGGACATGCTGGTGCTGCCGGGCGGCCCGCTGCCCGGCATCGGCCCCGCCACGACCGATGCCTCCGTCACCTCGCACCTGATCGCGGCCGCGATCTTCGCCGGCCTGTTCGGGGCGGCCGGATTCCTGGCGCAGGGCCGTTCCCCGAGCGCCATCATTCCCGTGGTGTGGTCGGCTTCCGCCGTCTTCACGCCGTTAGCCCTGTTGATCGCGCTCTACGCCCGCATCGCGCATCTCGATCGTTCGATCCCGTTTGCGATTCTGGCCGTGCTCTTGGCCGCGGCCTGTGGCGCGGCGACCGAAATCCTCACCCGGCGCGACAACCGGCCGGGATTGCCGATCTCGATTGCGCTGTTCGCCACCGGCACGCTCGGCGCGCTGGCGCTGGCGCTGACCTTTGCGCTCGAAAAAGGCTGGCTCACGATCGCGCTGGCGTTGATGTCGATGGCGACCGCCTGGATCTCGATGCAGCGGCCGATCCCGTTCCTGCGCTCGCTCGCCGCCATCCTCGCCGGCATCGTGGTGCTGCGGATCGGCTACGAGCCGCGCATCGTCGGCGACGCCGTCGGCACCACGCCGATCTTCAACTGGCTGTTATGGGGCTACGGCATTCCGGCGGCCTCGTTCTGGACCGCAAGCCACTTCCTGCGCCGCCGCGGCGACGATGCGCCGCTGCGCGCGGTGGAGGCGGCGGCGATCCTGTTCACGGTGCTGCTGGCGTTCATGGAAATCCGCCATGCCGTCAATGGCGGCGACGTCTACCGCGCCGTTCCCTCGCTCGCGGAGATCGCGCTTCAGGTGTGCGTCGCACTCGCCATGGCGATCGGCCTGGAACGGTTGCGCATCCGCACCGGCAGCATCGTGCACAATATCGGCGCGGTGCTGCTCACCGCTTTCGCCGGGCTTGCCAGCGTCTTCGGTCTGTTGCTGCTGGAAAACCCGCTGATCTTCCCGATCCATATCGATGGCGTCTTCGTCAATCTCATACTGCTCGGCCATGCCCTGCCGGCCGTGCTGATGTTGCTGCTGTCCTATGCGGTGGCAGGTCGGCGTCCCGCATTCTATGCCAACACCATCGCGGCGGGCGCGCTGGTCTTTGCGCTTGCCTATGTGACACTCGAAATCCGCAGAGTCTATAAGGGTCCGTGGATGGAATACTTCGGCCCCATCGGCGGCGCCGAGCAATATACCTATTCGATCGCCTGGCTCATCTTCGGCGTGGCGCTGCTCGGCATCGGCATCGTCTTCAGCTCGCAACGCGCGAGGCTTGCTTCCGCCCTTGTGATCGCGCTGACCATTGTGAAAGCGTTCCTGGTCGACATGTCGACGCTGACCGGCGTCTACCGCGCGCTGTCGTTCATGTGCCTGGGGCTGGTGCTGGTGGCGATCGGCTGGCTGTATCAGCGCATCCTGTTTCGCAAGCAAGCGGCGCCGCCGGTGCCGGCCGAGCAGCCGGGGGCGTAAAGGCGGGACCGACCTAACCCAGCGATTCCGACACCAGCCGGATCCTGAATACCGGCTTCCTGGACTCGTCGAGCAATTCCATCCGCCATTCGGCGTTCTGCTTCAGGCTGCGCGAAATGCCGCCGACGAGATTGGCGCAGACCTTGGTCATCTCGGCCCAGGCAGCCTCGCGGCTCTCGAACTCCGATCCCTGATCTGACGCGTCGGAATAGCGACCATGGCTGATCCGGAAAAAGTACATCGGCATCTTTGAACCCATGCGTTGGGCCGCCCCCGGGCCTGTCGATGTCGCACAAACTGGAGTGCGAGTCGCTACCAACAGATGAATGTATCGGACCGTATGACTACGGGATGACACGCGCGGGATGGCGCTGTCTTTCGAGATGTTGCACGCGGGAGATGAATGTCTCGCTCAACACCAGGGCAATATCAATTGCCACTCGAGATTGCCGGCGCGTTCGCGGCTGACATCTTCGAGACCGAAGCGGAATGCCTGGTCCGTTTGCACTTCGCCCCGGTAGGTGCCGAACAAACGATCCCAGACCGAGAACACATTTCCGTAGTTGCTGTCGGTCTCGAGCTGGAAGGCGGAATGATGAATGCGGTGGAGCCCCGGCGTCACGAACAACGGGCGCGCGAGGCATTCCGCCGCATCCGGGACGCGGATATTGGCATGCGTGAGCATGTTGACGATGGCTTCAACGCCCTCATAGACCGCCAGCACGATCGGCGAGAACCCGCAGATCACGATGAACGGAATCATGAAAACGGCGCTGGCGATCAATTCCAGCGGATGGTTGCGCAATGCCGAGGAGGTGTCGAGATGCACATCGCAGTGATGAACGCGGTGCAGCCTCCACAATACGGGATTCTTGTGGGAGACGAGATGAAATGCATATTGAGCGAGGCTTCGGATCAGCAATGTGCAGGGCACGGCCAGCCACCATGGCGTCGTGACCCAATTGAAGAGGCCTATGCCGCGAACGGCGGCCCATTGCGCCGACGCGACCGTCAACACCGGAAGCGATGAAACGATCAGGCCATTGAGGATACCCAGGCCGAGATTGGTCGGCCACCGTCGCATGCGATCGGCGCCGCCGGAAAATTGCGGCGCGAGGAATTCGACCGCGCCAAGCAGGATCATCGTGCTCCAGAACGTCAGGAACCATCCATATTCCCGAATCAAGGCATCCATGATGGCTCAAGTCCCTGCATGCCTTCCGCCACCACCCGTGTTCGCGCGTCGCGGTAGCGACCCTTGGCCCACACCGGACGCCAGTCGATCGGCACCGCGGAATGGCAGCCCGGGGGGTCGGCCAGCACGATCGCCTTCTTGACGGGGACGTAGCGCGACACGCCGAATATATCGAGCACCGCGACCTTCGCCCATTCGAGGAACATCGAAACCCGGCTCTGCTCGTCCCACGACTTGTCCATATAGAAGAAATGACGGTCGAAATCGGCTCCCGTTACGCGGGCAAGCAACGGACCCGTTTCGGCGTTGATGAAATAGGGCAGGATCAGCGACACCTGATCGCACTCCGGTCTTTGAAAATAGATGACCGCGGACAGCAGCATGGGCGGCTTGACGGGGTTTTCGCGGACCGCGTAGCCGTGGTCGCGGATGACGTCGGCGACGGCGGCGCCAACGTCGAAATCGGTCATCATCGCCTCGCGCGCCCGGTTGGCCTCAACCCGGACGGCAATCGATGCCACGAGCGCCAGCAGGCAAATGCCTCGAATGATCCTCCGGTTCATGGCGTCAGCTTCCGGGGCGCGATGCCCCACCATGCGATCAGCAGGACCGCGAACGTTTGGGAGAGACCGAGTATCTGCGCGCCCGCGCCGTCGTGCCAGAACGCCTGGAACGCGCCGCTCCAGGCCAGCAGGCAAAGCCGTGCGGCATTCACGAGGATCATCGCCGCGCTGGCAACCAGGACGGTGGCGAGATCGCGGCGAACCCACTCGGTTCGCGCCAGCATCGTGATCGCGACGCAAGCCAGTACCGCGGTCGAAACGTTGTTGAACGAGGAACATGCGCCGATCAGCGCGACCGCATGTCCATCGGGCGCGAAGAAGGTGGTGCCGCGCCAGACGATATCCGGACGCAGCTCCGCGAGGATACCACCGACCAGCGCCGCGTCGGCGCGAAGCAGTTCCGGCGTAAAGAGCTGAAAGACAATCGGCCCCCATACCAATTGGGTCGACAGCGCCAGCAGCACGCCCCCGGCCGCCCTCACATTTCGATCGTCGCCGGTGGTGAGGAAATAGCCGGCCGTGATCGTCGCAAGCAGTCCCGTTGCAAATCGATAGGGCAGGAAGCTCGTGAATAGAATCAGGACGCAAATCGCCGACACCAGCCAAACATCGATGCGGGTGGCGCGGCGCGCGCGGTCGCTTCTGTGCAAGCGATGGATGACGACATAGCACGCGAGCCAATAGATATAATTCTGCGCCGCGAGGCTCGCAGCAAAGGCCTGCATCGAGGTGGTGTCGATGAGTTGCACGGCCTGATTCGCAAGCAGGGAGACTGCGGCCCAAAGAAAGAGTTCACGCCGGCCGATAGCTGCGATCGCCGGTGCCGGCAGTTCAAGTCTGGCGGCTGTCCGTGTCTGCAAATTTCACCCAATCAGATGGGCCGTCCGTGGCGCGATGGGGCCGCCGCCACCAGAGCAGGTAACGACCCGGCTAGTTACGGCTTCTGAGCCGTTTGAATATCAGATAGCCACCAAATGCGACGCCGGCCGCGACAAGGCCAACAGGCCCGGTCACACCGACGAGCGGTGTCGGAACAGGCAGGCCGGCCCACGTCGGCGTCGCGCTGCCAATGAAAATGGCGACACCCGCCAAGCCTGCGCAACAGACATATGACAATTTAACGTTGGTCGATCTCATCGTGGCCGCCCCCTGACAAGCCTGCTTGTGACATTAGCGCGCGGCCATCATGAATCAAGGCGCGCTGCGGTCCACGCTACCGCTCTTTGCACCAATTCGTTCGGATCAGTCCGTCGAGCGGCGCAGTTCCGGCGCGCTTTCCGGTTTCGGCGGCTCCGGTCGCACCTCGGATTTGACCGGCTCGATCCTGGCGCTCTCGACATGCGGGGTCTCGACGCGCGCGGAGACTTCCACCGAACCGGTCCGCTCCGGCGGATGCAGCGAACGCGGATGCGCGACCGCCCTCGCCAGCAGCATCTGCGCCCCGCCCTGATGATGGAAATCGCAGTAGGCAAAGCCCATGCCCGAGACCGATCCGCGGAAGCTGCGCTCGTCTTTCTTCTCGAGATTGAAGCACGGCTCGAACGGAAGGCCCCTGATGGAGGCGCAGACCGCCTGGCCGCGGATTTGCAGCGTATTGCCGGGCAGCCGCAGGTGGCGAATCGGACCTGAGCCGCTGAATTGCACCGCGCCGGCCGCCCCCATGTCGTCGAGGATCCGGCCCGCGCCGCGCGTGCCGTCGAAGCAGGTGAATGCGAATACCTTGCCGGCTACGAATTTGCGCGCCTCATCGGCGGTCATCATTCCGGCCAACGCAGGGGCGATCACCGCACCGGCCGTGACGGCCCCCAACACGAAACGCGCAAGCATGCTGAAAACTCCGACCTCACTCGAGCAGCGGGCAACGCCTGGATGTCTTTACCCGCTGCTTACCATACTAACCGTGGCAACATTGGAGCAGCTTGGTTGGTAAAGTCTGAACATCATTGGATAATTTTTACCACGATGCGGCCGCGAACCTGGCCGGCGAGGATTTGGCTGCCGGCCTCGATAACGCGGTCCAGGCCAATTTCATGAGTAATTTCAGATAGTTTTTCCCGGTCCAGGTCACCGGCGAGCCTGCTCCAGGCAAGCTTTCGCGCCTCAATCGGGCACATCACGGAATCGATGCCGAGAAGGCACACTCCGCGCAAAATAAACGGCGCCACTGAGGACGGCAGGTCCATGCCGCCGGCAAGCCCGCAGGCAGCAATGGCGCCGCCGTATTTCGTCATCGAAAGCAGGTTGGCAAGCGTGGTCGAGCCGACGCTGTCGATGCCGCCCGCCCAGCGCTCCCTCGCGAGCGGCTTGGCCGGGCCGGAAAGCTCGTTGCGGTCGATCACCTCGGCTGCGCCTAGCCCCTTCAGATAGGGCGCTTCGGACATGCGGCCGGTGGAAGCGATGACGGAATAGCCGAGCCTGGAGAGAACCGCGATCGCGACCGAACCGACGCCGCCGGCGGCGCCGGTGACGACCACCGGGCCATGTTTGGGGGTGAGGCCGTGCTTCTCCAGCGCGAGCACCGCGAGCATCGCGGTATAGCCCGCGGTCCCGATGGCCATGGCGTCGCGCGCCGACATGCCCTCGGGCAGGCGCACCAGCCAGTCGCCCTTGACGCGCGCCATCTCGGCGTAGGCGCCGAGATGGGTCTCGCCCATGCCCCAACCGTTGCAGATCACCTTGTCGCCCGCCTTCCACTGCGGATGCGAGGAGTGCTCGACGGTGCCCGCGAAATCGATGCCGGCAATCATCGGAAAGCGCCGCACCACCGGCGCCTTGCCGGTGACGGCCAGACCGTCCTTGTAGTTCAGCGTCGACCATTCGACGGCCACCGTGACGTCGCCTTCCATCAGATCGGCTTCGTCGAACTGCGTCAGCGCGGCCGTGGTGCCCTTTTCCGCCTTGTCGATCCTGATTGCCCTGAACGTTGCCAAGCCAAACTCCCGCTTTTTTCCGCCGCGATGTTTACCGGATCACGCCGCTTGCGCAACCGGACGCAACACCGGCGCCTCGACAATCGGCAGGTTGATCAGCGCCGAGGTCGGCGGCACCGTCGAGAGCCAGGTCAGTTCGGTGACGGCGCCAAACAGGATCGCGGAGAAGGCGGCGGTCGGGAACGAGATGAAGGCGGTGATCGAGATCGCGCGCGTCATATAGATCGCCGACAGGATATAACGCGTCGGCAGGCGATTCTGCGGCCAGCCGACACTGAGCGAGCCGATGATGTTGAAGAGGCCGATAGAGGCGATCATCCAGTCGCCGGTTTGCCCCGCAATGCAGCGATGCAAATCGAAGCGGGCAGCCGTGAGGATTTAGCCCCTCACAGGTCTGGCGGAGCTCCCAAGGCCATGCTATATTCGTTTTGCTCGCAATGAGGATAAGTAGTTTCCTCTGATGTGCCGAACCTGCCCCAAGGCTGCGGGCTGGTTCGGATCCCTTGGATCGCAGCTAGTCGAAAAATGCCGGCCCTTCGAGGCCGGATTTCTCAATACCCGAATATGCTCATCTTGAGTATATCTGGACCTTCCGAAGGAGGCACCCATGCCGATCGCTGGAATCTACGGTCGTGAGGATTTCGGAACTGTGGCGGGACAGCCCGCCGCTGCCGCGCGCAGCCGGGGCGCCCCGGTGCAACGCGCCCACCCGCTGCCCCGGCCATCGCTGGAGTGGACGCCCGAGGTCGAACGCGCCACCGCGCATCTTTATGAGCGGGTCAAGGCCGTGATCACCCCGGTCGAGTGGCCGCTGATGGCCCCCACCATCAAGGCGATCAACGAACTGAAGGTGGAGCGCAACGCCGTCATCCTGGCGCACAACTACCAGACGCCGGACATCTTTCACTGCGTCGCCGACATCGGCGGCGACTCGCTGCAGCTCGCCATCGAAGCGACCAAGGTGAAATCCGACGTCATCGTGCAGTGCGGCGTGCACTTCATGGCGGAGACGTCAAAGCTCTTGAACCCGGACAAGACGGTGCTGATCCCGGACCGGCGCGCCGGCTGCTCGCTGGCGTCCAGCATCACCGGCGCCGATGTGCGGCTGCTGCGCGAACGCTTTCCCGGCGTGCCGGTGGTGGCCTATGTCAACACCTCGGCCGACGTCAAGGCGGAGGTCGACATCTGCTGCACCTCGTCCAACGCCGTGCAGGTGGTCGAGAGCCTCGGCGCCCCCATGGTGATCTTCCTGCCGGACCAGTATCTGGCGAAGTATGTCGCCTCGAAAACCAGCGTCAAGATCATCGCCTGGAAGGGCGCCTGCGAGGTGCACGAGCGCTTTACCGGCGCGGAGTTGCGAAGTTTTCGCGAGGCCGATCCTTCGGTGCAGATCATCGCGCATCCGGAATGTCCGCCCGACGTGCTGGCGGAGGCCGATTTCACCGGCTCGACCGCGCACATGATCAATTGGGTCCGCAGCAAGCGTCCCAAGCGCGTGGTGATGATCACGGAATGCTCGATGGCCGACAACGTCAAGGCCGAGCTGCCCGACGTCGAAATGCTGCGGCCGTGCAATCTGTGCCCGCACATGAAGCGGATCACGCTGGCGAAGATTCTCGACAGCCTGCTCTATCTGCGCGAGGAGGTCAGTATCGATCCCCTGATTGCCGAAAAGGCGCGGCGCTCGGTCGAGCGGATGATCCGTCTGAAAAACTAACACCGTCGTCCCGGCCAAGCGAAGCGCGCGCCGGGACCCATAACCACCGCTGCCGATTGTTGCAAACTAACCTATCGCCTCATCGATAAGCCGCGGCGTATGGGTCCCTGCTTTCGCAGGGACGACGCGAGAGAGATGCAAAATGCCGAACCAGAATCAGGATATCACCCAAAATACCGATAACGTCGTCATCATCGGCGGCGGACTTGCCGGCCTGTTTTGCGCGCTGAAGCTGGCGCCGCGGCCGGTGACGGTGATCTCTGCGGCGCCGCTCGGCCAGGGCGCCTCCACGGCCTGGGCGCAAGGGGGCATCGCCGCCGCGATCGGCGAGGGCGACAGCGCGGAGGCGCACGCGGCCGATACGATCGCCGCCGGCGCGGGACTGGTCGATGAAGGGATAGCGCTCGGACTGGCGCGCGAAGCCCCTGCCCGCATCGACGATCTTCTCCAATACGGGGTTCCCTTCGACCGCGATCTCGAAGGCAGGCTCGCGGTTGGCCGCGAAGCCGCGCATTCGGCGCGGCGCATCGTGCATGTGCGCGGCGACATGGCGGGCCGGGCGATCATGTCGGCGTTGATCGAAGCCGTGCGGCGCACGCCCTCGATCCGCCTGATCGAAGGTTTTGCCGCCGAGGCGCTTTTGACCGGGGATGGCGCGGTTACCGGCGTTCAATTGCGCAAGGCGGGCGATACCGGCGCCAGGCCCGTCGTCATCGCCTCGCGCGCGGTCGTGCTGGCGACCGGCGGCATCGGCCATCTGTATGCCGTCACCACCAATCCAGCGGAAGCCAGCGGATTGGGACTGGCCATCGCCGCGCGCGCCGGCGCCATCATCGCCGATCCGGAATTCGTGCAGTTCCACCCGACCGCGATCATGGTCGACCGCGACCCGGCGCCGCTTGCGACCGAAGCGCTCCGCGGCGAAGGCGCAACGCTCGTCAACGACAGCGGCGAACGTTTCATGCTGGCTTTGCATCCGCTCGCCGAGCTCGCACCGCGCGACATCGTGGCGCGCGGCGTGTTCGCCGAGATCGCCGCCGGCCGCGGCGCGTTCCTCGATGCGCGGCACGCGCTGGGGGCGCGCTTCGCCGAAAAATTTCCGACCGTTTATGCGAGCTGCATGGCCGCCGGCGTCGACCCGGCGACGCAGCCGATCCCGGTGGCGCCAGCCGCGCACTATCACATGGGCGGCGTCGCGGTGGATGCGCGCGGCCGCACCTCGCTCGAGGGGTTGTGGGCCGGCGGCGAAGTGTCGTCGACCGGCGCACACGGCGCCAACCGGCTGGCGTCGAATTCGCTGCTCGAGGCCACAGTCTATGCCGCCCGTATCGCCGAGGACATCGAGGGCAACAGCGCCGTGGCACCGGCGCGCCGGCCGACGACATCCATGGGCCTGCCGAACGACGCCATACCCGCCTCCGCCGAAAAGGACCTTCGCGCGATGATGGCCTCGCATGTCGGCGTGATCCGCGACGGCGAGCATCTTGCGGAAGCCGTGCGGTCGTTCGCTAGCCTCGAGCGGGAGGCCGCCAATGTCGGGCTGCGCAACATGGCGACAACCGCGCTGCTGGTCGCGGCGTCGGCATGGGCGCGGCGCGAAAGCCGCGGCGGGCACTATCGTCTGGATTATCCGGCCGATCGGCCGCAGCTCAAGCATCGCACGATGACGACGCTTCGTGCCGCGCGCGAGATCGCAGCTTCGCTTCCCGATCGTGCTCCGGTACGAACAGCCCAGCCGATGACAGCGTGAGATGGAAGCAAGCATCGTGACAACGCCAGCCTCCCTGCAGAATCCGGAAGCCTTCCTGTCGCCGCTTGCCATCGGTGATGCCACCCAGCGCGCGCTGGATGAAGACCTCGGCCGCGCCGGCGACGTCACCTCGATCGCCACGATTCCGGAGGCAACGCAAGCGCATGCCGTGATGGTGGCGCGGCAGGCGGGCGTGATCGCCGGGCTGCCGCTGGCGGTCGCGACCTTTCAAAGACTGTCGCCGGATATCAACATCGAGGCGCATGTCCGCGATGGCGCAACCGTCGCCGCCGGCGCGCGAGTGCTGACGATTTCGGGCCCTGCGCGCGCAATACTCGCCGGCGAACGCACCGCGCTGAATTTCGTCGGCCGGCTCTCCGGCATCGCCACGCTGACATCGGAATATGTCCGCCACACCGCCGGCAGCAAGATGCGGATCTGCTGCACGCGCAAGACCACGCCGGGCCTGCGCGCGCTGGAAAAATACGCGGTGCGCTGCGGCGGTGGCTTCAATCATCGCTTCGGTCTCGACGACGCGATCCTGATCAAGGACAACCATATCGCGGTCGCCGGCGGCATCCGCCCGGTGCTGGAGCGCGCCCGCGCCCATATCGGTCACCTTGTCAAGGTCGAGATCGAGGTCGACAATCTCGATCAGCTGCGCGAGGTGCTCGAAACCGGGCTTGCCGACGTGGTGCTGCTGGACAACATGGACATCGCCACCCTGACCGAAGCGGTGAAGCAGGCCGCCGGGCGCGTGGTGCTCGAAGCTTCCGGCGGCGTCACGCAAGGCTCGATCGCCAGGATCGCCGCGACCGGCGTCGACTATGCCTCATCGGGCGCGCTGACGCATTCGGCGCCGAATTTCGACATCGCGCTCGACATCGAGACCTAGCGCCGCACCGAATTCGGATTGAGTTCGGCCTCGCTCTTTGCCTCCTGGACGAGCTCGGCCGAAAGCGCCGCGGTCTGCGCCGGCGTGCCCCAGCTCGGCGCATCGCTGCCGTCTCCCCACGCCTTCGGCCGGTAAAAGGTGTGCACGCCGAACCGGTACATCCTGGTCATTTCGCTGACCCAGGACGGGTGGACGTAATAAGCGTGGTAGTGCGTCGACTTGGCGACCTCGGGCAGCCAGATCTGGCCGTCGAGCATTGCCTTGGCGATCTTCCTGGCGCGCTCCCACATGTCGGGCTCGCGGATGACATCGGGATTGTTGTCGCAGGCGAAGGTGAACTGGCAGGCCAAATGGCGGTGCTTGTTCTGGAACACCACCCCGCACACGGTGTTGGGGTAGAAACCGGAGAAGACGCGGTTCATGACCACCTGGGCGACCGCGATCTGGCCGCGCACGGCTTCGCCGCGGGCCTCGAAATAGACCGCTTCGGCGAGGCACTTCTCGGATTTGGCGCGCGATTTTTCGTCGAGCAGGCCGAGCCGTTCGGCCGGCGTCTTGGCGCGCGTATTGTCGGCGTTGACTTCGCCCTTTGGCGCAACGCTTTCGCCGCTCTCGGTGGCCCTGGACACATCGTCAGTGGCTGACGGCAGGGAGGCCATCACCTTCATATCGGGGTCCGCAAACGCGACCGGCGCCACGATCTGCGGCTCCTCGCCGGGCTGCCAGCGCTCCATGCTTTCGCCCGAGCCGCCGAGCGAGCTTCCAAAATAGAGGCTTGCCGTCTTCACCGAGAAGCCGTCGCGCGACGGCGCGGGCTCGAGCTGGATCGGCGAGGCATCGGGCGAGTTTTTCAGATCGTCCAGCGGTTGGGATTCGAGCGACAGCGAAATATCGTATTGGGGCAGCGGCGGCGCGTTGAGCGCCGCCTGCAGTTCGGGATCGAGCGGCGCGCGCTCGGCGGGCGGCGCGGCGGCCGTCTTTGCACCCCGCACCGAGGCATTGGATGTCGAGGGATTCTCGAGCGCGGGCCCCTTACCCTCGAGAGCGGGCGCTGCGGGCGGCACGGTGACGAGACGGTCGCCCTTCAGCGTACGGTCGACCTTGGGGAAATCGGACGCCTGATAGCGCGGCGGCGGCTGCGTGATCGGATTGCGCGTGACCGAACCCGTGATGTCGATGCCCTGGTTGTTGAGGCTCGCCAAAAGATAGGTCGCGGGATGCGGAATGGAGGTTCCGATCGGACGGCCGAAGGAAAAGGTGGCGACCTGGATGGTCGAGACGGCGGAGAATACGCGCTGCTGCCAGCGTTCGGCGACGCCCGGCTGCCGGGCCAGCAGTGAGGCGATATCCTGATATCCGATCTCGTTCGGCATCAATGCGAAAACGCAGAGGCCGATTCCGAAGGACGCGAACCGCGCGCCCTTCGGCCGGTTACGCATGACTGACATCGATACGCTCACGCAACGCTACACTTGATCGAACTCAGTACATCCGTGCAATTCGATCTTTTTTGTTGGTATCGAATTTAGGTTGCGGGGGAGTTAATCGGCGTTGCACGGGGGATACACTCAAGAATTCGCTGAGTATCGTGCCTTCACATCAAAAACGTTGGTAAACAGCCGCTCGAACAAAGTGGTAAATATCCGGTCAACGAAAATGATGAAGGAACTCTTAGCACGCCCGGATCATTACGGGCATCGTGCGTACGCTCTCCAGCGGTCATTCCGGGGCGATGCGAAGCATCGAACCCGGAATGACGCGGAGAATTCACGCCTGGCTGGCAACGGCTTTGCCGAGCGCGGCCTGCGCGGCGGCGAGGCGGGCGATCGGCACGCGGTAGGGCGAGCAGGAAACGTAATCCAGCCCGATCTCGTGGCAGAACGCGACGGAGGCGGGATCGCCGCCGTGCTCGCCGCAGATGCCGACCTTGATGTTGGGGCGGGTCTTGCGCCCGCGCGCCACGCCGATCTTGACCAGTTCGCCGACGCCGTCGCGATCGACCGAGATGAACGGATCGATCTCGAAAATGCCCTTGGCGATGTAGGTGCCGAGGAATCCGGCGGCGTCGTCGCGGCTGATGCCATAGGTCGTCTGCGTCAGGTCGTTGGTGCCGAACGAGAAGAACTCCGCGGTCTTGGCGATATCGCCGGCCATCAGGCAGGCGCGCGGCAATTCGATCATGGTGCCGACCTGGTAGGCAAGCTTCTTCCCGGTCTCCTTCATCACCGCTTGCGCCGTGGCGTCGATCCGCGCCTTGACCAGATCGAACTCGAGCTTGGTCGCGATCAGCGGCACCATCACCTCGAGCCCGACCGCCTTGCCGGTGCGCTTTTCCGCTTCCACCGCGGCCTCGAAGATCGCACGCGCCTGCATCTCGGCAATCTCGGGATAGGCGATGGCGAGCCGGCAACCGCGGAAGCCGAGCATCGGATTGAATTCGGCGAGGTCGCGGGCGCGATCGGCGAGCCGGCGCGGATCGGTGTTCATCGCGCGCGCGACTTCCTCGATCTCGGCTTGCGTATGCGGCAGGAACTCGTGCAGCGGCGGATCGAGCAGACGGATCGTCACCGGCAGGCCCTTCATGATCTCGAACAGCTCGACGAAATCGGCGCGCTGCATCGGCAATAGCTTGGACAGCGCGGCGCGACGGGCCTGCTCGTCCTCGGCGAGGATCATCTCGCGCACGGTGCGAATCCGCGTCTCCTCGAAGAACATGTGCTCGGTGCGGCAAAGCCCGATGCCTTCGCTGCCGAATTTTATCGCGGTGCGCGCGTCCTCCGGCGTATCGGCATTGACGCGAACCCCGAGCTTGCGCACCGAATCCGCCCAGCTCATCAGCGTGCCGAATTCGTCCGACAGCTTCGGCTCGATCATCGGCATCCTTCCCGCCAGCACCTGGCCCACCGATCCATCGATGGTGATGACGTCGCCGGTCTTGAAGATGCGCTGGCCGACGCTCATGGTGCCGCGGCCGTAGTCGACGCGGATGGCGCCGCAGCCGGAGACGCAGGGCTTGCCCATGCCGCGCGCGACCACCGCGGCATGCGAGGTCATGCCGCCGCGCGTGGTCAGGATGCCCTCGGCGGCGTGCATGCCGTGGATGTCTTCGGGGCTGGTCTCGATGCGTACCAGAATCACCTTGCGGCCGTCGGCCTGCAGCTTCGCCGCTTCGTCCGACGAGAACACGATTTCGCCAGATGCCGCGCCCGGCGAAGCCGGCAGGCCGGTGGCGATGACGTCGCGCTTGGCGGCGGGATCGATGGTCGGATGCAGGAGCTGATCGAGGGACGCCGGATCGATCCGCGCCACCGCGTCCTTTTTCGAGATCAGGCCTTCATTGGCGAGCTCGACGGCGATGCGCAGCGCCGCCTTCGCGGTGCGCTTGCCGTTTCTCGTCTGCAGCATCCACAGTTTGCCCCGCTCGACCGTGAATTCCATGTCCTGCATGTCGCGGTAGTGCTTCTCGAGCAAGGTGTAGATCCGCGTCAATTCGTTGAACGCCTCGGGCATCGCGGTTTCCATCGATGCCTTGTCGGAGCCGGATTCGGCGCGCGCGTATTCGGTGATGTCCTGGGGGGTGCGGATGCCCGCCACCACATCCTCGCCCTGCGCGTTGATCAGGAATTCCCCGTACAGCCTGCTCTCGCCGGTCGAGGGATTGCGCGTGAACGCAACGCCGGTCGCCGAGGTCTCGCCCATGTTGCCGAACACCATGGCCTGCACGTTGACCGCGGTGCCCCAGGATTCCGGGATGTCGTGCAGCTTGCGGTAGGTCACCGCGCGCGCATTCATCCAGGATGAAAACACCGCGCCGATCGCGCCCCACAACTGGTCGTGGGGATCTTGCGGGAAATCGGTGCCGGTCTCGCGCGCCACCGCGCCCTTGTAGCGGCCGACCACGTCGACCCAGTCGTCCCCGGTCAAATCGGTGTCGAGCGAATAGCCCTGGCTGTCCTTGTAGGTGTCGAGAATGTCCTCGAAGTGGGCGTGCTCGAAGCCGAGCACCACGTCCGAATACATCGTGATGAAGCGGCGATAGCTGTCATAGGCGAAGCGGCGATCGCCGGACATTTCCGCGAGCGCCTCGACGGTCTTGTCATTGAGACCGAGATTGAGCACGGTATCCATCATGCCCGGCATCGAGGCGCGGCCGCCCGACCGCACCGACACCAGAAGCGGATTCTTCGAATCGCCGAACGCCTTGCCGGTCAGCCTGCCGACGTGATCGAGCGCTTTCTCGACCTGCGCTTTCAGCTCCTTCGGATAGGATTTGTCGTGCGCGTAGAAATACGTGCAGACCGTGGTTGGAATGGTGAAGCCGGGAGGAACGGGAAGGCCGAGATTGGCCATTTCAGCCAGGTTGGCGCCCTTGCCGCCCAACAGATCGCGCATTTCCGCTTTGCCTTCGGCCTTGCCCTCGCCAAAGGTGAACACCCATTTGCCGGATTTCACCGCATCCACAGCTGGCCTGGCGGCTGCGACTTTGGCGACCGGCTTGGCCGGCAACTTCTCCAGCGCCTTGCGGGCCGAGGCCGGCGGCGCGGCCTTTGCCGGGGCCGGCATGGAGGACTTTGATTTCACTACGGTTTTCTTGAGCTTCGATGCGGCTTTGGCCATGACTGCAAATAATCCGCGAGAGGGGAGGAAGTTGCGCGCCTTACACCATTTTGGACGGTTCCACGCAAGGTGCGAACAGCCGTTTCAACGCTAGAGATGGAGCCATTTCAGCAGTCCGAGGCCGATCAGGCCGTTGAGGATGAGAAAGATCGCGACGATCAGATTCAACAGGCGCGGCATGATCAGGATGAGCAGGCCTGCGATCAGGGACATGATTGGTGAAATGTGGGCAGTCGTGATGACCATTGAAATTGCTCCGGATGATCTTTCTCGGGAAATCGAATCGAGGCCGGCATTTTATCCGCCTGCGGGGTTCCACGATAGGAGACGCTCGTCGCCGCCACCCGGTTCCGCCGGGCGCGAATATTGCTGAAAATTACAGCGCGTGAAGCGGCTTGGTTCCAGGAACAATGTCTTGGGCGATGAATTGGCAGGGGATTGCGCGCGGGTCGAAAGGCCGGCGCAAGCCAAGCGTGAAGGAGTTGGTCATGCGAAACAGATTACTTGCCATCGCAGCGATCGCAGCCGCCATCGGCGCACCGATCGGAGCCCAAGCGCAAAGCAAGATCACCACGGGCGTCGCCCGCGGCGGACCGGCCGTCATCGACGAGGACCAGGGCATCGCCGTCGAGCAGCGGCCGGCCTTTCGCGAATACATCGTTCGCGAGCTGGTGCCGAATCACATGATCCCTGACCGCGTCATCGTGGGCGGCGTGCTGCCGGAAACCGGCGTCACCTACTACGACGTACCGCAGACCTTCGGCGTCACCCGCTATCGCTACACCCTGGTCAACGGCCGCGCCGTGCTGGTCGAACCGCGCTCTCGCCGTATCGTTCAGGTGATCGAGTAACGTTCAACTGCACCTGAGCGGATGGTCCGGAAAGCCGCAGCGGCGTTTCGGACATCAAGGCCTCGTCCGGTCCCCCCGCCGGGCGGGGCTTTTTTTGTGCATGGCCCGCATCCTGCACAACCATCATTGCGAGCGCAGCGAAGCAATCCAAGCCAAGCAAGGAAAGCTGGATTGCTTCGTCGCGGAGCCTGTCATCGGGCGCGCATTCGCGCGACCCGTTGGCTCCTCGCAATGACGGAGAGAGCATCAAACCCTCTCCTTCCGCACCACGATCCGGTGAATCTTCTTGGCGGAAGAGGCGCTGATGACGGCTTCATCGAGCAGCGACCTTGCCGCTGCGAGTTCGGCGCGAACCAGCGCGGCATCGAAGGCGACGTAAAGCCGGCCGTGGCCGTCGCGCTGATCGGCGTCGCCGGTGACGCGCCAGCTGAGATAAAAAATGCCGCCGGGCCTGACGACGTCGAGCATGCGGCGGACCGATGGCGCGATCTGTGCAGGTTCGAGATGCATGATCACGGTTTCGCACAACACATTGTCGAAGGTACCTGCGGCGATGTCCTTGAGGTCAGGCAATTCGCCGTGCGCGAAGCGCAAAAGCGGATATCGCGAACGTGCTTCGGTCAACAGGCCTTCCGAGGCGTCGAAACCGACCGCGGGATACCCATTTTCGTTCAACCAGGCCACCTCGCGGCCCGAGCCGCAGCCGATATCGGCGGTCGCCCCGCCCTTGATGAAGAAGCGCTTGACGATGTCGTGCAGATCGACCGGCGGCGGCTGCTCGTGCCAATCCCTGGCAAACGCCGCGGCATCGGTGTCGTAGGCGGCGAGCGTGAGCCGGTCCATTGTATCAGCCCTCGATCCTGGAAAAATCGGCGACCGCGCGGGTGGCGGCGCGGATTTCATTCAACAGCTTCAGGCGATTTTCGCGCAGGTGCGGATCGTCGTCGTTGACCTTGACGTGCTCGAAGAACGCATCGACCGCCGGACGCAGCTTCGCCATCACGCCCATCGCGCCCGCGAAATCTTCCTGCGCTACCGCGGTGCTCGCGTCCGTCTTGACCTGATCAATGGCTTTCGCGAGCGCCTTTTCCTCCGCAAGGCCATAGAGTGCTGGATCGGGCGGTCCGTCATACGTCCTGCCGTCTTTCTTCTCCTCGATACGCAGGATGTTGTTGGCGCGCTTGACGCCGGCAAGCAGGTTTTTGCCGTCGTCCGTGTCGAGGAACTTGCCAAGCGCCTCGACGCGGCGAACCACCATCAACAGGTCGTCCTGGCCTTCCAGCGCGAATACGGCGTCGACGAGATCGTGACGCGCGCCCTGCTCGCGAAGCTGGACCTTCAGGCGGTCGGCGAAGAAAACGAGAAGATCACTGATGAGCGCGTGAAAATGTTCTGCCGCACCCTCCAGCGCTTCGTTGGACCGAGCTATCTGATGAGCTCGTTGGGCAAGAGCTTCGGCGAGGCCTGGTACGACGATATCGAGCGACTGGGCTCTCCTGGTAACCATTCCCTCGAACGTCGAAAGTGCTCGTTCCGCAAAAAACAGGGAATGAAAGATTGAACACTCATAGAGGGGAAAACGAAGACCGTTTTCGATGATCAACCTGATCACCCCGAGCGCCGCTCGTCGCAGCGCGTACGGGTCCTTGCTCCCCGTCGGTTTTTCGTCGATCGCCCAGAATCCGACCAGCGTGTCGAGCTTGTCCGCCAGCGCCACGGCGACACTTACCGGATCGGTCGGCACGCGATCGTTCGGCCCCTGCGGCTTGTAGTGCTCCTCGCTCGCGGTGGCGACGGAAGCATCCTCGCCCTGCGCCAGCGCGTAATATTTCCCCATCAGGCCCTGCAGCTCCGGAAATTCGCCGACCACTTCGGTCAGCAAGTCCGCTTTGGCAAGCAGCGCGGCCCGTTTTGCCTTTTCGACGTCGGCACCGACCAGTGGCGCGATCTCGCCGGCGAGCCGCTCGATGCGCGTGATGCGCTCGCCTTGCGAACCGAGTTTCTCGTGAAACACGATGCCGTCGAATTTCGGCAGGCGGTCTTCGAGCCTCGTCTTCAGGTCGCTCTCGTAGAAGAATTTTGCATCGGCTAGCCGCGCGCGGATCACGCGCTCGCTGCCGGCCACAACAGCCTTGCCGCCGTCGGAGGCCTCGATGTTGGCCGTCAGGATGAACTTGTTGGTCAGCCCAGCGGTCTTGGGATCGCTGACCACAAAACACTTCTGGTTATTCCTGATCGTGGCACGGATCACCTCGGGCGGGATCGACAGGAATTCCGGCTCGAACGAGCCCATCAGCACGACAGGCCATTCGACGAGGCCCGCGACCTCATCGAGCAGCCCCTGGTCTTCGACAAGTTCGAAATTCTGCGCCTGCGCCAGGGTCCTTGCCTCGGCGAGGATGACGTCCTTGCGCGCTTCCGGATCGAGCACGACCTTCGCCGCCAGAAGCTTCGCCCGATAATCCTCGAAGCGGCGCACATTGATCGGCGCCGGCGCCATGAAGCGGTGGCCATAGGTCGTCTGGCCGGCCTCGATGCCGTCGACAGCGAATTTCACCACGTCAGGCTCCTCGGTCTCCATCCCGAAGGTGGCGACGATCGCATGCAGCGGCCGCACCCAGCTCAGCGCACCCGGCCGCGCCGAGCGCTCGCCCCAGCGCATCGATTTCGGCCACGGGAAGGTGCGGATGATCACCGGCAGCATGTCGGCGAGCACGTCGAGCGTGGCGCGGCCGGGCTTTTCGATCAGCGCGACATAAAAGTCGCCCTTCTTCGGATCGCGCTGGATCTTTGCTTCCTCGATCGAGGCAAGCCCGGTCGACTTCAGGAAACCCTGCACCGCCGCGTCGGGCGCTCCCACCTTCGGACCCCTGCGCTCTTCCTTCAGATCCGACTGCCGCGCGGGAATGCCGTGCACCGTCAGCGCCAGCCGCCGTGGCGTCACGAAGGCTTTCGCGCCCTCATACACCAGCCCCTCGGCAACGAGTTTGTCGGTGACCATGCGGCGCAGATCCTCCGCCGCCTTCGCCTGCATGCGCGCGGGGATTTCCTCGGAGAAGAGCTCGAACAGCAGATCGGGCATCAACCTGCCCCGCCCGCTTCGGTGTGCACCCAGGCTTCGCCGCAGGCTTTGGCGAGTTCGCGCACGCGCATGATGTAGCTCTGCCGCTCCGTCACCGAGATCACGCCGCGGGCGTCGAGCAGGTTGAAGACGTGGCTCGCCTTGATGCACTGATCATAGGCCGGCAGCGCCATCAGATGTTTCTTCTGGTTGTGGCCGCTCACCCAGCCGGCCTCGAGATATTTCAGGCAGGCTTGCTCGGCCATCCTGAACTGCTCGAACAGCATGTCGGTGTCGGCGAATTCGAAATTGTGCCGCGAATATTCCTGCTCGGCCTGGAAGAACACGTCGCGGTAGGTGACCTTCTCGGCGCCGTCGCGGCCGTTGAAATTGAGATCCATGATGCGATCGACGCCCTGCAGATAGCAGGCGAGCCGCTCCAGCCCATAGGTGATTTCGCCGGCGACCGGCGCGCATTCGACGCCCGCGACCTGCTGGAAGTAGGTGAACTGCGAAATTTCCATGCCGTCGCACCAGCATTCCCACCCCAGCCCCCAGGCGCCCAGCGTCGGGCTTTCCCAGTCGTCCTCGACGAAGCGGATGTCATGCAGGCGCGAATCGATGCCGATCGCCTCCAGCGATTTCAGATAGAGCTCCTGCAGGTCCAGCGGCGACGGCTTCAGGATCACCTGAAACTGATAGTAGTGCTGCAGCCGATTGGGATTTTCGCCGTAGCGGCCGTCCTTCGGCCGCCGCGACGGCTGCACATAGGCCGCGTTCCACGGCCTGGGGCCGAGCGCGCGCAGCGTAGTGGCGGGATGAAACGTGCCCGCGCCCACCTCCATGTCATAGGGCTGCAGGATCACGCAGCCGTAATCCGCCCAATAACGCTGCAGCGTCAGGATCAGTCCCTGGAACGAGCGTTCCGGGCGCATATGCGGAGGCAGGGAATCCATCGTCGGGTCAGGTCTTTGGCTTGCGGGTGGGCCGAGCGCGCGGGACCGTATCGACGGGGAGACGAGGAATCAAGGCGAGGCCAGGGAGCCGCGCGCCTCGCCTTGCGAGATCAGCGGGCTTTAGCCCGGGCGATAGGCGCCGGTGACGGGGTCGCGGCGCAGCGTCGGGATGTCGCCCGATCTGGCGGCTTCGGCGACCCGGGCGAGACGGGCCTCTTCCAATTCCTGGTTGACCCTGACGGCGGTCCGGTAAACCCAGCGAACCACGGCCAGCGCGCCCAGGGCGCCCGCGAATGCGATCAGCGGCGGCATCGGTCGATCCTTGTCGTTCATTCGTCACGCCCCTCGAGGCGCATTGTCGCGCAACCCGGCCCTGCCCGCAATCGCCTTGGCCCGAGACCAAATGGCGCGGATTAATTCGCGTTCAGAATCCGAATTTGGCCCAAATTGCCCGGCTTTCCAGGGCGGAAATCAGCTCATCCGGCAGGCTGATACCGTCGAGCGCGGCCTGCGTTCCTGCACCGCCCGATTTGCGGCCCAGAAGCCCCGACAACAGCCCTGCCGAGGGCGCAATCACAGGCGTCAGCACCTTTTCACCGTATCGGCTGCGCAGGGTCGCGCGCAGATCGCCGATCGCATCGGCAAGGCCAAGCGAAACCGAGGTTTCGCCCGCCCAATATTCGCCGGTGAACAGGACGTCGTCCGCGCCCTTCAGCCGCGCGCCCCGGCTTTGCTTCACCAGCGCAATGAAGATCGCGTGGATCTCGCGCTGAATGGTCTTGAGGCGGGCGACGTCGTCGGGGTTTTCGGGGAGAAACGGGTCGAGCATCGCCTTGTGCTCGCCCGCCGTATAAAGCCTGCGCTCGATGCCGACCTTCCTGATCAGTTCCTGGAATCCGAAGGTGCCGCCGACCACGCCGATCGAGCCCAGGATCGATGATGGATCGCAAAAAATCTCGTCGCCCGCGCAGGCGATCATGTAACCGCCGGATGCCGCGACGTCCTCGACGAACACCAGGACCGGCAGCTTCTTTTCCGCCGCCAGTTGCCTGATCCGCAAGTAGATCTGGCGCGACTGCACCGGCGAGCCGCCGGGCGAATTGATCACCAGCGCCACGGCTTTTGCGTTCTTGATCGCGAACGCCCGCTCGAGCGTTCGGGCGACGCCGGCAAGCGTCATGCCCGGCCGCAGCGGCGTCACCGAACCGATCAAGCCGGACAGCCGCACCACCGGCACGATGGCGGTCCCGGGCCGCAGCCGCGCCGGAAGCAATTTCATCAGGCTGTCGACCAGGCGCAGCCATCCGCCACGGTCGTCCGGTTGCTCGCTCATGCCGTCACCTCAAATTTGGCCACTTCCTATCACGCGGCCGTCATTAAATCGTTGGAATGCCTTTTGCATTGTCGTGGTTGTTAGGCTGCAATGGTGCAGCGGAGCAAGACATGAAAATCTATCTGCTGATGGCGCTGATCGGTATCCTTCTGACCGCGATTCACCTCACTTCGGCGCCAAAGCGGTCGAAAACGCTCCCGCAGTAGGGAGGGTGCGACGCCCGAGCGAGCTTCAGGGTATTGCCAGTGGCAATACATCTTTCCCGGCAAGAAGTTCCTCTACCTGTTTATTGGGCATCGCTGACTCGTCATTGAGCATCAGCGCGGCGTGAATCCGGGTCGGCGCCTTGCCGCCCTTGACCGCGCTGACCAGCACGCGAATCGCCGGCGCCGCGGCATTGCCGTGGACCGGCAGAATCCGGAGGCTGCCAAAGCCGCGACCGAGCGCCGCCAGCACCTCGGCAAGACCGTCGGCGCGCCAGATCAATGTCAGGACGCCGCCGGATTTCAGGATTCGCCGGCTCGCATTGATCCAGCTTTCCAGCGTCGCCGCGCTGGCCTGATGCGCGATCTCGCGGGCCCTGTCCGGCGAGGCGCGGTGCCGTGCGCCATCATTGAATGGCGGGTTCATCAAGACGGCATCCACGCTGTCAGGGGCGAGGCCTTTGGCAGCAAAGGCGCGGGCATCCGACGTCACGTCCAGCACAACGACGTCGGCTGCAATCGCGTTCGCATCCGCGTTGACGCACGCGAGCGCCGCAAGCGTCGCATCGATCTCGACCAGCACGAGCTCGATGGCGCCGACGCGCTTTGCGACCGCAAGACCGGCAGCGCCGACGCCGGCGCCGAAATCGACCACGCGAGCGCCGGCTCGCGCGGGTGTCGCCGCCGCGAGCAGCACGGCGTCGTGGCCGGCGCGGTGGCCCGATTTCGGCTGGCGCAGGCGCAATCGGCCACCGAGAAATGCATCCTCGGTGAAATCGCCGACCTCACTCATCGGCCCGCAGTTCGTGCGCAAGCCCGGCATCGGCAAGGAGCCGGCGCGCCTGGCGATTGTCGTCCTCATGAACCAGGATCCGGCGCGGCAGCACGCCGAGGGAGCCTTCGATAATGCTCATGTTCTGGTCCAGCACCAGGTGGTGGATATTGGCGCCATCGAGCAGCGCCCCGATGGCCGAAACCAGCACTATATCGTTGGTCCGCACCAGTTCCCGCAATTCAGCTCTCCTCTGTCGGTCCGGCGGGAACGGAGGTGCGGCGTCTCGACCGCATCGTACCCTTGCCGCATTCCCCGGCACTTTCTATTGTTATAGCCGAAGCTAATGCGATTTGGGCAAATGTGGAGACCAGCGTGGCGGTAATTGTACCCTTCGAGAGCCCGGCAGGCGCTTCGATCGATCTGCTGCTCGGCCTTGTCGCCTCCGATATGGAGCGCGTCAACGCCACGATTCTGTCGCGCACCGGCTCCGAAGTCACGATGATCCCCGAGGTCGCCAACCACCTGATCTCGTCGGGGGGAAAACGGCTGCGCCCGATGCTGACGCTGGCGATGGCGCATCTCGCCGGCTATTCCGGCGACGGCCATATCAAGCTCGCCGCCTCCGTCGAATTCATGCATACCGCGACCCTGCTCCATGACGACGTGGTCGACGAGAGTGAACTCAGGCGCGGCAAATTGTCGGCGCGCATGCTGTGGGGCAACGAGGCGAGCGTTCTGGTCGGCGATTTCCTGCTCGGCCAGGCTTTTCGCATGATGGTCGAGGTCGGCTCGCTGCGCGCGCTCGACATTCTCTCCTCCGCCGCCGCGACGATCGCCGAAGGCGAAGTGATGCAGCTGGCCGCCGCCAAGAACACCGCGACCACCGAGGACGAATATCTCGCCGTGATCCGCGGCAAGACCGCCGAGCTGTTTGCCGCGGCCTGCGAGGTCGGCCCTGTGATCGCCAACCGCCCGAAGGCCGAGCAGACCGCGTGCCGCTCGGTCGGCATAAATCTCGGCATTGCGTTCCAGTTGGTCGACGACGTCCTCGACTATGGCGGCAAGGCCGCCAAGCTCGGCAAGAACATCGGCGACGATTTTCGCGAGGGCAAGATCACCCTTCCCGTGGTGCTGGCGTTCCGCCGTGGCAACAACTCCGAGCGCACCTTCTGGGTCAACGCGCTGGAGCGCGGCGAGATCGGCGACGGCGACCTCGACCACGCCATCGGGCTGATGACCAAGCATCGCGCGCTCGAAGACACCATCCACCGCGCCCAGCATTACGGCGCCATGGCGGTCGACGCGCTGGCGCTGTTTCCGGCCTCGCCCATGAAGACCGCGCTCGAGCAGGTGGTGGCGTTCTGCCTGGCGCGGTCGCATTAGCGGCGCGCACAGCGAGTCGTCATTGCGAGCCAACGGGTCGCGCGAATGACGCGGTCGGGTCAGCTCAACACCCCCGCATGCACCCACCACCCGGGGTGATCGAGCTGGATCTTTTGCGCGGCGCGGCCTGCCTCGGCGGTGTTCTCGTAGATCGCAAAGCAGGTCGCGCCCGATCCGGACATCCGCGCGAGCCAGGCGCCGTTGGTGGCGTTGAGCGCCGATATCACCTCGCCGATCACCGGCTGGATACGGGTTGCCGGCACCTCGAGGTCGTTGGAGGCGGAGGCCAGCGCCTCCACCCATTCCTCGAGCGAAGCGCCATCGTCCGGCCAGCCGGCCGCCTCCAGCACGTCGGTCGCGCCCACGAGGATTTCGCCGTTGCGCAAACCGAGCGCGTTGAACACGTCCCTGGTCGCGACCGCCACGCGCGGATTGACCATCACGCAGGGAATCTTCGGCAACGCGAGCGGCGACAGGGTTTCACCGACGCCGGTCATGACGCAGGCATGGGAAGCGAGGCAAACCGGGACGTCGGCGCCGGTCAGTCTCGCGGCCTCGATCAGGCGCGCATCGTCGATGGCAAGACCGTTCGCCCGCGCCAACAGCCGCAGCGCCGCCGCGGCATCCGCCGAGCCTCCGCCGATCCCGGCCGCAACCGGCAATACCTTGTCGAGCACGAAATCGCCGAGCGCAAGATCGGACACCCGCTCGCCGAGCAGCTGGGCCGCCTTGAACACGAGATTGTCGGACGTTTCGCCGCAGGCCTGCGCCAGGGGTCCGGTGGTCGCAAGCTTCAATCCGGAGCCGGGCGTCAGGCTGAGATGGTCGGCGCAATCGGCGAACGCGACCACGCTTTCGAGGTCGTGATAGCCATCGACGCGCCGGCCAACCACCCGCAAAGTGAGGTTGACCTTGGCGCGCGCATTGTCGTCCAGCGCCGGCATTGGCGGGAAGCCCTTCGATCAGCCGCCCTTGCCCTCTTCTTTTTTCTTGTCAGCGGAAGCCGCCGAGGCGGGCGAGGCGTCATCGGTCAGTCCGTTGGCGATCTTGGCCTCGATCTTCGGCAGGTCTTCCGGCTCGGGTTTGAGATCGCGCGCATGCGACCACTGGAATTTGGCTTCCAGCGTGCGGCCGACGCGCCAATAGGCGTCGCCGAGATGGTCGTTGATGGTCGGATCCTCCGGCTTGAGGTCGATCGCGCGCTCGAGGTTCTTCACCGCGTCGTCATAGTTGCCGATGCGGTAATAGGCCCAGCCGAGCGAGTCGACGATGTAGCCGTCGTCCGGGCGCTGCTCGACCGCCCGCTTGATCATCTTCATGCCCTCGTCGAGATTGACGCCCTGGTCGATCCAGGAATAGCCGAGATAGTTCAGCACATGGGGCTGGTCGGGCTGCAGCTCGAGCGCCTTGCGCATATCGGCCTCGGCCTTGTTCCACTGATGGGAGCGCTCCTCGCAGATGCCGCGGTAATAGTAATAGACCCAATTGGCCTTGTCGTCGGGGTCGGGAAACGCCGCGATGCCCTGGTCGTAGGTCTGCGCGCAGTCGGCGAACTTCTTGCGGCCGCGCTCGATATTGCCGAGCGCCATGATGGCTTCGATGTCCTTGGGGTCCTCCGCCGTGACGCCCTTCAGCAGCTTGATCGCCTCGTCGCCGCGGTCGGCGGCATCGAGATTGGTCGCGAGCTGAATCTGCGCATTGCGCTTCAAGGGCGAACTCGCCGGCATGCGCTCATAGACCTTGATCGCCATCGCCGGCTTCTTCACCAACTCATAGAGATCGGCGAGCGACAATAGCGCCAGTGGATGGTTGGGGGCGAGGTAAAGCGCGAGCTGCAGATAGACCAGCGCGAGGTCCTCGCCGCCGCGGCGGGTCAGCGTCGCGCCGATCCCGTAAAGCGCCTCGGCCGCGCCCGTCTGCGGCGAATCGACCAGCGGCTGCAGTTTCTTGCCGGCCCGGGTTTCGCGCAAATCGTCCAGGACCAGCGGGTGCCGCGGCAGCTTCTTGTCGAATGCCTCGTAGACAGCTGTTGCCGCGGCGTCGTCCTTGTTGCGGGTCAGCCAGCGCGCATAGTCGTCGGCCACGCGCAGCATGGTGTCGTCGAGCTTGTAGGCCCGCTCCAGACGGACGCCGGCTTCCTTTTCCTTGCCCGCAAGCTCCAGCATCATGGCGGAATGCAGGTCCTTGAAGATCGGATACCATTCCGGGCCGGTCAGCTTGTCGATATTGGCGACCGCCCCCTTGACGTCGCCGGCGCCGTAACTGGCCCAGCCCGACAACAGCGTCGCCACGAGGTCCGTGATCGGTCCGCGGATCGACTGGTTGATGTTGGCCTGCGCGGCCGCGTATTTCTTCAGCTTCAGATCGCGGACGCCGATGACGAGCCGCGCGACGCGATTGGTCTTGTCGACGGTCAGGATGCGCTCGGCGAGTCTCACGCCCTCGTCGATATCGCCGTCGGCGAGCGAGGAGATGAAGGCGCGGTCCAGCAGCTCGTTGTTCTTGGGATCGGTGCGCAGCGCCGAACGGTAGAACGCGGCCGCTGAAGCCGCGTCCCGCTCCACGCTGGCGTGCCGGGCCGCCAGATAGCTGCCCGACATCGTCAACGATCTCAAATCATGGGGGGTGGGAAACTGCGCCGAATTGTCGGTCGGATGTTCGGGGGTCTGCGCCAAAAGCGCACCCGGCATGGCGAGCGCGGCGACGGCGAATGCGGCAATCGCGAAGCGATTGAATCGGATGGAAGACATGCGGTTCGCCTCAAGCTCCAGGATTTTACAAGGGGATTTACGGAACGTCTCGAATGCGAACCCAAGCGGTGGCATCAAGGCCCGCGACAATGCCGCGTTTGGCGTTCGACCGCAAGGATACGCCGTGGCGAATCGGCTGGCAGGAATCGCCCAGGCAACCCCCAAGCGCCTGAAAACGCTGGTACTGTGGCGGCATCGTGGCCGCCCACCCCACCCGGTGATTGCCCCTCACGCAATCGTGGTCACATCGCCTCATAATTGGGCCCGCCGCCGCCCTCGGGGGGAACCCAGGTGATATTGCCGTTCGGATCCTTCACGTCGCAGGTTTTGCAGTGGACGCAGTTCTGGGCGTTGATGACGAAGCGGGGACCTGCCGCCTCCTCCACCCACTCATAGACCCCGGCCGGGCAATAGCGGTTGGACGGACCGGCATAGACGTCGTGCTCCGAGGTCTTCTGCAGGTTCATGTCGGCGACCTTTAGATGAACCGGCTGGTCCTCTTCATGGTTGGTGTTGGACAGGAATACCGACGACAGCCGGTCGAAGGTGAGCTTGCCGTCCGGCTTCGCCGGGTCGACCGGTACATGCGTTTTCGCCGGATCGAGCGTCTTGCGGTCGGGCTTGGCGTGCTTCAGCGTACCGAACAGCGAGAAGCCCAGGGTGTTGCACCAGAGGTCGAAGCCGACCAGCGCCATGCCGACCACGGTGCCGAATTTCGACCACAGCGGTTTGGCGTTGCGAACCGGGTACAGATCGTTACCGACCTGCGAGGAGCGCCAGGCGTTTTCATATTCGACCAGCTCGTCGTTGGCGCGGCCGGCGCCGAGCGCCACGGCGACGTATTCGGCCGCGAGCATGCCGCTGCCGATGGCGTTGTGCACGCCCTTGATGCGCGGCACGTTGACGAGACCCGCCGCGCAGCCGATCAACGCGCCGCCCGCAAAGGTAAGCCGCGGCACCGATTGATAGCCGCCCTCGGTGATGGCGCGCGCGCCATAGGCGAGCCGCTTGCCGCCCTCGAACAGGGTGCGCATCGCCGGATGGGTCTTGAAGCGCTGGAACTCGTCGAACGGCGACAGATACGGGTCGTGATAGTTGAGATGCACGACGAAGCCGACCGCGACCAGATTGTCGTCATAGTGATACATGAACGAGCCGCCGCCGGTCGAATTGTTCAATGGCCAGCCGAACGAATGCTGGATCAGGCCCTTCTTGTGCTTTGCCGGATCGATCTGCCAGACCTCCTTCAGCCCGATGCCGAACTTCGGCGGTTCCGAGTTGGCGTCGAGGGCAAACTTGGCGATCAGCTGCTTGGTGAGACTGCCGCGCGCGCCTTCGGCGAACAGCGTGTATTTGCCGACGAGCTCCATGCCGCGGGTGTAGGACGATTTGTGCGAGCCGTCCTTGGCGATACCCATGTCGCCGGTGGCGATGCCGCGCACCGCGCCCTTGTCGTCGTAAAGCACTTCGACCGCCGCAAATCCGGGATAGATTTCGACCCCGAGCGCCTCGGCCTTGCGCGCCAGCCAGCGGCAGACGTTGCCGAGCGAGCCGATGTAGCAATGATGGTTGCTCATTAGCGGCGGCATCGCAATTCCCGGCAGCGGGATCGCGATGCCCTTTGTCATCCAGTAGAACCTGTCGGTCTTGACCTCTGTCTTCAGCGGACAGTCGGCGTCCTCGCGCCAGTCGGGAACGAGCTTGTCGAGCGACACCGGATCGATCACCGCGCCCGAGAGGATGTGCGCGCCGACTTCGGAGCCCTTCTCCACCACGACGATGGTCAATTCGGCATTGACCTGCTTCAGCCGGATCGCGGCCGAAAGGCCCGAAGGCCCGGCGCCGACGATCACGACGTCGAATTCCATGGATTCGCGTGGCGGCAATTCTTCGCTACTCATGATCTGGTCCCGGCCCGGTTGAGAATTCCGTCATATATCCCGTTTGTCCGATTTTTCAGCCGATAACAACCATGGAAAATGCCGCAGCGGACGTTTCGCGCCGGCGCGATCCATCCTAGATTGGCACGATGTTCCGGATAGACCGCCATGACGCCTGACGGCGCCGTCAATGTGCAGCAATTGCTCACCTTCTATCTGGAGGCCGGCGTCGACTGCGCGCTGACGGAAGAGCCGGTCAACCGGCTGGCCGATCCCGGCCTCATGCCGGCAGTAACCGTCATTCCGGGGATGAGCGAGGCCGCGCCCAGACCGGTCAGGATGGCTGCCGCGATTTCTCCCGCGCGCGCCGAGGCCGCAGCGGTGCTGGCGCCGGAGGCAACGATCCAGTCGGCGCGGGAAGCGGCGCGGACCGCGCCGACGCTGGAGGCGCTGCGGCAGCTGTTGGAGAAATTCGACGGCTGCGCGCTGAAGTCGACCGCCACGCGGCTGGTGTTCTCCGACGGCAACCCGAAGGCGCGCGTCATGTTCGTCGGCGAGGCGCCCGGACGCGAGGAAGACCTCGAGGGGCTGCCGTTCGTCGGGCGTTCCGGCAAGCTCTTGGACCGGATGATCGCGGCGATCGGGCTCGACCGCAGCAGCGCCTACATCGCCAATGTGATCCCCTGGCGGCCGCCCGGCAACCGCACGCCGACCCCGCAGGAGACCCAGATCTGCCTGCCCTTCATCCAGCGCCAGATCGAACTGGTCGATCCCGACGTGCTGGTGACGCTCGGCAATCCCTCGACGCAGACCCTGCTCGGGACCCGCGAGGGCATCATGAAGACCCGCGGCCGCTGGTTCGATTACGACACCGGCACGCGGACGATCCGCGCGATCGCCACCTTCCATCCGGCCTATCTGTTGCGCTCGCCGTCCTACAAGCGCATGGCCTGGCAGGATCTGCGCGCGATCGCGAAGGCGCTCGAGCAGGAATAGGCTCCGTCTTCGTGAGGGGTCGTGTCCCGGACGCGGTGCAGCGTTCTTCACGATGCACCGCCGAGCCGGGACCTACTACGCTGCATGGACCCCGGATCAGCAGCGCACCGCTGGCGCGCTGCGCGGCATCCGGGGAACGAATCTGAAACACAAGAATCCGCATTCTCGCGGCGCGATGCGTCCGAGCTTTGGTCCTTTTCCCTCGAAAGGCGAGGGCGCAGGAAACGCCGGGTGCCCGCTGCACCCGCAGCCTCGCGTGCGAAATGAAACAAAGCACACGAGCAACTTCACTACAGGTTCACCGAACAGTCCGGCGTTTCCTGCGCAATGGTTTTACGGCTTATTCCGCGCTCTCCCCGGGGACCGGGCTTTTTTGCCGCCGTCCAGCAGCGCTTGACAGGTTAGTACTATCGTACTAATTTTAGTACATGCGTACTAAGACCAAGCCTCTTACCGCAGAGAACGGGTCGTTCGCCGAGACTGCGCGCCGCTCGCAGATCGTCGACTGTGCGATCGACACGATCGCCGAACTGGGGTTCGCCAAGGCCTCGGTCGACCAAATCGCCAAACGGGCCGGCGTCAGCAAGGGCGTCATCACCTATCACTTCCCAAGCAAGGAAGAGATTGTGGACGCAGTGATCGAGAAGGTGCTTGCCGAAGGCCGCACCTACATGGAGCCGCGCATCATGGCCGAGACGTCGGCGGCCGGACGATTGCGCGCCTATATCGAATCCGACCTGGAATTCATCGACGCCCATCGCAAGCCGCTGATCGCTCTCGTCGAGATCGCCATGAGTGCGCGCCGTGCCGACGGCAGCCTTGTCATTGGTCCCGAGTCGCTCGCCCAGCGCACCGCAAGCCTCGAAGATCTGCTGCACGCAGGTCAGCGGTCCGGTGAATTCCGCCGCTTCAATTCGCGCGTGATGGCGCTGACAATCATCCAGGCCATCGACGGCGTGCCGCCCTTGTTGGCGCGTGAACCCAACCTTGACGTCAAGCTGCATGCGAAGGAGCTGGCAACCATCTTCGCCCTCGCCACCCGGAAGCAATCCTCATGACGGCATCGTCCCCCGTGTTTCATGCTCAGCTTCGGCCCGTGATTGGCGCACAATGGATCAATCTCGGCCTTTGCGTCGTGCTTCTCGCGGTAGCCTTTGCGTTACGAAACAGCATTTCGCCGGCGGTCTGGGTCCGGTCGACGATTATCCTGGTTGTGAGCCTGCTTCTGCTGTTGTGCGGCAAGCAGATGCGCAGCGGCCGGCGCTGGGCCTATGTGCGCGCGAAGTGGATTGCGGTCCTCGGCACCATCGGCTTTGTCGGCGTCGCGGCGCTGCCCGGCCCATTTCCCGCCTGGATGCGCATCGAACAAGGCGCTCAAGCACTGGTGTTCCTGGCACTCACCTGGATGCTGACGCGGCCCGCGCTTGCGTCGTTCTTTCCGCGCGTCAAGGCAGCCAACCATACGGGCGAGGCCAATCCTCTTCCCGCGGCGATTGCTCGCGACGCGAGCCTCGACTATCTGCGCGCGTTCATTGTCCTCCTGGTGCTGCTGCATCATTCGGTGCTGGCTTATGCGGTCATGTGGCCTGCGCAACCGAGGATCTTCGGAATCTTGCCTGCGCCGATCGTTGATCCCCAGCGTTGGGCGGGGTTCGACATCCTCGCCGTCTTCAACGACACATTTTTTATGGCGCTTATGTTCCTGCTCTCAGGCCTCTTCGCCTGGCCAAGCCTCGAGCGCAAGGGAGCCGCGAGGTTCCTGCGCGATCGAATTCTAAGACTCGGCGTTCCCTTCATAGTCGCCGCGGGAATCCTGATGCCGCTCGCTTACTATCCATCCTATGCGGTGGCTGGCGCCGATCCGGGCGTCCCCGCCTACGCTCACGCCTGGCTATCGCTTGGCTTTTGGCCCGGCGGTCCCGCCTGGTTCATCTGGCTGCTGCTTGTCTTCGATGCTGTCGCAGCCGGACTTCATTGGCTCCGGGTCCGCTGGATGGCGAATGTGCAAGCCCCGCGGCATCTCGACGTGTATCGCCGTCCCCCGGCATTCGTTGCCGCGCTCCTTGCCGTTTCACTGCTCGTCTATTTCCCGATGGAATTGATCTTCGGCGCTGACAGTTGGGCCACGCTCGGTGCGTTTTCACTCCAGTCGAGTCGTCCGTTGCTCTATGCGGCCTACTTTCTGGCCGGGATCCAGATGGGTGCCTTTCACGCCCAGTCTGGCGTTCTTGCACGGAGCGCCGGGCTGGCACGGCGTTGGCCGATTTGGGTTTCAGCCGGGCTTGTCGCCTTTGCGTTACGGCTCGCCTTCATCGTAACGCTCGTCGTGCCGCTAGCAGCCGCTCATCAACCCTTGCCGCTTACCCTGCGCCTTCTTGGCGACCTCACCCTCGTCCTGTGTTGCGGCACGATCAGCTTTGCCTTCATCGCGATCTTCCGTCGGTTCGCCACCGCGCATCGACCTGTTTTCGACAGCCTCAGCGCCAGTTCCTACGGGATGTATCTCATTCATTATCCCGTCGTCGTCTGGCTCCAATACGCGCTGCTCGCGGCCCCGCTAGGCCCGATAGCCAAGGGCGCCATCGTCTTTGTCGGCGCGGTGGCCCTGAGCTGGGGAATAGCGGTGGCGCTGCGCCGTGTTCCGGTCATCGCGCGCGTGCTCTGAAATGCGCGAGCCGCGGGAACTTTAGCGTTATATCCGCTTCGGCCGTCACGTGCATTCGAACCGCCGGCCCTGAATTGGCGACCAACTCGCCGACCTGCACCTGACATCAGGGAAACTCGCGATGATCGCATCGCCCAAACTCTCCGTCGGAGACGTCGGAAGCTTTCGCGAGCTGAGCGCGAAGCGGAATCCGGGCGGGCTCGTCCTGGTTTATATCCCCAGGCTTGGCGCGCTTCTCGAGCGAGCCAGGCAACTCAAGGGCTCCGACCTGTCGAAAGAAGAAGCCAAGCGTATCGCGGAGCACGCAACCGTGATGGCGGCGACACCGCAAGTAGCGAAGGCGACCATCGAAAAGCGAGGCTATGAGTAGCAGGCGCGTTCCCTGACGTGACCACGGTGAAGTCAGACGCGTCGGCGTCTTGCGAGAAGTGCCCGCTCAATTCTCCGGCACGGTGAAGACGGCGCACGGAGATGCGATGCCGCGCAGCACATGCGTTCCAAGCGGGATCAGCGGTGCATCGGTTTTGGCGGCGAACGTGCCAGAGACCAGGACGGTCTTGCCGAGCGGCCGGCACAGCCCTTCGAGCCGGCTGACCAGATTGACGGAGGGACCGATCGCCGTGAAATCCAGCCGATCGGCGGCGCCGATATTGCCCCAGAAAATCTCTCCGAGATGCAGGGCGACGCCGAAGGAAAGCGGCGGCAGCCCCTGCCGGCGTCGCGCGTCGTCGAGATGCGCCATTCCGACCCGCGCGGCGGACACCGCGCGCAGCGCAGAGGCGCAAGCCGCCCGTGCCTCCCCGCCGATGACCGGGAAGATCGCGAGCACGCCGTCGCCGATGAATTTCAGCACTTCGCCGCCGAAGACATGGACCGCGCCCGCGATGCGGTCGAACCAGTCATTGAGCGCCGAGATGACGACCGACGGCGAATGGCTGTCGGACAGCGCCGTGAAGCCGCGCAGATCGGCAAAAAGCAGCGCCGCTTGGATGGTCTCGCCGATATCGCGCCGCAATGGACCGGCCAATACGCGGCCTGCGCTGCGCCGGCCGAGATAGGCCTCGAGCGCCGCGGTCAGCGTGGTGCGCGCGACCAGCGCGGCGAGCGGCGCGGCGGCGAAGCGAGCGGCCTGTTGCAACTGGTTGATCTCTTCGCTCGTGAATGGACGCGGTCCGATCCAGCCGAGCGAGGGCCCGTCCGGTTTCGAGCCTATGGCGTCCTCATGCACGACGCCCGCCGCCAGTGCAGCGAGCCAGCGCCGGCCGGCATTGCCGGGCGGGTCTGATGCTTCCGCGGCTACGCCCGGCACGAACCCCAGGGCCTCGATCACTTCGTCGCTGTCGGCCCGCCACAGCCAGGTGCGCCGGGCAATCAGCGGATGCGGCGCGGCAAGCGTCAGGGCGCCGCCCGCAAGCGGCAATCCATCGGCGATCAGGCGCGCGCCGATCCCGGCCAGCAGCCGGTCGGCGCCCGGCGTCTCGCCGGCCGCATCGACAAGCCAGGAGAGCGTCGAAGAGAGCTGCATGGACCGATCATGGGGGAGAGGCAGCTACCTTGTCACGAGTCAATCGCGCGATAACGCTGACACCATGCAGCCGCCAAGCGAGCGTCGCGCTAGGCGTGACGCGGACCCGGACCGGGATCGACGCCGGGATTTCGGCCGGCCGCGATCATCGTCAGCCTGCCGAGATAGTGCGCCCAACCCTTGTCGTGGCCGGCACACTGCGACGCGTTGGGAAGGCCGCTATGGGTCATGCGCAGCAAGGTGCCGCCATCGCGGTCGATCAGATCGATCTCGATCAGGCCCGATCCCGGCGGCACCTCCTGATCGCCTTCCCAACCGAAGCTGTAGGCCAGGCGGTGGACCGGAACGACCTCGCGGAAGGCTCCGCGCGCCACCCGGCCGTTGACACCCTTGAGAAAGTACAGCCCGCCCGGATGCGTCTCGGTCTTCGCCTCGCTGCCCATCCAGCCGATGATCTTTTCCGGATCGGTCAGGAAGGCGAAGACGGTAGAAGGCGGGGCCGCGATCTGGGTCTCGCGCCGGACCGAGAACGATTCAGCCATCGGAATCTCCTTGATGCTTCAATACTGATCGTGCCACGGACCACTTCATCCTCATCGCGGCCTTCGAGCGCGGGGGCGAGCTACTGCCAGGCACCATTGACCTCCCTGTTAGCACGAATAGGTGTGGAATGCCCGGCACCTCGCGTCCTTGAAGACGCCGATGCCCTGCCCGGCATTCGAAGGCCACGCAAATGGCAAATCATGCTCCCTCGCCTGCCCGGTTCCGATTCGCACTCGCTGTCTTTTCGGCGGCCTATGCGTTCCAATCCGTCGCGCATGCAGCGGCGGAAGCGCCCGACAGGGTGTCGCTCCGCAAGTCGACGATTGCGTGGAGCACCGTCAAGTACGCTACCGATGCTGAAAACGGTTTCATCCGCGGGTCGCTCGACAAGACGACCATTGTCGACCGCACGTTCCGGACCTACGTGCTCGAGAACCGTTATCTGAAGGTGACGCTCGTGCCCGAATTCGGCGGGCGGATTGTTTCCATCATTTACAAGCCGACCGGCCACGAACAGCTCTATCGCACGCAAGTGGGCGTGCCTTACGGGATCAGGGCCGGGAATTTCTATTACGACTGGCTGATGGTGTATGCCGGCATCTTCCCGACCTTCCCGGATGCCGAGCACGGCAAGACGTGGCTGAAGCCGTGGGATTTCAGGGTGGTGAAAGAGAGCGCCCGCGAGGTCACGGTGTCGATGTCGATGACCGACAATTTCGCGTATTCGGCGGCACCGGCGCGGTTCAGGAAGGGCTCGACCGGCATCGAAGCGACTTTCTATGTCACGCTGAAGGCCGGCCGCGCCGCGCTCGATGCGCGCGTAGTGCTGAAAAATCCGCAAGCCCGGCCCGTCGACTACGAGTACTGGACCTGCACGACGCCTGCGCCCGGATCGGACCCGAAAAATCCCAAAACCACCGGCGGCGCCGAAATCATCGCGCCGATCGCGGCCTACACCACGCCCGGCTGGTCGCGCAATCTCGCCGGCGGCGACAAGAGTCTGGGTGCGGGCAAGAGCCGTTTCGAAAAACTACGCTACTTCAGGAACTGGCCGACGATGGGCATCGCCTACGCGGCGCCCGACATGCGGGCTAAGAATTTCTGGGGCGTGATCAACCACGACAACGCAGAGGGGATCATCCGCATCGCCGACAATAAGGTCACCCGCGGCCTGAAAATGTGGACGTGGGGATTTCCGTCGTCGGCGAACGGAACCGACGCACGCAAGGAGCCGAACGAAGCGCAGCCCTACATCGAGTTGTGGGCGGGCGTGTCGGACCAGTTTTTCCACGGCGCGAGCTTTCCGGCGCGCGGCGAAGTATCGATTCCGGAAACCTACAGCCCGACCGTCGGTATGAGCAACGTGACGGATGCAAACAAGAATATCCTGATCAATCTTTCGGCCGAGGCATCCGCGCGTAGACCTTCAGTTCTTCAGCATCGAACCGGAAGCGCCGTTGCGGGTGACGTTGAAGCGCGGCGAGACGGTTTTGTTCGATGATGCCGTGAAGCCCGACCCGAAAGTCGGAAATCGCATTTCAGCACCGATCCCCGCCAGCGGAAGCGGCGATCAGGTGCGGCTGACGATCAGGACCGCCGATGGCAAGGAGCTGATCGCGACCGAGACCAAAATAAAATGATTCCTTCCGGCTAGCGTCCCGGCGGCCATTCGGGGAAGTGCGGCAACTCGCCCTCGGTGAGCCACGGGACATCGTGCGAAGTCCAGATGTGCACAACCGGCCTGACGTGCGGATCATCGTCGAGGGTGGCGACCCGAAGCACGACGCGCGGCTGCTCCGCGCGGTCGGCGCATACGAAGCCGCATGCGCTTTCCGGCACGTCGTGCAGTGACAATAGCCGATCGGCGTGTCGAGACGGTCGACCTCATAACGCACGTTCCGCACAAACAGCTTCCTCTGAAAGTCACGGTGTCCTCCCGTCCGGCGCCAAGAACCTTCCTGTGTTACGGCGACTTCGGCCGCACGATGCCCCAGCCGATCCGCAACAGCGGCTGCCGTCCGGTCACGAACCACTCGAAGGCGCGCGGCACTTCCGGCACGAGGCCCGGAAAGCGCTGCGCGAGTTCGGGCGGCGGGGTGCCGGCGGTGTCGGAAGCGCGCCAGATCACGATGCCGCCGGTCTGGTCGAATTTCGGCAAGCTCAGCCACGGCGTGCGGAGCGGCGTCGCGTCGAGAAAAAGATGCGGCCGCCCGGTGTCGAGCGCAATCAGGGCGGCAAGCTGGGGATCGCCCGCCACCGCCCGCAGCGGCTGATTGGTGCGGCGCTCGAAACTGTCGCCGAAGAAAGTCGCGATCGCCCTTGCCGGAAGCGACGTCGCCACCTCGCCGCCGCCGGTCCACGGCATAAAGATCGTGGTTGCGAGCACCGCGAGCGCCGGCGCGACCACGGCCGCGGCCCAGACCGAGCGCAACAGG
Source organism: uncultured Alphaproteobacteria bacterium (assembly GCA_963721135.1). Classification (GTDB taxonomy): domain Bacteria; phylum Pseudomonadota; class Alphaproteobacteria; order Rhizobiales; family Xanthobacteraceae; genus Bradyrhizobium. The sequence continues at coordinate 83,223 of CAVRIB010000009.1, forward strand.
CGCTGGCGGCGCAGATGGACGAGATCGCCGGTCGCGACGATCGCGGCAAGGCCCGACATCAAGAGCGCGATGCCTGAGCCTGCCACGACGGACCCGAGATCGAACAGCCCGGAGATCACGCTGCCCGCCAGCGCCGGGCCGAGCGCGAAGAAATACACGAATTCACGCGCCAGCGGATCGACCGGCGGGCGGTAGATGATCGGCGCCTCTTCGGGGTTGCGGCTGAAGCGGGCGGAGTTGAGCACGACCAGGAGCAGGATGCCGGACATCGCCGCCAGCAAGCGGCCGAGCAGCGCTCCCCAGTGCAACGCCCGGGCGCTCAGGTCCGCGGGTTGCGGCCAGGGCGGCAGGCCCAGGCTGTCGGCGCGGATCAGCCAGATCAAATAGGGCAGCGCCAGCACGACGATCACGAGCAGTGCGAACAAGGGATCGAGCGACATCAGCATGCGCCGTCCGCGCTCGGTCGCGAGCGTAAACCCGACCAGGAGCAGGAGCAGACCGGGCGCAGCGGAGAACGTCAGCAGCAGCAGGCCCGCCTCGATCGACCAGGCGAACCACACGTTGCGCCGGTTCTGGCCGATCAGCTGCCAGGAATGCAGCAGCAACAACGCCCACAGCGGACGCGCCAGCACCGCGGGGCCGAATTCGACGCCGGGCGAACTGAATGCCGCGACCGTCATGGTCAGAAGCACCGCGAGCACCGCCTGCTGGCCGCCGACAATGGCGCGCGCCAACAGATACAGCGCCCAGAAGGTCGCGGCCGAGCAGAACTGCGCCAGCAGATAGACGCCGAACATGTGATTGCCCGCGGCGCGGAACGCGATATCGGCGAGCCAGAACGCCAGGGGCGGGCCGAGATCGGTTCCCACCTGATATTCCCGGCCATAGGCGAGCACGGTCGCAAGCTCGCCGGGAGGGCTGCGATACAAGAGCAGCGGCACGATCAGCCACAGCGCCGCCTGCAGCAGCACCACGATCCACACCACCAGCCGCGGCCGGGCGCGGATCAGTTCGATAATCAGGGAGGTGAAACGCATGAAACGGCTGGGTCGCCTTGATACGAGCTGACCGGCCGGCAGCAATGTCCCTAACGCCCGTGGCGAGCGCGCGCCATCGGCCATGAGGACCAACGCGTCGTGCTGGTCAATGTCAGGGTATTAAAGCGCGCAGCCGGTGCGAGGCAACCGGCATCAAAGGGCGGCGGAAATTGCGGCATCCGCCTGCGTTTCCGCAAACAGGTCGGGCTCGCGCTTGATCGTCCACGGCTGATGTTTTTCCCGCGCCGCGATCGACCGGCGCGAACAGGCTGCGGTGATGCACCGAGGGACCGAGCCGGTCCAGCGCCTCCAGATGCTCGGGCACGCTGTAGCCCTTGTGGGATTCGAAACCGTAGCCCGGGCAATCCTGCGCCAGCGCGCACATCAGGCGGTCGCGCGTCACCTTGGCGATGATCGAGGCGGCGGCGATCGAGACGATCAGCCCGTCGCCGCCGATCACGGCCTCGCAGTCGCAAGGGGTAGCGAGCCTGTCGCGGCCATCGACGAACACGTGTTTGGGCATTTCCGGCAGCGCGCGCACCGCGCGCTCGAGCGCCCACAGCGAGGCGCGCAGGATGTTGTCGCGATCGATCCGCGCGGGCGAGGCGAAGGCGACCGCGAACGATGCGGTCAAGCAAATTTGCTCGAACAGTTCCTCGCGGCGCTCCGCCGTCAGGCGCTTGGAATCATCGATGCCCTTGGGGATCCGCCCGGGATCGAGCACGACGGCGGCGGCCACCACCGGACCCGCCAGCGGGCCACGCCCGGCCTCGTCGCAGCCGGCGACCGGCCAGATGCCGCGCTTGAGCAGCGCCCGCTCGCGGCGAAAACCCGGCGGCGCCACCGCGATCACGCCCTTCGGCAGCCCGGGCTGGCCGTCCTTTGCCTTGTTCCGACTCATGGCCGGGATCGTTGCGCCAACGCAGGCGGCGGCGCAACCAGGAAGGCGGCACAATTCCCGCTATTCGGCGCCTCTTAAGTCCGCGAGATGGAAAGGGATTGACCAGGGCGTGTACTCATAAAACACGCCGTGCGACACGTCCGCTCTTCCCCCAAAAGATGGGGTAATCGGCCGGCCCAGCTTGTGGATAGTTAAAAGATTTTGGGTGCTGCGCTTCAGGCTGATGGTGAAACGAGGTCCGTGGTTACGGCCTCAAGCATCAGAAGGAGAAGCGCAGCATGGACCATTTTGCGGGATTGGACGTATCGGTCAAGGAGACCAGTGTCTGTATTGTGGATGACGCGGGCAGGATGGTGAAGGAAGTGAAGGTGGCGAGCGAACCTGAAGCCCTGCTGAAGGTTCTGGGAAACCCCGCCTACCGCTTCAAGCGGATTGGATTGGAAGCCGGGCCGTTGTCTCAATGGCTGTTCAATGGGCTTGCGGAAGCAGGCTTGCCAGTGGTCTGTGTCGAGACGCGGCACATGCAGGCGGTGCTGAAGGCGCAGATCAACAAGACGGATCGCAATGACGCGCGCGGCATCGCCCAGATGATGCGGGTGGGGCTTTACCGTCCGGTGCATGTGAAGACATTACGCAGTCAGAAACTGCGGATGCTGCTGACCCATCGCAAGCTGCTGCAGTCGAAGGCCATTGCCATCGAGAACGATCTACGCGGTACTTTGCGCAACTTCGGCCTCAAGGTCGGAATGGTCGGCAAGATAAGGTTCGAGGCCCGCATCCAGGAGCTGATCGAGAAGATCCCCGACTTGGCGATACTGGTGGAGCCGCTGCTCATCGTCCGGCGGGTGCTCCGTGAGCAGATCGTCATCCTGCACCGCCGCTTGCTGGCCATCGTGCGAGACGACGAGGTGTGCCGGCGCCTGATGACGATCCCCGGCGTCGGCCCCGTGGTGGCGCTGACGTACCGCGCCACCGTCGACGTGCCGGCCCGGTTCCGCAAATCCAAGTCAGTTGGGGCGATATTTGGACTGACGTGCTCAAGATATCAATCGGGCGAGATCGATTGGAGCGGCAGAATATCGCGCTGCGGAGATGAGATGATGCGGGTGATGCTCTACGAAGCTGCGCAGAGCATGATGCATTCAAAAAAGTGGTCCTGGCTCAAGGCCTGGGCCATGCAGATCGCCAGGCGCCGCGGAATGAAAAAGGCGATCGTGGCCCTGGCGCGCCGGTTGGCCGTGATCATGCACCGCATCTGGATTGACGGCACTGAGTTCCGGTGGACGCGGGAGCAAGCCGCGGCAGCAGCATGAAAACCGTTCAGGACCAAATCCGATAGGAGAAACACGAGATCCACCCAGCAGTGGAAGGATGTCCCTCGCGGGACGACGGATGAGGTGAGTTCGCATGTCTGCTTGGTCCTGCCGTTCGACTGGCGGCAAGGCCGACCGAAAGATTGTTCCGCCTCCTCCTCGAACCCCATGATGGAAGGGCCCTGGTGCCGATTCCGAAGAGAAGCGCGAGCCCGTGAGCGACATCGACATTGCAATGGTGGATAGTCTGAAAGCGCTTGACCTCAAATGGCCGATTAGAGAAGATTGTTCCGCCTCCTCCTCGAACCCCATGATGGCCAAGGGCCCTGGTGCCAATTCCGAAGAGAAGCGCGAGCCCGTGAGCGACATCGACATTGCAATGGTGGATAGTCTGAAAGCGCTTGACCTCAAATGGCCGATTAGAGAAGCGGACATCGCATGAGCGTTTATGAATACACGCCTTAGAACAGGCTCAGCTGCTGCCCGCTGCGCGTCGGCCGCGCGAAATGCTCGGTGGTCAGTTTCGCGCGCCGCTTGTTGAGGCCGAGTTTTTCGCAGGCGATCTCGAAGCGGCGTCCGATCATCCAGGCCATGGGACCGGTGCCCTTCATCCGCGTTCCCCACTGCGAATCGTAGTCGCGCCCACCGCGCATGTCGCGGATCAGGGTGAAGACGTGGCGATAGCGGTCAGGATAGTTCGCCATCAGCCATTCGCGGAAGAGGTCGCGCACCTCCAGCGGCAGCCGCAGCAGCACGTAGCTTGCTTCCTTCGCCCCGGCATGCGCCGCGGCGTCGAGGATGCGCTCGATCTCGGCATCGTTCAGCGCGGGGATCACCGGGGCCACCATCACGGTGGTGGGAATGCCGGCCTCCGACAATAGCCGCAGCGCCTCGAGCCGCCTCGGCGGCGTCGAGGCCCGCGGCTCCATGGTGCGGGCGAGTTCTGCATCCAGCGTCGTCACCGACAGCGCCACCTTGGCGAGGCCGCGTTTGGCCATCCGCGCGAGAATATCGATGTCGCGCACGACCAGTGCGGATTTGGTCACGATGCCGACGGGATGGCCGGCGCCATCGAGCACTTCCAGAATGCCGCGCATGATCTTCCGCTCGCGCTCGATCGGCTGATAGGGATCGGTGTTGGTGCCGATCGCGATCATGCGCGGCTCGTAGTCCGCCGCCGCCAGCTCCTTTTCCAGCAATTGCGGCGCGTCGGGTTTGGCGAACAGCTTCGATTCGAAGTCGAGCCCCGGCGAGAGCCCGAGATAGGCATGGGTGGGCCTTGCAAAACAATAGACGCAGCCGTGCTCGCAGCCGCGGTAGGGATTGATCGAGCGGTCGAAGCCGATATCGGGGGAGTCGTTGCGGGTGATGACTTTTCGCGCGGTATCGAGCGCGACCGTGGTCTTGAACGGCGGCAATTCGTCGAGGCTCTGCCAGCCGTCGTCGAAGGCGACGCGCGCCTCGGTCTCGAACCGGCCGCTGGCGTTGGACTGCGCGCCGCGGCCGCGCCGCCGCTCGCGCTCGATTGCGACCGCAAGCTCGGGAAAAGGCGAAGGCGCACCCGCCGGTTCGGAGGGCACCGTGACCGGCGGGTGCTTGAGGGCATGAGAGGATGCTCGGCTCATGCGACGAACATAACACGCCCTGAGAACAAATCAAGAACATAAAATCCGCCCCGTGCATTCACCGGTGGGCGCGTTCGGGTCAACTGGCTGCTTTCATGACGTTTTTATGAATGATCTGGCGCAAAGACTCTGTGGCCGATGCCGGGCATATGGCTGTCACCCCTTCTTCTCCTCGGTTGGCAGGTCATGAAATCCCAAATCATCGAGCAACTCGGACAGGGCGACATCCTGTTGCCGTCGCTGATCGCGGAAGGGTTGGCCGCCAACGATCAAATCAAGGTGCGCATGAGCGCGCTGCAGGCGGCAGCCCATCACGCGCAAGCGCCCAATTCGCCGGCGACCGATCTGCACGTCGAATGCCGCGCCGCCGGCATTGCGCCGGCTTCGCTCGCAACCCTGATCGGCGGCGCCCGTCTTGCCGGGGACGGCCGCCTCGCCGCGCCCGATCTCGCCGGACTGATGACCGAGATCGAGCACGACGCGGCGGCGATGCTACGCGCGGTCGACGCCGGCGCAGCCGGGGAAGGCAAGGCCATGACCGCGCGGCTCGCTGCGATCCGCGCCGCGGGCCTGCTCGAGGCTGGCGACACAATCGAGATCGCCCGGATCGCGAAATTGACTGGCGTGACCGAGGGCGGCGCCGACAGCCTGCACCGGCTGGTGATGGATCTGCACAAGTCGCTCAACCGGCTGGCCGCGGACTGCGCCGAGGAGACGCTTGCCGGCGCCCACGTCTTCGGCCTGCAGCCCGACGATCGTCCGGCGGTGGAAAGCTTCATGCGCGGGCTGAACGAAACCCGCGCGCTGAAGTTCAACCATCCCGGCCTCGAGACGATGGCGACGCGTTCAGGCGACCGGCTCCTGATCCAGAACGATATTGGGACCACCGACGCCCATGTGGTGGTGATCGCGGTCGAGACGGACTGCGTGACCGTCACCTATACCGACGTGCATCGGGCGCGTGCGAAATTCTTCATCGTCCTGTTCGACGGGTTCGAGGCGAAATGGAGCGGACTCGATCGCCATGTCGCCGCCGGCCTCGGCGATGACAACGCCTTCTTTCTCGTCACCGGTCGCTATCAGGCCGACAGCGCCGCCGACCGCAACGCGTTCCTCGCAGCACTCGGCGCGTCGCTGGTGTTCCAGATCGACTGGAACAAGGCGCGCAAGCTGTTGCGCAACTATGTCTCGAGCGACGATGCGGTACGGATTCTCGATTGGGCCGCGCGTCAGAGGTTCGGTCACCGCGGTCTCCTCGAACTCGGCGGCAATGAATTGATCGGCGCCGCCGTGCGCAACGCCGCGCCGACCCGGATCGGCTTCGGCGAGCGGCTCGATCAGGCGCTCGGGCGCAACGCCGCGATCGATTTCCTGAAAACCGCGATGCGGGTGTCGACCGAGGCACTGCGCGCGGGACGGTCGGTGCGGCTGGTCCGCGACCAGATCGAGGCCGATCTGGTTCGCCGTCTGGAGCGTGTCGATGGCGCGCTGCTCGCCATCGTGTTGCGCCAGGCCGGGCTGGCGCACGACCTCGCCACCGCCGTCGCCCATCACATCGCCGCGCTGCAGGCCGGCCGCGCGGCCGACGGGGCAGAGCTCGCGGCGCGCGCCGGAAAGATCGAACGCAAGGCGGACCGCATCGCGCTCGAGGCGCGCAAGGAGGCGGCGCGTCTCAACGCGGGCGCGACCATCGAACAGCTCGTCGACCGGGTCGAGGAAGCCGTCGACGAACTCGAACAGGCAGCCTTCATCGCGTCGCTGGCGCCTGGCGGCATCGATCAGGCGTTACTGGCGGCGCTGGCCGAACTTTGCGCCGTCGCCACGACCGCGACAGAAACTGCGGCCTCCGGGCTTGCCGCCTCCATCGAAGTCCCGGAGGGCCATCGCGCCGATTCCGAAGACGCGCTCAACGCCGTGGTCCGCCTGATCGACGCCGAGCACGCCGCGGACACTTGCGAACGCGATGTCACGGCAAAAGTGTTTGCCGGCGGCTTCGATGTCGCGACCTCGCTCTGCGTGCTCGAGCTTGCACGCGCCATCGAACGCTCGACCGATCGGCTCGCGGGGTTCGGGCACCTGTTGCGGCGTCACATCATGACCGACCTGTCGGCGTAATCGAGGATATTTGCCATGGCCATCGTGCGTATCGGCGGCGTATCGACCGAGCTGCATTCCGCGGAGGCGATCGGCGCCAAGGCCGCAAACCTGGCGCGGATGGCGGCGCTCGGCCTGCCGGTGCCGCCGGCCTTCGTGCTCCCAGTCCGGCTTTGCGCCGCGATCATCGCGAAGGACGGCCATGCCGAACGCCATCTGCGCGACGGGCTGCAGCAAGGCATCGAGTTCCTGGAGAACGCCAGCGGGAAGCGCTTCGGCGATCACCGGCGGCCGCTGCTGGTCTCGGTCCGCTCCGGCGCGGCGCGATCGATGCCTGGCATGCTCGACACCGTGCTCGACGTCGGCTGCACGTCAAAAGCCGTACAGGGCCTGATCCGCTCGACCGGCCGGCCGCGGCTGGCGTGGGATTGCCGGCGCCGCTTTCTCGAAAGCTATGCCGAGACGGTGCTGGGGCAGGACCCCGCCCCGCTCGCCGCGTGCCTTGCGGAAACGATTACACGCGAAGACGCTGCTTCCGAGCGCGAACTCGACAGCGAGGCGCTGGAGCGTCTTGCCGCGGACGAGCAGGCCCTGATCGAAGACCAAGATGACGGCTGGCTCGAAGATGCGGCCAACCAGCTCGAGCGCGCGGCCAGAGCCGTCTATCGTTCCTGGACGAGCGAGCGGGCACAGGCCTATCGCCAGCTCCAGGGGCTCGGCGATCTCCGCGGCACCGCGGTCACGGTACAGGCGATGGTGTTCGGCAATGGCGGGCTGTCGTCCGGCGCAGGCGTTGCGTTTTCGCGGGATCCCTCGACCGGGCTGCCGCGGCCGATGATCGATCTCGTGCTCGACGCCCAGGGCGAGGACGTCGTCTCCGGCCGCCGCACGCCGGATACCGAAGAGACGATGCTGCGCTCGCTGCCGAAGGTGGCGGCCGAACTCGGCGATATCCTCAAGCGCCTCGAAGGCGAATTCGGCGATGTCCAGGATGTCGAGTTCACCATCGAGGACGGCAAATTGTGGATTCTGCAGACCCGCTCGGCGAAACGGACGCCGCGCGCGGCACTGAAGATCGCCATCGATCTCGTGCATGAGGGCTTGATCACGAAGCAGGAGGCGCTGGCGCGGATTGCCGGCATCGATCTCGCCACGCTCGCCGGGGTCTCGCTGGTGTCGGCGGGCGAGCCGGCCATCGCCGGCATCGGCGCATCCGGGGGCATCGCGGTCGGACGCGCGGCGTTCTCCTCCGAAAGCGCCCAGCGGCTCTCGGGCGCGGGCGACCCGGTGATCCTGCTGCGGCCGGACACCAGCACCGCCGACGTCGAGGGTTTCGCCGTCGCAGCCGGGATCGTGACCTCGGTCGGCGCCCGCACTTCGCATGCCGCGCTGGTGGCGCGCCAGATGGGAAAGCCCTGCATCGTCGGCTGCCGCCAGATGACGATCGACGTCGCCGCCGACCGGGCACAGCTTGCAGGCACGGCGGTCTTGGGAAGCGACTGGATCACCATCGACGGCGACAGCGGCAACATCTATCCGGGACGGCGCGAGACGGTGGTGACCAGGCCCGAGGCGGAGCTCGCCGAAATCGCCGCCTGGCGATCTCTGACGGCCGAGCACAACCACGATCATCGCCGACCCAAATACGTCTCACAGCCTCAAGGGTCGGTCGGCGCATAGCCGCGATGCTCGCGCCGCCGCGCTCACCCCGGATTGCCGCAAAAAGCTGCAGCGAGCGGGCTGTTTTGAATGTGACAAGATGATAACAGTGCAGCGTTTTTCGAAGTCTGGGCCGACAAAGTCTCGTTCATGCTGAGCGTCATTATTCCAACCGAAGGCGCGGAACAGCCGGCCGTTGCCACTCTTGCCGCGCTGGTGCCGGGCGCCGCCGCCGGCGTCGTCAAGGAAGTGCTGCTGGTCGACCGGGCCGGCACCGGCGTGATGGCCCGCGTCGCCGACGTCGCCGGCTGCCGGTTCCTGCCGCTCGAGGGATCGCGCGCCGCGGCACTCGCCGCCGGCGCCCGGCAGGCGCGGGCGCCCTGGCTGATGTTCCTGCATGCAGGCGCCGTGCTGGATAGCGGCTGGATCGAGGAGACCGCGCAATTCATCGAGCGCGTCTCGGTTTCCGGCCGCCCCAGCGCCGGCATTTTCCGCTATGCCCGCTCGCCCTATGCCGGGGGAGACCTGCGCGATGTTTTCAAATCCCTGGCGCGCCTGATCGCGGGGCCACAGGCCGACCAGGGCCTCGTGATCGCGCGCGACCATTACGAGCGGCTCGGCGGCTACGCGCCGGACGCCCGCCGCTCCGAGGCGCGGCTGCTGCGCCGGCTCGGCCGCTCCTCGCGCACGCTGTTGCGCAGCCGGATCATCGTGGCGTGACGCACAAGATACTTGCCAAGATCAAATAATTATTTGACAATGGCAACTATCGAGGTGCGCGATGTCTCAACAGCAATCCGATGGCCAGATCGCGGCGGTGCGGGCCTTCACCCGCTTCTATACCCGCAAGCTCGGCGTGCTCGACCAGCATTTGTTGCGGAGCCCGTTCTCGCTGAGCGAGGCGCGGGTCCTCTACGAACTCGCGCACCGCGACGATCCCTCGGCAAAGGAAATCGGGATCGAGCTCGGCCTCGATCCGGGCTATCTCAGCCGGATCATCCAGAACTTCGACGAAAGCGGATTGATCACCCGCAAGGCCCTGCCCTCCGACCGGCGGCAATACCGGCTCGGTCTGACCGCCAAGGGGCGCCAGGCCTTCGCAAAACTCGACCGCAGTTCGCACGACGAGGTCGCATCGATGCTGGCGGCGCTGCCAAAGAGCGACCGCGCCCGCGTGGTCCAGGCGATGGCCGCGCTCGAACGGCTGCTCGGCACGTCCGGCACCACGCCGGAACCGGCGATCCTGCGCGACCCCCGTCCGGGCGACATGGGATGGGTGGTGCAAAGCCACGGCGCGCTCTACGCCAGCGAATACGGTTTTGATGCCTCGTTCGAAGCCCTGGTCGCGAAGATCGCCGCGGATTTTCTCACCTCGTTCGATGCCTCGCGCGAATGCTGCTGGATCGCCGAGCTCGACGGCGTCCCGGTCGGCTCGATCTTCCTGGTCAGGCACAGCGACGATGTCGCCAAACTGCGGCTGCTGCTGGCCGATCCGGCCGGGCGCGGACAGGGATTGGGCAAAAGGCTCGTTGCCGAATGCGTCGCGTTCGCGCGGGCCTGCGGCTATCGCAGGATCACGCTGTGGACCCAGAGCATCCTGGTCGCCGCGCGAAAGATCTATCAGGACGCGGGATTTGTGCTGGTGGCGAGCGAGCCGCACCGCAGTTTTGGCCAAGACCTGATCGGCGAGACCTGGGAGATGGGGCTTTGAGCTACACCGTCGCGCCCTGCGCCTTCGGGCGCCGCAGATGTTCGTCCAGCCGCGGCATGATCTCGACGAAGTTGCAGGGCCGCGTGCGGTAATCGAGCTGTGCCGCCAGAATGCCGTCCCATGCATCGCGGCAGGCGCCCGGCGATCCCGGCAGGCAGAAGATGTAGGTGGCGCCGGCGACACCCGCGGTGGCGCGGCTCTGGATCGTCGAGGTGCCGATCTTGGCGTGGCTCAGCATGTGAAACGCGATCGAAAAACCGTCCATCCGCTTTTCGAACAACGGCTCGACCGCCTCCGGCGTCACGTCGCGGCCGGTGAAACCGGTGCCACCGGTGGTGATGATGACATCGATGCCGGGCTCGGCGATCCACCGCTTGACGATGACGCGTATCGCATCGACGTCGTCGGTTACGATCTCGCGCGCCGCAAGCTTGTGACCGGCCGCGGTGAGCCGGTCCGCCAGTGTCGTTCCGGATTTGTCATCGGCGAGCGTTCGCGTGTCGGATACCGTCAACATGGCGATGTTGAGCGGGATGAAGTTCTTCGATTCGTCGATTGAGGACATGACGCGTAACTCCTTGTGTCCCGGACGCGGTGCAGCGTCCTTCACGCTGCCGCATCCGGGGAACGCGCACCCGTCACAGATTCCCTGCGCTGAACGTGTCGCAGGCCTTCACGGTACCCTGCTGGTAGCCGGTCATGAACCAGCGCTTGCGCTGCTCGGCCGAGCCGTGGGTGAAGGAATCCGGCACCACCCGCCCGGTGGCCTGCCGCTGCAGCGTGTCGTCGCCGATCGCGGACGCCGTCGTCAGCGCCGCGTCGATGTCGCCGGCTTCGAGGAAATTCGGACGCTTCTTGGCCTCGCGGTTGACCCAGACGCCCGACAGGCAATCGGCCTGCAACTCGATCTTCACCTGCATGGTATTGGCCGCCGCCTTGCTGGGGGCCGACTGCTGCGCCGCCGTCACCCGCGGCAGGATGCCGAGCAGGTTCTGGACGTGATGGCCGGCTTCGTGGGCGATGATATAGGCGGAGGTGAACTTGCAGGCGCCGCCTTCACAGCCGTGAAAGCGGGTCTCGACCTCGCGGAAGAATCCGGTATCGAGAAAAATCTTCCGTTCCGGCGGGCAGTAGAACGGCCCCATCGCCGACTGCGCCATGCCGCAGCGTCCGCCGCTGGTGACGTTGCGAAACAGCACGATCGTGGGGCCGCTATAGGATTGTCCCGCGGCCTGGAAGACTTCGCTCCAGCGATCGTCGATCTCGCCGAGAATGCCCGAGATCATGTTGCCCATCTCGTCGGTCGGCGCGCCGGTTTTGACCAGGCCGGACCTGTGGTCGGCCTGATAGCTCTGGGTGCCGCCGTTGATCATTTCGGCGCCGCCGATCAGGATGCGCGGGTCGATGCCGAAGGCGTAGGAAATCAGGCCGAGCACGATGATGGTGCCGATGCCGAGCCCGCCGCCGCCCATCGGCAGGCCGAGGCCGCCGCCGCCCATTCCGCCGCCACCATCGCCGCGACGGTCTTCGATGTCGTCGCTGCGGCGGAAATCATCGTAACGCATGACGGTTCTTCCTCGTTGCAGTTCGCGCGGGCTTTCGCCCTCGCCGGCCGGCTCGCCATTGGCCGCGCCCCGACGCGGCATCCACGTAAAATTTCCGATCCGTTAATCAATAACCCGCCCGGCAAAAATTGCCTAGTGCGGAGGGCGTGGGCGGCGCCTCGAAACTGAAATCGCCGCAGAACCACGGGTTCTCGTGCGCCTTTCGAGAGTCAGGATCGCCGCGATGACAGTACTGCACGGCAGTTCGAATTTTCGGGCCCGCAACGCGAGCGCGAAAGGCTGCGCAATCTCATCCGGTAACCATCTCGATTAAGTCGATTTTTACTTTGCCGGGTCAATGTATCGCCAGTCGGTTGTTTGGTCCCGCGTCGCCGACAGCGTCGCCTGAGTCAGAGTATGTGAAGTCATGGTTGTGTCGCGTCGCGGGGCGTCTGCAAAGGCGCCCCGCACAAATTTTGAGTCCGCCTCCGACACGCGCATCATCACAGGTGATTGCATCGCCGAGATGTCGAAATTGCCGGCCGCCTCGGTCGACCTGGTTTTCGCCGACCCCCCCTACAACCTGCAGCTCAAGGGCGACCTCAAGCGCCCCGACGAATCCCATGTCGACGCCGTCAACGACGACTGGGACAAGTTTTCATCGTTTGCCGCCTACGACGATTTCACCCGCGCCTGGCTGCTCGCCTGCCGCCGGCTGATGAAGCCGTCGGCGACGCTCTGGGTGATCGGCTCCTACCACAACATCTTCCGCGTCGGCGCGATCATGCAGGACTTAGGCTTCTGGGTTCTCAACGACATCGTCTGGCGCAAGACCAATCCGATGCCGAACTTTCGCGGCCGCCGCTTCACCAACGCGCACGAGACCATGATCTGGGCCGCCCGCGACGAGAAGGCCAAGGGCTATACCTTCAACTACGAAGCCCTGAAGGCCGCCAACGAAGACGTGCAGGCGCGTTCCGACTGGCTGATCCCGCTCTGCACCGGCGAGGAGCGCCTCAAGGGCAGGGACGGCAAGAAGGTCCACCCGACGCAGAAGCCGGAAGGGCTGCTGGCGCGCGTATTGCTGTCGTCGTCGAAACCCGGCGATCTCGTGATCGATCCGTTCAACGGCACCGGCACCACCGGCGCGGTGGCCAAACGCCTCGGCCGCCGCTACATCGGCTTCGAGCGCGACGAGACTTACGCAAAGGCCGCGCAAGCGCGCATCGCGGCCGTCGAGCCGCTGCCGGAACAGACGCTGGCGCCATTCATGACCGCGCGCGACGCGCCGCGGGTGGCGTTCGCCGAACTGATCGAGCGCGGCATGATTCCGCCCGGCACCAGACTGGTCGATTCCAAGAAGCGCCACGGCGCGCTGGTGCGCGCCGACGGCGCCATCATGCTCGGCGACAAGGTCGGCTCGATCCACCGCATCGGCGCTGTCGCGCAGGGTTCGGAAGCCTGCAACGGCTGGACCTTCTGGCACGTCGAGACCAAGAAGGGCCTCAAGCTGATCGACGAGCTGCGCGCCGAAATCCGCTCCGAGATGGCGGCGGGCTGAATTCGGACGGCGCAGTTCCCCATTTCACCTTCCCCGGCAATATGCTAACATCGCGATCTACGGCCGCCTGCCCGCGGCAACGAGATCGTCCGATGCGTTTGAAAGAGCCCGAGCTTTTGCTGTGGCTGCCGCTGTTGCCGATCTTCGTTCTCGGCATGCTGCCGATGCTGCTGTTTGCTTTCCTCGGCTTTGCCGGTCTCGCCATCGTCGGCGTGCTGATGCTCTGCGTTGGCCTCGGCTCCACGCTGACCGCGAACAGCGATTTCAATCGGGAAGTCATCGTTCACGGCTATGCGCGGCCGGCCGAGCGGGCCTTTCACGCATCGAGCCTGCGTTCGGCCGTTCGCCTCGCAACCGTGATGAACGTCGCTGGCGCCGGATTGATCCTCGCGGGACTGGTCGGGTTTCTATACGCCGGATCGTAGGTTTGCATTTGCCCGCCACCTAACGTCGCCGCCCGCGCCCCCGCTCACGAAGTCGTCGGTTGCGCATCTTTCGAAAATTGCGCATGGAGTTGCCGCATGCGGCATCACCGCCGCGTCCCGATTTCTGGGCAACAAGCTTGAAAGGGAGATTTTGATGCTGAAATTCTATTTCAACGGCGCGCCGAATCCGAACAAGGTCGCGCTGTTTCTGGAAGAGTCCGGCCTGCCATGCCAACTGGTGCCGGTCGATACCCGCAAGGGCGACCAGTTCAAGCCGGAATTCCTGAAAGTGAATCCGAACGGCAAGGTGCCGGCGATCGACGATGACGGGGTGTTCGTGTTCGACAGCAATGCGATCCTGCTCTACCTCGCCGAGAAGACCGGTAAATTCCTGCCCCCCAATACGCCAACCAATCGCGCGCAACTGCTGTCATGGCTGATGTTCATCGCCTCTGGCGTCGGCCCCTATTCGGGCCAGGCGGTGCATTTCAAGACCGTCGCGCCGAAGGAACTGGAATATGCACGCAACCGCTACCAGTTCGAAGCCGAGCGCCACTACGGCATCCTCAACGATCATCTCGCGAAGAACCGCTACATGGTCGGCGATACCTATACCATCGCCGACATGGCGTTCTGGGGCTGGGCGCGGCTCGCGTCATTCGTGCTCGGCGAGGAGGCCTACGCCAAATTCCCCAACGTCAAGCGCCTGGTCGATGAGGTCTCGGCAAGACCGGCCGCTGCACGGGCAATCGCGCTGAAGGACAAGTTCACCTTCAAGACCGAAATGGACGAGGAAGCGCGCAACTTCATGTTCCGTCACCTCAAGACCAAGGCGGCGTGACACACTCTCGTCATGGCCGGGCTCGTCCCGGCCATCCACGTCTTGCAGCACGGCACAGAGTTTAAGGCGTGGATGCCCGGGTCAAGCCCGGGCATGACGGCTTGTTTGCGGCAACCTTGCGACTTCGGCAGCAACAGGCGATTGCTACCCGATTGCGGCGACCGCTTCGATCTCGATCAGCCATCCGGGCCGCATCAGGCGGCTGACGGCAACGAACGTACTGGCCGGCGGCTTGGCAACATTGAGGTAGCGGTCGCGTATCGGGCGCAGTTTCGGCACTTCGGCCGGATCGACCTCAGCGGCGAGGAAGTAATTCAGCTTGACGATATCGGCCATCACGCCGCCGGCGGCTTCGACTGCAATCTTGAGATTGGCGAAGACCTGCTCGACCTGCGCCTCGAAATCGCCCTCGCCGACGATCTTGCCGGACGCATCGCTCGGGACCTGCCCGGAAATATAGACGATCGTTCCGCGATTGACCTTGGCGACGTGCGAATACACGGCTGGCCCCGGCGTGATCAGGGTCTTCGGGTTGATGAATTCCTTCGATGGCTCCGACATGATCCTCTCCGTATGGCGGCCGCGACGCCGGCCTGGGTCATGCCCTTGCCGATATCGCAAACCGCCGACGGAGTCCGCCCGGCCGGATTTCATCCCGTCACAACCCTGTGACGGCTCGGCCGCCACATGGAATATGTGAAGTCAAATCGCCGCGGGAATTTTCGAGACGGGAAAGTCCCCGCACTTTCCCAACCGGCGCGCGCTTGAGGGCTACCCGATTGCGGCGACCGCCTCGACCTCGATCAGCCAGCCCGGCCGCGCCAGCCGCGTCACCACGACGAGGGTGGAGGCCGGCGGCCTCTCGACGTTCACGTAGCGGTCGCGAACGCTGCGGAATTTCGGCACCTCATCGGCGCCCACCTCGGCGACGAGATAGACATTCATCTTGATGATGTCGGCCATGGTGCCGCCGGCCGCTTCCACTGCGACCTTGAGGTTCTTGAAAACCTGTTCGGCCTGCGCCTCCAGATTGGCCTCGCCGACCAGGGTGCCCGAGATATCGGCCGAGACCTGGCCCGCGATGTAGACCAGCGCGCCGCTCGTGACCTTGGCGACATGCGAATAGCCCGCCGGTTTCATCATTGTCGGCGGATTGAAGATGTCCTTGCTCATGTCAGGCCGCCTTCGCCTGCTGTTCGCCCATCACCTTCTTCACCGCAGGCCGCTCCGCCATCCGCTTCATGTGATTGGCGACCTTCGGCAGCGTTGAAAGATCGACGCTGTCACCCTCGAGCCAGAGCGCGATGGTGTAGAGATAGGGATCGCAGATCGTGTACTGCTCGCCCATTACCCACGGCCCCTTCAGCATTCCCTTCTCGATCATCTCGACGCAAGCGCCCATGCTCTTCGGCACCATGCGCTTCATATCGGCGAAAGACGACTCATCCGAAGCCCAGCGATAGCCGCGGCCCTTGTGCGCATGCGCGACATGCACGGTGGCACAGAGATAGTTGTTGAACGACTGCACCTGCGCGAAGGCAAAGGGATCGTCGAACGGCGCCAGCTTCGCCTTTGGCAAGGTCTGCGCGATATAGGCGAGGATCGCCGGCGTCTCGGTGATGATGCCCTTGTCGGTCACCAGCGCCGGCACGCGGCCCTTCGGATTGACCTTGAGATAGTCCGGGCTCTGCTGCTGGTTGGCCTTGAAGTCGAGCCTGATGGCGCTGTAGTCGGCGCCGGCTTCCTCCAGCGCAATGTGCGAGGCGAGCGCGCAGGTGCCGGGGGCGTAATAGAGCTTGTACATTTTCGTTTCCTCCGAGAAGGCTGGAGGTTAACGGCGCTCAGTTCCGGCGTCCATCCCGGCGAGGCGGGCTGGAGCGGGCTTTCGCTGTTGCCCACAGCGGCGCGCCCGTGCCATCACCATGATGTGACCGGGAGCGTATCATGACCGTACTCATCGCCGGCGGCGGCATCGGTGGGTTGACGCTGGCGCTCAGCCTGCACCAGATCGGCGTTGCCGCCGAGGTGAAGGCGGGACCCGTTGGCTCCTCGCGATGACGAAGTGTCGCGACAAAACTAGCGCATCGCACTCGCCGCCTCGAACGCGCGCCAGAACGGCTTGCCGATCTCGTCGGCGATTTCCGAACGGCAGATCCCCATATCCTGCAACTCGCGCTCGCTCATATCCGCGAGTTGACGCCGCGTGCGACCGCGCTCGCGCCAGACCCGGATGAAGGCGAGAACCACCTCGGCAACGCCAAGCGCGGCAGCCTCCAGATTTCTCGATTGCCGTCGTCGATCATGACTCTTGCCGGCATCGACACGGCTCGAGCTCTCAACCTGCGGCGAGCTTTCGTGCCTCGGGAGGCGCGGAGTCGCGATACTCCCCAATGCGCAGACTGGCGCCGGAATAGCCTTCGCGGTCTCGACCAATCGCGCGCTTGTCGTCGCCGTCGCGAGCACACTACCGTCGTGCCCCATCAGCCTGTCCTCCACAAATGCGACGGTCTTGCCGAGCTGGGTGACGCTGGCCTCGCCCACCAGCGGACCCGGTCTTGCCGGCGCCAGGAAATTGACGGTCATGCTGACGGTCGCGGTGAAGAGCCGCCCTTCCGTCATGACGAAGACCGCTGGCCCCATGGTGTCGTCGAGCATCGCCGACAGGATGCCTCCCTGGATGAAGCCTGCCGGATTGCAGAACTGCGGCTTGCCCTCGAAGCCGATCCGTATCCAGCCCTGACTTGGGCGCGCGTCGAGCAGGCGCCAGCCGAGCAATTTGGAAGAGGGCGGGGCTTCGAGGCGGTCGAGTGCGGTGCCGATCATGGTCGTCCCTTTCGTTGCGCCATGACTTACCGCAGCCCTGCTGACAGCATGGTGTCAGCAGCCGATCCCGGCCGATGTGAATAGGGGTTAGAGCCCGAGCCCGTGTGCGATCACCTTGCGCATGAGGTTCGGCAGCGCTTCGTTCGGCAGCTTTGCCATCGGCACCCAGCGCATTCCCGCAGGCGCGCGCGCACGTGCGGAGACCTTTGCGGTGTAGACCACGAGTTCCAGCGGAAAATGCGTGAAGACGTGGGTGACGACGCCGGCCTTGCGGTGCCAGCGCACAATGCCGTTCAGGACCGGCCCCTGCTTCAGCGCCGTCCTGTCGTCCTGCGCCGCGAACCAGTCCGAGGTCGGCACCTCGGTCATGCCGCCGAGCAAGCCTTTTTCCGGGCGGGTGCGGAGCAAGATCTCCTCGCCGCGGGTGACGACGAACGCCGCGCCGCGGCGCAACGCGCCGCTCTTCTTCGGCGCCTTGCGCGGAAAGGTATCCTGATCGCCGTGCGCCCGGCTGACACAATCTTCGTTGAGTGGACACAGCACGCAGGCCGGCTTCTTCGGCGTGCAGATCGAAGCTCCCAAGTCCATCAACGCCTGGGCGCTGTCTCCGGCGCGAGCGTTCTCGTCGCCCGCGCGGGATGCGCCGAGCAGGGTCGCGGCTAGCTGCTGGATCAGCGGCTTGGCCCGCGGCAACGGCTGCTCGACCGCGAACAGCCGCGACACCACGCGCTCGATATTGCCGTCGACCGGCATGGTGCGGCGGCCGAAGGCGATCGCCGCGATGGCCCTGGCGGTATAAGGCCCGATCCCCGGCAGCGAGCGCAGGGCCTCCTCGGTATCCGGAAATATCCCACCATGATCGCGCAGCACGGCCACCGCGCAAGCATGCAGATTGCGCGCGCGGGAATAATAACCGAGCCCGGCCCACATCCTCAAGACATCGTCGAGCGCGGTGCGGCCGAGCGCCCCGATGTCGGGCCAGCGCGCCAGGAATTTCAGGAAATACGGCCCGACCGTTTTGACTCCGGTCTGCTGCAGCATGATCTCCGACAGCCAGACCCGGTACGGATCGGCGCGTTCACCCGGCGGCGCCCGCCACGGCAGGGCCCGGCGGTGGCGGTCGTACCAGTCGAGCAGCAACACGGGACGCGGGGCTGCCTCAGGAGCGGGGTGTCGCCTTGCCCTGGCGATTGCTGGAGAACTCATACGGCCACTGTAGCGGCCGGACGCCAATCTCTCCACGTCATGCCCGCGCTTGTCGCGGGCATCCACGTCTTTCTTCCTTGCGGCTGCTGAAGACGTGGATGGCCGGGTCAAGCCCGGCCATGACGAACCGGCGGTTCCTGACATGACATGAGACGTGCTATGAAGCGGGATGGCAAAACCCGGTCCGATCTCGGCAAAACCGCTTTCCGTCCTGCTCAGTGACGTCTTTTCCGACGCCTATGCCAGGCAGGGATTTGCCGCGCGCGAGTTGGTGACGCGCTGGGCCGAGATTGCGGGCCGCGAGGTCGCCGCCCATTCGGAGCCGCTGAAAATCCAGTGGCCCCGGCCGGTCGAGGGCGAGCCGCAGGAGCCGGCCACGCTGGTGTTGCGGGTGGAGGGGCCGATGGCGCTGGAAATCCAGCACGCCTCCGACGTCATCCTGGAGCGCGTCAACCGCTTTTTCGGCTGGAGCGCGGTAGGAAAACTGGCGCTGCGGCAGGCGCCGCTGTCGCGCCGGGACAAGCCCGCGCCCAGCCGCGCCCCGGACGCCGGGGCGGTCGCGCAAGTCGCGGAAAGCCTGACCGCGGTGGAGGACGAGCAGTTGCGGGCCGCGCTGGCGCGACTCGGGGCATCGATCAAGCGAAATTGAGCCCACCCCTCAAGGGAATTGCGGTCCACCATTGCCACAATTGTCGTTTCAAGCTAGCGAACAGCCTGTTCTTTGGGTCCTTTCGGCGTGAACGCGCCAATCCGGGAGTAAACCGTTGATCATCACCCGCCGCGCCTTCACCGCCGCCCTGTCGCTGACCGGGCTCAGTCTGCTCGCCGGGTTTTCGCCGTTCCGCCTGATCGCCGAGGCGATGGCGCAGGCCGCCTCCGATGTCGCCAAGCCGGTATCGTTGCCGGACATGGCGCTCGGCCCCGTCACCGCGAAGGTGACGGTCACCGAATTTGCCTCGATGACCTGCCCGCATTGCGCGGCCTTCAACGCCGAAGTATTTCCGAAGATCAAGGCGGCCTATATCGACACTGGCAAGATCCGTTACGTCTTCCGCGAGTTCCCGCTCGACATCAAGGCGGCGGCGGGCTCGATGCTGGCGCGCTGCATCGCCAAGGATGACGCGAGCAAATATTTCGCCGTCGTCGACCTCTTGTTCCGGCAGCAGAACGACTGGGTGATGAAGGACACCACGGAGACCCTGGCCCGGATCGGCAAGCAGGCCGGCCTGTCCCAGCAGCAGGTCGAGGATTGTCTCAAGGATCAGGCGCTGCTCGACAAGATCGCCGCCGACCAGAAATACGCCGCCGAGGTGCTCAAGGTCGATTCGACGCCGACCTTTTTCGTCAATGGCGAGAAGATCAAGGGCGAGACCTCGTTCGAGGAATTCCAGAAGAAGATCGACCCGTTGCTCAATAGCTGAGCGAGCGGTCCCCTTCGCGGGCGCCAGCTGTTCGAGGAATTCGACAGGAAGATCAAGTCGCTGCTGAAGACCTGATGGTCGGGCCGTGACTTAATTGCCTCGCATAAGCCCTGCAAAAGCCTTGGGAAAAGCGCTTCGCGCCGGTTGCCCTCAAGCCCTTGCCTCGCCATTGTCGGACAACGAGTTCGCGAAAAGCAACTCGCCCCACACACCGACATTGCCTTCTATGGTATTGTCACGGCAGGGAGATTCGCGCCCTGCCAACAGAGAATCGTGTTCATGAAACTCACGCGCCTTCGCCTCCATGGTTTCAAGTCGTTCGTCGAACCCACTGATTTCGTGATCGAACCGGGCCTGACCGGCGTGGTCGGGCCAAACGGCTGCGGCAAGTCGAATCTGGTCGAGGCGCTGCGCTGGGCCATGGGCGAGACCTCGCACAAATCGCTGCGCGCCGCCGACATGGACGCGGTGATTTTCGCCGGTTCCGGCAACCGCCCGTCGCGCAACCACGCCGAAGTGGTGATGACGATCGACAATTCCGATCGCTCGGCGCCGGCCGCCGTCAACGATCGCGAGATCCTGGAAATCTCACGTCGGATCGAGCGCGAGGCCGGTTCGGTCTATCGCATCAACGGTCGCGATGTGCGCGCCCGCGACGTGCAGATCCTGTTCGCGGACGCCGCGACCGGCGCGCGTTCGCCGGCCTTGGTGCACCAAGGCAAGATCGGCGAAATCATCCAGGCCAAGCCCGAGCAGCGCCGCCGCGTGCTGGAAGACGCCGCCGGCGTCGCCGGCCTTCATGCCCGCCGTCACGAGGCCGAATTGCGGCTGAAGGCCGCCGAGACGAATCTCGTCCGCGTCGAGGACGTGATCGGACAACTGGCCGGACAGATCGACGGCTTGAAGAAACAGGCTCGGCAAGCGATCCGCTACCGCGAGGTCGCGGCGAAAGTGCGCAAGGCCGAGGCGCTGCTCTATCATTTACGCTGGATGGAAGCCCATGCCGGTGTCGCGGAGGCTTCCCGCACCCACGACCTCAGTGTCCGCGAGATGGCCGAGCGCACCCGCGAACAGGCCGAGGCGGCGAGGATCCAGGCGCTGCGTGCGGCCGAGCTGCCGGCCTTGCGCGAGAACGAGGCCCGCGCTGCGGCCGGATTGCAGCGGCTCACCAGCGCCCGCGAACTCCTCGACCGCGAGGAGGCGCGCGCCAGGGAGCGCGTCGCCGAACTCGACCGCCGGCTGACGCAGTTCTCCGCCGACATCTCGCGCGAGCAGCAGCAGACCGCCGACGCCGAGGTGGCGTTGCAACGGCTCGATGCCGAAGACACCGAGTTGAAGGACGAGATCAAGACCCGCGTCGAAAAGCGCAGCGGTGTCGACGGGCGCGTCCTTCAAGCCGAAGCGACGCTCGCGGCCGCCGAGCGGCTGTTCGCCGAGCTCACCACCGCGCTTGCCGACCTCACCGCCAAACGCAACCAGCTCGAAGGTAATGTGCGCGGCCACCGCGACCGGCTGGCGCGGCTTGATCAGGAAATCGCCGGCGTTCTGGCCGACGAGCAGAAGCTCGAACAGGAGACGAGCGGCCTCGGCGACCTCGTGGCGCTCGCAGCCGCCCTGGATACCGCGCAGCAGGGCCTCGCGCAGTGCGAGACCACCGTGCAGATGGTCGAGGCGAGCCACCTCGCCGCCCGCGAAAGGCTGGAGGCGGCCCGCGCGCCGCTGACGGACGCCGACAAGCGCGTGCAGCGGCTCGAGACCGAGGCGCGCACGATTTCAAAGCTCGTCAACGGCGAGACCAAGAACCTGTGGCCGCCGATCATCGACGGCGTCACCGTCGCCAAGGGATTTGAGAAGGCGCTGGGGGCTGCCCTCGGCGATGACCTCGATGCGCCGGTCGATCCGTCGGCGCCGATGCGCTGGACCGATGCCGGCGTCAGCGAAGGCGATCCGGCCTTGCCCGGCGGCGTCGATCCGCTCGCCGCGCATGTCGAAGCACCAATCGAGCTCGCGCGGCGGCTCAAGCAAATCGGCGTGGTGCCGAAAGAGCGCGGCGCCGCGCTGGTATCGCAGCTGAAGACCGGCCAGCGGCTGGTGTCGCTCGAAGGCGACGTCTGGCGCTGGGACGGCTTTGTCGCCGCGGCGCACGCGCCGACCGGCGCGGCGCGGCGGCTTGCCGAGCGCGCGCGGCTGGTCGACATCGAAAACGAGCTCGAACAGGCCCGCATCGATGCCGGCGCCAAGCGGCAGGCGCTGGAGGCCGCGGAGACGGCGCTGAAGGCCGCTTCCGCCGCCGAGAGTGCCGCGCGCGAGGCCTGGCGGACCGCGCAGCGCGAGGCCGATGTCGCGCGCGAGCGCCATGCCGCCACCGAGCGCGAGATCAACCGCCACGCCGCCCGCAAATCCGCGCTCGCCGAGGCGCATAGCCGCCTCCATGCCGACAGCGCCGAGGCCCTGGCGGCGCATGAGAGCGCGACTGCGGCGCTTACCGGGTTGCCGGCGAGCCTTGAGACCGAGACAAGACTTGCCGCCGTCCGTACCGACATCGACGGCCATCGCCGGCTCGCAGCCCAGGTGCGCGCCGAGGCGCAGGCGCTGGCGCGCGAGGCGGAGCTCGCCGACCGCCGCCTGCAGGCGATCACGGCCGAGCGCAACGAATGGCAGAACCGCAAGGCCGGCGCGGCGTCGCAGATCGAGACCATCGAGGCCCGCGTCAGCGAGGTCAGGGCCGAGCGCGCCGAACTCGACAATGCGCCGGCGATCTTCGCCGAAAAACGCCGTGCACTGATCGGCGAGATCGAGACCGCCGAAGGCGCCCGCCGCGCCGCCGCCGACGCGCTTGCCACAGCCGAAAACGTGATGGCGGAGACCGACCGCGCCGCGAAGATTTCGCTCGAGGCATTGTCGAGCGCGCGCGAGGCGACCGCCCGGGCCGAAGAGCGCCTCGATGGCGCAAGACGCCGGCTTTCCGACATCGAGCGCGAAATCCACGACATGCTGGAGGTCGCGCCGCAAGCGGTTGCCGGTCTTGCCGAGATCAAGCCGGATGCCGAGTTGCCGCCGCTCGCCGAGATCGAGGAAAACCTCGAAAAGCTTCGCCGCGACCGCGAGCGGCTCGGCGCGGTCAATCTGCGCGCCGAGGAAGAACTGCGCGAGGTCGAGGCGCAGCACACCACGCTCACCACCGAGCGCGACGATCTGGTGGAAGCCATCAAGCGGCTGCGCCAGGGCATCCAGAGCCTCAACCGCGAGGCGCGCGAGCGGCTGCTTGACCTCGTTCGAGACCGTCAACGGCCATTTCAGGCGGCTGTTCACGGAATTGTTCGGCGGCGGCGAGGCGGCATTGCATCTGATCGAGAGCGACGATCCGCTGGAGGCTGGCCTCGAGATCATCGCCAAACCGCCCGGCAAGAAGCCGCAGACGCTGTCGCTGTTGTCCGGCGGCGAGCAGGCGCTGACGGCGCTGGCGCTGATCTTCGCGGTGTTCCTCACCAACCCCTCGCCGATCTGCGTGCTGGACGAAGTCGACGCGCCGCTCGACGATCACAATGTGGAGCGGTTCTGCACGCTGCTGCACGAGATGACGGCCTCGACCGAAACGCGCTTCATCATCATCACCCATAACCCGATCACGATGGCGCGGATGAACCGGCTGTTCGGCGTCACCATGGCCGAGCGCGGCGTGTCGCAACTGGTCTCGGTCGATCTCGAAGACGCCGTGAAAATTCTCGACCAGAACGTGGCGTGATATCGCGCTGGCGCTGCCACGATGATCGGTGTCATCATCCGCGACCGGGTCGGCGCAGGGGCGCCGCCCGATGACAGGCTCCAGCGGAGGATTCAGTACGTCGCGCCGTTTGTGTGACTCACAGTCCTCGCGGAATACTGGATGCCCCGCTTTCGCGGGGCATGACAAGCCTGACAAGATGACCGCTCCCGACCTTCCCGCCGAACTCAAGGCCGCGCTCGACGCCAAGCTGCACGGTTTTTCGCGCAGCGACGCGGCAAGCCGTGCCGCGGCGATCTCGCAGACCTATCGCGAGGGCGGCGGTTCCGCGGCCATCCGCAGCGAGACCGACGCGCTCGCTTATGCGCTGGCGCGGATGCCGGCGACCTATGCCGCTGTCATCGCTAGCCTGAACGCGTTGCGCGAGGTCGCGCCCGATTTCGCGCCCGAGAGCCTAATCGATGTCGGCGCCGGGCCGGGAACCGCGGTCTGGGCCGCGGCGGAGGCGTTTCCGTCGCTGCAGGATTTTGGGCTGCTCGACGCCAACGGCGCCTTCCGCGCGCTGGCGCTCGATCTCGCAAGCGGCAGCGCGCGCCTGCGCGACATCAGATACCGGCACCGCGAAGCCCGCGCCGCGCTCGCCGATGCCGACCCGGCCGATCTTGTGATGGCGAGCTACATGATCGGCGAGATCGGCGAGAGCCGAACGACGTGCGCTTTCCGATCTGATGTGGGCGAAAACCCGCGGCACGCTCGTCGTCGTCGAGCCCGGCACGCCCGCGGGCTATGGCAGGATCATCAGCTTGCGCGAGCAACTGATTGCTGCGGGCGCGCATGTCGCGGCCCCCTGCCCGCATGACGGCAAATGTCCGCTTCAACCGCCGGACTGGTGTCATTTCGCGCAGCGCCTGCCCCGCTTGCGCGCGCACAAGCAGGTCAAGGGCGCCGAGCTTCCGTTCGAGGACGAAAAATTTGCATACGTCGCGCTGACGCGGGCGCCACTCGCGCAGCGTCCGGCCCGCGTGCTGGCGCAACCTTTGGTGACAAAGGTCGAAGTTACCGCGAAACTCTGCGCGCCGAACGGTCTCGCACTTGCAAGAGTACCCCGCCGCGCCAAGGCGGATTATGCCCGCGCCCGGCGTTGGCGCTGGGGCGAGGCGGTCATTGCAGAACGTTAACGGCTGCGCTGAACCAATCCCGCCTTGCGGCAGACCAAGGGGATACCCACCTCGTGGCGGCCTGACGCTCGACGCCGTTTTCGTCCAGGCTCTCGTATTCGTTTTTCGCATCAGGAGTTTTTTGTCATGGGCTGGATCGTTCTCGGCATCCTCGTCGTTCTCGTTCTCTTCGCGCTCGGCGCCTATAACCGGCTGGTCGCGCTCAGCCAGCGCGTCAACCAGGCGTTCGCCGATATCGACGTGCAGCTCAAGCAGCGCCACGATCTGATCCCGAACCTGGTCGAGACCGTGAAGGGCTATGCCGCGCATGAGCGCGGCACGCTCGACGACGTCATCAAGGCGCGCGGCGCGGCGATGTCGGCGCAGGGCCCGGCCCAGGTATCGGCCGCGGAAAACCAGCTCTCCGGCGCGCTCGGCCGGCTGATCGCGCTGTCGGAGGCCTATCCGGACCTCAAGGCCAACGCCAACTTCCAGCAGCTGGCGGGCGAATTGTCCGACCTCGAGAACAAGATCGCCGCCAGCCGCCGCTTCTTCAACAACGCGGTTCAGGAATACAACACCGGCATCCAGCAGATGCCGGCGGCGCTGTTCGCCGCGACGTTCGGCTTCACCCGCAAGGATTTCTTCGACCTCGGCGCCTCCAGGGCCGAAGTCGAGACGGCGCCGCAGGTGAAGTTCTGATTGACGAATGATCTGTCGCAGTCTCATTCCGGGATGGTCCGAAGGACCAGACCTCAGATGTGCAACGCACATCGGGGAATCTCGAGATTCTCAGATGTGCAATTGCACGTCTTAGTCCGATGCTTCGCATCGCCCTGGAATGACAGCTTGTAGCGGAAGCCCATCATGGCCGCCTACGGTCTCTACACGCACATCGCATCGAACAAGTTTCGTTCGATGCTGCTGCTCGCCGGGCTGTTCGTGCTGGTCTACGTCATGGTCTATGCCGGCGCGCTGATCGCCGAGGTCGTGCTCAACAGCGGCGGCCCGGTCGACTATTACCTGGCGGCGGCGGCGCGCGACCTCGTTAGCGCCTTTCCCTACGCCACCGGCGGCGCGCTGCTGTGGATCGTGATCGCCTATTTCTTCCACCAGTCGATCGTCGATGCCGTGACCGGCGGCGAGGACGTGACGCGGCAGCAGCAGCCGCGGCTTTACAATCTCTTGGAAAACCTCTGCATCTCGCGCGGCATCCCGATGCCGAAGCTGGAGATCGTCGACAGCGACGCGCTCAACGCCTATGCGACCGGGCTCAACCAGCGGCAATATGCCATCACCGTCACCACGGGCCTGTTGAGAGCGCTCAACGACCAGGAAATCGAGGCGGTGCTCGGCCACGAGCTTACCCACATCCGCAACGGCGACGTGCAGATGATGGTGATCGCGGTGATCATCGCCGGCGTAGTCGGCTTCTTCGCCGAACTGTTCTTCCGTACCTTCACCAATTTCGGCTATTACGGCGGTTATGGCGGCTATCGCGGCTCGTGGTCGACGTCATCGTCGGAGTCGTCCTCCTCCTCGGACGGCGACCGCAAGAGTTCCGGCGGCGGCGCCGTTCTCGTCATCATCATCGCGGTGGTTCTGATCGCGCTGGCCTGGCTGTTGTCGCAACTGGTGCGGCTGGCGCTGTCGCGCAAGCGCGAACTGCTCGCGGACGCCGGGTCGGTCGAACTGACCAAAAACCCCGACGCCATGATCTCGGCATTGCGCAAGATCGAGGGCCGCGGCGAGCTTCCCCGCGCGACCTCGGCGGTGATGGAATTGTGCATCGACAACCCGCGCGAGGGGTTTCATGACCTGTTCGCCACCCATCCCTCGGTCGAAGCGCGGGTGCGGGCGCTCGTGAAATACGCGGGCGGACATGACCCCGGACCGCTGGCGCTGCCGTCGGATATGTCCGGTGCGCCGGACGATCAGCCGCAAGCCCAGAGCGATCGCGGAATCCCGCCGCCGATACCTGCCGGTCCGTGGGGAGAAGCCAACGCCGCCACCGGTGCCTCGCAAGCGCCCTCCCAAGGCCCCTGGGGCAATCCGCCGGCCGGCCCGTGGGGACCCCATTAGCCTCGTCATCCCTCGAGCGGCGCGCGTTTCGGGTCCGCTTAGCGTTAACGACGCCGGCAGGATTGGCCCCGGCGGCCGCCTAATCAATTGAATTCTCCCTTGTTTCTGCCATGTTCCGGACCAAAGCAGGGATGGAATCGATCTGGCGACAGGTGCGATCGGCCGCGGGATTTGGGGCTTGATCCGCGACGGACGCCGGATTTCCGCAAACAGGCGGCCGGGTTTGTTCTAGGATCGGGCTTTCGGGCGGGGAATAAGGGCGCATAAGGGAAATTCATGGCGAAGCCGGTTGTGATTGTGGTGGGCGCTGATAAGGGCGGGGTCGGCAAGACCACGGTGTCGCGGACGCTCCTGGATTATTTCAGCGCCAACAATGTCCCCACCCGCGCCTTCGACACAGAATCGCCGCGCGGCACCCTGAAGCGGTTCCATCCCGACCTGACCGAGATCGTCGACATGACGGCGACCGCGGACCAGATGAAGATTTTCGATACGCTGAATGCGGTCAGCCCCTCCGTCACCGTGATCGACGTCCGCGCCGGACTGCTGTCGCCGTCGCTGGCCTCGTTGCGCGACATCGGCTTTCTCGACGCCGCCAAGTCCGGCCAGATCACTTTTGCGGTGTTTCACATCCTCGGTCCCTCGATCGCCTCGCTCGACGAGATCGCGGAGACCGCGAATTTCATGCAGGGCGCGAAATATTTCCTGGTGAAGAACTTCATCAACAACACGAGCTTCTTCGAATGGGACCAGGCGACCTACAATTCCTATTTCCACCGCATCAAGGACGCCACCGAGATCACCATCCCGAAGCTCAACGAAATGGCGTTCGAGCAGGTCGAGGTCGCTTCCGTGCCGTTCCTCAAATTCGTCGCCAACAAGGGCGCCCACGACGAGGCCGCGAACTATTCGTTCGTGCTGCGCGGCTATGTCCGGCACTGGCTGGCCAATGTCTGGAGCGAGTTCGACCGCATCAAGCTGACCGAACTGGTCGGCTCCGGCAAACCATCGCGCGGCGGCGAAAAATAGTTGCGCGCTCACCGTGATTGGGCTGGATTGGGCATCGATTTCGCCTGATATAGCGCCCTCATGCGCACCACGCCCGTCTTCATCATCTGCTCGCCCCGCCCGCTGGTCGGCAAGACGCTGATCGCGCGGCTGTTGTGCGAATACCTCCTGCTCAAGCACGGCGCGGTCACCGGTTTCGACATCAACCTGAAAGAGCCGTCGCTGCTCGAATATCTGCCGGATACGACCGAAACCGCCGAGGTCGAAAATACCTTCGGAAAAATGGCGCTGATGGACCGCGTCATCATCAATGACGGCGTCGCCAAGGTGATCGACCTCGGCTTTCACGTCTTCGACGAGTTCTTCAAGATGTCCGAGGAAATCGGCTTCATGAAGGAGGCGGCGCGGCGCGGCGTTGCGCCGATCATCCTGTTCGTCGCCGACACCGACCGCGTTTCGGCCCGCGGCTACACCACGCTGCACGAGCAAATTCCCGCAAATCGCGCTCATCGTCGTGGACAATGAATACGTGGTGCGCGGCGAACTGCCCGAGGCGATGTCGCACGGCCGCACCCTGCGCATCGCGGCGCTCCCGGTATTCCTCAAAACCTATATCGACCGGCTGACGTTTTCGTTCACTGGCTACTTGCGCAACGAAAAGGATTCATCGACCGAACTGCATCAATGGATCCGCGAGAATTATTTCAGCTTTCGCGAGCTGGAGTTGAGTTTGATTTTGCTGAGGTCTTGACTTGTCGTCCCTGCGAAAGCAGGGACCCACGCCCCGGCCAAATTGCTTGGCACTGCGGCCAGACGCCTTTCCAACAACCAACGTCGGTGGTTATGGGTCCCTGCTTTCGAAGGGACGACGTGTGGTTATTTGCGCGTGAAGAATCTCAATGCCCCTCGAACGCCATCAGCGTCCGCACCGGCACGTCCATGGCGCGAAGTTTCGCGGCGCCGCCGAGGTCGGGCAGGTCGATGATGAAGCAGGCGGCGACCACGTTCGCGCCGATCTGGCGCATCAGCTTGACGGCGCCCTCCGCGGTGCCGCCGGTGGCGATCAGGTCGTCGACCAGGATCACGCGCTCGCCGGGATGGATCGCGTCGGCGTGCACTTCCATCTCGTCGATGCCGTATTCCAGCGAATAGGCGATCCGAACGGTGGTGTGTGGCAGCTTGCCCCGTTTGCGGATCGGCACGAAACCGGCGGAGACCTGATGCGCGACCGCGCCGCCGAGAATGAAGCCGCGCGCCTCGATGCCGGCGACCTTGTCGATCTTGTTGCCCGCCCAGGGCTGCACCAGCTCGTCGACCGCGCGGCGGAACGCGCGCGCATCACCGAGCAGCGTAGTGATGTCGCGAAACAGGATGCCCGGCTTCGGGTAGTCCGGAATGGTGCGGACGGTAGCCTTCAGGTCATTTTCAAAATTCATTGTCTCTTTTCCATTTCTTCGTCATTTGCGAGGAGCGCTTGCGACGAAGCAATCCGTCTTCCCCGCGCTTCATGGATTGCTTTGCTGGCGCTCGCAATGACGGGTCCCCCTTCAAGAATTCGCCGGCGCGCCGAGCCGGAACGCGTTCTCGACGATGCGCAGGCCGACTTCGCCGCCGAGCGACATCAGCGATTCCGGATGAAACTGCACGCCGCCGACCGGCAATGTCTTGTGCTCGATTGCCATCGCCACGCCGTCCTCGGTGCTTGCGGTGACCGCCAGCACATCAGGCATGCTGTCGCGCTCGACATAGAGCGAGTGGTAGCGGCCGATCACGATTTCATCGGGCAGATTCCGCATCAACCGCCCGCCCCGCACCTTGACCTGCGACGGCCGGCCATGCGCGGGCTGGCCGAGCTGACCGAGCTGGCCGCCAAAATATTCGCCGATCGCCTGCACGCCGAGGCAGACGCCGAAGATCGGCAGCTTCTTCTCGATCGCCGCGTCGATGGTTTTGGCGATGCCGAAATCCTCCGGCCGGCCCGGCCCCGGCGACAGCACCAAAAGGTCCCATTTTCTCCGCTTCAGCATGTCGAGCGCATGAACATGCCTGACCACGGTGACGCTGGCGCCGACCTGGCGGAAATAATCCGCCAGCATATGGACAAAGCTGTCGTCATGGTCGATCAGCAGCACCTGCTTGCCGCTTCCGGTGGCATCGGGCGCGAACGCCGACAGCGGCTTCGGCGGATCGCCGCGCAACGCCTGGAACAGCGCGGCCGCCTTGACCAGGCATTCCCGGTCTTCGGCGGCGGGATCGGAGTTGAACAGGCAGGTGGCGCCGGCCCGCACCTCGGCGAGGCCGTCCTTCATGCGGATGGTGCGGATGGTCAGCCCGGTATTGATGCTGCCATCGAAATTCACCACGCCGATCGCGCCGGCGTACCAGCGCCGCGGCGAGCGCTCGTGGTCCTCGACGAACTGCATCGCCCACAATTTCGGCGCGCCGGTCACCGTTACCGCCCAGGCGTGGGTGAGGAAGGCATCGAGCGAGTTCGAACCCCGGCCGCAGCATGCCTTCGACATGGTCGACGGTGTGGAACAGTTTCGAGTAGGTCTCGATCTGCCGCCGCGCCAAGACCTTGATGGTGCCGGGCACGCAAACCCGCGCCTTGTCATTGCGGTCGACATCGGTGCACATGTTGAGCTCGAATTCGTCTTTCTGCGAATTCAGGAGCTGCCGGATCTGCTCGGCGTCGCCGATCGCGTCGACGCCGCGCGCGATGGTGCCCGAGATCGGGCAGGTCTCGACCCGCCGGCCGTCGGAGCGCACAAACATCTCGGGCGAGGCCGACACCAAAAACTCGCCTTCGCCGAGATTCATCAGCGCCCCATAGGGCGACGGATTGATCCGGCACAGCCGCTGGAACACTTCCGCAGGCGAGCGCTCGCAGGGCTCGGCAAACAATTGCCCCGGCACCGCCTCGAACAGGTCGCCGCGGGCAAAGGCCGCGCGCGCGGTCTCGACGGTGGCCTGATATTCGCCGGGCGCGTGATCGGAAAACCCCTGCCGCGGGATCTTGACGTAGAGGCTTTCGGGGGTATCGCGCGGCAGGCCTTCCGACGATTTTCCCTTCCAGGCAAAATCGTAGCTCAGGACGACGCCGCGCCCGGTGGCGCGGTCGTAGGCGAGCAGGCGATCGGGCACGTAGAGCACGATGTCGCGCTGGTCCGGCTCGCGGGCGCGCTTCTGCACGAGGTCCTCGATCTGGAACACGAGGTCATAGGCAAACGCGCCGAACAGGCCGAGCAAGGGATCGTCGCTGGCGCCGAATGCGGCCACGAGATCGCGCACCAGCGACATCACGCTGGCGCGGCGGGTGCGCTGGTCCTCCTCGACCGGCGCCGGGCCACGCACGATATGACCCTTGAGCCGCAAGGCGCTCTTTCCGGTGACGACCACGCTGGCGTCACGCAGGACATCGCCGATAAAGGCAATCAGCACTTCGCCGCGCGCGTTCAGCGCGGTCAGCGAGAAGTCGGTGCCCTGCGTCTCCAGTTGCAGCGGTGGATCGGAAAAGCCGAGATCGAAGCTTTCGTAACGGCCCGGCACCGTGGTGCCCGACGACAGCACCACGCCGCGGCGGCGGTCGAGCAGGTCGATCAGGTCGTCGAGCCGGCTGGCGCCGCCGGAAAAATGCTCGACCGAGCGGGTGATCGCGAGCCCGCCATGGGCGCGATACTCGCTTTTCGCCGGCAAGGAGAAAACGGTCCTGTTCATGTGATCCTCTTACGAAACTTGCCGAGGGAACGCCACACAGGACAAACGAAAGGCCGTCGCGCTGCGATGACGGCCTCGAACGATTGGGAAAAATGGAATCGCACCGGCCACCTCGTCAGGAGGTGCGCCACCAGAGCTGGGCTGGGCGGACGGTGTTCATGGGAGAATAAACACCATGGCCCGATCGGGCCGTCAAGGAGGTATTGCGGGTCGGGTTGCCGAGCGAATTGCCGTTCCGGAACGCGTCTTTTGGGTATCAAAGGCTGAAAATATCCGTAGGATTTGCGCCAAAGACCCAAGGAAAACGGGAGGCGCGCGATGGCTGTTCAGGCGCTGGGATATGCCGGTTTTGGCTCTGATAACCTCGACGACTGGCGGCAGTTCGGCACGGGCCTCGTCGGCCTGCAGGCGGTGGAGCGCGGCAATTCGCAGCTCGCCTTCCGGATGGACGACCGCAAGCAGCGCATCGTCATCGACCGCGCGATGGGCGAAGGCGCGCGCTTCTTCGGCTGGGAAGTCGCGGACATCGTGGCGTTGGATGCGCTCGCCGCCCGGCTCGAAGCGGCCGGGGTCGAGGTCGACCGCCGAGCCGCGGACGCTGGCGGATGCCCGGCGCGTGCGCGCGCTGATTTCGTTTCACGATCCCGCCGGCAACCGGCTTGAGGCGTTTTACGGCGCCGAGATCGACGGAGGACGCCGTTCAGCCCGGGCCGTTCGATCTCCGGTTTCCGCACCGGCCCGCTCGGCCTTGGACATGCCGTGCTGACGGTCGAGAACATCGACGCCATGATGCCATTCTATGTCGAGCTGCTCGGCTTCGGGCTTTCCGACTACCTGCAAAAGCCGTTTCGCGCCTATTTCTTTCACGTCAACGCGCGCCATCACTCGCTGGCGCTGATCGAGACCGGCAACAACGGCATGCATCATCTGATGGTGGAGTTGTTCTCGCTCGACGATGTCGGGCAGTCCTACGATGTCGCGCTGAAGGAGGATCGCGTCAACGTCACGCTCGGCCGACACACCAACGACCTCATGACGTCGTTCTATGCCAAAACGCCGTCGTCGTTCATGGTCGAATGCGGCTGGGGCGGCCGCGAGATCGATCCGAAGGCGTGGCAGCCGGTCGAAATGCGGGACGGACCGAGCCTGTGGGGCCATGAACGCGTCTGGCTGCCGGAGAAGGACCGCGAGGTCGCGCGCGAGATGCGCCTGCGCGCCGCGGCCTCTGGCCTGCGCGCGCCGGTGCAGGTGATGGACGGCAATTACAAGCTGATGCCGGGGACATGTCCGTGGTGGGATGGGACGGTGGTGCCGTCGGCGAAGGCGGCCTGACCCGCCTCCGCCTTCCCGACCACGTGGGCGTTGGTGAGCAGGAAACCGTCGTTCGTGAACACGACCGCCAAGCGTGCCGGCTGCGATGCTCCCACCATGGAGGCGCCGGGATACCTGCAGTGCGGCGACCCGTGGGGTCAGTTGTTCGGCGACCGAGACGACCACCTGGGAGTACGCGTCAAGGGCAGCGAGGTCCGATTCGGATGGGCGGGTAAGTGTGTCTGCCATCGCAACTCCTTATTACAAGATTACATCATCACTTATACCTGAATCTGACCCTCGATGACGTGTGGGACGGTGGCCACTCGGCCGGGGCAGGGGACCACGGCCCATTTGAATCTCGGGCGTCCGGTCAGCACTCGAGGGTCAGGGTGCCTGCTTCAGTCCCCCCCAACCTCGGGCGCACCGAGCAGGGACAGCGCGGCGCGCTTGGCGTTAGCGAGGTGGCTCACCTGCCCGCTCACCCGGGCTAGGAGCAGTGCGCCCTCGATGAGGGAAAGAGCCGCGGAGGCCGTCTCGGCGACCGAGGCTTCTGGCCATCCGTCAGCCCGGAGCCGGGCGGCGATGAGGCCCTCCCATTGGTGGAAGCACCGCGCCGCCGCGGCGCGTAGGCGTGGGCTGACGATGGGTGATTCGAGCGCGGTCGGCGCGATCGGGCATCCCGGGCACGGTCCTCGGTAACCGGTCCTTCGGCGATCTCGAGGAAGCGGACCAGGCCGAGCGCCGCGTTGGGCGCTCCGTCCAATGCTTCGCGGAGCGCATCAGCGACGGCTTGGCCGGACGCCTCGAGCGCGGCTTCGGCGAGTTCTTCCATGCCCCCGGGAAAGTGGTGGTACAGCGACCCGTCATATCGAACAGGACCTGGGTCCTCCTCAAAGCGATCGATGGCGGTTGGGGCCTCGCAGATCACGCACACACCAACTCCGAACTGGTCGAAGCTGCTCGCGGAGAGCGCCGCGTCGATTTTCCTAGCGGGCAGATGGAGGATGGTGGTCGGTCGTCGTCGGAGAGGAGACTCGGCCCGTCGATTCAGTCACCGTCCAGCGTCGGCGGAGTGGGATCTCCCGTTCCCAGATGGCATCGAGCACGGCCTCGGGGTTCTCAACCTGCGGAAGATGTCCGACGTCGGTGAGGACCTGGAAGCGGGACATCGGGATCGAGGTGGCGTAGACCCGCCCGTATTCGGGAACTGCAATACGGTCGCTGTCGCCCCAGAGCACGAGCGTCGGGAGCGCCAAATCTCCGAGACGGTGGGCGAGCGTGGGCTCGTTCATCTCCCCTCCGGTGTAGGTGGCCAGGGCGAGCTATTGGCCGCCGCCGCGGCCTGGGCGGCGGGCGGCAAGGTGCTCGGATCCATCCGGAACGATTCAGGATTGCGGAAGGCGCGCTCGAGGAATTCGTCGTAGCCCAACGTGAAGAAGTCGGCGACCGGTTGGTCCGCAACGTCGATGCCGACCGCGTCGATCAAGACGATGCCACTGATGCGTGGTGACCCCATGAGGGCCATCTCGGCGGTGATCCAGCCGCCAATCGAGTTCCCGATGACCGTCACGTCACCCAAGTCGAGGTCGTCGAGCAGGGCGACATAGAGCGCCGCGAGGTGCTGGATGGTGTCGAGATTCTCCGGTCGGGTCGTGGCGGCAAAGCCCGGGTGAGTCGGAACGAGGACACGAGCTGGACGGGTCTCGGCGAACCGCTGGCCGAAACGGGTCATCGTGTCGGGCCCACCCCGCCGTGGAGCAACAAGAAGGGATTCCCCTCGCCGGAATCGTCAAGGGAGATCTCGACCGGTCCGACGTCATCGAGGTCCACGATCTTCGTAGTGGTCGTCATTGGGCTCTCCTTCTCGCCGACGCGAGGGTATTGACGGTGAAGCGAGGTTCGGCGGGTGCGCGTTGTCGAGCCAGCCAACCGAGCCTGGAGGACGATACCGACTGCTCAGCGCCATGCCGGAACGCCAACCACCACTCTCCGACCGGTGAGAATTTTAGTGCAACAAATGGTTGCGCTTTTTGCGCGTGATGTGCTCCCTTTGGTTGCAGATCGACAAGGCAGGAGGGTGATGGGCGAGTTACGAATCGAGCGGGACGTCTTGATCGAGGCTCCGGTGGAAGTGGTGTGGCGCACCATCACCGAACCCGACCAGATCACCAAATGGTTCGCCGACCGTGTCGCGTTGGAACTCGAGCCTGGTGGCCAGGGCTACATGGGATTCGGCGAGCAGCAGCACGGAGGACCCGTGGTGGTGGAGACGGTCGATCCGCCCAACCGGTTCTCGTTCCGTTGGAACCATCCCGCCGGAGAGCAGCCGGTGCCCACCAACTCGGTGCTGGTCGAATTCTCCTGCCCGCGGTGCGGAGCGCACCAACCTACGGGTTGTCGAAAGCGGCGAGCTACTCGCTTGGCCCGATGCCGAGAAGGACCGCTATGCGAATGAGCACAACGGTGGCTGGGCTGACTTCCTGGACCGCCTACGCGGGTTGTTCGTCGAACACCGGGCGGGATGAGGACCGCACCCGACGACGAGCTCTGGTCGGCCATCGGCGAGCCCTCTCGGCGTCGGGTCCTCGACTTGCTCGTCGGCGGCGGCGAGGCGAGCGCCAGCGAGTTAGCTGAGCAGGTTCCCTTTTCCCGCCAGGCGGTCTCGAAGCACCTGGTCGTGCTCGAGGAGGTCGGCCTGGTCAGCCGTCGCAAACAGGGCCGCGCAGTCCTCTACCGGGTCGATACGGCCCGCCTCGACCAGGCGGCCCGGGTCATGACCGACCTCGCGAGACGGTGGGACCAGCGCCTCGACGCCATCAAAAGGCTGGCCGAAGCCGCTCACGCAGAAGCCAGAGAGACGAGCCGGAAGGCTTAGAGAGAGGAGATCCACGGTGGAGACGGCTTCGGCATTGACACCGGCGACCACACAGCCCACACCTGACGTCAAGGTGACCGAGGCAGCGATCGTGTTGGTGGCCACGGTCGGCCTCGGGATCGGTTGCTGGTTTCTCACGATCCAACGCATGAGCGGGATGGACATGGGCGTGGCCACCCGATTGGGTTCGTTCCCCTACTTCTTGTCCGTATGGGTTCCGATGATGGCGGCCATGATGCTGCCGGGTACGGCTCCAGCGGTGGTACGGCTCGGACACCCCGGGCTTCGGGGACTCGAGGTGCCACGCTATGTCGGGTCGTACCTCGCCGTGTGGGCCCTGTTCGGCCTCGTCGTGTACGCGCTCTACCAACCGCACGGGACGGTCATCGCTGGCGCCTTGGCAGTGGCGGCTGGCGTCTACGAACTGACGCCGATCAAGCGGAGGTTCCGCGAGAGGTGCCGGGAGATGATGCCGTCCGGATTGGGTTTGGGGCTGTGCTGTGTGGGCTCGAGCATCGGGCTCATGCTGATGATGGTGGCGCTCGGAGCGATGAGCCTGGCCTGGATGGCCATGACCACCGGGGTGATCCTCGTCCAGAAGCTCCTGGCTCCGAGAGCCGCCATCGACGTGCCGGTAGCACTTGCGATCCTCGCGCTGGGGATCGTCATCGTCGTGGCCCCCTCGTCGATTCCCGGCCTTGTTCCCGCTATGCATCCCATGCCATCCATGTGACCCCATGCCTCTCAACCACGACCACCCTGTGAAAGAGCAAAGGAGACGGAAGAATGACCGATCACAAGATTGTCACCCAACCACAATGGACCGCCGCGTCAACGAGCTGCTCGCCCTCGAAAAAGAGCACACCCGGCGGGCCGACGAGCTGGCCCGCACTCGACGCGAGTTGCCTTGGGTGCGGATCGAGACGGACTACACCTTTCAGACCGCGGAGGGCCCCCGCAGCCTGGCGCAGCTCTTCGAGGGGCGATCGCAACTCGCCATCTACAACTTCATGTTCGGCCCGGACTACGTGGCCGGGTGCCCCGTCTGCTCTTCCATCGCTGACAGCTTCAATGGGGTGCTCGAGCACCTCAAGGCCCAGGACGTCACCATGATCTCCGTCTCACGCGCCCCGCTGGACAAGCTCATTGCCTACCGCAAACGGATGGGGTGGAACTTCAACTGGGCGTCCAGCTTCGAGAGCGACTTCAACTTCGACTTCGGGCGCTCAGTGACCACGGAGACGGTCGCCACTTGGTTCGAGGACGAGCCGCCCCAGGTCCCTGCCCGCCTGGCCGCCGAGTGCGGGACCGACGCGGTCAGCTACATGTCGGAGCGCCCCGGGCTGAGCGTGTTCACCAGGTCAGGTGGGGACGTGTACCTCACTTACTCCACCACGGCCAGGGGGCTGGAGCCCGTGATGGTGTACTACGGCATCCTCGACAGAGTCCCGCGGGTCGTGACGAGGGCGAACCTGCCGATCCCTCGTGGATACGCCGGCACCACGAGTTCGCCAGTTAGGTGTGGTGGAGCTGGGACCGGTCCGAGCTCGGCGTCGGACTGGTCAAGGGACACCGGTCGTGTCAAAAGATGAACGGAATGAGCATCTTGGTCGAACGCCTGTAGTCGGGGTAGGTATCAGGAAAGCGGGTGGTCATAGAGCGCTCCTCCATGGTGGCGCTGTAGATGAAGTACGCCCCCAGCAGAGCCACTGCGATGAGCCCGTACCAGCTGACCGCGATCGAAGTGCCCACCAGGGCGAGAATGATGCCCGAGTAGATGGGGTGGCGCACTCTTCTATACGGACCGGCCGTCACGAGCTCCGGGTCGACCTTTTCCGACATGGGCGCTCCCCAGTTCCGACCGAGGCACACCCTCGCCCAGACGGCGAGAGCCAACCCCGAGAAGAAGAGGGCGAGCCCGATACCCTCCAACCAGGGGTCGTTCGTGATTGCCTGCCCCTTGAAGACCCTTGCCCGCACGAGGAGGAGGATGACAAGGAGGATCGCAACCCGGATTCCCGTGGAGCGACCCCACCGGGTGTGTCCCTGCTTGACGCCGACGGCAGCGGCGAGCCAGTAGATCCAAAAGACAACCCAGACGACGAGGATGACCGTGGCGACGACATGCATGGATCGATTCTCCTCGACAGGGTCAACGGCGGCCGACCGCGGAACTGCTATCGTTATTCGTGGCATGGGGCGAATGCGACTCAAGGATGCATCCCTGATCCCTGGGTCAGGGTTCTCCCTGATACCCAGAAGGCGGGGCGCCGTGCAAGGCTGACCGGGTGATCGAGGCCCGGGGGCTCTCAAAGCGGTTCGGCAACGTGGTGGCGGTGGACGACCTGTCCTTCGACGTGCGTCCGGGGACCGTGACCGGCTTCCTCGGGCCCAACGGGTCGGGCAAGTCGACCACGATGCGCATGATCATGGGCCTCGACTCGCCGGCGTCGGGCTCCGTCACCGTGTTGGGCCGGCGCTACCACGACCTCCCCTGGCCGCTGCGGGAAGTGGGCGGGCTCCTCGAAGCGAAGGCCATCCATCCCGGTCGCTCCGCCCGCGCCCATCTGCTCACCCTGGCCCGGAGCAATGCCATCGCCTCGGGCGCGCGTCGACGAGGTGCTCGAACTCGTGGGTCTCACCTCGGTGGCCGGCAAACGGGTGGGCAAGTTCTCGCTCGGGATGGGCCAGCGCCTGGGCATCGCCGCCGCCCTGCTCGGCGACCCGGGAGTGCTGCTGTTCGACGAGCCCGTGAACGGTCTCGATCCCGAGGGCATCCGCTGGGTGCGCACGCTGTGCAAAACAGCTCGCCGGCGAGGGTCGGACCGTGTTCGTGTCGAGCCACCTGATGGCCGAGATGGCGCTCACCGCCGACCATCTGGTGGTCATCGGCAAGGGCAAGCTGATCGCCGAGACCTCGGTGGCTGACTTCGTGGCCCGAAGCTCTCGGCAGTCGGTCAAGGTGCGCACGCCGGCGCCGCACCAATTGTCCGACGCCGTGACCAATGCGGGCGGGACCGTCATCGCCGATCCCGACGGGTCCATGACCGTCACCGGCCTGTCGGCACCCGAGGTGGGTGACCTGGCCGCGGCGATGAGCATTGCCCTCCACGAACTGACCCCCGTCGCCTCACTGGAGGACGCCTTCATGGAGCTGACTGACGAAGCCGTCGAGTTCCGAGGTGGATCGTGACTGCGGTGGTCGGGGCGCCGGCCTCCTTCGAGATTGCGCAGCCGCCCGGCCGCGTCGGTCTGCGCCGGGCCATGGCAGCCGAGTGGACGAAGCTGTGGTCGGTCCGTTCGACCATGTGGACGCTCGTCGCCACGGTGGTGGCGGTCGTGGGCTTATGCGCACTTGGCACCGGCACGGTGAGCCCCTCCGACATCATCGAGGATCCGACCCGCCGGAGCCTGGTCGGGATCTTCCTCGGTCAGCTCATCTTCGGGGTGCTGGGTGTCCTGGTCATGAGCGCCGAGTACGGCACAGGAACGATCCGCGCCACGTTGTCGGCCGTGCCCCGCCGGCCCGTTGTGCTCACCGCCAAGGTCCTCGTGTTCGGAGCGGTGGCGGTCGTGGTGAGCGAGATCCTCGCCTTCAGCGCCTTCGCCCTCGGCCAGGCCATCTTGTCGGCCAAGCACGCCGTCGGGTCGTCAGCGGCGGTCGCGCAGCGCGCCCAGCAACTCGGGGTGAAGGTCCCCCACAACGTCCAGGCCGCGCTCTCGAGCGGCTCGGCGTCCTTGGGGCAGCCGGGCGTCCTGCGGGCCGTGGTCGGTGGCGGTCTCTACCTGGCCGTGCTCGGGCTGCTGGCGCTGGGACTGGCCACGATCATCCGGCACACCGCCGGCGCCATCTCGACCTTCGTCGGGGTGGTGCTGGTCCTGCCCCTCATCGTTCAGGCGTTGCCCACGTCGATCAGCAACGCCGTGGCCCGCTACCTGCCGGCCAACATCGGCCTGGTCATGTTCTCCACTGAGGGCGCGCCCGACCGCGTCGGGCCAGCTTTCAGCCCGTGGACGGGCTTCGCCCTGCTCGTGCTGTACACCGTGGTGATCCTGGGGATCGGCTGCTGGGTCCTCGTGCGCCGAGACGCCTGAGCGCCGGCTTCGTCGGGACTCGGGTCGGGCTGCTCCATCTCGAGGAGCTGCCCTGAACGCGACAACGATCAGAGCGGCCAGCCATAGTCCTCGGTTGGCTCGTAGACGATTCCCCGGGTCAACGAGGTCGTCGATCTCCTCGCTCGAGTAGCCGAGGCGCTCCATGATGCGCCGGGTGTGCTCTCCCACCAAGGGCGGAGGACCGTAGGGGCCGGTCGGAGACTCCGAGAAGTCAATCAATGTGCCGAACTGGCGCAGCTGTCCGAGGATCGGGATGGGGATACTCCGCCACCAGGCCGAGACGCTCGTTGTCGGCGTCGTGGAGCACGGCCTCGCCGTCGTTGGTGTCGAGGGAGACCTCCGCGTCCACGCCCGCTGTCAGCGAGATCGTGGAACCAGGCCACTGCCGTGCGTGCGAGGAAGATCGGTTCGAGCGCCGACTCGATCTCCACCCTGGCAGCCACCCGCGCCTCGAACGTCTCGTAACGCTCAAAGTCGGGGCGTCCCACCAGACGGCAGAGCGCGCCCATTGACCCGATGCGAATGCCGCAAGCTGGATCCACCCCTCCTGGGTCTGGTACAGGCGGCAGCAGGGCGAGACCCCCATCTGGTTGCTGTCGAGACCGGGACGAACCGGGCCGGGCTGCCCTTCGACCAGGAACACGTCGGAACCGAACACGGCCGCACCGTTGAGAAGCGACGTCCAGAGGTCCTGTCCCTCGCCGGTACGACGTTGGTGGTACAGGGCGGCGAGCACCCCGACCACCGACACCATGGCGTTGGCCGTGTCGGCCATCCCGAAGCGGAGATACAGCGGCGGGTTGCCGCCGGACACCGGACCCGCCTCGAACTCGAGGCCGCACGCGGCCTGGAAGAGCGGGTCGAGGCCGCCGAACTCCGACAGTGGGCCCTCTGGACCGTAGGCGTAGGTGTTGCAGTGGACGAGGTCCGGGTTGCGCGCCTTGAGAGATTCGTAGTCGATTCCCAGACGTGCTGCGGTGCCCTTCGTCATGTTGTGATGGACCACATCGGCGATCTCGGCCAGGCGCAGACTGCTTCGAGCCCCTCGGGGGCCTTGGCATCGACGGCGATATCGAGCTTGCCGCGCTGGCACCCGACGAAGGGCATCCCGGCCATCCGCATGCTGTCACCGCGGACGGGCTCCACCTTGATGACCTCGGCCCCCAGGTCCGCGAGGACCATCGGACCGAAGGGCCCGGCCAGATACTGGCCGAGGTCGAGCACGACCACGCCGGTCAACGGGCCCATGCCACGTCCTCCACGATCCCGCGTCGAGCAGACGGTCGATCTCGGCCGCCG
>CAVRIB010000010.1:0-147378 GCA_963721135.1 uncultured Alphaproteobacteria bacterium
AGCGCGATCCGCACATGATCGATGCCGTGCTGATGTATGCGCAGCGCGGCCATGGCAAGCGTTCGTCGTATTATTCCGACTATACGTTCGGGGTCTGGACCAGCAGGATGGCGAACAAGCTGGTGCCGGTCGGCAAAGCCTATTTCGGCTTCACCGACGAGGAACTGCTGCAGATCGACCGTTTCGTGCGCCGCAACACCACCGAAAAATTCGGCCCCGTCCGCCATGTGGTGCATGAGCCGGATCAGGGGCTGGTGCTGGAAGTCGCCTTCGAGGGTCTGCAGCGCTCGCCGCGGCACAAATCCGGCGTCGCGATGCGGTTTCCGCGCATCAACCGGCTGCGCTGGGACAAGCCGCCGCGCGAGGCCGACCGGCTGGAAACGCTGGAGCGGATGCTGAAGGCCGGGCGTTTCAAGCGAAGCTGAACACCGGCTCGCGTGAAGAAAACGCGTCAAGATGAGAAGCCGGCAGCAGGCGGCCATTGACGCCAACAAACGGGTTCCCCATCTGCCCTGCAACGACTATAATGTGCGGGCCACATCCGCGCGGGAGACCATCGATGCCCAACGACACCAGGGAATTGCCGGCGGCCAATGACGGCCTCAACCGCTTTCTCGGCGGCTCGCCGCTGACGGTGGCGTTCCGGCTGATCCTGCTGTCGATCCTGGTCGGCGTGGTGCTCGCGGCGATCGGCTTCGATCCCTGGAACATCGTCAACAGCATCCGCCTGTTGTTCCAGCGGCTCTGGGATCTCGGCTTCGACGCCATCAACTGGCTGTGGCGCTATTTCCTGCTCGGCGCCGTGATCGTGATCCCGGTCTGGCTGTTGTCGCGGATGTTCGGCGCGCCGCGCGGGCGATAGGGCTCGCAGGCAGCGCTTGTTAGCTCCTCCATCCAGGGTTACGACCGCGCAGGTCTTCGCCATCGCCGGTCCGGCGATGGTCGCGAACCTGACGACGCCGCTGATCGGCATCGTCTCGACGATCGCGATCGGCCGGCTGGGCGATGCGACGCTGCTCGGCGGCGTCGCGATCGCCTCGGTGATTTTCGACTGCCTGTTCTGGCTGTTCGCCTTCCTGCGCATGAGCACGGTGGCCTTCACCGCGCAGGCGCTCGGCGCCGGCGAGACGCAGGAAATGCGCGCGCTGCTGTGCGCGGGCTTGCGGTCGCGGCGCTGATCGGCGCCGGCCTCATCGTCCTGCAAATGCCGCTGGCCGCGATGTTGCTCGACGCGATGGGCGGCAGCGAGGGCGTGACCCGCGCGGCGAAGACCTATTTCACGGTCCGGATCTGGTCGGCGCCGCTGGCGCTCGCCAATTATGTCGTGCTCGGCTGGCTGATCGGACAGGCCCGCGCCAGGCTCGCGCTTGCCGTGCAGATCGCGATCAACCTCATCAACATGGCGGCGACCATGCTGCTGGTGCTGGTGGCGCATGCCGGATCGCCGGCGCGGCGATCGCCGCCGTGATCGCGGAAGCCGCCGGGCTCGTGCTCGGCATCCTGATCGCGCGGCGCCTTAGCGCAGCGGACAGCCGGCCGTGCCGCGCGCGACGCTGCTCGACCGCGGCAAGCTGATGCGCATGCTCGGCCGTCAATCGCGACATCATGATCCGCACCGCGGCGCTGATCGCCGCGTTCCTGTTCTTCACCGCGCAAGGCGCGCGCGCCGGCGACGTGACGCTCGCCGCCAACGCGGTGCTGAACAATTTCCTGCTGGTCAGCGCCTTCTTCCTCGACGGCCTCGCCAACGCCGCCGAGCAGCTCTGCGGCCGCGCCTATGGCGCGCGCGACCGGGCCGCCTTCTCCGGCGCGGTGCGGCTGGTGATGCTCTGGGGATTTGGCTTTGCGCTCGCGGTGGCCGCCGATTTTCGCGCTGTTCGGGCCCGCGCTGATCGATGCCATGACCGCGAGCGCGGACGTCCGGCACAGCGCGCGCGACTATCTGGGGTTCGTGGTGCTGTCGCCGCTGCTGGCGTGTTCGCCTTCGCCTATGACGGGATCTACATCGGCGCGACCTGGGCGCGCGACATGCGCAACCTGATGGTGCTGTCGCTTGCTGATCTTTCTCGCCGCCTGGTTGCTGCTGCGGCCGTTCGGCAATGCCGGGCTGTGGGGCGCGATGCTGGTGCATTATGCCGCGCGCGGCGGCTTGCAGGCGCTGCGCTATCCGGCGATGCTGCGGGCTTCGTTCCCGCAACGACCGCCGGCGGGCTGAATTAGCGGGACTGGCCCGATGCAATTGCAATTTGTCGGCTGCGGCGACGCGTTCGGCTCCGGCGGCCGGTCCAACACCTGCTTTCACGTCACCGGCGAGAGCGTCAATTTCCTGATCGATTGCGGCGCCTCGTCGCTGCCGGCGCTGAAGCGGCTAGGGCATCGTGCGCGACGATATCGACCTCATCCTGATCACGCATTTCCACGGCGATCATTTTGCCGGCTTGCCGTTCCTGCTGCTCGACGCGCAATTCTCGCGCCGGACCCGGCCGCTGGTGATTGCCGGGCCGGAAGGGATCGAGACGCGGCTGACGCAGGTGATGGAAGCGCTGTTCGAGAATTCATCGAAGACAAAACAGCGATTCGATCTGTCGGTGGTCGCGCTCAGACCGAGGAAACGCGGAGCTTCGGCGCGGTCGATGTCACGCCGTTTCCGGTGGTGCATGGCAAATCCGGCGGTCCGTTCCTGGCCTACCGGATCGAGGCCGAGGGCCGCGTCATCGCCTACAGCGCCGACACCGAATGGACGGAGACGCTGATCCCGTCGGCGCGCGACG
Source organism: uncultured Alphaproteobacteria bacterium (assembly GCA_963721135.1). Taxonomy (GTDB): domain Bacteria; phylum Pseudomonadota; class Alphaproteobacteria; order Rhizobiales; family Xanthobacteraceae; genus Bradyrhizobium. Next base: position 2,772 of record CAVRIB010000010.1, read on the forward strand.
CCGACCTGTTCATCGCCGAGGCCTATTATTACGACAGGGTCGTGAAAAATCACCTCAGCCTGAAAACGCTGGAAGCGCATCTTGCCGAGATCAGGCCGAAGCGGCTGGTGCTCACCCATATGAGCGACGACATGCTGGGGCGGCTGGATACGCTCGCCTATACGGCGGCGAGCGACGGCATGGTGGTGGAGCTGTGAGCAACTCGTCGGCGCGGGCCTCATCCTCGAGACGCGCGCGATGCGCGCTCCTCAGGATGAGGATCTGTCTGGACCCTCATGGTGAGGAGCGCGGCAATGCCGCGACGTCTCGAACCATGAGGCCGAGATGCGTCCCAATCAAACCGGCCAGTCCTCGGCGGTGATCGTCGCGGCATCGGCGCCGACGATTTCGGACAGCGAGTCGCGGCCGGTGCGCAGCAGCGTCGAGGCGAGATCGTTCTTGATGTCGTCGACCAGGCCAAGGCCCTTGTAGATCAGCGAGGAATAAAGCTGGATCAGGCTGGCGCCGGCGCGGATTTTGGTCAGCGCCGCGCCGCCGCTATCGATGCCGCCGACGCCGATCAGCGGAAACGCGCCCTCGGCGCGCACATAGGTTTCCGCCACCATCCGGGTCGACAGCCGGAACAGCGGCCGGCCCGACAGGCCGCCCTGCTCCTTGGCGCGGTCCTGCTCGCGCAAGGTCGAGGGCCGCGCCAGCGTGGTGTTGGCCACGATCATGCCGTCGACGCGGCGCGAGCGCGCGACGTGCACGACGTCGTCGAGTTCGGTCAGGCTCAGATCCGGCGCGATCTTCAGCAGCACCGGCGAATCGCCGGCGTTCTTGCCGCACCCGTTCGCGCGCATCGATCACCTTGGCCAGGAGATCGTCGAGCGTGTGCGCCTGCTGCAGGTTGCGCAGGCCCGGCGTGTTCGGCGACGACACGTTGACGGTGAAATAGCTCGCCACCGGCGCAAAGGTCTCGATCAGCCTGACATAGTCGGCGACGCGGTCGGGCGAATCCTTGTTGGCGCCGACATTGACGCCGACGATGCCGCCCTGATGCGCGCGCGCCGCCAGCCGCCGCAGCACCGCTTCGGCGCCGTCATTGTTGAAGCCCATGCGGTTGATCACGGCCTCGTCGCGCTCGAGCCGGAACAGCCGCGGCCGCGGATTGCCGGTTTGCGGCTTCGGCGTCACGGTGCCGATCTCGACGAAGCCGAAACCCAGCCGCAGCAGCGCATCCGGCACCTCCGCGCTCTTGTCGAAGCCCGCGGCCATGCCGATCGGATTGGGAAAATTCAGGCCGAACGCCCGCACCGCCAGTTTGGCGTCGTCCGGCCGCGGCCGTACCGGCGGCAGCAGCTTCAGGCCCTGGATCGCCAGGCGATGCGCGTCCTCCGGATCGAACCAGCGCAGCAGCGGCAGCGAGAAAGCGTCGAAGGCGCGGATCACGGCTTCAGCTCCGGGATGTCGTGGATGCCGTCGGAGCGCGCGCGCATGCTCGAGCACGCCGGTGACCGCGCCGAGATCGAGTTCGCCATAGAGATGCGGAAACAATTCGTCGTTGCGCGAGCGCTCCCAGCGCAGCGCCTCGCCCAGCGCATCGGCATCGACCTCGATCAGGAACAGCCCGGTCTGGCCGAAGAAATGTTTCTGCGCGGTCTCCGCCACCTGCGAGGCCGTGGAAAAATGGATAAAGCCGTCGCGTGATATCGTCGGCGCTGCCGCGATAGACGCCTTGCCGCTCGGCCTCGCGCCAGGCCGAAGCGGGGCAGATTTTGTAGATCATGCGCACGTGGTTCCGAATACGCTTCTGCACGTTGGATGCGTGGGTCAAGCCCGCGCATTGACGAGTCTGTGTACGATCGGGCCTACGTCGCGTAGTCCGGCTCCTTGCGGTCGAGCATGCGCTTCAGCGCATCGAAGTGCCGCTGCGCCGGCGCTTGGGCCCTGTGTACAGGCTGTGCCGCCGATATCGCGCTTGGTCTTTTCGACCACGTCTGGCGAGCAGCTGCTTCAGCGGCTGCCGGTCCACATCGCGTAGATCTGCACCTGCGCGGCGCGCTCGATGTAATAGAGCCGGTCATAGGCGTCGGCGACGGTCTCGCCGACGGTGGAGATGCCGTGATTGGCCATGAACAGCACGGTCTTGTCGCCGATCACTTTGGCGAGCGCGCGCCTTCGGCGGGATCGAGCGCCGGGCCGGTATATTCGTCGTCATAGGCGATCTCGCCGATCATCCCGACCTCGGTCTGGCCGATCTCCTTGATGCGCGGGTCTTCCAGCCGCGTCAGCGCGCTGGCATAGGGCATGTGGGTGTGAAACACCGCCTTGGCCTGCGGCAGCGCCTTGTGGATCGGCGCATGGATGCAGTAGCAGGAGCGCTCGACGTCGCCCTCGCCGCGCTTGACCTTGCCGTCATCGATGCCGACTTCCATGAAGGAGGAGGCCGTCACTTCGGACCAGTGCATCCCGAACGGGATCTGGTAGTAGCGGTCGCTGCGGCCGGGCACCACGAGGGTCAGATGGTTGAAGATGCCCTCGCTGAAACCGTGGATGAAGGCCAGCCGATGCGCGGCGGCGAGATCGACCCGCGCCTGCCATTCCTCGGCGCTGCAATCGTCGAGCGTTTTCGGCGAAACCCTGAACTGCATGGGAGCTCAGTGCTCCCGTTGTCATGGCTCGCTGTATAGCCGTCCATGAGAGGCGTTCGCTCGATCCTGCTCGCCTGTCGACCGTCATCGCAATCGGCATCGAGCATCGATGAGCGTGCTGCGGCATCGTGCATGGATGCGCCCCTGTCGAGCTCGCGCGACCTATGGGGACGAAGAGCGCCTCTACGCCGACCGCGCCAGCGCGCCGTCGATCATCGCGACCGCATTCGGCAAGGCCATAGACCGCGACGAACGAGCCGAAGCGCGGGCCTTTTTCCTGACCGAGCAGCACCTGGTAGAGCATGTTGAACCAGTCGAGCGAGACGCCGGGCCGGCCGTCCTTGCCCTTCTTCACGGCGTCGAGGAACGGCTCGCGGCGGCCGATCTCGTAGACCACGTTCTGGATGTCCTCGGCCGAAGAGTTCGCCGGCAGTTGCGACAGCGCGTCGCGCAGATCCTGCAGCGCGGCGCGCTCGGTGTCGGTCGGCTCGCGGAATTTTTTGGTCGGCGCCACGAAGTCGCGATAATAGTTGATGGCGTAGCCGACCATCGCGTCGAGCTTCGGATGGGTCTGCGGCGTGACGCCGGGACGATAGCGCCCGATGAAGCCCCACAGCGTCGCGGCATTCTCCGCGTTCGACGACGACACCAGCGTCAGCAGCAGCTGGAAGGTGACGGGCATGTCGGCCGCCGGCGGATGGCCGGCATGGATGTGCCAGACCGGATTGGCGAGCTGCTGCCTGCCGTCCTGCCGCGGAAAGCCTTCGAGGAACTGCTGGTAGTCGTCGACATTGCGCGGGATCACGTCGAAGTGCAGCCGCTTGGCCGACTTCGGCTCGCGATACATGAACAGCGACAGCAATTCCGGCGAGGCATAGCGCAGCCATTCGTCGATGGTCAGCCCGTTGCCCTTCGACTTCGAAATCTTCTGGCCGTGCTCGTCGAGGAACAGTTCGTAATTGAAACCTTCCGGCGGCATGCCGCCGAGCGCCGCGCAGATCTTGCCCGACAGCTTGACCGAATCGATCAGGTCCTTGCCGGCCATTTCATAGTCGACGCCGAGCGCGGTCCAGCGCATCGCCCAGTCCGGCTTCCATTGCAGCTTGCAATGGCCGCCGGTGACCGGCAGCGTGACGCGCTCCTTGGTTTCGGGATCGTCATAGGAGATGGTGCCGGCCTTCACGTCGTGCTCGACGATCGGCACATACAGCACCACGCCGGTGCGCGGGCAGATCGGCAGGAACGGCGAATAGGTCGCCGCGCGCTCCTCGCGCAAGGACGGCAGCATGATCGCCATCACCTCGTCGATCCGCTCCAGCACCGCAGCAGCGTCGCGTCGAATTTTCCCGACTTGTAATAGTCGGTCGAGCTGGCGAATTCGTAGTCGAAGCCGAACGTGTCGAGGAAGGCGCGCAGCCGCGCATTGTTGTGCGCGCCGAAACTTCATGGGTGCCGAACGGATCGGGCACCGTGGTCAGCGGCTTGCCGAGATGCTTGCGACAGCATCTCCTTGTTCGGCACGTTGTCCGGCACCTTGCGCAGGCCGTCCATGTCGTCGGAGAACGCGATCAGCCGGGTCTTGATCTTGTCCTCGGTGAGCACGCGGAAGGCATGGCGCACCATGGTGGTGCGCGCGACCTCGCCGAAGGTGCCGATATGCGGCAGGCCCGACGGCCCATAGCCGGTCTCGAACAGCACCTCGTCCTTCGGCTTCTTCTTCAGCCGCGCGACAATCGCCTTGGCCTGCTCGAACGGCCAGGCGTTGGATTGTTCGGCGAGCGCGCGCAGGTCGCTCGGGCTGGCGGCAAGATCGATGGTGGACATTATAAGAAGGGTCTCCGGGAGCAGGAAACCTAATACAGTAGCCGCGTCATTGCGAGACGAAGCGAAGCAGTCATCCGGAGCGATGCGAAAGCAACGATCGTGGATTGCTTCGTCGCATTCGGGCTGTCCTCGGCCATCCCGGAATGACGAGGCTGAATCCTAAAACGGGCTCACCGAAAAATAGCGCAGCCACAGATCGGTGTAGCGGCCTTTTTCCCAGACCCGGAACAGCGCCCAGTTCAGCGCCTGCCGCAGCAGATCGTTGCCCTTGCGCACGGCGATGCCGATGCCTTCGCCGAAATAGCGGCTCTCGACAAACGGCCCGCCGGAGAACGCGCAGCAATCGCCGGAATCGGTGCCGTTGATCCAGAACGCCAGCGAGATCGCATCGCCGAAGATGAAATCGACCTCGCCGCGCCGCAGCGCCAGCCGCAGCGCCTCGTCATTGGGATAGGAATGCAGTTCGGCGTCGGTGAACATCGCCTTCAGATAGGCCTCGTGCGCGGAGCCGGCGATGACGCCGACCTTCTTGCCTTCGAGATATTCCGGGCGGACCTCCGGCATCACGGCGTCGCGCCGCGACACGAACCGCGCCGGCGCCCGGTAATAGGGATCGGTGAAATCGACCCGCGCGCGCAATTGCGGCGTCACCGCCAGCGAGGCGATGATGGCGTCGCCCCGGTTGCTGGCGATCGCATCGAGCAGCGTCTCGAACCGCCGCATCTGGATGGTGCAGGTGACCTTGATCTCGTCGCACAGCTGCCGCGCCAGATCGACGTTGAAGCCGGCCGGATTGCCGTCGGGGCCGGTGAAGTTGAACGGCGGATAGTCGGTTTCGGTCAGGAACCGGATCACGGTCAGGCGCGACAGATCCGGCCGGTCCGGCCGCCGCCGCGGGTCCCAGAAGCCGGGCACCGCCTGCGGGCGCGGCTTCCGCGCCGGGTTTGGCGATGCTTTGCGCGCGGGCAGCCGACGGCGCCAGGCCAGCGCCACAGCCAGGCAACGCCGGCCAGCGACCAGGACGGCGCGGAGTGTTCGGGGCGATCTTGCGCTTTGACGACTGAAGGTGTCTGTGGTTGCATTGCAGGCGGATTTTGTCGGAAAGTCGACGGCCTTATAGACCATCCGGCCGATAACGCGAATGTCGTTTGCGCCGAGGGATCTCGCAGCGCAGGCGGATCAGAGGTAATGTTCAGATCGGCCGCGGCTTCCTCGGGCTTGCGGTTCAGGTTGAACGGCGAGACGAATTTGCCGTCGCGATCCATCAGATAGATCAGCGCGGTGTGGTCCATGGTGTAGTCGCCGTCCTTGAGCGGGACTTTCCTGGCATAGACCCGATATTCGGAAATCACCTTGGCGATCTGCTCGGGATTGCCGGTCAGGCCCTTCAGATGCGGATCGAAGCTCGACAGATAATCCTTCATCGCCGCCGCCGTGTCGCGCTCGGGATCGACCGAGATGAAATAGGCGTTGACGCGGTCGGCATCCTTGCCCATCGCGCGCAGCACCTCGGAAATCTCGAACAGCGAGGTCGGGCAGACATCGGGGCAATGGGTGAAGCCGAAGAAGATCAGCGTCGGGTGGCCCTGCAGGCTCTTTTCGGTCACGGTCTGGCCGGTCTGGTCGGTCAGCTGAAACGGCCCGCCGATCGCGGCCGGCGCCGCCACATTCCGCAAGCCGCCCGAACGCCCACAGCATCAGCAGCAGCCCGACCACCAGGCTGCCGGAGAAAGCGCCGACAATGACCAGCGGGCGGGTGGTCCGATCCATCATGAAATTCCTTAATTCCTGATCAGAAGCAGGCGGCGATGCCGGCGGCAATGGTCTCGAAGAACACCGCCGTGCCGTAGTGGAACCAGAGCGCCAGCGCGCCGAGCAGCAGCGACGGCGCCAAGGCCGCGCCACCGCCACAATCACCGGCCGACCCTGCGCGGGCCGAGCCGGGCATTCCTGCGGCGTGGAAACTGGCTGGGCCATGCTCGCGACCATCTGACCAGGCAGGCATCGGCGAACCGGCGTCGCCGCTCGCCGCGTCATGTTCAGATAGGGCCAGTCGCGCTGCCGGGCAAGCCCGGCCGCGGCGGGCGCGATCACGTCATGCTGAGCCGAGATTGCGATCCCGGCGCGACGAGGCCGCGGCACGGAGGCCTGGGCGTCGAGATAGCAGGGCTGGTACATGCTCGTCAATTGCTTGCCGTGCAGGAAAATCATGTGCGGCGTCAGCCCGCCGCGCGCGGCGATCCAGTGCTTCACCGCCGAGGGATACATCGAATACAGCATCTGGGTGGCTTCGGGATTGGTGACCGCACGGCCGTTGGCGCCGAAATCCCAGGCCGCGTGGAACCCGAGATTGGCATGAGAGGTCACGCAGATCCTGTCATGGGGAACGGCGCCGAGCACGATGGTGCAGGCCGAGGCGCACAGGCCGTCGATGATGACCTCCTCGCCGGAGGTGCGCAGGTCCTGATATTTGTCGACGTAGGTGCCGATCCGGCCGCCGCGATCGTCGGCAATCCGAACCACCGCCTGGCTCGCGCCCACCCCTGCCAGCAGGAGAACCGCCGCGAGCAACCCGTCACGAATTTCATATCCCAGCCCCAGTTCAACCTGTCGAACCCGAATCTGATGATCTTGTGATGCAAGATGTCGCCAGCGTGTTGCGGGATCGGATTTTGTCCAGATGCGCAAGGCGGCTCAAATCAAATTCAAATTGAGTGTTGCAGGCCGGCTGCACCTGGCGCGCGAAAGGTCCCAAACTGGAACAAGTTCCGCTCCCCGGCGGCGGATCGCGGCTCAAAGGGCGCTTTGCCGTTGACCGCGGCGACGCCGCGGGCTTCAATCGCAATGGCTCGGGGGGAAGACGATGGCTGAGGATGCGGACGTAATCGTGGTCGGCGGCGGACTGGCGGGCCTGGTCGCCGCGACCGAAATCGCCGAGGCCGGCAAGCGCGTCATCGTGGTCGACCAGGAAGGCGAACAAAGCCTCGGCGGCCAGGCGTTCTGGTCGTTCGGCGGATTGTTTCTGGTCGATAGCCCCGAGCAGCGCCGGCTCGGCATCAAGGACAGTTTCGAGCTCGCGCTGCAGGACTGGATGGGATCGGCGGGTTTCGATCGCGACGAGGATCTGTGGCCGAAGCGCTGGGCCGAAGCCTATGTGGCGTTCGCGGCAGGCGAGAAACGCGGCTGGCTGCGCGCCATGGGCCATCGGATCTTTCCCGTGGTCGGCTGGGCCGAGCGCGGCGGCTACGACGCGATGAGCCACGGCAATTCGGTGCCGCGGTTTCACGTCACCTGGGGCACCGGCCCCGGCATCGTCGAGCCGTTCGAGCGGCGGGCGCGCGAGGCGCAGGCGAGCGGCCGGCTGACGTTCAAATTCCGCCACCGCGTCGATGCGCTGACGATCACCGGCGGCACCGTCGACGGCGTCAGCGGCTCGATCCTCGAGCCGGACCCGTCGAGCGCGGAAAAAGCAGCTCGCGCAAAGTGATCGGCGAGTTCACGCTGAAGGCGCAAGCCGTGATCGTCGCCTCCGGCGGCATCGGCGGCAATCACGATCTGGTCCGGCAGAACTGGCCGAAGCGGCTCGGCGAAGCCGCCTAGGAACATGATCTCCGGCGTGCCCGAACATGTCGACGGCCGCATGATCGGCATCACCGAGGCCGCCGGCGCGCGGCTGATCAACCGCGACCGGATGTGGCATTATGTCGAGGGCATCCGGAACTGGTCGCCGATCTGGCCGCGCCACGGCATCCGCATCCTGCCCGGACCGTCGTCGATGTGGTTCGACGCGACGGGCAAACGGCTGCCCTCGCCGCTGTTTCCCGGCTCCGACACGCTCGGCCAGCTGCAATACATCATGTCGACCGGCTACGATTATTCGTGGTTCGTGCTGACCCAGAGCATCATCAAGAAGGAGTTTGCGCTCTCGGGCTCGGAGCAAAATCCGGACCTGACCGGGAAAAAGCTGGCTGATGACCGCGCGCCGCGCCACCAACAAGGGCGCGCCCGCGCCGGTCGAAGCGTTCAAGAGCAAGGGCGCGGATTTCATCGTGCGCGACAACCTCGCCGACCTCGTTGCCGCGATGAATGCGCTTGCCGGCGACAATCTGTTGAACTCGAACAGCTGAAAACCCAGATCGAGGCGCGCGACCGCGAGATCGAAAATCCTTACGTCAAGGACACGCAGGTGATGAACATCCACAATGCGCGCCGCTATATCGGCGACCGGCTGATCCGCACCGCCAAGCCGCACCGCATTCTCGATCCCGCCCACGGCCCGCTGATCGCGGTCAAGCTCAACATCCTGACCCGCAAGACGCTGGGCGGCTTCGAGACCGATCTCGACTCCCGCGTGTTCGGCAACGACGGCAGGATCATGCCCGGCCTTTATGCCGCGGGCGAAGCCGCCGGCTTCGGCGGCGGCGGCATGCACGGCTATCGTTCGCTGGAAGGCACCTTTCTCGGCGGCTGCCTGTTCTCCGGCCGCAACGCCGGCCGCGCCGCGGCGAAGGCGGTGGGGTAGGACCCTCGGGCCGGGGCCGGCACCATCGCCAGCAATGGCATCGCTCTCCTTTAAATCGCGGTGGCGGAGAACGCGCCCGCGCGCTAAGCAACCGGCCACACTCGGGAGAACAGCATGAGCATTCAGCGTTTCGAAACTGGCCCGCGCATGAGCCAGGTCGTGGTCCATGGCGATACCGTCTTTCTCGCCGGCGTCGTCGCCAACAAGACGGCCGGCGACAGCGTGACGAAGCAGACGCAGGAGGTGCTTTCGATCATCGATGGTCACCTCGCGAAGGCAGGAAGCGACAAGTCGAAGCTGCTGACGGCGACGATCTATCTCGTCGACATGAAGACGTTCGCCGAGATGAACGCGGTATGGGACGCCTGGGTGTCGAAGGGAAATACGCCGGCGCGCGCCACCGTCGAGGCCAAGCTCGCGGCGCCCCAATATGGCGTCGAGATCATGGTGACCGCGGCGCGGTAATCTGTGCTCAAGGGGCGGCATTCCCACGGACAATCTCTTTGCGATCGTGCGGGCGAAGCGCGGGCTCAGGCGACACCTTCCGGCCTACGCGCGGTTGTGGCATGGTCGGCTATTGATCAGCAGGGGGAGCCTGCGCCATGGCGTGCCACGCCCCGTCCGGCGCCACCAGCCGTTATCTGGCTGTATCCGTTGGCCTGTTCTTTGCGATAGTCGCGAGCGCAATCGTCGCAAGCTCCGTGCCGGCCATGGCCGACAAGCGCGTTGCGCTCGTGATCGGCAATTCCGCCTATAAGCACGTCAATCCGCTGCCGAATCTGTCCAAGGACGCGGCCTCGATCGGCGAGATGCTGAAGAAGGCCGGCTTCGACGTCGTTGACGCCAGGGAGGACGTCGACAACGCCGAGATGCGGCGCATGATCCGGGATTTCTCCGACAAGGTCCGCGATGCCGACATCGCGCTCGTGTACTACGCCGGGCACGGCATCGAGATCGACGGCATCAATTACCTGTTGCCGGTCGACACCAGGCTCGAACGCGACGTCGACGTCGAGGACGAGGCCGTCTCGCTCGATCGCATCGTGCGCATCCTCGATCCCGTGAAGAAGCTGCGGCTGGTGATCCTCGATGCCTGTCGCGACAACCCGTTCCAGCAGACCATGAAGCGCAGCCTGTCTTCGCGCGGCGTCGAGCGCGGCCTCGCCAAGGTCGAACCGCAAAACCCCAACACCTTGATCGCCTATGCGGCGAAGGCGGGCTCCACGGCCTCCGACGGCGAAGGACAACACAGCCCGTTCACGACCGCGCTCCTGCAGCAGCTGCCTAGGCCCGGCCAGGACATTCGCCGTTCGCTCGGCTATGTCCGCGACGAGGTCCTGAAATCGACCGAGAACAAGCAGGAGCCTTTCGTCTACGGCTCGCTCGGCGGCGACGATGTCCTTCTGGTGCCGGGCGCGCGGCCGGCGGCGCCGGTGCCGGCGCAGGTGACGGCGCTCGACCCGAACTCGCCGCTGCGAAAGGATTACGAGCTGGCGGCGCAGATCAACACGCTGGCCGGCTGGGACGCTTTCCTTAAAACCTATCCGAAGGGCTTTTATGCCGATCTTGCTCGCGCGGCGCGGAGCAAATTGAGCGCACCGGCGGCGCCCAGCGTCGCCTCCGCCAATCCCGAGCCACGCAATCTTTCCCCGGCCAACCCGCCCGGACATGCCGCCGGCGGCATCGAGGACTATGTCCGCAAATCCTATCGGGTCAGTTACACGATCAAGCTCGATCAATTGTGGCCGGAACCTGGAAAGATCGACTATGCCGGCCGGGAACTCGCGATCTCCATGAAGTCGAAAAACGAGATCGTGAGCCGGCTCTACAGCACGCCGATAAGTCCGACGAGCCTCCTGCGTCAGGCCCGCACGCCGCTCGGCGGTACCGATCAGGGCGTGCAGGTGGTTTACGAGAACAACCAGCTCGTCTACGGCATTCAGGCGCGCAACTACCGGGTCAAGATTGCCATCACCACCAACGGCACTTCCTGTACCGGCAGTGTTGCCTTCGAGCGGCAACCCGACCAGCCGTATTACCTCTACGGCCGTAGCCCGAATGGCGATCCCTTCAGGCTCAGCGCGATGACTGCGCAGTACATCGTGTGCTCGGTCGTTCCGGGCGATGCGATCGACGAGCCGCAGGTTGCCTCCGCGGCGCAACCGCCGCCGAACAATTCCGCCGCCGCGCCGCAGCAGGGATGCAAACAGGACGACTGGCATGCGGCCAGCCTGCTCAACGAGGCCGCGTCAGCGAACCAGACGACGACCGGAGGAGCCGCGTGCATCATACGTCTCCATTCCGGACTGGATTCACCCTACACCACTATCGAAACGCGCCCGAAGAACGGCACCTTGACGCTGGTTGACCCGCTGACCCTGAAATTTCAGCCAAACCCCGGCTTCAGGGGATCGGACCAATACGTCATCCATCTGTGCGGGTCGAAGGGCAACCGGTCGGGATGCTCGACCGTCAGCTATCACGTCACGGCCAACTGAACCCGCCGGGTTTCTTGCGATTTCGATGGTGCCGAAATAATCGCGGAATTTTCCGGCAGTTTCCTTGAGAGTCGAAAGAATCGAATTCCTTGACCTCCGAGGTAATCGATTGGGCCACGCGAAGCTTCGATAGTCGGTCAGCCGGTCAATCCGGCGAGACAAACGAAGGAGCAAGACAATGACCGACATCAATACGATTGCCAGCCGCTATATCGACCTGTGGAACGAGCGCTCGCCGGACCGCCGCCGCGCGCTGCTCAGCCAGCACTGGGCGAGCGATGCCCGGTATGTCGACCCGCTGATGTCGGGCGACGGTTACGACGGCGTCGACGCGCTGATCTCCGGCGTGCAGCAGCGCTTTCCGGATTTCCGCTTTGCCCTGCTGGGCAAGGCGGACGGATTCGGCGAGCACCTGCGCTTCTCCTGGGGGCTCGGACCCGAAGGCGCCGACAGTCCGATCAAGGGCACTGACTTCGCCGTGGTGCAAGACGGCAAGATCCGGAGCATCACCGGCTTTCTCGATTCTGTCCCGCAAGGGGCTTGACGAGACACGGACGCGGACGCCTCGGATGATCCGGGGCGGCCGTGCTCCGCGACATTCTGGTGACCGCGTCCACTGGCGTCAGAAATAATTAGTCCACAGCCAGAGAATCTCAAAACCGCTGGGGCTGGTCGGATCGGGCATGCTGATGGGCAGCGCCAGGAGATCGCCTGAATTTTGCATGTTGAGGTAGGCCAGATTGCCGTCGAAAGGCGTCGTGCCGTCCGCGGCGAGCGCCCATGGCCGCTCACCGTAGAGGGCGTCGCCATACCAGCAGCTGTACATCACGGTGAAGCCGAACGGCGCCAACGGATAGGGGGTGTTGTTGCTGAGGTCGGTCGGGCGCTCGATGATGAACTCGGCGGTGGTACCGGTGAAGCCCGTGCTTTGCTGGCCGCCCAGACTCACTGGCGCGACGGGCAGCGTGCCCCAGAAGGAAGCGCCTTGCGTATAGTTATAGAGCATGAACCAGACGCTGTCGTCGGCGCTGGTGAGACCGCCATTGCCCTCTTCCTGATTCTGGAACCAGGTCATTCCGTTCTGGTCGGCCACGAAAATGTCGGCGCTGATCGAGTCGCCCGGCGACACGGGGAAATTGGGCACACCCCACGGAGCAAAGGGCAACGTCTCGATCCACATCCAATAATTGGTGAAGAACCAGCCGAACTCTAAGAAGTTGAAGCACTCGGAATTGGTGCCCGTCTGATAAAGATCGGTTCCGCTGCTGTCGAGGCCGATCCATTCCGCGACCGCGGAATAGCCGGGACCGTTGGGCAGGCCGACGACGCCGGGCGCATTCCAGTCCGCCTGAATGGAATAAAACTGGCCATTGGGATTGGAGAGAACGGCGCCGCTCCATGTGCCGGAGTTGGAATTGAACATCGAGCGGGTGAGGGGCGGCGGCAACGGCAGTGTCGGCGCCATGAGTTTCAGGGCAGGATGGGATTTGGCGAAGGACACGCCAGGATGGGGGATTCGCGTCGGGTTGACCGCGGCGAATGGCTGCGAGACCTGACGCAGCCAGCGCGCGTGGCGGGACGGCGAGACGGCCGGATCGGGCCGCGGCGGATAGCCGCGCGCCAGCAGATCCGCGTTGGAAAGCCTGAGTTGGTCGCCTGTCAGCGCCGGGCGGATGGTCCTGGCCCTGGGTGTGGCGGGAGCCATCCGGGGCTCGGCGTGCGGCGAGTGAGCGGGATCGGCACGAAGCTCGATCCGATGCACCGTCTTTTCGCCGCTTTCGCCGCCAACCTCGAGCATCATCTCGATCGGCGCGGCGTCCCTTGCGGCCTTGGCGTGAAAGCGCACGACGCCGTTCTCGTCGGCATCCAATTGCAGGCGATGGTCCCGGCGCGCGGCATGATGCAGAAAGCACACCGCGTGCGGCGTGGTCTGGAAGGTGATGAGGCTTTCCTTTTCGGGAAAAACAATGCGACTGTGACGATGGGATTTCGAGTTGCCCGGCATCTCTGACATGGTTCCTCCAATCAGCGAGCACGCCGGTAGCCGGCGCTTGTCGCGGTTCGCAGAGGCTTTGCAGTGGATTGGATTTCGTCGCGCCGGCGCTTTGTGACGAAACAACATCCGCCGGCGCGACGGATAATTCTCATGTCATCACCGTAGGCTTCCGCGCAGAATCCGAATGTGAAGCAGTTCACGTTGCTTCGAATACTTTCCGACGTCGAAAAGGATGCGCGAGCGCGATTGCCCCGGACGACGGGGCGGCCGTGCCGCTTCATCGGAAAGATCAGCGATCCCGCAAGGCGCGTGAAGCCAGGGCGGGCGCGCAAGCGGCGCGGAGGGCCACCGAAATTTTCGTCAGGAAATCCTGACGCGCCGCAACGCCGTCGCAAGCCCCGCCGCGACGCCGGCCTGCCAGACCGGATAGAGCACAGAGGCGAGATCCAGGTCGATCGCGTCGTCTGCCGCGAGCAGCGCGCCGGCGACGGTGCCGATCACCAGCGTCGGCAGCCATGCCGCGGCTTGGCGCGGCCCCGCCGGCAGCAGCGCGATCCCGAGCGCCATGATGCCGGCGCCGACAAATCCGCCGGCCAGTCCGGACAACACGTTCCGCGCCACCCTGGTCACGTCGTCGGCCTGGGCGTCAACGAAGACCGCGGCGTTCACCGCGGCCACGAAGGCGATCATGGTGACGATGGCGGCCAGCAGTGCCGCCCACCGGGGATTGGCGCTGCAGCGTCGCACCAAGACGAAAACCACGACGGCGAACGGCAGCGCCACCAACGCGATGCGGAAATCGCCGGGCGTGCCGTTGATCTTGTCGATCAGCGGCACCATCAGCGGCGTGAGAACGCCCGACAGCACGCCGCCGCCGGCGATCTTCAACAGGCTGTCGCGGGGTGGATCGGTCGAGATGATCGCCTCGGTCAACGCTCACTTCGTTTCGCTGGCAGCAAGCTTTGGAGCGTGACGCGCTGCGAAAATGGGCATCGGAAAAACCAGTTGATTCCTTGCAAACGCCAGGGGCTTAAACTAGGTAAGCTGCTCGATAGAAGTAACATCATGATAGACCAGTTTTCGCCAATATCATTTGAGCGATGTGTCAATCATCTACCTTCAAGGGAGCCCGCAAGGATGAGAATGGTAGCCATTTTCTGGCCAAGCCAATTACGACAGTTGCAGCTATTGGCGCGATTACTGCTCTGATCATCCCTCTGCAGGTTTTGGCGGCGCCGACCGCCGAGGTCGCCAAACGGTGCCTTCACTATTCTTACATCGCATATCCCTTTAAGCGTCCCGGCGCGGTGCCGATGAGTGGCGACCGTCAAGCCTACTTCAAGGACTGTATGGCCAAGAATGCTCAAGTCCCGGCACCGGCGCCACCAAAGCAATAACTTCAGGCATCATACGAATGCCCCGTTAAATTATCTGCGTACGCGCGCGGGATGAAAGGGACGCACCTGTCGCAACCCGGTCGGCGGCCGCTGTGACTGCGTGTACGAGTTGTTCGGAACGGCGGTCAGAGGCGCCGGCTCATCGCGCGGGCGGATCGTATAAACCATGGACGGCACAGGGTTCGAGGGATCCTTCGTCCCCTGCCCCCACGCCTCGCCCGTCGAGGCGATTGCGAGCGCCACAGCGATCCAACGCAGCTTGGACGTGTCCATTGCCATATCCTTGGCCAGGCTAAACGCGTTCGGGTGGAACAGGTTCCGACAACGGGTTACGCGCAATGCTCGGAACTGGCAGCCCGCTCTGCGGGTCCGAACGAGCAGCACTGGTTAGGCCTCGCATTCAGCTTTCTATTGCTGCAACAGCACCAGGATCAAACCGAAAGCCAGTATCGCGGCGAGCCCTGCCACGATTTCCAAGACCTCTCGATCGATCAGGGTCGATCTTCCCAAGATCTTCAGGCGCACGCTGGGAACCCAGGCTTGAGGTGCTTTACCCTTGGTAAGCATAGCACGCCGCGAGGCGGATGCGTACTACCTGAGGCTCGATTTGATGGTCGCTTGGAAACGACGGATAGCTCACGAGCTTCGGATATTGATGAGGGCCACGTTCGGCATGCGACGCGTGGTCGACACTACAGTGGCGTATTCTCCTCACGAATTCTATCTTTGCGCTGTTGCAGGCAGATTTGATTATATCGATCCAGGCGCTGCTCCTTCCAACGCAGCTTGCACAACTTGTCCACCAGGCATAGTTCGGTCACGCCATCTGGTACATACTCTTCAAAATGAGCCTGACGCATTGCCTCGTAGTCAGCCCTTTTCTCTCCGGGCAGTAAGACATTCCTCGAATAGACCCCGTGCTGAAAGGCATTCTGGTTTTTTGCTTGTTTCTTCACGCGTTTTTATTCTCCATGGCTTTGCAACGCCGACTTACGAGTCACGGTCAAACCGCGTTGCGCGGGTTCAACCTTTGTAAAGTTGCGGTCAGCTTCATTCCGGTTCGCTCCCCCACACGGCCACACCGATGGCGGTTGCGGCCGCCCTCAGTTCCTGGTCGAGGGTTGCGAGCGGCAGCGTGCTTCGCCGGGCGAGCTCGAGGTAGGCGGCGTCGTAGACGGTGAGCCGGAAGTGATCGGCGAGGTTCAGCGTATCGGTCCAGGCGTAGGAATCTGTTTGTTGGTCGGTCGCGATGTCCAACAGGGCGAGATCGGCGAGCGCGGCGCGGCGAAAATCCGGATCGATCCGACGCTTGCGGACGGCCATCGTCAGACTATTGGCGACCTCAAGTCGCCAGAGTGCCGGCACCAGCGCGCCATCGTTGGCGACGGCGTCGAACACCCGGCGGATGGCCTCGTTCGTCTCGTCGCCGTAGATCCAGGCAAGCGTGACGGAGCTGTCGAGTATCAGCGCGCTCACGGGCGACCTTCGTCGCGCAGCGCTTTCCACTCAGACCAATCAAAGGGGCCAAGCTTCAAATGCTCGGCGCGCGCGCGGATGCGGCGCACCGCGGCATGAGCTTCCGCACGATTGAAGCCAAGCTTTGCGGGAACGAGGCGCGCAACCGCCTTGCCGTGTCGGGTGATGGTGACCTCCTCGCCGCGCTCGACCCAATCGAGCAGCTGCCCAAATCTGTTCTTCGCCTCGAAGGCGCCGACCTCCCGCATACCCGTCTCCTTTAGTCTAGCTTAAGCTAGACTAAACTATGCCAGCCGGTTTGTCCAGCGCCTGGGAACGGCCCCCGATCCCGCTATCCTCTGATGCCTGGGCTTGACGCTAAAACCTAAATCTCGGTTCCGGTTGGCAACCCAGGCGCCTCGCTGTATATACATGGTATCTACATGAAGGCTGCCGCCATGATCGTTGAATTTTGCAAATGGGGTAATAGCCTCGCCGTGCGCATTCCGAAGGCGCTCGCCGATGCCATCAAGGTCAGCGACGGCAAGCGTGCCGAAATCAAAATCGAGAACGGAAGCCTGGTGTTGCGTCCCATCGTCAAGCCGGCGCGCAAGCCAAGCTTCACGCTCGATCAATTGCTGAGTGGAATGACCCGGGAAAACGTTCCCGAAGAGGTCGATTGGGGCCTCAAGCGCGGCAATGAGGCATGGTGAGGTGGCAGCCTATTGCCCCGATACGGGCGACATCATTTGGCTGGATTTCCTGCAATCGGTTGCCAACGCGCAAGCCGGACGGCGCCCTGCGCTGGTTCTTTCGCCGCTGGCCTTTAATCAGCTGACCGGTCGCTGCATTGCCTGTCCGATAACCCGGCGGGATCGGGACTGGAGCTTTCACGTCCCACTATCCTCCCCTAAGGTCGAAGCCGTGATCATGGAGACTAATGGCTCTGGGGAACGATTCGGTGTAACTGACCATGTCCGAAGATGTTGACGCGATTGCAAGCCAGCCAATTTACGCCGCGTTGAATTGCGCTGGACGCTAACGAAAACCTTCTCGTTCAATTTCCGTAGCGACCTACAAAACTCAGAATCTGTTCAACGCGATGCCTGTAGCTGCGAGTGCAGCCTGTGAGGTTCGGCGCAGTTCGCCATTTCCTAGAGAGCCGGCGATCGGTGCTTGGCGGCCAATCCAACAAAAATCCCGGGCCTCGAAGAGAAGAAAGCTGGCAAGTCGGAGAACGCTACTGGCGGGCCAAGAAGCCCATCGTGGGCGGTGCCTAAGGACACGAGAACATCAGCTAAGTGTTGGAGCGGGCGAAGGGAATCGAACCCTCGTATGCAGCTTGGGAAGCTGCCGTTCTGCCATTGAACTACGCCCGCAAGTTAGCCAATAAAACCGGGCACTTCTTGCATTTTTAGCCCCGGACCGCTTTCTATTTTAGTCGCCTATTTGGTCGCCTGTTTCCGGGAGCCCTCCCCGGCCCTCGCCGCGATCTTACACGGCACTGGAGAGCCGTTCAAACCGTTTAGAATTGAGCCGCGCTAACCGTACTCAGAACGGAATGTCATCGTCCATCTCCGCTCGCTTGGATGGCTCGGCGGGTGGCTTCCGGTGCTCGATCTGTTTCGGTTTGCTAGGTGCAGGCAACTGGCGAGTGGCCTCCTCCTTTTTAGCAACCCCAAAGAGCCTCGCGACGGCATCGAGCACATCCAATATTCTGCTTCGGTCTACAACCTCGCACCAACGGGACGGAGCTGATTAGAGACGCCATCCTTATGGGCGAGCTGGATTGCCGACAGCTCGGAAGTCGAAAATTGATCCCGGTGTTCGGAGAGCGCGGACTTCAGGAATGGTTCATGCGTCTGCCCCGCGCGAAACGAAAGGTCCCTCACAATGGCTGAAGTCAATTACGAAGTGCTCAACCTGCCGCTTCGCGCGTTCAATCTCGCTGGATCACGCGTGCCCCGTCTTCAGCAGTATGTGCCCGCTGAATTCCGAGACAACTGGATTTCGCCACAAGTCGCGCGTGGCGAGTGGAACATCGATCCGGTTGACGGGGCGCATATCAACTCAGCAGGGCAGACGCTCGAAGAGTATCTTGAGTTTTGGCTGAAGTCGCGACCGCATGCATTCGAGCCAATTGTTCTCGAAGACCCGGTTGACGACACGTGGACAAGCGGGTCCCTCACGAAGCAGGGCGCACGCTTCAAGGAGCTGAAGGCCTTCTGCGCTAGCGATGCGGCAGCCCTCGTGCTTCTCACGGAAGAGGCAGCCAAGTTCGGAGTGAAGCCTTTCACGACTGAGAAGGGCGAGAAGATCACCGCACCACGTGGTGCGAAGTCCGGCGGCAACGCCGTGTCTTCGCAGAACCCTTGGAGCGACGCCTATGTCAAGCGCCACGGGCAAGAGGCCGCCTACAAGGAGCGCGCGCGCTTGCTGAAGCTATTGGGCGTCTCCAAATGCGCAACAGAATGGGCCGCGCCTTGTGGCTACACCATTACCGGAGCGCCGCTCCGATGACAGAACGCAAGAAGGGCGTGACCCTGCCGAACGCCAATCGCCTGTCGCATGGCTTTTTATTCACAAAGGGGAACACCATGAAACTCGATGCACGCAACGGCGCAGCTAAGCGGCTGACTAATCCGGCCATCACTCACGGGATGACGCGGCAGAGCAAACCCTCGCATGAATTCGCCCATGGTGCGCCTCTCGACACAGAGCCGCTTCAAAAGAACTGGGAAGGCAAGGGCAACGTTCCAGATAGTTTCGACATGCGACGGCAGACGAAGGGCGAGCCCTTGAGCGGGACCGACGTGCTTACGGCCGCCAGCCGATTGGGTCGCTCAAAGTGAAATGCGGCAGTAAGCTCATTGCCGATCGTGCGCTCCGTGCGATCGATGGCTTGCGCACGATCGCAGACATTCCCAAACCCCAGAAGCGAGACAGGCGAGGCCACGGCCGCAATGGCGTTGCGTATCATCGCGTCAAGAATTCGAACATCTAACGAAAGCCGGAAAGTTGTCTCCCATAATTTCCCACCGCAGAAGTCCGAACAGAATTGCCGCTATCAAGGCGGGGAAGCATCTGTTCATGGCGACGAAACCATGCCGCCGTTGTGGCAGTGTGGGGCTTCGCTACGTCTTAGGTGTCCGGTGCGTTAACTGCGACGTTGCCCGGTATGAGCAACAACAACGCCGACCGGGCGCGATGCGTCGCAAGGGATGGGGCAGAGGGCGAGTGCGAACAGGAAAGAAGCGTATCAGATGACAAAGAAAACTGATCCCGAGTTGCTTCTCGCGTTGCTCTCGACGTATTGCAGCGGCGTGACGAATAAGCCTGTCTTCCACACCCTCAGATGCCAACGCGTTCAAGAACGCGGCGCGGGATGTCTATAAAGCGTTGACCCGGCTTGGCGCGACAGCCGCCGCGCCCGTGGTCAAGATGCGCCGTCCGCTGCTCGACTTCGAGCCGCTGACCGACACGACGTTGGCACGGCCGCGACCGATCCATCCCCCGCAAAAAATATCGCTGGCCCGAGCCCTCGGATTGCCCGAGCCCGAGCCTATCACTCAACGCGTCCGCTACAGCGAACACAACTCAAGGCGTCGTCGCCGCCGTGTGCGTTGCTGGTTGCGTCATCAAACCAATTCGACAACAGGAGTAAAATAAAATGGCTTTGAAAATTCCCAAAAAAGACTTCGAGAGGCTGGCCAAGTTTGACGCGCTGATCGTTGCCTATGGCAACGGAGACAAGGGCGTTGTGAAGGCTCAGGCCGAGAAGGCCGAGGCCGAGATGCGAAAAATTTTCAAAACGCACGGCTACAGCTACGGCCAGAACCTTCTCGACTTCAGGGCAGAGGTTGCCGCCGCCGCTGTAATCGAACAGCGCGAACGCGATATGCGACAAGGAGCCAAGGCCGCGCCGAAGAAGAAGGGCAAGAAGGCCGACGCGCTGTCGCTGGTTCATGCCATCGTGAAAAGCTATATCGATGCGCCTGAGCATGATCTCGTGTCAATCTCGCTGTGGATTTTGTGGACGCACGTTCACACGCGCTATCAGCACGCGCCGCGACTGTCCCTCACGTCGGCTACTCCCGCGTGCGGCAAAACCACCGTGTTCAAACTGATTTTTCATCTGGGCCATAACCCTATCTCGTCAATGAGCACCACAACGGCGGCACTCGTCCGTAATATGGATACCGGCGGCACTGTCATCGTTGATGAAGCTGAACACATTTTCGGCGACAGTGACCGGGTGAACATCATCAAGGGCGGTTTCGATAAAGGTGCCAAAAAGCAGCTTCACAGAGAAGAGCTTCAGATATTCGGACCGCTCGCATTGGGTGGTGTGAACCGCGTACCCGGTGCGATTGCTAGCCGTGCGATCAACATTCACCTTTTCAAATCGGAACACCTTGAGGATTATAACCTGCAACTCGACGATCCGGCAGTGCTGGCTAATTTCCATTTTGCCCAATCGCTTATCGCGGACTGGGCAGACAAGGAGGCCGCCTTAAGCCCCGACGAGCATCTGCAAAGGCTGTACCCTAAAATGCCCGAGGGCATGAAAGGCAGCAGAGAAGCCCGCGACAAATGGCTTCCGTTGATTTCCGTTGCGGACAGCTTTAGCACCGATTGGGGCAAGCGCGCTCGTGCGGCGGCACTTGCTATGATAGGTGCGGACATTTCTAGCATAGTGGTGCAGGAAGCTTTGTTGCTCGACTGCGAAGCTGTTTTCGATGACCACGGTCATCCCAACATCACGTGTGCTGATATGTGTGCCGCCCTCCTTGAGTTGGACGGTCATTATCCTTGGTCCGAGTATCGCGGATCGAACGATGATGCGGACAAGGCGCAACGCAAGTTAAGAGTGGGCGATATCAAGTCGCTGCTGTGGCACTCCTTCCGTATCGACACGCGGAAATTTCGCGATCCCAACCAACACGAAGACAAACCGCTTTGGTATTTCGAGCGGAAAAACTTTGAGCGTCAGTGGCGCGCCCACAAAAAGTTTGGAACGAAAGCGCCACCGGCCGATCGTGGCCCGATCCAAATTGCCAGACCGAAAACCGAAGCTGAACTTATAGAGGAGTTGATGTAATGAGCACGGAAATCACGACGGGCAAAGCCTCAGCATTGTCCGAATATCTGGCGAGCGTCGATCTCCCGGTGATGACCACCGGCCGCCTGATCTTTGGCTTAGATGCGACCATGAGCCGACAGGAGACATGGGACACGGCGGCACGAATACAGGCCGACATGTTCAAGGAGGTTGGCGGCCTCAGCGTCAAGTTGATTTATTTCCGTGGCGAGCACGAATGCAAAGCCTCGTCATGGGTATCATCACCGCAGCGTCTTGGCGACATCATGCGGACGATCATTTGCCGAACGGGTGAAACACAAATCGGCAAAGTGCTAGCCCATGCTCGCCGCGAGAACTGCCCGCTTGTCTTTGTCGGCGACAAGGTCGAGGAAGACGCCGACGAATTATGCGCCAAGGTGCGCTTGCTACGTGCCCCGGCTTTCATGTTTCAGGAAGGCGAAGACGAGAAGGCCGAAAGAGTTTTCCGCCAGATAGCGGACATCACCAAAGGGGCTTTCGCCAAGTTCGAACCGGGCGCGGCTGCCAAACTCGCCGAGCTGTTGCGAGCTGTAGCGGCCTATGCGGTCGGCGGCATCGAGGCCCTTGACGCTGAGCAAGTCAGGCTGATCGGGCGTAACCGCGACGGGCTGTAGGCACCAAGATCGCCCGACCCCGACATATAGAGCGATTGCGCGAACCGGCGCGGCGCGCTCTGATAGCGGATGGCTCCGAAGCACCACCCATGCCCCGTTGTCCGGCGGCGACCGCAAAGCCCTCAAGAAAGAGCTTTCGAAGTCGCGGGCGATGACGCACATTTTTGCCGAGCGGTCGGCAGAAAAGCGGCGCGAGGGCGAGGCGCTGATCCGGGAAGCCGACAACCTCGCCTGCCAAAGTTGGAATGAACGCATGTGGAGCGACGGCGGCCCCATCGATCCGAGCCCGACGATAGATCAGGCCATCAACGGCGGCTACCCATGGCTGGAAATCAAGTGCTCCCGCTGCCAGACGCCGCGCGATGTTGATCTGTGCGCGCTGCCCCACGTGCCGACGACATTCGTGCACGATCTCGCCGGGCGGTTGGTTTGTCAGAAGTGCAAGAAGGCCGGGAAGCGACCGGCGGCAACGCTGCTCCAGCTTACGCCGCGCCAACGGCTGACCGATCAATAGCGACAAAGACCGCGCGAATTCGCGGCCCGCTCTAGCCTGCCACGCAATCGCCTGATTTCAGCTTGTTTAGCTCTTTAGCCGCAGCATTATCTGCATCGGCCAACTTCCGAGCAATGTCAGTAGCGCCCAACTTAAGCTGATTGCGCTTCAATACTTCGTCCGGAGTTAGAGTAGCCTTTTCAAGCGCGGCGCTCTCCTTCAAGTTCTCCAACATAAGCTGAGATATTGTGCCCCAAGGTTCGAACGAAGAGCTGTCCAAAGGTATTGTACCGTGGAACTTTATTTCGTGTTTGGCGTTAGCCGACATGAAGAACTCAGGATCGCTGGATTTAACGTTGGGCTCGGTAGTCTTGGCTGTTCTTCTTTTTGTCATCGTCAACGGCATTGTTTGGAACATAGTTTAACGCAAAACGCTTCATGCTTGGATTTCGGCCGTAACTTCGCGTAGCGATATGAAGAAGCTGCTTCTAATTTTCTTGTTTGCATCATCGTCTGCTGTCGCACAGGACAGTACGGTGAAAGAACCAGTGTGTGAACCGATCGGCCGTACATCGAAAGGTGACCTTGTCTATTCGATGCTGTGCCGAAGCATTCCGGGTCTGGCGGCGGGAACAAACGGGTACAATCCGTTGCCACCGGTCAACGTGATAGCTGAGCCCAAGCCGCCTCCGGTGCCGAAGAGCAAGTAGAAACTAAAACCTCGAGGTCATGCCCGGGCGGCTTTTTGCGTTCCCGGCCGCAGTCAAAGCGCGTGAGCGCACCGTCGGAGAACAATCGGAAAAATGCCCCGCCGGCGCGGGTAATCTTTCTTTGCCCGTCCGCGGTTACTCAGTCGCCGCGGTGGATTGAGCTCAGATTGCATCTCGTGTCATAAGCGACATTGCCCATCCGGTAGGCCTCTATGCGGCGCGGAGTTGAAAATCCCGTTCTCTGTGGTCACCCACGCCAGTGCCATTCGCCGCGCCTTATTGATCCATATCATTGCGCATAGCGATTGAGGTGATCTCATTATTATCGTGTGGTATAGTCATCGGCAATTAAGGGCGGCTCAAGCCTCTGAGATGCCAACTCGCGACCGGCACCCAGAAAGGCGACCGTTGCCCGTAGAGTTCAAGGGAGCACATCATGCTCATATCAGACCTATCCTCCAAAGCCGTGCCGCCCATTTCCTCAGAAGCCACGCCTCCTATTTCCCCTACTTGCCCTACCTGCGGTAAGGAAATGAGGCTAACAGGCGTCAATCCATCTTGCGACGGCACGACCTACGACTACAAGTGCAGCAACGATGGGATCGCCTTAGTTGGCGGCCTCTTTCATTTCAAACCAAGCGTGCGATGTCGCCTATTGGCAGATTGTGTTGAAAAAGTCGGCGGCCCAACTGTTTGGCATGTTGCAAGGAATCGGGCGCGCGTGAGTTTGTCTGCTCCCAGGCCGGCATTGGGGTGGGCAGTGGGATCAGCTTTGCCAGCTTTCGGAGGTTTTGGACTGTAGCAGCGAGGAGGAACTCGTCTTGAGCACCGGACGGGCCTCTCAACCTGAGCCTGTCCAGGCGCAGGATACGCTTGAGGTGTGCGAACAGCATCTCGATCTTCCGTCTGCAGTTCAATTCCGGCCAGGCCAGCAAACTCATAGCGACGCATAAATGCTCAGAAAGCCTTTAAAGACAGGTACTGTTAAGATTCTGCCTCTTTCATCCGACACCTTGGCAACTCCAGCTTTCTAGCTCAAAATGTGAGGACCTTTGGTTAGCATCCGGTCAGTACCGCGGCGAGTTCACTCGCGCGGCTTAGGGCGCGGAAGCAGACTGGGATTTGCTTTGTAGATCTGCACGAGCTCAGCGAGGTTATCGATGCCGAAGCGTGTAAAGGCGGTTGTCGAATTCTTCGCCGGGGCCGAGAACGCCGAGACGACCGTCTTCCGGATCCAGCACGATGCTGATCTCGTCCAGCCACTCCTCATCCTCGCCGAGCATTTCGGCGACGTGGCTAATCGTGAAGACGTAGCTGATCCCGGCCATGGTCAGGCGGCCTGACTGGCCTGCGCGCTGGGCTTATGCCAATTCCACGGCAGCAGATCATCGAGCCGGTGAACCGGATGCTCGGCAATGCGAGCGAGGACGTCGGCGAGCCAGGCCTGCGGATCAATATCGTTCATCTTGGCCGTGACGATCAGGCTGTACATGACTGCGGCACGCTCGCCGCCACGGTCGGAGCCGCAGAACAACCAGGATTTTCTCCCCAGGGCGATACCACGCACGCCGCGCTCTGCGGCGTTGTTGGACAGGCAGATGCGGCCATCGTCGAGGAAGCGCGTGAACGCGATCCAGCGCTTGAGCATGTAGTCCATGGCCTTGGCGACGTCGTTGCCGCGCGAGAGCTTGGCGCGCTGCTCACGCATCCAGGCCTCCAGATTGGCGACCAGCGGCGCGCTGAGTTCCTGTCGAACGGCCTTGCGCCTTTCGGGGCTCTGTCCGTTGATCGCCCGCTCGATCTCGAACAACTCATCGATCCGGCGGACCACTTCCAACGCCAGCGGCGAGATCACCGCCGGCTTCTTGCCCTGCGCCTTGCGACGGGCGTTCTCGGCCAGATCCGCCATCACGAAGAACGGACGCCGGGCATGGACCCAACAGGCGGCTTCCAGGATCGGACCAGGCACGCGGCCGCCCTCGTAAAGCTTGCGATAGCCCTCATAGGCGTCAGCCTGGAAGATCCCGGTGTAGTTGGTCAGGTGCGCCTGGGGATGCTTGCCGGCCCGGTCGCGCGAGTAATAGAACACCGCCCCCGGCGGCGCGGGCCCTCCAAACGGCTTGTCGTCCCTCACATAGACCCAGATCCGGCCAGTGTCGGTCTTGCCTTTGGCCAGAACCGGCACCCTGGTGTCGTCGCCATGCAATCGCTCGGCACTCAGTACGTAGGCCTCGAGGCGCTTGAACAAAGGCATCAGCGCCGCCGTGCAGCCGCCGACCTGGTCAGCCAGGGTCGACAGACTGATCGGTACGCCCTCCTTGGCATAGCGCTCGGCCTGCCGGTTGAGCGGCTGATGCTGGCCAAATTTCTCGAACAGCACCATCGCCAGAAGACTGGGCCCGGCCCAGCCCCTCGCGATCACGTGGAACGGCGCTGGCGCCTGGCTGATCTTCTCGCAGTCCCGGCAACTGAACTTCTCACGGACGTGCTGGATCACCTTCCAGGACTTCGGGATGACCTCCAGTGTCTCGGTGATGTCCTCGCCAAGCCTGGACAGCCGCGATCCGCCGCAACAGCTGCAGGCAACAGGTCCCGGCACGATCACGCGTTCGCGGGGCAGATGGTCCGGGAACGGTTTGCGGGACGGCCGCTTGCGCGTGAACGACGCCACCTTCGTGGTTTTGGCCGCCGCCATTTCTGCGGCAAGCTCGTCCTCGGTCGCCGCGGTCTCCAGTTCCTCCAGCGTCAATTCCAGCTGGTCCAACAGCCGGGCAGTGCGTTCCGAGCGCGGGCCGTAGCGGTCGCGGTTCAGCTTCTCGATCTGCAGTTTCAAATGGGCGATCAGCGCCTGGTCATCGGATTGTTGAGCACGCGCCGCGGCGGTCTCCGCGCGAGCGACAATCAAGGCCGCTTTCAGCGCTTCGACGTCGTCTGGCAGGGCTTCAACACCAGCTTTCATAAAGTTGATGGAATCACAAAATCAGTGATTTGCGGCGACTTTTTTCTGCACCTCAGAACTTTTTTTAAGCCTAGCCCGCGCTCTGCGGTCGCCAAGTGTGTTGCGGATTTCTCCAGTCGATCGCCTCCAACAGATAACTCATCTGTGCAGCACTCAGCGCCACCACGCCATCCATGGTCGCCGGCCAGACAAACCGTCCACGGTCGAGCCGTTTGGCGTAGAGCGACAGCCCGATCCCGTCATGCCACAAGGCTTTAATTAACGAACCCGCGCGACCGCGGAACACGAAGACGTCGCCTGCGAACGGATCACGGCCGAGGCCTTCCTGCACCAGCAACGCCAGGCCCTGCATGCCCTTGCGCATATCGGTATGGCCGGTGGCGATCCAGATCCGCACGCCTGCAGCAACCGGAATCATCGGTGCTCCAGAACCCGAAGCACCCGTTCCAGGGCGGCCGCGTCAACACCGGCATCGACAATGACGCGACGATCCTTTCCGATCTCAATTACCATGTGGCCGCTCGTCGCCGTAGCGGTCGGCATCGGATCCGCAACGACCATCGCCGGCACAAAACGAGAGCTCTGCCCAGCAGCGCCTTCCGGCTCCGCGCAGAACGATCGTCGCCAATTCAGCAAAAGCGAGCGCGAGATGCCGTACCGCCGCGCCGTCGACGAGATCGCCCGTGGCGTCTGCATGCTCTCCAGAACAATCTTGAGCTTCTCGTCATCCGTCCAGCGTCGACGTCGGCCGGTCTCAACAACTCCCAACCGTTCAACCTGAGTACTGTACTTATTGCTGTCCATAAGGACTGTTACACAGCACTCATCCTAACCAGACAAGGCGGCCCACACCGGAGGGAGACGGACCTTTGCGAGTACAAACGGGAGATGGAGCTGCACATTTCAGACATCACGGATGCAACCAACTCAAAAATATACACGCTGCTAATCGAGGTGGCCCCAAAGCACCGAGGGCTGGAGCGCACAAGCTACTGATTGCGGCACAGTACCTTGGGTTGCGTGGTGTCGATGCGACCATCCTTCGCTACGAAGTAAGGTGATGCGCACACGCAAAAGCCGCCAGAGACGACCCTGACGGCTTGCCGTTGCGTTGCGTTTGCGTGGAGGTGTGCTGCGTCGAGCAGCGTCGAACGTAGCCGTGCCTGCCTTGCCATGGGACGCAATGGCCTCAATGAGGCGCGGTGCGTTGCCAATGTGTCGGGCCAACGATCCCCGATAGCCAAGATGCTGTCATGCGCGATGATGCTGATCAAGCCAGCGTTGCTGTCCTATCGATGACGCCGGTGATGGTGACCATGCGCTAAACGTCATTGGCCGCCAAAGAGGTTTGCCTGATCCCGCAATGTTGATGATCGCCGTCAGCGCCGCATCTCGTGCGCCTTCGCGATGTCCGCATCCGTCAGCCGGCGCGTACCCGCGACCTTATCGCACCCATGGCTAATCTGCGATAAGCGAACCGATCACGCCACCGACGCCGCCGAAGGTAACGGACGTTCCTGCGGTCGTAATCCTTCAGGGTTTTTCGTCGCATGGTATGCGCCTCTCTTAACGGCTTTGTTGCAACGCAATACTTTTGTGCGCCTGAAACCGGTCGTATCTATCGGGTTGAGAGAAGCGCACAAGTGCGTCAAAGAAATGGCTCAATGAGACCGTCCCAACCAGGGTGCTGGTGGTATTTGCTAGCGGGCTTGCCGTTGTGGTCTTGTGGAAGGCGCTTCAAGGTCTAATTGGATAACTGTGATCATTGCCACGAGCAAAAATGCGAGTGGCTTACTTAGGGGAATTTTGAACGCTTTGGCATAAGGGGGTTCTGATGGACGACAATCGCGTCACCCAGCGCCAGAAAGTCATCAAGGCCGGAACAATCTCGTTTGACGGCTCGGGGATCGATTGCTTGGTCCGCAATATGTCCGTTGGCGGTGCGAATCTTGAAGTCGAAAGCCAAAGCGGCATTCCCAGTTCATTCGAACTTGTCATCAACGTCGAGCACAGCAATCACCACTGTCACGTCGTTTGGCGGAAGGCCCGCCGGATCGGCGTTGCATTCGATTAGGACACGTCCGCAACCGAACAGACAAAGTCGACGCGTCATTCTAAAATATTCCGGATGGCACGATTTAGTTTTCAAATCCGTTATGGCCGATACACCAATGACCATGTCGTGAATTTGCCGTGCGCCGAAGACGCTCGGCAAGAAGCCTCGCAAGTGTGCTGCGACATGATCCGAGATGTTTTAGCCGCGCTGGAAACGAACCCTGAATGGCGGTTGGAAGTTTCTGACGAATCCGGTAAGCTACTTTATCTGTTCCGGTTTACCGCAGAGAGTTTCAAGCACTTAGAGCAGCTAAAAGCGCACTCGCAAGCCTGAGTTGCCGCGATGATTTTGAAGCTTACGACCAACGACAAGGCTAGCATCTGGGTCAATCTTTCGCGCATCCTGCAGATGACGCTAATTGACGCTCAGGACGGTTATCCCAAGACCCAAATTGTGATGGACAACGGTGCCGTGATCTGCGTCTTCGAAACACCGGACGATATCGCGCAATGGACCAAAATCCGCTAACCCGCCCTCAGCACCGGCGCACTTGATCAAGCTGACCGAGACCCGTGAGATCGCGCCTTACGTTTGTGCATCCGGACGATGATCGCTTAATCCAAATAATTGGGTCCCGCCGCGGTGGTGCCGTGCGGTCAATCCGTCATCAGATTATAGTCGCGTCGCAACACGCCTTGGACGTGGAGCGCTGCACGGGTGGCCGTGTTGGCATCGGCCGAGCCCGCGGATGACACACATAGCGACCAATTATTCTCAGCGTGCTGATCCGAGACGTGATTGAGAGCGATGCCCTGAACGCTTGAGCAGCCCGGTTGCTTCCGGATTTCTGCCAACGCCCGCCACCGCAAATCCGACATCGAAAGTAGGGTCTTTGCCATTCCGGTTTGCGCGGTCTTACTTCGAAGCGTTGGCGATCTTGTGCTCCAAGTGGCCGGTCTCATGATCGCGGCGAAGCTGGCTCAGCGAGGTCTCGTTCAGCTTAAGCAAAACCTCGCTCAGTTTCTCGGTTTCAGGATAGCCGGCTGCAAAATTCTGTCCGTAAACCTTACGCAACGTGCGGATGAGGGTGTTTCCGTGTTTGCCGCGAATTTCGTCATCCTTGTTGCGGTGGCGATTGTCGAGATCTGCCTTGCTCATGCTGCTCTCCATTGTGCCCGCGGTCGATAGCATCCTCCCGCCGGGGTCAAATGGCAACTAAACGGGGGGCAGGCTGATACCCAGATAAATTGGATCAAGAGTTTGCTCCGGCCTGCTTGATTCGAAACTTGGCCGCGGCGAAGGCGACGATCAGCGCCCTATCGGTCGCCTAAGTCCGACGTTGGGCTTGGTCTGCTCTTGATCCGCCAGTCACGCTGGCGGGTCTTACTTCGGTGGGTGCAAATCGCCTTGAAGCCAGCGTCCAAGACCCTTGGACCTCATGGGGTCTTCATACGCCGCAAGGGTCTGAAGTACGTGATTGCAGATAGCGCATTCAAACGTGTGCAAGTCGATGCCCTGGCGTGCTAGCTCGATACTGACGAGCATCATCGGGGCCTTGCACTTCGGACAAGCGGGGCGCTCAATTGCAACGAATGGAATGGCGGACGACAGGTGTTCGGACTGGGGCATGATGCTTCCCTCGAATAGGCGGGAGCGCAACACTCTCTGTCACCGGTAATGCCTGGGAGGCGGAGCGGTGATCGTCTGAGTATACGCCTCCGGGGACTTCAAACGTGAGTTAATTCGCGGATATTTTGACCCCGACGGCCACGAACTCAGTTTCGCACGACCTTTGCTCCCAGTTTCCGTCCAATACCCTGACTTGGGACCAAAAATCGCGTGAGTAACGCTGTGAGTACAGGTTCGGAGTGCTTTCCGACCCAACAGCGAAATTGATTCGCCGCACCAATCTGGTGCTTTTGGCCGGCAAAACCTGCATCCTGGAAAAGGGGTGTGGCAGCCCGTCGGCTGCCACCCCAACGCGATTTACTTACCGGGCGGCTTGTATACGCCCCGAAGCTGGCTCGCCTTTTTGCGAACTTGCACTATTTCGTCCGGCGTCCATAGACGAGTGAGTTTTACATTGTGGGCGGCGCCGGATGCGACCAAAATGCCTGAAATCGCTGGTGCTGCACTGGGGTCAGGCACATCAAAGATTACCAACACGCCGGGACCATCGGTAGCGGTGCTGAACATCGAAAGCAATTTGCCACCCGCCTTTTCGATGAGATTTTTGGCCGCTTCGTAGCGACTGACTGTTGGGTTATCCATGATATTGTTGAGGGCTTGTGCCGTATACTGCGCCGTTAAACAGAAATGCATGGTGATATCCTCCCGTTCGTCTAGCAACATAGTCGGGCTAATGCCCATTCCGACTTAAGTTAAGATGAGTGACGTGGAGATGAAGATACTGCGATGCCCGCCGTGGGCACTAACGCCGGCGTAATTCGCGGGACTTCGGCAGGTCCCGGTGGCGGCTCTCCGATCAGGCTACATCAGGCGACCGCCATACGGAAGAGGTTGCGAAATCTGGCATCGGCACCTTTGAGACATGCCGACCGGCCCTGACAATGTCCGTTGTTCGGGGTAGACCGGAAGCGAGCGGCACACGGTCAAACCGACGCGAATGACCCACTTCGGGAAGTCGCCGCTAGAGATACCGGTATGTGCTCAGGTGGCCCGGCAGCCCCGAACGAAGCACTGGTTGATTTGCCTGAGTCATTGGTCACCCATCTGGATTTTACCAATGATATCGAAATCCGCCCCATTGGGTTGGAGCACGAAAAAATCCCCCATCTTAACTGTTGGCTCGAGCACGATGCTGGAGATGTTGAGATCGTGAGTAATCATCACCAAATTCGAGGAGTCGTGGTGTTTCAGAATTTCTTGCAAAACGCTTTCATTGTTCAGTTTGGCCTGACTGTCTGATACTACACCCGGTGGCATTAGATATTGAACAGGAGTGGCGCGACCAAACGCAAGCTTGCCAGTGTCAATGCAACGGCAATAGGGACTGGCTAAAACCTCGCCAACGGCGACACCGTGAGCACGGAAGGCTTCTCCGATGCGCTTGGCCTGCTCCACCCCGCTAGTGGAAAGATTTACTTCTGCCGCACAGTTTCCGGGCGCGAGCCGCCCAATACCCTCTCGGATATCAACGTGAGTGTGACGCAGCAAAATAACCTTGCCACCTTGCTTTAATGCAGCCCAAATCTTCTCGTCGTCAGCAAATGCTCGACTGGCCGAAAGGAAAGCAGCCAAGCAAAGGAGCAAGGAAGCTGTCAGGACTTTCGCGTTAAACATGGGTGGCATTTGGTAAATCCCATCTGGCAGCCCAGTGCTCAAACTACTTCTTTTCTCGATGATACGAAAGGAAATGGCATGTCGCAGTTTGACCTATTTCGGTCTTCCGCTCGGCGCAACTTTGCTGTGATGCGACACACAGCTCTTTGTCACGATATGATAGGGTGCGTTCTGTAGCCCCGAGGGAGCATATGAGGCGACGAGAGTTTATCGCTGTGGTTGGTGGTGTCTTAGCGGTTTGGCCACGCGATGGACAGTCGCAGCAGCGCCCGGCACCGGTGATCGGATTTCTTCATGCTGGATCACCCGGCCCGGTTGCGCCCTATATGGCAGAATTCCGACGCGTGCTTGCCGAAGCCGGCTATGTCGAAAACCAGAATGTGGCAATCGAGTATCGCTATGCCGAGGGCCAATATGATCGGCTGCCCGAGCTGGCCGCGGATTTGGTCCGACGACAGGTGACAGTTGTTGTTACTGCACCCAGCGCCGACGCGGCTCGCATCGCGAAGGCCGCGACCAACGCGATACCAATCGTCTTCATAGTTGACGACGACCCCGTCAAATTTGGTCTTGTCGCCAGTCTCAATCGTCCGGGCGGTAACGCGACGGGGGTGAACCTTTTCAACAACGAGTTGGTGGCAAAACGGCTGGGGCTACTGCGTGAGTTGCTCCCCGCTGCTGCTCGCCTTGGTGCGCTGGTAAATCCAAGCGCCGAGACTGCCGAGGGCTTCGCCAAGGATGTTACGACGGCAGCCTCGACTGTTGGCATCGAGGTGGAGATCGTTCACGCGCGCAACAGCCCTGAGATCGACACCGCTTTTTCGGTGCTCGCCCGCGACAAAGTGGGGGCGATCATGGTTGCCGCGGACACGCTCTTTGCCAACCGGCGTGTGCAGATCGTCACTTTGGCATCGCACTATGCCATTCCTACGATCTATACGGTCCGCGCGTATGTAGAAATTGGCGGTCTTATGAGTTACGGACCAAGCGTGCCGAACACGTATCGTCAGCTTGCGATCTACGCGGCTCGCATCCTAAGGGGCGAAATACCCGCCGACCTACCGGTTGTGCAGGCGAACAAGTTCGACCTTGTCATTAGCCTGTCGACCGCCCGCACGCTCGGACTCACCGTACCACCGACATTGCTGGCCCTTGCCGACGAGGTGATCGAATAAGTCTCGTACTTCCGTTTTTGGCACGAAACGGGCATGGCAGTGGTGCCACCGCATGTCTGCTGTTGAGAGTAAGGCGGAAGATATCTGCTCGCCGCGAGTATTTCGCCTTTTGACCCCCAAGCCTCACGATGTCCGTTCATTAGGTGAAGGGCGGACATCGCAAAGGTTTGCGTCGACTGTCCGGAAATGACCTTTGCAGCTTCGGGCGTGACCGACCGAGACCGTTTTGAGGTGGCACCCCAGCATCATTGGGTTTTAGCTGACTCCTCATTCAAGTATCGCCTGGACCAAGGACCACGATTCTTACGTTGGTTATCGCAATGCTTCTCTCGTCAACGAAAATGAGGTTTGTTGCTCCCAGACTCTAGGGGCTCCAGAGTGACCCTACGATCGTTGAGCGTATGAACATCGACGATATTCGGATCGCCGATCAGCACCGTCTTGAAAGGTCTTTCAAGCGCAAGTGCCGCCGGAGCGCCAAGCCTTAGGGTTATCGTCTGATCCGCGGCGCAAGCGACGGAGATCGTGGTCAGGAACAAGACCAATACGATAACGCAAGTTCGCACCCGAAGCACAGCTGCCGCCACGGCAATACCTCCAGAGTGCTTTCATACCGGGTTGGCCTGACGATGTCAGTTCATCGAGGTAACGCGGACATCGCGGCTGGGCGCGCAGGTGGTTAGAATGAACGCCGACCTGGTGCATTTCCAGTCTGCCCCATTTGCATCGGAAAGAAGCATCGGAGGCGTCGACCTTATCGGAGCTAGAGTTGCTGCGCAGGCGAGCGTTAGAAATGCGAACACGAGTAAAGGCCGTTTCATTGCCGTCCTCCTGTTTCCGGTGTGTACCGATTAGCTAATTTTTTCCAGACCTGTTCCTTTATGTTTGGATGTTGTTATCACGCGTTGGTTTCAGCCTGTCTTCGCGTGGGGGGAAAATGGCTTCGTCCAACAGGACAAATTATTTCATGGCCGGCCTGGCCGACGAAACCTCTTCACAAGGTCGCGACCGCAATCCGGGGGTACGTCTTATCGGATGGGTTCGGCATACCGAAGATCCGGGACTGTCGACTTCCGCTTGTGGCACCAACCGGACCTGGCGCGATGTCCGACTTGAGTTCGCAATGCGATCAAAAGCGGACGTTAGTCGCCCGACGTTCGCGCGCGCCGTCCTCGCGACAGGAAATAAATCACCTAGCAGACCAGGAAGATCTTTGATTTAATTGCCGATGGTGTTTCTTTGGGTGTGGAGTAATTGAAGTGACCAAGGCCATTGAGCTTATCGTAGCGGGCTACGTTACCTTGAAGAATCGTCGGGCGCTGGAGGAAATCCGCGACCATCGTCAGCGGCTTTTACACAACAGTCGGATGCACAGCGGTAGTTGGGTCAGTACGGAAAGTCTAACTTCCCTGCTCCGGGAGGAGATCAGCATCGTCGATGCGGCGCTAAAAGGACTTCAGGAAGAAGGCGCAAAATCTTAGTTGAGGCCGTTGATCGGGCGCACAAAGATCATCCCGCTGCCGTCAGAACGAGTTCATGACCCTGTCCGTCGCTGGATGCTGCCGGTTCTTGACCCTGACCCGGTCCGGCGACCGGCCGGCGCGATAGCGGCTCTCTCGGCGCTTCGACAGCATTCCCTCCAGCCCGGTGCGGGCCTGCACGAACAAGTCGGGCCCGATCTCGCCCTGTGCCGTTCTTCCGATAGTGAACAATTCAGGAAACCTCGACCCTTCTCGGCAATTCCTCAATGCGCAAGTATGTCTTCGGCAGGAGCGCGGCTTTATCGACTGCATTAGGCCACGTCGTACCGCTTGCGGAGCCGCTCAGCGAGTTCATCGGTAAGGTCTCGCAATTCTTGAGGATTGCGAACGCGACCGGCAGCGGGCGAAATCGTCAACATCGCGCGCCAATGCTGCGAGCCATAAACCGTCACTCGAAATCCAGCCTTAGGACAGTCGGGGTGATGCGCAAGGTCGATTTCAATCATTTTGGCAAGCTCGGCAGCTGTAGCGAGTTGCTTTTGGTGAGCTATCCGTTCTGTGGGCGCAATGTTCGCGGCGGCCGGTTCTGAACTTTCACTCGCGGCGGTCGGTTCTGAACTTTCACCGCCTGAAGATTTTCGCACGACGGCCAAGTGTATCTTGGCCTCCGACACAATAGCAGCCATCGCTTTTCCGAAGATCTGCTGCGCCAAAGTCTGGTAGTCATCGCTGTTGTCGTTTTCCGCCATCTTTGTGTTCCGCTCATAGCCTGCAAAGTGGACCAGAGCCGCGAGTAACCCGCGACGTCGGCTGCAACTATCGCCGACAACCTGCGTCCGACCCGCTCTGGCTGCTGCGGTTCCACTGGCAAGCGCCCCTCTCTGGAGCATTTTGTACGCAGCAGGAAGCAGGAGGCAAGGGCAATCCGCCGAGACTTACCCAGATGACATCCGCCGTGCACGCGGCGGTGCTGACCGCCGCGGTGGCCTGGGCGCTGTTGGTGCCGCAGCCGGATATCGTCGAATGTCGCCTTGGCGAAACGGACCTGCCGGGGCGGCCCGGCGATGTCCGTTATTAGGGGCAAACCAGAAACCATCTGCTCGCAGCGAGTATTTCGCCTTTTGACCCAGACTGTGTGAAAACCTGACCGATGCTATGATTCCCCTGCTGAATCGCGGGGGAATGATGAAGGGTTTTGTTGAAGGGGCCGATCGCCAGCAGACGACGCTGTTACCTGAATGCCTTGATGATTGGGTGGACGAGAGCAATCCTGTTCGTGCGGTCGATGTGTTCGTCGATGCGCTGGAACTGCGCGAGCTGGGGTTCGAGGGCGTCAGCCCGGCAGCGACCGGCCGGCCGGGATATCATCCGTCGGCGCTGCTTAAGCTTTATATCTACGGCTATCTCAACCGGGTCCAATCGAGCCGGCGGCTGGAACGTGAAGCTGGCCGCAATCTGGAAGTGATGTGGCTGACGGGACGGCTCGTTCCGGATCACAAAACCATCGCCGATTTCCGCAAAGACAACGGTCCGGCCATCAAGAAGGTTTGCGCGCAATTTGTTGCCTTGTGCCGCAAGATGGGTCTGCTGGCGAAGGCGAGCGTTGCGATCGACGGCAGCAAGTTCAAGGCGGTCAATTCGCGCGACAACAACTTCACGAAGGGAAAGATGGAGCGGCGCCTGGCGCAGATCGAGGAGAGCGTTGCGCGTTATCTGAGCCAGCTCGACACCGCCGATCGCCAGACAGCTTCTGGTGAGGCGCCCTCGGAGGAGCTTGTAGCCAGGACCGCGCGGCTCAAGGAGAAGCTGATCAAGCTCGAAGAGGAGGTGAAGCGCCTCAAAGCGATTGAGAAAGGGATGCTTGCCGCGCCCGATCAGCAGGTCTCCTTCACCGATCCTGATTCCCGCTCGATGGCGACCAGCGGGCGCGGCTCCGGGATGGTCGGCTATAATGTGCAAGCAGCCGTCGATACGACGAACCATCTGATCGTCGCGCATGAGGTGACCAACGTCGGCACCGACAAGTCGCATCTTGCGAACATGGCCAACCAGGCGAAGGCGGCATTGGAGGCAGAAAACCTCGAAGCCTTCGCCGATCGCGGTTACTTCAAAGGCGAGGAGATCCTCGCATGCAATGAGGCTGGCATCACGGTCACGCTGCCAAAACCCCAGACATCGGAGGCGAAGTCGGAAGGCCGCTTCGGCAAGCAGGATTTTCGCTACGTGGCTGAGGAGGACATCTACATTTGTCCTACCGGTGAGAAGCTCACCCACCACTTCACGAACGAGGAAAATGGATTGGTCCTGCACCACTACTGGACCAACGCGTGCCGCACCTGCGCGCTGAAGGCTCAGTGCACGAAGGGACCGCAACGTCGCATCAAGCGGTGGGAGGACGAGTATGTTGTTGATGCTGTGCAGGCGCGCCTGGACAGAAATCCGGATGCAATGCGTACTCGTCGCGAGACGGTTGAGCATCCGTTTGGCACGCTGAAGATGCGGATGGGGGCGACGCACTTTCTGATGAAGACGCTGCCCAAAGTGGCGACTGAGATGGCGTTGCACGTGCTCGCCTACAACCTCACGCGCGTGATCAACATCATCGGTATCAAACCGTTCCTCGCGGCGATCCGGGCTTGAGGAGCGCGTCATGGTGCCCGCTGTGAGACCGTTAGGGTCGCTCAGCATGGCCCGAGGCTGCGCCCGGATTGACTCCAGACCCGATACAGCAAAAATAGGCACAGCCGATCGCGTCGAGGTCCATCACGCCCGCTTACTTGCAGTTATGGGGGTACGAAAAACGTTTCCACACGGCCTGGACCCGAAGCGGACATTGGGTTGCTTGGACCTGTGCCCAAAAGGGCTTGTCGCGGCGGGATTTCTAGTCAATACGGTCTCGCAAGATTTGGAATGTTGCTTGCGAGGCCAGTTGTCAGATTTGGCCGGATGGGTTCATGCCGCGACTCCGCGGTTGTCGGATCGATCACCGAGCGTACACGAGCGATTCTGTTCGCCGGAAACCCCCCTTTCTGCGCGTGGGCCCGCACGGCCGACTCGTCCGGTGCGACATAGACGCAATAGATCTTGTCATCAGTCACGAAGCTCTGGACCCACTGGATTTGCGGACCCATGGCCTGCAGCACGCCGCAGGATTTCTGAGAAATGGCTTGCAGTTCGTCCGGCGGCAATTTGCCGGCGCCGGCGAGTTCGCGTTCGATCACGAATTTGGGCATTGTTCGCACCTCATGTTGCGAGGGCGGTTTGCCCTCTCGCTTGCAAGGATGAGTTTTTGAGAAGCGCCTGTAGTGAGGCGAAAGTCCCGGCCGCACAAACTTGTCGCACCGGAAACTGGGGACAGTTGTCCCGATCTCAACGAGCGCCCAACCGGGTGCCGAGTCCGGCATCGCGTGCTCGTACAATCGCCTCATAACGGTGCTGGACGTAAATCTTGTCGAATACGCGGGTAATATGGTTGCGAACCGTTTTCTCCGAGAGGCCGAGAGCGCTTGCGATGTCGGAATTGTCGAGTCCGTCGGCGATCGCTTCGAGAACAGCGCGTTCGCGCGGAGTAAGCTCATCGAGCGGAAGGGTGCTACGCATAGTTGTAGCAGCATTCGGCTTCTTCAGAAACGATTGAATTTCAGCGATTAACTGCGGCCATTCCGGTTCATCAAGCAGCGGCATGTGATTCTGGCTGTCGAACTGAACGAAACGGCAGTCTCGGATAAGGCTCGCCAGCAGGCGACCTTCTGCGATCGGAACTGCGCAGTCGCGCTCGGCATGCACCACCAGGACCGGACATTTCAGTTTGCGCGCGGCTTCGCACACGTCAACGCTCCAGCCGATTTCGAGCAAGCGAACGGCGTTCCCGGCGGTTGTGGCAAGCCGCATCTGTTCAGCCCAGGAGCGTAGATAATCCATTGTGCCGCCGGGCTGAAACGTCGACGACCAGACCTGCATGAAGGCGTCATTCTCCTGGCCCCATCCTAGTCGCGTGAGCTCGAGCATCAGCCGCGCCTTCCTGGTCACAGCTGGCTGACCGACCTGAAACCGTCCACGCGCATAGGTGCCGTAGAGAACGAGGTGACTGACGCGCTCGGGATGGCGTGCAGCGTATTCGATGGCGACCGGTCCGCCCCAGCACGTCGCTAGAATTGGAAAACGGTCCAATCTCGCCGCGTCGACCACGCAAGCGAGATCGCTTACCCAGTTCTCAAATGAAAGCTTGTCGGTGTCGCGATCCGACAGGCCACAGCCTCGCGAATCGTGTCGCAACACGGTGAATTCGCTGAAGGCATCGAGCCAAGGACGCCAGGCGAGGCTGCGCCACTGATGTTCAAGATGCGTCAGCCAGGTTGACGCCATGACCAATGGGGCGCCGGTGCCAGCGGTAGCATAGGCCAGTTTCACGCCGTCATTGGCCGTGCAGAAACGAATATCTTGGTTCATGGCAATGGCGCACTTCATGATCGTACTATATTGCGGCCGAGGCGGCCTGCACACCGGTAAATGTGCTGACTGAGACCTCAATTGAAGCCTCGAGCGCCCTTCGGCTGTCGTGGTGTACGTTCGATCCGGCTCAGTATGTAATGTCGCCTTCTGGCACGAAACCGACATGCCTGGCTGGGCCGGCGACGTCCGGTCATGGGGGCGCAAAGCGGACCTCGCCGCTACGAACGCTGACTTCCGAAAATGACCCAAAAAGCGAGTTTCATGCTAACAAGGTCGATGTCCGGCATAGGCGGATAGTGCTGCAAGTGACGATCTAGCGTGGGAAAATTCGATGTCCGATTTCACGCTTTGGCTCCAGAGTTTAGGCCTCGAGAAATACAGCACGGTCCTTGCAAGTCACGATATCGACCTAACGGTAGTCCCGGACCTGACCGAGCAAGACCTGGAGAAATTAGGACTGTCACTCGGTCACCGCCGCAAGTTCTTGACGGCCGCGGCGCAGTTTCGTCCGGTGACGACTTCATCCCCGGCTGCACCGGTGCAGCTCCAGCCGTCCAGTCAACCCGCGCCTCAGGTCGAGCGCCGCCAGGTCACCGTCGCATTCATCGATCTGGTGGGCTCGACCGCGCTCGGAAGCGAGTTGGATCCCGAAGATCTTATCCGCTTGCTGCGCCAATATCGGGACGCCTGCGTTGCCGTGGTTGGCAAATATGACGGATATATTGCGCAATATCTGGGCGACGGAATACTGGTGTATTTTGGCTTTCCGCTGGCGTTGGAGCATGCAGCCGAACTGGCAGTCCGGGCTGCTCTTGAAATCGTTGAAAAGGTCGGGCGATTAAAGCGGCCGGATGGACTGCCGTTGCAGTGCCGCGTGGGAATTGCGACGGGGCTCGTCGTTACCGGTGCAGCATCTGGCGTTGGCGCCGCCGGAGAGGAGACCGTCGTCGGCGACACGCCCAACCTGGCGGCGCGTCTTCAGTCCGCTGCTGAACCCGACTGTGTGCTGGTCAGTTCCTCAACGCATCAACTGACTGGCGACTTTTTCGACTATTCGTTTCTCGGCGAGCAGGCGATAAAGGGTTTCAGCGAGCCGGTCCTGGTCTGGAAAGCGCTTCGCGAGAGTGCGACCGAGAGCCGTTTTGCGGCCGCGCACGCCGCAGCTGCGGGTCCCATGGTCGGGCGCGAACGCGAACTGGCATTTTTGTACGACGCGTGGCAACGCGCGACCAGCGGAGACGGACACGTCGTGCTGCTGGCGGGCGAAGCCGGGATGGGCAAGTCGCGACTATTGGAGGCTCTTGCCGAGCAGGTGCGGGAGGAGCCCCATCGCCTGCTACGCTGCCAATGTTCGCCCTATCACCGCAACAGTGTTTTGTTTCCGCTTAAAACATTACTGCGTCATCGGCTCGACATAAGCCGCGATTTGTCGGCCCGGGAAAACATGGACCGTATCAGGCGAGCGCTTGAACGAGTTGGCCGGCACTCACGTTCATCAACGTTGCTGCTGGCGGAACTGCTCGAGATTCCAGTCAAAGATACCCTGTCTCCGATCGAGATGACCCCCAATCAACGCAAGAACGAAACGCTCGCAATCGTCGAAGACTTGCTGATGATGGCGCTGGATGGCCCGGTGCTGCTGTTGATCGAAGACGCACACTGGAGCGACCAGACCACGCAGACGCTGATCGACCGCTTGCTGAAGCGGATCGGGCGAGAGCACGCGCTTGTCTTGATCACTCATCGTCCGGAACTCAAGACCAACTGGTCCGAGCATGCCCAGGGCACACAAATCAATTGCAAGCCGATAGGGCAAGTTCAATGTGCCGCCCTGATCCGGCAAGTCGCCAGTCGAATGCAAATGGACGATTCTCTGGTCCAGGAAATCATCACACGAAGTGACGGCGTTCCGCTGTTCGCCCAGGAATTGACCAAGGCCGTAATGGATTTGCGGTCGGTTGGCCCGAGCGCGGTTCCTCTTACCTTGCAGGATTCATTGATGGCGCGGCTTGACCGGTTGGGCCGCGCCAAGGACATCGCCCAGATCGCTTCAGTTTTCGGGCGCCAATTCTCCTTTGCGATGCTGGAAGCGGTTGCTGGTGCGAGCCCCGACGACCTGCCGGCAGCCCTGGTCCGGCTGCGCGAATCGGGTCTGATCTTTGAGGCAGGAAACGAGGACGGGTTGAGTTACAGTTTCAACCATTCGCTGGTGCAGGAGGCAGCCTATGAGAGCCTTTCACGCAGCCGCCGGCAATCGCTGCACCAAGAAATTGCGCGTCATCTGGAATCCCTGTCCACGATGGCGGGCGAAAGCGAACCTACGGTGATTGCGCACCATTACAGCCGCGCCGGAGACGGGGAGAAGTCGTTTGAATTCTGGTTGCTTGCCGCAGATCGTTCCGGTCAACGTCTGGCCTTTGCCGAGTCCGTCGCCAATCTCAGTTCCGCACTCGCGGAAGCAGAGCGCATTGCTGACCCGGTGCAGCGCACGCATCTGAAGCTTGAAGCGCAGTTGAGGCTTGGGGCGACGCTCGCCCTTCACAAAGGTCCGCAATCCAGCGAGACCGAATTGGCGCTGGAGGAAGCAAGAACGCTCGCCACGACGGTAAGCGCCAAACCGCAGTTATTTCAGGCGACCTGGGGATTGTA
The DNA here is from genome assembly GCA_963721135.1 of uncultured Alphaproteobacteria bacterium. Taxonomy (GTDB): domain Bacteria; phylum Pseudomonadota; class Alphaproteobacteria; order Rhizobiales; family Xanthobacteraceae; genus Bradyrhizobium. The sequence continues at coordinate 44,111 of CAVRIB010000010.1, forward strand.
TCTGAACGCGGCGAGGAACCAGCGGCTCGACAAGGCCGAGTTGAGAGGCGACGAGCTGATGACCATCAGCCGGGAGATCGGCGACGAAGATTTGCAATTCGAAGCCCTGCATCATCGCTGGGGTTTCGTCTATTTCAAGGGCCAAACCAAGGAAATGCTCCAGTGCACGGCAGAGGGCATCGAACAATACGATCGCGATCGCCACCACCGGTTTTCGTACGTGTATGCCGGACATGATCCGGGCGCCTGCGCCTATTGCGTGCGGGCGCTGGCGCTGGGTCTGGCGGGTCGCGCGCGGAGCGTAAGACCGACGCTGGACGATGGCCTTGCGCTCTCAAATTCCCTACAACATCCGTTGACGCTGGCGTTTTTCAATAGCGTCGCCTGCTTCGCGCTTCATATTGTCGGGGATCCGGGCGGCTGCCGCGAGTTCGCCGAACGACTGATGCAGGTCTCGGTCAGGTACGATTTTCCAGCTACCAGGGCCGTCGGATCGTTCATGCTGGGCGCGGCACGCGCGCTGGAGGGGGATATAGCAGCAGCGCTCGAACAGATGGAGCCATCCTACGACGCGACTTTCGGTTACGGGTTCCTCGGGATGCTTCCTGGCATCATCATGGCCGATACGCTCGCCGGCGCGAATCGCAACTCTGAAGCGCTGGCTCTGGTGACGCGGCTGCTCGAGGGATTGAGGACGCCGGAAGAAGGCGTTTTCGTTCCCGAGCTATGGCGGCTACGTGGAGAGCTCGTTTTGAGACAATCGGCCTGCGATGCGCGGGAAGCAGAGCGCCATTTCGGCACTTCGGCACGCTTAGCCGCTGAGCAGGGAGCCGTTGTTTATCAATTGAGAGCCGCAACGCACCTTTCCCGGTTGCTTGCGGAGCAAGGTCGATGGGAAGAAGCGAGGACCATGCTTGATCGCGCGAACGCGAACCCGCTGGACGAATGGGAAGGACCCGAGATCGGGATCGCCACCCAACTACGGTCGGAGCTTGGCTAACTGCCCTAGGGTGACGGACCGCCCCACAACTCAATTCAGCACCGCGCGGAACAGGCGCCACTCGTCTGGCACGCCCTTTAGGCTGTGTGATCCCCGATCTTCAAAGGCCAAGCCCGAGCCCGCGACAAGGTCACGGACCGTTTGTGAGACCAACACCTCGCCCGGGGTTGCGAGCGCGGCTACCCGGGCACCGATATGCACAGCTATACCGGCGAGGTCGTGACCGATGAGTTCGCATTCGCCGGTGTGGATGCCACAACGGACTTTCAAGCCGAGGGGTCGTACAGCATCACCGAGTGCGTTGGCACAGCGGATCGCCCGAGCCGGGCCGTCAAATGCAGCAAGAAACCCATCGCCCGCGGTGCTGATCTCGCGTCCACGATAATGTTTCAGCACTTCGCGGACCTGCACATAGAATTCGTTCAGCAACTCGCGCCAGGGATTGTCGCCGATGGCTGCAACACGTTCGGTTGATCCAACGATGTCTGCAAATAGAACAGTAGCAAGTACACGCTCTGACACCCGCACTCGCTGCGTTCCTGTAAGGAATTGTTCCACAGCATCGAGGATAGCGTCGCGATTGCCCAACCAAGGCGTGTGAAGTGGCTCCGAAAGTTCGACCAGCTTTGCGCCGGGAATGTGCTGAGCCAGATAGCGGGCGTGCCCGACTTCGACTACGGGATCGCCCGTTCGATGTATTACGAGTGTCGGCACATGGGTGGCAGATAGGATGTGGCGAACGTCGATGTCGCGGTTCATTCGCATGATCGCTGCTGCCGCGCCTGGGCTCGCGGATGCTCGGAAATAGCTGGCGGTTTGGCCCGCCCTGAGCGGGTCCTCGTCAGCACTTGCGGTCCGCATGCCAATGCTCAGTGACTGCGGAGAGCCCCAATTTTCTTCAATGTCCTCAAGTACACGGTGCCATTGCTGATCGTCCCAACCGTATGGGTAGTCTGGTGCCCGTGACCGCTTGGCGTAGGAGCCGTAGATCACCAGCGCAGATGTACGGTGGGGATAGGTGGCAGCGTAGAGCAGAGACATTGGGCCGCCCTCCGACACCCCAAACAACGCCGCCTGCTTACTTCCGATCGCGTCAAGGATGGCTTGAACATCGTGCATACGCTGCTCAAGCGTGAAATCGTGGGTTCCTCGATCGGACATGCCGGTGCCCCGCTTATCAAACAGTATTAGGCGGCAGAACGAGGCGAGACGTCGGAAGAAAGCGCTCTGATCTGGTGAGCGCCAGAGCGCTTCGACATTTGAAACGAAACCGGGGACGAAAAGCAGATCGAACGGGCCGTCACCAAGGACTTGGTAGGCGATATGCACATCGTCGCTCCTGACGTAATGAGTCTCGGGCGTTTCAGCCATAGCGAATGCACCTACAATGACGGCAAGGAATTCCACCTTGACAAGGCCGACACTAACATGACGGCAACGATAGCTGTTGTTGCCGTCGGGCACTACTGTCCTGTTGCGCGCCCAATATCGTTCGCGCCAAGACCGGCGAGGTGGACACTGTGGGCTCGCGACCATCCCCTTCGAACGTTAGCTTTCCACGATCGGGATCAGACAAAAAAGCCGCGCCGAACTCACACGGTGAGATGTCCGCTGATGGCAGGCACGAAACAGACATGGCCAGCTTGGTCGACGAGTTCCGCTTTCTGGGTGAGGCGGAACTCGCGTTTCGGGCCGTCAGGACCGGTTTTGGTCCAGATTGGTAGTTGTCCCGTCTGAGCCAATTGGGCAGCGGGATGGTCGGATTCGTCTGACTATGCCTGATCGCGATCCTGGCTTAACGTGCCGCCGCTTTACCCGCAGAATTGGAATTTCAGGACATGAACCGTTGGAATGTATTGATCCTGCTATTCACTGTTCGCTTGAGCATGGCATTTCAATTTCAATCCGCTGCATCGATGTCACCGACACTCATGAAGCAATACGACGTTGGCCTTGGCGAAATCGGACTGCTCATCAGTCTTTATCTCGCCCCCGGCCTCGCCTTCGCCATACCCGGTGGAGAAATTGGACGCCGCTTCGGCGACAAGCGCGTAGTTATGTTCGGCCTCATCCTGATGATCATGGGCGGTCTCGTGATGGCGTTTGCACCGACGTGGGGATGGCAGGTTGCTGGACGCGTTTTCGCGGGGATCGGTGGCGTGCTGCTTAATGTATTGATGTCGAAAATGGTGACGGATTGGTTTGCAGGCAAAGAAATCGCAACGGCTATGGCGATTTTCGTCAATTCTTGGCCGGCGGGGATCGCGTTGTGTCTATTCCTGTTGCCGGCGACTACCGCTGCAAAGGGTATCGCCTTCGGCCTGTTGCTCACGAGCGCGTTCTGCGCACTTGGTTTATTGTTGCTTGCAGGACTTTACGGCAATCCTCCAAGGGGATCGGGTGCACCAGTTCTTGCCGCCACTTGGCCGCACTCGTTGGCAACCCGGGCCGTAGTTGCAGCGGGATGCATCTGGGGCCTCTTCAATGCCGCCGTAGGCATGGTTTTTGGTTTCGGCACTACAATGCTAGTTGAGCATGGTTGGAGTTTGGCCGCAGCCGGATCGGCGACGAGCCTCGTTTTATGGATCGTCAGCGTATCGTCACCGATGGCGGGCTTCCTTGCCGACAGAACCGGCAGGCACATTGAGATCATGCTCGGCGGCTTCGCGCTGTTTGCAATTGCATTGTTGACTGCGACCCGAACCGATGCAGTGCCAGCGTCAGGTTGCACACCCCGTTTGACTGTCGCTTCTAGGGATGGTGGGTGTCGACGAGCTTTGCCCAGCAAAACCGGGAGCGCATTAACGGAGAATAATTTGCTGCGCGTTCCCGTCCCGGACTGAGGACAGCACATCGGCGGTCGCAAACCAACCCGGATAACAATAGATTGCCCTCCATGAAGAAGATCGGCTTCCTCTCATTCGGGCACTGGACGCCCTCGCCGCAATCACAGACCCGCTCGGCGGCGGACACACTCCTGCAATCCATTGAGCTCGCCGTTGCCGCCGAGGAATTGGGCGCGGACGGGGCCTATTTTCGCGTCCATCACTTCGCCCGCCAGCTTGCCTCGCCTTTTCCGATGCTGGCGGCCGTCGGCGCCAAGACCAGCCGCATCGAGATCGGCACCGCGGTGATCGACATGCGCTACGAGAACCCGTTCTACATGGCCGAGGACGCAGGTGCCGCCGATCTCATCGCCGGCGGGCGTCTGCAGCTCGGCATCAGCAGAGGGTCGCCCGAGCAGGTAATCGATGGCTGGCGATATTTCGGCTATCAACCGGCCGAGGGCGAGAGCGACGCCGATATGGGGCGGCGTCATGCGGAGGTCTTCTTCGACCTGCTGCGCGGTGAGGGTTTCGCGCAGCCGAATCCACGACCGATGTTTCCAAATCCGCCCGGGCTGCTGCGCCTGGAACCCCATTCGGATGGCCTGCGCGACCGGATTTGGTGGGGCGCCGGCTCGAACGCCACGGCGATCTGGGCAGCAAAACTCGGGATGAACCTGCAGAGCTCGACACTCAAGAACGACGAAACCGGCGAGGCCTTCCATGTGCAGCAGGCTGCCCAGATCCGGGCCTACCGCGCCGCCTGGAAGGAGGCAGGCCATGCTCGCGAGCCGCGGGTCTCGGTCAGCCGCAGCATCTTCGCGCTGGTCGACGATCGCGACCGCGCTTATTTCGGGCGCGGGCGCGAAGATGATGACCAGATCGGATTCATCGACAAGAGGACTCGGGCGATCTTCGGCCGCAGCTATGCCGCCGAGCCGGATGTACTCATCGAGCAGCTCAGAAAAGACGAAGCAATCACCGAGGCCGACACGCTGCTATTGACCGTCCCCAACCAATTGGGCGTTGCCTACAATGCGCATGTGATCGAAGCTATTCTGACCCACGTCGCGCCTGCTTTGGGGTGGCGCTGACAAAGCAGCGTGGCGTATCCCGCTTGAAAGGAGGCTGAGTTGAGCGTTGCCTTCACCAAGGAAGACAGTGCCGAAACTGCGTCCGAGACGCTGCTGCCCGACCGCCCGGTTTCGCCTCATCCGAACCTGGTTACGGAAGCGGGATTAAAGGCTCTGGAGCTTCAACTCCAGCAGGCCCGTGAGGCATATCAGACCGCGCAGAAGATCGAAGACGTCAACGAAAGACGGCGGCAAGCGGCAACCCCCTTGCGTGATGCGCGCTACTTTGCGGCGAGAGTTCGGACGGCCCAGGTCATCACCAATCCTGCGTCAACTGACACTGTTGCCTTTGGGAGCACGGTGACCTTCAGACGCGACGATGGACGCGTGCAGAAATATCGTATCGTGGGAGAGGACGAAGCGGACCCCAAGGCCGGTTCTATTTCCTTCGCATCCCCAGTAGCAAGGCTTCTGATGGGCAAAGCTGTTGGGGATGTAGCAGGTACATCCGGTCAAGAGCTCGAGATCATCGCGATCTCGTAGCACGCACGCATCGGACGCAGCCGATGTTTCGAACGGCCGCTTTGCGCCAAAAGTAGCCGTCCCTGTTTGACGCAGGCGGACGACTTCCGCGGCAAAAAGTCGACTTCGTTGGACCGAAGCATCAAGATATCGACCATCAAAGACACCCCGGACAGATGCCTTACCCGCTACCGGCAGGCTCTCAATCTTGAAGACATTGGGCAAGACTGAGAGCTGTACGATTCGGAATATCGAAGCAATGAAACTGCCTACTGGACACTGATCCACCGGCCGATCTGTGGCCAGTGCTCTCTAAGCGTGCTGGCTCCCATGAACAACCCGATATGACCGCCCGGCACGGTCTTTTGAACGATGCGGTCTTTTGGTGTTCCTATATACTTTGCGGCATCAAGGACTTGCTCCGGTGTCGTGATGTCATCGTTTGCGCCCGCCAGCAAATAGGTGGGGCAAGTGATATTATGAAGATCGAGCTTCCGGCCGAGGCCCATGAACTCACCCTTGGCAAGCCGATTCTCCTTGAAGATCTGGCTGATCACCTGAAGATACCAGCGTCCCGGCAGATCGATCGGATTTTCGTACCAGCTCTCAAAGGTCTCTTCCTTTGCGAGGTATGCGGGGTCGTCGATGTGCTCATAGAGATCGACATGATCCTGAATGTAGTGCTGCTCGGGATGCATGTTCTTCCAGCCCTGCAGCATGAATTTTCCCTTCATCAAGCCACCACCGAGCGCTACCAGTTCTTCGTAAAATGAGGCAGGCGATTGGTGAACCATGCGTTTGATCGAGCCTTCTCCAGCATCGGTATCGATGGGCGCTCCCGCCAGCACCAATGAGTTCACCTTATCGGGAAAGCGCGCGGCGATCATCGCCGACATCCAGCCGCCCTGACAAAGGCCGACAAGATTGACCCGTCCGCCGAGATCGTCGATCGCGACGACAACCTCGGCAAGGTAGTTGTCGACCTCCAGATCCTTCATATCCTCCGTGGCCGACTTCCAGTCGGTCAAAGCGACGTGACTGCTGCCGTTGGCCAGGAGAGTCTGAACCAGGCTCTGACCGTCATAATAGTCGGCGATCATGGCGGTATGGCCAGCATGGGGCGCGTCGATCAGCGTCGGGATCGCGACGGGCTTTCCATAATCGCGCAGCACCATGGTCCGCAGATCAAGGCGCACCTGGTTCGGCGTCGCAAGGGCTGGTCTCAGTTCGCCATGAATCTTGATCTCTTCCTCGACGAATTTGAGGTTCTTCGCGTAGAGCTCGGTCCCCTCCTCGAGCATCGTTGCCGCCATCGCCATCGGCCAGAATGCCGGGACGCTCAAGAGCGATGGTTCTTTGGACTGGCTCATCGGCTTTTTAGCTCCCGTTGTTCAATGCGGATCGAGAGGTGCGCCCTCTGGGTTCAACAGTGTCCAGGCATGACGGGCAATCATCAGATCTTCGTCTGTTGGAATGACCCAGGCCGATGTCCGGCTGCCTGTGCCGGCAATCAATGGGCCGCCGGTCACGTTTGCGCTTTGATCCAGATCCACGCCGAGCCATGCAGCCTCCTCGCAAACCCGACGCCGGATTTCCGCCGCATGCTCGCCAATTCCGGCGGTGAAGACCAAAGCGTCGATCCCGCCGAGGGCGGCAGCCATGGAGCCCAGCTCACGGCCGATTTGGTACACGAACACGGCGACCGCTGCCTTCGCCGACGGATCGTCGCTCGCCAGTAGGGTCCGCATGTCGTCGCTGATGCCGGAAACACCAAACAGTCCAGACTCGTTGTAGAGCAGATTGCTGACCTCGGCCGCCGTCATCCCCTTCTCCTGCATCAGGTAAAGAATGACACCCGGATCGAGGTTGCCGCACCGGCGGCTCATGGGCAGGCCATCGAGCGCCGTAAAGCCCATGGTCGTCGCTACGCTCTTGCGCTGATGGATCGCACACAGGCTTGCGCCGCTGCCGAGGTGGGCCACGACAACACGACCATCGGCGGCTCCCGGACCAAGGTTGTCGGGCAGAACGCTTGCGATGTACTCATAGGAAAGGCCGTGAAACCCGTACCGCCGGATGCCCTCGGCGGCGAGCCGGCGCGGCAGCGCGAACGCGGTGGCGACCTCAGACTGCGTATGGTGAAAAGCCGTGTCGAAGCAGACGATCTGCGGCAATCCCGGATGAAGCTTTGTGAGGGCGGCAATGGCGGCCAGGTTGTGGGGTTGATGGAGCGGGGCCAGCGGAATGAGCCGGCGCAGTTCGGCGGTCACCGAGGCGTCGATCAGCACCGGCGCGGTATAAAGCGATCCTCCATGCACCACCCGATGTCCGGCCGCGACCAGTTGGTCGTCAAGATAGTGGACTTCCAGCCAGCGCAGCAACGCGGCCAGCGCGTCTTCATGCGTGGTGCCTTCGGTCAGATACTCATCGACCAGCGAAGCCGAGCCGCGGTCTATTGCCGTGAAATGAATGCGGTGGCCGATGCCTTCGCACTCACCTTCGCAAATTATATCCTGCCGGCTCGGTTGTCGATGCCCCGGAAATACCGAGAACTTGATGCTCGACGAACCGGCATTGATCACGAGGATCGCGTCGCTCACGGTTTTGCTCCCTTGTGACGCGCCAACAGTAGCGCGATCGCGCAGGATCCCAATCTTGCGAGCGTGCCGTCCGAGCGGCTTGTCAGGATGATCGGCACGCGCGCGCCGAGCACAATGCCGGCCATCTGCGCTTCAGCAAGATACTCCAGTTGCTTCGCCAGCATGTTGCCGGCCTCAAGGTCCGGCACTACGAAAATGTCGGCCCGGCCGGCAACAGGCGAGGTGATTCCTTTCGTCTTGGCTGACTCCATCGAGACCGCATTGTCGAAGGCGAGCGGACCATCGAGAATACCGCCGGAGATCTGGCCTCGATCAGCCATCTTGCAAAGTGCCGCCGCTTCAAGGGTTGACTTGATCTTCTCCGTAACAATTTCAATTGCGGACAGGATTGCCACCCGCGGCGCCGGTATCCCCAAAGCGTGCGCCAGATCGATCGCGTTCTGGATAATGTCCCGCTTGTCCGCCAGCGTGGGGTAGACGTTGATCGCGGCGTCGGTGATGAAGAGCGGCCTCGGATAATCGGGTGCATCGATCGCAAAGACGTGGCTTATCCGCCGGGCGGTTCGCAGGCCGCGTTCGCCGTCGACAACAGCATGCATGAGCTCATCCGTATGGAGCGCACCTTTCATCAGCGCCTCGACTTTGCCGGCACGAGCCATGGCGACGGCCTGGGCCGCCGCGGCCTCGCTGTGCTCCGTCGGAACGATCTCGTACGGCGCCAGATCGAGCTGCGCCAGCGCGGCGGCGGCGCGTATCTTGGCCTCGGGTCCAACCAGAACCGGCGTAATGAGGTTGATGCGGGCGGCTTCCACGGCGCCCAGCAGCGATGGCGTGTCGACCGGGTGGACAACTGCGGTACGGATTGGATCGAGGCCATGGGTCATTTTGAGCAGGAGCTCATACCGTCGCCCCTTCTGCCGCAGCTCGACTTCGGGGAGGATGATGCGGGGGCGAGAGATCTTCTCGGTTGGCGCGATGACATCTGCAGTGCCGGTGATGACCTCCTCCGCTTTCTGATTCACTGCCCGGCAATCGAAAATAACCCGGTGCGTTTGTTCGATCTTGTCCCTCACCTTCACCGTAACGATAACCGTGTCGCCGAGGCCAATGGCCCCCTGAAAGTGCAGAGATTGATCAACATAGATGGTTCCCGGCCCGGGAAGCTGCGTCCCGAGCACCGTAGAGATCAGCGCCCCACTCCACATGCCGTGTGCCACCACCTTGTGGAACATGTCGCTTTTGGCGAACGCGTCATCGAGATGGGTCGGATTGATATCCCCCGACATGACCGCGAACAGCTCGATGTCCTTGTGGGTAAGTGTCCGGACGAGGCTCGCCGTGTCTCCTAGCTTGATCTCTTCGAACGTCCGGTTTTCGATGCGTTCCATTCCGCCACTCCAAATTCGCTTCGTTAGCCGACGATGTGATAACCGGCATCGACATATTTGATATTCCCGGTAAGCGCGGCCGCGCCGTTGCTGACTAGGAACGCCGCAACATTCCCGACGTCTTCGATGCCCACGAGCCGATGCTCGGGCGTGCGAGCGCACGCCCGGTCCAAAAGCTCGTCGAAGCGCTCGATGCCCGATGCAACGCGCGTCTTGAGGGGACCGGGAGACAGCGCATGGACCCGGATGCGCTTCGGTCCTAGTTCGGCCGCCATGTATCGGACGCAGCTCTCAAGCGCGGCCTTCACAGGCCCCATAAGATTGTATTCTTCCACAACCTTTTCAGCGCCGTAGAAAGTCACCGTCAACAGGCATCCACCGTCCATCATGAGAGGCTCCGCCAACCGCGCCATGCGGATGAAAGAGTGGCACGATACGTCCATCGCCACTGCGAACCCGACTTGGGAGCAATCGGTAATACGGCTGTGCAGATCTTCCTTCGGTGCGTAGGAGATCGAGTGGAGCAAAAAATCGAGCCGACCCCACTCTTTCTGGATGCGCGAGAACACTGCCTCAAGTTGACCCGGCTCGCGGACATCGCAGGGAACCATGATCGGATTCCCGAGCCGCTCGGCAAGCGGTTGCACGAAATGTTCGGCTTTTGCGTTCAGATAGTTAACCGCGAGTTCCGCACCGGCGCCGTAAAGCACTTCGGCGCAGCCATAGGCGATGCTGGTCCGGTTGGCGATGCCGACGATCAGGCCCTTCTTACCTTTGAGCGACACATACTCCTCCGACCCTAAACGATTGAAGACTTGGCACTTGTGACTTCCGGAACGCTTCCGGCTAGGGGCCAACATCTCACTTCGCCAGCCGCTTGCGGATAACCTGCAATTCCTTTCGGCGCTTTGCGCTCGATTTGGGGTAGGTCATTTCGAGTCCTTCGAACGAATCGAGGACAATTCGCGACACAATCAACCGGGCGTTCTCTTTGTCGTCGGCGGGAACAACATACCAAGGAACGTCGCTTTTGCTTGTGGCACTGAGGCATTGTTCATACGCTGTCATATAGCGATTCCAAAATTTTCTCTCCGCAATATCGTCCGCGCTTATTTTCCAGTTTTTCTCGGGTGCATCGATACGCTCGATAAAGCGCTTTCGCTGTTCCTCCTTCGAGAGGTGCAGGAAGAACTTGATGACGCGGGTTCCGTTCGCGTGCAGGTGCCTCTCTAGATCCACGATCGACCGATACCGGTTGTGCCAAACCTCCTGCTCGGCAAGCAAGGTGTCCGGAAGCCCTTCACCGCAGAGAATCTCCCGATGGACACGAGCGATCAGCACTTCCTCGTAATAAGATCGATTGAAGATGCCGATCCGCCCACGCTCGGGCAGATCGCGCGTGGTGCGCCAAAGAAAATCGTGCTGCAACTCTTCCACGCTCGGATGTTTGAAGCTAAATACCTGACAGCCTTGGGGGTTAACGCCGGACATCACGTGCCGGATGGCGCCATCTTTTCCGGCGGCATCCATCGCCTGAAAGATCAGCAGCATGGCATAGCGGTTGGATGCATAGAGAAGCTGCTGTTGCGAACTCAATTGCTCAACGTGTTCCACCAGAAGCTTTTGATATTGCTCCTTCGATTTGTACACAGGTTTTATGATCGTCGGCCATTTTTTAAGGTTGACCTTCTCGCCTTCCCGCACGCGAAACTCTTTTGAATGTATTTTCATCTCCACACTTTCCGCGTCGCTTGCCGGATGAGTTGCGTTGCATCACTGACCTTCAACTCCAACCAACCACGATCTCTCGCGATGCCAATGCTCATCATTTCTGCTCGACACTCAGTGCCTCGAAGCCGGAGATGACGTCGAACAGTTCCTCGTCGATCCCGCTCTGGCGCAGACGATGGAATGCCCCGTTGAGGTCTTCGAGCAATTCGTCGATGTTTTTGTCGGCGCGTTGCATCGCCGCCAGTCGACCTGCGTTTTCGCTTGAGAGGGATTCGGCGCATGCGCGGAAGAGAGAAATGAAAAGATATTCACGGATCAGCGCCCGCAAGGTGGCGGTGGTTTCTCCCATCACTTCGGGCAAGTTTCGCGTCGGCCAGGGAAGTTCGGCCAACTTCATACGCCAGCTTTCGTCCAACGGGAGCAGTCGCTGACTGACGGGCGCATAAGCCGCCCGGGAGGTCGGGCGGTTGTAGATGAGGTGAAGTTCGGTGACTTGACCCTGGCTATCGAGCGCCTCGCATTCCACGAGAATCTGCCCGACGAGCGGTGTGATGCCCTTGACGGAATTCGGTACGCTGAAGACGCGCATCAGCGGCAGGCCCGCGTCGGTAAGGCGGGCATGAGCGCGCTCACCGACGGCCCAGACCCGGTGTTTGCCGGGCATAGCGGCGAGGGTCTTCACCGCATAATCAGCCACCGTGTCGTTAAACCGGCCCACCAGCCCCTGGTCCGAACCGAACACGACCGCGTCGAGGAACCTCGGACCTGGTCGTCCTTTGCCTTCTGCGACAGGCGCGGTCGGCACGCTTTTCCGGAAGCAAGTGCTCAATCCCAGCTCCACGCTGCGATAGTAGTCGCCCAATGCGCGCACCGCTCGCTCATATTGGCCGATGTTTGAAGCAGCCATGGCTTTCATCGTGCGAACGACGGATTGCAGATCGCCGGCACTGTCGATCTTGCGCCGCAGACTCGCTGTGGTGTCGCTCAAGACTTCTCCTTGGGTGTCGGCTTCGATGTGGGCTCGGGTGTCGGCTCGGGCTTCGGTTTGGCCTCCGTTTTGGCCTTCGGCTTGGATTCGCGTTGAGGCTTGGGTTCGGTATTGTTTTTTGCCTCGGGTTCAGATCCGGCCTTGGCTTTCAGGTTGGATTCCGACTTAGGCCGAAAGCGTACGAGCGCATTGCGGGCAATCTGGACAGCAGTTGCCCGATCTTCGTCACTCAATGTATCGGCGGTACTGAAGCGCGCAATCAACTCCGCCGGGATGTTCGCCGCCGCCTCTTGCACGGCGTGCTCGGCGTCCGTCATCTGGTCGATCGGTACCCTGTCGAAGAGTTCCGCGGTCAACGACAGCAGGACGGCAATTTGTCCCGGCACGGATACCGGAGCGAATTCCGACTGTTTCAGACAGGCGCGGATTCGCTGTCCATGTTCGATGATCTTGCGCGTGTCTTCGTCCAGGCGGGCGCCAAACCTGGCAAAGGTCTCGAGTTCCTCGAACTGCGCGTAGGCGAGTTTGAGGTCACCCGCCACCGCGCGATAGGCCGCCCGTTGCGCCTTGCCACCGACGCGCGAGACGGATCTGCCAACATCCACCGCGGGCAGCACCCCCAATTCGAACAGCGACGGTGAGAGGTAGATCTGCCCGTCCGTGATGGAGATGAGGTTGGTCGGAATGTAGGCGGAAATGTTCTGCGCTTCAGTCTCGATGATGGGGAGTGCTGTAAGCGAGCCGCCGCCAAGTTCCGGACGCAGGTGGGTAGCGCGTTCGAGCAGGCGCGAGTGGATGTAGAAGATGTCGCCGGGGAATGCTTCGCGACCGGGCGGCCGGCGAAGCAGCAAGGAAAGCTCGCGATAGGCACGAGCGTGCTGCGTGAGGTCGTCGTAAACAATCAGGACATCGCGGCCCGCTTCCATGAAATGCTCCGCGATGCTGGTCGCGGCGTACGGAGCGATGTAGGCAAGACCTGGCGGGTCGTTCCCCTCGGTCACTACAACGATGGTGTGATCCATCGCGCCCTTCTCCCGCAAGACGGCAATGATCTTTGCCACGGCGGAAGCGCGCTGGCCAATGGCACAATAGACGCACACGACGTCCTGACCTCGTTGGTTGAGGATAGTGTCGATCGCAATGGCGGTTTTGCCCGTTTGCCGGTCACCGAGAATGAGTTCGCGTTGGCCCCGCCCGATAGGAATGAGCGCATCGATAACCGTCAGTCCGGTCTGGAGCGGCACGGTGACAGGCGCGCGGTCCATGATGGGGGCGGCGGGGCGTTCGATCGGCAGGCGCTTGCTCGTAGCCACCGGGCCCTCGCCATCCAGCGGCCGACCGAGCGGGTCGATGACGCGTCCCAGCAACTCGTCGCCAACGACCACATCCATGACCCGGCCCGTGCGCTCAACCTCATCGCCGGCGTGCAGATGCCAGTATTCGCCGAGCAAAACGACGCCGATCTCGTCCTCGTCCACGTTGAAGGCAATGCCGAGCACATCGCCGGGAAACTTTACCAACTCCTCAAAGCCTACACTGGGAAGGCCGGAGACTTTTGCAATGCCGGTGGCGACGCTAATGATCGTACCCACCTCTCGTGGCATCAGTCGCGGAGTGAATGCCTCCCGCACCTGGCTTATTCCAGCAAACGTGCGGTCGAAGACACTCTGCAAGCTTTCGGGTGCAGTGGTCATTGGCTCTTTGTTCCGGGCTTGAGTTCTTCACCTTTAGGCGCGGCTTTGACTTCAGGCTTGGTCTCCGCTTTGGCTGCAGGTTTGGGTTCAGCTTTGGCTTCTGGCTTGGCCTCAGGTTTGTCCTTCTCTCTGAGAAGTTCGTTGACGCCCTTTTCCAGCGACGCAAGGTAATCCGCAATGCTCCAAGCCACTTTTTGCCCATTCGTGGTGAGTTCGATCCCGCTGACCAGGTCCGGTGCGGTCTCGAACCGGACGCGGATATTGACCGAGAAGGTTTCATTGAGCGCATTTTGTATCGCCGCACGCTGCTCCTCGGGCAAGTCAAACGCACTGCGCACCACCGCGGGAGTGGACGCTGACTTTAGGGCCTCGGCGAGGCCAGCTTTCGCCTTGCCATCCATCTCCCGCAAGCGGCGCGTGAACACCTCAGCCAAGCGTTCTTCCAGACTCGTCGTGGCAAGATCTGCCAGCGCCTTGCGCGCGATGGCAAATACCTCCTGCCGGGTCCGGCGACCGATAGCTTCACTTAGATTATGCGCGTCGCTTCTCAGCGTTTCCTGTCGCTTCGCGCTCAGGGCGTCGGCGGCCTGCCGCGCTTCGCCGAGCAGCCGCTGACGTTCGGCTTTCGCCTCCTCCGTGGCCTTGTTCAGGAGCGCAGCACGCTGCTGGTCGAACTCCTCGTTCTTGTGCTGGAACTCGTCGCGCTCCTTTAAGGCTTCGGCCTTTTTTGCGTCGGCGTCCGCAAGTTCCGTGGCGACCCGCTTCTCCCGCGCATCGACAGCATCAAGGATCGGCTTGTAGAGAAAGCGCTTCAGCAACCACACTAGGATGATGAAGTTGATCGCTTGCGCACCGACGGTAAACCAATCGATGAGCATAGGCTACTTTCCCGCGGCTTGGGCGATGATATGGTTCCAGAACGGGTTGGCGAAAATGAGAATCATCGAGACCACGAAGCAGTAGATCGCAATGGACTCGATCATGGCCAGGCCCACGAACAACGTACGTGTGATCGTCGTTGCGGAATCGGGTTGCTGCGCAAGCGAACTCAAAGCCGTGGCGACTGCACGCCCTTCGCCGAGCGCAGGCCCAACACTTCCCAGGGCAATCGTCAGGCCGGCCGTGACGATTGAAGCGATTGCGATGAGCGTTATGCTATCCATTAGTATTTCCTCTTGAGCCGGGGTTCGTGCTTCAACGTTTTGCGGCGGGTTCAGGTTTTGAGTTGCGGACGCGCGTGGCGGACGCGATGTAGACTGCGGCCAGGATGCTGAAGATGTAGGCTTGCACCATGCCAGTGAGCAGGCCAAGCACACTCATGGCGATTGGGAAGATGAAAGGCGTGATGGTCAGCAAGATTGCGAGAATCATCGTCCCGCTCATCATGTTGCCAAACAGGCGGACCGCCAGAGCCAGCGTTCGTGAAAGTTCGCTGATGATGTTGAACGGCAGCATGATGATTGTCGGTTCTACGTAGGACTTGAGGTAGCCGCCCAGCCCCTGTTCCTTGATGCCGAAAAACGGGACCGCTACCAACACGCACAGCGCGAGTGCAGCGGTGGTCGAGAGCGACCCCGTCGGCGGCTCGTAGCCGGGAATGATGGTGCAGAGGCTGGCCAGTGCAACGAACAGAAAAAGAGTGCCGAGAAAGCCGATATACTTCTCGGGGTGGCGGAGGCCGACGTCTTCGATTTGCTTCTCGATGCCGGTGACGACGATTTCCAGAAGGCTCTGCCAACGGGAACGTTCCAGACCCGTAGAAAGCTTGCGCGTGATGAGCGTTGAACCGGCGGCCAGCACGAACATCAGTGCCCACGTGAACACGATTGTTCCGTTTAACTTGAATAACCCGTATTGCCAGAAGATCATCTGATCGGGACTAAGGCGCATATCGGGCCTCCTGTACCGGAACGCTTTGGTTATCTCCGGACGACCGGGTCAGCCACGTCACCATCAGGCGCGCGATGACAAATCCAACGAGACAAAGCAGCAGCCGCTCCCAGTGACCGCCGGAAACAAAGTGAAATCCAGCTAGGGCAATGCTCATTCGCAGCAAGAGGCTGCCGAAGAACCAAAACGCTGGCTGCTCCGACGAAATAGCCTTGCGCACCGTCCACCAGAGACCGCCAAAAAAAACGACGCCCAGCAACACGCCCTCCGACGATGCCAGCGCCAGCAGCAAAACCTCATTCATCGCCATCCTCCCGTTCGTCTTGCATGGCTTTGTCTTCTTTAGCTATCCAATGCCACGCATTGAAGCAGCCGATTGCGAGCCCGGCCACCAACAGCGCCAACGTCCATTGATGCGTTCCCGGATAGTGCCGGTCCAGCCACAGACCGAGCGCTGCGCCGAGCAGCGTCGGAATTGCCACTGACCAGCCTATCAGCCCCATCATGCCCAAGCCAAACCAGACGCCCTGTGCGGAGTGGCGCCGCGCCCTGAGCTTCCGCGCCGCCTTCGCACCGACCTCCTCACTGAGCGCCAGCTTCGGCTTCAAGAGCTTGTTTTGGGGTTCGTCAGGCATTGTGAAAAGTAGCCATGCGGCGCATGAGATCACCTTCCATTTTTGCCAACACCGAGCGCACGCTTCGCTCCCGTTCGTCCAGGTCTAGAAACTCCCGTTGTACCGCCTCGCGCAACTGGCCGAGGTCCGTTCCGGCAATGGCGTTACGGACGGAAACGAGCACGTCAGCGCCGGTCTTCACTAGCACGCCTTCATCCACGGCGACGTAGGCCTCGCCTTCTTTTTTTGTTTCGTAGATCAGAATTCCCGGGGCGAGCGCCGCCACGCAATCCAGTCGGCGTGGCAAGAGTCCAAACGAGCCTTCGTGCAACTCCGCGACAATGCGGGACACACCGGTCTTTTCGGCGAAGATTTGGAAGGGCAAAAGAACCTTAAGATTCATGAGCGTCGGCGGCATGTTCGAGCGTCGGTTGAGATTTTGCCCCGGGGACAGAATACGTAGAGTTGCCTGCATGGATCAGGTCGGACTTGGCTTTTGACGTAGGTTCAGCCGTGGACGAGCCGGGTTTCGCTTTCCCCTTGGCTTCGTTGATCGCCCCGATCATGTAGAGCGCACTCTCCGGATAATCCTTGAATTCATCGCGCAGGATTCGCTCACAGCCGTCCAGTGCGTCCTCCAGGTTGACGAGTTTGCCGTCGAGCCCAGTAAACTGCTTGGTCGTAAAAAACGGCTGCGTCAGGAACCGCTCAAGGCGGCGGGCACGGGCGACGACGTTACGGTCCTCCGGCGAAAGCTGCTCAAGACCCAGCATCGAAATAATGTCCTTGAGTTGGGCGTATTGCGCGAACGTCCGCCGGATTTCCTGCGCCAGGCTGTAATGCCGTGCGCCGACAATACCCGGCGTGGCCATCTTTGAATTGGATTGCAGGGGATCGATAGCCGGGAAAAGCCCATCGCTTGCCCGCTTGCGCGAGAGCACGATCGACGCGGAGAGATGAGAGAACGTGTGCACGGCCGCGGGATCGGTGAAATCGTCCGCCGGCACATACACCGCCTGAATCGAGGTGATGGCGCCGGTATCGGTATTGGCGATGCGCTCTTCCAGCCTCGACAGCTCGGTGCCCATGGTCGGTTGATAGCCCAGCCGCGACGGCATCTGGCCCATCAAGCCGGAGACTTCCATTCCAGCCTGGATGAAACGAAAGATGTTATCGATCAGCAGCAGCACATCGCGGTGCTCGTCGTCGCGGAAATACTCGGCCATCGTCAGCGCCGCATGGCCAACGCGGAAACGGGCCCCCGGCGGTTCATTCATCTGGCCGAACACCATCACCATGTTCGGCAGCACGCCGGCTTCCTTCATCTGATTGTAAAGCTCCTGACCCTCGCGACAGCGTTCGCCGATGCCGCAGAAAAGACTCATGCCTTCGTGTTGTCCGACCATGTTGTGAATCATCTCCGTGAGCAACACCGTCTTGCCCACGCCCGCCCCGCCGAATAGTCCCGCCTTGCCGCCGCGCTCCAGCGGCATGAGAACATCGATGGCTTTGATGCCGGTTTCAAAGATTTCAGACCTGGTGGATCGTCTTGCCAGGGGCGGCGGCGACTGATGTACAGATCGCCATTCGCAGTCCGACAACGCCGCTCCGCGGTCGATGACGTTGCCGAACACGTCGAACATGCGGGAAAGAACGTCTTTCCCCACCGGCACTTCTAGCGGACCGCCCGTGTCCCGCACGGCCATACCGCGAGCGAGACCTTGCGTGGGTGTCAGCGCGATCCCGCGCACGTGGCGCGCATCCAGTTGTGCCAACACTTCGATGACGATCTGCCCCTTATCACCAGCATGCAGCACCGAGTAGATCGGCGGCAAATGCTCGTCGAACCTGACATCCACGACACTACCTCGGACCGAAACGACACAGCCGAGGGATGGGGTCTTCGCGACTTCTTGTCCGGGTATGCTCATCTCTTCCGTAACAGCAAGATCAAGCTGACCATTAACTCCACCTTCCTCGTGAGGACGACGCATCAGGACGAGCCAAGAGATAAATGACTGGCTAGAGCAGATCGCTCGGTTAGACATCGCAACAGTAATCACGGAAGCGGACGATCGCCTGAGAAAATTAGTTTAGAAGTAAATGGAGCCAGATCGTTGATATAGCTCAATGGAGCGGACGGCCGGCACGAAGGCACGATTGCGTGAACAGGCTTGGTGTGAGAGAAGCATTTTGCAGTGGTTTAAGCGTCTAAGGGAGCCGGTCACTGTCGATGAGCCACTGGTTAAGATCGAAACTGACGGCGCGACCGTCGATGTGAAAGCGTCGGCCACCACGTGCTGCCCGAGATACGTTTGAGGGAAGGTGAAAGCGTTAAGGCATCTGCTCTGCTGATTTGACGAATGTCCTGCTTCGCATCGATGCAGTCGAGATCGACCGCGACTTGGCGCCGACCTCGACATCAAGGCGGGTTTTATTGGGTAAATTTTCGCCTAGGTCTCGATGATGACCTTGAGCGCCTTGGTCTTGGCAGCGTTGCCGAAGGTCGTAACATGGGGGTCCCTCTTGGGTGAAAATCTAGGGTCCCGTTTCGACGTTCATTGACACACGTCAACGCAATGAGCATTGCAGTGGTCGAATGACCAGTCGGCTTTGCGCCATTCAACCGAAGACGGCAAATTGGCGAACGTCCGCTTCGCGCGGATTGTGTTGAAAAACTCGAAAATCGCGGGGCTCTGAAAATCTCGCAAATGTAGCGCAGTAGCGATTTCAGCCGTTGCAAGCCTCCGTAGAATCGATACGAGCGCCAGAGATCGTTTTTGCGGTAATTGATGTGGTCCCTCACCTCGCAACGAAAGAGACGCACCAGCGACCCTGAGAATTTTCAGTCACAAGCGAAAAAGGACTTTTTCAACACAATCCGCCAGGAGCTGCCATTCAGCCAGCGTGCTGAGTTCGGCTCCAGCCACCTATTGCTTTCTTAATCGCGAAATGGCGGTTGATCGGCTAAGATGCACTCGATGAAAGCAAAATCGCCAAAAGTGGATTCCCGTTCCGGGGCGGGCGAGCCCTCGCCCGAAGATCTTGCGCATCGGCTCAAGCTCGACAAAGGCCTCGGCTTCCTGGTCCGGCTGCTCGATACCCGGGCAACCGGACTTTACGAGCAACTGACAGGGCAAAGCGAGATTACTCCACGGCAATTCGGCGTGCTGTTGACATTGCACCAGCAAGGCACGCTCACCTTGACCGAATTGGCCAATCACATCCGCGTCGACCGCAGTACGCTTGGAGAGATGATCAATCGTATGGCCAGGCGCGCGCTGATCACCAAGCGCAACAACGGCAATGATGGCCGTTCCGCCGAGGTGTTGCTGACGCCGGCCGGCACCGCCGTACTGCTCAAGATTGTGGCGGGCGCGGCACGGCTGCAGACCGCCTTGCTCGCGCCGCTCCCGCCAGAGGACCGGGCCCACTTCATGCGATGCGTGCAACTCGTCGCGGAGCCCGCTCGCGCAGGGAACGCCACCGAAAAACCGGCGGATTCCCGCCTGCGGTAACGCGCCTTTGTGATGCATCGAGCAAACGGGCCTTGTCCGCACCGGCGCGAAATGATACTACGTATACGTAGTATCTAGCGACGAGATCCGACTTCATTGCGGCTCAGAGATTACCTTGCCGTGCCTTACAAATTGGAAGCCGAGACGATTGAAGTGTCGCCGGGCTCCTGGTGCACCCGTGTGTCCTATCCGGAACTGCAGGGATGCATCGCCGAAGCCCCGGTCGTGGAAGACGCCCTGCAACACCTCGAGCGGCTCCGGATCGAAATGATCGTCGCCATGTGCCTTGCCGGCCAGTCTCCGCCGGTTCCGCGTCCACCGTTACAAGACTGCGATCCGACCTGGGTTGCCGAGGCCGCCGGCCTGCCGAACGACGTCATCGCACGGATCGATGCCGATCGGCCTGCAGCCGCCAGCCCCACGATCTCGTATTGCCGTTAGCCGCCCACGAAGCGAGGAAGGTACCAACATGCTTTCGCATCAAGACAACGAAACCCTGGTCCGGGTTGGACCGGACACGCCGATGGGATCGCTATTCCGGCTGTTCTGGATTCCATTCTTCCAGTCAAAGGACCTGATCACCGATGGCCAGCCGAAACGCGTGATGCTGCTCGGCGAGGACCTGGTCGCCTTCCGCGATTCGCAGGGGCGCGTCGGACTGATGGCCAATGCCTGCGCGCATCGCGGCGCCCCGATGATGTTCGGCCGCAACGAGGATTGCGGCCTGCGCTGCGTCTATCATGGCTGGAAATACGACGTCACCGGCGCGGTGACGGATATGCCGGCCGAACCGGCGACAAGCCGGCGCAAGGACAAGGTCAAGATCACGGCCTATCCCTGCACGGAGCGCAACGGCATCGTCTGGGCCTATATGGGCCCGGAAACGGCGGATCTGCCGCCGCTGCCGAATGTCGAATGGAATCTGGTTCCCGCCGGAAGTGTCGTCGTTTCCATGCGGGTGCAGGAATGCAACTGGCTGCAGGCGCTGGAAGGCGAAATCAATTCGGCGCATGCGCCGATCCTGCACGGCCGGATCGACTCCAAGGGACAGATCAACGAGTGGCTGGCAAAGCGCGACCTGCGGCCGACCTTCGAATGCATCCGGCAGGACTTTGGCATGAGTATCGCCGCCAAGCGGCAACTCGGAGATCAGAGGCTCTATTGGCGCGTGAACCAGTTCATGATGCCGTTTTACTCGCTGGTGCCGCCGCAGTCGAAATTCCCTGACCTCAGCGGTCACGCCTGGGTGCCGATGGATGACAACCACACGCTCTGCATCTTCTTCTCGTATCACCCATCTGAGCCGCTGCCGGCGCGCACGCGCGAGCTGTTCGAGGAAGGCCATAACGGCCGGGAAACCGGCCATCCAAGCAAGCATGCCTTTGTCAAACGGGACGCGACCGTTCCCTATGCGGACTACTGGACCAAGTTCACCCGCGAAAACGGCTACCAGTTCGACTATCAGAGCCAGGTCGACACCTGGTTCTCTGGGCTACCGGGCCTTTGGGTGCAAGACGGCGCATGCCAGTCCGGCATTCGTCCGATCTTCGACCGTACCAAGGAACATCTCGGTTCCAGCGATACCGGCATCGTAATGACCCGGCGGCTTTTGCTGGAAGCCGTCAGCGCCTATCGAGACCGCGGTGTCAAGCCGAGCGGCGTGACCAATCCCGATACCTTCATGGTTCGCGCGGTTTCGCTTACTTTGCCGGAAAGCACTTCGTGGGTCGATTTCGGCCGTTCGCACATGGCTGCGAAACTCGGTGCCGACTTCGGCTATGCGTTGTAACTGACCTTGACGTTCGGCCATCGCAGCGGGCGCATGATCATACGCCCGCGTCAACGTTGCCTTGTCCTGTTGCAGGCCACTTAATGCCTAGATTGCGGTCGGACGCGCTGCGAACAGCGGCCCGTCCCTGTAGTTGAGGACCATGATCTCCACCGCAGCGTCGAGCTTCGGCTCGATATCCGCCAACACCCGGGTTGCGATCCTCAAGCCCTCGTCAAGATCGACGATGCCGACCCGGTACGGTACTTCGTCCTGAAACACGGCCGGCGCAGCATGCACCACTGTCTGCGAATAGAGTTTGCCGCGGCCGGACAGCGGCACCCAGGCAATCGCCTTCGACCAGCAATGCGGGCAGAACGGTTTTGGCGGAAACGTCAGCCGCGCGCAATCCTGACATTTCGTAGTCTCAAATCGACCGGCTGCAAGACCTTGCCAGAAACGCTGGGTGAATTCCGTCATGCGCGGCGGAAAAGCGCGCGGGCGATCGATGCTTTGCGATGTCAGGCTCATCGGACGCCCTCCAGCACATGGACCAGCGCTGCGTTGTAGTTGCCGAGTTCGGCGCTGGTGACCGCAAGGCGGGCACCGGCGACCTGTCGCTCGCCAGCGCGGCCGGTGAGCTGCTCGTTGATCTCAAACAAACTGTAGAACGGGGTGACATGCGCGGGATGGCCGCGCGATTGCAGGCCGCCCGACGTACATACCGGAATCCGGCCGCCGAGCGAGGTCACACCCTCGGCGCAAAGCCGCGCGCCCTGCCCTCGCGGCACCAGGCCGAGCGCCTCGCTGGCCAGAACCTCGATGATGGTGCAGGGCGCATAGAGCTCGGCAAGATCGATATCATCAGCGGTCACTCCGGCCTCTTCATACGCCGTCTGCCCTGCCCTCTGCGCCGATACCAGCGCGATCATGTCGTTCGGCACTTCATTGATCTGATGCGCGCCTTCATGAAAAAAACCCTTGCCGCGGACGCGGACGTAAGGCTTTCCGGACGCCTTGGCGATATCCTCGTCGACCAGCACAATGCAGGCGGCGCCATCGCCCCGTGGCGGCACCTCGTAGAGCCCGAGCGGTTCGACGATCGGTTTTTGGGCCAGCACCTCGTCCAGCGTGATCGGTCTGCGGAATTGCGCGATCGGATTTAGCGAAGCGTGGCGGCGGTTCTTGACAGAAACGGTTGCAAGCTCCTCGCGCGACGACTTGAACTCATGGATATAGCGTGCAGCATCCATCGCGTACCAGGAAATCGGCGTGAAGCCGAACGGAGCATGAAAATCGACATCGCCGGTCGCGCGCATCGAATTCATCATGTGTTCGACCGCGGGGATCGCCAACTCGAAATTGATCCCGAGCGCAAGCGCGACCCGTGACCTGCTGAGCCGGATGTCATTCGCCGCGGCCTCAAACGCCAAGGCCGCGGTCATGCCGTTGCCAAGCACTTCCAGCACCGAGCCCGTGCACGGCAGCCGCAGATAATTCGCGATGAACGTCGCAAAATATTTCTGCTGGGTGTAGGGGCGCGGCTGCGCAAAGGCGAGCGTTGAAATCTCAGACTTGTTGATGCCGGCGTCCGCCACCGCGTCGATCACGACTTGCGCCAATATTTCGTGCTCCAGTACCTGCAGTTCTGCGTCGCGCGGCCGCTGCCACTTGGCGACCGACAGCACCGCAGCCCCGAGAATTGCCACGCTTCTGGTCATGGTGTTCTGCCCTCTATTTTCCGAGCGCCGTCATCATCGACACACGATCAACGCGTCGGCGGCGATGACACCGTCGGCGCTGACGATCACCGGATTGACGTCGATCTGATCGACAACGTCGCTGAGATCGTGCGCCAGTTCGGACAGCCGGCAGATGGTGTCGATCAGCGCATCAATGTCCACGCCGGGCTTGCCGCGAAACCCCGTCAGCAATGCCTGACCTTTCAGTGACGCCAGCATCTCGCGCGCGGTCTCGCTGCCGAGCGGCGCCAGCCGCACGGCGGCATCGTCGAGCAATTCGACCATGATGCCGCCGAGGCCGGCCGCGATCAGCGGGCCGAACTGCCGGTCGTTCTTGACGCCGAGCACGATCTCGACACCGGCAGGCGCCATCTGCTGCACACTGATGCCGTCGATCCTGGCCTGCGGCGCATAACGGCCGGCCGATACGAGGATATTCATGGCGGCCTCGCGGACATTCTCCGGCGTCGAAAGGCCGAGCTTGACCCCGCCGGCTTCGGTCTTGTGCAGTATATCGGGCGATACGATTTTGATCGCGACAGGGCCGCCAATTTTCACCGCGGCCAATGCCGCCTGTTCCGGGTCGCGCGCAAGGATTTCCTGCGGGATGGCAATGCCATAGCAGGCCAGCACCCGCTTCGAATCGGTCTCGGACAGGGTAGCACCGCGCTCCTTTGCCTCGGACAGGATCGCGCGCGCCACCTGCTCGGCGGAAGCAACCGATCTGCGCGCCGATTCAGACTGCCGGTTGGGGCGGCCTTGGTGCCAGTCGAACCATGCGCGCAAGGTCGCAAAGCAGCGATCGGCCGAGCGAAACATGCAGACCCTAGGATCGGCATCGAGCAGTTCGCTACCCGGCCCCTGATACCATTCGTTCATCCAGACCACCGCCAGTGGCCGATCGGTGCGGGCAGCTGCTTCCACAATGGTCGACGCCCGCGCGCCGCTCGAGGAGGCGTGGGCGAAGATCATCGGCATCACCAGCGCGCTGAAACCGGAATCGTTCAGGAAAGCATCGAGGCAGAACCCAAACGTCTCCGAGGTCTTCAGCACTTCGGCGGTAAGATCGGATGGATTGGCGACCGAGCCAAAATCGGGAACCACCTCATGCAGCGCGCTGGTCGGTTTTAGCCTCGAGCGGTGGAAGCGGAATGCCATGCGTCTCGGCCTTGTCGGCGCAGATCACCGCCGCACCGCCCGAGGTTGAGAGGATGCCGACACCTCGCCCGCGGGTCGGCGCTTTTGCCTTGGCCATGAAGGAAGCCGTTTCAAGCACCGCTTCCAGATCGTCGAGCGCGATGGCGCCCGTCTCCTCGAACGCCGTCCGGTAGGCGACTGCCGATCCGACCATCGTTCCGGTGTGCGACATCGCCGCCTTGCTCGAGGTCTCGCTGTTGCCGGTCTTGTAGACGATCAGCGCCTTGCCGGCATCTCGCGCCTTTCGCGCGGCCTGAAGAAAACGTTCGCCGTCCTTCACCCCTTCCAGCAGACAGATGATCGCCCGGGTGTCGTCGTCTTCAGCGAGATAGGAGACAAAATCGCAGACATCGACGTCGCAGGAATTGCCTGCCGCCAGATAATGCGAGAATCCGATGCCGCGCTCCATGCCCTGCAGTACGGTGTAACCCAATGCGCCGCTTTGCGAGACGATGCCGATCGGGCCACGTTTGTGGCCCATGCCGGCATAGTCCGGCATGAAGTTCAATCCAGCGCCCGAACTGGTATTGGCGAGGCCGACGCAATTCGGACCGACCACGCGCACGCCGGTGCGATGCGCCAGCTCCATCAGGCGCTGTTGGGCCTCGATGCGATCGGGCTTTGCGGTTTCCGCAAAGCCCGAGGCGTAGACGATGACCCCGCCTGCGCCGGCCGCGGCGGCGCTCTCGATCATGCCCTCGACCATGGTTCGGGCCACGCACAGCACCACGCAATCCGGGCTTTCCGGCATGTCCGCCAGCGACGGCACGCATGGCCGACCGAGCAGGCTCCGGTATTTCGGATTAATCGCGAAAACCTTGCCGGTGAACGCCGACATGTTGGACAGCGTGCGCTCGCCGAAGGAGCCGCGCGTTTCCGAGGCGCCGACGACCGCGACAACCTTCGGATCAATCAGTCGACGGAGGTCGTCACCGTGATAGAGCGCTCGCACTGGGGTATCAGCCATACTCAATCCTTGTCCGCCAAAGAGCTCGCCCCGGCTCGTGAGATTGGCACCGGCCCGGCGTTTGGTTGCGTTCTGGGTCTACCGTGCACGATACCTTACTGGCAGCCGCTTCACGCCGCCCAGGAACGACGTCTCGGTCCAGGCTGGACTCCCCGCAAGCTCGATCCGATCGACCCGTTTGAGCAGTTCGCGGAAGAACGCCACGATTTCGGCCTTGGCCAGGTGCCGGCCGATACATGCGTGAATCCCATAGCCGTAGCCGAGATGCCGGTTCGGCGAGCGGTCGGGAATGAATTCGAACGGACGATCAAAGGTTTCTTCGTCTCGGTTGCCCGAGGGGAAACTGAGGAAGATGCTGTCTCCGGCCTTGATCGTCTTGCCGCGGATTTCGTAGTCGGCGACCGCGGTCCGGAAGAAGTGCTTGACCGGCGACACCCAGCGCACCATCTCCTCGGCGGCATCGGACAAGAGATCTGGCTCGCTCTGCAGGCGCGCCATAGCGGCGGGATTCTCGATCAGAGCAAGCAGCCCACCCGCGATGGTGGCGCTGGTGGTGTCATGACCGGCGCTCGCCAGCGCCACGTAGTAGGAATACGCCTCGAAATCGCCGATCGGCTTGCCGTCGATCTCCGATGTCGCGATGACGGTGGCAACGTCGTCCTTGGGATTCTGCCGTCGCTCCTTCACGACGTCCTTGAAGTAGTCGACATAGGCCAAGGTCGCGTCGATCAGGTCGTTGCCCTTCTGCATCTCCGGATCGCCACCGCCGAAATAGGCCTGGGTGATCTTCAGCAGTCGCGCCTCGTCCTCCCGCGGCAGGCCAAGAATCGTCATGACAACCCGCAGTGGAAAATAGATGGCGATCTCGTTGTAGAAATCGCATTCGCCGCCGATCGCGCAGAGCCTGTCGACGCTGTCCTTTGCCAAGGCCTCCATGCGGTCCGCCAAGGTCCGGATGTGACGCGGCTGAAACCACGCATGAGTTAGCTTCTGATACTTCGAATGGTCCGGATTATCCATTTGCGGTAGCGTGCGGACCAGCATCGGCTTGCCATTCATGGCTTCCCTGACCCGGCTCTCGAAATCGATGCTGAGCAGCTTCGTCCGCGGCTGATTGATGAAGCGGTCGGCCTGCCGCTCGATCTCGACGATGTCGGCATATTTCGAGATTGTCCAGAACGGACGATAGCCGTCGGGCTGCGTCCAGTGCACCGGATCGTCGCGCCTCAGTCCCGCAAACAGCCGGTGCTGTGCGTCGACGCTGCCGTAGGTCTTGTGATCGGCTATTGCATTGTCCAGCACACTGTCGTGCATCGATTTTCTCCCCTGTCTGTGACGGCAATCCCGAGATCACTCGAATGCTCGGATCCGTCGCGGTGAAATGGCGCTCTTCGGCGCCTATATGTTCTTAACGGTTCGATCGAATGGCTTTCCGAATGCCCCGGCATCGACGAGTTGCGCGATTGAATCCGCTGACAGGTCGAGAACCCGCGAGAGAATTTCGTCACGATGCGCGCCGGTGGCCGGCACATCGCGTTTCATTGATGTGCGCGCACTGGACATCTTCCAGGGAGCATTGACTCCGACAAACTCACCCGCTCCGTCGACCAATTTCGCGAATGCTTCGCGCTGGAGCAGGTGCGGATCGGTCAGCGCCGCGCCCGGATCGCGATATACCGCGCTGGGAACGCCGGCACGATCGAGCGCGGAAATACATTCGCTGACCGAATGGCGCTCCGTCCATTGCTCGATCACGCCCATCATTGCCTTCCAATTCGCGGCGCGCGCCGGAACGCCTGCAAATCGCGGGTCGTTGGCCAGCTCCGCCTGGCCTGTCACTTCGCAGAGTGCCGAGAAATTGCGCGGCGTGATGGGCGCAATCAGGATGTCGCCGTCCTTGGCGCGGACTGGACCATAGGTAGGGCGCGGCGACTGGCCCGGAAACTGTGCTTCTTGCAATTCGTAGACGAGCAGGTTCAACATGCAATCCATCAAAGCAACGTCGATGCACTGGCCCTCGCCTGTGCGCGCGCGCTGAACCAGCGCTGTCTGGATGGCGGAGTAGCCGAAAATTCCGCCCAGTACGTCGGCGACAAACACGGCTCCGGAGGCGGGTCTATCCCGGTCCTCGGCATAGCGCATCAGCGCACGGTCGAAACCGCTTTCGGCATGAACGATCATGGCGTAGGCGGCGCGCTCGGCCGCCGGACCGGTCTGCCCGTAGCCGGAGATCGAGCAGTAAATCAGGCGCGGATTGATCTCGCGCAACACCTCATAACCGAGCCCTAGGCGATCCATCACCCCCGGGCGAAAGTTCTCGACCAGAATGTCAGTCTCCTTGACGAGCTGGTGAATAAGTTTGATTGCCTCGAGGTTTTTCAGATCGAGCGCGATACTTCGCTTGCCGGCGTTGAGCTGACCAAAATAGGCGCTGTTTCCTTCCCGGAGGGGAGCGCGCAGCCGCATGTCGTCGCCTTCAGGCGGTTCGATCTTGATGACATCGGCGCCGACATCCGCGAGTAGCCGCGCGCAATAGGGGCCGGCAAGCATGATGGAGAAGTCCAGCACGCGCACGTCATCGAGAGGTGCCGTCGTGGTATCCGATTCCTGCATCAACCAACTCCTATCTTGGCAGGCCAAGTCCCCGTTGCGCGATGAGGCTCCGCTGGATTTCGTTCGTTCCGATACTGATGACCCACATGAGTGAGTGGCGCAGGTTCTGCTCGAACCGGCCGTTATCGATCGCTCCCGGCATCTGCTCGGAGAGCGCGGCGCGCATGCCGAGGATGTCGAGCGCGGCTTCACCGAAGCGCTCCATCAGTTCGCCCGAAAATACCTTGCTGATTGCGCCGTATTCCGGCGGCGTGATTCCTTCCGCCGCGAGTTCGGCGCAATGCATCATGAGTTGGCGGCCGACCTCGATCTCGGAGGCCAACCTCGCGATCCGGTCACGCACGATGGGATCTTCCGACAGCGATGGCGTATCGCCGTCCCGCGCCATGATGCGCCGGCGCAATTGCTCAAAGGCGTGCGCGACCTTAAGTACGATGCCGCCGCCGACAAGGCCGCGCTCGAAGGCGAGCGCCCCCGTCAGCACCTTCCATCCGCCATTGACCTCGCCAACCAGGTTTTCCTGGAAAATGCGAACATTGTCGTAGAAGATATTGGCAAAGGAACCGTCATACATCGTCGTTGCGGGCCGGATCGTGATGCCCGGCGCCTCCATCGGCACGATGAACATGCTGATTCCAGCGTGCGGCGGCTTGGCCTTCGGGTCTGTCCGCGCGGCAAGGAACATGTATTTTCCCCACCACGTGGTCGTCCAGATCTTCTGCCCATTGATCACCCACGCGTCGCCCTCGCGTACCGCGCTGGTACGGAGCGCCGCGAGATCGGAACCCGCCTGGGGTTCGCTGTAACCCATGCCGTGCATGGCCTCGCCGTGGAGGATTTCGGGCAGGTATTTCCGCTGCTGATCGGGCGTGCCGAACATCATCAGCGCGTTGGCCTGGATTGCGGCCCCGATCCGTGGCGCCTCTGCCCGCTCCATGGTTTCCATGAAGGCGAGTTGCTCCTGCGGTGAACGCGCCTGGCCGCCGAATTCCTTTGACCATCCCAGGCCGATCCAGCCGGTCTTGCCGATATCGAGCGCGAACTCCGGATCGAACTCGCGCTTCGAAACCGGCTTCGCGTCAAACGCCGCTTTGCGGGCGCCGGACCAGTGGACCTCCAGCCATCGCTGCGCCTGCTCCCGCAAGTCGTTGCCCGCCGGGCCGAGGTCATACTGCGGAAGACCGGTCCCGCTGCCGTCGAGCAGAAACGCAGCGACGCGACGCCGCGCCTCCGGCGCTCCACCCAGGGCAATGGTATCGAGATGCACGCGCTTGAAATGACGCGGAGCTTCGTGCTCCTCGGCATAGCCGACAGCGCCGAAGGTGTGATGGGTTTCCAGCGAAACCCGCCGTAAAGCATCGCCGGCGAAGGCAGCAGCCGAATTGACGAAATAGCGCCAGTTCGGGTCGCCGCGATCATGCCGGTGCGCAGCGTGATCGAGTGTGAGCCTAACGCCCTCAAGCGCGATCAGGCCATCGGCCAGCTTGTGCTGGATGGCCTGGAACTTGCCGATCGCCTGCCCGAATTGCTGCCGTTCTTTGGCGTAGTCGACGACGAGGTCGAAAGACCGCCGCGCCGCGCCATAAGCGCGCGCCGTCAAGGCGAGCTTTCCCGCGGGCAAGAGGTCGTCCGCTGCGGATGTCGTCAGCTTGATGACGGCGGCTGGCACCGAACTCAGTCGAATCTCGTAAAGCCCGGAGGCGCCCATGGCCCGAGTCGGTTCGAGAGTCGACGCCGGAACCGCCCAATTCGATGACCGCGAGCGCATCGTCCTCCACCGCGACGAGAAGATGCGTGCAGCTCGCCGCGACTTCGACGAACCGGAGCAATCCGCTCGCCTTTCCGTTCATGATCCGGATCGAACCCGCATGGCGATCGGGATCGAGCTCGCCGAAGCAAAATGCGACGCGCGCGGTTCCGGCATGCAGCTTTTCGAGCAGGTCTGTCGCGATATCGGCCCTGCAGCCCGAAAGCGCGAGATTGGCGAGCGCGGCCGACCACATCGGCGCCGGGCACGCGGCGCGGCCAAGTTCGGTCATCACCACCAGAATTTCGCGCAGCCCGCCTTCGCTGAAGTCACACCCGAGCGCGGCGACGCCTTGCCCCACGAGCCTGGTCCAGATCGCCGCAATTTCCTCCGGCAAGGCCGCAGGTTTCACCGCCGCGTCCGCGTTCCAGTGCTCGCCGAGAAAACCGCGCAGGGAATCCCGGAGCATCTCCCTGATTTCGTCGCTCGGGAGCTGACTCAGATCCATGGCCGGAGCTACGCCTGACCGAATTTCGGCTTTCGCTTTTCCTTGAATGACATCGTCGCCTCCTTGTGATCGGCTGTTTCGAACGTCACCTGCTCCAGCGCCATCGAGGCTTCGAGCAGCATGTTCACCCGATCCTTGACGATCTGGTTGATCGACAGCTTGGTCCAGCGAATGGCCCAGGTGGGACCGTTGGCCAGTTCCAGGGCAATTTCGCGCGCCTTCGCCAGCACCTCGGAGCGCGGCACGACGTGATTGACCAGCCCGATCCGCTCGGCTTCCTTGCCTTTCAGCAATGTGCCGCGAATGAGATATTCCTTGGCCTTGTTGATGCCGATGAGCAGCGGCCAGATCACGGTGCCGCCGTCGCCAGCGACCAGGCCGACGCGCGAGACATGCGTATCGCCAATGCGGGCGTCTTCGGCCATCACGGTAATATCGCTCAGCAGCGCATGGGTCGCCGCAAGGCCGATGGCGTCACCATTGATGGCAGCGATGATCGGCTTGTCCAGTTCAAGCTGACGCGTGACGGCGCGTCGGCTGATCATGGGATCATGTACCTCGCCCTCCTCAAGGACATCGCCGCCCGGACGCTCCGACATCGCCTTCACATCGCCGCCGACGCTGAAAAACTCGCCGGCCCCGGTCAGCACCACTGCGTTGACGGCGTGATCGTCTGCGAGATCGTCCCAGATTGTCCGCAGCTCGCGAATTAGCTTCTGGTTGATGGCGTTGCGCGCCTGCGGGCGATTGAGGGTGACGGTTGCGATCTTCTCCGAGACTTCGACCTTCAGGCATTCATATTTGGCGTAGCTGGACACGGTTTCCTCCATATTGATCGTATTTATTTACACTCGTTGCGGCACGCACCGTCTACCGGCGCACGCCCGGATGCATGTCCGCCAAGGCGACATGAAGCGACATGGAACCCGGATCGGCTTCCAGCATCCGCTGCACCAACTCCAGATGACTTCGCATCAGGCGCGTAGCCGCCGAGACGTTCCGCGCGCACAGCGCGGACAGGAACTGCCGTCGCCTCTCAACCAGCCGCGGGGTCGCGGCGCCGCTCGAAGCGACCTTGGCATAGACGAATCGCAAGTGGATCTCCGTGACTGAATCCATGATCATGGCGATGACCTTGTTTCCGGTCGCCAGTGCCAGCAACTTGTAGAACTCGCGCGTACATTCGACCCGGTCGAGCAAGCGGCCTTCGCGGGTCGCAAGTTCCGTCCGCTCTATATTTGCTTCCAATGCCTGAAAATCGATTTGCCGCGCATTCGCGCAAGCCAGGCGAACGACGAGATCGAGAACATGGATGCGAGCCTCTGAGAGCTCTCTCAAGGAGATCGATCCAAGGCTCAACATGTCACGCATGACATCGTTCATACGGCTGGTGTCGCCCTCCTGAATGAAGGCACCGCCCTTGACACCCTTCTGCAGCCGCAGAACTCCGGCCATTTCGAGGCTGCGCAGCGCCTCGCGCAAAACGTTTCTACTGACGCCAAGCTGCTGCGCGAGATCGCGCTCCGGAGGCAGCTTGTCTCCCGGCTTCAGGACGCCCAGCGCCAACTGCTCGCGAATCCGCTGGCAGATCTCCTCGAACGCCCGCCGCGTCCGAATGGGCCGAAACTCCAAGGGAACCGGAGAGGCCGACACGCGGTGATCGGAGGCTCGTTCCCGTCCACTGAGCGGGCTCGGTCGGGAGTGAGGGGGCCTGCGAGGGCTTGACTTGGTCTTCATGGGCATGATTATTAAATGGATCACCCATTAAAAGAAAGCCCTAATTTTGGCTTTGATAGAGGATCGGCCACGTTCATGAGCTTCACCGAGGAGCAGCTAGCCTTCCGCGACACCGTCAGAAAGATGGTCGGCAAGCACGTAGCCCCGATCGCCGCGGCGGTTGACGAGACCGACCGGTTTCCGCTCGAGCTCGTGAAGTTGTTCGGAGAAATGGGGCTCATGCAGCTCTGGGTGCCCGAACAATATGGCGGCCCGAACGGCAATCTGACGATGATGTGCATCGCGCGCGAGGAAATCTCGAGGGTTTCCCCGGCTTGCGCCTCGATCGCCGGCCTCAACACCATGTTCATCATGCCGCTGCTGCATTTCGGCTCGGAGGAGCAGCGCAAGAAATACCTGCCGATCATCGCCCAAGGCGGTGTCGTGACGGCGATTGCCATTTCCGAACCGCAGGCGGGTTCAGACGTTTCAGCGATGAGCACGCGGGCCGTCAGGGATGGCGACTCCTACGTTCTTAACGGCCGTAAGCAATGGTGCAGCTACGGCGTAGTTGCCGATTATATCGTTGTCATGGCGCGAACGAGCGACAGTTCGGGGGCAGACGGCATCAGCGCCTTCATCGTCGAACCGAAGATGATGTCCGGCATCACCTTCGGACGCCATGAACGAAAGATGGGCTTTCGCGGCGCGCCAAATACTCCGATTTTCTTCGACAACGTCCGGGTACCTACACAGAACCTCGTCGGAGAAGAAGGCAAGGGCTTTCGGGCATCGATGCGCGCGCTCGACCTCAACCGTCCGACCATCGGCGCCCAGTCCGTCGGATTGGCGCAAGGCGCGCTCGACGCCAGTGTAGCCTATGCGAAAGAACGCAAGCAATTCAAGAAATCCATCTCGGAATTCCAGGGCGTGCAGTTCATGTTGGCCGACATGGCGATCCAGATCGAGGCAGCCCGCGCCCTTGTCTACGAATGCGCGAGAGCCGGCGACGAAGGCGACTGGAAACGCCTGAACGTTCTCGCGAGCATGGCCAAATGTTTCGGCAGCGACATGGCCATGAAGGTCACGACCGACGCCGTTCAGATCTTCGGCGGCTATGGTTACACGATGGATTACCCGGTCGAGCGCATGATGCGCGACGCCAAGCTGACCCAGATTTTCGAGGGCACCAACCAGATCCAACGCATGGTCGTCGCCCGAGAACTTCTAAAATGAGAAAAACGCTTGCACTCAAAATTGGAGGAAACGAATTGACCCTGATCCTGAACCGTATCTGCGGCACACTGGCCATCTCCACGCTTCTCGCCGCCTCTCCCACTTGGGCACAGAAGGCTTATGGCCCGGGAGTAAGCGATACCGAGATCAAGCTTGGTCAATCGACGCCGCTTAGCGGCCCGGCATCTGCATTCGGCGCGGGTGCTGGACGCGCCGTCGTCGGCTATTTCGAAATGCTCAACGAGCAGGGAGGGATCAACGGGCGCAAGATCAACTTCACCCAGCTCGATAATGCCTACAGCGCCCCAAAGGCCATCGAACAATCGCGCAAGCTGGTCGAGGACGTCGGCGTACTCGCCGAGGTCGGCACTATCGGAACCGTGCCGAACGTCGCCATCCAGAAATTCTTGAATTCAAACAAGGTGCCGCAGCTCTTCATCACCGCGGGTGGACGCCGCTTCAACGATCCTAAAGCCTTCCCATGGACCGTGCCGCTTTACCCCGACTTCGAGACGGAGGGGGCCGTCGTCGCGAAGTACATTCTGAAAAACCATCCGAACGCTAAGATCGGCGTCTTTTATCAGAACGACGACTTCGGAAAGGATTATGTCAGAGGGCTGCGCAAGGGTCTTGGGACTAGTGCTTCGCTGATAATTGCCGAGGCGTCCTATGAACTTGCCGATCCGACGATCAATTCCCAGATCGTTCAACTGAAAGCAGCGGGCGTCGACACTGTGATCGAGCAGTCCGCCGCCAAGGCCACGGCCCAATCCATCCGTAAAATTCACGAGCTGAACTGGAACCCCCTCCACATCATCGGCGGCTCAGCGGCATCGCTCGAAACTGTACTGAGGCCTGCGGGTCTTGAAGCTTCAAAAGGCTTGGTCACCACTCAATTTCTCAAACAGCCAGGCGATCCGGCGTGGGCCAATGACGAGGAAACAAAGGCGTACAAGGAGTTTCTGAAGAAATACGCACCTTCCACTAACCCGGACGATTATTCCGTGCTGGTGGCCTACATGAACGTGCATGGTGTTACGCTTGCCTTGAAGAAATGTGGAGACGACCTGACGCGGGAAAATCTCATTCGCGAGGCAACGTCACTTCGGGGTCAGCGACTGCCGATGATGCTTCCGGGCATTACGATCAGTACGATGCCGGACGACTACGCAGCCTTCAAAACGCTCAGGATTGCAGTTTTCGACGGGACCAGCTGGACACTATCTGGCGATCCCAAGCCACCGCGGGCCGCTTTGGTCAAAAGCCACGGTGGTGAGCGCTGCGGAAACGCTGGGACGGTTGATCCCGGCAGGTACGGTTGAGAGAGGCGAGCGCAAGCGAACCGTCGATGAAGTGTCGAAATCGGATCAGGCGATGTCAAAACCGGGGGCTGACCCTTCCTCCGGGATCAGCTTGGGCGATGTCCTGATACGGCCCAAGCGACATCCGGCATGTAGACGGCGCGAAGCTCAACCAGGCTCTTGTAAGGAACGTGAGAACCTGGCCGGCGATGCCAAGGGAAAAGGCACAAGCGGCTCCAACCGCAAGGCCGATAGTACCGATGCGCCGGAGAGGGGCGGACTGCTCCGTAGTAGCGAGGAAGCGGCTGCAATGGTCGTGGAGCGAAGGGGGCGGGTCATCGACGATGAATCGGGCCAACTGGCAACGGGAGGAGCCCGAAGTTCAACGGAAGGCGGCAGCCTTCAATCGATGGCACGAGCCGGATGATGCGAGAGTATCAAGTCCGGATCTGTGAGAGGCTCGGGGTGAAGTTCCCCGGGCCTACTCGGCATTAGCGCCGTTTTGACCATGAGCCGGCCACTTCCGATCTGCCCCTATGAACGGACA
Organism: uncultured Alphaproteobacteria bacterium; assembly: GCA_963721135.1. Classification (GTDB taxonomy): domain Bacteria; phylum Pseudomonadota; class Alphaproteobacteria; order Rhizobiales; family Xanthobacteraceae; genus Bradyrhizobium. The sequence continues at coordinate 79,296 of CAVRIB010000010.1, forward strand.
TCGACGGGCCGCCCCGGAATGTCTGGAAACTCACTCCGCTTCATTCATCCGACAGAAGGAGCGCTCATTCACTCTTCTTGCTCGTCCACCGCATCATACCAAAGGCTGTTGAACTCTTCCTCGACCACCCAGCCGACATTCTTCCCGCGTGACCTGAGCCTGCCGAGACGCTCAAGGTAGGTGCCGCGCTCGGCAGGAGGCAGGCTAGATACGATTTCCAGGGACCGCCCATACATGCGGATCAAAGCAGCAAAGTATTTCTCGTCGTCCATGCTGCAGGAATCCAGGCATTCTTTCTACGGACCACGACCACAAGCCCCTCAAAGATGATTTTATGCGCGAGCATCTCGGCTGTCTCAAGATACACGTCTTACGCAAAAGTAGCACATTGGTCATGTCAACGATGCCTCACCAATGGCACATGCTCTCCTCCTCTGTAACCGAGGAGTATGACCATGCTGGACCAAGCGCATGCCACCCCGACGCCCCATAGACGGTCACCCTGGAACAAGGGAAAGCTGACAGGGGCGAAGCCGCCGCTGCGATCCAAACACGTCTGGTCGATCCGGACAAAACTCCAGATCGAGGGACGCGCTCGCGACCTTGCCATGTTCAATCTGGCAATCGACAGTAAGCTTCGAGGGTGTGATGTCGTCGCCATCCGGGTCGAGGATGTTGCCGCCGGCGGCTACACGGCGGATCGCGCAACCGTCCGGCAAAAGAAAACTGGACGGCCGGTCAGGTTTGAATTGAGCGATCAAACCCGCCAGGCCATTGATGATTATCTGAAGGCCACCGGCAAACGGCCTGGTGAGTTCTTGTTCACCGGCCATCGCGGCACTAACCGCAGTATGACCACCCGCCAATATGCCCGGCTCGTCTCCGAATGGATCGGCAGCATCGGATTGGACCCGAGGCTGTTCGGGACGCATTCGTTGCGCCGCACAAAAGCTACCCTGATCTACCGGCGGACGGGCAACCTGAGGGCCGTCCAGCTCTTGCTCGGGCACACCAAGATCGAAAGCACGGTTCGGTATCTCGGCATCGAAGTGGATGACGCGTTGGCAATAGCGGAACAAGTTGATGTCTGAAATACACGGGCAGAGCGGACATGCTCTGCCCACCTTCAGGCGGCCGGTTTGTGCCAAGAGCGGAAGTGATTTCGAGTCTTCAAAGCTCACTGATCTTATTGGTAGTGCAAAACGAAAGTGTTCCGGGTTCCGAAACCGCGCTCGCGCTGAACTACTCGATGGTGCAGGTGATTTTGGAGATCCACAATCATCAGGTTTAAATTGAAGAGCCGCCTTGGGGCAGCTATTTTGCTTACATCGGAGGCGATAAGACTCAATCTCGCAAGTCAAATTGAAGTCGCAACCGCTTTGCGATTTCCTCAACGCGTCTTTGATATCCAATCAAATCGCCGGGAGACGACACCACTATCCGTTGCCATCCATAAGCGTGATCTTCGCGAACCTGGATATCTAACCCTTTTACATCCAGCGCAGAAACGATCATGTCGGATAGTTGCTCGGCAGTTCTGAGTTCCTTGGCCATTGAAATCATCCCTTCGCTGCTCCTCGCAGGTATGGTTTTGATTCTGCCCTCTCCCGAGAAATCGCCCCATCCAGTCTGGGGCTGGGGTTGACCTGGACGGGGCGAAGTCTGGAGCCATCGGCGCCGCCGCGTCGATAGAGGCAAAGTGCGATTGCAATTCGGGCAAACTCAGGGCGGCGAGACGATGCCGCTTTGGGGCGCATAACGGACGCAAGTCGGACATCACGTCAGGTCTGTTTGGTGCCAACAACGGAAGTCGGCAGTGTCGGCTCATTGGCGGCAACGAACTGCGCGGCACGGTCGAGCTGGTCGCGCCGGGGGGAGCCTGCCGAACGACGGCAAGGTGATTACCGACGAGCGCCGGTGGCGCAACGATCAGGCGGCTGGCAGCAGCCGGTTGGCCTGGAACTCGGCGAAGTATTTGGCAAACATCGCCTCGGTATCCATCACCTCGGTGAAGCCGGCCTGCATCAGCTTGATGGTGGAGACAATCGCTGGCGGCCCGGGCTTATTACGGCCATAGCCCATGGTGTAGTCGGCGTATTCGAAGGACAGGCCGACGAAGTCGGGCAGATTGCCCGAGCGCAGCCCGTGCCGGGCGCGGATCGTTTCCCATTCCGCCTCGCGCGGGCGAATGTCGCGGTCGAGCGAGAGCGGCACGTGACCGCCCGGCCGCATGCCCAGCGACGCGGCAATGGCGGGCCAGATGTTTTCCCAGACGAACACGTCGCCGTTGGTGATGTTGAAGATCTCGTTGCGGGCGTTTGCTGCCTCACCGGCCCAGGCGATGGCGCGGGCCAGTAGGTCGGCGTCGACCGCTTGGGCCACGCGTGGTGCGCCGCCGGGGAAGGGCAGGTCCGGCCCTGCCTCGCGCCGCAGAGCGGCATAGACGCCAAGGGCGGGGATCACGTTCATGGCGCTGCCGGTGGAATAGCCGACGATCAGCACCGGACGCAGGATCGACCAGGTCCAGTCCTTGCCCCGTTGCAGGTCGCGCAGGTGGTTTTCCTGGTTCCAGTGGAAGTTCGGCTGCTCGTGCATTTCCGAGCGGTTTTCCCGCGCCGGCACCGAAAGCGGGCGGACGTGTACGCCATAGGCCTTAGTCCCCTGCAGCAGCGTCACATGGCGTAGGTTCTTCGCGTGCCGTTCCAGCGGGTCAAGCAGGTTGCGCAGCATCCGGTCGTTGGTCTCGATCTGCTCGCGTTCCTGCCAGCCGGCAACCAGTCCGGGGCGTTCGTACAGTGCGGCGTATACCAGATGCGTCACGCCGGCCAGGCTCGCGGCAAGCTGCTCGCAGGCGGCGGCGGCGGTCAGGTCCAAGGGCAGGAAGCGCGCGCCATGCGTATCGTCGGGCGCCCGCCGCGACAGGGCGATGACGTCGCAATCTGGATCCGCGCCGAAATGCCTCATCGCCGCATAGCCCACCAGCCCACTGGCGCCGGCGATCAAGACCAGCTTGCGCGGCATGGCTCAGGCCTCGTGCGGTGAGGGCGCGCTGGAATGGAAAGCATTGGTTCTTGACCTCTTTGGCCTGACTTCAGCCTAGCCACTTGTGGACCTTAAAGGCCCTCAGAGATTCGTCCGTAGCCCAAGCGCGCAGGCTTATATAGCTCGCATATTGACAAAGAGTGGGGTAACTTTCAGGCCGCAAGTCCAAGAAGAAATATAAGCCTCGGAAAAGAAGAGGCGTAAGGGAGAAAAGACATGCTCAAGCTGATCGGCGCCGCACTCACTGCGGCCTTTTTTGTTACGACATCGGCAGCGCCGGCCGCTGAAAAGCCGAAGGATCCGGATATTATCCATATTGGCGCCCTGTTCGCCATGACCGGCAAGACCAGCTTTTACGGCACGGTAATGAGCCAGGGGATGAAGCAGGCCATCGATGAGATAAACGCCAACGGCGGAGTCGACGGCATCAAGCTCGAAGCCAATATTGAGGATCATAAAGGCGGCGTGGCCACGGCTGGCGTGGACGGCTTCACGCGCATGCGCAACCTCTACAACGTGCAGGCGGTGATGACTTCGTTCACGCCGCCGACTTTGGCCATCGCGCCGATCGCCGACGAGCAGAAGATTTTCCTGATCAATGGCGGCGGCGTCAGCAACAACCTGGTCGGCGCCTCGAAATACCTGTTCCACAACCGTTCGCTCGCCTCCGATCTCGGTCGCGCCGCGGTCGGCCACGCGCACGATCTGGGCTTGAAGAAGATGGCCGAGCTGGCCTGGAACTCGGACGCCGGCGACAACATCGTCAAGACCGTGGACGAGATTTGGAAGAAGGACGGCGGCACGGTGGTGGCGTCAGAAAAAATGGATGTCGGCGCCGCCAACATCGATACCCAAGTAGCTAAGATTCGCGCCGGCAATCCCGACTTCGTCGCCCTGTGGCTGTTCAGCCCCGACCCGGGCCTCGCCGCCAAGCGCATACGCGATTTCGGCCTGAAGGTGCCTTTGATCGGCGTGGAATATACCGCCGACGTGCAGAAGCTCGGTGGTGCGGCGCTGGAAGGCTACGAATTCACCTCCGACTATTTCAAACCCTCACCCGACGAGCCTTGGTCGGCCGCCTTCGCCAAAGGCTACAAGGAACGCTACAACGCCGATCCGGATTTCTATGCCGCCAATTACTATGAAGGCGTCTATGTCATCGTCGAATCCATGAAGCGGGCCCGCGCCAAGGGTGGCGATTGGTACCATGGCGACAAAATCGCTGCGGCGCTGCGCGAGAACCCGACCTTCAAGTCGGTCTATGGCGGCAGCATGGAGTTCCAAGCCAACGGCGTGGCCAAGAAGCGCGTAGCGCTGTTCAAGGTCGAGAACGGCGACAAAGTGTTTGAGAAATATATCGAAGCCAAGTAGCAGGCCCGTTCAAGGAATGCGGGGCCCCATGGCGAGGTGGTCGGCGCGCGGCAACCTCGCTATGACGGTTCATTACGGCTTCCACACGTCGAGGGGTGTGCGCTGGGCGCATCTCGAGGCAAACGGGAACATGGCCACACGCCTGCCTAAGTTCAATCATGGATCTTCTTGCGCAGCTTTTCGTCAACGGCCTCATCAATGGTAGCCATTACGCGCTGCTCGGCGCAGGCTTCGGCTTGATCTTCGCCACCACCCGCATCGTGCATTTCGCGTACGGACCGATCTTTACCGCCGCCGCCTATGCAGCCTGGTTCGCCGCCAATGTGCTGGGCCTGCCGATCGCCGCCGCCATGCTCTTCGCGGCATTGGTCGCCGCCGCCCTCGGCACCGCCACCTATCAATATCTTTATTTACCCTTCGAGCAGCGCCAAAGCTCGTCGCATGTGGTGCTAATTGCCTCACTCGGCCTGTTCATCGTGCTGGAAAACCTGATTGCCATCGTCTTCGGCACCGGCGGGCGTGTGGTCGAAAATTACCAATACGGCATCTTTCTTATCGGCCCGGTCTATTTCAGCTCGGTCCAGGTCGGCCAGGTGATCGCCATGATCGTACTGACCGCGTCTCTCGGTATCTATCTCGCCCGCACCCGCCACGGCAAAGCTATCCTGGCCACCACCGATAATCCGGAGATGGCGCGCATCATCGGCATCGACACGGTGAAGGTGTCCCGCCTGGTGTTCGCGATCGGCTCGGCGCTGTCGGCCATCCCGGCGACACTCATCCTGCTCAAGGACGGGGCGACGCCGAGCATGGGCTTTTTTGCTGTCTTCATCGCCTTCGTCGCCGTGATCGTCGGCGGGGTCGGCTCCCTGCGCGGCGCCATCGCCGGCGGCCTGGCGCTCGGCATGGTGGAAAGCTTGGGTCTGTGGAAGATTCCGACTGAGTGGCAAAGCTCCATCGCATTCATCGTGCTGTTCCTGGTGGTGCTTCTCAGGCCGCAAGGCTTGTTCGGCCGGGCGGTGAGCTGACATGGAATATGTCCTGCACGTCCTGGTGATGGTCTGCATCTACGGAATCCTCGCCATCTCCTTCAACCTGTTGGTCGGATTCGCCGGCTTGTTCGCGATGGCCCAGGCCGCCTTCTATGCCTTCGGCGCCTATGCTACCGCCATCCTCACCCTGAAGCTCGGCCTGCCTTTTCCCCTCGACCTGCTGATCGGCGTGGCGGTGACCGGCTTCATCGGCGCCTTGGTCGCCATCCCGGCGATCCGCATATCCGGCACTTATCTGGTGGTCGTGACCCTGGCTTTGCAGGTGATCGTCATCGCCGTCGCCACCAACTGGAAAAGCCTCACCGGCGGAACCGACGGCCTCCGCGGCGTGCCAAGCCTGCATGTCTTCGGCTATGCCCTCAACAATCCGGGGCGGTTCCTTCCCGCCGCGATCCTGGCGCTCGGCGTCTGCTTCTGGATCGCCTGGCGGCTGACCAATTCGCCTTTCGGCCGCGCGCTTCGCGCCATGCGCGAAAATGAATCCGCCGCCGAGGCGATCGGCAAGGACCTGCTTTATATGAAGGTCGCTGTCTTCGCCTTTTCGGCCGGGCTCGCCGCCGTCGCCGGCTCATTGTTCGCCCGCTATCTGAACTATGTCGGCGCCGAAAGCTTCGGCATCGATGAGACCATCTACATGTTGGCCATGGTGATCCTGGGCGGTACCGGCAATCTATGGGGCTCGCTGCTCGGCGCCGCGGTGCTGGTGGTCCTGCCCGAGTTGCTGAAATTCGTCACCTTGCCAACCGAGATTGCCGACAAGTCACACCTCATCATCTACGGCGTGCTGCTGATCGCCATCCTGCGGTTGCGCCCGCAAGGGTTACTCGGCGAGCGTAGCACCATGGGCCATCTGCCCCATGTCGACGGCGCAAGTAGCCACGGAGTGCCCATGCCAAAGCCGTTGCCGAAGGGCGAAGTCACCCTCTCGGGGCGCGACCTGCATCGCCACTTCGGCGGCATCGTCGCTGTAGCCGGCTTCGACATCGTTTTGAAGAGTGGCTCGATCACCGGCCTGATCGGACCGAACGGCGCCGGCAAGACCACGGCCTTCAACCTGTTGACCGGCTTCCTCTCAGTGGACGCTGGCAGCATCAGCTTTCGCGGCCGCGACATCACCGGGTTGAAGCCGCATGACATCGTGCGCGCCGGCGTCGCCCGCTCGTTTCAAGATCTGCGGCTGTTCACCAAAATGACGGCGCTGGAGAACGTCATGGTGGCGCTGCCCGGCCAGGCCGGCGATCGGGTGCTTGACGTATTCTTCCGGCCGGTGAAAATCCACCGCGAGGAGCACGAGAACCTGGTCCGCGCCCGAACCGTGCTGGATTTCGTCGGCCTCACCCACAAGGCCTATGAGACAGCGGAGAACCTGTCTTATGCCGAGGAGAAACTGCTGGTCGTCGCCCGGCTGCTCGCCACCGGCGCTGAGGTATTCCTGTTCGACGAGCCTTTGTCCGGCCTGGACCGCAGCACCCTGGCGGAAATTTTCCCGATCGTGCGCAAGCTAGCCGACAACGGCAAGACGATTTGCATCATCGAACATAATCTCGACGTCATCAAGGAGTTGTGCGACGTAGTCTATTTCCTCGACGAGGGCCATGCCATGGCCATCGGTACCCCTAGTCAATTGATGAACGATCCGGCCCTGGCATCGCGGTATTTCAAATGAGCGCCGCCATCCTGGAAGTGCGCAGCCTCGCCGCCGGCTACGGCAAGAAGCAGATCGTCCACGGCATCGATCTGGCGCTCGGCCGCGGCGAGATCCTGCTGGTGCTGGGCCATAACGGCGCCGGCAAGACCACACTCATGCGCGCCATCTTCGGCCTGCTGAAGCCGACCGCCGGCGAAGTGACTTATGACGGCAAGCCGATCGCCGGCCGCTCGCCTGGCGACAATGTGGCCGAGGGTATCGCCTTCGTGCCGCAGGGCCACGGCATCTTCCGGACTTTGAGTGTGCGTGACAATCTGGAACTCGGCGGCTTCATCATAGCCAATAAGGCCAGGCTGCCGGCACGCATGCAAACCATCTTTAAGCTATTTCCGATCCTAGGCGAGCGCCAGCAGCAGATCGGCGGCACGCTCTCCGGTGGCCAGCAGCAGATGCTGGCCATCGGCATGGCGCTCATGCACGAGCCACGCGTGGTCATACTGGACGAGCCGTCCATCGGACTGGCACCCAATCTGGTCGACCGGGTGATGCAGAGCATTGCCGAGATCAACCGGAGCTTCGGCACCTCCATCCTGATGGTGGAGCAGAACGTGCACTACAGCCTGCCTATTGCCAATCGGGTGGCGGTACTGAAGGCCGGCCGCAAGATCTACGACGGGCCGCCGGCGCATTTGCAGGACGACGTCGAATTGATCAAGCTGTTTTGAGGCCTGCGCGTATCGAAAATCGTGATGAAGCCCGACGAGTGTCGCGTCCTATCTGCCACTCGGCTGCCGCGAGACTCCGTGCGACCGGGGACACGATCCTGCGGATCGCTTCCGACGTCGGATAGGAGTCGGAAACTGCCTTCAACCGCGCACTCAAAATCGAACTCGGCCTACCGCCAGCTCAATACCGGAAGACATACAGGCCGCTCCGAAACGCGTAAGCGGCGCCAAGAGCGTTATCCCCTCTTTCGGGTTTGGGTCATTTTCGACCGAATTGGGTTGTCTCCATCATGTCCGGTTTGCCCCACATAGCGACGGAACTGCGGACATCGCTGGAGGTCCGTCTCGTGCCACAAGGAGACTCGCGCGCTGCCGCAAACGACATCGTGATCCGGGCTTGTTCGGGAAAGAGACCCGCCAATGGCGGCTTTCACTATTTCTTCTTGTGCGCTTTCGGCGCGCAGGCATCGGCGGTGCATTTGCCCGTGGATTTATACGTACTGTCGTATCCGCTCATCTGAGCCCTGTGCCTGGCAAGGGCGGTCGTCGAGAACGAGCTAGCTATCGCCAACAGCGCAAAAGACACAGCTAAGATAACAACCTTCATACCAGCCTCCAACCCTTGGAGTGCAGCCATCACGCGAGCACGTCATGGTTTAGCAGCCATCTTGGTTACGCCGCACGGTTTGCGACGCGCTCGTCGCGTCCTTCCGCCCAACGATACTCAATTTTCAAGGTGTCGCCGTTGGTCCAGCCTCGTTCAAGGAGCCGACCAACCAGCGCATCGATCCATTTGCCGCGTGAGGCGGGCATCCCGGCACCGAGCATGCCGACGACGGGCACCTTGGCCCGCTGCGCCCGTGCTGGCAGCGCTAGCGCCACCGCCGCTCCGTCAGCCAGCGTGATGAACTCGCGCCTCCCCACGTCTGCCCCCCTTCGCTTGGAAACAGCAGTCTAGCCCTTCCAATGAACCTTTGGATAGAGACCCCAAGGCGGGCTCCGACCTACCTCCTCGAACAATAAACGTCCGAGATGGGCAAAACCAGTCCTGACGGCCCCGAAACGCGACTTCCGTTCTTGCCCTAACAACGGACGTCATCAGACCACCTCGGCATGCCGGAAAAGTGCCGTGAAGAGACTCATGCACTGCACCAAAAACAGCATGGGTGGTTGATCGCCAGCACACGGCAAGTGAGAACTAGCCTGAACGGCATCGTGTCAGTAGAAGGGCAAAGCAATGATCGAAACGCAAGTGTCAACTATCGACTATTATGTATGGCTGTTGTCGGACTGGGCCTATCTGGGTGGCGTTCGCTTCATGCAGCTGGCCGAGCGACACAAGCTCAAGATCAACTGCATCCCGATGCGGATGCAGGACGTGTACGCTGGTAGCGGGGGTATCCTGCTCGCAAATCGCTCGTGGCAGAGACAGGCGTACCGCATCACCGAATTAAAACGGTGGCGTTCCAAGCTCGGTATTCCGCTGAACATCGAGCCCAAGTTCTTCCCTTGCGACGTGGACTTGGCCTCCTGCATGGTGATCGCGGGGCAGCGGCAGGGCGTGCCGATCGCCGACTTCGTCAATGTGGTGATGCGGGCGATATGGGCGGAGGACCGGGACGTATCCGATCCAGCCGTCCTTGTAGCACTCGCCGAACGGTGCGGGCTCAACGGGCCCGAGCTCCTCGACGCCGCGGGCGACCAGGCAGTGCGCGAGGAGTACCGCGGCAACACCGCACGCGCTCTCGACGCCGGGGTGTTCGGGTCACCGTTCTACGTATTCGCGGGCGAGCTCTTCTGGGGTCAGGATCGCCTCGACATGCTCGAGGGCGCAATCGTGCGGTCAGCCCCCCGTAATCTCGGCCGAGGTCCCAGCTAACATCGAGGCCACCATGGGGGCAGACCACCGTACAAATCGGCATTTTATCGGCTGCTGCGACGCATAGTCGGCGTCCGCTTGTGGGTCAAAACCACCTCACGACCCCGAAGCTCGAAGCGATGTCGCATCTGTGATGCTTCTCACATTTCCGAACACGGCAGATTGTAATATTAATCTGGTCATATCCTTCGGGAGGGGCTTATGCATCGAAACGTGCAATTTGCCTTTTTGGCGGCTTTGCTTTTCAGCATTTTTGCCGCCCCGGCTTTCGCCGACAATCGAATTGCGCTTGTTATCGGAAATGGCTCATATGCTCGCGCACCGTACCTGCCAAATCCGTTGCATGACGCCGAAGATGTAGCCGCCGCCCTCAAGCGATCCGGCTTTGAGATCATCGTTGGGACCGATCTCGACAAGGCCGGAATGGATGACGCGGTGATCAAATTTGCTCGCGCCGCGCGCACCGCCGATGTGGCGATGTTCTATTATTCGGGTCATGCGCTGCAGTTCGGAGGGATCAACTACCTTGTGCCGGTGGATGCCCGGTTAAGTGACGAGGCTGACCTGCTGCGCATGGTTCGGGTCGACGATGTCATCGCTGACATGCAACCAGCGAAAAATTTGCGTATCCTCGTGCTGGATTCCTGTCGCGACAACCCGTTTGTAGAGCAATTGAGACGCTCGGTCGGGGCTGCCCGCAGCGCCAGCGTTGGACGGCACCAGCCAGAACGCCAAGAAATTCTCGTCTCCTCATCCACGCCCCCTTGCTCAGGAGACTGCATCCTAAGCTCGGTTGAGCTTCACGGAAGGGCAAAAGCGGTCTGTTCTTGTAACTCCTCACGGGGGGCCAGAACTCCGTTGCGGGTCATTAGCGCCATTTTGAGCATCTCATGCTCACTTCCGGCACCCGAACAACGGACATCGTCAGGCCGCCTCGGCATGTCTCAAAAGTGCCATTAGCGACCCGCAACGCGCTCACGGAATGCTGGACTAGGTAACCCCTTGCTTTCCGGCCATTGCACAAATTGCTATCGTCCGTGGGGTCGACCCAGAGTTCATCTGGGAAATAGCAGAAAACAACAACTGGGAGGAATAAATGCGTCGTTTGAACATGATGGCGGGCGCTCTTTGCGTCGCCCTGATGATGAGCGCTGACGTGAATGCGCAGCAACCGCCGCCGCCTCCGCCTGACTATGGGCCGACGGTTACCCTCCAGCAGGCACAGAAAGCCGTCGACGCTGCGCTGGCGGAAGCGAAAAAAGGCCCGTACCCGATGGCGATCACCGTCGTCGCTCCTTCGGGTGATCTGGTCTACTTCCTCCGCATGGACGGCACGCCATACGCCTCGCTCGCAATCTCCCAGCATAAGGCACGCGTCGCGGCTACCTACAAACGTCCGACCAAGGCTTTTGAAGAACGCGTAGCTGCGGGTGGAATCGGCGTCACTGTTGTGACGCTCGACGGCGTGATTGCCTCCGCGGGCGGCATTCCGTTGATGTCCAATGGCAAGATCATCGGAGCCATCGGTGTCAGCGGCGGACCGACTGGCGTGTTCGACAGCGGCCCGGCGCAGGCCGGCGCAGATGCACTGAAATAATACGCGCCACGCTCACCGTAATTTCCGCCGGGATCTCGGCTCTAATGTCCGCTTCGGGTCTTGGCCGTGTAAAAACACCCTTCCCAGGGAAGTCGGCGAGAAACCAGGACCGGTTCGGTCTCAGGCCGCGATCGCAGCCATCAGCGGCTTGATCCCGACGATGTTCATGACCCTGGTCAGATTGTAGGCGAGGACCGAGAGTGCCATTTCGGCGGCTACTTTTGGAAGCGTTTTGGTGAGGAAGTGTGTCGCTCCCATGCGGGCCTTCATCGTGCCGAACGGATGCTCGACCGTCTCCCGACGCTGGCGCATGGCTTGCGGGTTTGCATCGAGGCGCTGCTGCACAGCTTCAAGCAGATGCTCATGCTCCCAGCGCGTAATCCGCCGCTCTGGCCCGGTCGTGCATCGGGATTTGAGAGAACAATGTTGACAGGCTGTGGTCCAGTAGCGGCGCAGCCTCTTGCCGTCTTCCTCATTCGTGAAGCGATACGGCAAGCGCTCCCCGGCCGGACAGCGATAGGCGTCTTCCTCGGGCAAATAGACAAAGTCCTGCTTGCCGAAGCGACCATCCGACTTGGCGCCCGAGGTCTGCGGCTTGGGCAGGGTTACCGTGATGCCGGCCTCGTGGCAGGCGAGGATCTCCGGGCTGCTGAAGTAGCCGCGATCGGCAACGGCCTCGAGCGTTTCGGTCCGGAGAACAGCCTTCGCCTGCTTGGCCATATTGGCCAGTTGAGCCCGATCTGAGCCGCTGTTCGTTACCTCGTGCGCCACAATCAGATGATGCTCGGTATCCACCGCGACCTGCACGTTGTAGCCGACGACGCCGGACCCGCGGCCGCTGGTCGCCATCGAACGGCTGTCGGCATCGGTCAGGGAGATTTGCTGGTCAGGTGAAGCGAGCATCTGTTTCTCGTAAACGGCAAGCTTGCCCATCTCCTCCTTCAGCTTCGTCAGCTTCTCGGTAAGCCTTGTTACCTTTGCCGCCAGCGCCTCCGTCGGCTCCTGTCGGTCGGCCGTATCAAGTTGGCTCAGATACCGCGCGACGCTCTCCTCCAGCTGGGCACGCCGCCGTTCCACCTTCGCCCGCGTGAAGTTCTTGTCCCGGTTGTTCACGGCTTTGAACTTGCTGCCATCGATCGCAACGCTCGCCTTCGCGAGAAGCCCCATCTCATGGCAGAGTTCGACGAAGCGCGCACATACCTTGCGCAGCGCCAGGCCATTGTCTTTGCGGAAGTCCGCGATCGTTTTGTGATCAGGTGCGAGCCGACCCAGCAGCCACATGACCTCGACATTGCGTCCGGCCTCTCGTTCCAGCCGCCGGCTCGACTGCACCCGGTTCAGATAGCCGTAAATGTACAGCTTCAGGAGAACCGAGGGGTGGTACGATGGCCGACCTGTCGCCGCCGGCTCCACCCCCTCAAAGCTCATCTCGGCCAAATCGAGCGCATCGACAAACACGTCGATCACGCGAACCGGGTTGCTCTCGTCAATGAAATCATCGAGGCATTCGGGCAATAGCGTCCATTGCCCACGATCCGCCTCCTCAACAAAGCGCCTCATCAATTCCCCCATAGAATCACGGGAGAATCATAACAGCAGCACCGCGTTTTTACACAGCCAGGGTCAAAAGGCGAAATACTCCCTTCGAGCAGATGTGGTCCGCTCTGCCCCCAACAACAGACATGAGGCGACTGCGGCAGTATGTCAGTTTGGTGCCACAAACGAAAATCTATAGGCGCGGATGTCGACCTTTATGCATGTCCTGTGGATGGCCGCCGTACCAGCGCTATTTCACAAAGCGGGATAGCGCATAATGCGGTCTGCCGAATCAATCGGAGGTCTGCATGACATCCAGAGCTCGAAATCTTGTCCTAACCAAATCGCAGGCAGCTTGCCTGATCGCGCTCCGACGTCGCAAGGACTCCAAGCCGGAAATCGCGATACAGGCGAAGCTTGATCTTACCAAGACGGCAACTGAGCTCGGAGCACTGGCGCGGATTGGACTTGCCAGGCAAAACCAATCGAAAAGGTGGCACACGACCACGAGCGGGAAAGCATGTCGTTTCAAGATTGTTCCGGATCGATTGCGGCGTAACAGTGGGCTGACTGGCCCCGGTGCCCTGCGCCTGCTCCAATTGTTAGATCGACCGATGCGGGGAAGCGACATTGCGGAAGAGTTGGGCCTCAGTCATCAAAGAGTTCGTCAGCTTGTGATTAAGCTGCACGCACAAGGACGGGTGAGCTTTGGAGACCGGGATAGACCCTTTTGGATTGTGATGCGCGCGGGCGACAAGACTCCCTTGTTGTCGCGCGACGAGGAGCATGTCCTATCAGCAATCCCGCGAGAGTATGCGACGGATGCTACAAAGATCCGGCTCGCGGCGCGTATGCCCGAGCACACGGTGCAGCAAATCCTCAAGCGTTTGGTTGCCAGCAGATTTGTCCAAACGTTCGAGGGATTGAAGGGCAGCCGAGTTTATCGAATCACCGCCGCCGGATTGAGACATCCTCAACGCGATAACTTTACCCATCACGCGGAAGCGCCACGGCCACCTGTTGAATCAGACCGTGTTCGCAAAGTGCTTTCGGCTATTCGGGATGCGGGGGCGCTTCGAATTAGAGACGTGACGAATATGTTGAGAATACAGCGCAAATCGATAAATGCGCTCATGCAGTATCTCAAGCGAAAGCACTTAGTGGAAAAAACCAGCCAACAATTTAATGCGCCGTATTCGCTAACGAACGAAGGACATGCAGCTTTGGCGGAAATGACACGACGACTAGCTGCATAGCCGAAGAAACGCGACTACGTCCACTCTTCCCCCGATAACGACCAAACTGCGGACATCGCGGGAGGTCCGTTTCGTGCCAGAAGCAGAACTCACGCGCGAAGTCGAGTCTGTCCCTCATAGCTGACATACAGACAACCACGGGATTTCGCGAAGGAACCCTTAATGTATGCGGTTCACGAGATCGACAGCACGCTCATCGAGCTATTCCGGCATTCCAGCAATTCGAAAAATCTCAGCAACCCTCTCGGTCATCTTAGGGTCGCGAAGTATCGGGTTTTTGATTATTCCGGAAACTGTGCGGTGCGGAGCCATTGTTAACGACTGCTTCATGGCTTCCCGAGCCTGATCAATATGTCCCGCAGACACCGCATTCAGAATATATGCACCAAGCGACCATGGTGTTGGGCGAAATTGAATTGCCTTGTCCGCCAGGGATAACCCTTCCTCGTATTGTCCTTTCATCCAAAGTGCCCATGAGGTTCCAATCCAGAACGACCTCATTGCAGGGTCTTTCGGATTGAACCTGATACTTTGGGCCATGCTTCGGATGCATTCGTCGGGATTGCAGCACATGAAAGCAACTTGGCTGCGAGCATGCCAGACCCCGCCATGATTTGGATTTAGGGCAACGGCCTTGTCGACCATCGACATTGCGCGATCGAATTGACGGTCCAAATTGACCAGAACGTGTGCAGCTCGTGCCAACACCAATGCATCGTCGTTTGCTAAATCCGCGGCAGTATTAGCCAATCGAACTGCTTCATCTCGCCGTTCGAAGCTGAGGGCTTTTCCAAAAGTGGCCCGCTGATTCATCGATATCCAGGCATCCATCGCGTAAGCAGCCGCATAGTCTGGGTTGAGTTTCCACGCTTTCTGAAAGAATAATCGCGTTTCCTCGCTGAAGTCATATTGGTTGATCAATGCCATTCCGCGCAAGAAGTAGTCGTGGCTATCCAGATCGGCAGATAGCTTCCGTTTGGCGCGCTCGATTTCAGCTTGCTCAATTTGAGGTGCAATTAGCCCAGCAACCTTGGTCGTGATCTGATCTTGAAGTTCAAAAATGTCCTCGACCGCGCCGTCAAATTTGTCTGCCCAGATATGTGAATTCGTGCCGGCCTCGATGAGCTGGCCGGTGATACGCAAGCGATTGCCTGCTTTCCTCACGCTCCCTTCGAGAACATAGCGAACCCCGAGCTCTTCTCCTACTCGCTTGGTGTCAATGGCTTTACCTTTGTAGATGAACGTTGAATTGCGGGCGATCACGAACAGCGATTTGAACCGCGACAACGCCGTGATGATGTCCTCCACAATACCATCGGCGAAATATTCCTGCTCGGCGTCGCCGCCGATGTTCTGAAATGGGAGCACAGCAATAGACGGTTTGTCTGGAAAGGCCGGCAATGCTGCGCTCTGGGAAACTTGCTTTTCCTTCACGCTGCCGACGAACCGAATTCCTTTGCGCGCCAGCGTACGTATGAGGCGCTGTTCCCTGCCGCAGTCGCCAACCGCATAGCGGGCCGAGCTGATGCGCGTATCTAAGGTCGATTCCGATACAATACGACCGTGCCAAACACTCTCAATCAAGTCATCCCTTGTGACAACCCGGTCGCGGTTTCGAACTAGATACTCCAGAAGGTCGAAGACTTGCGGCTCTACTTCAACAAGGCCGTTGAGGAGGCGCAGCTCGCGTCGACCAATATCGAGCATATAATTTTCGAATAAAAACAACAAATTACCACCGCTCCGTTTGACTGCGGATGCTGGAGCCCTGCTGCGGCTCAAAGGCCTCCCGGGTCGACCAAACCTGCCAAGAAATCAAGCTGCTCTCAAGGGATTATCGAGGTCGCCTCAAGGCGCGGCGGTTGCGTTTCCAGTATGAACGATGTGGTCGCCTACACAATCATCGGTTCGGCGTCACCTCAGGAGAATACAATGAAGCGATTGATCATTGCCGCTACTGTAGCAGTTATTGGGCTTTCTTACGCGACTAGCCTTCAGGCTCAGACCAGCACTCAAACGACCAAAAGTGTCACCAAAAACAAGAAGATAAAGAGTAGTGTAGCACAACCAAAACCAGACGCCAAACATTGCGACGTAGCCGGCGGGGCTACCCATAATGCCGCATGCTATTGAGCCTTCTGCAAACGCTCGATTGCCGGTCTGCCAACCGCTCTTCCGTCCGTGCGCCTTGGTGCGTGGCTGGCAACAAGGCCCAGCCTGACAGGGTCTTCGCCGACGCCGAACACAATGGGGATCGTGTTGTTGCCGCTTTTGCCTCCTGGGAAGCGTAGTTGCCAGCGGGTGTGGCTATCACAGCAACTCGACGGCGAACGAGGTCCGCCATGAGCGACGACATGTGGTCAAATTGACCCTCCAGCCAGTGGTACTCCACCGTCATGTTTTGGCCCTCGACCCAGCCGGCTCCTTCGAGCCCTTCGCTAAACGCGTTAACGAATTCGAGCATTGGCCTCGGCCGCCCCGAGGTTAACTAAGGCTACGACTGGCATTGCCGACCGCTGCTGCGCGCGTGCCGCAAGCGGTCAAGCGGCCGCCGCGCCGGCGAGAAGTGTAATGAACTCGCGTCGCCTCATTGCCCTCCCCTGGGCTCGGGACGGGGCATCGTAACGGATCGAATGCGTGGCGTTAAGGGATGCCCGATGTCCGCTTTGGGGTCAAAAGCGTCGTTTTGACCCTCCGCCGGTCACTTCCGGTCTTCCCCGATAAGCGGACATTCTCACCGGCGACCCCGATAGGCTGCAGCCTCCCCCCTCCGGTGCGCTTACTTGCCCTCTGAGCCCGGGCAAGCGTCCTAATGCCCTCCAGCGCCCTCGCCTGCCCCCGCCTCAAGCGATGCGGATCGGAGCGACGGCTTTGCTCTTTTTCCGGCTCGCTTCGACCCGGTTCGGCGTGTCCGGCACGAGCGGGCATCGTGATGGGGCCCGAGCGTAAGCCCTAGCAACTCGAAAATCCGGCGGCTGATCGTCTCTTGCGCCTCTCGAAGAGCTTGAGAGTTCGCGATCATCAACTCGTTTGTATACCTCGCGGAGACGCCTTGCAGACTGTGCCCCATGAGGAACGAAATCAGCATCTCCGAAATCTCCAGCGAGACCGCGATGCTGCGGAACGTATGCCGGAGCGCGTTGCCCGAGACCGGAATGCCCGCGCGATGGCCAGCCTGACGAACGCCCGGAAAGACAAGATCGGGAGCCGCGATCTCGTGATGCAGTTTCTTTCGTTCGATCACGCGGACCTCGCCGGACTTCATTCCGCGAAGGCCCTTCATCGTGATGGTTTGCAGAGGCGCGTTGATGGCCATCGCCAGCGCGAAAGCAATCTCGCCCGTGATCGGCAGCGAGATATCGTTTCCAGCTTTCGCGTTTCGGATGATCATGCGCCGCGCGTCGAGATCGATATCGCTCTCGCGGATCATGGCAAGCTCGGTTGGCCGATAGCCGGTCAACAGCGCCGCGAGATGATAGCCCTTATGAACCGGGTTTTCGATCTTGTCCCATGCCTTGCGCCACACCGAGAAGTCGGGGAAGTCGAGCACGGCTTTCGAGACCTTGATCTTTCCAAGCCTTATGCCGGAGGTCGGCGAGGCCGCCGGGTTGAGCGTGCGATCAAGCCGCGCCTCTTCGCGGTAGCAGGCTCGAATGAGCCGTGCGCAATGGTCGGCGGTTGTCGGGATGGTCTTCGAGAGCTTCGCATGCCACGTCTTCACCGCTCGCGGGTTCTGCGACATCTCGGCGAGCGTCCATCCGTCCCATTGCGGCATGATGTGCGCCTCGGAAAGCTTGCAGGCGTTGGCCCACCATCGCGGCGGCTTGCCTTTGGCTTCGGCTTGCGCCTTGAGATGGGCGAGGTAGCTTTCAAAAGCCGCGCGGAACGGCATCGCTTGGCGCTTGCCGGGGGCAGCGGTGCCAGCGGCGACCGCGCCCGAATAGATTAGGGCTTGCTTGCGCGCCTCATCAGTGGTCACCGCAGGCCAGTTGCCGAGCGTCTTGAATACAGACGACCGCTTGCCTTTGTTCCGGCCCTGTTGACGGAAGCGCCAGACGGTAGACTTGGCACCGAGGAAGATGGAAAGACCGAAGACCTTGCTGTCGGGAAAGTAGCCCCCGAGGCGCGGCTCATCGTCGGCGAACTCGCGCAACGCTTCGATGCTATCTTCGTCGAGCAAGCGCGGTTTGCGTTTCGCGTTCGGATCAGAATGAACCGGAGCTTTGCCGTTGTGCGTTGTCCTAGCGCGCCTAGATCGCTCGCGCTCGGCGGCCTTTCTGGCGATGCCCTGCGGCGTATGTTCTTCGGCAGCGTGACGCGCTATCCGCGCCTTACTATCGAGATCAACCTCGCGGAAAATCTCGTCGATCACCGGGTCATTTCGTTGTGCCATCGTGATGTCACTATGATGCCATTTGACTAGTTCGGATGCTGGGATTTTCAGCCGCCGAGGCATCACAGATAACACTAGAAGCCTGCGAAACATGGGCTTTAGTCAATGGTTTCGGGCATATCTCGCAACGTGGTAAAAATTCGGCTCATTAGATTGGGAAGCTGCCGTTCTACCATTGAACTACGCCCGCAGATCATTGATTTTGTTTAGTATTCCAAATCCACTATCAGATTTTTCCCTGTCTTTTCCCTGTCAACTCGCGGGCTCAGCCCGGCAAACTTATAGCACTCGAAATGTCGCGTTCAAACCGGTTTGGATCTGAGACGTCGCGCATCCGCACGTCCTCAAAATTTGGCGTCTCACCTTGGCTGCGTAGGGTTGCGACGAACGACCGCTTTGCGCCGATATTGTTGAAAAAGTCCTTTTTCGCTCCTGACTGAAAATTCGCAGGACCGCTGGCGCGTCTCGCTTGCTGCGATGTGAGGGACCACATCAGTTATCGGAAAAACGGCCGCTGGCGTTCTTATTGAATTTACGGAGCCTTGCAGCGACCCAAATTGCCAATATGCGACATTTGCGAGATTTTCGGAGCCACACGATTTTCGAGTTTTTCAACACAATCCGCCAATAGCCGTCATTCATGAAATGAAGACCTTTGACAGATTCGTCCTCACATCCGTCAAAATCGGGAACTTCTGCTTCCCTTCTCGCGAAAACTATCGGTGGTGGAACGCCCTTCGGCCTTTGACACGATCTTTTGCGCCAGCACGATGAGTCCCCGTCCTCGAGCTCCTGATCCGATTGCTTGCAGGCTTCTACCACTTCTACCATCAGGACGACCAGATCGTCGCCCGGCATGACCAAGGGAACCCCCCAGCGCAGTCAACCTCATGCGACGAACCATGAAGTAGTCCTGTCGGAAAAACATGGAGGGATTCAGCCACCTTCGAGGATCGGAAACAGGTTGAGCGAAGCCCTATCGCCCAATTGCGCCGACACGGATACGACGTCTTCGCCGATCGATGCCAACCAAATCTCATCTTCCGCTCTTAATCGCTCGATGACATCGCAGACACGGGTGCCGTCCGGCAAATCGAGTTCCACGCACGAAACGCCGTCTGGCAGAAATCGCCGGAGGTTGCCGTGCATGTGAACCTCGACCCGGATCATGCCCGCCCTGCCCTGCGCTGCTTCGCGATCTTTTCGGCGGTCATCGGCAGCGAGTTCAGCCAAGAACCGGTGGCCGCCGCGATGGCATTGTTGATCGCCGCCGGAGGCTGGATACACGGCGGCTCGCCGACGCCCTTAGCGCCATAAGGACCGGCCGCGGAGGCACATTCGACGAGGATGCATTCGACATCCGGCATATCCTGCGCCGTCGGCATCTTGTAGTCGGTTAGGTTGGCGTTCATGACCGTTCCTTCGCCGTAGACGATCTCTTCGGACAACGCCTGGCCGATTCCCTGCGCCACGCCGCCCTCGATCTGTCCCTCGATATAAGTTGGATTGATGGCAAATCCCACATCCTGCGCCACGACGTAGCGGTTGATGCACACGCTGCCGGTGTCCGGATCAACCGACAGGTCGACGGCATGGGCATGATAACTCGGCGTATTCCACGCCGGCAGTGGGTGGTTCTGCAGGCGGGTTGGATCGTAGGCGGGCGACGGTGAAATCGCCGTACCGTGGGCGATCAAGCCTCCGCCGGTCAGGCGTGAGATGCGGGCCAGCTCGGCAATCGAAATGAACTTTTCGCCGGCCACCACATGCTTGTCGCGCAAGGACATGGCGTCGACCTCGGCGCCCAGTTGTCCGGCGGCGAGGTCGAACATCTGCCGGCGCAGATCGCGGGCCGCGGCGATGCAGGCGTTGCCGACGGAGAACGCGGTTCGACTGCCCTGCGCACCGTAATCGAACGGTGCGGTCTGGGTATCCACCCCGGCAACGTTGATATCTGCGAGGTCGAGCGACAACTCCTCCGCCAGCACCTGAGCGGCACCGGTGATGGCGCCGCTGCCGATTTCAACCGCTCCGCTCACCAGCGTGGCCGTTCCGTCCGGGTTGATCTTGACGTAGACGCCGGACGAACCACCGGTGGTCATCCACCAGCTGCAGGCGATACCCTTACCGCGGCCCGGCTCCGGGCTGCGATTCTCCCACCCGATGGCGCCTGCCGCACGGCGAAGGCATTCCTCGATACTGACCGACTTGTGGACTTCACCCGACGGACCGAGATCACCTTCCTTCACGATGTTACGCAACCGGATTTCAAGCGGATCGATGCCGAGATCCTTCGCGATCATGTCCATCTGGCTTTCGACGGCGAAGTTCGCCATCGGCCCTGCCGGAGCCCGAAACGAGCCCGACGGCACCTTATTGGTATAGACGGCGATACCTTCGAGGGCGAGGGCCGGGGTCTTGTAGGGACCGGCCATGATCTGCAGCGAGATGGCGGCGGTGCCGGGGCCAGAGCCGGCAAACGCGCCGCAGTCGACAACGATCCTGCCTTCCCTTGCCAGTAGATGTCCCTCGCAATCGACCGCGGTCTTCAACGTGACGACGGTGGCCTGACGCGGATATGCCGATGTCAGTTCTTCCTCGCTCGTCGTCATCACCTTGACCGGGCGGGCCGTCTTGCGGGCCAGAAGCGCGGCGAAATGCTCGACGCCGATCCGCAGCTTTCCGCCGAAGCCACCGCCGATCCCCGGTACGATCACCCGGACCCGAGCAGCCGGCATGTCGAGAATCTCGGCAAGGGTGTTCTGGGTATCGAACGGCAGTTGTGTGTTGCTCCACACCGTCACGTTGCTGTTGGCGTCCCAGTCGGCGACGGCAGTCCGCGGCTCGGTATAACCCGGGTGCACCAGAGGCGTCGTAAAGCGATGCTCGTAGACCCGATAAGCCGAAGCAAAGGCCTGATTGACGTCGCCGGTGTGGATGCGCGCGCGCCCCGAGACATTGCCGCTCCGCGCGATGATGGGCAAAGCCTTGTAGGTTTCCCAGTCCGGATGAATCCGGATGTTGCTGTCCAGCGCGGCTTCGGGGTCGAACAGCGTCGGCAGGTCTTCGAACTCGACGTCGATTACGGCGATCGCCTGCTCGGCAATCTCCAGCGAGGTCGCGGCAACGGCGGCGATCGGATGCCCGGCGAACAGCACGCGATCCAGCGCAAATACGCTGGTGTCGCGCACCGCCTGCCCGAAACGTACCGCCGGTATGTCGGCGGCGGTGATGATGCCGCGCACGCCCGGGGTCGCGGCTGCGCGGGAGATATCCAGCTTGCGGATCAGGGCGTGCGGCCGTTGGCTGCGCAGCACCTTCCCGAACAGCATGCCGGGCAGCGTGAAGTCGGCTGCGTAGACGTGCTTTCCCGTGACCTTGCCGATGCCATCCAACCGGGGCAGGCGCTGGCCGGCGACACGTCGGGTGTGTGTGTTCATGGGTTCGCTCCTGCGACAGACATGCGCTCGGCAGCAAGCGCCACCGCGTCCACGATCTTGCGATAGCCGGTACACCGGCACAGCGTGCCCGCGATCGCCTCGCGGATTTCGTCGCGGCTCGGCCGCCGTCCCGGATTTTCGTCGAGAAAGGATTTCGCCGTCAGGATCATGCCGGGAATGCAGTATCCGCACTGAACGGCCCCGCATTCGATGAACGCGGCCTGCAGCGGGTGCAGACGCTCCGGATTTCCGATTCCCTCGATGGTCGTCACCGAGCGTCCCGCGGCCTGGGCCGCCAGCAGAATGCAGGAATTCACCGACTTGCCGTCGAGCAGTACGGTGCAGACACCGCATTCGGCTTCCAGGCAGTTCTCCTTGGTGCCCATCATGCCGACGACGTTGCGCAGCACGTGCAGCAAGGTCCAGTGCGGCTCGATCAGGATTTGATGGCGCTCGCCGTTAATGAGGATGTCGAGATTGGTTCGGCTCATCTGCGCTCCTCCGCAATTCGCCGTTGACAAATCGTCAGCGCGCGCTTGACCATCACGGCCACCAGGTGACGGCGATACTCCGCCGAAGCGCGCACGTCTGAGATCGGCGCGGATGCTTCTGCCGCCAGTCTTCCAGCCTCGGTGAAACTGGCGGGCTCGGGCGGCTGGTGGATGAGATACGCTTCTGCCTGCTGCGGCCGAATAGCCTTCGGGGCGGCCGCGCCGATCGCCAGCCGCGCCGACAGGCACCTGGAGCCGCTCGCGTCGAGCGTCAGGCACGCGGCAACGCAGACCACGGAAATCTCCATCGCCTTGCGGCGGCCCTCCTTGAGAAACGCGGTTGCAGATCGGTCAGGCAGCCGAGCAAAACGAATCGAGGTGACGATCTCCGCGGGCCCAAGCGCCGTCTTTCCGGGCCCGAGGATGAACTCACGCAAGGCCATGGTGCGGTTTCCCGCCGGACCGGCGATTTCGAGGTCAGCGTCCAGCACCAGCAATGCCGGCACGAAGTCGGCCGCCGGAGAGGCATTGACGACATTGCCGCCGACGGTGGCGACGTTGCGCACCTGATGGCCACCGACCACCCGCGCCGCCTCGATCAACCCGGACAAATTGCCTTGGAAAGCCGGATGTAATTCGATCGAACGGTAGTTGGTTAGCGCTCCAAGCCAATAGCCATCGGCGGTCTCCGCAACACCCACAAGGCCCGGCAACTGTCCCAGATCAATCAGGTGATCCGGCGACACCTTCTTGCGGCTGATCTGGATGATGAGATCGGTGCCGCCGGCGATGTACCGCGCCGCCGACGCATGCTGCGTTGCCAGACCGACAGCCTCGGAAATGCTCGCGGGTTTGTGCAGATCGAAGCTCATGCTCGCGCTTTCTCGGCCGCCTGGACCGCGGGCCACACCTCCGAACCAAACTTCATGATGGTATCCTCGATGGTGCTGCCCTTGGCGGCAAACGGCATGACGATAACGTCATCGACTCCGGCGCGGCGCAGTTCGACCACCTGCGCCGTCACTTCGGCTACGTCGCCCGCCAGCGTAAAGGACGTCACGTGGCGGTCGGTAACGTGCGGAAGCAGTGGCAGGTACGGCGCAAAACCGGACGCGTAGGCCGCGCCCGCGACTGAGGCGACCAGGTCCGGCGGCAGGGTCAGGGCCTGCTCCTCCGCGGTCAGGAACTTCAGCCTGGCTGCGCCGAGCAGACGCGCCACGGTCGGCCGCAACGCATCGCGCGCCGACTTGCCGTCCGCCGCGATGCAGGTGTTCAACCGGGCGCTCAGCCGGACCGCCTTGGGATCGCGGCCGGCCTGCTTGGCGCCGGCATCCAGCACCGCGCGAAAGGCCTTCACCTCCTGCACGTTGCCGCAGGCTTCCATGATTGCACCATCGGCCACGGCGCCGGCGGTTTTCTGTCCGATCGGTCCGTTGCTGGCGACGTAGATAGGAATTTCGGAGCGGACCGGCGCGAAGCTGAGCTTGCCCTCGGTGAACTGGATGACCTCGCCTTTGTAGGTGACCATTTCTCCGCGCAGCAGCATGCGGATCAGCTCGATGGCTTCGCGCATCGCCCGCGCAGGCTTCTTGCGGTCGATGCCAAGTTCGGCGAACCCGGAGATTCCCGCGCCGATGCCCAGGATGGCGCGCCGGTTCGATATCTCGTCGAGGGTGGCGATGGCCATAGCGGTCAGCGCAGGATGCCGCGCGTACGGGTCCGTGACGCAGGGCCCCACCTTCACCCGCGACGTGTGCTGGGCAAAATAGGTCAGGCAGGAATAGACCTCGCGGTAAAATCTCTCGTCGGCGAGCCAGGCCGTATCGTAGCCGTTGTCCTCGGCGAGCTTAACCCGCTCGAGCATGCGTTCAATCGGGGCGTTACCGAGAATCAGCAGATCAATCGACATTTCAGATCCCTTTCGAACTACATCCTGGGTAAGGGGGCTTGCTGACGTCGATCGGTCTATTCGATCTCGTCGCTGGCGAAATAGATGTTCTTGGAGCGATCGAGAAACTTACCGTATAGCTCCTCGCGCAGTTGCACCCCGGCTGGAGAAGCAAGGTCCTTGTCGTGCTGCTCGAGAACTCTTGACCTCGATCCGCTCGATATATTGCCAGCCCGAGTCCGAAGCGCCCTGGATCGGCGGCCGGATGCGATGCACCTTGTAGCTGACGTAATTTGGCAGGCTGCGTACCAGGGCGTAATCGCGGTCGCGCACCCAGGCTTCGTAGTCGGCCGGATCGACGGCCGGCTTGAGTGTGCTTATCAGAAAGCGAACGGGCATCACGATCTCTCCTATGCTGTTAGCGCGTTGACCGGTGTTTTCGATTTGATGTCGCCGACCACCTTGACCCTGACGCGCATGGCATTTCCCGGCAGATAGGCGATCGGGGTGTCTTCCGCTTCGACCATGACCAGCGTCTCGGGGCCTGCGCCTGCCTCAATGGCGCGGCTATCGGCCATCTTGCGCGCGGCTGCAATAGCCTCACTGCGCGTCGAGCCCTGGAAGACCTGGTCGACTTCGCCGCTGACCTGCGCGATGGCCGCGCCGACTGCGTTGGCGCAATCGCCATGATCGACCCGCTTGACGCTGGCCACTCCCTGCAGACGTTCGGGCACCAGGAACGCGCCTCCGCCCACTGCGATCAACGTAACGTCACCGGCGTCGGCCTTTACGCGGTCGACGTTTTCTTCGATCATCTCCTGGGCACGCTCGAGAACGGCTTTGACCTCGCCGGCGCGCAGACCGGCCACGCGTTTGCGGTCGCCAAGATCGATCAGCCCGGCGGCCACCCCGATATCCGTCATCGTCAACGTATCACCGCCAAACACCAGCGCCTGTTCCGTCAGGCGGTAGCCGACGCTGCCAGGACCGATGGTATTTTTCGCCAGATCGACGCGACTACCGCCGCCGAGCCCGATCGAAAGCAGGTCGGGCATCCGGAACAGCGTTCTAACGCCGCCGACATGTACGACCGCATTGGCCTCGCGGGGAAAACCCAGGCGAAGATGGCCGAAATCCGTCGTGGTGCCGCCGACGTCAACTACGATGGCTTCCTGGATTCCGGAGAGGTAGGCGGCACCGCGCATCGAGTTGGTGGGACCCGATGCAAAGCTGTAGACCGGAAACGCCGCAGCCCGGGAAGCCTCGGCGACGGTTCCATCGTTTTGGGTGACGAACAGCGGCGCCGACAGCCCGATCCTTTTTTTTGCGTGTTCGAATCCGCGGATGGTCTCCTCGGCCAACGCGATCAGCGACGCGTTCAGGATTGCGGCATTCTCCCGCTCGAGCATGCCGATGCCGCCGAGAAGGTGCGAGCAGGTGACCGAGACGTCGGGAATTTCTTCGCGCAAGATCGACGCCATGGTTTCCTCGTCGGAGGCGTCCATCGGCGAAAACATCGCGGTGACAACGACGTATTTCAGCCCCCGCTCGCGAATTTGACGCGCAATGGCACGCGCCGTCACCACGTCCAGCGGCATGAACCGCCGTCCGTCATAGTCATGGCCGCCTTCGATCTCCCAGACAGCCCCGTTGGCAAGCTCGGCAAGATCCTCTGGCCAACCCGTGAACGGCGGTAGCGCTGCGGCGGCCGGCAGCGCGACGCGAATCGCGGCGACCTTGGTCAGATGACGTCGCTGCACCACGGCATTGACGAAATGAGTCGTGCCGATCATCAGCGCATCGATGCCCGATCCGAAATCGGCGACCGCCTTCAGCGCCTCGAACGCCGCGACGATGCCGCCGGTCACGTCGGCCGTCGTCGCGGTCTTGACGCCCTGAACGACTTTGCCGTCGGCAAGCAAGACGGCATCGGTATTGGTACCGCCAACGTCGATTCCGATACGCTTCATGACTGAAACACCGAGTTGAAGTCGAGGTCATATCCAAAAGCGCGCGGACCGACATGGTCCAGTCCGCGCGGCGTCAGGAAAACCGGCGCGGCGGGAAGCGCGATCACCGTAGTGCGCTGGCCATAGCGGATGGTTTCGGTTCCGATGGCTTCTCCGGACTCGCTATCGAGCACGCAGATCAGATCCGGCGTCGATACCACCGGCCGGCCGTCCCGCCAAACTACCACCCATTCGTTCTGGAAATCGATCTCGATCCTGTCAGCGCGATCGTCGCCCAGCCCCTCGATCACCGTGCGTCCGCGCAGAAAACCTTCGGTGGTGCGGCGCTCAACCTCGACCGCCTTGCCGCCAAACAGCCGCCGCCCGGACTCGGCCTCGAGGATCGCTGCGATCGGGTCGGCGTGGCGACGATTAGCCTCACTGACCGCGTGCCCCAGATTGATCGCCTTGGTCGTGGTGCGGGGAATGCCCCATTTCTTTACTTCGGCGCCCGTTCGCGGGGCCTTGCAGGTAGCGGCGATTGAGCCGAACTCGGTGCAGACCTTGCGGCTGATGCGCTCCATCCACTTCCACGTCGCCGACTGGCTGATGATAACCTCGTTGCCGCGCGGATCGATCGAGGTCAGCGGAGACGGCGAAAGATCGCCGACGGCGAAGCTCGTCATCTGCGCCTCGGGATACGCCCGGCCCATGGCGTCGGCATCGACCACCGGAATTCCAAGATGCGCCGCCGCCAGCAGCGGCTGCATGCCGTTGCCGCCGCCGATCTCGACCGCCATAACCGCTTTGAACTTGCGGCCGAGGTGCTCTTCCATCGCCGCGACGGCGCGGGCAATCAGCCGGCTGTCGACCGTACGCTCCAAGATGACGAGCGGCGCGCCCATCACCGACACGACCGCGACGGCATCGTCATCGTGCAACTCATCGATGTCGATCAGGTCGACCCGCGAGCCATCCGCATAGAGACGGCGCAGATTCAACAGGGCGTGATAAGGGCTGCCACCACCTCCGGTCCCCAGGATCCAAGCGCCAACGGCGAGTGCTTCGATATCCTCTGAATTCAATTGTCTCATCAACGATACCCGGACCGAACAAAAGGAAAGACGCTGGCGTCCACAACTTGCGCAGCCAGCTTCACGCTGCAACCGATCCAGCGGCGGGAACGACATGCATGAGATGCGAAAAGAACGGATCGTCGAACCGGGACGCAATGCCGTGGGCCGCAGCCGTCAGCAGCGCGATGATGCGATTCTTCTCCTCGGCACCGATGTTAGATGCCGAATAGGAAATGCAAAAACCAATCGAACTCGCGCACCTTCGGGTCGGCAACGCTGACCGAGACCGATCCCACGCCCGGGATCGCCTCGTCGTCTGCTTCCTCCCACCCTTTGCGCCGGACGTCGACCAGAGCGGCGAGCAATTCGTCGATGCTTTGCGGCGAGTTGGGCGACGGCACGACGAGGCCATCGGAATGGATGGCCCGCACCTCGTCGTCCGAAAGCCGCGCCAGCAGGGTACGTCCATTGGCGGTTGCGAAGGCCGGCGCGCGCTGCCCCAGCGGTGTGAAGACGCGCAGGGCGTGAGACCCCTGATGCATCCGGATCACCAGCACGTCGGCGCCGTCAAGAATGGAAAGATAACCGGTATGTCCGGTTTCCCGGCAGATCGCCTTGAGCACGTCATCCGTCAATTCGATCAGCGAGGAATTCAGCCGGTAGAGCTGCGACACCTCGAACAGCAGATTGCCAACCTTGTAGCGTGGGGAGTTTTCGTGCCGGGCCAGCAGCCCCTCCTGCAGCATGGCCTTGAGCAGACGCGATGCCGAACTCTTGGGAATTCCCAGCATCCTCGAGACGTCTGTCACGGAGATCTCGAGCCGGTCCGGCGTGAACAGACGAAGGATGGATGCGGCGTTTCCGAGGGTGCTCAATTTTTGCCCTGTTCCATTAGGTGAAACATTAGTTGACAATACTGGGACATGATCAATACTGCAAGACAGCAATTTCGTAACATCAGGCGCTTGGAGACAGCCGCCATCAAGAGATCGAGCTACCGCGCAGCCTCCTCTCAACATCGACGAAGGGCAGTCATGAAAAACTATTCGGATCGACGGGATTTCCTGAAGCTTAGCGCTGCGGGTGCAGCGACCCTGACTCTCGGCGGATTGCCTATCGCTGCCGGCACGGAGGAAAAACGCACGCTGACCGTGGCGTGGGACACCGATATCGACACCCTCGATCCGGCCTCGTTCAAGTCGATCGGCGGCTACACCATTCAGGCCAACATCTACGACAGTCCGCTGATGTGGAAGGTGGAGCCGGTGGCCGGAAAGCCAGGCCTTTCGCAGTCGAAGCCGGGCGAGATGGAAGGCGGCATCGCCGAATCCTACGCGTTCGAAAAGGACGGCGCGACCTTAGTACTGAACATTCGCAAGGGCGTGAAATTCCCGGGTGGCAAGCCGGTCAACGCAACCGCAGTAAAATATCTGTTCGATCGCGGCCTGCAGTCGCCGGGCTACATGCGGATCCTGTTCCCTCGTCTGCTACGCGTCACAAAGCCGGAACAGTTCGAGGTGCGGGACGAGTTTACGTTAGCCATCAGCATGCCGTCGTCGAGTCCGATGACGCTGGACACCATGGCGCTGATAAACAATGCCCTACTCGATCCCGACGAGGTGAAGGCGAACGCCACGCCTGAGGATCCGTGGGCGACAGCCTGGTTGAAGCGCAATACCGCCGGTCTTGGTCCATACAAGCTGGTAAAGAACGAGCCCGGTGTCGAAATCGTGATCGAGGCGCAAATCGGACACTGGCGCCCGGCGCCATTCTTCGAGCGCGTGGTGTTCAAATTCGTTCCCAACGAGGCCGACCGCGTACTGCTGCTCAAGCGCAAGGCGGTCGACATGGTCGTTGGCCGACCTGGTCTGTCGCCGCGCAACGTCAAGGGCCTGGAAAACGAGGCCGGGCTGAAGATCGTTACCGTGCCGGACACCACATGTCACTGGCTCTGCATGAATTCGCAGAAGGAGCCCTTTAACAACGTCAAGGTCCGTCAGGCTATCAACTATGCGATCCCGATCCAGGCCATCATCCCCAACGTGTTGTACGGCTACGGCAGCGAGATGAAGAGCCCGGTGCCGAGCCTGACGCCCGGCTACGACGCCTCACTGTCGCCCTACAAGTATAACATCGAAAAGGCCAAGGCGCTGATGAACGAGGCCGGGTTCGGAAATACCCCGATCAACGTCGACCTGGCGGTGCGAGTAGGATGGCAGCCGCATGAGCAGGCCGCGGTCTGGATCCAAACTGAGTTGGAGAAGATCGGCTTCAAGGTGAACATCACTAAGGAGACCGACGCCACCTTCCGCCAGGTCGCCTCTAAGGGCGACCACCAGCTGTCTATCGAGTCCTGGCAGTCCTGGATCAACGATCCGCTCTATCACCTGTTCTTCAACTTCCACAGCACCGCCAAAGGCACCAACACCGCGTTCTATTCCAATCCGGCGGTCGACAAACTCATCGACGAAAACATGCACGAGACCGACAAGACTAAGCGCATGGCCGCGGTCAAGAGCCTCCAGGAACTGCTCATTGGCGACGCGGTGTGGGGACAACTCTGGTACGACAACTGGACGCGCGTCATGCGAACCGACCTTGTCGGCATCGAAAAGCGCTGGGATACGTTCGAGCGTTACTTCAACATGAAGCTCGCTTGAGCGAGCGATAAATTGTGCGAACGGAGTAGCTGACGGATGGGCTTTCTGAACTACCTCGTCCGTCGGCTGGCACTTGTGCTGCCGACCCTGTTCGGTGTCAGCCTGATCTGTTTCTTCCTGACCTACATGCTGCCGGGCAATCCGGCGATGGTGAAGGCGGGCCCGTTCGCGACGGCCGAGCATCTGGCCGAAATGGAACATCAGATGGGCTTGGACCGCTCGCTTCCGGAGCAGTATGTCCGCTACGTCACCGGCCTGGCTCATGGCGATCTCGGCGAGAGTTCGGCGACAGGGCGCCCGGTTTCGCAGGATTTCATCCAGCGTCTCCCAGCGACCCTGGAATTGAATCTGGCCGCTCTGCTGATCGCCATCGTGATCGGCATTCCGCTTGGCGTGTTGTCGGCGGTCCATCGCGACACCTTCATCGACCATATCGGGCGCGTGGTCGGAATCACCGGGGTAGCGATGCCCAGCTTCTGGACCGGGCTGCTTTTCGTTTACGTGTTTTTCTATCTGCTGAACGTCGCGCCGCCCCCACTCGGCCGCCTTGGGTCCGGCATCACACCACCAATCCACATCACCGGGCTCTATGTCACGGACTCGCTGATGACCGGCAACTGGATCGCGCTGCGCTCCAGCCTGTATCAGTTGATGCTGCCGGCGGCTACTCTCGGTTTCAGCGTCATGGCGCCAGTTGCCCGCATGGTGCGCTCGACCATGCTTGAAATCCTGGAGTCCGATTACATCAAGGCGGCATGGGCCGCCGGATTGCCGCGCCGTACCGTGATCTACGGCGACGCGCTGCGTAACGCGATGATTCCCGTGATCACGATCCTGGGAATCGTGTTCGGGTTTCTGATGGCCGGCAATGCGGTGGTTGAAAGCGTATTCGCCTGGCCGGGCATCGGCAACTACGCGGTTACCGCGTTGATGACCAAGGATTCCGGCCCGATCCAGTCCTTTGTGCTGTTCGTCGCCGTCATGTATGTCGCAGTTAATCTGATGGTCGACCTGGCATATGGCCTCGCCGATCCCAGGATCCGGCTCCGCTGATGTCGATTTTGCCGATTGAAACACTTGCAGCGCCGATCAGTACGCCAGGGTCCCTGGTCTGGCGCAGAATCCGCCGCAATCCGCTGTCATTTACCGCCCTCTGCGTCATCGTTGCGATCGCGCTGATGGCGCTGTTCGCTCCGCTGGTCGCGCCCTATCCACCGGATGCGACCGATGCCGGCTCGGCACTGCAACCGGTATCTTGGCAGCATTGGCTCGGCACCGATCTCTATGGCCGCGATCAGCTCTCCCGCATCATCTACGCCGCGCGCGTCGATCTGTCGGTGGCCTTTGCGGCCACCGCCGCCGCTGTCACCATCGGCGCACTGCTTGGCGCCGTTGTCGGCTATCGCGGCGGCTGGGTCGACAATATTGCGATGCGCGCCGTAGATGCCGTGATGGCCTTCCCGGCGTTCGTACTCGCCATGGGTATCACGGCTGCGATGGGCAATTCGACCGGCAACGTGGCCCTTGCCATTTCGATCACGCAAATCCCGGCCTACCTGCGTCTGATCCGCGGCGAGATGCTGCGGGTTCGCGAAATGGAATATGCCGACGCGGCGCGCACCGTCGGCAATCCGGCCTGGCGGATTGTGCTGGTCCACCTTCTTCCCAACTGCCTGCCGCCGCTGATCGTGCAGGCCACCTTGGCCATGGGCTTTGCGCTTCTGACCATGGCCTCGCTGTCCTTCATCGGTCTCGGCATACAACCTCCGCAAAGCGAATGGGGTGTGATGACGGCGGAAGGCGCATCGCAGATCGTGACCGGAGAGTGGTGGCTGTTCCTGTTCCCGGGCCTCGCGATCATGATCACGGTTTTGGCCTTCAATCTTGTCGGTGACGGTCTTCGCGACTTTCTCGATCCCCGCATGCGGGGGATCCGATGATCGAGCTTCTTGAGATACGGGATCTGGCCGTCCAGTTCGAAAGCGACGCAGGCGACATCAAAGCCGTCGACCACATCAATTTGACGATCCGCCGCGGTGAGGTGGTCGGCCTGGTCGGCGAGTCGGGGTCCGGAAAGTCGGTGACGTCCGTTGCGATCCTGCGGCTGATCCGCCGTCCCGGTCGGGTCACGTCGGGAACCATCACGTTCGACGGCGCCGATCTCGCGTCGCTTACCGAGGAAGAGATGCGGCAGGTACGCGGCGCAAAGATCGCATTGGTTTCGCAGAGTCCCCGGACCGCGCTCAACCCGGTTATTCCCGTCGGTCGGCAGATTTCCCGGCTGTTCCAGCTGCACGCCGGACTGTCGGCCGAGCAGGCCAAGAAACGTATGCTGGAGATGCTTGCTCTGGTGCGCATTCCGGATGCGGAGAAACGCGCCAAGCAATACGCCCACCAGCTCTCGGGTGGAATGTGCCAGCGGGTGATGATCGCGATGGCGCTCGCCACCTCGCCACAATTGCTGCTCGCCGACGAACCGACCACGGGCCTGGACGTCTCGATCGCTGCCAAGATTCTCGACCTGCTGCGCGAACTTGGCGCTAGGACCGGAGCCGCCATCCTGTTCATCACCCACGATCTTGGCGTGGTCGCCGAAATTTGCGACCGCGTCGTGGTGATGCATGCCGGTCAGGTGGTAGAAACCGCGCCGGTGCGCACGCTGTTCAATAACCCCGCCCATCCCTATACGCGAGCGCTGGTGCGATCGATTCCGCGGATTGATCGCGACGTCGCGATGGAGCCAATTCCGGGTTCGGTGCCGTCGCTGGTCAATCCGCCGCCGGGTTGTCGCTATGTCGAGCGCTGCGACTGGGCCAGTGAGCGGTGCCGGCTGTCGCGGCCGCCGCTGAACGAGGTTGCGGTCGACCATCTCGTCGCATGTTACGGATATGAGGAACGCCGTGGCACTTGTTGAGGTCCGCGATCTGCAGATGCACTTTCCGCTCGGCGGGCTGAGTAGCCTGCTCTCCCGTTTGCGCGGCCTCCCGGAGCCGGCGGTGCGCGCCGTCGAGTCGGTCTCGTTCGACGTCGCCTCGGGCGAGACGCTGGCGCTGGTCGGGGAGTCTGGCTGCGGCAAGTCCACCGTAGCCCGCTGCCTACTGCGTCTGCTGGATCCGACTGCGGGATCGATCCGATACGACGGGGCCGAAATCGCTTCGCTGGATGCGCGCTCCTTTGTGCCGTTGCGGCGCGACATTCAGATGGTGTTTCAGGATCCCACCGCTTCGCTCAATCCACGACTATCGGCGCGGCGGATGATCGAGGAAGGGCTGATGCTGCACACCAAACTCAGCGCGGCCGAGCGGCGCGAGCGGGTCGACGAACTGCTCGCCGAAGTCGATCTCGGCCGCGGCCTCGGCGACCGCTATCCCCATGAGCTGTCCGGCGGACAGCGCCAGCGCGTCAACATCGCGCGGGCGATCGCCACCAATCCCCGCTTCGTCGTGCTCGACGAGCCGACCTCGGCCCTCGACGTCTCGCTGCGGTCCCGCGCGATCCTGCTGCTGGAGAGACTACGCGACCGGCTTGGACTCTCATACCTGTTCATCTCGCACGATCTGGCGACGGTGAAGTATCTCGCCGGCCGGGTCGCCGTGATGTATCTGGGCAGCATCGTGGAAGTGGATACCACGCGGGAGCTGTTCGCCAGACCGCTGCACCCCTATACCCGCGCCTTGCTGGCTGCGGTGCCGGTGCCGGATCCGGACGCCAAACGCGATCCTTTCGCCCTGGCGGGTGAAATTCCCAGTCCAATCGACAACGTCGTCGGATGCCGGCTGCGCGGCCGCTGCCCGCTAGCGCAGGCTGTGTGTGCACAACCGGTGCCACTCAGGGAAATTGCCCCGGGCCGGCTCGTCGCCTGTCATCTCGCCTGAGCGAGGCACTGCCGCCTTGTTCCTTCTTACAACTTACAACCTTAGGAGCTTCCTCATGGCCACTGTTCGGTTCGTGTTCGCTGCGCTAAAGTCGGGAGTCGATCCTGCGGACTATGAGCGTTTCGAACGGGAGGTGGACTACGCCGTCTCGGAAAAATTGAAGACCATTGTCAGCTATCGAACTCACCGCATCACCGAAACCGGCGCCGGGCTATCGGGCGGGCCGTGGGATTATGTCGAGCGGATCGAAGTCACCGATCGCACCGCCTACGAAACGGAGCTCGCGGCCGCCGGCAAGGAATTGATCAGCGAGCTCTACGAAAAATACCTCGACAAGTCCAAGACAGTCTCGGTGTGGTCCGAGCGAATCGAACCATGAGCGCCGCCAATTCCCGGATCAAAGGCAAGGTCGCCCTCGTTACCGGGTCATCCTCCGGCGCCGGGGTGGAGATCGCCCGTGAGCTCGGACGAATGGGCGCCCACGTGGCGGTTCATTGCAGGTCGAATCTTGCAGCCGCGGAGCAAGTAGCGGCGGAGATCCGCCGGGAGGGGCATTCCGCAACCGCGTTCCGCGCCGATTTGGGCATTGCGGACGAGACCCGCGGTCTCGCCGCCGAGGTTAGCCGGCAACTCGGCGCGGTATCGATCTTGGTCAACAATGCAGGCCCGTTCGCGGGAACGCCGTTTCTCGAACTGGAGGAGCACGAGTGGGACGCGGTGCTGGCCGCGAACCTGAAGGCGCCGTTACTGCTCGTTCAGGAGATTGGGCCGGCCATGATGCAGCAGGGCTGGGGCCGGGTGATCAATATCGGCGCCACCTCGGCACTGGTCCGATCGCACTCTGTCTATGGCTTGGCGAAGGCCGCCTTGCTTCACCTGACCGAGAGCCTTGCGCTGGAGCTGGCGCCCGCGGTGACGGTGAACGCGGTGGTCCCCAGCCAGATCGCCAGCGCTCGCACCGACACGCTGCAGGACTATAAGCGCGCCGCGATCGCCGGCACGCCGCTGGGACGGCTGGTGACCGAAACCGAGATCGCAAAGCTGGTCGCGCGGCTCTGCGAGCCCGAATTCGATTTCATGACCGGGCGGTCCATCGTTCTCGACGGCGGCCGGACCCTGCCGCGCTTCCCGCGCCTCGACATCCCGCCGAAAGCCTGAACGCGGCGCGCAGCTCTGGGATCATTGGCGCCACCTTGAAATGGAAGAGGCCGTCAACTGAGGCGGCCTCACTTACAAGCGCCAGCGACGTCGGGTGCCCCGCGGGACCGGGAACAGCCACGCCAAAGCCAGACGCACGCCAAGGTAAAAAATGGCGATACTGACTACAATCCAAATAGCCACCTCTAACATGATCGACACTTTATTTGATCTTTTCCAGATAAGTAAAGTGTAGTCGCCGTACCGTTTTCAGACCATCAAACTTGACCCGGACACTTTCCGCACTCCCCCTGAGGCTGCCACGGCCGACAATGGTGCCAATCGGTGAGCGGGGCCGGACTCGGGACTTGCCGATCTCACTGAGGCGAACTCGATCGCCGACCTGAAACGGGTTTACCTCCATCTAGTCCAACCTATACTTCATCTGCAGGCGTCTCTGAACCGCGGCGGCGGCCCTTTGAACGGCAACGGGATTACCACTGGCAGCAATAATAGCTATTTCCCAATTGCTGATAGATCGCGGACTCCTCGTTTCCAGGACGACCACGGCATCGACGCCTCCGCAACCGTCGTGCTTCCGAATTTCCGCCAGAACGAAGGAGGTCAATTCGTCTTTCGGTAAAATCAATTTGGTCATTTAATGTTTGCGAATTTGAGAATCGGGATGCCCCGGACCCTGCATGGGTGCCGCGCACGACGGCCAAGCGCCAACGTGACAGTCTGCCGTGCCGCAAAGAAAAACGTGACCAAATCGTGCCGTTTGACCGGCCTCAAAACCTCTGGGTTTCGCTTTTTAGCACTTTGCCATCGGCCTGCGAGTAAGAAATGGCCATGACCGACGTCATCCAATGTCCGTTCCGGGTCTAAAAGCGAAATATTCGCTGTGAGCGGGGTTTTCCGCTCCTCACCCTAGCGGACATCGAGCAGTGAGATCCAACATGTGGCTTTGCAACACGGATTCGTGCACCGCTGCAAGTAGCGTCTCTACTCGGTAACAGCTTCAGCGGATGCTTGACGGGAATATCACGGGGCTTCGTTATGCGCAGAATCCTGTCGAACAACGAGTGTCTGAATTCTCAGACGATAGGGCACCAGTATATCAATTTCTCGCGTCAGGCCACGGCCTTTCGCGCGCTGCTCGAAAAGAACTGCCGCTTTAATTCTGCCGCGGGCTTTGCCGCACTGAACAGATAGCCTTGCATCTCTGAACAGCCGAGCGTTCGAAGCATTTCCTTTTGCTCCTGCGTTTCGACACCTTCCGCCGTCGTCGTCATGTGGCGCTCCGCGGCAATGTCAACCACGGCCCGCACAATGCTAGACGGGCCGCCGGACTCGGCGATATCGTTGATGAAGCAGCGGTCGATCTTGATCTTGTCGAACGGAAAACGCTGCAGATAACTCAGCGACGAATATCCGGTACCGAAATCGTCGAGCGCGATCCGCACCCCGATTTCACGGAGCGAATGCAGAATAGCGAGCGCCGCCTCATCGTCGCGAATAAGAACCGCTTCAGTGATCTCCAATTCCAGCCGGCTCGCCGGCAGGCCCGACACCGCAAGAGCCGCCACGATCTTTAGCGGAAATGTATCGCTCTTGAATTGAATCGGCGAAACATTGACCGCGAGCCTGATGTCGTCGGGCCATGTAGTGGCCTCCGCGCAGGCCGTCGTCAGAACCCATTCGCCGAGCTGATCGATCAGACCGGTCTCTTCTGCGATGGGAACGAATTCTGCGGGCGAAATTATGCCGCGCTCCGGATGGCGCCAGCGCAGCAACGCCTCGCAGCCAACGATATCGTTGCTTTGGAGATCGATGGCGGGTTGGTAGTGAACCTCAAACTCATCGTCGATGATCGCCTGGCGCAGGTCGATTTCCAGTTTGCGGCGCGCCCTGACCTGGGCATCCATCTGAGGCTCGAAGAAGCGATAAGTCCTGCGTCCGGCCGATTTGGCGGCATACATCGCCAGATCCGCACTCTTCAGAATTTGATCAAGATCGGTACCGTGCTGCGGAGCAGTGGCAATACCAATGCTCGCGTCTGTGGTCACCTGATGACCGAGGCACTCGTAGGGCGTTCGGATCGCATTGAAAATCTGCGCGACCAGGTTGGTCACCTCAGCTGGAGCCTTGACCGCGGTCTGAACGATGGCGAATTCGTCGCCGCCCAGCCGCGCGACAAAGCCGGCGCCGCCAATGCAACGACCCAAGCTCCTAGCCACGGATTTCAACAACTCATCGCCGATTAGATGTCCGAGGGTGTCATTGACATTTTTGAATTCGTCGATATCGATATAGAATACCGCCAACTGTTCCTTCGGTGCGATCCGAGCCAGTTCTCGTTTCAGCTGCTCGTGAAACAACACGCGGTTCGGCAGATCTGTGAGCGCATCGTAATGAGCGAGATGCGTAATGCGCTCTTCGGCACGCTTGCTCTCGGTGATATCCTCCTGCGTAGTAACCCAACCGCCGCTGAGCAGCGGCTGGTTCACGATCAATATCCAACGCCCGTCCGAGGTATCGACGACGTTGCGAGTGATATTCC
This sequence comes from uncultured Alphaproteobacteria bacterium, assembly GCA_963721135.1. Taxonomy (GTDB): domain Bacteria; phylum Pseudomonadota; class Alphaproteobacteria; order Rhizobiales; family Xanthobacteraceae; genus Bradyrhizobium. Next base: position 116,874 of record CAVRIB010000010.1, read on the forward strand.
CCAGCGCTACGTTCCGCAAGACGGACGAGCAAAAAGCGTCAACGTCACCTTTGAAAGAACCGGTCTGTTTTCGATACGCGATAAGATCGCGGAAGCCGAGCCCCGGCTTCACCACATCGGGTGACAACCCATACATCTCGAGATAGCGCCGGTTACAGACGATCAGCCTCCCCGATGAATCGTACAGCAGGAGGCCTTGCGTCATATTGTTGATTGCGATGTCAAAACGCGTGTTTTGAGCCTGCAGCTTCCCTTGCCCTTAGCTCAGACGTGCGCTGGACCACGAGTTGTTCAAGATTGCGATTGATCGCATCGATCTCCTCGATCATCAACGACATCGATCGATCCGTGCGTCGTCGATCGCGATCAAACTCATCATACGCACTGCCGACCAGCACCACGAGCTTATTTAGATCGACAGCGCCCGTGGCGTCGGTCGCCTTTTCGATCTGCTTGGCGATTAGGCGGTGCACGTCTAAGCGCCTACCTCGGCGAACGAGGTAACCGTCATGGTCTGATTATGAAGCTCGCATACTCCCGATTTGGCGTGCGGCGAAATCTCGCCGTAGGAATAGAAGCCGATTTTGAGCGTGCGGGCTCCGAGTTCTGCTCCCGCAGCCTCGGTCTCGTCACTGGTCCGCTGCCCCATCAGCAGCCGCCGGCCAATGCAGCTGATGAGGATCGAGAATTGGTGATCTTCCGCGTTTGCGCCTAGGCTGGCGCGCGACTGACGCGCGGCGTCGGCGGCCCCCTCAGCCAAGCGATCGAACTTCCCGCGCATCAATTGCGCTGTCCATCCCTGCGGAACGTCGCCTGCAAACGTCATCGACCGTGCTTCATGATCAACGGCAAGGACAGTGCGCACAACGGCCGATTCTGGATGTTTGGAATCGTGGACCTGGATTGGAAATAGTAGCGCCGATCCAGGAAGACCCTTCGAATCCTCGGGCCCCAAGTAGCGCTCGTAGAGGTCAAGCGCAGCCTGGCCATCTAGTTCGAATAGAACGTTTCCCGTCGACTTCGTAACCTGCCGGCGCGGCCCAAATAAATCCCAGCCGCCAGCGCTGCCGTGACCGATTCGGATTGCACTGCCATAGAATCCGATCCCGACGACCGTTCGTGCTCGCGGGACGCAATTTCCCCCAACGAGCGTCTCCGTAAAGTCGGCGCCGTCGCCAGCGAGTTCACCGGTAAGGGGGACATTCGGTCCGATCGCAGCGACCAACCCATTGACGAGTTCGCTGCCGTTAACGTTCAACCCATCCGAGAGCACGAAGATACCAGAGAGATCTTCTCGATTCAGGGCTCGTCCGATGGCTTCTCCGTAATGGCGGGATTGCTGCGAATCGGTAATGTCTTGGCGGACTAATTGCAACTTTGTTGCGTCAAAGCCGATCGCGGCTGCAACGATCTCATCATCGCTGATATCGTTGTTGTTGATCTGTCCGCCGGTACTGCAGCCCAAAATATGCGCCGCCGGGAACATTTCGCGTAATTCGCTATAACGCGCCCCGCAGGCCAGCATTTGACGTTTACCGAAATAGAAAACAAGCGAGATGTCTTCCTTTCTCGCTTTGATCGGCGTCCAGCCTGCACGCGGATTCCAGGTGATCTGCTGCGAGTACATTTGCCCGTGCTCCGCGGCGACTCTCGTGGTTGCGAACACGAAGTCCTACTCGTCGACCCTGAAAGGTTCGTTAGATGACGGCGGACGGCTGATGCAATCGAGCATGAATCAATTTCTGTGCTTAAAACTTCGCTAACGCGACGTTCTGCCATGTCCGCTCTGGGCTCTTGGCCGTGTAAGGACATCCTTCCCGGGAAATTGGACAGAGGCCAGAAGCGGTTCGATCTCAGGCCAGTCATCAGAGGCTTGGTGCCGCACCGCTATAAGCCCCGCACCTGATCCGGAAATAGTAAATCGGCGCAGGTGGTCTCACCGTTTTGAGTTGACCGAGTGAGCCTAATTCGCAGCCGAAAGACCAACGGCAAAGCTGTGCGATCCGGGACCTAAATTTCGGCTCGCCGTGCACTACTGAGGCGGCCTGCCATCCGGTCAGCGGACATTCGTCAGGGTATGCTGGTTCGGTCGCGATATCCGTCTTGCCGTTTATGCGGACGTCACCGACCCGACCCGCATCAGCGGACTGGTGCGCCGCACCCATTTCTCTGCCCGGCCGTTCCATTGGTCCAAGCTAGGCTGGCCTGAACGCCACACCAATGCGTTGGTCTCTAACCCAGACTACCCGGCATGGGCGTTTGGCGACATTGCCGGAGATCAAGAGATTGAATTCGGAAGGGATACCCACCGGGCTCGCGACCTCGAGCGCGGCACCGGTCCCCGAAATGTTCCGAACCACGCAATCAATTTTGCTGCCGCTGAACTCGATGGAGCCAGCTTTAAATACACGCTGTCGCGGCGCTGCTCGGTTATTCTCGAGACTTCGGAGTTCTTCGGGTTTGGGTTGCCCGTCTACGTTTGACGGTTGCCGCTTTGCCAATTTCTCGGCGTGCCGCGCTGCGATCGCGATATCCTCCTCGGTAAGCCCCGCTCTGATCCTCGTCCACGCGACCTTGAAACGAAACTGGCAATCCTTGAAATCGATCCCCTGCCCTCGGTCACTAGTCGCCGGCGGCCGTCCGTAGACATTGCAGGCCCACCACCAGTGAGGGTCGTTGGGCGGCTTCATTATTCTGCCAATTGGCAGATCGCGCCAAACGACCTCGTAGTCGTCTTCCTGCCGTTGCCCGTCAGTAACGCTCGGACGCAGCGTGACGGATTCCGAAATCGTCGGTCATCGCCTTAACGCGCCTTCGGCATATGAGGGTCCAGTTATAAAATCACACGGCGGGTTGTCGAACTAGCGCCATATACCTGTTATAAGCGCAACTGTGCCGGATGCGAAGTTGACATGGCTACACGGCGGGCAACGCAAAGAAAACCGGGCGTCCCGATGACTCACTAGCAATAATGTGCATTTCGAATGGACTGGCGCCGATGGGATGGACCCTTTGCATTCGTTGCAATGCGCAAGGCTTGCCTGATCTGTGCGCCGACGGGCAACTTGAGGGGCCGTCGAGCTCCTTATCGGCCCCCCCAATCGCTTACCGTTCCCCATCGGGATCGCTCCGCACGGTCCTGATCTTAGCCCCTGCCCCTTCATGAATGCCCCTTGCCGAGCCTTAGGAAGGCCGCCGGTGCGTGTCCTAGCCGCGCCGGGCGGCGAGCGCACGTAGCGGCCATTGCAAGCTCATTCAAAGGGCTACGTCGGCCGAGCTTCTGACCAATCAATGAGATCAAAGACCATGCTGCGTTTGAGCATCTCGGCCTCGAGATCGGCGGCGTGCAGCTTCCATTCGTGAGTTTCTCGAATCCGAAATGGGGGTTCGCGATGATCCCTCTCGAGGGCATCGTCGGCCGCCAGGGCGCCCCGAATCCCCTCGTACATCATCCTCAGGCTGTCGTTCGTGAAGGCGGAGTAATTCATCGGCCCTCAAGAAAAAAGCCGCCACTGATGCCCCAGCGACGGCTCTTCTGTTTCACACGGGCGACCCACCAGAAGGTCACCCGGAGGATGGGGCCGAGTGGTTAATTGCCGGTTACGAAGGCGCTAGGAAGGCTTGCCTTGTCCATAGTTTTTCACGTTAATAGGGGGCGTTCTGTGGGTGCGACCCCCCTCGCAAGCCCTTCCCACGGGCGCAGTCCCAAGACGACGGCCTTAGCCACCTCGGCTGGGGCCGTTTTCCTTAGGAGCAGCACCAGGCAAAGGCTCGCCAATCCGCTGCGGATTATTTCTGTTCCCCAATTGAGACAGCCCAAGGTGGTCAGGGCTGCACGGGGGTCATGATACGACCATGATGGAATAGATATTCCCTCCGTCCATTTGCATCCATTCCAGAAAGTCCTCAGGGGCATGCCCCTTGACCTCACAGAGAACGTTCAAGAATTCAGGGCGGGCCTTCCGTAAGGTCGCCAGAGCATTAGCTGGGTCGGCTTCCATAACGACGAAATATTCTCGCCATCCGGGATCACCATGTAGACCCGAGACATGAGCGATAATCTTCCACGGCCTTTTCTGCATCCCGGCAATATGCAGCCAGAATCGGCCCGATGCCATCCTGAAAACGGGACTACGACCACGCCGGGCCGTCTGGGTGCTCGCACTATCGCGCCCATCCGTATCGCCTTCCGTCAGCAGAACGACGTCGGCACCCGAGGGTACTTTCGCGGCTCAATGGCTGGCCTATGCGCTCCCCTGTCAACGCTTCGCCAATACCCTCGCGGGCATCTGCGCATGACTCGGGGTCGATGCGGTTCGCTACTCCTTCATCGTGATGGACTTGCACCATCTACTCCTTGCCGGTCTCCCGGCGCACTCCGCTTTACCCCCCACGAACGGGCATCGTCAGATTGTCTCGGCCTGTCTCAAAGGTGCCAGCAAGAGACATCATTTCTCGTGCCGCCAAAAGGAAAACCGCCTCCTCGTTGAAATCCAACGAGATGCACGGTTCGCTGCGGGTCCAAAGCCATAAACCTTTTGATGCGTTGCGCGCCCAAGCGAAGAGCAAACGAAACGGTTCGCAGCCATCCGGCGACCGAGTCGCTTGATCCACCAGCAAGCTTGTGATCCGCCCTGCGCATGAGCAATCATACTTCAAGCGCGTTGATGCTTCCCGCCAGCCGATACAGGCGATCCAGTGTCTCGACGAAGACTTCGAGCGTCTGCTCGAGGTTGGCTTCCGTGATAACGTCCCAACACATAGCAGAGCTGGCGACCTCACACCGCCAGAGAACCTCGTAATTCAAACTGGTGATAACCGGAATGATGTCGCGCGGGCCAAGGGGCGCAAACTGATTGAGCAGGTCGACCCTGAGCCAATTGCGGTAGCCATAGTCCAATTGACGAGGAAATCCCGGATCGAAGAAGATGCCCAGCGTGCCCGGAAAGGCACTGTCGGGGTGCATGAACTCCTGCCAGTCGGGCGATCCGGGCTTCTCGCGCTTGCGTGGCACGAAGCCGACGGCAGTAAGCTTATCCGCGACGGCTCGCTTCAAGGTCGTCTTTTTTGGCCGCCCGCCGTACCAGTCGCCATCCGGATAGCGAGGCTGTGGCCGGCCCAGTCGCGGGATGGCCGGATTTTTCTGTTTCTCCAGAAATTTCTCCGGGTCCCATTGGAGCGTTGCATACAGCGCGAGCGCATCGAGCACGCTTTCGCGCTCCGCTGTCGAGAGACGCGAGACGAAGTCGGGCATTCCGGCCATCTCGGAATTCGGAAACCGTCGCAACAGCGGAAAACCGGCCTCCAGTTCCTCGGCAAGATCTCTGCGTATTTGCGCGGCAATGCGCGAACGTAATCCTTCCGACATCAAGACCCCTCGCCGCGGCCGTGAAATTTTCAATCGTAGGAATATCCGAGAAAAATGATTTGAGTCGGCTTACCGTCGTCATAGGCCGTCACGTAAACACCCTGCCCGCGCTCGATCTGCTCAAACAGCTCCTCGCAATCCATAATTTCCTCGGCGGAAGGGGTCCTGGTGCCGAACAGATCCTCAAGCTCGTCCTCCGAAAGTGAGCTTGCGACGCCGAAGTCGGGTCGGTCACCCAGCCGCAGGATATCAAGGATCGACCGCGTGCCGTTTGCGCCGGCCGCTTGACGTGCGGCCTCGACCGAGGCGTGTCGGCAGCCTGGTACATGATTTTTGTCTATAGGAAAGCGAGGAAACATTTCCACAGGATAGTACCGGCCAGCGCAAAATTCGCTATCGCGCAGCACGCTCAGAGCGCCGGCAATATCTTCGACATAGGGGACAGAGTAATACCAAGGGTGCGCACCCATCCGCCTGGTCCTTAAAGAAATGAAGGCTCAGTTTAGCGGCATCGTGCGGCCAAGAGTAGAGCAGCGACAGCGCCGAGCGGGAATGGTTCGAAAATTGGTTTCCACCAGCTTACCGCATTCAGGCGAGGGCTTGAATGCTTGATTTGAATGAACTGCCGACCGAGACGCCGGCGCAGTGCTGTTATTCTCTAGAGCCGCGCGCCTTTCCATGGATTGGAATATGGAATACGCCGATTTTCTAAGAAATCCATGTAAGACGAAAAGGGTTCTCGCATCGAGCAAGGTGCCCGCCGGACAAGAAGTTCACCTGCACGAGATAAGCGGCCCGATCTGATGATATACGGAATCCATTCGTGATTGCAGGTAGAGGGAAGCTCCTAAAGGCGCCGTTAGTCGAACGCGACTCCGATCCGATACTCCTTCCTCCAGACGATATGGCAGACCAGGCGCAATCCATCCTCCGGTATCACCAAGAGGAATCGTTCGGGTACACCCGATTGGCTGGGTACCTCTATCGCAGCTCCCGTAACGGACAGGTTGCGGATCAGGCAATTAACAGGATTGCCGCCGACGAACTCAATGATTCCGGCCTTCGAGACGCGGTAGCGGGGTGCAATGCGAGTTTCGACCATACGCTCAAGAACACGGCTATATTCCTAGGCTCCCGTAATTCTACTGCCAACTCTTTAGCGTTCCGTTAATAAACCAATTCCAGGTCTGACGTGGCTCCGGTAGGGCCGGGCGCCCCAGCATAAAAGTGGCCAAACATCGTGCCGCCTAACACTTCTCGATTTTGTCGTGGAGCTGCCAGAAACGCAATGTACGATCGGCGGTCTCTGAGGACAGCTTTAAATAATCCTTCGCAGCAATTTCGAGCGTCTGCTCGTCGATCTGAAGTTTTGCCGGCCGATGGATCAGGATCGCTTTGACCGCCGGCCATTTCAATCCTGCCGACCTGCACGGAATCAGGACCAGATCGGCGCGGATTCCCTCGACCACTTTTGCGATCATCGCGGTCTTCACATTCGTCAGAATGGCAAGGGCGGCGAAAACCTCGTTAAATCTTCTGGTCTCGACAAACTTGATGATGGCTGCGTCGTTTAATTCGTTGAGGCCCTTCATCCGTTTTACGATAGCTTCGGCGAGTGTGAAGTCGCGCCCTGGATCGACTTTCGCGTCTGCCGCATCCGTAATTGTCTTAAGAAACCGCCTGATCTCCTCTTGCATCTCGGGAGGAGCGATCGACATCAGCCGAGCCCGCACGGCGTCTGTCGCTCTACGTAAAAGATCGCGGAGAAAATTGACGGGAAGATCGACACGACTCCCCAGAATTTCGGTAAGCTCATCATCAGCGTCGGCATGCGCCACCATTCCGGCATAACCGGTTTCCGAGAACCGCGCGCTGGAATTGGTCGCGAGCTTTCGGATGACCCGCTGCTCTCCCCGATTGACAATGACGTCGGTGACGATCTCCGGCAAGTCGATACGGCCGGATATCGCGAACAGATGGTCCTGTCCCTTGGTGCTGGCGATTTCCACAAGGGTACTGGCCGTCAGCCGGCTGGATCGGGCAAGGACGTCTTCAGCCACCGCGATTTCGTCGTCACACGCGAGCCTCTGAATGACTTCGGATGGTGCGTAGTCGATCACGGCGAGGCGCTTGCTCAGTTCAGCCTTGGCCCGGGTTTCGACACGGGCGGTGAGCAGGCACAACACGTCGTCGAAAACCTTGATCTGATCTTCGCTGAGCCGTTCGCCGTCGTGCAGCAGCAGATCTGTCACCTGCCGAAGGGTATTTACCCGCCTCTCCGGTGAACCGCTCCGAACAGCGTCTTCGAGCTCGGCAATGATAGAACCAGACTGTTGCATAATATCTTATGCCCTCATTGGCATGCTAACAGGGGTGCTAAACAATAAGCAGACCAGCAACTTAAGATAGTTTTTATGCTTTCTTTCTTTCGGGTCGGTTAACTTGCGACCGTGTCATCTTGCCGAAACGAATTTTCGCGGGAGATTGCCAAGCGGGGTCAAACAGCGGCTTTCAAAGCCGCGGCAAAGTCCTGGGGCGACCGAGTGGCTGGCGCGCGCCTTTCAGCATGCACGATGTAGAGAGCGGGGATCACGAGGCAAATCCGCCGGCAAAATCGTCTTCTAAAGGCACGCACCGGCTTTTCGCAAGATATCTCGGTTATCATCGGTCAAGAAATCGCGACACGCGATTGGTCCTTCCGGTCTCTCTACAATCTTCAGCCTGAAATCTCCTTGCCGACCTGTATATGCCAGCTTGCTTGGACGAGCAGCTACGAATAGCTTAAGCTAGCTTTCGCTCATGTCTTCCCAACACGGACGTTGTTACAATCAACCCTTGGGGTCTCTGAGCATCGCTTAACGTCCAGTGAGCTGCACGCGGGGGTCGCCTATGAGAGCTGCTAAGTCGAAGACCTTTCTCCTCAGTTCTTCGACCTTACCAGCCAATTGCAGGTCCTTCCTCGCCAACCGGCAGCTCAAGGAGCGACCGCACCAAGCCACTGATTTACTGATTAGCAACAAAGCGCGACGTGGTCGGCACTCGTTTACGGAGGCTGAGGCGATACTTGACCCTAAGAACCTGAAAGCGATTTTCATCACAAAAACTGGAAACGCGACGTGATTGGGCGGCGGCGGATGACGATTGGATGGGCGACGCTCGCCGGTCTGGTATTGCTGTGGTTCGCCTTGACAACATGGACCGGCATCGTTTCAGCCGGACGATTTCCTTCGCCCGCCGATTTCTGGTTTTCGCTGGTTCAGATTACAACCCGTGGCTATGCCGGTGGCGAACTTTTTACCCACGCATTGCACAGCCTGATCCTCGTTATCGTCGGATTTCTCGTCGCCGTCACGACGGGAGTGCCGCTCGGCCTGTGGATGGGCTGGAGCCGGCGTGCCGAAGCTGCGGTCAATCCCGTCTTCCTCATCATCCGGCCGATCCCGCCGCTGGCCTGGATTCCGCTGGCGATCCTGTGGCTGGGCCTCGCCGACGCCGCCAAGATCATGGTGATCTGGTTCGCAGCCTTTGTGCCTTCCGTAATCAATTCATTCTCCGGCGTTCGCGCCATCGAGCGGCCGATCATCGAGGCCGCGCGTATGTTGGGCACGCCCCGTTGGCGGTTTGTGATTGAGATTCTAGTGCCCGCCGCAGCGCCAATGATCTTCACCGGATTGCGGCTGTCGCTGCAGGCAGCGTGGACAACGCTGGTCGCCGCCGAACTCGTTGGCGCCCTGGTCGGCCTTGGCCTCGTCCTCAACATGGCGCAGCAGGACATCTATCCCGGTATGATCCTGGTCGGCATGTTGGCGGTAGGTGTGCTCGGTTTTGTCACGACCTGGGTGCTTGGCAGCGTGGAACGCCGGGCTCTGGCCTGGAACATTGCGGCAAGGAACTAAGCGATGATAGACCAACCGCCCAAGCTGTGGGAGACGACAGCATTTGGGCTCCTGGGTCTTGGCCTGTTCCTCGGGATCTGGACGCTGTTGTCGGTTTCGGGATGGGTGCCGCGTCAGTTTCTCCCGGCGCCGCTCGATGTGATCGCGCGCTTCGTCGCGCTTCTGACAACGCCCTTTGCTGGGGCCACTTTGCCACAACATCTGGCGTCCAGTCTTCAGCGCTATTTATGTGGTATGTTGCTGGCGGCAGCCGTCGGCATCCCCTTGGGATTGCTGATGGGCTGGTTCAGGCTGCTCGACGACATCGTGTCGCCGATCTTCGAAGGGCTTCGCTTCATCGCACCGATCGCCTGGGTACCGTTCGCTGCCCTTTGGTTCGGCACCGGCATCGGCGGGCCGGTGATGATCATCTTTGCCGGTGCCTTTCCGCCGTGCCTGATCAATGCCTATCGCGGCGCGCGCTTTGTCGATCCGCATTTGATCGAGGCGTCGCAAATGCTCGGCACCGGTCACCTGCGCACCATCATGGAGGTGCTGCTGCCGGCCGCCGTGCCCTCCATTGTTGCGGGCTTGCGGGTGGCGGCGGGGCTCGGTTGGCAATCCCTGATCGGGGCCGAACTGATTGTTGCCGCCGCCGGCGTTGGGTTCATGATGGTGCAGGCTCAGGCCAATGTCTCGACCCCGACCGTCATGGCGGGAATGTTCGCCATCGGTATCGCGGGAATGCTGATCGATGTCCTGTTGCGTCAGGGCGAAGCGCTGATCCGCCATCGGCGCGGCATGGCCGCCTAGGGGACATCGGTAGTGGGATCGATTCGCTTTGACAGCGTGAACAAGGTTTTCGGTGCGGGCAAAGCCGGCCTGCGGGCGCTCCAGGACATCAATCTCGAGATTGCGGAAAAGGAATTCGTCGCCATCGTCGGCCCCTCCGGCTGCGGAAAGACCACCTGCCTGCGCATCGTCGCAGGCTTCGAGCGACCGACCTCCGGCACCGTCAGCGTCAACGGAAAACCGGTCAGCGGTCCAGGACCGGACCGCGCCGTCGTGTTCCAGCATTTTGCATTGTTTCCATGGAAGACTGTTCGCCAGAATATCGAGCTCGGCCTGCGAAACAAGAAGCTGGCCGAAAGAAAAGCGCGACCAATCTGATCGCCGGCGCGCTCAACCTGATGAATCTCGAAAGCCACGCGCGATGCCTTTCCGCATCAGCTGTCCGGCGGCATGCAGCAGCGGGTCGCGATCGCGCGCGCCTATGTGCTGGACCCCGAAGTGCTGTTGATGGACGAGCCGTTCGGCGCGCTGGACGCGCAAACCCGCGTGATGATGCAGGAGGAACTGGTGCGGCTGGCGCGGGTCAATCCGCGCACCGTGCTGTTCATCACCCATTCCGTCGAGGAGGCGGTCTACCTCGCCGACCGCGTCGCCGTGATGACGCGGCGGCCCGGCCGAATCAAGGAGATGATCGACGTCAAGAACAATCCGCAACGCGGAGAACTGGAACCAATTTCAGCGGATCGAGGACGTGATGGACCAGGAATCCTTCATCCATTTGCGCACCCACATCTGGAGATCGCTGCGCGAGGAGAAACCCGAAGACCGGCACTGAGATTCAATGATCGACGAACGAAATCGCGTGAGCCCAAGCACGACATAACCAGCAAACTGAACCCGGAGGAAAACCCATGATCTCGAAACCAATCAGGACAGCCATCCTGGCAGCCATTCTTGCAGCCGGCGTCGCGGCGGCGTTGCCGGCGCGGGCGCAAACCCCGATCGGCGTCAGCTATCAGCCCTCGCTGTACTGGGCGCTGCCGTTCCATTACGCCACCGTGAAAGGCTGGTGGAAGGAAGTCGGCCTGACGCCCGACATTCTCCACCTTCCCGGCCGGCGCGCCGCAGATCGCGGCGTCGGCGGCGAAATCGTGGGACGTCGGCGGCACCGGTTCGGTGCCCGCTGTGCTCGGCGCGGTGCGGTTCAACATCCTGACCATCGGCATCACCAACGACGAATCCAAGGCCAATGCCATGCTGGTGCGCGGCGACAAGTTCGACGCCATCAAGGCTAATCCAAAACTCCTGAAAGGGCAGCGGTTGCTTCTGACCACCAACTCGACCGTCGACTATGCGGCGCGCAAATGCCTCGCGAAATTCGGGCTCGCCCAGAACGACATGCAGTTCGTCAATCTCGGCCAGGCGCAGATCATTACCGCGGTGACGTCGAACAATGGCGACATCGCCGGCGTCTGGGCGCCCAACACCTACACGCTCGAAGACCGCGCCAACGCCAAATATCTATGCTCGGGCGCCGACGCCGGCGCGGTGGTCCCTGGCGCGCTGGTGGTGCGCGCCGATTTCGCCAAGGAACATCCCGACGATGTGGCAAAATTCCTGGCCGTCTATTTGCGCGGCTGGTCCTGGGCCAAGGCCAATCCGAAGGAGGCCCGCGCGCTCGCACTCGACTTCTACAAGCAGGGCGGGCTCGAGGTCACCGAACGGGCGATGGAGCAGGAGTTCACGCTGCGCCCGACCTTCCTGCTCGACGAGCAGCTCAAGATCATGTCGCGCGCCAACGGTGCCTCAACGGTCGACGGATGGTTCTCGGAGATCGGCAAATTCATGGCCGAGACCGGTACCGTGCCGACCAACCCTGTGCCCAAGGATTACATCACCGATAATTTCCTCAAGCGCGTCGGCGCCGACCCCAAGCTGCGCGCCTTCGCGACCGAATTCGGCAAATAACAACAGTTCGTCCGGCCGGTTGCGGACCGCGCCGCACAGCTCAACGATGATCAAGAGAACATCCGAATGTCCGATAACCTATCTGAAGAAGGCCGCCAAAAATCCGAAAACGGAGACCGAAACAGCACGCAAGGTCGCGGCCGACATGCTCGCCACCATCGAGGTTGGTGGCGAGCAGGCGGTGCGCGATTATGCCGCCAAGCTCGACGGCTGGTCAGGCGATATCGTGCTGGATGCGGCCGCGATCGAGCGGCAGACGCGCGATATCGCCCAAACCGTCAAAGACGATATCGCCTTTGCCACAGGTCAGGTGCGGCGCTTTGCCGACGCGCAGCGCGCCTCGGTGCAGGACTTTGCGATGGAGATTTCGCCCGGCCTCGAACTCGGCCAGAAGCTGGTCCCGGTCAATACCGCCGGCTGTTACGTGCCGACCGGCCGCTACGCTCATATTGCCTCGGCCTATATGTCGGTCGCCACCGCGCGTGCGGCAGGAGTCAAAACGATCGTTGCCTGCTCGGCGCCGCACAAAGGACAGGGCATTCATCCGCATGTACTCTACGCCATGCGGGTCGCCGGTGCCGACATCATCATGTGTCTTGGCGGGGTCCAGGCCATCGCGGCGATGGCATTCGGCCTGTTCACCGGACGTGAGGCCGACATCATCGTCGGTCCCGGCAACAAATTCGTCGCTGAAGCCAAGCGCATGCTGTTCGGCAAGGTTGGGATCGACGTGTTTGCCGGTCCTTCCGAAGTGGCCGTCATCGCCGACGACGGTGCCGATCCGCTGATCGTCGCGACTGACCTGGTCGGACAAGCCGAACACGGCCACGAAAGTCCGGCGTGGCTGATGACGTCGTCGAGGCGTCTCGCCAATGCGGTTAACGATCTGGTGCCTCGATTGATCGAAGCCCTGCCCCCGACGGCGCGCGACGCCGCCGGCGCCGCCTGGCGCGACTACGGCGAGATCGTGCTCTGTGACACCCGGGAGGAAATCGTCACCACTTCAGACGCGTATGCGTGCGAGCATCTGGAAGTGCACTGCGCTGATCTCGACTGGTGGCATGCGCGCCTGACCAACTACGGATCGCTGTTTCTGGGCGAAGAAACCAATGTCGCGTTCGGCGACAAGGTGTCGGGACCGAACCACATTCTTCCGACCAAGCTGGCTGCGCGTTATTCGGCGGGTCTTTCCGTGCACAAATTTCTGAAGCCCCTGACCTGGCAGCGGATGACCCGCGACGCCTGTCAGTCGATCGCACCGGTATCAGCTCGCATCTCGCGGCTCGAGGGCATGGAGGCTCACGCCCGCACCAGCGACGTCCGCATCGCCAAATATGCGCCAGGCTCGAATGTCGATCTCGGTTCACCGGTCGAGATCTGATGGTCTTCAAGCCAACTTCGCTATTCTAGCTTCAGGGCCGCCCGACTTAGAAGAAGCCGGGCGTCAAATCGAAGCCGTAAGCGGCCAGGAAAAGCGATACTGTCAGGCCGGCGCCGCAAAAAACGACCACTTTGAGGGAATCGATCTGAAATCGAGTTCCGGAAAGGTCCTACGAGAGAGGCCTTGCGATGTCCGTCATCTTCGATTTCCAAATCTCTGAATGTCCTCAAGCCGAGACCCATCCCCTCATGGTCGAACGTGACTTCAGGCCTGCTTCATGGCCTTAGGAAAATAGCTTAGTCGGATGGCCGGAAACGTTTCTTTGGGAACCGGGGGATCCGACGCAACAGCGCGGAAAGATGCTCGTTGGTCACCCCCACCTTTTGCCAAAAACCGGCGACTTCGCCTGTGCGACCTTCCAATCGAAAAAATCATAGTTACCGGACCACGAGTGGACCTTGATCCCGCAAACCTCACAGCTGAAACTGCCAGAATGCTTGTTTGGATGCTGTTCGCGTGTCGCGGTATACGGCAGCCCGCAATTGGGACAGCTAAAATATTCGGTCGTCCATATGTCGCCTGTCATCCCACGATTATGCGACGCACCGAGCAGGTATTCCAGTCCAGCAGTTTGCCATAATCAATGACCAACTACTCAAAAACTTAAAGCCCGCCGACTATTGAATAGTGCTTTCTTAACTTCAAGTGAGTCGCAAACCCGCCCCGGACCCAGCTCGGCGATCATATGTCGATCAAATCTAGCGGAAGCTCAGAAATCTTAACGTCTCGTCTAAACGCCTGACGAGGCAAGTTAGGTTGCAGGTGCCCTGTCAAATCGTTGACAGCTTCCAGGATGGCATCGCAAATTTTTGCATCGGACCGGCGGCGTCACTATCACTGACGGACGGTTGTCGCGGGATTTGCACTAAACTCACCCAGGCATTGGATAATGTATGTAGTCCGTTCTCTGGGCAAGACTTTGGCAATATCGGCCCTGTGACGACATTCGAGTTGTTCGATTTGCTCCGTACGGCGCTTTTCCGCAGCCTCGCGATACTCGGGAGCAACAGCATTCGGTTCGACCAGCTTTTGAACGACCCTTGGTTCGGCTATGGGGTGCTGTGAGATCGTTGGCGGGGATTGGCTGATCCTCCGAACTATAATTGGGGAGCCATCGGACTCGAAGTGCAATTCATATTTGTTACCATTATTATCCCTCGCGCTACAGGAGATGCTGGAAATCTGTCTTGCCGCGAAGCTTCCAAGCTGCCTGCATATTCCAACCGATAATTCGACGCGCGGCACTGGCAGGCCGTCGGCCTTCGGCCTGTCCTTGGAGTTTAGCAGCATCTGGTCGATGTGCAGTTCGTATACGTCTTCCTCTGTCCTCTGGCCGCTTTCGCCCGAGAAAGAGATAATGTGCATCCCATCAGTTGGATCATCGAGAGCAACCGTAAAATTTGTTCGGCCTTGTTTGCTATGGAATAATGCAACCGCCCTGCACGCGAAATCGCGTCCGGCGATCTCAAGCGTGCGGCATTTGCCTGACATTAACGCAAAAATATCGGTGTCCGGTTCCTGCGGCGTAGTCTCGTTTGAGACGAAAATGAGGGACCGTGCAGATGTCGAAGAGGGCGCTGCGGCAGGTCCGTCGTCGAAGCGGGCGCTGGCTTTCGCCGGGTATGCTGTGAAATCGTGGGCATTGTCAAACAGTCGACTGCTCAAGGGCGGCTTGGCAACGGTTGGAGTTGCAAAGGAAGCAAGGGCAGCGGCGAAGAAGACGCAAAGCTTGTAGCCGATCTCGCCGCGGCACGCGCGGCAAAGCCGGTGATAGATCTGCAAATCTGAAGCGATGCGGCTAAGCATGGCTGGCTCCAGCCGGTTTCTAGTTCCAATCAATAGCCGCGAACATCGCTAGCAAAGGTAAATCTACGTCAACTGTTTCGCGGACTAGCACTACTTTGGCAGATTTATCGCTCAATAGGATTCCCGAATCAGGTTTTCAATGATTCATGGGTGGTCGGCTTTTGGAGGGCCGGCCATGGTAGACAGACCGTCGAACTGGGAAGAAGAGCTTTCGCGTTGGCTTGAGCCGTTTCTGGATTGTCTGGGTCACAAAGCTCGGCGGCGGATGTGTCCGCTATATGTCGCCGGACTGATTGGGCCGGGTGATCGCAAGAGCGTCCAACCAATGGCGGCGCGGCTGGCGCCGGGCGACTATGACCAATTGCATCATTTCATTGCTGATGGCGTCTGGGACGCGGCGCCGTTGGAAGCAGAATTGCTCGTTCAGGCCGACCGGCTCGTCGGCGGCAAAGATGCAGTGCTGGTCATCGACGATACATCGATGCCGAAGAAGGGCGATCGTTCGGTTGGTGTAGCTCCACAATATGCGTCAACTCTCGGTAAGACGGCGAATTGCCAAACATTGGTGTCGCTGACACTTGCACGCGGTGAGGTGCCGGTGATGGTGGCGCTACGTCTTTTCGTTCCCGAGAATTGGACGAGCGACCCGGTACGTCTGAAGCGCGCCGGCGTTCCAATCGAGCATCGCACGGCACGGTCCAAGCCAGAGATCGCGCTGGCTGAGATCGATCGCGTGATCGCAGCCGGTGTTCGCTTTGGCTGTGTGCTGGCGGACGCGGGATACGGATCGAGCGCGCCGTTCCGTCATGCTCTGAGCGAACGCGGCCTCTTATGGGCAGTTGGTATGTCGCGGCGCCAGAAAGTCTATCCGACTGATGTCGCCATGATCTTTCCGACGGAGAAGGCCCGTAAGCCGCGCAAACACCATATCCCGGATATGTCGCCAGTTTCAGCCGAGACGATGCTGGTGGGCGTAAAGTGGCAGAAGGTCAGCTGGCGCGGGGGTACAAAAGGCCCGCTGACATGCCTTTTTGCTGCACGGCGCGTCCGCATCGCGGACGGCCCAAAGCACCGAGTGTTCGATAAAGGTGTCGAGCGTATGCCTGGCGATGAAGTGTGGATCCTGGGCGAACGACGATCGAGCGGAGAGCAGAAGTACTACATCTCAAATCTGCCCGCTGACGTTCCGCTTAAGACACTGGCAGCTGCCGTTAAGGCGCGTTGGATTTGTGAACAGGCGCATCAGCAATTGAAGGAAGAACTGGGGCTCGACCATTTTGAAGGCAGGTCGTGGGCCGGACTACACCGACATGCCTTGATGACGATGATCGCCTACGCCTTCCTTCAATCCCGCCGCCTCTAAGTGAAAAAGTCGTAAATTTCAGGACAGAAGGGCGGACGGCCCGAGCAGTAGCCGGCAGATCCGGCGCGCAGTACAAGGCAATGGTCCGGTCTCCAGGATTTCTTGTCGTGGTAAGATCCCGGTCGGGCCTTCCTTACGCATATAACGGCCTTAACTCAGACATCGCGCCACGTCCGCTCTCCGGGAGGCGTGCCATGATATCGGGGCGAACATTGGGAGTTTTTAACGAATGATTGCGACGCGTGCCCCACGGCGAGCTAGTGTATTTAACCCGTGGTAAATCCGCTGGTCTTCTAGTCCGGTGTTCCATTTCCCGAACCTTAAATGATCTCGGCTAGATAAGAGATACAAACCAAGAGTGCTGGACCGACAATGACCACCCTTTTGTGTGCCGCCTGCGCGATAGTAATACTTACATACTCAGCAGTCGTTCTCAGATTTGTTCGACGCCTGCCTGAGCAAGAAGATTTTTGAGCGATTGGCACCTACCGAATTGACCGCGGCCGCTCGTCGCCATTGAGTGGCTGTCGGGATCGGCCAGTGAGATTTGCTGATGTGAAAGCGATACGGCACCCCCGTCAGTGTTGAGGCCGCGCGGATCGCATTCGAAGCGGCATGGAGCGAATATTTTCCCAAGCGCAGCGATACGGATTATCAGGCGTGGCGGGGACGAAGAGGCTTGGACTGCGCGGGAAATATCCGCTCTGGGATGCTCGCAAGCAGTGACTGCAACCCCGTTCGGGTGTCCGGCTCCGAACGGGGTTGCTTGGGGATGCAGCGAGAGGGGTAATCCCCGCTGCGCCATGATCGTATCTGATTTCTAATCCTCGCGAATGCTGTCCAAGTCGAATTGGTCCGAGGTGTGTCCGTAGAGTAACACTGTTGCCTGAGCGCGACGAACCGATGCGGACAGACTGGCGCGCCCGCACGGCTGATTCTGCTGCGCTTGGCGTTGCCATCTTGCGGCAGCGTGTCCCTTGCGATTGAATAAGCTTTATTAACGGGGATTTTCTGATGACAGGTCCACGCCCGGCGGGGCGCCTGTGGACTCTCGCGGAAGAGGCTGAACTGCGCGAGCTCATTGCGTCCAAGGTTAAGGTCGTTCAGATCGCCAAAAAGCTGAAACGCTCTCCAGGCGCCATTTACGCCCGGATAAACTCACACAAAAAGCCACGCGATTTACCATTCAGTGCGCAGCCCCGCTCGCTTCCTTCCGAGCGTCTAGCGGCGTCCGCGATGGCTGAGCGGCACTCGGTCATCGACCGCGCGGTGTGGCCTTTCGATGAAAGCATCAAAGGTCTTAAGCCCGGTGGCTGATCGCGGCTGGAAACGGCCGTTTGACGAGCCAATCCCGTTGCCTCGCGGTCGCCAGCTCTACACTCTCGAGGATGCTGGCAGATACATCACGCGATTGCCGAAGGCCGAGCATGAGGCGGCGGGTTGGCAAGCCGCAATGGAAGCGCTGATTCTGGTCGCGACGTCCGGCGGGCCGACGATGTTTGCGCGGATTGGGATCATGCGGGCGCTGAACCGAAAGTTAGCATCCGGTCAGTACCGCGGCGAGTTCACTCGCGCGGCTTAGGGCGCGGAAGCAGACTGGGATTTGCTTTGTAGATCTGCACGAGCTCAGCGAGGTTATCGATGCCGAAGCGTGTAAAGGCGGTTGTCGATTCTTCGCCGGGGCCGAGAACGCCGAGACGACCGTCTTCCGGATCCAGCACGATGCTGATCTCGTCCAGCCACTCCTCATCCTCGCCGAGCATTTCGGCGACGTGGCTAATCGTGAAGACGTAGCTGATCCCGGCCATGGTCAGGCGGCCTGACTGGCCTGCGCGCTGGGCTTATGCCAATTCCACGGCAGCAGATCATCGAGCCGGTGAACCGGATGCTCGGCAATGCGAGCGAGGACGTCGGCGAGCCAGGCCTGCGGATCAATATCGTTCATCTTGGCCGTGACGATCAGGCTGTACATGACTGCGGCACGCTCGCCGCCACGGTCGGAGCCGCAGAACAACCAGGATTTTCTCCCCAGGGCGATACCACGCACGCCGCGCTCTGCGGCGTTGTTGGACAGGCAGATGCGGCCATCGTCGAGGAAGCGCGTGAACGCGATCCAGCGCTTGAGCATGTAGTCCATGGCCTTGGCGACGTCGTTGCCGCGCGAGAGCTTGGCGCGCTGCTCACGCATCCAGGCCTCCAGATTGGCGACCAGCGGCGCGCTGAGTTCCTGTCGAACGGCCTTGCGCCTTTCGGGGCTCTGTCCGTTGATCGCCCGCTCGATCTCGAACAACTCATCGATCCGGCGGACCACTTCCAACGCCAGCGGCGAGATCACCGCCGGCTTCTTGCCCTGCGCCTTGCGACGGGCGTTCTCGGCCAGATCCGCCATCACGAAGAACGGACGCCGGGCATGGACCCAACAGGCGGCTTCCAGGATCGGACCAGGCACGCGGCCGCCCTCGTAAAGCTTGCGATAGCCCTCATAGGCGTCAGCCTGGAAGATCCCGGTGTAGTTGGTCAGGTGCGCCTGGGGATGCTTGCCGGCCCGGTCGCGCGAGTAATAGAACACCGCCCCCGGCGGCGCGGGCCCTCCAAACGGCTTGTCGTCCCTCACATAGACCCAGATCCGGCCAGTGTCGGTCTTGCCTTTGGCCAGAACCGGCACCCTGGTGTCGTCGCCATGCAATCGCTCGGCACTCAGTACGTAGGCCTCGAGGCGCTTGAACAAAGGCATCAGCGCCGCCGTGCAGCCGCCGACCTGGTCAGCCAGGGTCGACAGACTGATCGGTACGCCCTCCTTGGCATAGCGCTCGGCCTGCCGGTTGAGCGGCTGATGCTGGCCAAATTTCTCGAACAGCACCATCGCCAGAAGACTGGGCCCGGCCCAGCCCCTCGCGATCACGTGGAACGGCGCTGGCGCCTGGCTGATCTTCTCGCAGTCCCGGCAACTGAACTTCTCACGGACGTGCTGGATCACCTTCCAGGACTTCGGGATGACCTCCAGTGTCTCGGTGATGTCCTCGCCAAGCCTGGACAGCCGCGATCCGCCGCAACAGCTGCAGGCAACAGGTCCCGGCACGATCACGCGTTCGCGGGGCAGATGGTCCGGGAACGGTTTGCGGGACGGCCGCTTGCGCGTGAACGAGGCCACCTTCGTGGTTTTGGCTGCCGCCATTTCTGCGGCAAGCTCGTCCTCGGTCGCCGCGGTCTCCAGTTCCTCCAGCGTCAATTCCAGCTGGTCCAACAGCCGGGCAGTGCGTTCCGAGCGCGGGCCGTAGCGGTCGCGGTTCAGCTTCTCGATCTGCAGTTTCAAATGGGCGATCAGCGCCTGGTCATCGGATTGTTGAGCACGCGCCGCGGCGGTCTCCGCGCGAGCGACAATCAAGGCCGCTTTCAGCGCTTCGACGTCGTCTGGCAGGGCTTCAACACCAGCTTTCATAAAGTTGATGGAATCACAAAATCAGTGATTTGCGGCGACTTTTTTCTGCACCTCAGAACTTTTTTTAAGCCTAGCCCGCGCTCTGCGGTCGCCAAGTGTGTTGCGGATTTCTCCAGTCGATCGCCTCCAACAGATAACTCATCTGTGCAGCACTCAGCGCCACCACGCCATCCATGGTCGCCGGCCAGACAAACCGTCCACGGTCGAGCCGTTTGGCGTAGAGCGACAGCCCGATCCCGTCATGCCACAAGGCTTTAATTAACGAACCCGCGCGACCGCGGAACACGAAGACGTCGCCTGCGAACGGATCACGGCCGAGGCCTTCCTGCACCAGCAACGCCAGGCCCTGCATGCCCTTGCGCATATCGGTATGGCCGGTGGCGATCCAGATCCGCACGCCTGCAGCAACCGGAATCATCGGTGCTCCAGAACCCGAAGCACCCGTTCCAGGGCGGCCGCGTCAACACCGGCATCGACAATGACGCGACGATCCTTTCCGATCTCAATTACCATGTGGCCGCTCGTCGCCGTAGCGGTCGGCATCGGATCCGCAACGACCATCGCCGGCACAAAACGAGAGCTCTGCCCAGCAGCGCCTTCCGGCTCCGCGCAGAACGATCGTCGCCAATTCAGCAAAAGCGAGCGCGAGATGCCGTACCGCCGCGCCGTCGACGAGATCGCCCGTGGCGTCTGCATGCTCTCCAGAACAATCTTGAGCTTCTCGTCATCCGTCCAGCGTCGACGTCGGCCGGTCTCAACAACTCCCAACCGTTCAACCTGAGTACTGTACTTATTGCTGTCCATAAGGACTGTTACACAGCACTCATCCTAACCAGACAAGGCGGCCCACACCGGAGGGAGACGGACGAGCGGACCTGGCGGAGACGCGGCGCGAGGTCCGAAAATGACCCCGCAGGCTGTGCGAAAACACGGACCTTTATGTTTGGGTCGTCAAGATGACAGCTGTTCGTCGCTAGTTTGGTTGCCGGGCAGCTCTGAGCCAGGGGGGGAGTGGCGCCCCGGCATTTTGTTCAACCGTCGAGGCTGGTTGCGGGGGATTCCTGAACCCGGGAGGGACTCCCGGCATGGCATTTGGACTTTGTACGGCCGTCGCCGCTGAATCCATGATCACGACCACTTCCACGCCTTCGGGCGACGTTTTGAGCACGAAATTGGTTCCCTCAAGCAAGCGCGACACCACATGGCCCAAGGAGCCGACGTAAACCCCGCTAACTCGACGGTTGAGAGCGAGCGAGGTCGTGCTGTACCGCAACCTCAGCGCCGCCCGGAGAGCCGCCAGAGCCTCAGCGACCGTGGCGTCGTGTGTTTCGAGGCGCACCGCCTCGCCTGTGCCAGAGACACGGGTTTCCGCAAATGCTGATGACGAAAGAACGGCTGCTCGAAGTATCAGGATAATCAGGGAAAAAAGTCGTGCGATCGCCATGCATTCTCTCCGTCAGCTATTCAATGGCGTGCATTCGGGCGACCACCACCAATGAAGGTCAATTTTTGGCTGGCGGCAATCGACGTAATGCCCAGTGAGGCGTTTCCGTACATCCGATTGTTGTTTCCGTATGACGTGTCGGTCCGGAAATTGCTGTTGAGTTGAAATGACGTCGGAGTTAGCCAACGAAACTGTTCGCTATGGCAATATTCCGATAGTGTTCGAGTTGATCAAGGAATTGTCCACGAAGATGATCGAGCCAGGATTGATGGCGATACCACTACCCGAATTGATCGAAGCGGTCGAGTTACGCGAGACAAGGAAGCTATTGGCCGCCACAGCAATTCCATATTCGCCACCCGTCACCTGAGAATTTTTCAGCGTACCAAAGTTCGTCGCGCTCGCCGCAGACCGAACACCTACCTGTCCATTTGTTGGATAAGATCGTGTTCTTGACGGCGAGCTTCGTTCCGCGAGATGTCGGCGTATCGTTGATGAAGTTTTGCGCGAGATTCTCAATCACACAATTTTCGATCAAAGCGCTGCCTGCAGAATTAATCTGTATGCCATTGGTTCCGTCGTTCAAGCCCTGAAACCGCACATGGCGGATGGTCACTAGGTCGTTCGCTGCCGCAGCAATGGTGACATCATACCTTCCGGATACCAACACGGTGGCAACTTTTCCGCCGCTGCCTTCATCGCGCCAAACCCACCAGGATCGTTCTTACCGGTAGCGCCGGCCGGGGTTTAGCACGGACCGTCCGGCTGCACGGGTTGCTTTCGCCGCCGACACCCGAGACGCACGTCCGAGTCGCTTGGGCGCAAGCGGCGCCAGCATAAGGCGCGCTCGCAAGCGTCATCCCCATGAAAGTTATGGCTATTGCAATCGTCTTCATTTTGTCACTCCTCGAGTGCAAGCCCCAGCGTAGAATCAAATTTAGGAGGAGAGCCAGTTTGGAGACCGCCTCAACCCCAAACTCCATAAATCCAACCTAGGATATCCAATACGGTCCCGAAATGCGAGGACAAGGGGTTTCTGCCGTCAGGCACTCCTAACCCGTTCCGACCGGGGCCCCGGCGTTTACGTCGAAGGGATGGAGGGTGGGGTGCGCGCCAAACTGGACATAATTTGACTGTGCCTGCCTAGTTGCTTTACCGAGCCGACAAGGCAATCGAATGGGACAGCCGCCTCCGAAATGAGCACTTTTCGGAGCTGCCGAAATGTCCAGCTTGAGTTCGCCTTTGGGGTAAAGCCGAAGTCGGACCTCAGGGTCGCCTGGCAGCCTTCGACCCATATCGCACTAGCCGCGTGAACCTTTCGCACCGGCCTGATACTACTGAGTGATGCGAGGGCGTCAATCACGCCCCGCATCGTCCGGTGGGCTTGCTTGATCATAAGTGGGTGAGCCACTGGGGGCGTCATTGAGCAAAGGATCACAAAAACACTGAGCGCGTCTGTGCGCTCGCCGGCGCGGTGCAGCCTCCATTCATGCCATTTCCATCAAATGGAGAAAGTATCATGAAAAAGCTGATAGTCGTTTGCGTATCGCTTCTTGTTGTGGGGTTCTTTACCGCGACCACCCCGGTCCATGCGCAGAATTTGGCCTGGGTGTCGCCCAATGGTAGCGATTCAAACACCTGCGCGCAAACCTCCCCTTGCGCCACCTTCGCCGGTGCAATCTCCAAAGGCGGGGTTGCGCAGATTAACTGCCTCAGCAGTGGCAATTATGGTACCCTGAACAGTACCACCGTCTCAATCACCGGCTCGATCATCATCGACTGCGGCGAGGGTAACGTAGGGGAGATGACTACAGGCGGAGGAAACGCCGTGATCAACATCAATGCCTCGTCTGCAGTCACCATCGTTCTTCGCCATCTCAGCCTCAACGGCGGCGGCAACGGAGTCCCGGGCATCAATACGCAAAATTTCGCCGGCGGCACCCTGATCATCGAAAATTGTATGATTGGTGGGGCTGCGCCAGGAATTAAATTTACACCGAGCAGTGGCCGAGGAACGCTGCAGGTAACGGATTTGCTTCTTTACAACAATTTGGATAGCACCATTGAGGTAGACCCTGCCAGCGGTCAAATCGCCTCCATCGCGCTCAATCGGGTAGAGATAATCGGCAATGACACTGACGGGCTCGATTTAGTCGGCCCCGGTATAATAGCGGGTACTATTAGCCAAAGTCTCGTGGCAGAGAACGTTGGTACCGGAATATTTGCGAACGCGGCCGGTGGCGTGTTTTTCACGGTCGACCAGACAAAGGTCATCGACAATTTGACCACAGGCGTCCAAGTCAGTTCGTCCACCGCGATCGTCAATGTCGGCGCGTCGACCATCGGCGGCAATGGCACGGGAGTAAAAGCGACAGCGGGAGCGCTCATCTCTTTCGGCAACAACCAGATGAGCGCCAACGGCACCAACGGCAGTTTCACCAGCACCACAGCGCTGCAATAGGCTTGTGGTACGACAAGAGGCCGCCTGATTTGGCGGCCTCCTTCGTTGTGCAGGCAGCGACTTTCGTTGTTGATGCTATGGAGGGCTTCTCCGCCGGCACGTGAGTGTCACGGATTTGGGCGCTGTTAAGACTGCCACGATTCGGAGGAGTTACCAGACGTCACGACAGTCGGTTTCGATATCGCGAAGTCGGTCTTCCAGGTTCACGGCGTTGACGCTGGCGGCCAAGTGGGCGTTTAGCTTCTCTTGGAAAATCCAAACTAATTCCGTAGCCGAGACCTTTTTCTTAGTCATGCTCAATACCCCCGATGGTGCTGATCGAAGCGGCGGTATTTCTCGTTTTGATGATCCCCGACCGGTCTCTATCCAACCACCGCAAGTCGAAGGCAATAGTGCAGAGGCAAAAGCAGAGGCGCTTTTTCGCTACTGTTTTGTCGCGGCCCAGCGAGCAACACAGCCGTCGGAATTTCTGAACGAACCGCCACCGATATTCCCTGTTAGCCTTCCGGTTGCAGTCGAAACCACGCCACTGCCACCAACGCCGACCGCATGGTAGGCGCCACTAGCGCTGACACTTCCGCTAACGCCTCTGGCGCTGATCTTCCCGCTGGAAATGTTGATGACGCCAGAACGGCTGCCCGGGCAATTTGTCCCAGGGACGGTATAGGACCACGTCCCGTCGAAATTGCGAAATTGCAGACCCCTGAGCCGGCTCTCCGCGACGATTGCCCCCTGTCCTGATCCTCCCGGCCATCCGGCTTCGGTTTTTCGCGATCTGGCGAAGGCTCTGAGTTCGGACCGGATAGCTGATAGCTGCGATCAGACCGCTGCTCGAAGCGCGCGATGCTGTCGGGCCCGCTGCGACGCTGTTGTTTTGTGAATACCGAGTCCGCAGGCAAGCATCAATGACCTCGATGCGTTCGTGGCGGATATTCTAGTGCGGACACGCGTGGATGACCGGCTCTGACCGCCTGAGATTCTGCGCCTACCTTTCAAGAATTTAATCCCTCGATCGTGAAATCCGGCGCGTGGACCCTGAACCCAGTTGGATTGAGCTGCCACCAAACGAAGCTATGACAAATTACAACTTCACAAAAATCGACGTTCCCGCGGCTGCCGGCACCTATACCTATATCGGTGTGTCAGGTCTCGACGCCTCCGGCGATGCTGTTGGGTATTACGGCAATGTCGACGGCGATGGCGACGGGACCTTCCACGGCTTCATTGCGTTGGTCAATAGCAATGGCAATGGCATCACTTTGGACCCCCCCGGCTCGACCAACACCAGCGTTGGCATTACCGCAAGCGGGGTCATCTTCGGAGACTATACCTATCTCAACCATCAATATGGCTTCGTCGACAACGGCGGCGTCTTTACGACGTTCGACTACGGCCTCGCAGAGGCTGCCCCCCCGACCGTTCCGCTTGCTGTCAGCACCGACGTGGACGGAATTACCAACGCCGGCGTGGTTTACGGCGACTATGCCGACTACGTGATCAACAACGGCAGCCAACCCGGGTGGCAGGGATTCCTCAACAACAATGGCGTCGTTACACCGATCGCCTTCCCCGGAGCCAATATCACCACTCTTGCCGACATTAATACAGCCGGCACGATCGTCGGAAACTATGAAATCGGAGGCAATACCAACGCGGGGTGGATCGGCCATGGATTCGTCGACAGCAATGGCAGCTTCACGGCAATCGATGTACCCGGAGCTTACGCCACCGGTGTGGTCGGCATCAGCGATGGCGGCGAGATCGTCGGAAACTATCAGGATTTCTCCAACAACACCTGGGGGTTTGTCGACAACAACGGCGTCATCACCACGATCAACATTGCGGGCGCCACCAGCACGGGCGTTTCAGCCGTAAACGCCGCCGGCGAAATCGTCGGATATTATGCCGACGGCAGCGGCAACATTCACGGCTTCGTCGACAATGGCGGCGTCATCACCACGGTCGATGTTCCCGGAGCCACGCAAACGGATATTTCCGACATCAACGCGGCCGGTATGATCTCCGGTTTCTATAACGACAGCAGCGGCAACCAGCATGGCTTCGTCGGCATACCGGCAACCACGTTGATCCAGACGGACGGCTCGACCAGCCTGGTCCAGGTCGGAAACAATTATTTTCTCGATCCTGTCGGTGGACCGTCGGGCCCCGAATTGAAATTTGGCGGCGTAGCCGTCGTGCCGGGGGCGGGTCAGTTTAGCGGCTGGGCAGCGATCGGCGCGGTGCAGACCTCAACCGGTTACGACGTGGCCTGGAAGGACGCGGGCACCGGTCAATATGCGGTCTGGACCACGGACGCCAGCGGCAATTTCGTCTCCTCGACCGGAGTGATCGCGCCGACCAGCACCACGCTGGAGACCTACGAGACCACGTTCAATCAGGACCTCAACGGCGATGGGACCATCGGCATACCCACCACGTTGATCCAGACGGACGGCTCGACCAGCCTGGTCCAGGTCGGAAACAATTATTTTCTCGATCCTGTCGGTGGACCGTCGGGCCCCGAATTGAAATTTGGCGGCGTAGCCGTCGTGCCGGGGGCGGGTCAGTTTAGCGGCTGGGCAGCGATCGGCGCGGTGCAGACCTCAACCGGTTACGACGTGGCCTGGAAGGACGCGGGCACCGGTCAATATGCGGTCTGGACCACGGACGCCAGCGGCAATTTCGTCTCCTCGACCGGAGTGATCGCGCCGACCAGCACCACGCTGGAGACCTACGAGACCACGTTCAATCAGGACCTCAACGGCGATGGGACCATCGGCATACCCACCACGTTGATCCAGACGGACGGCTCGACCAGCCTGGTCCAGGTCGGAAACAATTATTTTCTCGATCCTGTCGGTGGACCGTCGGGCCCCGAATTGAAATTTGGCGGCGTAGCCGTCGTGCCGGGGGCGGGTCAGTTTAGCGGCTGGGCAGCGATCGGCGCGGTGCAGACCTCAACCGGTTACGACGTGGCCTGGAAGGACGCGGGCACCGGTCAATATGCGGTCTGGACCACGGACGCCAGCGGCAATTTCGTCTCCTCGACCGGAGTGATCGCGCCGACCAGCACCACGCTGGAGACCTACGAGACCACGTTCAATCAGGACCTCAACGGCGATGGGACCATCGGCATACCCACCACGTTGATCCAGACGGACGGCTCGACCAGCCTGGTCCAGGTCGGAAACAATTATTTTCTCGATCCTGTCGGTGGACCGTCGGGCCCCGAATTGAAATTTGGCGGCGTAGCCGTCGTGCCGGGGGCGGGTCAGTTTAGCGGCTGGGCAGCGATCGGCGCGGTGCAGACCTCAACCGGTTACGACGTGGCCTGGAAGGACGCGGGCACCGGTCAATATGCGGTCTGGACCACGGACGCCAGCGGCAATTTCGTCTCCTCGACCGGAGTGATCGCGCCGACCAGCACCACGCTGGAGACCTACGAGACCACGTTCAATCAGGACCTCAACGGCGACAGCGTGATCGATCTTTCTACCACTGTCATCGAAGCAAAGGGCAATTCCCTGCTGACCTTGAACCCGCTGATCCAGCCGGCATCGATCGATGCCGGCGCCACCCTCGAACTGACCGGCGCGGATTCATCTTACGTAGCATTCAACGGTCCGACGGGGGCGCTGATACTCGATCACTCGACCCAGTTCAGCGGGCAAATCGTGGACTTGACCGGCGACGGTAACCCGTCCAGTTCGGACCAACTCGATCTCAGGGACATCGGATTTGGGCCGGGAACGACGGTTGGCTATTCCGGCAGTTCGCTCGGCGGTACTCTCACGGTCAGCGACGCCCAGAACCATACCGCACACATCACGCTTGCCGGCAACTATACCAGTTCGACCTTCACCCTCTCCAGCGACGGCCATGGCGGCACCACCGTCATCGATCCCGTGGTCACGCAGGATACTGCCGATGGCACGCTGTCCTTCAGCGATCCGGATCCGAAGGACACCCAGAGCGTCAGCGTCTCGCCGCAAAATGGCGGCGCCGGCTATCTCGGGAGCTTCGTCGCCGATGCCGTCAACGCGGCAAACGGGCAGGACACGGTCGGATGGCATTTCAATTTCGCCTCCAGCCCGGTCACCCAAACCGTGACCCAATCCTACGATGTCAGTGTCGCCGACCATCATGCCGACGGCACCACCGGCACCGCCACCCAGGTGGTCTCGGTTGCCATCGCGGGCCCCGGCAATGACGCATTCGTCTTCCATCCGGGCGTCGGCGCGGAGACGATCGTCAACGCGGCAAGCTCCGACACGTTCGAGCTGGACGGCTTCTCATCGGTCACCAGCAACAACCAGCTGGCAGCCCTCCTGCACGATGCGCAGACCGGCCAGGCGCAGTCCCTGTTCCAGTCCGTCAATGGCGGCCAGGACACCCTGATCAACCTCGGCAATCACGACAGCGTCACCCTGACGGTGGTTCACCTGGCGGACTTGCATGCAAACGACTTCATCATCCACTAGGCGGATGGTGTCAGCGGAAGAGATGGCGATAGACTTCGGCTATGACGGCAGCTTCCGCATCGAGGCTGAATTTCTCGAGCACCCGCGCGCGTCCCCGCTTGCCCATCGCTTCGGCTGACGCCGGATCGCGCATCAGCGGTGACGTTGCCTCCGACTCTTGTCCAGTTGGCCTGAGAGTTTGCTCGCAGCGGCGCTTGTTCGCGAATAGCGAGTTTGTGATGGTCAACTGCGCGCCGGCAGCAGTGGGGGCGAACTGGACCGCGGCTGAGCAAGCGAGCATATATTTCAATCGCTTCCCCCACCCGAGAAAAAAGCGGTCGTTTGCGCAGCTGGCGCGGATCGCTTGGACTGTGTTTGCACAAGGTCGCAGCTACGAAGCGCACGTCGAGCCAAAGGTCGCATAAGATCAATGCGTTCAGGCCAGCCGAACGATGTCCAAGGCTGGCGCAACCGAGGAGTGTACAGCTCCCTGCCGAGGTCTCCGAGTTGAATTGAGGAGATTGAGAAACGGTCTCGCCTTCGTACCCGTGATCTGATGACCCAAGCGGCCTCTCAGGGCCTTTCCGAGAATGAGATCGGGTGCGCGCGGATATCCATGATGGCCAGGAGCACAAGCGCTCCATGCAAGCGCCGGATACAGATGCGCAAGACCAACACCCTCCATTTTTTCACATTCGGCGTGCAACGCACGGCCGGCGAATACAGTTGGGTCAATCGCTAGCGAAATTGTGCGTCCGCCGATGTCCGCTCTCCCCCCGACAGTGACCAAACTGCAGACCTCGCTGGAGGTCGGCCTCGTGCCTGCCGACAACAGAAGCACCTGCACCAGTGAAAGAGGCCGCCAACCGGGGCGGCCCCGCGTCATATTACAAGCCTATTGCAGCGGTATGGTACTCGTGAACGTACCGTTAACGCCGTTAGCGCTGATGTGATTGTCACCGAAGGAGGTGAGCGAACCAGACAAGGATTTTATGCCAGTGCCGTTGCCGCCGATGGTCGACGCAGCGACATCGACGTTGGCACTGGCCGAGTTGGTTTCGATGCCGACGCCCAAATTGGCCGAGAAGGTCAACTCCTCTATCGTAAAATACACACCTCCGGCAGAAGACCCGACAAATCCGTTACCGTTGTTATTGGCGACCGTACATTGGCGCATGACCCCCGCCGTCACACCAGCCCCTGCCAGATCCAACCCGTCGGTCGTGCTACCGCCCATCCCGCAGCTGGTGAAAAGGACCGATGTGATCTGACCGCTCGGGGGAGCGACGCTAACCGCGACACCGTTACCTGAAAGCGACGTATTCGATATCGAGAGCGAGGAGCGGCCAGAGCCAGTCGGGGTGAACGAAACACCAAACCCGCTGCCTCCGAAGCTTTCAATATACGATTCTTGAATTACCAGGCTACTGCCTGGTGGAAAGCCGGTCGTGACCACGCCACTGCTGCCGGAGGTTCCAACCAGACTGAGATGGCGGAGGGTAACGTGGACGGCACTGCTGGCATTAATGTTGATCGCGATGGTGCCACCGCCGCTTAGATCCATCCTGCCTGAATTGCCATCATGGCAATCGATGGTGACTGATTGGGTGATGGTGAGCGTTGTACTGGAATACTGACCAGTATTCAGGCACGTTATCGATCCGAAATTGACCGTTTGCGTTAAGGCGCGCTGGAACGTTAAGCACGGTGCGGCTTCGGTGCAGGTATTCGCGTCGTTTCCAGTCGACGATACAAAAGCTTGGCCATAGGCCGATGTGCCGGCGACAATCAGCGCCATCGCACAAAGCGAGGTATAAAAGCTTCTCATGATCTTTTTTCTCCCAATCGGATGAGTTGATTAACTTGATGAAACAACCAGCGCGCCGCGGGGGCCAGACTTTAGATCCCGATCCCTATCTACTGCACGTCTTCGCAATGGCGGAGGACATTGCTGAATGGTTGCATTTTACTGTCAGCTACGGCCGCCTGCAAGCAATTATTGGATGATTTCGAACAGACATTAGAAGCCGTTAATCAAGCTAATATCCACATTTGATCATCGAGGGTTGGATAATCATGACCGTCGAT
>CAVRIB010000011.1:0-217252 GCA_963721135.1 uncultured Alphaproteobacteria bacterium
CTCGGAACCGGCGATGATGCTCCAGCCCGGTTCCGGTAGACGTCACCGAAAAGCTGTTGGCGCATTCGGGCCTGGGGAAATGCGACATCGATCTGTTCGAGCTTAACGAGGCGTTCGCCTCCGTGGTGCTGCGCTACATGCAGGCGTTCGACATCGACCCCGCCAAAATCAACGTCAATGGCGGCGCGATCGCGCTCGGCCATCCGCTCGGCGCGACGGGCGCGATGATTCTCGGCACCGTGCTCGACGAACTCGAGCGCACCAACAAACGACCGCGCTGGTCACGCTGTGCATCGGCGGCGGCATGGGCACCGCGACGATTATCGAACGGGTATGAGACTCCGGATCGTAGGGTGGGTGGAAGCGCAAGCGTACCCCCAACCCCAACGCCGACAAGAAATGGTGGGCACGGCGAGAACCGCACCCTACGACCGAGACACAACCGCCGCGCCCCGCGGGCTGCCGGCATCGAGGGAGCGACAACATGGCCTTCAAGAATTTCAAAGTCGAAACCGACGCCGACGGCATCGCGCTGGTGACGTGGGACATTCCCGGCCGTTCGATGAACGTGCTCGACAAGACCACGATCACCGAACTCGAGGAGATCGTGAAGCAGACTTCCGCCGATGCCGCCGTCAAGGGCGTCGTCGTCACCTCGGGCAAGGAGGCGTTCTCCGCCGGCGCCGACCTCTCGATGCTCGAGGGCATGAACCACAAATATATCGATCTGCTCAAGGCCAAGGGCGAGGTCGCGGCCAACCAGATGCTGTTCGACGAGAGCCGCAAGTCCTCGCTGGTGTTTCGCGCGATCGAAACCTCCGGCAAGCCATGGGCGCGGCGATCAACGGGCTCGGCGCTCGGCGGCGCGTTCGAACTGACGCTGTCGTGCCACTACCGCGTCGCCGCGGAAAATCCAAAGACCCGTCTCGGGCTGCCCGAAGTCAAGGTCGGGCTGTTTCCCGGCGCCGGCGGCACCCAGCGCGTGCCGCGCATCGTGCCGCCGCAGGATGCGATGCAATTGCTGCTCAAGGGCGAGGCGGTCAATCTCGACAAGGCCAAGGCGCTGAAGCTGGTCGACGCCGTGGTGCCCGCCGCCGATCTCATCAAGGCGGCGAAGGACTGGATCAAGGGCGGCGGCAAGGCGGTCGCGCCCTGGGACGACAAGGCGTTCAGGCTGCCGGGCGGGCCGGTCTTTTCCAAGGCCGGCATGATGATGTTCCCGGCCGGCAACGCCATCTTCCGCCGCGAGACCTACGACAATTATCCGGCGGCGCGCGCCATCATGCAGTGCGTCTACGAGGGCCTGCAGCTGCCGATCGACGCCGCGCTGCGGGTCGAATCGCGCTACTTCGCGCAGATCCTGCGCAGCAAGGAAGCCGCGGCGATGATCCGCAGCCTGTTCCTGTCGATGCAGGAATTGAACAAGGGCGCGCGGCGTCCGCAGAACGTGCCGCCGACCAAGGTGAAGAAACTCGCCGTCATCGGCGCCGGCTTCATGGGCGCCAGCGTCGGCTATGTCTCGGCGCGCGCCGGCATCGACGTGGTGCTGATCGACCGCGACCAGGAGAGCGCCGACAAGGGCAAGGGCCACGCGCAATCCGTGATCGACGATCTGATCAAGAAGGGCCGCGCCAAGGAAAGCGATCGCGACGCCATCCTGTCGCGCATCAGCGCGACCGCCGACTACAGCGTGCTCAAGGATTGCGACCTCATCATCGAGGCGGTGTTCGAGGATCGCAAGGTCAAGGCCGAAACCTACGCCAAGGCGCAGCCGCTGTTGAAGCGGGATGCGATCTTTGCCTCCAACACCTCGACGCTGCCGATCAATTCGCTGGCGGAGGAGTTCAAGGACCAGGGCAAGTTCATCGGCATCCATTTCTTCTCGCCGGTCGAGAAGATGATGCTGGTGGAAATCATCGTCGGCAAGAACACCGGCGACGTCGCGCTCGCGACCGCGCTGGATTACGTCCGCGTGATCGGCAAGACGCCGATCGTGGTCAATGATAGCCGCGGCTTCTTCGCCAACCGCTGCGTGCTGCGCTTCACCGCCGAAGGCCTGGAAATGCTGATGGAAGGCGTGCCGCCGGCGATGATCGAGAATACCGCGAAGATGGCGGGCATGCCGGTCGGGCCGCTGTCGCTGTCCGACGAGGTGGCGCTCGATCTCGTGCTCAAGATCATGAAGGCGACCGAGGCCGATCTCGGCGCCAACGCCATCGACCAGGCCCAGAAGAAGCTTCTGGTCGAGATGGTCGAAAAGCAGGGCCGCTTCGGCCGCAAGAACGGCAAGGGCTTTTACGATTATCCCGAGAAGGGCAAGGGCCAGAAGAGCCTGTGGTCGGCCTTGGCGGCTTGCAGCCGAAGCATCTCGATCCCGACACGCTCGACATCGAGGAGTTGAAGCAGCGCTTCCTCGTGGTGCAGGCGGTGGAAGCCGCGCGCACCGTGGAGGATCACGTCATCACCGATATGCGCGAGGCCGATGTCGGCTCGATCCTCGGCTTCGGCTTCGCGCCGTTCACCGGCGGCACGCTGTCCTATATCGACTTCATGGGCACGAAGAATTTCGTCGCGCTGTGCCACAAACTCGAGGCCAAATACGGCTCGCGCTTCACCCCGCCGAAACTGCTGATCGAGATGGCGGAAAAGGGCGAGACCTTCTATGGCCGCTTCCCGCCGAAGAAGCAGGCGGCGGCGTTAGAGCGTAAGGCTGGCGAGAGAAAGATAGATCGTCCTCCCGGCAAGCGAAGGCAGCCGGGACCTATAACGCCGTGTTCCATAAAAGAGGACGTTGTGGTTGACGCCTTCTTCCAAGACAAACGCCTGTGACTATGGGTCCCTGCTTTCGCAGGGACGACGGTAACAACAAAAAGGGCCGGATCGTCGATCCGGCCTTTTTAGGCTGAGGCGTTCGACTTAATGGCTCTCGGTCCATTTGCGCCAATGCGTCGGCTGAATGTCGACGTGCTTCTTATTTGAAGCATCGACCCATTGGGCTCCGTTTTTGCGACACGGATAGGCCAGCGCGAGGACAATTCGATCGTAGTCCATGACACAGACTTCGAGGTCTCCGTTGTGGATGGCGCAACGGACACGGGCACCGATTCTTACAGAGAGCGAATGAATATGGGTCAAAACGCGGTACTCCCCATACCAAAGTGATCGGAGTGGTGTTCAATAGCATATCAAATTGTGGCGCGTTTGACCTGCATCAAGGTCAGCGATGGAGACCAATCCTCCAATGGCCGGCTTTCCAAAGCCGCAGCAAAACAAGTCCCAATGATGCTTTCCGGCGTTCAGGGCCGGTCCGGGACAACAAAGGGCCGGATAATCGCTCCGGCCCTCTGCTAACATCGTATCTTCGGAGCGCTCACGCCGCCTTCATCAGGCCTTCCTTGGTCAGCGCTTCCTGCACCTTCGGGCGCGCGGCGACGCGGGCCTTGTAGGCCATCAGGTTCGGCAGCGCCGGAAAGATCGAACTTATGGCCGTCGGCCCAGCGCAGCATGGTGAACAGATAGCCGTCGGCGACGGTGAACTGCTTGCCCATCAGATAGTCGCGGCCGGCCAGCTGCGCCGTCGAGATATTTGAACTTGCCCATCACCCGGTCCTTGAAGAAGGCCTTGGCGTCGTCGGAAAGCGCCGGGATGAACATCGGGCCGAAATTCTTGTGCAGTTCGGTGGTGACGAAGTTGAGCCATTCCAGCAACTTGTAGCGCTCGGCGCTGTCGCGGGCGGGCGCGAGGTTCTTGGCCGACAGCCTTGTCGGCGATCATCTGCACGATGACCGGGCCTTCGGTCACGAGTTCGCCGCTGTCGAGCGCCAGCGCCGGCACCTGGCCCTTGGGGTTGACCTTCAGATAGTCGTCGCCGTTTTCGAGCTTCTTGGCCCGCAGATCGACCTTGACCAGATCGTAGGGCAGGCCGGCTTCCAGCAGCGCGATATGGGGCGAGAGCGAGCAGGCTCCGGGCGAATAATACAGTTTCATCGGAATTTCCTTCCCTATGGATTATTGGCGAGACGCGGATGGATGACTAAATGCATCTGCATGAAATAGTCAAGATTGATGCAGCTGCATTTAGTGCGCTACACTGATCTGTCATCATGGGCCGGGACCATGAAACGCAAACCATCGACCGAGGCGACCGCCGCCTGGATCCGCCTGATGCGGGTCCAGAGCCGGGTGCTCGACGCGGTCGAGCAGGATTTGAAGAAGGCCGGCTTCCCGCCGCTGGCCTGGTATGACGCGCTGCTCGAATTGTCGCGCGCGCCGTCGGGCGAGATGCGCCCGGTGGAACTGGAAAAGCAGATGCTGATCCCGCAATACTCGACCTCGCGGCTGATCGACCGGCTGGTGGACGAGGGGCTGGCGGCGCGCCGCGAATGCAAGATCGACAAGCGCGGCCAGTTCGTCGAGATCACCGAGGCCGGGCGCGAACTGCAGAAGAAGATGTGGGACGCCTATTCCGCCGCGATCGAAAAGCATGTCGGCTCGAAACTGTCGGACGCGGACGCCGTCAAGCTCTGCGGCCTGCTCGACCGGCTGGGCTGCTCGTGCGGCGAGGCGCTAGTGGCGGCCGCCAGAGACGGCGCGCCCGCCCGATGATCGCTATATTCACCTCGCTCATCCCCGGACCGGCCGGTTCGCGGATGTCCCCCGCCACCGCGCGCGTTCGGTCGAAAGCGCCCTTCATCCGGAACTTGTATGGCGCGTGACCAGATCGATATGACGCCGCTGCAATCGCGCGACGAATTGGTGGCGTGGCTGGCGGCGGGCGTGAAGCCGCCTTCCGAATTCCGGATCGGCACCGAGCACGAGAAGACGCCGTTCACGCTGCAGGGCCATCATCCCGTGCCCTACGAGGGCGCGCGCGGCATCGGCGCGCTGCTCGAAGGCATGAAGCTTCTGCTCGGCTGGGAGCCGATCATGGAGCGCGGCAACATCATCGGCCTCTATGACGTCACCGGCGGCGGCGCGATCTCGCTGGAGCCGGGCGGACAGTTCGAACTGTCGGGCGCGCCGGTCGAGACCGTGCACCAGACCCAATCCGAACTGATGGCGCATCTGGCGCAGGTGCGCGAGATCGCGGCTCCGCTCGGCATCGGCTTTCTCGGGCTCGGCATGACGCCGTCATGGTCGCGGGCGCGAGATGCCGGTGATGCCCAAGGGCCGCTACAAGATCATGACCAACTACATGCCGAAGGTCGGCAAATACGGCCTCGACATGATGTACCGGACCTGCACGGTGCAGACCAATCTCGACTTCTCCTCCGAAGCCGACATGGTCAAGAAGCTCCGGGTATCGGTGGCGCTGCAGCCGGTCGCGACCGCGTTGTTCGCCAATTCGCCGT
Source organism: uncultured Alphaproteobacteria bacterium (assembly GCA_963721135.1). Taxonomy (GTDB): domain Bacteria; phylum Pseudomonadota; class Alphaproteobacteria; order Rhizobiales; family Xanthobacteraceae; genus Bradyrhizobium. The sequence continues at coordinate 5,353 of CAVRIB010000011.1, forward strand.
TCACCGAAGGCAAGCCCAACGGCTTCCTGTCGTTCCGCTCCGAGATCTGGCGCGACACCGACAATGCGCGCGCCGGGATGCTGCCATGGGCGTTCGAGGACGGCATGGGGTTCGAGCGCTGGGTCGATTACGCGCTCGACGTGCCGATGTATTTCGTCAAGCGCGGCGACGAATATATCGACGTCGCCGGCTCCTCGTTCCGGGCCTTCTTCGAGGGGAAGAGCAACAGGTTTCCCGGACAGCGGCCGACGCTGTCGGACTGGGCCAACCATCTGTCGACGATTTTTCCCGAGGTGCGGCTGAAGCGCTATCTGGAAATGCGCGGCGCCGACGGCGTGCCGTGGGGCCGGCTGCCGGCGTTGCCGGCGTTCTGGGTCGGCCTGCTCTACGACGACGTCAGCCTCGATGCCGCCTGGGACATCGCCAAGCACTGGACCGCGCAGGAGCGTCAGGCGCTGCGCGACGATGTCCCGCGTCTCGGCTTCAAGGCCCGGATCAGGGGCCGCTATTTGTTCGAAATCGCCAGGGAATGCCTGACGCTGGCGCATTCCGGCCTGCGGCGGCGCGGCCGGGTCGATCGCCTCGGCCGCGACGAGACCCGCCATCTCGAGCCGCTGGAGCAGATCATCGATTCCGGACGCGTGCCGGCCGAGGAGATGCTGGAAAAATTCCACGGCCCCTGGCACGGCTCGGTCGAGCCGGCCTATGAGGAATACGCATTCTAGATCAGCGTGTTCGCGCTTCCCTGGTGCCGCGGGCGCGCGGCGCCGTTCATCTCGCGTACAGGTTCGTGGCGATCAAATGGCACGAACGGCGCGTCAATTCAGTTGAAAGCAATCACGAATGCGGGGAGATCGCCTGCTCAGGGCGTGTTTGGCGACGCTCGCCCTGCTGGCGGCCACCGCCGCCACGCGGCCGGCGCAGGCGCAGGCCAATTTCGACCGTCCTGGCGGCGATTACCTGAGTTCGCCGGTGCCGTCAGGCGATCCGGAGGATTGTGCGCTGGCCTGCGAGCACGACCACCGCTGCCATTCCTGGAGCTTCAGTTACCCGACCGATGTCACGAGCGGCGCGGTCTGCTGGTTGAAGAACAGCGTGCCCGGGCGCGTCCCGGCCAATTGCTGCGTCTCCGGCGTGCGCGGCGCCGGCGTGGTCGAACCGCGCAACCGCTCGATCGAGACTTCGATCGACCGGGCCGGCGGCGATTACCACAGCTTCGTGCTGAAGAGCGAGGACGGCGACGAGGCCTGCAAGAAGGCCTGCACCGCCGACAACAAGTGCCGGGCCTGGACCTATGCGCGGCCGGGATATGTCGGCAGGGAAGCGCGCTGCTTCCTGAAAAAGGAGATCAAGCCGCCGCGGCGACGTGCCGGGTTCATCTCGGGCGTGGTGCGGTAAATTCCCGCTCGCAATGACGAGAAATCGGTCAGACGCTCTCCGCCGGCAGCACGTTGAGTTCCGGCCACAGCGCCTTCCAGCGCGCCGTCTTCGACGCGTAGTTTGCGGCCGAGAAATTCGGCCCCGGATTGGGCCGCACGATCATGGCCGCGATGTCGTCGAAGCCGTGCGGCGCGTAGACGTCGAAGCCCTCTGGCGCGCGGCGGATTCCGATTTGCGTATTCCTGGTGAGGAAGCGATCGATGCCTTGGCTCGACGACCGCAGCGCCGGATAGGGCAGGCCATGTTTTTGCGGATACCAGAGATGGACGCGCGCCTGGTTGCGCGCCTCGATCGCGACGCCGAGGCTTGAAAGCCTGTTCTGCAACTGCGCGATCACGGCGTCCTCGGCCTGCCACGAGGTATCGGGATCGAAATAGAAGACGTCGTAATCCTTGATGCCGTAATCGACCGCGCGTCCGGTCAGGGTATTCCACACGGTCTGCACCAGGCATCCCGAGACGATCCACGCGTCCGGTAGCGCAAGGCGGAGCAGTTCGTCGGCAATGGCGGAATTGACGGGATTGCGCAGCACGAGCGCGAGGAAGTCGTTTGTGTTCATGGCATCCTCATCCTGAGGAGCGGCCGTCAGGCCGCGTCTCGAAGGATGGGCCACGGGCCTCATGGTTCTCCCGGCGATCCGAAGCATCGCCCGGAGACGCGCGCAGGCGCGCTCCTCACCGTGAGGGTTCCTCTCTCAACGCACCGAGGTGAAGAACCGCGACAGCCGGAAGCCGGAGAGCCAAGTGTAGACCGGCTGGCTGCGCATGCCCAAGTCCCACGAGCCGACCACGGCGTCGGCGCGGCCGACGAGGTCGTCGATCGGCAGCATGCCGACGCCGCCCTCGCGCACCGGTACGCGGCTGTCGGCGGAATTGTCGCGGTTGTCGCCCATCACGAACAGATGTCCCGGCGGCACCGTCACTTCCGGCGTGTTGTCGAACCGGCCATTGTCGCGCATCTTGAAGATCTCGTGGGAAACCCCGCCGGGCAGCGTCTCGACATAGCGATAGGCCGGCTCGAAGCCGCCATTGTCGTCTTCCGCTTCGCCGAGGCCGTCGGGACGCAGTTCCGCGGCGCGGTCGTTGATGAAGAGCTGGCCCTGCCGCATCTCGATGCGATCGCCGGGTAGCCCAACCACGCGCTTGACCCAGGCCTGCGAGCGGTCGCCGGGCCAGCGGAACACCACGACGTCGCCGCGCTTCGGCGTTTCGCCGAACACGCGGCGGGTCTCCGGCAGGTTGATCTGCATCGGCAGCGAGGCGCTCGAATAGCCGTAGGCGAATTTGGTCGCCAGCAGCGCATCGCCGATCTGCAGCGTCGGCTCCATCGAGCCCGACGGCACGTAGAACGGTTCGGCCAGCGCGCCCTTGGCGAGGAACACCGCCGCCACGATGGCCGCGAGCTGCACCACCTGGCCGCGCCAGGTCGATGCCTTCGGAGTGGTCGTTTGCTTCTCGGCGCTGCTCATCAGCCGGTACCTCCAACAGTAATGCGTTCCATCCGCAGCGTCGGCTGGCCGACGCCGACCGGCACGCCCTGGCCGTTCTTGCCGCAGGTGCCGATGCCGGTATCGAGCGCGAGATCGTTGCCGATCATGGTGATGCGGTTGAGGTCGGTCGGCCCGTTGCCGATCAGCATCGCGCCCTTCAGCGGCGCGCCGACCTTGCCGTTCTCGATTTTATAGGCCTCGGTGCACTGGAACACGTATTTGCCCGAGGTGATGTCGACCTGGCCGCCGCCGAAATTGGCGGCGTAGACGCCCTTCTTCACGGAAGCGATGATTTCGGCGGGGTCTCGGCTGCCCGCCAGCATGTAGGTGTTGGTCATGCGCGGCATCGGCACATGGGCATAGCCCTGGCGGCGGCCGTTGCCGGTCGGCTTCATGTTCATCAGCCGCGCGTTCTGGCGGTCCTGCATGTAGCCGACGAGGATGCCGTCCTCGATCAGCACGGTGCGGTTGGTCGGCGTGCCCTCGTCGTCGATCGAGAGCGAGCCGCGGCGCGCCGCCATGGTGCCGTCATCGACCACGGTGACGCCCTTGGCCGCGACCTGCTTGCCCATCAGGCCTGCGAAGGCCGAGGTGTGCTTGCGGTTGAAATCGCCCTCGAGCCCGTGGCCGACGGCTTCATGCAGCATCACGCCGGGCCACCCCGACCCGAGCACCACGTCCATTTCGCCGGCGGGCGCGGGCACCGATTCGAGATTGACCATCGCCTCGCGGATCGCGCCATCGGCGGCCTCGCGCCAGGCGCCTGCCTCGATGAAGCGCGCAAAGCCTTCGCGGCCGCCATAGCCCTTGCTGCCGCTCTCCTGCCGATCGCCTTGCCCTGCGACCACCGAGATATTGACGCGCACGAGCGGGCGGATGTCGCGATAGCTCTCGCCGTCGGGGCGGACGATTTCCACCACCTGCCAGGTCGCGCCCAGGCTGACGGTGACCTGCCGCACCCGCGGGTCCTTGTCGCGAACGTAAGCGTCGATCTCGGCGAGCAGCTTCACCTTCGCTTCGAAGCCGGGCGCATCGAGTGGATTTTCGTCGCCATAGAGCCGCACATTGGTATGCGCGGGCGGCGCCGCGAAAGTACCGGAATAACCGCCGCGGACGGCCGCGACCGCATCCGCCGCGCGGATCAACGCCGGCAGCGACACATCCGAGGAATGCGCATAGCCCACCGCGTCGTCCTTCACCGCGCGAAGCCCAAAGCCTTGGCTAGTGTCGTAGGTCGCCTGCTTCAGCCGGCCATTGTCGAACATCAAGGCTTCGGACTGGGCATATTCCAGGTACAACTCGCCGTCGTCGGAGCCAACAAGCCCGCGGGCGACCTGGGCGCGCACGGCATCGCGGTCGAGATTGGCGCGGTCGAGCAGCGAGGTTGTGGGGGTCATGAGGGCTCCAGACTTTCTTGTCGTCCCTGCGAACGCAGGGACCCATAACCACAGGTCTTAGTGAGTTAAGCAAGATCCTGCGGAGCAGTCCCGTTACAACACCGTAACCTGTAGGTCCCGGCTCGCGTTTCGCCTGGCCGGGGCAATCCTCTCAAACATAGGCATCACAGCGGGAAAGGGGAGGGTCTGCCCGACGATCATGCAACGAGGCACATTGCCTCACGGCAGCTTGTCATACCCCTCCGAGAGCCCGTTCAGGCTCAGCGGAAAGCCGATGCCCTCTTCCGGGGTCTCGAAGATGATGAAGGTCGCGGTCTTGGCGGATTTGAGCTGGCCCAAAAGCTTGTCGTCCATCACGACTTCGGCAACGCAGCCGTTGGGCAGGCAGCGGACGAAGCCGGCCTTGCCGACGTCGACATTGTCGAGCTTCAGGCCGAGGCCGGAGGGCAGCAGCACGCCGAGCGGAGCGACCACGCGCATCAGCCGGCTCTTCTGGTCGGCTGTTTTCAACAGGATCACGGTCAGGCCGGCATTGGAGCGGTCTTCGGCTACCACGCTCTGGATCAGGGCGCATTGTTCCGCCTGCGCGCCGGGCGGGGTGTCGCAGCGGATCTGCCAGTCGCCATGCACCGACCTCACCGCGCCCTGCGCGCGGGCCGCGCCGGTCAGGCCGAGAAAGCACACAAGCGCAAGGCCGACGGCGGCAAGGCTTGCACCTCGCCTGGTGTAAAAACCTGCAGTCGGGCCGCCGCCTGCGGCGCGTCTCGCCCTCAATTTCGGTGGCCCCATCCGGGTCGATCCCTCAAAATCCCTGAAATGTCGGTCCGAACCGGGATTGATACTGCAATGACGGCGCCTTGAAGGCAGTCTTCAAGAAGCCGTTCTTCAAGAAGCCTGCGCCGGAACCGCCGCTTTCCCTCCAAGCGGCGAATCAGGCGCTTCGGGAGCGCGTCGCCTGTGCCTACATCGGGCAAAGCGCCTGTCAAGCGCTGCAAGGTGCCGAACGCGCCCGATCGGCCTGATTTCACGGGAAAATGTGACATCGGCGGAATTGCCGGTGATGCGTTCCACTGCGCCCTACTACTGCATTGCGAGACCCTGAGAATTATGGTTTGAGAGGCTGGATTTCGACGCGTTCTAGCGATCCGGCCCCGGTGACTGCAAAGTACCTCCCAAGGCCGTTTGTCAGGGGGCGGATCGTGCGGCATTTCTCGCCATCCGGCGGAAGGCCGTGAGGCTAGAGGTTTTAGGGGAGCGCGAGCGGCATGAAGATGTCGAAGAGCCAGATGATGCGGCGGTTGCTGGGGTCGGCGGTGGCCGGCGCGGCGCTGACGGCGAACGGTGCGGCATTCGCCGAACTGGGGCAGCCGGCGCCGTGGGAATACAAGCTGCAGGGCGCCGCAACGCCGGTCATGGAAAGCATCATCCAATTCCATAACGTCCTGCTCTGGATCATCACCATCATCACGCTGTTCGTGCTGGCGCTCTTGATCACGGTCGTCATCAAGTTCAACGCCCGGGCCAATCCGGTCCCCTCCCGGACCACCCACAACAGCCTGATCGAGATCGCCTGGACCCTTGGCCCGGTGCTGATCCTGGCCAGCATCGTGGTGCCCTCGTTCAAATTATTGTTCGAGGAACTCGACATCCCCAAGGCCGACCTGACCATCAAGGTGACCGGCAAGCAGTGGTACTGGAGCTACGCCTATCCCGACAACGGCAAGTTCGAATTCGATTCGCTGATGGCGCAGGACAAGCAGCCGCGGCTGCTCGGCGTCGACAACGAGATGGTGGTGCCGGTCAACAAGGTGGTCGTGGTTCAGGTGACCGGCGCCGACGTCATCCATTCCTTCGCGGTGCCGGCGTTCGGCATCAAGATCGACGCCATCCCCGGCCGCCTCAACGAAACCTGGTTCAAGGCCACCACGACCGGCATGTTCTACGGCCAGTGCTCGGAGCTGTGCGGCAAGGATCACGCCTTCATGCCGATCGCGGTGCGGGTGGTGAGCGACCAGGATTTCGCGGCCTGGGTCGAGACCGCAAAGAAGAAGTTCGCGTCCAACCCGGAGAATTTGTTCGCTTCGGTGAGCGCGGCGGCGCCGTAGGCTGACGGAGCCTCAGGCGCCATCGATCGGGGACAAGGGCGAGCGGACCGCAAGGTCGGATAAGGACTGCAAGGCAGGATTTGAAAATGGCAACAGCGACACCGGCACATAGCGATCACGCCCACAATTCCGCGCATGACGATCACGCGCACGATCATCCGACCGGATGGCGGCGTTACGTCTATTCGACCAACCACAAGGACATCGGCACGATGTACCTGGTGTTTGCGATCATCGCCGGCGTCATCGGCGCCGCGATGTCGATCGCGATCCGCGCCGAACTGATGTATCCGGGCGTGCAGATCTTCCACAACACCCATACCTACAACGTGTTCGTGACCTCGCACGGGCTGATCATGATCTTCTTCATGGTGATGCCGGCGATGATCGGCGGCTTCGGCAACTGGTTCGTGCCGCTGATGATCGGCGCGCCGGACATGGCGTTCCCGCGCATGAACAACATTTCGTTCTGGCTGTTGCCGGCTTCGTTCGCGCTGCTGCTCATCTCCTCTTTCGTCGAGGGTGAGCCGGGTTCCAATGGCGTCGGCACCGGCTGGACGCTTTACGCGCCGCTGTCGACCTCGGGCCATCCGGGACCGGCGGTCGATTTCGCGATCCTTTCTATCCATCTGGCCGGCGCCTCCTCGATCCTGGGCGCCATCAACTTCATCACCACCATCTTCAACATGCGCGCGCCGGGCATGACCCTGCACAAGATGCCGCTGTTCGTGTGGTCGATCCTGGTCACGGTGTTCCTGCTGCTGTTGTCGCTGCCGGTGCTCGCCGGCGCCATCACCATGCTTTTGACCGACCGCAACTTCGGCACCACTTTCTTCTCCGCCGAAGGCGGCGGCGACCCCGTGCTGTTCCAGCATCTGTTCTGGTTCTTCGGCCACCCCGAGGTCTACATCCTGATCCTGCCGGGCTTCGGCATGGTCAGCCAGGTCGTCTCGACCTTTTCGAAGAAGCCGGTGTTCGGCTATCTCGGCATGGCCTATGCGATGGTCGCGATCGGCGGCATCGGCTTCGTGGTGTGGGCGCACCACATGTACACGGTCGGCATGTCCAGTGCGACGCAGGCCTATTTCGTCGCCGCCACCATGGTGATCGCGGTGCCGACCGGCGTGAAGATCTTCTCCTGGATCGCCACGATGTGGGGCGGCTCGATCGAGTTCAAGACGCCGATGCTGTGGGCGATCGGCTTCATCTTCCTGTTCACGGTCGGCGGCGTCACCGGCGTCGTGCTGGCGAATGCCGGCGTCGACCGCGTGCTGCAGGATACCTATTACGTGGTCGCGCACTTCCACTACGTGCTGTCGCTGGGCGCCGTGTTCGCGATCTTCGCCGGCTGGTACTACTGGTTCCCGAAAATGACCGGCTACATGTACAACGAGACCATCGGGAAATTGCACTTCTGGTTCACCTTCGTCGGCGTCAATCTCGTGTTCTTCCCGCAGCACTTCCTCGGGCTTTCCGGGATGCCGCGCCGCTACGTCGATTATCCCGACGCATTCGCGGGCTGGAATCTCGTGTCCTCGATCGGCTCGTATATCTCCGGTTTCGGCATGCTGATCTTCCTTTACGGACTGGCCGAGGCCTTCCTGCGCAAGCGGCAGGCCGCCGACAATCCGTGGGGCGTCGGCGCCACCACGCTGGAATGGACGCTGCCGTCGCCACCGCCGTTCCACCAGTTCGAGACGCTGCCGCGCGTTCAATAATCTGAAAAGCGCGGCGCGCACCTGGCGCCGCGCTGTCTGAGGAAGCAACCCTTGTCGGTCGTCGATCACAACGCCATCGAACTCGGCCCCCGGATTTCGGAGGCCGACGTCGCCGACTACATCGCGCTGTTGAAACCGCGGGTGATGTCGCTGGTGATCTTCACCGCGCTGGTCGGGCTGATGCTGGCGCCCGGCCATTTCCATCCGGTGCTGGCGTTCACCTCGCTGCTCTGCATCGCGGTCGGCGCCGGCGCCTCGGGCGCGCTCAACATGGCGCTCGAGGGCGACATCGACGCACTGATGACGCGCACCGCGAACCGGCCGATTCCGCGCGGCCGCGTCACCCGCTCCGAGGCGCTGGCGTTCGGCATGACGCTGGCGTTCTTCTCGGTGATGACGCTCGGCATCCTCGTCAACTGGATCGCGGGCAGCCTTCTGGCGTTCACCATCTTCTTCTACGTCGTGATCTACACGATCGTGCTGAAGCGTGCGACCGCGCAGAACATCGTGATCGGCGGCGCCGCCGGCGCGCTGCCGCCGGTCGTGGCGTGGGCGGCGGCGACCGGTTCGCTGTCGGTCGAGCCGTGGCTGTTGTTCCTGATCATCTTCTTCTGGACCCCGCCGCATTTCTGGGCGCTCGCGCTGTTCCGCTGCGACGACTATGCGCGGGCCGGCGTGCCGATGCTCCCCGTCGTCGCCGGTCCCGATGCGACGCGGCTGCAGATCCTGCTCTACACGGTCGTGCTGGTCGCGGTGGCGTTCGCGCCATGGCCGCTCGGCTATTTCGACGCGGCCTACGGCGTAACCTCGCTCGTGCTCGGCTCCGCCATGCTGGCGCTCGCGGTCAACGTCTACCGCCGCCGCGAGAAGGTGGAAGGCTTGCGCGCCACGCGAAAGCTGTTCGCGTTCTCGATCTTCTACCTGTTTGCGCTGTTCGCGACCCTGCTGCTCGAGGTTGTCGCGCACGCGCTGGTGCCATCGGTCTGGTAAGGAGCGCATGGCGAGAGCATGGATCACAAGCGGCCGCCAGACGGAATCGTCCTCACCGAGGCGCAGCAGCGAAGCCGCCGCCGGCGCTCGATCGCCATTGCGCTCGCGCTCGGCGTCCTCGTCGTGCTGTTCTTTGCAGTCACGCTCGTTAAGGGGCCGGCCGTCCTGAACCGGCCGTTATGACTGAGATGGAAAGCGAACCCGCCATGCCGCAGGAACCGACCAAAAGCCGCAAGTCGGCCACGAGGCGCGATGTACTGGTCGGCTCGATCGCCGGCTTTGTCGCGGTGCTGATGGTCGGCGCGGCCTATGCGGCGGTGCCGTTCTACAACTGGTTCTGCCGCGCCACCGGATTCAACGGCACCACGCAAGTCGCGAAATCGGCGCCATCATCGCCGCCGCTTGCGCGCAAGATCACCGTGCGCTTCGATTCCAACGTCGCCGGCGGGTTGCCGTGGAAATTCGAACCTGAAAAGACCGAAATCGAGATCAATATCGGCCAGGTCGTCACCGTCTACTACACCGTGACCAATGAGGCGGCGCGGACCACGACCGGGCAGGCGGCCTATAACGTGGCGCCGCTGACGGTCGGCGCGTATTTCGAGAAGATCAACTGCTTCTGCTTCACCGAACAGACCATGGGGCCCGGCGAGAAGCGCGAGATGCCGGTCGTGTTCTACGTCGATCCGTCGATCGTCAAGGACAGCGACAATGACGGGCTGAACACCATTACGCTGTCCTACACCTTCTATCCCGTGCGCGATCCGGCCCCGAAGCCGGTCGCCGCGCGCGAGCCGGACAGACCCAAGGGAAACCTGTAAGGGGAAACCTCTGACCTGGATGGTCGTAGATATCCTTTGAGGATTTGCTTTTTGAGACGAATAAGTGCCGAATAGGCACCGCTAACGGAGAGACCGAAAATGGCTACGGCGCAAGTCAAGCATCACGACTACCACCTCGTCGATCCGAGCCCGTGGCCGATCGTCGGCGCGGTCTCGGTCTTCATCATGGCGGTCGGTGCCATCGGCTGGATGCATCATATGTACGCGGCGGCGCCGATCGTGTTCGGCGTCGGCGTCATCGGCGTGCTCTACACCATGGCGAGCTGGTGGACCGACGTGATCCGCGAGGCGGAGTTCAAGGGCGATCACACCCGCGTGGTGCAGATCAGCCACCGCTACGGCATGATCCTGTTCATTGCGTCGGAAGTGATGTTCTTCGTCGCCTGGTTCTGGGCCTTCTTCAACTCGGCCTTGTTTCCGGCGGACGCGGTCCACGCCACCCGCGACGCGATTTTCGGCTGCGGTGCCGGAACGGCCATGGGCGCCTGCAGCGTGCCGGGAACCTGGCCGCCCAAGGGCATCGAGGCCTTCGATCCCTGGCATCTGCCGCTGTTGAATACGCTGTTGCTCCTGACCTCGGGCACCACGGTGACCTGGGCGCATCACGCGCTTCTGGAAAACGACCGCCAGGGCCTGAAATACGGATTGATCCTCACCATTCTGCTCGGCGTCTCCTTCACCTGCGTGCAGGCCTGGGAGTACAGCCACGCCGCGTTCTCCTTCGCCGGCAGCATCTACGGCGCGACCTTCTTCATGGCGACCGGCTTCCACGGCTTCCACGTGATTATCGGCTCGATCTTTTTGACCGTCTGCCTGATCCGCGCCTATCTCGGGCAGTTCTCGCCGACCCAGCATCTCGGCTTCGAGTTCGCCGCCTGGTACTGGCATTTCGTCGACGTGGTCTGGCTGTTCCTGTTCATCTGCATCTACGTCTGGGGTCACGGCGCCGAAACCATCGCCCACGGCGCGGGTTGATCCTCGTTACCTGTGCTAAAAGGGGCGGCCACAGGGCCGCCCCTTTTTTGCTGTGTGGCCGTGCCCGGGATGCCGCGCGGCACGCCGCACTTCGCGGCGTGGTGCGCTGCTGATCCGGGGCCCATCGAGTTTGGCGCCCATGGTTCCCGGCTCTGCGGAGCAGCGTGAAGAACGCTGCACCGCGTCCGGGACACGAGCCTCACAGGAGAGGGGAAGGATAGAATATGCAGGACGGCCCAGTCCCTCCCACACTCATCGAGAGCGCGCTGCGCGGGCTTGCGTGCAGATGCCCGCGTTGCGGCGGGGGCAAGCTGTTTGCGGGGTTTCTCACGCTGCGGCCGAAGTGCGAGGCCTGCGGGCTCGATTATGCCTTCATCGATACCGGCGATGGGCCCGCGATCTTCATCATCATGCTGGCCGGCGCCATCGTGGTTGCCTGCGCGCTGATCGTTGAGGTCAAATACCAGCCGCCGCTCTGGGTGCACGCGGTGCTGTGGCTGCCGCTGATTCTCGCGGCCACCTTGCTGCCGCTGCGCGCGATGAAGTCGCTCCTGATCGCGCTGCAGTTCCATCACAAGGCCGCGCCCGGCCGGCTGATCGACCGCGAGCCGAAATGACCGCGGCAACGGCGCAACGGCGCGGCGTCAGGGGCTTTGCCGTCTTTACGGTCGTGATGGTCGTGCTGTTCGTTGGCCTCGGGGTCTGGCAGCTGCAGCGCCGCCTCGAGAAGCACGCGTTGATCGCGGCCCTGACCGAACGGCTCGGATCGGCGCCGGCAGCCCTGCCGCCGGCTGCGCAGTGGAGCGCGCTGACGCCGGCCGCAGACGAATTCCGCCGCGTTCGATTTGCGGCGATCTATGAGCCGCTCCCGGACGCCATGGTCTATAGTTCCGGCTCCGCCGTGCGCGACGACATTTCCGGTCCCGGCACCTGGGCCTTTCTGCCCGCGCGGCTGCCGAGCTCTGACATCGTCGTGGTCAATGCCGGCTTTGTGCCGAACACGATGCAGGATCGCGGCCAACAGGATCGCGCGGTCGCGCAACTGATCAGCCGCGCGCCGGTAATGCTGACCGGCTACATCCGTTTCCCCGAGGCGGCCGGCCTGCTAACGCCTTCGGAAAACCTCGCCAGGCGGCTGTGGTTCACCCGCGACCATCTCGCCATGGCGCGCGCGCTCGGCTGGGACAAGGCCGGGGGGCCAATCGCGCCGTTCTATATCGACCTCGAGGCGCCGGTACCCGCGAACGGCATCCCGAAACCGGGCCCGCTCGACGTCCATCTCCGGGACGATCACATGCAATACGCCATCACCTGGTTCACGCTCGCAGGCGCGGTGGTGATCGCGTTCGGGGTATGGCTGTACGGGCAGCGGCGACCAGCGTAAATTCGACGGCCATGAGCGAAACGCTGACAACCTCCCTTGCGCGATTGCCGGTCACCTTGCGCGACGTCGAGGCGGCGGCGGGCGTGATCGAGGGCTTTGTCAAGCGGACGGTTTTCGAGCAGAGCCGCACGCTGTCCGACATGACCGGCGCCAACCTCTGGCTCAAATTCGAGAACCTGCAGTTCACGGCATCCTTCAAGGAGCGCGGGGCGCTCAACCGGCTGTCGGCGCTGTCCGCCGATGAACGGCAGCGGGGCGTGATCGCGGCTTCCGCCGGCAACCACGCGCAAGGCGTCGCCTATCACGCGGCCAAGCTCGATATCCCGGCGACCATTTTCGTGCCGGTGGGCACGCCGACCGTGAAGATCGAGAACACGCGCCGCCATGGCGCCCTCGTGATCGAGGGCGGCGCGACCGTCGAGGAAGCGGCTACCCTCGCCATCGAGCATGGCCTCAAAGAGCGGCTGACGTTCATCCACCCCTACGACGATCCCCTGATCATCGCCGGCCAGGGCACCGTCGCGCTCGAAATGCTCGCCGCGGTGCCCAACCTCGACGTTCTCCTGGTGCCGATCGGGGGAGGCGGCCTGATCTCGGGAATGGCGGTCGTCGCCAAGACGCTGAAGCCTGCGATCGAGATCGTCGGCGTGCAGGCGGCGCTCTATCCTTCCATGTACAACCTGATCAAGGGGAGCGAGCTTCCGATGCACGGCGACACGCTCGCCGAAGGCATCGCGGTCAAGGCCCCCGGCCGCATCACCAGCGAAATCGTGCGGGCGCTGGTCGACGACATCGTGCTGGTGACCGAACGGGAGATCGAGGAGGCGGTGAGCCTCCTGATCAAGATCGAGAAGTCGGTCACCGAAGGCGCTGGTGCTGCGGCGCTCGCGGCTGTGCTCGCCGACGAGGGCCGTTTCCAGGGCCGGTCGGTCGGCCTCGTCTTGAGCGGCGGCAATATCGACACCCGGCTGTTGTCGAGCGTGCTGACGCGTCAGCTCGCGCGCGAAGGGCGCCTGACCCAGCTGCGGTTCGACATCGCGGACCGGCCCGGCCAGCTCGGCACGGTGGTTGCCCTGCTCGCCAAGGCAGGCGCCAACATCGTCGAGGTCTCGCATCAGCGCATCTTCACCGACCTCGCCGCCAAGGCGGTGCTGCTCGAGGTGGTGATCGAGACCCGCGACCGCTCACATCTGGCCTCGACCATCGCCGCGCTGCGGGCGGCCGGGCTCGACGTCGAGGTCGGCGGCAGGTAGCGCGGCACGCCGACAGCTCAGGCCGGCGGTCCATTCTGCGCCGGTGACCGTCTCCCAGACCGTCATCATTGCCAATGCCACTGGCGCCGTACCTGACGCGGCTCAGGCAACGTCCGATATCCGACTTAAGCTTGACCTGAATCAATTTGGGTGCGGCCGGTTATGACCATTCTGAACAATGGGAACTGGTGCAACAATATCGGAGCAGGTTGGCGACACCCGCGCAAGCAGCGGGCAATCTCCGTGCACCCTGACCTTTTTCAACCCGCCGCGCCGTACGCTCGAGAGCTACGAGCGCGAGCTGATCCAACATCGATCCCTGGAAATACGCCTGCGCGATGCGCTGGCGGAGAGCGAGGCGCGGCTTCGCCAACAGGACGAGTTGATCCAGAAGCAGGAGCTCCTGACCAGGGAATCCGATCACCGGCTGATGAACGATCTGCAGATGACCATCAGCCTGCTTTCGTTGCAGAGCCGGGCAGCGACCAACCCGGAAGCGGCCGCGCAACTGGCCGTCGCGGCCAACCGCGTTGCCATGATTGCGCGTATCCACCATCGCCTCAATGCCTATGACGGCGTGCAAGTCATCGAATTCAGGAAATTCCTTCAGGATTTCGGCCGCGACTTCTCGGCGATGCTGTCATCGGACGATCGCCCGGAGCAGGCACGGAGGCGGTTGCGTCATCGGCTATGGGGTTGCCGCGCGGCTACAGTCAATAAATTCCCGCCAACGGCAGCACCCGTTGAAGGATCGCCGCCAGGCAGATCAGCACGACCAGCAATTTGAGAAGGCCCGCCAGGCGGGATTCCCTGACAAACTTGTCGATGGCCCAAAAACAGATTGCGCCGATGACGCAGATAATCAAAACGCCGATCAAGACTGACAGCATAACGACCCCTTCTGATGGTGCGGTGACAACACTCGCCAATCCGGATGGAAGGAAAGATCAGCTATCGCCTAACACGCGACGCTTTCAAGCATACCATCATCCCAGCGTCTGGAAAAGCGGGAGACGGAAGTGTCTGATCGAATGCAATGCGGGCAAATGGCACTCACCAGGTCACCTCGCTCAGGCGCTCTGAACTGCTTCATGAAAACATCGTGCTTTTGAGCCAGATCAAGACCGTCGGGGGCCGACAAGAATAAAATATTCTATATTTTCTCTAGCCGATGGAGATGACAGATGAACCTTCCGAGATTGTGGATCAGGAGCCAGGAGCTGGACCCGTTCCGGGTTATGCGGCGCGAAATGGAAAATGCGTTTCGTGCTTTCGATCAGAAACCGTCTTCTCCCGACATCGGGGCCGGCGCGCCGGCCATCAATGTGGCGGAAACGAATGATGCCTTCGAAGTGACAGCTGAACTTCCAGGCGTGGACGAGAAAGACATCAACGTCAGCCTTGACGACAACCAGCTGGTCATTTCCGGCGAGAAAAAGGCGGAGAGCACGAAGGAAGAGAAGAACTGGCATGTCGAGGAGAGGAGCTACGGCTCATTCTATCGGTCGATGTTGTTGCCTTTCGAACCGGAAGACGGAGCCATCGAGGCTCATTTCGACAAGGGTGTGCTGCATCTCACGATCAAGAAGCCCGCCAAGGCCGTGAAGACCACCAAGACAATCGATATCAAGACGGGCACTCCGCCCAGCGCCAGCCCCGCAGCCAATACGCCGGCTACACCTGCGTCCGTTACACCGAGCAAGGCCGCCTAGTCCTGCACGGTCGTCGCAAGAACCCGGAGATCCGAACTGATAAACCAGTTCTGGTCTCTGGGACGGTTTACATGAACAAAATCCATCATGCGGCACAGCGCAAAAAAGCGCGCGCAGCATTTGCGTATGGCGGCCGTTGTCCTTCCAATCCGGCAAGGTCGAGTTCGCCCACAGGGACGTCGGTCAACCGAACCGGATTGTCATAGAGTAGCGGATCGATGCCGCGCGACGTCGCCTGTCGAGAGGATGGCCAGCCGTCGTTTCGGCTGCTAACTTCCGAACATGGTGAGAATGCCGGGGAGGCGAGCTATGCATTTGCCTGTAGAATACGCGTGGTTCGAGCCGGTGCTCATTGCGACCATCGTGGTATTCATCATCGATTTGGTCGGCAACTCGATCGGTTTCGGCAACCGCTTCCTCAGCGCGCTGATGAGCGCAATCCTCTTCGCCCTCGTGTTCGGAGCCCTTGTCTATTTTGGTTACGGCAGCGTGTCGATGTCGGTGACGACGACGCCGAGTGCAACCGCACCCGCTCAAACGCAAAAGAAATAGGCCGGCCAGGCGCTCCCCGCCGATTCATGATCTATCCGGAGGACCGCGCCTCGGAAAGCATTAAGGGCATGCAGCAAGGTCCGCACGGCGATGAGCAAGGAGAGGGCGATGTATAGCAACATCCTGATCCCGACGGACGGTTCGGAACTGGCCGGGAAAGCTGTCCAGCACGGCATCGCCTTGGCCAAGCGGATCGGCGCCAAGATTACCGTGCTGACGGTCTTGGCGCCGTTTCATACGCTCACGCTCGACACCCAGATGATCGAGGACACGCCGGCCCGGTACAAGGTGCGCATGAAGGAGCACGCCGAGAAAACCCTTGGCGCTGCCGCCCGCGCGGCGCAAGCAGCCGGCGTCACCTGCGAGACGGTCCAGGTCGAGCACGAGCATCCATACCAGGCGATCATCGATACTTCGGGATCGAAGGGCTGCGATCTGATCGTCATGGCCTCGCATGGCCGCCATGGCATTTCCGGCATCGTCCTCGGCAGCGAGACGGTAAAGGTCCTCACCCATTGCAAGATCCCGGTGCTGGTCCATCGCTGAACATCCTTCAGGCACGGGGATGCGCACGCGTTCCTCGTCGGCGCGCGAGGCTTGCCAAAGCGGATCGTGTTGACCCAGGTCAAGCTCGTGGAAATGCGGATCGATAGATTGTGCGCCCGTACGGAGCACCTGACATGACCAGACTGGAGTATTTCAAAGCAAGGCTCGATGCCACGATATCGCCCGTTGACCTCTTGAGACGGATCAAGGGAGCTGCTTCGAGTGTCTGCGTCATCGATGTCCGGAACGGGCCCGCTCAACTCCTCGCCGACCGTATCCCTGGCGCCCTGCAAATTCCCCAAAGCGCGATTCTCGCTCGAATCGACCGGCTGCCGAAGGATCGGACGTTGGTTCTTTATTGCTGGGATACCTAGTGCAGCCTGGCTACTGAAGCGGCAGTGCCGCTGCTCGAAAGGGGTTTCGACGTCAAAGAGATGTATGGCGGCATCAACGCCTGGAAGACCCTGAAGTTTGCCACCGAGCCTGTCGCTGCCGGCGAACTCTCCGGTCAGACTGAGCCGTTATCAATTTAAGCCGGCGTCGCGCTATCGCCGCGCTTCAGCCGGCGCGGCGGGATACCCGGTAGGTCGACGTGATGTGCGCGCACGGCTCGCGCTCGCCATCCGAATTGAGCCAGCACTCGAGGTAATGGAGCCGCCCGCCGCGCCGAACGACGCGGGCCTCGGCGATCAGATCCGCGCCGCGCGCCGGTCGCAGGAATGTCACGTTGAAGTTCGCCATCACCGGAATCACGCCGGTTCCCATCGCCGCCATGACGCAGCAATACATCGTGGTGTCGGCAAATCCCATCACCATCGGTCCCGAAAACACCCGCCCCTGGCCGTCCTGCCAGGGCTCGGCGCCGAGATATTCCGGCTTGAACGGCAGCCGGACGCGGATCGTGTCGGGGCCGACCGCCTCGACGATTTCGCCGTGGTGATCGATGCGCGGCAGATTGGTGATGATCGTCCGCTGCGCCTGCTCGGGCGTCAGGGCAGGCACGGCGCTGACCGGGAGCGAACGCATCCGCGCCTCCATTATAGACTATCAGTCTAATAGTTATTGCCATCCTCGTCCGTTTGTCAAATAGAATGGCGGCCATGGATGGAAGACTCGCCAAGGGACAAGACACCCGCGACCAGCTCATCGCCGCCGCGCGGGAATTGTTCGCCCGCGACGGCTTCGAGGCCACCTCGACCGAGGCCGTGCTGCAGCGATCGGGCGCGAGCCGCGGCTCGCTCTATCACCACTTTCCCGACAAGAAGGCGCTGTTCGAGGCGGTCTTGATCCGCGTCCACGCCGAGGCGGTGCAGATCACGATCAGGGCCGCGCGCGGCTCGGCGGACGGCGTCGCGGCATTGCGGGCCGGCTGCCTCGCCTGGATCAAGCTGGCGCGCGATCCCCGGATCAGCCGCATCGTGCTGATCGACGCGCCGTCGGTCGTCGGCTGGGCGCGGTGGCGGCAGATCGACGAGGAGCACAGTTTTGGGGTGGTCAAGGCCGGACTCCGCGCGGCGGCGAAACGAGGCCTGCTGCCGGCAGAGATGATCGACCCGGTCGGACACGTGTTGCTGGCGGCCCTCAACGAGCTTGCCCTGCTGATCGCCACCTCGCGCGATTCCAGACGCACCGAGCGTGAGGCCGTTGCGGCATTCGATCTGCTGTTGCGGCGGTTGCTCGGCAATCACGGGTAGCAAGGATCGGCGAAGTCCGATCCGCCATTGCATCCGAGGCCGGCGCGTTGCACCGGCGTCCGTGATTCTTGGCCCCGGTTGCTCCGCAACATGATCGCGACAGGGCAGGGTTGACTATATATCGAGACAATCCCCCTTCAGGATTTCAAAAAAACAGGGCATGCTGCCGCCAACAGATCGGCCGGCCCGTTGGTCGGCGGTCAAAAAATGACGAGGGGAAATCAACATGACCATGGACGCAACCGGCAGCGCGCGCGCGGCCACCATTCTTGCACGCATCGACCGGCTCCCGGCAACGCGGCATGTGTGGCTGCTCATCACCATGCTGTCGCTCGGCGGCCTGTTCGAACTCTACGATCTGTTCATGACCGCCTACGTCATTCCTGGCCTGATGAAGGCGGGCCTGCTCGCCAACGTCAAGGTCTCAATCTTCGCGGGCCCCGCGCTGTTCGTGGCCGCGACCTTCGGCGGCCTGTTCATCGGCACCTTCGTGTTCGGCTATGCCGCCGACAGATACGGCCGGCGGACGATCTTCACCTATTCGATGCTGTGGTACAGCGCGGCGACGCTGGTGATGGCCTTCCAGGACACCGGCCTCGGCGTCAGCCTGTGGCGGTTCATCGCCGGCATCGGCATCGGCGTGGAGCTGGTGACGATCGACACCTACATCTCCGAACTCGTGCCCAAATCGATGCGCGGCCGCGCCTTCGCCTTCAACCAGGCGGTGCAGTTCACGATCGTGCCGGTGGTGGCCTTCATCGCCTACATGCTGGTGCCGACCAGCCCGTTCGGGTTCGACGGCTGGCGATGGGTGGTCCTGATCGGTTCGACCGGCGCGCTGGGGGTCTGGTTCATCCGCCGCGGCATCCCGGAAAGCCCGCGCTGGCTGATCAACCAGGGACGGCTGGACGAGGCCGATGCGGTGACCGCTGCGATCGAGGCGAAGGTCAGCGCCGATCTCGGCGGCGCGCCGCTGCCGGCGCCGGCAACAAGCCATTCGGTGGAAGAATTCCAGCCCGTCGGCAGCCTCGCCGAGGCCTTCGCGCCGCGCTATCGCGGCCGCACCATCATGCTGATGGTCTTCCAGTTCTTCCAGACCTTCGGCTACTACGGCTTTGCCGCCTGGGTGCCGACGCTGATCGCCCAGCAGACCGGCATCAACCTCGGCGCCAGCCTGCTCTATTCCTTCATCATCGCCATCGCCAACCCCTTCGGTCCGCTGCTGGCCATGACCTTTGCCGACAAGATCGAGCGGAAATGGCAGCTGGTCGGCGCGGCCGTCTGCATCGGCGTGTTCGGCATGCTGTTTTCCTATCAGAGCGAGATGGCGCTCCTGATCCTGTTCGGCGTGCTGATCACGCTGTCGAACAACGTCTTGTCCTACTCGTTCCACGGCTACCAGACCGAGCTGTTCCCCGCCCGCATCCGCGCCCGCGCCGTCGGCTTCACCTACTCGCTGAGCCGGATCAGCGCGGTGTTTGCAAGCTTCATCATCGCCTTCTTCCTGCAGACCGCGGGGACCAAGGGCGTGTTCGGCCTGATCGCGGTGGCGATGGCGATCGTGGTGATCGCGATCGGCGGCTTTGGGCCGCGAACGCTCGACCTTGAGCTCGAGGAGATCTCGCGCTAACCCGATGGCGAGCGCCGCGAGGCCTTCTCCTCGCGGCGGCGCTTCGGGATCACCTGCCTCCCGGTCACGGCAGGGCGAAAGTGCGACCGGCATGACGACTGAAGAAGAACCATGCGTTCGCGTTCTGGTGCCGGCAGGCGTGCTGGGATGGGGTGTCAGCGCCGACGAGATCGAGGCGGGACTTGCGCTCTCGCCTCATACAATCGCGATTGACGCCGGCTCTACCGACAGCGGTCCAGCCTATCTCGCCACCGGGCGCTCCAAATACGGCCGAGGATCCATCAAGCGCGACCTGTCGCTCCTGATGGACGCCCGGCGGCGCGCCGGCATTCCCCTCCTGATCGGCTCCTGCGGCACGTCGGGCTGCGACGTCGCGGTGGACGAGACCCTCGAGATCGTGCTGGAAGTGGCCCGCGAGCAGGGCGATGCCCCGCGGATCGCGGTGATCTATTCCGAGCAGGACGCCGGGGATCTCAAGGCCCGCAACGCTTCCGGCCTGGTGACGCCGCTGCCGCCGGCCGGCCCGCTCGGCAACGACAGCCTGGACGCCTGCAGCCATATCGTCGCCCTGCTGGGTCCGGAGCCCTACATCGCCGCGATCGAAGCCGGCGCCGACATCATCCTCGGCGGGCGCACCACGGACACTGCGGTGCTCGCCGCCTTCCCGCTGATGCGCGGCACTGGCGTGGCGGCCGCCTGGCATGCTGCCAAGGTCGCCGAGTGCGGCGGCCTTTGCACGATCAATCCGACCAACCCCGGCGTGATGATGAGCATCGACCGAACAGGCTTCACCATCGAGCCGCTGTCGCCGCAAAACCGCTGCACGCCGGAAACGGTGTCGGCGCACATGCTCTACGAGAACAGCGATCCGTTCCGGCTGGCGGAGCCCGGCGGCGTGCTCGACGTCACCGATGCCAATTACAACGCCATCGACGACCGCCGCGTCCGCGTCACCGGATCGCGGTGGGAGAAAAAGCCCTACACCATGAAGCTGGAAGGCGCCGGCGGCGGTCCGTTCCAGACCATCATGCTTGTCGGCATCGAGGATCCGGCCGTGCTGGAAGACGTGGACACCTTCGTCACGCGCATGGAGCGGGGCTTGCGCGACCGCATCACCCGCACGCTGCGCAACGAGGCCGGATTGATCGAGCTCTCGCTTCGTCCCTATGGCTGGAACGCCGTATCCGGGCGTCCCGCGCGCGGCGGAGCCACGCCGCGCGAGATCGGCCTGATGTTCGTGGCAACCGCGCCGACGCAGGCGATGGCAACCGAAGCGGCCAGGGTATGCAATCCGCTGTTCTTTCATTTTCCGGTGCGCGAGGGGACGGAAATACCGAGCTACGCGTTTCCGTTCTCGCCCGCCGAGATCGAGCGCGGCCAGGTTTTCGAGTTTCACCTGAACCATGTGGTCCACACCACCTCGCCCTTCGAGCTCGTACGCACCCGCTGGATCGATGTTCCCAAAACCCGGGAAGGGCCGCCCGTGCCTAGGCTGAAGGACGTCTGCCGCTATGTGCGCTCCAAGAACGCGGGTCCGTTCTGGGTCACGGTCGATGTGTTTTTCGACAGCGCCGGGAATTATGCGGCCTATCACGATGACCCGGCGATCTCCGCTGACGCCATTGCCGCGATCTACGGCATCGATGCCGCGCTGGTGAAGCGCTTCCCGGTCGCGTCCCTGAACATGGTGAAAATCTCGTACCCGCGCACCACGCCGCAGGGCGGCGTGCATGAGCGCGACATGCACAGCGGCCAGCAATTCGTGCCGCTCTTGGAATTGCAGCTGCGCTGACATCCCGGATGAATATCGCGCGCCGATGAAGCGGCCGTCGAGGAGTGAACCATGCCCCTAAGACCGCGCGTCGTTCTCTGGCGAGCGATGTATCACACCGACGGACACCAGATGCTCGCCGACGGCGGCGCCGACGTCATCGTCATCGACAGCAGCAATGCGGACGAAGTGAAGCAGGCGCTGCACGGCGCAAGCGCGCTCTGGGTGCGTACCCCCGAGCGGCTGACCGCCGACGTTCTGGAGGCGGGCAAGGATCTCGTGGTCGTGTCGACCTCCGGGTTCGGCACCGACAATGTCGACATTCCGGCTGCGACGGAGCGCGGCATATTGGTGGTCAATCATCAGGGCTTTGGGCGGGTGCCGGTCTCGGAGCACACCATCATGATGATGCTTGCAACCGGCAAGCGGCTGGTGTGGGGCGACAAGGGGGTGCGGGACGGCTCCGGCTGGGCGATGCGCTCAGGGCTGAAGATCATCGAGCTCGAGGGCAAGACCATAGGCATTGTCGGGATCGGCTATATCGGCTCGGAACTGGCGCGCAAGCTGCGCTACGGCTTCCATTGCCGCGTGCTCGGCTACGATCCTTACGTCAATCCGCGCCTGGCACGGCTTGCCGGCGTGGAAATGATGTCCGATCTCCGTGCCATGCTGTGCGAGAGCCAGTTCCTGGCGCTCGTGCCGGAACTGACACCGGAGACGCGCAACATGATTGGCGCGAACGAACTCGCCGCGCTCCCGAAGGACGCCATCGTGATCAATACCGGGCGTGGGCAGGTGGTGGATTTCCTCGCGCTGAACGACGCGCTCGACAGCGGGCATCTGTTCGCGGCTGGAATCGATGCCTTCTATCCCGAGCCGCTCCCGGACGGACACCCGCTGCTGAGTAATCCGAAAGTGACGCTGTCCCCGCACATCGCGGGCGGCACGACGGAGGCGACCCTGCAGCTCGCGCGCTCCGCCGCCGATCAGATCCTCACCGCGTTGCGCGGGGAAATGCCTGCTTTTCCCGTGAACAAGGCGGCCTGGGAAGGACCGCGATCTCGTCGCCCGCGGGGGTGAGCTCGCGCTGCTGACGGCGCTCTCTCAGTAGCAGCGCATGACGTTGACGGTCTGCTCTCTGCCGTCATGCCCGCGAACCGTCACGGTCTCGGCGGGGCAGCTCGACACATAGGGCCGGTCGGACGGCACGACCGCCGGCGGGTAGCGATGCGCCCAGTCCCAGGGAACATCGTAAGTATAGGTGTAGTGAATATCGTTGGATGTCGGCGGCGGAGCCTCGACGATGGGTTCGCCGGTCGATGGATCGTAGAAGAAGCCATCCGGCAGGAAGGGCCCTACGAAGTTTCGCCGGTGATGCCGGAGCGATGGATTGGCCGGGCGGAAATGCGTCGAGGCAAACCCCGCATGAGGTGCTGCCCGTGACGCTGCGAATGTCGCGCTCGCGGAAAGCATGAGCGCCACCGCGCCGAGAAACGCGATCAACGCCCCATAAATTCTATACGCCATGGCACATACCATTCGTCGTTTACTGAGCCCTACTGCAATGCACGCTAGGCCGGGCCTTTGGTGCCCGCAAACACATAATTAACTATTAGTTAAGGGGTAATACTAACAGGGGCGGTTGACGGGTAATCGATCCCGCCGCTTACCCGCAAGACGGAGTTGCCGGCTATCATCGCGACCGCCATCGACTTCCCGACGGACCCGCGCCCGGCGCGGCCCGTTAAGGGGCAATGGTTGACGGGTAAAGGATCTGCCTTCAGGACCCGGAAACGATGGCAATGACGCCCGTTTGCGGGTTCACTTCGACCTCGGCACCATCGGGAATCGCCGAAGTGATGTCCCGATCGAACCCGGCAAGCATCGATATGTCGCCCAATGCGGCGCCCTGCGCGAGAATCGGGTTTACCGAGTTGAGGACCAGCGCCAGCGGCGCCATCCCGCGCGATTTCATTTCGTGGAGCATCCATGCCGTCGCCACGCCGCCCTTGGCGGTGTCGAGCACCAGTATCTTGCCCACATAGGACTGGCCCGCCAGTTTGTGGGTCGGGCGACAGAACACGCCCTTGATGCGGTCGAGGTCATAGCGCGCCGAAAAGCCGTCATGGGCCACGAGCGCCGTTCCCCGCACGATGCCCCCCATCGCATGACGCGCCCGAAAAATCCCTGCGTTCATGGGCGCGCCAATCTTCCCGAAACCGCGGCGTCGACACATGCCTCCATCGAGGCCAGCATCGGACGATAACCGTAGCCGCCCAGGATATTGACCAGCTTGGCGCTGTTGGTCGCGAGGCGCTTCCAGCCGTTGGCCTCCGAGATTTCGCGCGCATAGGACTGATAGAAGCACATTCCGGACAGCACGCTGCCGCCGGCGCCCGCGATCCGTCCGGTATAACCCATGCGATCGGCGTCGGGCTTGACCTGGGGGCTCGTGATGGCAAGCAGCGGCACCGTGAAGTGCCGGCCGTCGCAGAGTTCAGCCAGGTCGCGCAATTCATAGAGGCTGAGCTGAGGCGCAGAGAACACCACGACATCCACCTGATCGTCGGTGTGATACGACTTCTGCAACTGATCGACGTCGGCTCGGGTCACACGCTGGCTCGGCAAGTCGCAGGCGGCGACGTCGGCGAGCTTCGCGGCTTCGGGTGTCAGCCCCAGCAGATGAAACAGCGCAACGGAACCGAAGCTCGCCATCGAGGCGCCGAAATGCTTGAATTGATCCGATCTCGGCGCGCCCTGGATTCCCTCGATCACCGGTACCGCCCAATAGTTGCCCGCGAGGCGCCCGATCACGCCGCCCAGCGCGCCCCATTCATTGAGGGAGGTCGGCGTGAAGTCCACGTGAATGCGCAGCGTGGCGCGGCGCATTTGCGGAAGGTGAAAGCCGTAGCGCGGCGTTCGCCCGGTGATGCCCGCCGCCAGCGCAGACGGCCCGCCTTCGAAATTGGATCGCGCGCCACAGATCGA
Source organism: uncultured Alphaproteobacteria bacterium (assembly GCA_963721135.1). Lineage (GTDB taxonomy): Bacteria > Pseudomonadota > Alphaproteobacteria > Rhizobiales > Xanthobacteraceae > Bradyrhizobium. The sequence continues at coordinate 29,839 of CAVRIB010000011.1, forward strand.
ATTCGAATAGATCACGACGCCGGTATCGCCGAAGGCGACGTGCTCGTTGCGGGTGGGAGCCTGAACGGTCTGATAATTGATGCAGGTGTTGGTCATGGCGACGCCGAGCCTCTCGAATGCCGCGATCGCGCGCCGTTCCAGATCGAGCATCGCCGCGGTCTGTCCGAGCCGCTCGGCATGGGCAAAGTCGGTGCCGCGCGGATCGGTGATGGTCGGTATCCGCACTTGTCCCCGCCGCTCGCCAGCCGCGGCCAGACCTTCGAGCCAGCGGACCCCGGCTTCGCCGAGGCTTTCGGTGTCGGCCATCAGGTGGGCCTGCGTCACCGCGACGAAATCCCCGGCGCCGAAGAACTCGCCCACCTTGATCTGGTGCTGCAGCGCCTGTTGCGCGACCGCACCCATCTTGCCCGCCAGAATGTCGTTCTCTTCGTCGTTGAGCTGCATCGCGGTCATTCGATCCTTGCACCTGAGTCGCGCACGGCCTTGCCCCACTTGGCCAGTTCGCTTCTCTCGAACCCGGCGAAGGCGTCACCCGTCATGACGTTGACGAGCACGCCCAGCGGCTCCATCCGGCTTCGGAATGCATCGCCCCGGACGATGCGCTCGATTGCGCCGGTCAATGCGGCGGTCGTGGCTTGCGGCATCCCGGCCGGTCCGAAAATGCCCCACCACGCGGAGGTCTCGAAGCCGGCATATCCGGACTCGGCGATCGTCGGGACATCGGGCAGGACGACTGAACGCTCTTTGCTTGAAAGGGCGAGCGCCCGCAGCCTTCCCGCCTGCACGTTCGACAGCACCGATTGAAGCGGGTCAAACATGATCTGGATCTGACCCCCGATCAGGTCGGTGAGCGCCGGGGCGCTTCCCTTGTAGGGGACGTGCTGAATATCGATGCCGGCTGCGCTCTTGAACAACTCCGCGGTGAGGTGTCCGGGAGTACCGGTGCCGGCGGAGCCGTAGTTGAGCTTGCCGGGCATGCGCCTGGCGAGCGCCACAAGGCCGGCGAGATCATTCATCGGCTGCGACGGATGTACCACGACGGCCACCGGGGCCATCGCGACCAGCACGATCGGCGTGAAGTCTCGCAAGCCGTCGTAGGGCAATTTCGGGTAGAGCGCGGGATTGATGGCCTGGGTGCCCACCGTCCCCATCAGCAGCGTTTGGCCGTCCGGCGCCGACCTCGCCACCGCCTCGGCCCCGATCGAGCCGCCGGCCCCTGCGCGGTTGTCGACCACGACCGTCGATTTGAGCGCATCCCCCAGCATCTGGGCGATCGGCCGCGCCACGATATCGGTCGGTCCGCCCGCCGGAAACGGCACGATGATGCGGATTTGCCTGCCGGCCAGGGATTGCGTTTCTGCAGCCCCGGCGTGCGCCAGCGCGACATAACCGGCCGCGCCGGACGCAAATTTCAGAAACTGCCTGCGCTGCATGAGCTCCCCTTGCGAACGCCAAAGCCTAGCATCTTTCGAACCCGGGGGGCGCATTTCGGGCGGCGATCGGCCCCCGGCGATCGTTACGCCGGGAAACAGGGTCATTCCCGGCTGGTCGATCAGACCGATCGGGCTCGACCATGCCTGATGAACGTCCGCCCGTCGGCCGCCGATGATTGACGACCTGTACGGGGGTCCCCCGATTGAGTAGCTTCGGGAACCCTGTTTTCATCGATTGCAGTCTTCCCGGACGGGAGCGCGCGTAAATGGCGAAGCGCGGAGACGCAAAAGGACGCACGGCGCCCGCGAAGCGCAAACGTGCCCCCGTGAAGCGCAAACGTGCGCCGGTTGATGCCGGCTTGAAGAAGAAGATCGCAGCTCTCGGACGCGAATTGGCCGAAGCGCTGGAGCGGCAAACCGCGACTTCCGAGGTATTGAAGGTGATCTCCAGCTCGCCTGGTGAACTGGAACCTGTCTTCAAATCGATGCTGGAAAACGCCGTAAGCATCTGCGACGCCAAATTCGGAAACCTGTTCCTGATCGACGGCGATGGAGCGCATTGGGAGGCCGGAGTGGGCACGCCCCCCAGGCTTGCCAAGTATTTTACGCAAACAAGATCATTTTGGCCGACGCCGGGTGGCCACCTGGATCGCGTGATGCGGACAAAAAAAACGAGCCACAGTGCCGACGACGCTGCCGAAGCAGTGGTCGGCGCGGCAGCAAGACTAGGCGGCGCGCGATCGAGCGTCTGCGTGCCGATGGTCAAGGATAAAGCGCTGGTCGGCGCCATCTTTATCTACCGCACCGAGGTGCGCCCGTTCACCGACAGGCAGATCGACCTGGTCAAGAACTTCGCCGCACAGGCGGTCATCGCCATCGAGAATACCCGCCTGCTCAATGAGCTGCGCGAATCGCTGCAACAGCAGACGGCGACCGCTGACGTACTCAAGGTCATTAGCCGCTCGGCGTTTGATCTGCAGACAGTACTGGATACTCTCGTCGAATTTGCCGCACGGCTGTGCGAAGCTGAAATGGCGTTTATTCACCGTCGCGAGGGAGAACAATATCGCGCGGCAGCAACTTTCGGCTTCTCGCCTGAATTTTGGGCGTTTATGCAGGGCCATCCGATAAGCCCCGGTCGCGGGTCCATTGCCGGTAGAGTTGCTTTGGAGCGGCACGCTATCCAGATTGAAGACGTGGCGGTCGATCCAGAATACACGCTGAGCCAGGCCACTTCGCTTGCCCGACAACATACGACCCTCGGCGTCCCGTTGCTGCGCAAAAACGAGCTAATCGGCGTCATTGTGCTCGCGCGCCAGCGCGTCGAGCTTTTTAGCGAAAAGCAAATAGCCCTGGTTACCACCTTCGCTGACCAGGCGGTGATCGCCATCGAGAACGTGCGGCTGTTCGACGAAGTTCAGGCGCGTACAGAAGATTTGCGAGAATCCCTGCGGCAGCAAACCGCGACCGCAGACGTACTCAAGGTGATCAGCCGTTCAACGTTCGATTTGCCGGCGGTCTTGCAGACGCTCGTTGAATCGGCGGCTCGACTCTGCGACGCCGACAAGGCGACCATTACCCGTCGCAAGGACGGGGTTTTCTATCGCGCCGAGAGTTTCGGCTTTTCTCCCGAATTCATGGATTTCGTGAAAGAAATTCCCGTCGTGCCGGATCGGGGATCTGCCAGCGGGCGAGCGTTGCTCGAGGGTAGCGTGGTCCATATTCCCGACGTGCAGAAGGACCCCGACTACACCTTCACCGACGCGGCGCGCCTGGGCGAGTTCCGGGCCAATCTCGGTGTTCCGATGATGCGCGAAGGCAGGCCGGTTGGTGTCTTTTCGTTGACGCGCTCGGAGCCGCGGCCTTTCACCGAAAAGCAGATCGAGCTGGTCACGACGTTCGCCGACCAGGCGGCGATCGCAATCGAGAATGTGCGCCTGTTCGACGAGGTGCAGGCGAAGACCCGCGATCTCACGGAGGCGCTGACCTACCAGACCGGGAGCAGCAATATTCTGAGCGTAATCGCTTCGTCGCCGACCGATGTCGGGCCGGTTCTCAAGGCCATTGTCGAGAGCGCCTGCGAACTTTGCGAGGCCTACGACGCCATCGTACGCCTGAAGGACGGCGACGATCTGGTTTTGAGCGCGCATCACGGCCTGATACCGACAAATTTGGATAAATTGCCAATCAACTACAACTGGACCGCGGGACGTGCGTTCCTTGACCAGACGCCGGTTCATGTACACGACCTGCTATCCACCGAAGGCGATCAATTTCCAGAAGCACGGGAGTCGTCGCATCTCGAGGGAGGCCTTCGCACGGTCTTGAGCGTACCGCTGCTGCGCGAGGGCGAGAGCATAGGGGTGATCATCCTTCGCCGCATCGACGTGCATCCGTTCAGCGACAAGCAGATTGCCCTGCTGCAGACCTTCGCGGACCAGGCGGTCATTGCGATCGGCAACGTGCGGCTGTTCGAGCAGGTGCAGGCGAGGACCCGCGATCTCGCGGAGGCGCTGACCTATCAGACCGGGAGCAGCAAGATCCTGAGCGTGATCGCCTCCTCGCCGACCGATGTCGGGCCGGTCCTCAAGGCCATCGTCGAGAGCGCTTGTGAGCTTTGCGAAGCCTATGATGCCGTCGTACTCCTGGAGGATGGCGGCAGCCTGCGCATCACCGCGCATCACGGACGCATACCGGTTGATTTGGAGGAACGGCCGCCGCTCAGCCGGAAATGGACTGCCGGACGAGCGTTCCTCGACCAGAAGCCCGTGCACGTGCACGACCTCCTCTCCGCCGAGGGTGACGAATTCCCCGACAGCCAGCAAAGGACGGCGCGCACGGGCACCGGCACCCGCAGCATTCTGAGCGTACCCTTGTTGCGCGAGGGCAGGAGCATCGGAACCATCGTGCTCCGTCGCACCGAGGTGCACCCCTTCAGTGCCAAGCAAATCGCATTACTCCAGACTTTCGCCGACCAGGCCGTGATCGCCATCGGCAATGTCCAGATGTTCGAGCAGGTTCAGGCAAAGACCCGCGATCTCGCGGAGGCGCTGACCTATCAGACCGGCAGCAGCAAGATCCTGAGCGTGATCGCATCCTCGCCGACTGATGTCGGACCGGTTCTGAAGGCTATCGTCGAGAGTGCCTGCGAGCTTTGCGAGGCCTATGACGCCGTAGTACGTCTCAAGGCGGGCGACGAGCTTCAGCTCAGTGCGCATCATGGACCGATACCGATTGATACGCAGAGATGGCCGATCAGCCGGAAATGGGTTACCGGACGAGCGTTCCTTGACCAGAAACCAGTGCACCTGCACGACCTCCTCTCCGCCGAAGGCGACGAACTCCCCGATACCCGGCAAAGGGCGGCCCGCACCGGCACCCGCAGCATTCTGAGCGTACCCCTGTTGCGCGAGGGCGAGAGCATCGGAGCGATCGTGCTTCGCCGCGTCGAGGTGCATCCGTTCAGCGACAAGCAAATAGGTCTGCTGCAGACCTTTGCAGATCAGGCTGTGATTGCCATCGGCAACGTGCGGCTGTTCGAGCAGGTACAGGCGCGCACCAGAGAACTCGCCGCTTCGCTCGAGGAGCTGCGCACCGCCCAGGACCGCCTTGTTCAGACCCAGAAACTCGCTTCGCTCGGGCAACTCACCGCGGGGATCGCGCACGAGATCAAGAACCCGCTCAATTTCATCAACAATTTCTCCGCGCTGTCAGGCGAACTGGTCGATGAGCTGGACGACGCTCTCAAACCGGTGGCGCTTGACGACAAGAAGCGGGAGGAACTCGACGAGTTGACGCAGACGCTGAAAGGCAACCTCGAAAAGGTGGTCCAGCACGGCAAGCGCGCCAATTCGATCGTCAAGAACATGCTGCTGCACTCGCGGGAGGGCGCGGGCGAGCGCCGGCTGGTCGATCTCAATGCGCTCGTCGAAGAAAGCCTCAATCTTGCCTATCACGGCGCGCGGGCCGAAAATCAGTCGTTCCAGATCCACCTGGAACGATCGTTCGATCCGGCCGCCGGCCAGGTCGATCTGTTTCCGCAGGAGATCACGCGGGTTCTGCTCAATCTGATTTCCAACGGTTTTTATGCGGTGATGCAGCGCAAGGCGGCGATGAAGGGTGGCTACGAGCCTGCCCTTGCCGCCGTGACAACGGGCTTCAGCGACCATGTCGAAATCAGGATCCGCGACAATGGCAGCGGTATTCCGCCTGACGTGAAGGAAAAGATCTTTAATCCCTTCTTCACGACGAAGCCGCCGGGGCAGGGAACCGGCCTTGGCCTCTCGCTGAGCCACGACATCGTCGTCAAGCAGCATGCCGGTTCGATCGAGGTCGACACCAAGCCCGGCGAATTCACCGAGTTCAGGATCGTATTGCCGCGCCCGCCAGCCTCGGCGCGATCTTCGCCCGCCCTCCTGGTGGGACAGGATGACACGCGTGGGGCGAAGCGCGATGCGTGAGGGGTGAGGGCCCCTCTCCGCGGAGACAGACCCCTGATCCGCCCACGACACTTCGTATCGTGGGCGCCTTCTCCCACAAGGGGAGAAGGGAAGAAGCGATCCTTCGACCGGTGTCCATCCAAACTCGGGCGTGCCCTGTTGCCATTTAAAGGCACTATTGGCCTCGCGTCGAAGTATCGCAGTCGGCGCCAGGGTCCACTCGAAAGGCTGCGAGGTCTGCTGACGCGATTGCAGGCGCGCGATACGTGTTAGTCTGGTTGAACGGGCCTCCAGCATCCTTGGCGCGGCCGCAGATGGCCTCGTAGATGATAGCCTTGATGGTGCGTGCGCAACTGCCACATTCGGCGTTACGACCGAGGCATCGCCATACCTGCTTGGCATTGCGCGGCACGTCTTTGGCGGCGCCTATGGCGCGGCGGACATCGTGGTCGCTGAGGACGTTGCAGGAACAGACAATCATGAATACCGCAGCCCCGTCGCTGTTAAGTTGCCGCTCAATCGATCAGGTAGATCGGGCTTGACCACGCCTGGTGACCGTCCGCCTGCGTCACACGCACATAGACCGGCAGGTCGGCGCCACCGCCGAAGCTGCAAGAGTGCTCGAGGGTAAGCTTGTGGCTCCAGTCTGTCTCGGGCAACCGATAGACGCCGAGTTTGCGGCCAAGCCCGCCGCCGTCAAACGTGATCGCTTCGTCCGCAAGCCGGTCGAGGCTGACCTCGCCCGAGACGATATTGGTGTCGATCCGCAGCACGCCGGTCCGCGCCTCGTCGAGCCACAGATCGATGCCGGCAAGATTTCCCGTCGTCACGGAGGTCCAGGCGAGGGCAGCGCCTGGCTCGGCCTCCCGCACCGTTCGTTCCGGATTGAGAAAGTTCACCGGCGAAAATCGCGCGATGCGATTGCCGGCGATTGCGAGCTTGCCTTGCCATATGGTTTCCCGGCCGCGCCCCCGATATTCGGCGCCCTGCCACAGGATCCGGACGCGGCGGCCGAGATCGGCGGCCGCAAATGGACGGGCCGACTGCACGACGCGCGTCCCGTGAAGCACGTCGACCCGCTCGAGCGGCGCGGTACCGATCACCTCGACCGAGAGCTTCATCGGAACCGACAGCGGCCGGACGATATCGCCCATCAGGGCCTCGCGAACGGGAAATTCCTGTGCCGGGCCGAGCTTTGGATCATCGGAAAAGCCGGTGACGTCCCGTTCGAACGTGGCGCGCAGATCGAGGAACAGGCGCCGGCCCGTCGTTCCATAGTGCCTGCGTTTGCGCAGCGCTTCGAACAGCGCATCGCGCGTCAATTCCGGCATGAAATAGCAGGACAGCCCGCCGATGGCCCCGAAGGTCGACGCGCCGGGCGTGGTTGCCCCGGGGCGGCCCTTGTGGTCGTCGCTGTGGCACACGACACCGACCCGATAACCCTTCTCGAACGCGTCGTGCAGCAGCCATTCGAAGGTGCCCCAGGTCGAATGGACCTCGACGCTGCGCTCGATCCGTCCGTCATGCGCATATTTGATGTCCGCGTATCGTCCTCCCACATGGGCGATGACGCGGCAGTCTTCGCCATCGAGCGCGTCGAACAGTCTGTCGGCGGTGTAGATGGCGTCGGTGGATGTCTGGCCTTCGACCAGGATGTGGGAGGAGCGGCGTATCGGCCGTCCCTCATGGCGAAAGAACACGTTGCGGTCCCCGCCCATGCCGGTATTGCCCGACCATTCATAGCCGGGCAAGCAAACGAACCTGCCCGGTCGATCGAAGCGGGCGGTAAGCTCGTTCAGCTTCTCCCAGAACGCGTCGGTGATCTGGAAATCGTTGCCCTGATGCCCGACCATATCGATGAAGGCCTTGTCGCGCGCGTAGCGAAAATATTCCTCGGCCGTACCCATGCCGATCGTTTCGCCGCTCTGACCGTGCAAGTCGCCCCAGTAGCGCCTGACGGGCGCGCTCGTTTCAATTCGAAGCGGGTTGGCCCGCGCGACGAGGCGGCCATCGGCCATCACCTTCAACTCGAGATCGCCGGGACGGGTTGCGACCAGATTTTCGATCACGCAGGGGTCATCGCCCTTTCCGACAGTGACCCTGTCAGGCAAGTCGTTCAGCGGCAGTGACGACAAGAACGTCAGCGCGGCCGTCGCGTCCTCGGTCGGATTGCCCCAAATATCCTCGGCGACAATGGCGAGCCGAAACGGCTCGCCGGTGACGGCGAGCGACGGCAGGATCGCCTTCCAGCCGGCGGCGGGTCCGGCCACGAGGTTGAAAGCCGGCTGTTGCGGCAGTTCGCAGAATTCGTAAGCGGCGAAAGCGTCGACCGAGGTACGCAACTCGACCTTGTTCTCGACGTTGGTCTGCAGCCGCAAACCGGGCGAACCCTTGCGGCGGTCACCGAGCCGGATCGTCAGCGTGTCGCCGGCACGGAGGTAACCGCGCCCGACGCGGATCAAGAGCGTGTTGGCGTACGGGCGAATGTTGAGGCGGTCGAACCAGACCTCCAGCCTGGCGCCATTACTCGCCTCGACGGTCGTAAAATTCGCCGCATCCGGCTTGTCGAACTGCGGTTTGCTGAGGTCGGACGTGGTCCGCCACGAGATCTTCAACATGCCGGTGTCGTCGATGCCGAATCTTCCGGCGGTGTAGACCAGCACGAGCTCGGCATAGGACCCGGCGACGAACGGCCCCGGTGTCAGAAGCTCGATCGATCCCATCTCCGCGGGAAGATACTTCGAGTACGGCATATTGCTCCATGATCGAACGCGGCGACGCTAGCCGGGGGTGGAAGATACGGATAGGCTATATTCAGCGCCGGCCGCAACACTGGGAGTGGTTTTCGATGAAGAAATTGCGCTTTGCGGCCCTGGCTCTCGCGCTCGCAACCTTCGCGTCGCTGGCGGCTGCGGCGGCGGAATGGCCGAGCCGCCCGATCTACTTCATCGTTCCGTTTCCGGCCGGCGGTTCGACCGATGTCGCCGCCCGTGTCATGGGTGACTATTTGTCTCGCACGCTCGGCCAGCAGGTCGTGATCGAAAACAAATCGGGCGCCAACGGCAACATCGGCATCGAGTATGCGGCCAAGAGTACGCCTGACGGCTACACGATCCTGATCGCGACCGATGCCGTCAGCAGCAACCCGCATATCTACAAGATGAGCATCGATCCGCTGAAGGACCTGGTCCCGGTGATCGAATTTTCGCGGCAGGCGATCGCCCTGGCCGCGCACCCTTCGCTGGGCGTCAGCTCGCTCGCCGAATTGACCAGCCTCGTGAAGCAACAGCCGGGCCTGGGCTTCGCAACTGGGAGCGGCTTCGGCTCGGCCCAGGCCATGGTGGCGCTGTGGTATGCGAAGCTTGCCGGCATCAAGCTTGAGCAGGTGCCGTATCGCGGCGGGGGCCAGGCCATCAACGACCTCGTTGCCGGGCATGTCAAGCTCGGCTCGCTCGGATCGACCCCGCTCGTTCCCTACAACAAGTCCGGCGGCCTTGTTCTGCTGGCGCAGTCGACGGCCGTCCGGTCGCCGGCGCTGCCGAACGTGCCGACATTCCAGGAAGCCGGCATGGACGGACTGGTGGTCGATCAGCGGATCGGAATGTTCGTGCCCTCGGGCACGCCGGCACCGATCGTCGCCCAACTCAATGCCGAGGCCAATGCGGCACTTCATGACGAGAGGGTTCGAAAATTATTCGAGGATCAGGCGCAAGAGCCGACCGGCGGTACGGCCGAGCAATATGGCCGCCAGGTGCGCGAGGATTCGGAAAAATATCGGCGACTGGTGAAGGAGCTGGATATCAAGGTGCAATAAGACGCCTGGCCGGTTCGGGTTTTCCCACACGGGGAAGGGAAGAAGAGATCGTTCGGCAACTGCCTGACGGGCAAATCACTGATCGGTTTGTGCAGGCCGCTGTCAAGGCCATTTCAGAAAAATATTTACGCTTTACAGAAGCCAAAACCAGTCCTATATCCCTCCTCGCCCCGTCCCACTCAAGGGGCGTTGCGCAACGTCATCAACGCGGGGCGGGATGCGGTGGACGCCGAGGGTGCGTAGACGAACGTGCCTGAGGCGGACGGCGAAGTCGTGTGGGCCTGGCACCCCGACGCTGGTGTCAAGTTCGCGTTAAGGCGCGCGGGCGACGGTGGCAAACAAGCCCGGTGCACCGGGGCGAGCACGAAGTAAGCCGTAAAACCATTGCGCGGGGAATGCCGGGTGAAACCGGTGTGACCGTGGTGACTACGCTCGTGTACTTTGTTTTTTATCGTACGCGAGGCTGCGGGCGCATCGAGCGCCCGGCATTCCCTGCGCCCTCACTTCCGAGGGAGCCGGACCAAAACGCAAACCTCGCGCGAAAAACCCGCGGCGAGAATGCGGAGTTGTGGCTGCTTGAAATTCGAATCGGAAATGGCCGATGTCTGTTCCCTCCCCCCTTGTGGGGGAGGGTTAGGGAGGGGGGGTAGCGGCATCGGGACTGTCCGCTGCAGCGAAACGCTGAAAGAGAGACTGCCCATGTGGACCCCTCTCCCCAACCCTCCCCCACAAGGGGGAGGGAGTTCACCGCCGCTGTCGCGATAACTCCCGCGTTCGCGGGGACGACACTGGTTTCCCCGGACGCGGGCCGCCAAAGGCGGGCTACCCTTTGACGCCTCAATCTTCTATGGTGCCGCCCTGCTTTGCGACAGGCGAATGCAGAAGATCTCGTGATATCAAAGGCTTGGATCCGCCAAAGGCCTTTGGAGGGCGGTTTGACGCGGTATGTTTCGACCAGGGGAGAGGCCCCCGCGCTTGGCTTCTGCGACGTGATGCTGACCGGGCTTGCCCGGGACGGCGGCCTTTACGTGCCCGAAACCTGGCCGCAGCTTTCGAGCGAGGCGATCGCCTCCTTCTTCGGCCGGCCCTATTGGGAAGTCGCGGTCGATGTGATCCGCCCGTTCGTCGGCGGCGAAATTGCCGATGCCGATCTCGGGCGCATGGCGAACGAGGCCTATGCCACCTTCCGCCATCCCGCGGTGGCGCCGCTGCGGCAGACCAGCCCCAGCCAGTTCGTGCTGGAACTGTTTCACGGGCCGACGCTCGCGTTCAAGGACGTGGCGATGCAGCTGATCTCGCGGCTGATGGACCACGTGCTCGCCAAGCGCGCCGAGCGCACCACCATCGTGGTCGCGACCTCCGGCGATACCGGCGGCGCCGCCGTCGATGCGTTCGCCGGTCTCGACAATGTCGACCTGATCGTGCTGTTTCCGCACGGCCGCATCTCCGACGTGCAGCGGCGGATGATGACGACGACGGGCGCATCGAACGTCCACGCGCTCGCCATCGAGGGCACCTTCGACGATTGCCAGGCGATCTTGAAGGGGCTGTTCAACCATCATGCCTTTCGCGACGCGGTGGCGCTGTCGGGCGTCAACTCGATCAACTGGGCGCGGATCGTGGCGCAGGTGGTGTACTATTTCACCTCCGCGGTGGCGCTCGGCGCGCCGGCGCGGACGGTGGATTTCACGGTGCCCACCGGGAATTTCGGCGACATCTTTGCCGGCTACGTCGCCAAGAAGATGGGCCTGCCGGTCCGGTGCTTGCGCATCGCCGCCAATGTCAACGACATCCTGCCGCGGACGCTGAAGACCGGCATCTACGAGGTGCGCGAGGTGCACGCAACCGCCTCGCCCTCGATGGATATCCAGGTGTCGTCGAATTTCGAGCGGCTGTTGTTCGAGGCATGCCGCCGGGACGCTGCCATCGTCCGCCGGCTGATGGCGCAGCTCAAGCAGTCCGGGCGCTTCGTGCTGCCCGACGCGATGCTGGCCGCGATCCGCGAGGAATTCGACGCTCGCCGCGCCGACGAGACCGAGACCGCCGCCGCGATCCGCGCCGCCTGGCGCGAGGCCGGCGACCTCGTCGATCCCCATACCGCGGTGGCGCTCGCGGTCGCCGACCGCGATACCTCGGATTCGAGGATTGCCAACATCGTGCTGTCGACCGCGCATCCCGCGAAATTCCCCGACGCCGTGCAGGCGGCCTGCGGCGTTCGTCCGGAGCTGCCGCCGTGGCTCGCGGGGCTCATGACGAGGCCCGAGCACGTCAAGATCATCAAGAACGACCAGGTCGAGGTCGAACACTTCGTGCGCGCGGTGAGCCGCGCCGCGAAGCAGGGAGCTATCGGATGAGCGTCGAAGTCACCAAGCTTCCCTCCGGTCTCACCGTGATCACCGATCACATGCCGCATCTGGAAACCGCGGCGCTCGGGGTGTGGGCCGGCGTCGGCGGCCGCGACGAAAGGCCGAACGAGCACGGCATCTCGCACCTGCTGGAACACATGGCGTTCAAGGGCACCACGCGGCGCTCCTCGCGCGAGATCGTCGAGGAGATCGAGGCGGTCGGCGGCGATCTCAACGCCGGCACCTCGACCGAGACGACCGCGTATTACGCGCGGGTGATGAAGGCCGACGTGCCGCTGGCGCTCGACGTGCTGTCTGACATTCTCGCCAATCCCTCTTTCGTGCCGGACGAACTGGAGCGCGAGAAGGGCGTCATCATCCAGGAGATCGGCGCCGCGCAGGATACGCCCGACGACGTGGTGTTCGAGCATCTCAACGAATTGTGTTATCCGGACCAGCCGATGGGGCGCTCGTTGCTCGGCACCGCCAAGACTTTGAAGAGCTTCACCCGCGATACGCTGCGCAACTATCTTGCGACGCACTATCGCGGTCCGGACATGGTGGTGGCCGCGGCCGGCGCCGTCGATCACAGGCGGGTGGTCGAGGAAGTGGCGACGAAGTTCGCAAGCTTCGACGGCGCGCCGGCGCCGAAGCCGCAAGCCGCGATGTTCGGCAAGGGCGGCTCGAAGGTGGTGCATCGCGATCTCGAGCAGGCGCATCTGACGCTGGCGCTGGAAGGGGTACCGCAGACCGACCTGTCACTGTTCTCGCTTCAGGTCTTCACCAATACGCTCGGCGGCGGAATGTCGTCGCGGCTGTTTCAGGAGGTGCGGGAAAAGCGCGGGCTGTGCTATTCGATCTACGCCTTCCATGCGCCCTATAGCGACACCGGCTTCTTCGGGCTCTATACCGGCACCGATCCCGCCGACGCGCCCGAGATGATGGAAGTCATCGTCGACGTCATCAACGACGCGGTCGAGACCCTGACCGAGGCCGAGGTGGCGCGCGCCAAGGCGCAGATGAAGGCGGGGCTGTTGATGGCGCTGGAAAGCTGCTCGGCGCGCGCCGAGCAGCTGGCGCGTCACGTGCTCGCCTATGGCCGTCCGCTGACGGTGGAGGAATTGGTTGGCCGGATCGACGCCGTCAGCGTGGAATCGACGCGAAACGCCGCGCGCGGGCTGTTGTCGCGCAGCCGCCCGGCCGTGGTCGCGCTCGGCAGCGGAAGGGGTCTGGACACGGCGGTGTCTTTTGCGGAAGGATTGACCCGGTCGAAGGCGAAGACGCTGCTGCATTGAAGGCGGCTCGCGCGCCGGGTAGGATCGGGCACGGGGAGTATCGGACATGGCCCTGTTTCGGCTTCCATCCAGCGGACCGGCGGCGCTCGCGCCGCGCGGCCATGGCCTGTTGCTGCGGGCGCCGCAAATGTCGGATTTCCTGCAATGGTCGCATTTGCGCGAACACAGCCGGGAATATCTGACGCCGTGGGAGCCGATCTGGCCGTCCGACGATCTCACCCGTTCCGGCTTTCGGCGCAGGCTGCGCCGCTATGCCGAAGACGTCGCCGCCGACCGTTCCTATCCGTTCCTGCTGTTCCGGGAATCCGACGGGGCGATGCTCGGCGGCGTGACGCTTGCCAATGTGCGCCGCGGCATCGTGCAGGCCGGCACCATCGGCTACTGGGTGGGCGAGCCGCATGCGCACCGCGGCTACATGACCGCGGCGCTGCGCGTGTTGTTGCCGTCGCTGTTCGGCGAGCTCAATTTGCATCGCATCGAGGCCGCCTGCATCCCTTCCAATGCGCCGTCGATCCGGGTGCTGGAGAAATGCGGCTTCACCCGCGAGGGCCTGGCGCGGCGCTATCTCTGCATCAACGGCGTCTGGCAGGACCACCTGCTGTTCGGCCTGCTGCACGAGGATTTTCGCGGTTAACCGACCTTATCAAGATTGTGACACCCGCCTTGGGTTCGCCGGGATTGCGCTGATATAACCCGACCGCGCGCCGCGGGCGCGCGGGCCCGATATGTTGGTTTTTGGGGACATCCGGATGATGCGTGACAGGCTGAGGATGCGGACGGCGGGCGCCGGCCGGGCGGGCCGTCTGCGCGTGCTGCTGGCGCTCGCGGCTGCCGGCGCCATGCTGAGCGGCTGCGGCGGCGGCAGCATGTTCGGCGCCTCGTCGGATTCCTCCTCCAGCCCCTCGATCGGCTCCAGGTTCAGCCAGCTGTTCGGCTCGAAATCGCAGGCCGTCGGCGAAACGCCGCCGCCGGCAGCGCCCAGTGACCTTACCTGTCCGCCGGTGAACATTCGCGCCGGCGCGTCGACCTATGCGGTGGCGGCTCCCGGCAAGCAGGCGGTCGGCAACGACGTGCGCTTTCAGGCCTCGATCACCCGCACCGCGCGCGATTGCACGCTGAGCGGCGGCCAGATCACGGCGCGGATCGGTGTTCTCGGCCGCGTCATCGCCGGGCCCTCCGGCGCGCCGCCGACGGTGGAGGTCCCGCTTCGCGTCGCGGTGGTGCAGGGCGGCGTGCAGGAGAAGGTGATCACCACCAAGGTCTACAAGACCGTGGTCTCGATGGACACCGACAGCGTGCCGTTCAGCCTGGTGGCGGAGGACGTGGTCTATCCGGTGCCGCCGGGAAACACCGGCGACAGCTACATCTTCTACATCGGCTTCGATCCGCAGGCCCTGACGCCGGAGCGGCCGGCAAGACCGGCAAGGAAGAAGAAGTAGAATAATGTCGTCGTCCGGGTGCGCGACAAACTCAAGCTCGTCATACCCGCGAAAGCGGGTATCCAGTACGCCGCGGCCTCCCGGCCTATCGCTGGCGTCTGTGGAATACTGGGTCCCCGCTTTCGCGAGGACGACACCCCACAGGCGGTCAGTTCAGCTTGGCGCGGACTTCGGCGATGCCCTTGGCGAGCAGGTCGTCGGCGAGGGGCCCCTTCACCGATTGCGACAGGATGGTGGAGGCGGCGGCCACCGCGGCGTCGGCGGCGGCGGCGCGGACGTCGGCCAGCGCCTGGGCCTCGGCGAGCGCGATCTTGCCCTCGGCGGTCTTGGTGCGGCGGGTGACGAAATCCTCCATCTTGGCCTTGGCCTCGGCGGCGATGCGCTCGGCGTCGGCCTTCGCCGCGGCGATGATCGCCTCGGCCTCGCGTTCCGCGCCGGCGTGACGGGCCTTGTAGTCGGCGAGCAGCTTGGCCGCCTCGTCCTTGAGGCGGCGGGCGTCGTCGAGGTCGCTCTTGATGCGTTCGCTGCGATGATCGAGCGTCTTGAGCACCGTGCGGTGGACGCCGAGCCAGCCGAACACCGCCATCAGGATGACGAAGGCGACCGCGACCCAGGTTTCCGGCTCGGCGAGGATCTCGTAGAACATCGCGTTATCCCTTCAACGAGGAGTCGACGGCGCTTTCCACCGACTTGCCGTCGGGCAATGCGCCGGTGAGCCGCTGCACGATCGCTGCGGCCGCGTCGGCGGCGATGGCGCGGACGTTGCTCATCGCAGCCCCGCGCGTCGCCGCGATGGTCTTCTCGGCCTCGGCAAGCTTGACCGCCAGCCGCTGTTCCAGCGTCTTGCGCTCGGCATCGGCGGCCGCGTTGAGTTTTTCGCGGGTCTCGGCGCCGATCGATTGCGCGCGGCCGCGCGCCGCGGCGAGTTCGGTCTCATAGGCCATCAGCGCGGCCTCGGAGGAGTCCTTCAGCCTCTGGGCCTCGGCGAGATCGCCCTCGATCGCCTTCTGGCGCGCGTCCAGAACACCGCTGACGCGCGGCAGCGCAATCTTCGAGACGATCAGATACAACGCGACGAACGCGATCGCCAGCGACACCAGTTGCGAAGCGAAGGTGTCCTTCTGGAACGGCGGAAACGGGGCCTTGTGGCCGCCATCCGCCTCGGTATGGGCTGTCGCGCCCTGCGCGTTGCCATGACTCTCAGCCACGGGCTTCTCCTGTTCGGCCGATCAAGGTCCGCGTCACAGACCGCATCGGCCAGATCGGTGATGTATCAGAGCGCGAACAAGAGCAAGAGCGCGATCAGCAGCGAGAAGATGCCGAGCGCTTCGGTCACCGCGAAGCCGAAGATCAGGTTGGCGAACTGGCCTTGCGCTGCGGACGGATTGCGTACCGCCGCGGCGAGGTAGTTGCCGAAGATGATGCCCACGCCCGCGCCTGCGCCACCCATGCCAATGCAGGCAATACCAGCGCCAATGTATTTAGCGGCAATCGGATCCATGAAACGAACTCCCTTCTTGAGGTTTGTTGAGATAAGCCGGATCAGTGACCCGGATGAATGGCATCGTTGATGTAGATGCAGGTGAGAATGGTGAAGACGTAGGCCTGCAGGAAGGCGACCAGCAGTTCGAGCGCGGTGAGCGCCACGGTCAGCGCCAGCGGCAGCACCGCGCCGAACCAGCCGACGACGCCAAACGCCCCGAGCATGGTGACGAAGCTTGCGAACACCTTCAGCGTGATGTGGCCGGCCAGCATGTTGGCGAACAGACGCACGCTGTGCGAGATCGGCCGCGACAGGAACGAAATCAACTCAATCACGACCACCAGCGGCAGAATGGCGAGCGGTATGCCGGACGGTACGAACAGCTTGAAGAACTTCAGCCCGTTCTTGTAGAAGCCGTAAACCAGCACGGTAAGGAACACGAGCAGCGCCAGCGACGCGGTAACGATGATGTGGCTCGAAATCGTGAACGCATAGGGAATGATGCCGATGAGGTTGGAGACCGACAGCAGCATGAAGATCGAAAAAACCAGCGGAACGAATTTCATTCCTTCCTTGCCGGCCGTGGAGCGGACGGTGCTGGTCACGAATTCGTAGCAGAGCTCGGCGACCGATTGAATGCGCCCCGGCACCAGCTGCCGTCCGGCGACGCCGCCGATCATCAACAGCGAAATCAGCGCCACCGAACCAAACATGTAGGCCGACGAATTGGTGAAGGCGATCTCCTGACCGCCGATATGGCCGATCGTGAAGATCTTGTCGATGTTGAACTGGTGGATGGGATCGATCATCCGCGCCGCATCTCAAGGTGCCGCCGGCCGCGCCGGCGCTCTGCATTCAATTCACTTCGACTCTGCTACTCTCAGCGATCGGTTCTGCCCGGAGCCACGCCCGCCGATCTCACTACGTTGACCACGCCGGCCACGAAGCCCAGCAGGAAAAACACGATGAGTCCGAAGGGCGATGTCGACAACAAGCGGTCGAAACCCCAGCCAATCACCGCTCCGACGACAACGCCGGCGACCAACTCCGAAGAAAGCCGGAAGCCGCGCGCCATCGCCGAAGCTCTGGCAGCACCATCTCCGCTTCCAGTTCCGGATTGGTCAGTCCCGATGTCCCGGTTGCCGCGAATTTCGGACAACCGCTGATCCAGACTTCCGAGCCTTGCGGAAAGCGCGGCCTCATCGGAGGACGATTGATCGCGACTTCCATTTTCGCCGTCCTTCGTGCCTTCAGCCATGCTGCAGAGACCCGAAATGAAGCTTGCGTTGATGGAAATGACCGCCCCGTCACCCTCAAAAGCCGCGCGGACCATACTGACCGCATCCAACCAAGTCAAGATTGCGTCATAACCATCTACTTCATTGATTCTTCTGATTTATTCGGCGCTATCGCGCGCCCGCGATTGGCGACCGCCGCAGTGCAACAGCCGCGCGCGTGAATCAGCCGCGCGCCACGGCGGCCGGCGCGATCTGTGGGCCGATCCATGGCCGGTTGATACGGGATCGTGGCCCGGTGCTCCGATCCTGTGTTGCGCGATCATTGGCTTCCGGCGGCGCTGCAGTGGCTGCCACGCATCGATCTTGCATCGCCTTTGCCGGTCTGTTGGGATGGCGCTGCATCCACATCTCGCCGGAGGCCGCATGCCGCGTCAGGTCGACTACTATTTCTCGCTTCTATCCCCGTGGGCCTATATCGGGCACAAAATGTTCCGCGACCTCGTGGCGACCTATGATCTCAAGGTCAATCACAAGCCGGTGGTGCTGGTGGATCTGTTCTCGGAGACCGGCGGTCTGCCGCTGATGAAGCGCCATCCGGTGCGGCAGCGCTACCGGATGATCGAGCTGCAGCGCTGGCGCGACAAGCGCGGGCTGAAGTTTCACCTGCAGCCGGCGAACTGGCCGTTCAACGCGCGGCTCGCCGATGGCGTGGTGATCGCGGCGGTCGAGGCGGGCCACGATCCCGATCCATATCTGCGGCGGGCTTTTCCGGCGGTGTGGGAAGACGAGCTCAATCTCGCCGACGCCGCCACGCTGGTGAAGCTCGCGGATGCTGCCGGGCTCCCAGGCAAGAAGCTCGTGGAGCGTTCCGGGTCCGATGAGATCGGGGCGATCTATGAGCAGAACCGCCAGGATGCACTGGCCGCCGACGTGTTCGGCTCGCCGGTCTATGTGCTCGATGGTGAGGTGTTCTGGGGGCAGGACCGGATCGAATTGCTCGCGGACGCGTTGAAATCAGGCCGAGCACCGTACCGTTCGCAGGTGTAGGGTCGGAATCGAAGGCCGGACAGGGAAGATTGGATTCGGTGTTGAGACGGAGCAGCCCCATGCCAAACGCGACGTCGGTCTCGAAATTCTCAACCTCCATCGCCGCCGCAGCGGCGATGACATGCCTCCTTGGAATCGGCGCCGCGGCTGCGGAATCCATGCCGGATACCGAGAACGGCCGTTATTCGCTGTCGACGGTCCCCGACGGCGTGGTGAGGCTCGATACCCGCACCGGCGCCGTTTCGACCTGCAGCAACAACGGCAACGGCTGGGCCTGCTACACCGTGCCCGACGAGCGCGCCGCGCTCGACGCCGAAATCGGCCGGCTGCAGGCCGACAATGAAAAGCTGAAGGCGGAACTGGCGGCGCGCGAACCCGTCGTCAGCGGCAAGATCGACGAGCCGCTGCCGAAATCGGACTCGCTGAAAAAACCCGAGCCGAATGTCGCCGAAGGCGAGCGCAAGATCGAAATTCCGTTGCCGAGCGACCAGGACATGGATCGGGTGATGTCGTTCGTCGAGCGCGCGTGGCGGCGGCTCATCGACATGGCCAACCGGATGCAAAAGGACGTCAGTGGCAGGATTTGAGGAGGCGAAGGCAGGACGACGAGAGAATGAGGTGATGGCCACACCAAAATCACTCTCGCGCTCCGCGCTATCCTCGGTCGGCGCGTCTACGATCGTATCCTCGCTGCTGACCGTTCCGACATCCGGCCGAGGCTTTGTCGATCTCACCGCCGTCATCGTGAAATTTCGCAAACGATGCGCGCGCGAAAGAGGGCGCCGTGACTGCCTTCATCCGCCACACCTCGGCGTCGCTGACCATCCAGGAAAACGCCGATCCCACGGTGCTCGATGATCTCGTGACCGCACTCGATCGGCTCGCGCCCGAGCATGCCGGATGGCGCCACGACACCGAGGGTCCCGACGACATGCCGGCGCATGTCAGGACCATGCTGACGTCGACATCGCTGCAGATTCCGGTCCTGGACGGCGAACTGGCGCTGGGAACATGGCAGGCGGTCTACCTGATCGAGCATCGCGCGCGTCCGCATCGGCGCGAGGTCGTGCTGCAATTCATCGGCAGCATCGGCTGAAACGCAAGACCGGCCGCGGAGCAATCCGCGGCCGGCCGGCACCATTCAAGTCTGCTCCGGGCGGCGGTCACCGCCCGTTGTCTATCAGCTCTTTCGGATGTCCACGTCCTTGGTTTCCGGCAGGAACAGGAACCCGACAACCAGACTCATCGTCGCCACGATGATCGGATACCAGAGGCCGGAGTAGATATTGCCGGTCGCCGCGACAATCGCGAACACGGTCGCCGGCAGGAAGCCGCCGAACCAGCCGTTGCCGATGTGATACGGCAGCGACAATCCGCTGTAGCGGATCCGGCTCGGGAACAGTTCAACCAGCCACGCCGCGATCGGGGCATAGACCAGCGTCACGTAGACTACTAATAGCCAGAGCAGCACCGTCGTCATCACGTAGTTGATGTCGGCCGGATCGGCCGATGGCGGATAGCCATGGGTCTTGATCGCCGCCGGCAACGCCTTTGCGAAATCAGGCGAGGTCGAAGTCAACGTCTGCTCGCCGATCTTCACCTGTGCCGGAGTGCCCTTGGGCGCGACCTGGTTGTCGTAGTTCACCGACAGGTTGACCAGCGCCGATTTCGCGATGTCGCAACCGGTGCTGTAGGTCTCGGTTCCCGTTGCCTTGAACTGGAACGAGCACTCGCCGGGATCGGCGATCACGGTGACCGGCGCGTTCGCAAGCGCGTTTTCGAGCTTCGGGTTGGCGAAATGGGTAATTCCCTTGAAGATCGGGAAATACGTCAACGCCGCCAGCAGGAAGCCAACGAGAATGATCGGCTTGCGGCCGATCTTGTCCGACAACCAGCCGAAGATAACGAAGCCGGGCGTACCGAGCGCCAGTGAAATCACGATCAGGATCTGCGCCGTCACCGCCGGCACCTTGATGGTCTGGGTCAGGAAGAACAGGGCGTAGAACTGTCCGCCGTACCACACCACCGCTTCGCCCGCGGTCGCGCCGAACAGCGCGAGAATCGCGATCTTGGCGTTCGACCATTCGGTGAAGGCTTCGCTCAGCGGCCGCTTCGAGGTCTTTCCCTCTTCCTTCATCTTCTGGAAGATCGGAGATTCGTTGAGGCTCAAGCAAATCCAGATCGAGACCGCGAGCAGGATGCCCGACAGCAGGAACGGAATACGCCAGCCCCAGTCGCCGAAGGATGCTTCACCCATCCAGGTGCGGATGCCGAGGATCAGCAGCAGCGCCATGAACAGGCCGAGCGTCGCCGTGGTCTGGATCCAAGAGGTGTAGTAGCCGCGCTTGTTCGACGGCGCATGTTCGGCAACGTAGATCGCCGCGCCGCCATATTCGCCGCCGAGCGCAAGGCCCTGGACCAGCCGCAGCGCGATCAGCACGACCGGCGCGGCGATGCCCCAGGTCGCGTAGCTCGGCAGCAGGCCGATGAAGAAGGTGCCGAAGCCCATCAGGGTCATCGTGATCAGGAAGGTATATTTGCGCCCGATCATGTCGCCGAGGCGCCCGAAGATCAGAGCACCGAAGGGGCGGACCGCGAAGCCCGCGGCGAAGGCGAGCAGCGCGAAGATGAAGCCGACATTCGCCGGCACGTTCGAGAAGAAGTACTTCGCCAGGAACACGCCGAGCGTTCCGTAGATGTAGAAGTCGTACCACTCGAAAACGGTGCCAAGCGAGGAGGCGAAGATGACTTTTCGTTCTTCTCCGGTCATTCCCCCCGTACGGACGTCGCCACCCGCTGCTGCTGCCATTGCCATTGTCTGCTCCCCGATCATTGATGCAAAGCTTGCTCCCCATGCACCGGGCCCGGCCGGGTAAAAATCCATGGGATTGCGAGCACGGTAACATCGCCGTGATACCACTCCCAATAAGACTTTTGGCTCTTCGCGCCGTTATTTCCGGACTATGTCGGAACCACTCTCAACACGACACGAAGAGGACAAACCCGCTGCATCGAACCTATTGCGGCGCACAAGCCGGGCGATTAACCGCTTCGCCGGACAGGAATATTGCGCGCTTGCATGAAATCGTTCGCCGAGGGACAATTATGGAGAAGAAACTCGCTTGGCAGGCCTGAAAAAGCGGTCACGGGTTTGCCGCAACCCCTGTGCATGAAATAAATGACTGCCAGCACACACCTCGTCATTGCCGATGACCATCCGCTGTTTCGCGATGCGTTGCGACAGGCGGTGGCAAGCGTCGTGGCCTCGGCCAGGATCGACGAGGCCGGATCGTTCGAGGATTTGACCGCGCTGCTCGACCAGGATTCCGACGTCGACCTGATCCTGCTCGATCTGACGATGCCGGGAATCTCGGGTTTCTCCGGACTGATTTATCTGCGCGCGCAATTTCCGGCGATCCCGGTGGTCATCGTATCGGCCAGCGACGACGTCGGCACCATCAGGAGGTCGCTCGATTTCGGCGCCTCCGGGTTCATCCCCAAGCGGTTCGGCGTCGAAACCCTGCGCGACGCGATCCTGAAGGTCATGGATGGCGACGTCTGGGTGCCGCCCGATACCGATCTCAGCGCCGCAGCCGATCCGGAGATGACGCGGCTGCGCGACCGGCTGGTGACGCTGACCCCGCAGCAGGTGAGGGTGCTGATGATGCTGTCGGAGGGCCTGCTCAACAAGCAGATCGCCTATGAACTCGGCGTATCGGAAGCCACCATCAAGGCGCATGTCTCGGCGATCCTGCAGAAACTTGGCGTCGAAAGCCGGACCCAGGCGGTGATCGCCGCGGCCAAGATCGCCGGCGGCCAGTGGCGCCAGGGCACGCCGCAGTAAGGGCCAGAGACCTATTCCGCCGCCACCATCTGTTGCGTCCGCCACTGCCCGAGCAGCGCGCGCAATGACGCTGGCTTGACCGGCTTGTTGAGCACCGCGATCTTTTCGTCGCGCGCTGCGGCCCGCACATGCGGGCTGCGGTCGGCGGTGATCAGGATCGCCGGAAGGTTCTCGCCGAAGCGGCGGCGAATATCGCGGATCGCGGCCACGCCGTTGCCGCGATCGAGGTGATAGTCGACCAGAAGGCCGGTGACTGGCCGGCCTGCGGCCTCGATCGCCTCGATCGCGGCATCGGGGTCGGCGACCGCGATGACTTCCGCGTCCCATGCGGTCAACAAGGTCTTCATGCCGTCCAGGATCGCAGCGTCGTTCTCGATGCAGACGATCAGCGAACCGCTCATCGGCGTCCGCGACAGCGGGGTCGCGGTGGTGACCGCGGCGGTATAATTGACCGCCTTGGCGATCGGCATCATCACCGAGAACACCGAGCCGCCGGCTCCGTTGGAGTCGAGCGCAATGCCGTGGTTGAGCACGCGCGCCAGCCGCTCCACGATCGACAGCCCCAGCCCGAGGCCGCGTGCGATCCGCGCACCCTGTTCCAGCCGGTGAAACTCCTTGAAGATCTCGCCGCGCTTGAGAATGGGGATGCCGACGCCGGTGTCGTAGACGCCGATCCGCAGGCTTTGGCCGTGACGCCGGCAGCCGACCAGCACGCGGCCGCGCGGGGTATATTTGATCGCGTTGGAGATCAGGTTCTGCAGCAGCCGCCGCAGCATCAGCCGATCGGATTCCACCGGCAGCGAGCAGGGCACGAAGGTCAGCTCCAGCCCCTTGGCGCGCGCGATCGGCGCAAACTCGATTTCCAGCGAGCGCATCAGGTCGCTCATCTTGAAACTCGTGATCGAGGGCGTCATGGCGCCGGCGTCGAGCCGCGAGATGTCCAGCAGCGCGCCGAGGATCTCCTCGATCGCCTCCAGCGAATCGTCGATGTTCTCGACCAGCCGCGAATCCTCGCCGCCGCTCTGGCGCTCGACCAGGCTCGTCACATAGAGCCGCGCCGCGTTCAGCGGCTGCAGGATGTCGTGGCTGGCGGCGGCCAAGAACCGCGTCTTCGAGTTATTGGCGTCTTCGGCGGTGCTCTTGGCGAGCGCCAGCTCCGAATTCAGCCGCGTCAGTTCCTCGGTGCGATCGCGAACCCGCTTTTCCAGGGTGGCGTTGGCGCGCTCCAGCGCCTCGGCGGCCTCGAAGGAAGGCGTGACGTCGGCGAAGGTTATCACCAGTCCGCCGCCGGGCATCAGGTTGGCGCGCACCTCGATCACCATGTGGCGGTCGGGGAGCCGTTCCAGATAGGGTTCGCCTTCGGTGGTATAGGCGGCAAGCCGCCTTTCCAGCAGCGCATCATTGTCGCCGTCGCCGGCGGCCGGCGGGTTGAAAGTCCCCATGAATTCGAGGATTTCCTTGAGCGGAATCCCGATCTGCACGAGTTGCGGCGGCAACCCCAGAATTTCACCGAACCGCAGGTTCGAGCAGATCAGCTGCAGGTCCGGGTCGAACACGGCGATGCCCTGCCGCACATGGTTGAGCGCGGTCTGCAGTAACTCGCGGTTGAAGTGCAGCGCGGCGTGGGAATCGTCGAGCAGTTTCAGCGCGGCCTTGGCCGAGACCGTGCGCTTGCGCAACAAGAGCGACATCACAAGCCGCGAGGACGCCGCCCCGATCGAGGAGGCGATTAGATGCTCGGCGTGCTGCAGCAGCTCGAAATCGGCCGGCGCGGACGGATCGAGCGCGGTGCGCTGCCGCGCCGCGAAGGCTTCGAAGGAATGCCGGGCGCGGTCGGGGCCGAGATATTGCGCCACCGTGCTCTGGATGTCCTGCACCGTCACCGTGGTGCGCCAGCGCCGGAAGGTCGGCGTCATCGGCGCCAGCGCGTGCGGCACGAACAGGTCCGCCTGCAGCCGTTCGATCGACGAAGGGCGGCGCGCCAGCGACAGCACGACGTAGGTCAGGACGTTGAGCGCGAGCGACCACAGCACGCCGTGCAGGAGCGGCGACAGGTCGGCGCCGAACAAGGCTTGTGGACGCAGCGCCTCGATGCCGAACGGGCCGTGCTGCAGCATCAGGATGCCGGCCGTGTTGGAATCAAGGAAACTCGGAAGGAAAAGCGTGTAGGCCCACACCGCGCCGCCGACCAGCATGCCGCCGATGGCACCGCGCGCGGTCGCGCGCCGCCAGATCAGGCCGCCGAAAAACGCCGGCGCCAGCTGCGCGATCGCCGCGAACGACAACAGGCCGATGGCGGCGAGCTGGGTGTTGCCCAGTGCGCGGTAGTAGAAATAGGCCATCACCATGATGGCAAAAATCGCAACGCGGCGGGTCTTGAGCAGGAAGTCGCCGAAATCCTTGCCTCCGGCGCGCGCTTCGGGGCCGCGCTGCAGCACCATCGGCACCACGATGTCATTCGAGACCATGATCGAGAGCGCGACGCATTCCACGATCACCATCGCGGTTGCCGCCGACAGGCCGCCGACGAAGACGGCGATGCTGAGCAGGGGGGCGTTGCCCTCGATCGGCAGCGCCAGCACGTACATGTCGCTGTTGACCGCACCGAACGGGAAGATGATCAGGCCCGCGAGCGCGATCGGGATCACGAACAGGTTGATGGCGAGGAGATAGAGCGGGAACAGCCAGCGGCCCCGGCTCACCTCGGCGTCACTGGAATTCTCGACCACGCTGACGTGGAACTGGCGCGGCAGCAGCATGATGGCGCAGAACGACAGCAGCACCATGGTGAGGAAATTGCCGATCGAGGGCACGTAATTGATGGCGCGCACCGCCTCCGGCGTCTTCATCGCGCGTTGCACCAGCTCGTGGGGCGTGAACATCCAGAACGTGACGAAGGCGCCGGCCGCAATGAAGGCCACCAGCTTCACGATCGATTCGGTGGCGACAGCCAGCATCAGGCCGTGCTGATGTTCGGTCGCATCGGTCTGGCGGGTTCCGAACAGCACCGCAAACATCGCCATCGCCAGCGTCACGATCAGCGCGATGTCGCCGAGAATGGGAATATGGGAGATCGCCTGGTCTTCGCTCAGGATGGTCTCGAGCGACGACGCCACGGCCTTGAGCTGCAGCGCGATGTAGGGCACCGAGCCGATGATCGCGATCAGGACGACGGTCGCCGCTACCGCCTGGCTCTTGCCGTAGCGCGCGGCGATGAAATCGGCGATCGAAGTGATGTTCTGCGATTTCGCCAGCTGGATGACGCGGCGCAGCAGCGGCGTGCAAAGGCCGATCATCAGAACAGGTCCGATATAGATCGCGAGAAAGTCGACGCTGGTGCGGGTGGCGAAGCCGACGGAGCCGAAGAACGTCCAGGAAGTGCAGTAGATCGCCAGCGACAGCGGATAGATCAGCGCGCTGGCGCGGCCGCGCTGCGCCGGCGACAGGCGGTCGCCATAGCTCGCCACGAAGAACAGGAAAGAGATGTAGCCGAAGGCGGCTGCGATCACGCCCCAGTCGTGCAGCATCGCTGCTTAGCTCCCTTCACGTCCGGCCGCGCGGTCTGGCCCGCACCCGCAAACGACTGTCGCCCTGATGGGGGAGTATAGCCGGATTGCACCGGCAAAGCACCGTGCCGCACCGTCGAGATGCAATGATTTCGCCGCGGGCGGGGCGATTAACGTTACTCGGCCGCCAGCGACTTTTCCTTCAGCGGCAGGCCGAGGCGGTCCCAGACCTGCAGCAGCGCTTCGGCAAGCTGATCGATCAGGGCGTCCTCGTGATAGGGCGACGGCGTGATCCGCAGCCGCTCGGTGCCCTTGGCGACCGTCGGATAGTTGATCGGCTGGATGTAGATGCCGTGCTCTTCCAGCAGCATGTCGCTGGCCTGTTTGACGAGTTCGGGGTCGCCGACGAACAGCGGCACGATATGGGTATCGCTCGACATCACGGGCAGCCCCTCACGGATCAGGATCGCCTTGACGCGGGCGGCGCGTTCCTGGTGGCGCTCGCGCTCCCAGTTCGAGGTCTTCAGGTGCCGGATCGCGGCCGTCGCCGCCGAGCAGATCGCGGGCGGCAGCGCCGTAGTGAAGATGAAGCCGGGCGCGTAGGAACGCACCGCGTCGATGATATCAGAGCTTGCGGCGATATAGCCGCCGAGACACCCGAACGCCTTGGCGAGCGTGCCTTCCAGGACGTCGATGCGGTGCATGACGCCGTCGCGCTCGGCGATGCCGCCGCCGCGCGCGCCGTACATGCCGACCGCGTGAACCTCGTCGACATAGGTCATCGCGCCGTAGCGCTCGGCGAGATCGCAGATCCTCGCCAACGGCGCGATATCGCCGTCCATCGAATAGAGGCTCTCGCAGGCGATCAGCTTCGGCCGGTCGGGACCGGCGGCGCGCAGCAATTGCTCCAGATGCGCCATGTCGCTATGGCGGAACACCTGACGCTCGCAGGCGGACTGCCGGATACCCTCGATCATCGAATTGTGGTTGAGCGCGTCCGACAGGATCAAGAGGTTCGGGATCAGCCTGCCGATGGTGGCGATGCCGGTCTGGTTGGAGACGTAGCCCGAGGTGAACAAAAGCGATGCCTGCTTGCCGTGCAGGTCGGCCAGTTCCTGCTCGAGCTGCACCAGGGGGTGATGGGTGCCGGCGATGTTGCGGGTGCCGCCGGCGCCGGTGCCGACGCGGGTCGCGGTCTCCACCATCGCGCCGACCACTTTCGGGTGCTGGCCCATGCCGAGGTAGTCGTTGGAGCACCAGATCACGACGTTGCGTGCGCCCTTCGGCGAGTGCCACACCGCATGCGGGAAACGGCCGGCGATGCGTTCGAGGTCTGCGAAAACCCGGTAGCGCCGCTCGTCATGCAGGCGATCGAGGGCGGCACTGAAGAACTTGCTGTAATCCATCGCGGAACCTGGAAACCGGGCGTGAGGCCAAGAGCGGCGTGAGCCCTTTTTAGAGCGTTTCCAGCTTTGATGTCGAGGCGGAATTGGTCGATGGCCCCGCCTCCGCCGGAGCCTGGGTTGCCCGTAGCGCGGGGCAGGACTCAGTCATGATTAACAGGCTGTTTCCATTTTGCCATGGCCGGCGCTGCCGCGGCTTCGTCCTGACGGCCGACCAGCGCCTTTCGCTTCCTGGCTATCCGTGCTAGTGTGTGATTAAACACACCAAGGTATTAGCACCTAGTCGCGAAGGGACCGATCGTCAGATGAAAAGACGGCTTTATCCGGCGGTGCTGGAGCGCGGGCCGAAGTCGGCGTTCGGCGCCTGGTTTCCGGATTTTCCCGGCTGCGTCGCCGGCGGAACGTCGCAAGAGAAGGCCATAGAGCGGGCGGAAAACGCGCTCGCGCAGGCGGTGGACGCGCTGTTCGAGCGCGGCAGGTCGCTTCCCGAGCCGACACCGATCGAAGGGATCGCGCTGCCGAAAGGCTGCGACCTCGTGGCCTTTTTCATGGTCGGCGTGGACCCGCCCGATCCGTCGGAGCGGGTGAACGTCTACCTGCCAAAAAGCCTGATCGCCCGGGTCGACCGCCATGCGGCCGAACTCGGCATGAGTCGCTCCAGCTTTTTCGGGCTGGCGGCCACGACGGCGCTGATGGGGTTTCCGATCGTTCGCGAGGGGTCGGCGGAACCGCGCTCGAAGGTGCACAAGACCGGCCGGTTGCGAACCGAAAGAAAGCCGGCCGGGAAGCCCTCACGCTAGAGCGCGATGACTTTTCTTCGAATCCTCATCCCGCTCTATCTTTTTGTTTGAGCATGATCTCCGCGCAAACGCGTTCCGCGTTTGTCGCGAGGGAAAACCAGTGTCCACTTTTCCGGATCATGCTCTTGGGGCCGGCCTTGCCCGGGCCCGTCCGGAGTCGCGGTACGCAGGTAGGGTGCGCGGCTCGCGGCACGTCGCCTAAAGCCGTACAGCCGAGCAAGGTCGCCCGTGCTATTTTGTATTTTGTGTCCCACCGACTGACGATCCGACGGATCGGCCGCCTGGTAGAGGCATACAAAAACCAACAAAAACAAAAGCAAATACGGAGGGAGCAGATGAAACCATTTTATGCACTCCTGGCGGCAGCAGCTTTGGTTGCTGCGCCGGCGTTTGCGGCAGATACCGACACCATCACGATCGGCTTCACGGCGTCGCGGACCGGTCCGCTCAATGTCGATTCGACGGGCCAGGAGCGCGGCTTCGAGTTCTGGCGCGACGAGGTCAATGCCAAGGGCGGCATCGAGGTCGGCGGCAAGCGCTACCAGGTCAAATTCGCCAGCTACGACGACCAGTCGGTCGGCGGCCGCGTGCAGCAGCTCTACACGCGCCTCGTCAACCAGGACAAGGCGGAGTTTCTGTTCAGCCCGTATTCGTCCGGACTGACGGCGGCGGCGGCCGTCGTCAGCGAGCAGTACGGCAAGATCATGGTCGTCAGCGGCGGCGCCGAGGAGAAGCCTTTCGAGCTCGGCAACAAGCACCTGTTCATGGTGATCACTTCGGCCGCCCACTATCTCTCCGGCGCGGTCGAGGCGCTGAAGCAGAAGAATCCGCATGCCAAGATCGCGATGGTCTATTCCGACGATCCGTTTTCGAAGACCGTGCTGGCGGCGGCGAAGGAGCAGGCGAAGCAGGCCGGCCTCGAGGTGGTGATGGATGAATCCTATGCGCCGTCCACCACGGATTTCGGACCGATCGTCAACAAGATCATTTCGTCGAATGCCGACGCGTTCATGGGCGGCGGCCATTATTCCGACGGCGCCACCCTGGCGCGCCAGATGCACGACCAGAAAGCCAGTCTGAAATGGAT
Source organism: uncultured Alphaproteobacteria bacterium (assembly GCA_963721135.1). Lineage (GTDB taxonomy): Bacteria > Pseudomonadota > Alphaproteobacteria > Rhizobiales > Xanthobacteraceae > Bradyrhizobium. The sequence continues at coordinate 59,012 of CAVRIB010000011.1, forward strand.
ATCGATCCTGGTGGCGCCGGCCGACGACAAATTTGCCGAACTGGGACCGGCCGCACTGGGCGTGACCGTGCCGTCGCAATGGGAACTGCAGGTCTCCTACAAGCCGGATTTCGGGCCGACCACGGCGGAATTCGCCAAGGCGTTCGAGGCCAAGTACAGCCACAAGGCGGATTATCATGCGGCCGCGGGCTATACCGCCGGCGTGATCCTGCAGCGGGCGATCGAGAAGGCGGGAACGCTGGACAACGAGAAAGTAATCGAAGCGCTCAATGCGACCGACGTCACGACCTTCTTCGGCCACGTCAAGTTCGCCACAGACGCGGGGCATCACGGCCTGCAGGTCGCGCATGAAATGGTGCTGGCACAATGGCAGAAGGCGGGCACAGCACTCACCCGGCAGATCGTCTGGCCCAAGGCGGCGCAATCGGCCGATATCCTCTACCCCGTCACCGAAACCACGCAGTGATGGCTGAGGGCCCGGCGCCGCCGGGCCCGACCATCGGTTTCGCCCATGCTGGGAATTCTCGCTTCGATCATCGATGGGGTGCTTGTCGGCCTGGTCTATGGACTGGCCGCCATGGGTCTGACGCTGATCTGGGGCGTCATGGACGTGATCAACCTGACCCATGGCGCGATGATCGTCGCCGGCATGTTCGCGCTCTATCTGTTGACCGGCGCGCTCGGCATTTCCCCCTACGCGGCCCTGCCGCCGGTGCTGATCGGCGGCTTCTTCGTCGGCGTTGCGCTCTACTGGATCGCCGTCCATCGCATGATCGACCGGCCGCCATTGATGAGCCTGTTGTCGACCTTCTCGGTGAATCTCGTGCTGATCGGGGTCGGCACCGCCGTTTGGGGCACCGCCCTCTTCAACGTCGAGGTGTCGATGCCCGGGATCAGCATGGGGCGCTATACCTTTCCCGGCCCCCACATCCTGGCCGCGGCGGTCGCCGCCACGATTGCCTGCGCGCTCTATCTGTTCCTGCACTACACCCGCGTCGGCAAGGCGATCCGCGCGGTCGCCAACAATCGTGAGGCGGCCGAACTCGTCGCCATTCCGACCACGCGCGTGCTCGCGGCGTCCGTCGGCGTCGGCGTCGCCCTGGCAGGGGTTTCGGGCGTTTTGATCGGCACGCTGTTTCCGTTCACCGTGCTGTCGGGGGACGGCTACCAGCTCAAGGGCTTCATCGTGACGGTGCTCGGCGGGCTCGGCAATCCCGTCGGCGCGCTGATCGGCGGCGTGGCGCTCGGCCTGCTCGAAGGGCTGGTCGCGCCCTTCGTGCCGGTAAGCTGGACCCTGGTGATCGAGTTCACGCTGTTCGTCGTGGTGCTGATCGCGTTTCCGGGCGGTGTCTTCGCGTCAAGACGCGGAGCGCTCTGATGCTGCGCAGGCCGTTTTTCTGGATCATCACGGCGGCGGTCGCGGTCTTCGCGATCGCGCCGGTGTTCGGCGACAATGTCGAGCTCCGCGAAAGCCTGATCCTGGCGGCGCTCTACATCACGCTCGCGAGCAATCTCAATCTGATGCTCGGCTATACCGGCTACATCAATTTCGGCAGCATCGTCTTCTTCGGGCTCGGCGGCTACATCTGCGTCTGGCTGGTCGACTCGCACGGCTGGCCGCTTTTCTTGAGTCTCCTGGTCGCCGGCATCTCGGTCAGCGGTTTCGCGCTGTTTTTCGGGCTCGGCATCCTGCGGCTGCGCGGCGCGTTCTTCGCGCTGTCGACGATCGGCATCAACGAAGCGGTACAGGCCTTTGTCGAGAATTTCGGGCCCTGGGGCGGTTCCTCCGGCATCTATCTGTCGCCCGCGATCTTCAACCCGCTGGGCGGGGCCGGGCAGGCGCTCTGGGTCATCTATTTCCTGATGGTCGCGGTGATGGGGCTCTCGCTTTATCTGAGCTACGCCATCAAGAGCTCGAAGTTCGGCCTTGGCCTGCTTGCGATCGGCCAGAACGAGGACGCGGCCGCGATCCTGGGCGTGCCCACGCCGCTCTACAAGGCGCTGGTCTACAGCGCCTCGGCCTTTCTGCCGGCGCTCGCAGGCGGCCTCTATTTCATCAAGAGCGCCTTCATCCAGCCTTCCGACGCGTTCGATTTGACGCTTTCGACCGAGGTCATCGTGATCGCGATGCTCGGCGGCCAGGGCACCGTCACCGGCGTCGCGTTCGGCGCCTACCTCTACGAAGAGCTGCGCGGCTATCTCTTGACGTCCGAGACCTTCTCGCACTTTCAGCTGGTGGTGGCCGGCGTGCTGCTGCTCCTGATCGTGCTGTTCTTTCCGAGCGGGCTGATGGGCTTCATCTACAGGCGCTTTCCGCGCACCCAGAAGGTGCTCGAATGACGGCTCTTCTCGAACTGGACAAGGTCAACAAGCGCTTCGGCGGGCTGCAGGCGGTTCACAACCTGAGCTTCACCATTCGCAAGGGGGAGATCCTCGGCCTGATCGGCCCCAACGGGGCCGGCAAGACGACGCTCTTCAATCTGATCAACGGCGTGCACGTCCCGGACGCCGGACGAATCGTGTTCAACGGAACCAACATCACCGGCGAAAAGCCCTACCGCGTCGCGCGCTTCGGGCTGGCGCGCACGCATCAGATCGTGCAGCCGCTCGTCAACATGACGGTGCTGGAGAACTGCACGGTCGGCGCCTGCTTCGGCCGCGAAAACCTGCCGTTGGCGCAGGCGCGCGAAGCGGCGTGCGAGGCAATCAGCTTCGTCGGACTGGACGACCGCAGGGAAATGCTGGCGCTGCACCTGACCATCGCCGGAAAGAAGCGCCTGGAGCTCGCGCGCGCGCTTGCGGCGCGTCCCCTGCTGCTGCTGCTCGACGAGGTGCTGGCCGGCCTCAATCCCACCGAAGTCGATCACATGATCGGCGTGGTTCGCCGCATCCGCGAGCGCGGCGTGACGATCCTGATCATCGAGCATCTGATGCAGGCCATCATGAGCCTGTCGGACCGCATCGTCGTGCTGAACTTCGGCGAAAAGCTCGCCGAAGGCGCGCCGGCCGAAGTGGCCAATGACGCCCAGGTGATCGAGGCCTATCTGGGCGATCCCAGGCTCGCCGCCGAATTGCAGAGGAGGGACTAGCGCATGGCGGAGGCGCTGCTCGCCGTCGAAGGGCTCGAGGCCGGCTACGGCGAGGTCCGGGTCCTGTGGGGCATTTCGCTGCGCGCGGCCCGCGGTGAACTCACCGCGATCGTCGGCGCCAACGGCGCCGGCAAGACCACGATGCTGCGCGCGATCGCCGGCACCATCACGCCGACGGCCGGCCGGGTGACGTTCGAAGGCAGGGACGTGACGCGCGTGGCCACCCACGTCAAGGCGGCGCAGGGGTTTGCGCTGGTGCCGGAAGGGCGGCAGTTGTTCAGCAAGATGAGCGTCGGCGAGAATCTCGAGCTTGGGGCCTTTTCGAAGCGGGCGGCGCTGAGCTACGCCGATCGCCTCGATCGGGTCTTCGCCATGTTTCCGCGGCTCGCCGAGCGGCGGCGCCAGACCGCCGGCACGCTGTCCGGCGGCGAACAGCAGATGCTGGCGATCGCCCGCGGCCTGATGTCGGATCCGACCATCCTGATCATCGACGAAATGTCGCTCGGGCTCGCGCCGGTGCTCACCTATCAGCTCTTCACGATGCTGAAGAAACTGCGCGAGGCCGGGCTCACGATCCTTCTGGTCGAGCAGAACGTCCATCTGGCGCTGGCGGTGAGCGACTACGCCTATGTCATCGCCGAGGGGCGTGTCTTTACCGAGGGACCGCCGGCCGTGCTCGAAGCCAAGCCCGAAATCCGGCGCGCCTATCTTGGACTGTGAGCTCGCCGCAGGCGGTCAGGTCGTCCTGAAGCGCAGCACGCCGTCGGTCTCCGCGGCGGTCAGGCGGCCCTCGACCAGCATGTAGTTGACGTGCGCGATCAGTTCGCCGGCGGCAAATCCCATCTGGTGGGCGTCGAGCACGTGCTTGTGGAACACCACCGGCACCAGTTGCGCCGAGGTTTGCGGGACGTCCCGGCAGGCCTCGGCGATCAGCCGGCAGCGCTCCTCGTGATGCTCGGCCAATTGCTTGATGCGGGTCTTCAGCCCGTAGAACGGCACGCCGTGGCCGGGCAGCACGATCACGTCATAGGGCAGCGTGGTGGTGAGGCTCGCCAGCGAGGCCAGATACTCGCCGAGCGAGTTCTGCTCGGGCTCGACCGCCCAGACGCTGACATTGGGGGAGATCTTGCTCAGCACCTGGTCGGCCGACAAAAACAGCTTGTCGGCGGCGCAATACAGCATCACCTGGTCGAGCGCATGGCCGCCGCCGGTGATCACCTTGAAGCGGCGGGTGCCGATGGAGATTTCATCGCCATGCGAGATACGGCGATAGGCCGGCGGCAGGATCGAAACCCGTTTCAGGTAATCCTGGCCGCGGCCGAGCAATTTGTCGGTCAGGGTCTCGTCCATGCCGTGACGGCGGAAGAACAGCCGCTGCGCGTTCCTGCGCTCCTCGGTGCCGCGGTTCTGGTGATAGACCGACTGCAGGTACTCGACCTGCGACATATGAAGCGGGCAGCCGAAGCGCTCGACGATCCACCCCGCAAGCCCGACATGATCGGGATGCGAATGGGTCACGATCAGGCGGGTGATCCTGGTGCCCTTGAGCGGGCCATCGAACAGCGCAGTCCAGGCCGCGATGGATTCCTCGTTGCCGAATCCGGAATCGACCATCGCCCAGCCGTCGCCGTCGGCGAGCAGATAGATGTTCACATGGTTGAGGCGGAACGGCAGTTTCAGCCGCACCCACACGATGCCCGGCATCACCTCGACCACCTGATCGGGCCCGGGGTGGTTTTCCCACGGGTAGCGCAGGGCCTCGGCCGAGGACTGGATGGTGTCTAGTCTGGAATGCATCGTTTCGAGTTGCAATGATCTGGTACCGGCTTAGCCGCACAATCGGCGCGGCGCCAGCCGAAAAAACGGCTGCCGGTTTGAGTAAAACACATGGGTGATTGATTTGGTCGTCATTCCGGGGCGCGTCGAAGATGCGAGCCCGGAATTCTCGAGATTCCGGGTCTGGTCCTTCGGACTATCCCGGAATGACGAAATCTCAGGCCGCCCGGATGTTGGAGAGGAACGCGTCGATCTCCGAGCGCAGCACGTCGGCCTCGCGGCGCAGCGCGCCGGAAGCGTTCAGCACCTCGCCGGCGGCGGTTCCGGCCTCGGCGGAAGCGGTGGAGACGCCGACGATGTTCGAGGAGACCTCGGCGGTGCCGCCGGCGGCGTGCTGGATGTTGCGGGCGATCTCTTTCGTCGCCGCGCCCTGCTCCTCGACGGCGGCCGCGATCGCGGTCGTGACCTCGTTGATCTCGGTGATGGTGGTGCTGATGTTCCTGATGGCGCCGACCGCCGAGGTGGTCACCTGCTGCATGTTGGCGATCTGCGAGCGGATCTCGTCGGTCGCCTTCGCGGTCTGGTTGGCGAGGCTCTTCACCTCGGAGGCGACCACCGCGAAGCCGCGCCCGGCTTCGCCCGCGCGTGCGGCCTCGATGGTGGCGTTGAGCGCGAGCAGGTTGGTCTGCGAGGCAATGGTCTGGATCAGATCGACCACGACGCTGATGCGGCTGGCATTGTCGGCAAGGCCCTGCATGGTCGCGTCCGTCGAGCCCGCTTCGGCGACGGCCTTGCGGGCGATTTCCGCCGAGGTCGTGACCTGACGGCCGATTTCCTGGATCGACGAGGACAGTTCCTCGGTGCCGGAGGAAACCGTCTGCACGTTGACCGAGGTTTCCTCGGCGGCGGATGCCACCGCGCTCACCAGCGAGCTGGATTGATCGGCGGTCGCCGACATGCTCTGCGCGGTGGCCTGCATGGAACCGGCCGACTTCTGCAGGTTGTCCAGCGCCGCGCGCACGGTCGCCTCGAATTCGACGATCCGCGCCTCCATTCGCGAGGCGCGCTCCGCCTTGGCGGTGCGATCCCTGTCCTGATCGGCGCTCAGCGCGCGGGCCTCGATCATGCTCTCGCGGAAGATCTGCAGCGCATTCGCCATCGAGGCGATTTCGTCGTGCTGGTGGCTGCGATAGATCTCCGATTCGAGATCGCCGTCGGACAACAGCTGCATCGAGCGCTGCAGGCTGCCGATCCGGCGCAGGATGTTGCGCCCGACATAGAGCCAGACGAACAGCACCGATCCGATCAGCGTCAGCCCGCCGAGCGCCAGCATCACCGTGGTCGCCAGCGAAATCTCGCGGCGTGCCTGCCAGGTCGAGGCATTGGTCTCGCTCTGCACGCCGTCCACGAGCTGCTGCACGCTGATGTCGAGGCCGACATTGAGCTTGCGGGTCTCGTCCAGGACGACCTGGCCGTAATCATTGGCGTCCAGTTCCTTCTGGCGCAGCTTGATCACGCCGGTCTTGCCTTCGCCGAACGCCATCAATTTCAAAGCGGAGTCGGCGAGCGCCTTGGTTCCCTGGTTCTTGGGCAGGAGATCGAGGCTGGATTTGACGCGCGCCTGGCTTTCCGTGAACTCCTTGCCGATCGCGTCGAGCGTTTCGCTGCCGTTGGCCGAGAGTGCCGCGATCAGGTCGGATGCGATCAGGTTGCAGGAGGAGATGACGTTGCCGAGCTGCTCGACGGTCTGCGCGGCCTGGCTCGCGTCTTCGGTCGAGATATTGGCCGAGCTCAGGACGGCGTTGACCTGGGCCTGGGCGTCGATCATCGCGGGCGCGGCGGTGGCGACGAAGTCGGCCTGCGCCTTGCGCAGCGCCTCATATTGTTTCTCGCGCGCGGCGGCGGCCTCGAGCCGCTCGTGCGCCGCCGAACCGAGGCTCTTGATGGTGTCGTCGATGTTCTTCACGGTTTCGGTGAGGTTCGCAACCACCGTCTTGTCGGCGCCGAGTTCGATGATCTCGCCAAGCTTGTCGAGCGTGCTCTGCTGGGTTTCCTTCATCTTCTTCGAGCGTTCGTCCAGCGCGTCCTGGCTTTCGGATGACAGCACCGCCGGCCCCTGGCTCGCGAGGCTTGCGCTCTGGGCGGCGAGCTGCAGGCTGGCCGCGAGCCGCGGAATGTCCCGTCCGCTCAGGTCTTCCATGCTGCGGCTGAGATGTCCGAGCACCATGGCCGCGCCGGCGCTGATCAGGAGCGCCATGCCCGCGATCACGGCAAAGGCGGCAAACAGGCTGCCCCTGACGCCCCAGCGTGGGCGCAGGAAGCCGAACAATTTGCCAATTTTCCCGAGGCTGAATCGAACCGCCATGCTGGCTCCGCCGTGCAAGATCCGTTGCTATCGATCGTCGGGCGGCAGTATCAAGGTACCCGGTTAACAAAGTCGGGAAAATTGGAACGATTTGCGCAATTTTTACGTGCGGCGAAAAACAAAAGGCCGGCGCGAGGCCGGCCCTTAAGCTCTTGATCTGACGCGGTTCAATATCGCGCGGCCACCGGCGCGGGCCCGTTGAAGCGATAATTGACCCCAACCTTCACGACATGTTCATCGTTGGTGAAGCTTCCGAACGGCACGAAGGCGACCGGCGCAATGAGGCGGCTGCTGCCGAAGCTGTAATATTGATACTCGGCCTTGGCCGACCAGTTTCGGGCAAACATGTATTCCAGGCCGGCGCCGACGGTAAAGCCGTTGGTATGGGTGTTATCGAACGCGAAGTTGATCGGCAGGCCGGCAATTGTCAGGCTCTCGCTGTTGTTGGAATAGGCGTAGCCGCCCTTGGCGTAGACCAGCGCCGGGCCGAGGGTGAAGCCGACGCGGCCGGTCACCGAGGCGAGCGCGCGGCGGTCGTTGGTATAGACGAATCCGCCCGGGAAGATCAGGCTTTCGTTGCTGCTGGCGAGCCAGCTGTACTGACCCTCGACACCCACCAGGAACATGCCGGCGAACTGGTAATCCGCGCCGGCCTGCGCGCCGGCGAGCAACCGGCCCTGATGGGTGTTGCCGATCGCGAGCCCACTCAGGACTTCATTGCTGCTGATCGCGCCGCCGACGTCCAGTTGTAGACGGGCGCCGCATAGGGTGGAGCCTTGGCATGGGGGCCGGCGCCGAAATCGGCCGCGCGCGAAGGCGCCATCGCACTGAGTGCCGCGATCGCCGCAATAGCGGGCAGGAACTTCATTGGCGCGGTCTCCGGGAAGGCTTGCGCGGAGTTCGACAGCATTTGAATAAAATGCCGTCACCAATGCTGCAGCGGATGGAATTTCCCGAGGCTTTTTCGCGCGCGACAGCCGCGGATGCTTACCGAAGGGTTAATCAGCCCGAGAGCGGAAAACAAAAAGGCCGGCGCGAGGCCGGCCTTTCCGTCGAAATTCGATCCGACCTTTGATCAGTACCTCGCAACCACCGGGCCACCCCAGTTGAAGCGATAGTTGACGCCGGCCCGCACGACGTGGTCGTCGGTGGTGAAGCTGCCGAACGGCACCAAAGCGGCGGGCGTGCTGAAGGTGGCGTTGCCGAAGTTGTAGTACTGGTATTCGACCTTGGCCGACCAGTTGGGAGCGAACATGTATTCGACGCCGGCGCCGACGGTGTAGCCGCTGCGATGGTCGCCAAGGGTCGCGAAGGCGACCGGCACGCCGCCGAGTGTCACCAACTCGTTGTTGTCGGAATAGGCATAGCCGCCCTTCACGTAGAGCAGTCCCGGACCCCAGGTGTAGCCGACGCGACCGGTCAGCGAGCCGAGGCCACGCTGGTTGTTGTTATAGGCGAAGCCGCCCGGGAACACCGCGCCGACGCTGCCCGAGAGCCAGCTGTACTGGGCTTCGGCGCCGATCACCCAGTTCGGAGAGAGCTGATAATCCGCACCGCCCTGCAGACCGCCGAGGAAGCGGCCGTTGCTGTTGTTGCCGGTGGCAAGCCCGCTGAAATTGTTGTCGCTGGAGAAGGCGCCGCCGAGATGGGCGCCGATATAGAAGCCGGTCCAGTTGTAGATCGGCGCGGCATAGGCCGGGGCCTTGTAGTAGGGTGCGCGCGTTCCGAGATCGGCTGCGAGTGCTGGCACGGTCGCGCCGAGGGCGACGAGGGCCACAGTGGCGAGTAGAATCTTTTTCATCTTGGTCTCCGACAGGTCATCTTTGCGAGGGGCCGCTTCTCGGCTCCATCCATGGCGGCGCAGTTAGCCCGCTTCTGAAGAAAAAGCTGTCACCCGGAGGCCACAGTGGATGACAACCCAACCTATTGGGGAACAACGAGAATTTGTGCTTAATGAGGCCTTAATCAAACCTGAAAGAAGCCTTAATTTTTGACCCCCCGAGAGGCCGCTGGAACCGGGAAATCCGCTAGGCCTTCATCAGCGCCGCGTGCAGCTCGCCGACCGCCTGCGCGAGCAGGTCGCGGTGGGCGATATCGTCTTTCGGAATGCGGCCAACGCTCGAGGCGAGCTCGCGCAGGATGCCGGCGAGCAACCCGAAACTGATGTGCATGTGAATCGACTTGCGGACATCCTCCGCGCCCGGACGTTCGAGCACCAGTGCAAAGCCGGTCGGATCGAGATGGGCCGCAAACCGCGATGAGTGCTCGAAGGTGCCGACATAGAGCTTGTCGGGATATTCGAGCGCGACCTCGGCCTTGTCAGGAACAGGTTTTGTCATGGATGCTCCCTCTGTCAAAAAAGCAATGTATTTTGACGGGCGCAGCAATCGTCACCTTGCGGTAAGTCATGACGGCGAATGAGGCTTCGCAAACCGCTGCCTCACCGGCCGGAGTATGCAAAGAGCGAGGTTCCAAATCGAAAAAGCTGGTGCTGCCAGATGGGATTGAACCATCGACCTCTCCATTACCAATGGAGTGCTCTACCACTGAGCTACGGCAGCATGCCCTGACTTAGGAGAATTGGCCGAAACGGCCCAGCAAGGCGGCCGATCCTTGCCACAAGGCCCCCCTTGGCGCAAGCGCGGGGCCACCCGGAGACGTCCGCAAAAAGCGCACAAAATCAGTCTCGGCTGCCTGCCAACGCCTTGAGCCGGCTCAGTTGCTCCCCGATCCGGTTTCCCATTTCCTCGCCCAGCGCCGCCAAGGCCTTGATCGGGCGGATCATGACCTCGAACTCGATCATTTCGCCTCGCGCGTTGAATTTGACGAGATCGACGCCTTTCAGCTGCCATTTGCCGATATTGGCGGCAAATTCGAGCGCCACGTCGTGGGAGCCGGAGACGAAGGTGCGGTGGTAGCGAAAATTCTCGGAAATCTGCACCACCGTCGTCAGCACCAGCAGCGTCGCCGTTCGCCCGGGAATCGGCGATTGCACGAAGGGCGATCGGAACACAATATCTTCCGCCAGGAGCGAGGCCAAAAGGTCGCGATCGGGTGAGGCGACAAAACGATGCCAGCCGTCGAGCGTCCGCTGCGGCAACGCCGCCAGTGCATTTTGATCGCCCATCCGGTTGCCTCCGGCGAGATTGAGAATAGGTCCACGATGATGGATGAGACGGAAAAAGGCGAGGGGCGAGGTCACGCCATTGCCAACAATCCGCGCCAGGATCGGCTGAAGCAGGCGCTGCGCGAAAACCTCAAGCGGCGGAAATCCCAGGCGCGGGCGCGCGGCGATGCCACGCCGCCTTCTTCCGGCACCGGCGAGGTGTCACCTCCCGGCGGCGGCGAAAGAAAGCCGGGCGAATAGCCGGGTTCGGCCCGCTTGCGGGGTTTGTTAGTTTCGAAAACGATGCAAGACGGAGGGTTGGGCGTGGACCCCGCAACTGAAAGCAAGACCAATGGCGGCGCGCCGGCCGCGGCCGCGTTTCCGCGGCATGAGCAGACATTTCCGACGCTGACATCGCAAGAGATCGCGCGGATGCGCCGCTTCGGCGAGTTGCGCAATTACAGGAACGGCGAGCGGCTGTTCGAAGCCGGCAAGCCCGGGCTAGGCATGTTCGTCATCCTCTCCGGCCATGTCGCGCTCACCCAGCGCGACGGGCTCGGCCACGTCACGCCCGTAATCGACCAGGGTCCGGGCCAGTTTCTCGCCGAGACCGGTTCGCTCTCCGGCCGCATTGCGCTGGTCGACGGCCATGCCGAAGGCGACGTCGAGACGCTGTTGATCCCGCCGGACAAATTGCGCGCGCTGCTGGTCGCCGAAGCCGATCTCGGCGAGCGCATCATGCGCGCGCTGATTCTGCGCCGGGTCAGCCTGATCCAGGGCGGCGTCGGCGGGCCGGTGCTGATCGGGCCGCCGGATTCGGTCGGTGTCATCAGGCTGCAGGGATTTCTGACCCGCAACGGCCTGCCGCATCACCTGCTCGACCCCGAACGGGATCACGACGCCGCCGAACTGATCGCGCGCTATTCGCCCTCGCCCGGCGACTGGCCGCTGGCGGTGGTGGCCGACGGCACCGTGCTTCGCAACCCCGGCGAGACCGAACTTGCCCGCGCGCTCGGCATGATCGGCGGGGCCGCCGGCAACAAGATCTATGATGCGGCGATCGTCGGCTGCGGTCCGGCGGGGCTCGCGACCGCGGTGTATGCGGCTTCCGAGGGTCTTGCGGTGGTCGTGCTGGATGCGCGCTCTTTCGGCGGGCAGGCCGGCGCCAGCGCGCGCATCGAGAACTATCTCGGCTTTCCGACCGGAATTTCGGGGCAGGCGCTGGCGGGCCGCGCCTTTACCCAGGCGCAGAAGTTCGGCGCCGACATCATGATCCCGGTCGCGGTGAAGTCGCTCGATTGTTCACGCCCCGACGGCGCGTTTGCGCTGGCGCTCGACGGCGGCGACACCGTGCGCGCCCGCTCGATCGTGGTGGCGAGCGGCGCGCGCTACCGGCGGCCCGAGATCGACAGGCTCGAAAAATTCGAAGGCCGCGGCGTCTGGTACTGGGCCTCTCCGATCGAGGCGCGGCTGTGCGGCGGCCAGGACATCGTGCTCGTCGGTGGCGGCAACTCCGCCGGGCAAGCCGCGGTGTTTCTGTCGGGCCACGCCCGCAAAATCTACATGATCATCCGCGGCGGCGGCCTCGGCGCCAGCATGTCGCGCTACCTGATCGAGCGCATCGAGGCCACGCCGAACATCGAGTTCGTGTTCAACACCGAGGTGGTCGCGCTCGACGGCACTGAGGCCGGATCGCTCGAGCGCGTGAGCTGGAAGAGCCGTCTCGGCGGCGATGCCGTGACCGCCGAAATCCGCAACCTGTTCCTGTTCGTCGGCGCCGATCCCGCCACCGGATGGCTCGACGGCTGCGGGGTGACGCTCGATCGCGGCGGTTTCGTGGTGACCGGCGCGCAGTCGGAGCTCAATCAGCGCCGGCTGGTGCCGCAGCTGGAAACCTCGGTGCCCGGCGTGTTCGCGGTCGGCGATGTGCGCTCCGGATCGGTCAAGCGGGTCGGCGGCGCGATCGGCGAGGGCGCGCAGGTGGTGGCGGCCCTGCACGGCTTTCTCGGCGATGCGGCGAAACCCGCGCTGTAGAGTTTTGAGTTGCGTGGCTTCATCCTTCGAGACGCATCGCTTTCGCGATGCTCCTCAGGATGAGGTCCTGGACCCTCATGGTGAGGAGCGCGGCTACGCCGCGCGTCTCGAACCCATGAGGCCACAAGCGAACGAGGTACATGATGGCAAAAGCCTGCAGTCATATCGCCGGCATCCGCGACGTCACGCCGAGCGCGCTCGGCTGCGAGGAATGCCTGAAGATCGGCAGCGTCTGGCTGCATTTGCGGATCTGCCGCACCTGCGGCCACGTCGGCTGCTGCGACGATTCTCCCAACAAGCACGCGACCAAGCACTTCCACGCCACCGGCCATCCGATCATCGAGGGCTACGATCCGCCGGAAGGCTGGGGCTGGTGCTATGTCGATGAAGTGCTGTTCGATCTGTCGGACCGCAAGACCCCGCACAACGGCCCGATCCCGCGCTACTATTGAGAAAATATTTTCGCTGGGGGATGCCGGATGGATAGCAAGTTCGCCGAAGTCGACGGCGTCAGGTTGCATTATCTCGTCGCTGGCAAGGGCGATCCGGTCGTGCTGCTCCACGGCTATGCCGAAACCAGCCACATGTGGCTGCCGCTGATCGCAAGACTTGCCGGCAAGCATACCGTGATCGCGCCTGACCTGCGCGGCTTCGGCCAATCGTCCGCGCCGGAAGACGGATACACTAAGGCGGCGATGGCGCAGGACATCCACGCGCTGGTGAAAGGTTTGAACTACGATCGCATCCGCCTGGTCGGACACGATATCGGGTTGATGGTGGCCTATGCCTATGCGGCGCAATATCCCGGCGAAATCGAACGGCTGGTGTTGATGGAAGCGTTCTTGCCCGGTGTCGGCGACTGGAACAGCGTCTTCCTGTTGCGCGACCTCTGGCATTTCCATTTCTACGGCAAGACGCCGCTGGCGTTGGTCACGGGACGAGAGCGGATCTATCTCGAGCATTTCTGGAACGACTTCGCCGCCGACCCGAAGAAATCGCTGCCGGAACAGGATCGCGAATTCTACGCGAGGGAATATGCCCAGCCCGGTCACATGAAGGCCGGGATGGAAGTATTCCGCGCCTTCCCGAAGGATGCCGAGGATTTTGCCGGGTTCGCGAAGACCAGATTGACCATGCCGCTGCTCGTGCTGTCCGGCGAGAAGGCCGGCGGTCCATTCCTGATCGAGCAAGGCAGAATGGTCGCAAGCAATGTCGAGGGCGTTCTGGTCAAGGGCAGCGGACATTGGCTGATGGAAGAAGCCCCGGACCAGGTCATCCCGAAACTGATCGAATTCCTCGAGCGCTAGCTAGGATGTGCAAGCAAGGCCGGCTCGGTTTTGTGACGGCCGTGCAACAGATTGCCGCAATTTTGCTCAACACGGCGCCGCCGCCGCAACCGGCGCATGTGGCAAAGTTTGATTCGGAGTCGTAGCATCCGCCCCGGTTCAAAAAGGGGAGTGCGTCATGATGCTGGGTATGAGCCTGTCAACCTTCACCATCGTGCATGTGATCATCAGCCTGATCGGCATCGTTTCGGGCTTTATCGTGCTCGCCGGCCTGCTCGGCTCCGACGGCAAGCCGGGCATGACCGCGATCTTCCTGCTGTTCACGATATTGACCAGCGTCACCGGCTTCATGTTTCCGTTCGAGAAGCTGTTGCCGTCGCACATGGTCGGCATCATCTCGCTGGTGCTGCTGGCTATCGCCTGCATCGCGCTCTATGCGATGCGGCTTTCCGGCGCGTGGCGCTGGATCTACGCGGTCACCGCGCTGCTTGCGCTTTATCTCAACGTGTTCGTGCTGGTGATCCAGTCGTTCCTGAAGATCCCGGCGCTGACGGCGCTGGCACCGGGCAACCCGCCGACCGGACCTGCGTTCGCCGTGGTCCAGGGCATCGTGCTCCTGTTCTTCGTCATCGTGATCATCGGCGCGGTGCGACGATTCAGGCCGGCCTGAAGGCCTTCCGTTATTCCGGGGCGACCCGAAAGGGTCGAACCTCAGATGTGCAATTGCACATCGGGGAATCTCGAGATTCCGGGTTCACGCTGGCGCGTGCCCCGGAATGACGGGGGTAACCCCATCAAATCGCCGCAAATTTCACGCTTTTGCCATCCGGGGGACGTTGGCTCTATACTTTGTGCATAGTCAGACATTGGGGGTCGGCATGGACCGCATTCGTATCGTCGGCGGCAACTCGCTCAATGGCACCATTCCGATCTCGGGCGCGAAGAATGCCGCGCTGCCCCTGATGATCGCGGGCCTTCTGACCGAGGAAACCCTTGTTCTCGACAACGTGCCGCGGCTTGCCGACGTCGCCCAGTTGCAGCGCATCCTCGGCAATCACGGCGTCGACATCATGTCGGCCGGCAAACGCCCCGGCGACCATGCCTATCAGGGCCAGACCCTGCACATCTCGGCGGCCAACATCATCGACACCACGGCGCCTTATGAACTCGTGTCGCGGATGCGCGCCTCCTTCTGGGTGATCGCGCCGCTGGTCGCCCGCATGCATGAGGCCAAGGTATCGCTGCCCGGCGGCTGCGCGATCGGGACTCGGCCGGTCGATCTCCTGATCATGGCGCTGGAGAAACTCGGCGCCGAACTGACTATCGACGGCGGCTATGTGATCGCAAAAGCGCCGGGCGGGCTCAAAGGCGCCGCGATCGATTTCCCCAAGGTGACGGTGAGCGGCACCCATGTCGCCATGATGACGGCGACGCTCGCCAAAGGCACGACCGTGATCACCGGTGCCGCCTGCGAGCCCGAGATCGTCGACGTCGCGGCCTGCCTCAACAAGATGGGCGCGCGCATCACCGGGGCCGGCACGCCGCGCATCGTGGTCGAAGGCGTGGCGAAACTTCACGGCGCGCGGCATACCGTGCTGCCGGACCGCATCGAAACCGGCACCTATGCGATGGCGGTGGCGATGACCGGCGGCGACGTGCAGCTTGCAGGCGCGCGGCCCGAACTGTTGCAGACGGCGCTCGACGTGTTGACCCGGGCAGGCGCGGTGGTCACCCCCAACAACGACGGCATTCGCGTCAGCCGAAACGGCGCCGGGATCAGCCCGGTCACGGTTTCGACCGCGCCGTTCCCGGGCTTTCCGACCGACCTGCAGGCGCAGCTGATGGCGCTGATGGCCTGCGCCAGCGGAAGCTCGCACATCACCGAGACGATTTTCGAAAACCGCTTCATGCACGTGCAGGAACTGGCGCGGTTCGGCGCGCGGATCAGCCTCGACGGCGAAACCGCCACCATCGAGGGCATCGGGAAACTGCGCGGCGCGCCTGTGATGGCGACCGACCTGCGCGCCTCGGTGTCGCTGGTTATCGCGGGGCTTGCCGCCGAGGGCGAGACCATGGTCAACCGCGTCTATCACCTCGACCGCGGCTTCGAGCGGCTCGAGGACAAATTGTCCGCCTGCGGGGCAACCATCGAGCGCATCAGCGGATAGACCACAAAACCCAAGGTGTCGGCCGGTGTCGCCGCAGCTCAAATTGATCGCGCTCGATGCCGACGACCTTGCCGTCATCTCGGCGCACGTCCAGGACGCCCATGTCAAGGCCGCCGATATCGTCTGGCGGCAGGGCGAAAAGCGGCTGGTGATCGGCATGAACCGGCTCGACTGGGAGCAGACGCTGTCAGGCGAAACCTCGCCGCGCCGGCTGATCGCGGCGTTGCGCTTCGACCGGGTGCTGGCCTGCAAGTCGCGCAATATCGATCTCGAGGCGCCGGAAACAGCGCTCGATCTCGTCGGGATCGAGTTCTATCCCGCCGAGGCGCCGAGCGGCAGCGCGGTCCTGTTGTTCAGCCATGGCGGCGTGCTGCGGCTCGACGTCGAATGCCTCGAATGCGAACTGACCGACCTCGGCGCCGACGATCTCGGCGAGGACGCGGGAGCGCCGGGGCAGGGGAAATAACCTCGCGTCATTCCGGGGCGCGCGTTAGCGCGAACCCGGAATCTCGAGATTCCGGGTCTGGTCCTTTTGGACCATCCCGGAATGACGGAAGGAGCGAGTTGAAGGGTTGACGGCGCCTTGTCGCCGCGCCATTGAGCAGGGACCCGCCGGAGCCGCCATGCCCGTTCGCCTCGACCGCAACAGCGCCGATTTCACCGAGCAATTCGCGCTTTTCCTGGGGCTGAAGCGCGAGGTCGCGGCCGACATCGAGCTTGCCACCCGCGCCATCGTCGACGACGTCGCCGCGCGCGGCGATCCGGCGCTGATCGAGGCGACGCGGAAATTCGACCGCTACGATCTCGATGCGGGGACTTTACGCGTCAGCGCGGCGGAAATCGACGCCGCGATAAAGGCCTGCGACCGCGCCACGCTGGAAGCGCTCGAATTCGCCCGCGACCGCATCGAGAGCTTTCATCGCCGGCAATTGCCAAGGGACGAGCGTTTCACCGACCCGCTCGGGGTCGAACTCGGCTGGCGCTGGAGCGCGATTTCAGCGGTCGGGCTCTACGTTCCCGGCGGCACCGCCGCCTATCCGTCCTCGGTGCTGATGAACGCGGCGCCCGCGAAAGTCGCCGGCGTCGGCCGCGTGGTGATGGTGGTGCCCTCGCCCGGCGGCAAGCTCAATCCGCTGGTGCTGGCGGCGGCCCGTCTCGGCGGCGTGTCCGAGATCTACCGGGTCGGCGGCGCGCAGGCGGTGGCCGCGCTCGCTTACGGCACGGCCACGATTGCGCCGGTGGCAAAAATCGTCGGCCCCGGCAATGCCTATGTCGCCGCGGCCAAGCGGCTGGTGTTCGGCAAGGTCGGCATCGACATGATCGCCGGTCCGTCGGAGGTGCTCGTGATCGCCGACGCCACCGGCAACGCGGAGTGGATCGCGGCTGACCTCCTGGCGCAGGCCGAGCACGACGCCAACGCGCAGTCGATCCTGATCACGGACAATGCACGGCTCGCCGATGATGTCGCGCGCGCGGTCGAGGCACAGCTCGCAACCTTGCCCCGCCGGGAAATCGCCGGTGCGTCGTGGAAGGATTTCGGCGCGATCATTCTGGTCAACAGGCTCGGCGAGGCGATCGAGCTCGCAAACGCGATCGCCGCCGAGCACCTGGAAATCATGACCGCGGATGCGGAAGCGCTCGCCGGAAAAATCCGCAATGCCGGGGCGATCTTCCTTGGCCCGCACACCCCGGAAGCGATCGGCGACTATGTCGGCGGCTCCAACCATGTGCTGCCGACCGCGCGCTCGGCGCGGTTCTCCTCCGGCTTGAGCGTTCTCGACTTCATGAAGCGGACCTCGATCCTGAAATGCGGGCCGGACCAGTTGCGCGCGCTGGGGGGGGCGGCGATGACGCTCGGCAAGGCCGAGGGGCTGGAAGCGCATGCGCGCTCGGTCGGACTGCGCCTCAACCAGACATGACCAGCACGCGGAAAGACGAGGATTCGCAGAACCGCATCACCGCGGTGACGCTCGACGAGGAATCGATCGGGCGTTCCGGTCCCGACATCGAGCATGAGCGCGCGATCGCGATCTACGACCTGATCGAGCAGAACCTGTTCGCGCCGGAGGGCGCGACTGACGGGCCGTTCACGCTGCACATCGGCATCACCGGCAACCGGCTGATGTTCGATATCCGCAAAGAGGACGGCACGCCCGTGGTGGCGCATCTGTTGTCGCTGACGCCGTTCCGGCGGATCGTGAAGGACTATTTCATGATCTGCGACAGCTATTACGAGGCGATCCGCACCGCGACGCCGGACAAGATCGAGGCCATCGACATGGGCCGCCGCGGCATCCACGACGAGGGCTCGCGCACGCTGCAGGAGCGGTTGAAGGGCAAGGTGCGGGTCGATTTCGAGACCGCGCGCCGGCTGTTCACGCTGATCTGCGTGCTGCATTGGAAGGGCTAAAGCTAAATGGACGCGCCGCCGCGCGCGCGAAATCCCCAGGCCGTGCTGTTCGCATGCGGCCTCAACAGCGTGCGTTCGCCGATGGCGGCGAGCCTGTTGCAGCACATGTTCCCGCAAGCGCTATACGTGAAATCGGCGGGCGTCCGCAAGGGCGAGCTCGATCCGTTCGCGGTCGCCGTGATGGCGGAACTGGGCCAGGATATTTCCACCCACAAGCCGGTCACCTTCGAGGGACTGGAGGATTGGGAGGGGCTCAATTTCGACCTCATCATCACGCTCTCGCCGGAGGCGCATCACAGGGCGCTCGAACTGACGCGCACGCTTGCCGCCGATGTCGAATACTGGCCGACCCAGGATCCCACGGGAACCGAAGGCAGCCGCGAGCAGAAGCTCGCCGCCTACCGCGAGGTCTGCGACACGCTGTCGATGCGCATCCGCCGCAGATTCGCCAAGGTGGGTGCGGCGAGCGGGTGATTCATGTCGCCCCCGCGAACGCGGGGGCCCATAACCACAGGACTTCGTTGCTGCGAAGGCAACTCCGATCGTGCCAAACGAAGGGCCGCGGATTATGGGTCCCTGCGTTCGCAGGGACGACGATAGTGTTGTAGCCGGTTGTCTCCTCGCATCCCATCCGTTAGGTTCCGCGCGCGTTTCCCCCAATTCCTCCCGCCCGCAAAAGCCGCATGCTAGGCCGCCCCAAATTCGTTCTTGCTTCCGGTTCGCCGCGGCGTCTGGCGCTGCTCAACCAGGCCGGCATCGAGCCCGATGCGCTGCGGCCGGCCGACGTCGACGAGACCCCGCGGCGCGGCGAGTTGCCGCGCGCCTGCGCCAACCGGCTGGCGCGGGCCAAGGCCGACGCCGCGCTGAAATCCGTGCAGCTCGACGACGAATTGCGCGGCGCCTTTATCCTCGCCGCCGACACCGTGGTCGCGGTCGGCCGCCGTATCCTGCCGAAGGCCAATCTCGTCGACGAAGCCTCGCAATGCCTGAGGCTGTTGTCGGGGCGCAACCACCGCGTCTACACCGCGATTTGCCTGGTGACGCCGAAGGAGGCGTTCCGCCAGCGCCTGGTCGAGACCCGCGTGCGCTTCAAGCGGCTGAGCGAGGACGACATCCAGGCCTATATCGGCTCCGGCGAGTGGCGCGGCAAAGCCGGCGGCTATGCCATCCAGGGCATCGCCGGATCGTTCGCGGTCAAGATGGTCGGCTCCTATAGCAACGTGGTGGGCCTGCCGCTCTATGAATCGATCGCGCTATTGGGCGGCGAGGGTTTCCCGATCCGCTTCGGCTGGCTCAATGCCGGCTGAGCCGAAACGGGCCAAGGGCCCCGCCGCGCGCAAGGCAAAACCGTGCCCGATCTGCGGCAAGCCCGCGAGCCAGGGCTCGCACCCGTTCTGTTCCGAGCGCTGCCGCGACGTCGACCTCAACCGCTGGCTCTCCGGCTCCTACGTCGTCCCCGGGCGGAAGGACGAGGATGAGGACGGGGGATAGGCGTGATTTTCGCTGGTTTGGGCCCGATTATGGCCGGGTAGACAGCATTGCCCCGCCTGACTATAAACCCCCGCTCCCAAGCCCTCGTGGCTGGCAGTGCCCGGGTAGCTCAGTTGGTAGAGCAAGCGACTGAAAATCGCTGTGTCGGTGGTTCAATTCCGCCCCCGGGCACCATAAGTCTCGCGAACCCTCAGCGGGTAGCATGCGAAAAATCGTCGATAGCAATTTCTTGCAGCGCGAAGACCTCCGCACATACGACGGAGAACTTTGCTGTCCTCACAGATTATGCGGCGATGGAGGCCTACAAGGGAAACACACTAATCTCGATCTACCGGTCCATGGCGATCCTCGCCGAATATCCGGCGCAAGTGATTATTCTGCACGGAACGCAGCATGCATGCAGTTTGGCAGGAGATGGACGCGAGTATTGGCGGCGCATGATTGACAATGATCAGACGCAAGATTTTGCCAATTACTGTTCGCTGCTAGATCGTGCGCGGCGCGGTGACGCATCTGTACAGCGAGAGTTGCTTGAACTTGGCCGCGAGGCCACTGCGCAGATGGAAAGGATTCTGGCCGATGCAAGGCGAATGTCCGGGGCGCTCAATGGCATTGCCGACACCTACACTCCCGAGGAGTTACGGCAGCTGCGGAAAACAGATGCTCCTTATACGGAGGCTTTGGTTGAAAAGACTGTTCGACATGTGATGACAATGGCCGTTATGATGCTTACTGACCATCCAACCGTAACCAGCTTCCCGGATGCCAAGGAAGCGCCTGATCGGTTCATCTTTCGGATCGCGTTATGCATGCTCCTTCTGGCAATGAAATGGATTTCTGTTGGCGGGCCGGCAAACGTGAGTGTGCAGCGACTCCGCAATGATCTTGTGGATATTAATTTTGCTGCCTTCGCCACCTATTTCGATGGACTGCTCACGGCTGACGAAAAACTCGTGTCCATCCATTTGGAGGCGAAAGTTTGGTTGGAGAATATCTTTTCCGTGAGGGAATCGACAGGGCTATAACTACTATTGCCTTCAAGCTTGTAGGGCGGGTTGGAGCCGAAGGCGTAACCCGCATCCTAGTCATCGGCTGACTTCAACGACGCGCTCACGCCGCCTGGTAAGCCGCGATCTTCCTGATCTGCGGCGCGAGCGCGTCTTCGGCGGTTTCGAGATCGAAACGCGCCTGCAGGTTCATCCAGAACGCGGCGCCGGTCTTGAAGAATTTGCCGAGCCGCAGCGCGGTGTCGGCGGTAACGGGCTTTTCTTCGCGCGCGATGCGTTCGATCCGGGTGCGCGGCACGTGCAGCGCGGCCGCGACCGCGTAAGGTGTCAGCTTGAGTGGAACGAGAAATTCCTCCCGCAGGATTTCGCCGGGATGAACCGGCGGAAGTTTCTTTGCCATGTGCGAACTCCCATTCATCGGCCACATTCGGCCACTCTCGCTAGTGATAGTCGATGATCTCCACGTCCTCCGGCCCCGCATCGGTCCACCTGAACACGACCCGCCATTGATCATTGATGCGAATCGAGTGCTTGCCCGCCAGATCGCCCTTGAGAGCCCTCGAGGCGATTGCCGGGAGGCGAGTTCAAGGCCTCGAGAAAGGCGGCGGCGTCCACCATGATCAGTTTTCGGCGGGCGATCTTGGCGAGATTTGCCGGAAAGCCCTTCGGGACCATGCGCCCCTCAAGAATCAGCTCGGCAAACTTCCCCTTGAAGCTCCTGATCATGAGCCAAACGTATCTCATCAGGATACGTTTTGCAAGGCTTTCGTATCTCGGCGAGATACTACCTGCCCCGGTATTTTCTCGAACAAATCGGGCGTAAATTTCAGCCCGGGATGTCGGTCCAGAACGGGCCAAGCGCCGGCACGATTGCCGATTTGTAATCCCCACCGTTCGAACAGCCGTCGCGGCGATCGCGACCAACCTTCATCGACAAGGAGGTCGCCATGAAATCCGTCGCCCTCAAGCCTGTTGCCGTATTCGCCGCGCTCGTCCTCGGTTCAGCGGCCAACGCCGCGACTTACACCGCGCACTACGACTATGTCGCCAAGCCCTCGCTCGCCGACGCCGAGATCGACAGCCAGATTCAGGCGGATACTGTCACTTGCGACAACGCCGTCGGCGTGCAGCGCGCGACGCCGTCCGCCAGTTATCGCAGCTGCATGTTGCAGCGTGGCTGGAAGTACCGGTTTCTGACGCGTGATCCGGTTCAAGCGACCCGGGCCCCCGCCGATCCGTATTTCAGCTCGAATGCCAAAGTGGCGCCGGGTCACTTCATCGATCATGACAACGGCATGGACTGCCAGAACACCGGCGGCGCCGAAGTCTGCGTTCCCCCCAGCGGGACGGTGCACTATTTCGACCCGGACCAGAACCTGCCCTGCACCCGTACCGGCGCGATGTCGGTCTGCTCGAACCTCTAAGCCACCGGCGCCGTGAGCGGGTCGACGAACTCAATTGCGGTGACCCTGCACTCGCTCGCCGTGCAGCACACGGCCGGCCATGGTTCATGGATGCCATGGAAGCGCGCGTGGCCGATGGCATCGCCTGGTTCCGGCTCAACGTCCCGGCCTGATCGTCGGACCTCCGCAACCGAAAGACCGGAAACCGCGGTTTTCCGCACGGCGGTCAAAGCGCAAATACGCGGCGCGCGTTGCCGGAGAGGAATGCCGCGGATTGCTCCGTTGAAAGTCCGAGCCCGCCCAGACCCTCCAGGCACTTCCTCGGCGACAGCATTGGCCAGTTGGTGCCGAACATGACGCGGCTCTTGCCGACGCCCTTCATCCACTGAACAAAACCGGGCGGCAGGCGATGGAGCGCATAGGCAGAAGTGTCGACGTGAAAATTCGGAAACTTCACCGAGAGTGTCGTGAGTTCGTCGATCCAGGGGAATCCGACATGGCCACCTACGACGACGAGTTCGGGAAAATCGAGCAGCACATCCTCCAGATACGGAATGAGCCGCCCGGTCTCGGAACGCTTGAGCGGCCCGGTGTGGCCGATCTGGGTGCAGAACGGCACCCCCGCGTCGACGCAAGCCGCATAGACCGGATAGTAGCGCCGATCATTCGGCGGCAGGTCCCATAGCCAAGGCAGAATGCGCACGCCGACAAAGCGCTTGCCGTCGACGCGCCGCCGAATCTCTCGCACGGCCTCCATCGGGCGGGTAAGGTCCACGCTCGCAAGGCCGCGAAAGCGTGTCGGCGCGCTATCGATCTGGCGGTCCACCTCGTCATTGCCGATAAGCTCGCCTTCGGGCCCGTACCAGGCTGACAGAAGCGCGATCTCCACGTCCGCTTCGTTCATCGCCTGGACGGTCGCCTCGACGCCGGGAGGGACACAGTCGCCGGTCCGTCCGGTCCAGCGAAGAAGTGTTTCCATCCATGGCCTTTGTGCCATGCGATCATTGGTGATTTGGGCCCAAACGTCGATCGTACCCATGCCGCGCTCCCGTTTTTGCTTCACTATTGAAGTATATGAAGTTGGCCCGGCGGGCGCAACAGGTTTAGTGTGGTCCGATGTCCGCCTCAAAAACCCGCATCTATCATCGTCTGCAACTCGCCGCTCACCGCGTGCACAAATCGGCTGACCGGGCCGTTCTGGAGGCTGCCGATATCACCACGGCTCAGGCCGCGGTGCTCGCGGTTGTCGCCGCGGGCGGAGCCATCACGCAGCGCGTGGTGGCCGATCAACTGGGCCTCAACGAATCCGCGGTGACAGCGATGGTGAACCGCCTGCTGAAAATGGGCCTGCTCGCCCGCCAGCGTGACGACGTTGACGCGCGAGCCTGGCGGCTGTGCGTGAGTGACGACGGACGATCGGCGCTGAAACGGGTCGAAAAACCGTTCAGGGGCATCAACCAGGCCATCGAGTCCGTGCTTGATTCCGAAGAGATCGCCCGGTTCGCCGACTACCTCGGGCGCATCGGCGCGGCATTCGACGAAGGGTAGGTGACGTGCTTCAAATAAATGCCGCCGGATTGCGGTGACAGTGGGATCACGGTGAAAGCACTGTCGCCGTAATTCCACGGTGCTCGGCGCATGTGTCCTTGGCTTCGTGAGAGCCGTTCCCTAACCGAGCCTCGCCCGCGATTCGCCGAAGTTGTCGCGCCCTGGATCGCAGCCCGCCAGCACGATCTTCAGCCGGCTCAGATAGTGCGACCAGCCGGAATCGAATCGGACGCGGCGTTCGCCGGGCAGACCGTGATGCGTCAGTCGCAGCAGCGTGCCGCCGTCCTGCGGCCTGAGCTCGATCTCGACGCGTGTCGATCCCGCAGTTACGGGACCGACTGGAGCCTGAAAACCCCAAGTGAAAACGGCGCGGCTCGGCGGAGCCAGTTCGAGAAATTTGCCGTCGACGACATCCACGGTATTGAGGTTGACCTTGAAAATGCCGCCGGGATGCGGATCGATCTCCGCTGAAATTCCCATCCAGAGCGCCCATTTTTCGCTTCGGGTCAGGTAGGGAAAGATCTCCTCCGGGGTAGCGTCGATGAAGATCTCCTTGACGAGCGGCTCACCTGCCATTGGTTCGCGCCTCTTTGTCACGCTCGACCCGCTGTTTGAGCGACGACAGGCTATTGTTCCAAAATACGTCAAGGAAGGTCTGCAATTCGCCGAAGGCTTCGCGGTGAACCCGATACAGCCGCTTGGTCCCGTCGCGGCGAAGTTCGAGCAGACCGGCATTGGTCAGCAGCCGCAGATGCTGCGAGATCGCCTGCCGCGTCGTCCTGAAATGATTGGCGATCTCGCCCGCGGGCAGCTCTTGCTCGTGTACCAGCCGTAGAATTGCGATGCGTTGCGGCTCCGCAAGCGCCTTCAGGACCTCGTGCAGCTGTTCCGGTTTCTTCCGTTTTGCTCGCAATGCCATCATTACGCCGTGACCTCGCGCTGTTGCCCGCAGCCCCGATCCGGGGCGTGCGGCCCATTCTAGGGTACCGGCCTTATTGCAACAAAGCCTTTTCGTTCACGATTACTTGCGCAAGAGGTTACTTGCGCAATATAATGGTTGCGGTAAATATTGCGAACTCAAACCACGGGAGTGAGCTCGATGAGCACCATTCTGCCGATTGTCCCCTATATCAGCGTCGTGACCCGCCCCATCTTCATGGCTCTCATGTTGCTCGGGCTGTGGTTCGGCTTGCGGCGGACGCCGCTCGCGGATCGGGCCAGGATGGTTACCTGGCTTGCCGTCGCGGTGCCCTTGCTGGCGTGGTCCCTGCTGATGAACTGGGTCGCGCTGCTGGACATCTACCGTTCGGTGCCATGGGCCCGGCCGGTTGCGATCCTGATTCCACCGCTGATCTGGCTCATCCTGCTGACGCGCTCGTCGCGCATCGCCATGGTGCTCGACGCGATACCGCCGTCGTGGCTGCTCGGGCTGCAGTTCTTTCGCGTCTTCGGCTTCGTCTTCCTCGTGTTTTGGGCAGCGGGGCGCGCACCGGGCCTGTTCGCGCTGCCGGCCGGCATTGGCGATGTCCTGACCGGCAGCCTTGCCTTGCCGATCGCATTCTATGTCCACCGGCGCGCGCCACATTGGCGCTTGGCCGGCTATGCCTTGAACCTGATTGGATTGAGCGACTTTGCCATCGCCGTGTCCATCTCACTCGTATTGGGGGCGATCAGGCTTCCGTACCCGGTGATTCTGATCCCGACCCTTTCGGTACCATTCTACATCGTCATGCATGGCCTGTCGTTGTGGCAGCTGACGCGGAGCCGAACCGTTGCCGGGTCGAACCAGGTCGATGTGGCCGGGCACCGTGGAATCTCCGCTGCCGCGACGCATTGAGCGCGGTGGGTTGCGGTCGACCGTTGAACGCTTTGCGGCCGAAGGCCGACGCTCGAGTTTGCGTCCGCGCTCAATTCGACAAGACCGCTCTCGGCCGCATGCCCCACACCGTCCATTCGCTATCGGATCGGTATGCGTCCGCCATATTTGGCAGGAGATGGACGCGGGTACTGGCGGCGCATCAACGAGGTTAATCGTAAAATTCGGGAGAATGCCTGAGGCTGTCGAAGGTGGGCAGATCGTGGTTGATCCAGAGCGTCGCCTTCTTATCGGCGATAATCTTGGCAAGCAGGGCATGCGAGGCATGTGTTTGCTCTGCGCTCGAATTTATCGATGGCACGCGACCGTTATCCCAGTTTTCCCGGAAGTGAGCGGCATCACCCGTCAGCAAGATCCAGCCAGTCTTGACGAGATGCACCAGCAATGACTGATGCCCTGGCGTGTGCCCTGGAGTCGAGAGCAGGGTAGCGCTCCCGTCGCCGAACACGTCGAGATCACCGGTCAGCTGCTTCATCGGCCGATCCTTCTTGAACAACGGTGCCGGTTTGCCTTCGGCAAAGGCCCAGTCAACCTCGGCCTTCTGGATCAGCAGTGTCGAGGCCGGAAACAGGTCGACATTGCCGACGTGGTCGCCGTGCGTGTGCGAGACCGCGACATACGCGATGTCCGCGGGCTTCAGGTTGAGCTCACCGAGTTGGGTTATCAGCTTCTTCGCCCGTGTTGCGTGGCCAACAGGTGTGTCGATTGGCCGATCCGCGACCGCGTCCGGATAGCCGGTGTCCCACAGCAGCCATTGCTCGCGGTGCTTTATCAGAACGCACATGTCGGACATCTCGATCGGCTTACCGACGTTGATGCCCGGAGACCAGAGCGCCTGGTCCCTTGCGGAGTTGTGGCCGCAGTCCATGACATAGAGTCGATCGGCCGTTTGCGCCGCCGCACCGGTGACACCGCTCAGGAATATTGTAACCAACAAAAAGCTTCGCATTTCTGTCACCCATGCCCATCGCCCGACAAGGATCGCGCCCAACGATCGCTCGGGGCGCGCGCGCTTCGTCGTCAAAATCGCCAGGCGTCAACGCGCCACGGCTAAATTCCGCGATAAACGGGCGCCCGTTTCTCCTGCAACGCGCGACCCAATTCCTTGTAGTCCTCGCTCTTGGTGAGCCGCCCAAAGGCAGCCGGCAACGCCTTGAACGCCTCATCTTCGCCGGCGAGCGCCTGACGCGTCGAGGCCAGCGTCGCGCGAACACCGAGGGGCGCCGCCGCCGCAATCTTGCCTGCCAGCTCGATCGCGCGGTCGAGCTGTTTTCCCGGCGGCGTTATCTCTTGCAGCAGGCCAAGGCGCCGCGCCTCGTCCGCTCCCCACTCGTCGCCGGTGAGCAGGTAGCGCATGGCATTGCCCCAGCCCGCCTCGCGCACGAAGCGCACGGTGGCGCCTCCCCAGGCGAACACGCCATGCGTGACCTCGCCCTGGCCGAATACGGTGTCGCTGGCCGCGACGCGTATGTCGGCAGCGAGGAACATCTCGTGACCGCCGAACTTCGTGCCGCCTTGAACCGCGACGACAACGGGCTTTGCGCGAGGCGGCTGCGGCGCGAAGTTGAAGGGGTTGAGCCAGTCCGGGTCCTTGGGCGGGAACGTTCCCGCCGCTACCCCCGCTGCCAGCGCCGGCCCGTCGCCGCCCAGCGAGAAATCCGGACCGAGGCCATGCAGCACGGCGACACGCAGTTCGTCATCGTGGTCGAGCTGGTAATAGGCCTTCCCAATACCGAGGATGATGGCGGGATCGAAGCGGTTCTGCGCCTCCGCGCGTTCGAAGCCGATCACCATGATGCCGCCTTTGAGCCGTTCCACCGTGACGCGGCCCGGCCTGGCCGATGGCGGTTGAGCAGTCGGCGCGGGAGCCGCCTGCGCCAGGGCTTCGGTGTTGGCCGTCAATCCCATCGCAAGAGTCGCGGCGCCCGCAGCCAAGACGCTGCGTCGGTCGACATCACCACTCAAACCGCCATTGTGATCTGCCATCTGATTTCCTCCTCATTCTCATTTGAACATGCTTCTTCTTCGCCGCGTCGGATTACGGATTACGGTGACAGTGCACTCAATTACCGGCCGAGACCTGGCCGCGCCGGGTCAAGTGCACCGTCACCGCAATTTTCGCATCCACGCTAGCGGCCGTGAAACACCGGCGGGCGGTGCTCTTTCAGCGCCAGCTGCGCTTCCTTGACGTCTTCGGTCTGCACCAGACGGTTGAATTCCGGCGTCAGCGCCGCCAGCGCCGTCGCCTCGGACTCTGGCAACGCCTGGCGCGCCGAGGCGAGCGTGGCGCGGACGCCGAGTGGCGCGGCGGCGGCGACCTTGGCCGCCAGTTCGAGCGCGCGATCCAGCTGCTTGCCGGGCGGCGTCACCTCCTGCACGAGGCCCATGCGGTGCGCTTCCTCGGCTCCCCAGTTGTCGCCGGTCAGCACGTAGCGCATGGCGTTGCCCCAACCGGCCTCGCGCTGAAAGCGGATGGCGCCGCCGGCCGAGGGCAAGACGCCGCGCACGGCCTCCGCCTGGCTGAAGACCGTATCGCTCGCGGCGACGCGGATGTCCGCTGCCATGAAATTCTCATGGCCGCCGAATGTCGTCTGGCCGTGGACGGCGACGACGACGGGCTTGGTGCGATAAGGGGGTCTCAGACCCACCGGATTGATCCAGTCCGGATCCTTCGGCGGGATCAAGCCTGCTCTGAAGCCGGCAGCCAGCGCCGGCAGATCGCCGCCGGCGCAGAAGTCGCGGCCTTTTCCGTAGAGCACCGCGACGCGCAGCTCGTCGTCGTGGTCGAGCTGGTAGAAGGCTTTGCCGAGGCCGATGATGATCGGCGGGTCGATGCGGTTCTGAAACTCCGGCCGATCGAGCCCGATCAGCAGCACCGCACCCCGTTTCTCCACCGACACTTTCCCGGGCGGTATCGATCCGGACGGTGACGGGGCGGGCGGCCGTGCGGCAGGTGCCGTCTGGGCGGTTTGTGCGGCGGCGGCACTGAGCCCGGCCGCAACTGCGGCGGCGCCAGCGCCGGCGATGATGAGCTCGCGCCGGGTCGTGCCGGGAAGCGGTGCGTCATTGGTATCAGCGAAGTCCTTCTCCGTTGCTGGGCGCATATCCATCTCCTACGTATGATGATCGTAATATGCGAACTAAACATGCATGATTTGCTTTAGTCAATGGGGTATTCCTCTTGCAATCCGAAGGTGCTGAGCTATTTTATGATCAACATAATGTGAGCGACAACATGACGAAGAATCGCAAGGATGTGACCCATCGGCGCATCGTTGAAACGGCGGGTGCGAGCTTCCGCCGCCTTGGGCTGTCGGGTATCGGCATCGCCGATCTCATGAAAGAGGCCGGCCTGACCCATGGCGGCTTCTACGCGCATTTCGCATCGAAGGACGTGCTGGTGGTGGAGGTGCTGCGGCTTGCCTCGGCGCGGTTGCGCGCCATGATCACGGAAACGGCCGCTGCGGCGCCGGAGGGCGAGAAGCTGGCGGCGGTCGCCGCGCGGTATCTCACCTCGCGCCATCGGGAGCATCCGGAAACCGGCTGCTCCATCGCCACCCTCGGCGCCGAGCTCGGGCGCGAATCGGGCGCGGCGCGGCAGCAAGTCGGCACCAACATCCAGGCGGCGTTCGAGCGAATGGCGGAATGTTCCGCAGCGGTGGATGGCGAGACGCGCCGGTGCGAGGCGACGGGCACTTTCGCGGCGATGGTGGGCGGCCTGATGCTGTCGCGCGGCGTCGAGGACCCTGACGAGGCCGACCGCATTCTCGCCGACGTACGCCGCTTCCTGCGCGGTGCGCTGAGCGATGGCAAGGCCGCGGAAGATCAGCGCCCGCAGCAGGCGAAAGACGGCTGAGCCGCATTGGGCCTCAGGTGGTAATCTGTCGCTCTTGACCGGCTAGCCGCTCGCGGCGGCTCGCCATCGTGTTACATCACTGATTGCCAAATCAGTGCCATTGCATCACCCTCCAACACCTCCACCCGGACCATCCCCATGAACGTTCCGAACGCGCTTGCGCCGCATCTGATCCGCCCCGAGGCTCTCGATCCGCATTGGCGCTGGGATCGGGCGATTCCCTCGCACGGCCACGTCTCCGTCGATTTCGAGCGCCGGGTCGATTTCGACCGGCTGCGCCACTATCGCCTCGCCCGCACCCGTGCGGCACTGAAGGCCTCGCCCTGCGGCGCGCTGCTGTTGTTCGACGTCAACAACATCCGCTACGTCACGGGCACCAAGATCGGCGAATGGGAGCGTGACAAGCTGTGTCGTTTCGCGCTGCTCGCCGGCGACGGCGAGCCGATCGTCTGGGATTTCGGCTCGGCCGCGGTGCATCACCGCATCCATTGCGACTGGCTGTTGCCGGACAACTGCCGCGCCGGCATGCTCGGCATGCGCGGCACCGTTCCTCCTGCCGTCGGTCTGATGAAGGCGCACGCCGAGGAGGTCATGAGCCTGTTGCGCGCCGCCGGTGTCGCCGACATGCCGGTCGGCGTCGACATCGCGGAGACCGCGATGTTCTTCGAACTGCAGAAGGCCGGCATGAAGGTCGTCGACGGCCAGCAGGTCATGCTGGACGCGCGCGAGATCAAGAACATCGACGAGATCATGCTGCTCAACCAGGCCGCCGCCATGGTCGACGGCGTCTACCACTCGATCTACGAGGCGCTGAAACCGGGCATCCGCGAGAACGACATCGTAGCCCTTGCCAACAAGCTGCTCTACGAGATGGGTTCCGACGACGTCGAGGCGATCAACGCGATCTCGGGCGAGCGCTGCAACCCGCATCCGCACAATTTCACCGACCGCATCCTGCGGCCCGGCGACCAGGCCTTCTTCGACATCCTGCAGTCCTATCAGGGCTACCGCACCTGCTACTACCGCACCTTCAACATCGGCCGCGCGACGGTCGTCCAGCACGACGCCTACAAGAAGTGCCGCGAATGGCTCGACGTCGCGATCGCGCTGATCAAGCCGGGGGTCTCCACCGACACGGTCGCGAGCGTCTGGCCGAAGGCGGAGGATTTCGGCTTTCCCAGCGAAATGGCGGCGTTCGGCCTGCAGTTCGGCCACGGGTTAGGGCTTGCGCTACACGAGCGCCCGATTATCTCGCGGCTGGTGTCGCTGGAAAATCCGATGGAGATCAAGACCGGCATGGTGTTCGCGCTGGAAACCTATTGCCCGGCGAAGGACGGTTTCTCCGCCGCGCGGATCGAGGAGGAAGTCGTCGTTACCGACAGGGGTTGCCAGGTGATCACATTGTTCCCGGCGGAGGAACTGCCGATCGCCAACCGGTATTGAGACAACCTATTCTACGATTTGAGACCGTCATTGCGAGCGAAGCGAAGCAATCCATAGCGCCGCAAGTTGAAGCGTGGATTGCTTCGTCGCAAGTGCTCCTCGCAATGACGGCGCGTCCAATTATTTCAAGGAGCAAGAAAATGACAAAACACTCCCTCGGCTGGATCGGCATGGGACGCATGGGCTTTCCGATGGCGGAGCGGCTGCTGAAGGCCGGCCATGAACTCGCGATCTGGAACCGGACCCGCGCCAAGGCCGAGCCGCTGGCGAAGAACGGCGGCCGCATCGTCGATCGTCCCAGCGAGCTCTCCGGCTGCGACATCGTGTTCACGATGGTGTCGACCGGCAAGGATCTCGAACATATCTATTTCGGCGACCACGGCCTCGTCGCCGGCGCCTCGGGGCCGCGTCCCAAAATCCTGGTCGACTGCTCCTCGATCGGGGTCGAAGAATCCGAAGCGATCCGCGCGCGGCTGACCAAGCTCGGCTGCGAATTCATCAGTTCGCCGGTCTCGGGCAACGGCAAGACGGTCAAGGCCGGCAGGCTTTCGTCGGTGGCGTCGGGTCCGAAAGCTGCGTTCGACCAGGTGCAGCCGTATCTTGCGACCATCGCCGCTTCCGGCGTGTCCTATGTCGGCGAGGGCGAACGCGCGCGCATCTGCAAGATCGCGCACAACGTCTTTCTCGGCGTCGTGATCCAGAACCTCGCCGAGATCACGATCCTGGCGCAAAAGGCCGGCGTGCCCCGCAACGCCTTCCTCGATTTCATGAACTCGAGCGTGCTCGGCTCGACGTTTACGAAGTACAAGAGCAACGCGCTCGTCAATCTCGACTTCACCACCACGTTCACGCCGGCGCTGCTGCGCAAGGACCTCGATCTGGGCTTAAAGGCCGCCCGCGATCTCGACGTCGCCATGCCGGTGACGGCGGCCACCCGCGAGGCGCTGCAGAACCATTTTGGCGCGGCAATGTTGAGACCCGATCCCGCCGCCTACCTGGAAAAGGATTTTGCCGCGCTCGTGGAAACCGTGGCTCTCGCCGCCGGGATGAAACTCTCGCCGGAAAACGTGCCGATGCCGACCGGGCTGGAGGTTGAAGGCTGAGAACATGGGCAGCAGCATGGCTTGACCGGCGTTGCTCCCTTTCCCCGCCCTTCGCGGGGAGAGGGTTGGGGTGAGGGGCTTTCTCCGCGAAGCTGGTATCAGTTGATCGACCTGTACCCCTCACCCGGATCGCAAGGGCGATCCGAGCTCTCCCCGTAAGCGGGGAGAGCTGAAGAAAGTTTGGGACAATTGACATGGCCAGCAAACGCGACGCGGAAACCCTCGAGGCGCAGATCGGGCGCACCTTCGAACAGATGATCCCGTTCAACCGCGTGCTCGGCCTCAAGCTCGACTCGCTCGACCCCAAGGCGCCGCGGTTGCGGTTCGACATGCGGCCTGAACTCGTCGGCAATCCGGTCCGCCAGATCCTGCACGGCGGGGTGATCTCGGCGGCGCTCGACGTGGTCGGCGGCCTTGCCATCGCGCTCGCCTCGCTCGCCAGGAACGCTGAGAAGAAGACCGAGGAGACGCCGGCGCGGCATTTTCCCAACATCGGCACGATCGACCTGCGTATCGACTACCTGCGGCCGGGCCGCGGCAAGTTTTTCGTCGCCACCGGCCGCGTGGTGCGGCTCGGCGGCCGCGTCGCGGTGGTCCATATGGATCTCGTCAACGATTCCGGCGAACAGATCGCCACCGGTTCGGCGGCCTATATCGTCGGCTAGGCCCATCAGATTACGTGCCGATCCGCAGCGGGGCGGCGAGCTTGCGCAGCGCCGCGATCACCGAGAGCGCGGTGATGCGTCCGGTCTTCGGGTTCTCCGAGGGGATGTTCTCGATCGACATCGAGAACGAGGCCGAATCCGATTCCACCGTGATCTGGTGGCAGTTGCGCGTCAGCGCCGGATCGGCCCAGACTTCGGCGAGCGTGCGGTCGGGGCCGATCCCGGCAAGCGACAGCGCCGCCGCCACGTTGACGTTGGCCGGAAACGCCGCGGCGGCATCGCGCGCGCTCCCCTTGAAGACGCAGCGCGCCGACGTCAGGCCGTCGAGCGAGATCCCGTTCTTGACCAGATACGGCGCGCCGGCAAGTCCCAAGGGCGGTTTGCGGCTGACGATCCGCACACTTTTGATCGTACCCTCAGCGGCCGCCGTCACCGCGTCGAACCCGAGCAGCGCGCCGGTCGGCACGATGATCTGTCCGCCCTTGGCGCGCGCGAGATCGACGAGGTCGGGCCGCGGCAACAGCGCGCTGGCGCTGATCACCATGACCGCCTTGCCCGCGTTCAGCATGGGCACGCAAACCTGGTCGAGGATTTCCGCCGGCGCACATTCGACCGCGATATCGCAATGGTCAGGCAACGCCTCGAGCGAGACCAGCGGGCAGGCGATGCCTTCGCGGTCGAGCCAGGCTTTCGCCTTGGCCTGATCCCGCGCCGCGATGGCTGAGAGCGCCAGGCCCGGCAGTCCATCGGCAAGCTTGCGCGCCACGGCGCGGCCGATGGTGCCGAGACCTGCGATGGCAATCCGTTTCGAAGACAAAGGCCTCAACTCCTGTCGGAACGTCACGCAATATGACATTCCCGCGTTGATCGCGCGACCCTGTTCACCGACGGCGATCTCACCCCGCCGTCCGCGCCCGCCGTCCCTCGATCGGATAGCCCGGATCGTTGAAACCCGGCGTCGAGGGATGGCCGGGCGCGACCAGGCGGTCGATCAAGGCCTCGTCCTCGGCGGTGAAGCGATAGTCGAGCGCACGCACGTAATCGTCCCATTGCGCCTCGGTGCGCGGGCCTGCGACGACGCCCGAGACGAACGAAGAATTCAGCACCCAGGACACCGCGAATTGTCCGGCGGTGATGCCCCTTTTCTCCGCGTGCTGCTTGATCTCTTGCGCGAGCAGAAGCGATTCCGGCCGCCACTCGGTCTGCATCATGCGCTTGTCGTTGCGCCCTGCGCGCGTCTCCTTGCCGGGCGCGGCATCGGGGGCGTATTTGCCCGTCAGCACGCCGCGTGCCAGCGGGCTGTAGGAGACAATGCCGAGGCCGTAATAGCCGCAGGCCGGGAAATGCTCGACCTCGGGCATGCGGTTCATCGCATTGTAATAGGGCTGGCTGACCACCGGGCGGTCGATGCCGAGGCGGTCGCAGATGTTGCAGATTTCGGCCACCCGCCAGGCGCGGTAGTTCGAGACGCCGAAATAGCGCACCTTGCCGTCCCGGATCAGTTCGCCCATTGCGCGCACAGTCTCGGCAAGCGGCGTCGCATGGTCTTCCTTATGCAGATAGTAAATGTCGATGTAGTTGGTGCCGAGCCGCTTCAGGCTCTCGTCCGCGGCCTGCAGCACCCAGCGCCGCGACAGCCCGCCGCGGTTGGGATCGTCGCCCATGGGGTTCGCAAGTTTTGTCGCGAGCACCCAGTTGTGCCGGCTGTTGGAGATCGCGCGGCCGACCACCTGTTCGGAGTTGCCGCCATTATAGGCGTCCGCGGTATCGATGAAATTGATCCCGGCCTCGCGCGCCTTCGCCACGATCCGCGCCGAGGTCGCCTCATCGGTCGGCCCGCCGAACATCATGGTGCCCAGGCAAATCGGCGAGATCTTCAGGCCGCTGCGGCCGAGGTTGCGGTATTGCATCGAGTTGGTCCCTCTCGGTTTCTGCTCCCTCGCCCCGCTCTTCGCGGGGTCGAGACGAGCGAAGCTCGCTCTTAGAGGGTCGGGGTGAGGGGCTGCCTCCGCGAGTCCCGATGACGGGTTGGGCAGTGTGCCTCGCCCCTCACCCAAAATTCGAGTTACACTCGAATTTCGACCTCTCCGCGTAAAGAACGGGGAGAGGTGAAGACCCCTCACTCGCTCCTCAATATCTTGAACACGCCGCTCGCCATCGCGATACAGCGCTTGTCGACAGTCACTTCCGTCGAGACGAAAATCAGGCTGCGGGTCGAGCGCACCACGCGCGGCCGCGAGATCAGGGTCTCGCCGATCTTGCCGGCCTCGACGAAATGCACGTCGAGCTGCACCGTCGCCAGCGCCGTCTTGCCCGACGCATAACGCGCGGTCATGCCGCTGGTGCGGTCCGCAAAGGTCATCAAGACCCCGCCCTGCACGAGGCCGCGCCGGTTATGGTGCTTGTCCTGGGCGACGAGCGCGTATTCGTGCTCGCCCTTGACGATGCGCTGCCAGAGGGGCCCGATCAGGTGGAGGAAGCCCGTGGTTTCGAGGATGGTCCAGCCGGAGGCCTTGAGCTTCTCCGTGGCCTTGTCGGTCATGTTGCTCTTCTCTCGGTTCCGCCCACACTGTCGTCCCCGCGAAAGCGGGGACCCATAACCACAGAGATTGGTTATTGACGGGACAGGGGCTCCAGCTTGGCCAAAACGAACATCGGTGGTTATGGGTCCCGGCTCGCGCTTCGCTTGGCCGGGACGACGAACGCCATTTCATCAAACGCCTTGGTGTTGTAGTCAAGCGGGATGAGCCTTCCTTTCGACGATGCCACACGGCGGAATATCGCGGCGCGCTGCGCGGCCTTCGCGCGGCTGCCCGAGAGCGAGGCTGCGCCGGCGCTGAAGCGCGCCGCCGTCGCCATCGCGCTGGTCGAGGCCGATAACGCCACTGATGGCACGGCGCTGTTGTTGACCCGGCGCGCGCCGAGCCTGCGCTCCCATCGCGGGCAATGGGCGCTGCCGGGCGGACGCTGCGACGCCGGCGAGACGCCGGTTGCGGCGGCGCTGCGCGAGCTGCACGAGGAACTCGCGCTCGGGCTTGCCTCGGGAGCCGTGCTCGGCCTGCTCGACGATTATCCGACCCGTTCCGGCTATCTGATCACGCCGGTCGTGGTGTGGGCGGCGACCGGGGCCGCGATCTCGCCCAACCCGAGCGAGGTCGCCTCCGTGCATCGCATTGCGCTTGATGATATCGAGCGGCCCGATGCTTTCGATTTCACCGCCATTCCGGAAAGCACGCGCCGCGTGATCCGGTTTCGGCACGACGGCCGGCTGATCCATGCGCCGACGGCGGCGCTGATCTATCAGTTCCGCGAAGTGCTGGCGGGACGCGAAACCCGGGTGGCTGAACTGGAACAGCCGGTGTTTGCCTGGAAGTGAACGCGCGCGTGCCACTTCTGCCGTGGGAAGAGGTCGGCGCGCAGCGTTGCCTAATGAGATTTTCTATTTGAACGCTACACCGATCCGCTTTTCCCTGCGCCAGATGATGTGACAATGCTGACGCTCATGGCGGGTCACGATGTTTAGTGTGATCTCGTGCGGAATGCCCAGCGAGCTTGCGACGTCGATCCCCGCTCCGAGCGGTGAGATATTTCTGATTGTGCAATCGACAGCGTGACCGTCGAATTCAATCGATCCGGCCTTGAAAACCCGTTGCCGTGGTATTGCACGTCTTTCATTCATCGTGGCGTTTTAAGCTAAATGTTTCAAAAACGGATCAACGTTGGTACCGAAATCCGGCATGGGCTGAAACGGCTTGGTAACCAGGAAAGTTGCCCAAACGGACACAGCTGGTCCGTCGAATGTCTGCTGTTGGAAGAACATCGGACGTTATTTGCTCGCGGCGAGTATTTCGCCTTTTGACCCCTAACGGTCATCGGCAACCATTTATGTTGCAGTAGCAAACCCGCCTCTAACCCCTATCCAAGCGCTGGTTTGCGCCGTTACTATGTTCTCTCCTCAACCGTGGGCGGCCATGCAGCGACGCGAGTTCATCGGACTGATCGGCGCAGTGGCAGCGTGGCCGCTGGCGGCGCGGGCGCAGCCGGCTGCGAACCTGCCGCTTGTCGCGGTCATAGGCATGTCGACTGAGCAAATTGTAACCGAAAGGAGCGCCTCAATTCGCGAGGGGCTCAAGCAAGCCGGCCTCATCGAAGGCAAGCACTATGTCATGACGCTGGGCTTCGCCGACGGCGACTTCGCGCGACTGCCGGAAATCGTCAAGGATCTGGATGGCTTGAAGCCCCGCGTCTATGTCTCCGTCGGCGGTGGCCCTGTTTTTATCCACAAGCAAGTACCGAACGCGCCGGTGGTCTTCACGGCCATTGCAGTCGATCCCGTCACGCTTGGCTGGGTAGAGAGCTATGCAAGGCCGGGCGGCATGGTAACTGGCAACGTCCAGAACGCCATAGGTGGGTTAGAGAGCCTGATGAGCAAGCAATTTCAATTTTTTAGGGAACTGGTGCCAAACCTGACGCGGCTCGGGTTCATTGGTCTCACGGACACTGCTCTTCGATTCCCAGAGGAGCGGGCTGCGGTGCAAAAGGTGGCCCAGCAATTGGGTTTCGCGGTTTCAATGTATGAGGTGCCGACGCTCGCTGACGTCGAGAGCGCCATTGCGTCAGGGCAACGCGACGACGTCAGCGCGTTCTTTATGTCCCTTGATCCAAGACTAGTGGCCCGCATTCCCCAAATTGTGGCCTCTCTCGCAAAGACCGGTAAACCGGCTTTCGGCCCCACTCCCTTCTGGACGCGGGGCGGCCTTTTGATGTCATACTATACCGATGTCGATGAGCAGGCTCGCGGCGCTGGCGGCCAAGTCGCCAAAATCCTGCGGGGAGCGAAGCCCGGCGATCTGCCCATCGAGCAGGCCGACAAGTTCACACTCATCTTAAACCTGAAAACGGCGAAGCAGCTCGGCATCACGGTGCCGTCAGCGCTGCTGGCGCAAGCCGACGAGGTGATCGAATAGCGAAGCTGTTTGCTGCACTGCATGAGTCCGGTTTTGATGCTGTGGACGGCTCCTCCACCGGCACATCGGTGCCATGGATGTGGGCGCTGTTGAGGCTCCCACGACTCAGAGGAGCGAGCCATGCAGACGATAACGACAATCGGTTTAGACATCGCCAAGTCAGTTTTCCAGGTTCACGGCGTTGACGCTGGCGGCCAGGTGGTCATTCGCCGCCAGTTGAAGCGCCGCTACGTCCTGACGTTCTTCCAGAAGCTGTCGCCATGCCTGGTCGGTATCGAAGCCTGCGCCTCGGCGCACCACTGGTCACGCGAGCTGCAGGCACTGGGTCACACCGTGCGGTTGATCCCACCGGCCTATGTGAAGCCCTACGTCAAGCGGCAGAAGAACGATGCGGCTGACGCAGAGGCTATTTGCGAGGCAGTCACCAGGGCCAACATGCGCTTTGTACCAACCAAGACCCCCGAACAGCAAAGCGGCCTGGTGCTCCACCGCACGCGCCATCTGTTCATCCGTCAGCAGACCGCAGTGATCAATGCGATCCGGGCCCATCTTGCCGAGTTCGGGATCGTTGCGCCAGTCGGGCGTCACGGTGTCGAAGAACTGCTCAACGTCGTCGCCGATCCAAGCGACAGGCGGGTTCCTGAGATAGCTCGTGCGTGTCTCCTGGCATTCGGGGCTCAGTTGCGGAGGATCAAGGAGCAGATCCTGGAGTTCGACCGGCTGATCAGGGCCTGGCACCGATCCAACGAGATGAGCATGAGGCTCGAAGAAGCCCCCGGCGTCGGTCCGGTACTGGCCACTGCTTTGGTCGCAGCCGTTGCTGATCCAAAGTCCTTCCGATCGGGGCGCAACTTCTCGGCCTGGATCGGTATTGTGCCGAAGCAGCACTCGAGTGGAGGCAAGAACAGGCTTGGCAATATCAGCAAGCAAGGTGACCGTTATCTGCGCGGCCTGTTCGTGGCCGGCGCGCTCGCCGTCATCCGTTACGCCAAGATCCATGGCACCCAACATCGGCCCTGGCTCACGGCCTTGCTGGCGAGGCGGCCAACGAAGGTTGCGGCTATTGCGCTCGCCAACAAAATCGCCCGAATGGTCTGGGCTATGATGGCCAGGGGTGAGCGATACAAGGAACCCGTCGCGCTTGCGCGATAAACGAGATCGCGCCGGACAACCGGCGTGATGTGAAGGTTGGGAGGGCGAACAGCACGTAAAGCAGAGCCGGTCGATCCGGCGATCAGGACAACCCACATGTGCCAAGGCATTCTTGAATGCGAGGTGTTGGTCGGGACCTGATCCGCGGAGGGCATTATGGCCAGCGGTCATGTGAACCGCATCAAAAGGCCGAACACATGGCTGCACCGACCAATGCTGCAAAACGTGAAGAAAGCTCTTGCCAACACGGAGCCGTCCACACATGGCACAAACCGGACATGCCGCGATGTCTACTGTAAGTCCGTTATGCGAGTAAAAGCTGACATCGTCATCATCGGCCAGGGCCCACCAATCTCGCGCCATGAATGATCTTTCGAATGATAAGCGCTGGTCAAGATTGGCCATTTTTACGCTATCGCTATACACCCTCCCGAAGCCTTCCAAAGGAAGAAGGAGCAGGTGACTTGCGCGATACGCTTGCTACAACGACCCCATGCATCTTCCAGCGATTCGGCTCTCCTCAAGTCTTGCGTTCGTCCTCCTGATCGCGCTGCAGGGCTCGGCGGTCGATGCCGCCGCGCTTCCCGCCGCAACGGCGGATGCGATGGCGCAGGCGGCCTCGCCGCAGGCGATCGCGGAATATCGCCGCAAGCTCAAGGAATATCTCGAGGCGCGCGCGGCGTTCGTGCAGGAGTCCGACGCCTACTGGAATTCGATCGTGGAAAAGCGGCGGGGCCGCAACGCCAAGCGGCGCGAACGCATCGACATTACCCTCGACGACTATGTGCTGGCGCAGCCGCCGGTCTATACCGGACCGAAGCGGCCGCCGAATCCGGAGCCGGGCGCGCCCGAGCCGCCGGAGCCGCGCCGGGAGCACAAGTATATTCCGGTGGTTGCGGATCTCCTGAAGGCCGCCGTCGACTTTTACCAGTGGTCGCCGCAGCAGCCCGCGACCGAGGCCGAGTTCATGCACGCCTATGCCCGCTTCGCCTCCGCCGCCGGGCTCACGCGCGAGCAGGCGGTGCGGGTCTATGCGTTCGAGACCGGCGGCAACGGCAATCATGCCTCGCAATCGGGTTTCCACGGCTCGCACGCGATCTCGACCGCGATCGGCTACAACCAGCTGCTCACGACCAACACCGTCGAACTGCTCGCCGAGCAGGGGGTGGAATTCGTCAGGCTGCTGGAGGCGAGGGCGGCACATCTTTCAGGTCCCGAACGGCAGGCCATTGAGCGCAAGCTCGTCGTGTTGCGAAAAATGGTGACGCTGGCGCGTTCGGTGCCGGACGAATGGGCGCAGCACGAGAAACTCGGCGACACAAGGCCGGGCTGGGCGCTGCATGCCATGGTGCTCGACATCGACGTCGGGCCGATGCTGCAGACCCACAAGCTCCTGACCTCGGTGATCTTCGCGCGCCAAAAGGGCTACAACCGCCCGCTCACCGCCGCCGAACTCGAGATGATGAACCTGACCGGCGACTCCACCGGGCTCGACATGGTGACGATGCCGCAGGCGATGCGCGAGCAGGTCCCGACCTCGAATTTCTTCCAGCGCGGCGGCTACGAGCGCAACCCGGTCGCGATCCGCCACAACACCGTGGCGAAACTGATGGCGGTTACCGATGCAAGGATGGACAGCAACAGCCGTCTTCCAGGCGCCAGGGAACTGGCGGCGGCGTTTTAGTTACTGTCGTCCCGGCCAAGCGAAGCGCGAGCCGGGACCCATAACCACCGGCTATCGATTTGGCGAAAAGTCGGAGCGCCTAGCTCGCACAACCACAAGGGTCCGTGGTTATGGGTCCCGGCTCTGCGTTCGCTACGCTCACTTGGCCGGGACGACGTTGGAGTCGAGCCTCACTCCGACCCGAACATGAACGAGCCGTCGCCCCCGAGATAGGGGCCACTGCGCATGTAGAGCTGGCCGTTCTGGCCGATGAAGAACAGCGTGCCCTTCGGCACCTTCCTGGCGCCCTTCAGGAGCAGGCCGGCATTGTTGGTGCCCATCTTGTACACCAGCGTCTTGCCGTCCTTGCCGTAGGCATAGCCGATGTCGGGTTTCATGTCCCAGGGCGTCGGCGCGGCGGATTGCGCGAAGGCGGACGCCGTCAGCGCGCCCAGCGCCGCTGCGATCAGAAGGGTCGTGGTCGAAAGTTTCGTCATCCTGCATGCTCCCGGCAACCGGATTGAAATTGGTTCCGCAACGGCGCCCCACTTTTGAACAAATCACGAACGCCGTTATCCCGTCAATACGACGAGCGCTTTCGCCGCCGCGCGCGTCGTTCAAGACTTTGGGATTTTACGAGGCCCGCATCGCGGCTATGTTCGGTCTGGATTAGATCATTGCCAAGCATGTCATAGGGATGATTCGGATGAACCACGCCTTGAAAATCTGTTGGGGTATCGCATTGTCGTTTGCGGCGCTGGTTCCCGCGGCCCGGGCCGACGAGTTTGCGCTCAGCCACAACCAGAGGATTGCCTGCAGCCGTGGGCTGGCGCCGGGCAAGCTCAACACCGCGACCTGCCGGTCCTACGCCTATATCTTCAACGTCAAGACGTCGGAATATTTCCGCTGCCAGGTCAGCCTGGCGCTGACCCGCGACAACAAGGAAGTGATCAACGTGCAGACCGACGGCGGCTGCACCAAGCGGCCGCGGATTTTCGATACCAACTCCAATTACTCCTTCGACGCCACCGAGACCGAGCCGCCCAACACCAATTCGTTCTTCGGCCCCGGCGGCTATGCGATCTGGGCGAGCGACAACACCCAGCAGAAGGTGCGCGGCTGCATCACCATTTCCTCCGGCCTCGGTTCCGATATTTCGAAATGCGTGGACATGAAGTTTCAGTAAGCGTTCGGTCCGGGACCGGAGGTCTTGACGATGCCGGCCGACATTGATTTGACGTTAGCCGCATGGCGGTCGGCCCAAAGCACCCGTGCCGCAGTGAACGAATTCGATGACTGCCTGACGCCAAAGGACATTGGCTTCACGGTTGCAAGGAATGTGACGAAGCACAGGGCTCCGAGGGAAAACGGCGCGAGACTCAAGACCTTTTTCATAACAGCTCCTATGCATTTTCCATCTCGCGCCGATGTGGCGCATCAGCCGGCAAATTCGTTCCCGACGCTTTCGCAATTGGATTTCGGTGGTGGTTATTTATCCCAGGCGCCGGCTCCTTGATCCGAAACCATGCCACGTAGAGGGCAGGCAGGAACAACAAGGTCAGCATGGTCCCGACGATGATGCCGCCCATCATCGCATAGGCCATCGGCCCCCAGAAAATCTCGCGCGCGATCGGAATGAGCGCCAGACTTGCCGCGGCTGCCGTCAGCATGATCGGCCGCATCCGATGCTCAGTGGCTTCTACGACCGCGTCCCATGCCTGCCGTCCTGCCTTTCGAAGGTCCTCAACCTGCACGATCAGGATTACCGAGTTGCGGATCAGGATCCCGATCAGCGCCAGCACACCCAGGATCGCGACGAAGCCGAGAGGCGCTCCGCTCGGCAGCAAGGCCAGCACAACGCCGATCAATGCCAGCGGCGCTACCGCAAAGACCAGGAACAGGCGGTGGAAGCTTTGCAGCTGGACCATCAGGATCGTGGCCATGATGAAGAGCATTAGCGGAACAACCGCCTCGATCGGAGCCTGGCTCTTCGCGCTCTCCTCGACCGAGCCTCCGACGGCGACCGAATACCCGGCCGGCAGTCGGTTTGCGAATTCGGCAACCTTCGGGGCCAGCTGATCGACCACGGTTTTCGGCTGTGCGCTGTCAAGAATGCTCGCTTTCAGCGTGATCGTCGGAAGCCGTGATCGCCGCCAAATGGTTGGCTGCTCGATCTCGTAACGGAGCGTGGCGACCGCACCGAGCGGCACCGATTGACCGCCCAGGCCGGTCAATTGCAGGTCCCGCAGCGTATCGATCGAAGCACGCTCGGGCGCGGTCGCGCGGCCCATCACATTCACCAGGTAGATGCTGTCGCGCACCTGAGTAATCGAGGAGCCAGCAAGGACGCCGTTCAGCGTCGTCGCAATGTCCTCCGAACTCACGCCAAGCTGGCGCGCCTTGTCCTGCAGCACGTCGACCTTGACGACGCGCGCCGGCTCCATCCAGTCGAACACCACGTGATCGAGATGTGGATTGGCGCGCACGATGCCGGCGAGGTCTAGCGACAGCTCCCTCGCCTTGGCGATGTCGGGTCCGCTCAGCCGATACTGCACCGGACGCCCGACCGGAGGACCGACCTCGAGCAGTTTGACGAAAGTATCGGTGCCGGGAAAAGTCTTTCTCAGATAGGTTTCGAATTGCGCCTTGACGCGATCCCGTGCGGCAATGCCGCCCTTGGTTACCACGACCGTCTGGCCGAACCAGGCGTTGGCCGTCTGCACATCAAACGACAGCACGAACCGCGGCGCGCCTGTTCCAACGTAGGTCGACCAATGGTCGACGCCGGAATTCCCCTGCAGCTGTTCGCGTTCGAAGCGGGCGATCTGCGCGTTGGTGTCGGTAATCGAGGCGTTTTGAGGCAAATTCCAGTCGATGATGAGTTCGCTTCGATCCGATGACGGAAAGAACTGCTGCTGCACGAAATTCATGCCGACCAGGGCAAGCCCGAAGGTTGCGACCGTCACCCCGACGGTGATCCAGCGATGATGCATGCAAACCAGAAGTACGCGAGAGAACAGCTGGCCAATTCGCCCCTTTCCTTCATGGTGACCTTTCATCCTGGCCGGCAGGATCGTGACGCCAAGCAATGGCGTGAACAGCACCGCGACAATCCAGGATACGAGCAAGGAGACCGCAATCACCACGAACAGGGTGAAAGTAAATTCACCTGCATTGCTGCTGTTGAGGCCAATCGGGATGAAGCCGGCAACGGTGACCAGCGTCCCGGTCAGCATGGGAAAGGCCGTGGACGTGTAGACATGGGTCGCGGCCTTTTCCAGGGGGTCGCCAACTTCGAGCCGCGCCACCATCATCTCGACCGCAATCATGGCGTCGTCGACCAGAAGGCCAAGCGCGATGATCAAGGCGCCGAGCGAAATTCGCTGCAGCGAAATTCCGGCATAGGCCATCACGACAAACGTGATTGCGAGAACCAGCGGGATTGCGATCGCAACGACGAGACCGGCACGAAGCCCGAGGCTCAGGAAGCTGATCCCGAGCACAATGACGACCGCTTCGAACAGCGCCTCGGTGAAGCCTGACACGGCGTGCTCGACGACGACAGGTTGATCGGCGACGAGATGGACTCCGACGCCGACCGGCAGCTCGGCGG
The DNA here is from genome assembly GCA_963721135.1 of uncultured Alphaproteobacteria bacterium. Taxonomy (GTDB): domain Bacteria; phylum Pseudomonadota; class Alphaproteobacteria; order Rhizobiales; family Xanthobacteraceae; genus Bradyrhizobium. The sequence goes on from CAVRIB010000011.1 coordinate 103,033, forward strand.
TGATCCTCGACATTTCGTCCTTAAGCGCCTCGCCAAACTTCAGAAGGTTCGCACCTGTCTTCATCCCGATCGCGAGTGCGATCGCGGGCTGCCCGTTGAAGCGAAACAGGGCGGTTGGCGGATCGGCGTAGCTGCGCGTGATGGTCGCCACATCCGTCAGCGGGAAGAACCGGTCATTGATCCGAAGATTGATCGCCTTCAGGCTTTGCTCCGATTCAAACTCACCGCTGACCCGCACACTGATGCGCTCCGGCCCGGCCTGGAACACGCCGGACGGCGCGACGGCATTTTGCGCCTGTAGCGAGGACATGATGGAGCGGCTGTCGAGGCCTAGAGCCGCAATCTTCCGGGTTGAGAATTCGAGGAAGATGACCTCGTCCTGCGCGCCGAGAATGTCGACCTTGCCGACATTCGGCACGGTCAATACCTTGGCACGGATGTCCTCGACCCGATCGCGCAGCTGGCGCTGGCTCAAGCCATCGCTGGTGAATGCGTAGATGTTGCCGAACACATCGCCGAAGCGGTCGTTGAAGCCCGGCCCGATGACGCCTTGCGGGAATTCGGGCTTGATGTCCGCGATCATGTTGCGCACGCGAGCCCAGGTTGGTTTGACATCCCTGGCCTTCGTGCTGTCGCGCAGATAGACGAAGACGGTGGTTTGGCCCGCCACGGTTACGCTCTTGGTGTAATCGAGCAACTCCAGCTCTTCGAGCTTCTTCTCGATCCTGTCCGTAACCTGGCGCGTCATCTCCACCGGGGAGGCTCCCGGCCATTGCGCCTGAATCACCATGGTCTTGATAGTGAAATCGGGGTCTTCCTGGCGCCCGAGCTGCAGGTAAGAGAACAGCCCCGCCGCCATGAAGGCGAGCATGAAATACCAGACAAGCGAACGATGTCCGAGAGCCCAGTCGGAAAGGTTGAACGATTTCATGGTGCCAAATCCCTATTCGAAACGAACCTGCTGTCCCTGCGTGAGGCTATGAATGCCGGCGGTGACGATCCGCGCACCCGCCGGGAGCCCGCCCGTGACCCGCAGGCCGCCTTCGTCCTCTGCGAGATCGATCTTGTGCAGCGAAACCGTGCTCGTGAGGGGATCAACCACCCAAACGAAGTGCTGATCATCCTTGGTGAGGACGGCCGGTGTGGGCACCCGGAGAGCGGAGTCCTCGCTGTGGTTCAGTCTCGCCGTAACGGTGGATCCAAGGCGAAAGTTCTCAGGCGGATCTGTCAAAGAGATGCGGACTCGGCGCATGCGCGTTGCGGAATCGGCTTGCGGCGCTATTTCGCGAATCTGGCCTTGCACCTGGAGGGCCGGCAGCAGCTGCAAGCTGACGGTGAACGGCAAACCGACCTTCAATGGCACCGGGAAGTCCGCGCCGATGTCGACGACGGCCTCTCTGATGTCCGGCCGCGCCACCGTCACGACGCTCTGACCTGGCGAGACAACTTGACCCACTTCGGCGCTCACGGCCGTGACGACACCGGCGAAATCGGCCTTCACCTGTGCGTAGCCAAGTTGCTCAATCGCCTTCGCAAGGTTCGCGCGGGCGCGAGCAGCCAATGCTTGGGCCGCCGCCCGCACCTGCTCTGCATCGTCAAGCGTCTGTCTGGTCGTGGCATCGGTCTTGATCAGGATCCGTTTCCGCTCCTCAGTCCCGCTTGCGTTTGCAAGCAGGGCCTGGGCCTTCGAGAGGTCCGCTTTCGCAGACTGTACGGCGAGCCCAAGCGCCGTCGCGTCGATCGCGGCGATGGTCTGCCCTTCCGTGACCAAGTCTCCCACGTTGACCGGGCGTGCGATCAGTCGCCCGAGCACGCGGAAGCCAAGGCTGGTCTCATATCGAGGCTGGACAGTTCCGACCGCCAGAGTGCTGTCCGATACGGTCGGTTCAAGAACGGTGGACAGCACGGGTCGGACAGGTTCGGGGGCCTTCGCCTCCTGCTTGCAGGCGGCCAGCACCAGCGCCGACGCGAACATGCCGGCAATGGCAAGGGCTTGCGTTCTCATGATCGGTCCTCGTGATATGTCACGGGTTGGCCGGAGCTGAGCAGCTTGCCGCCATCCACAACGACGCGGTCTCCGGGTTCAAGGCCTGCCTTGATCAGCACGGCTTCGGCTTCGTAGGCACCGATCGTCACCGGCTTCAGCGCTGCGGTCTTCGTCCTGGGATCGACGATCCAGACCGCCGGCTTTGACCCCGTCGCCATCAGTGCAGTCCACGGCAGCGTGATCTCTGTCGCAGGTTTCGTCACGGCGGTACCCGCTATGGCGCTCCCGAGGGTCATCGCCGCCGGTGGATTTCGGATCGCGACTTTCACGCGAACCGCCATGCTCTTCTGATCCACAGCGGGCGATACCTCCCTCACGTAGCCGACAGCGGTCACGTCAGAGTCCGAGATCAGCACCAGCGATACGCGGCCGCCCTCGGCGTCGCCAAAGAACATCGATTCAGGGATATCGAAGACGGCATCTCGCTCGCCGTCTTGCGCGAGTGTGAAGACCGTCTGGGCCGCCTGCACCACTTGCCCGACCTCAAGGCTTCGGCCGGTAATCATACCTGCGGCGCGGGCGTGCAGTTCGGAATCGTCAAGCGCTTCGCGCGCCTGCCCGAATTGCGATTTCATCGATTCGAGTGCACTCTTGGCGCTTTGCAGGTCCTGCTGTGCCTGGTCGTAGGCCACGCGCGTGGTGAAGCCAGTCGACATGAGATAGGCCTGCCGATCGAACGTGGCCTGGGCCACGCGCAACTGGGACTCCGCTGCGGCGACCCCCGCAGTTGCGGCGTCGAGATCGGCCTGCTGCTCAGCCGGATCGAGCCGGGCCAGGACGTCGCCGGCATTGACGTGGGCACCGACGTCCACCAGCCGCTCTAGCACGCGCCCACTGACTCGAAACGACAGGTCGGCGCGAAAGCGGGGCTGGACCTCGCCGGTCAGCGTCAGGGATGCCTGTCCGTCCCGCGGCTGCACAATTTCGGTGCGCACGAACGCGGCGCGCCCGACCGGGGTGATGGAGCGGCCATTGCAGGCACTCAAGGTTACCGCGAGCAGCGCGGCTGCAAGCGCCACACTTCGCCGCTTCATGATGTTCCGGCCGGCCCATTGGTCAGCGCCAAAGCAGGGCTGAAATTCGTGTTTCATGGCAATTCCTGGAATGGCTGGTGTTAGCTGGTTTGGTTATAAATCAAACTATACGGTTTAGTTTATTTATTCAACCGAATTGTTCGATCCCCTCGGCACCCTCACATGATCGTGATCGAAAATTATTTGAGACGAGCCGGCACCGCTCCCAGGCTTGATGGAACGCCCGCGGGATCCGAGAAATCTGCTGCCGCCGTCGAGTTGGGGATCGCACGAATCGTCTTCGGTCGACGCGGCGATCTAGCGCGGCGCGTAGCAACTGCTCTGTTGGCGCGCCGCTCGCGTTCGGTGAGCAGAAACACCAGAAGAAAAGATGAGTATTCGGGGCCAAAGCCATATTCGAGCCGGCCGCCCAGGCTCTTGATCAAATCGCGAACGAGGCCGAGTCCCCGCGCCGGCTTCAGCCGCGTGGAGAACGACCCGTTGTCCGCAATGATGCAGTTGACTATCGGGTGCGCCAGCGACAGCTGGATCTTGATCTCTCCTGCTCTGCCGTCGAAGCACGCATGCCGCGCTGAATTCATCACGAGCTCGTGGACGGCCATCCCGAGACGCCAACACCGCTCCGGTTCGAGCGGCAAGGTGTCGGCTTGAAACGAAAGATGGACGCCAATTGGCTCCAATTGGGACCGGGTTATCGCGAGGCAAAGCTTGCGGAGATATTGGGCGGCGTCGACAAGCGCATCGCCTTCCGGAATCGCGAGAACGCGATGCACGTTGGCCTGCTCCTGAAGCAGTTCGGTGACATTGCCCAGCGCGACCTTGGTCTGCGGATGCTCCGTCCGCACGGCGGCGGCGGTCACCACATTGATCGCAGAGGCGAGTTGGTTGTTAATCCTGTGGGTCAACTCGCGGACAAGGGTCCGTTCATTGAGGTCGGGCGGATCTGCCACGGCGGTATCGGTCACGACGATCTCCTATATATACTATACCGTATAGTTTATTTTACTTGCATTTTCGTTCGCTACGTGTCAACCGGGAATCGGGTGAGACTTGAGCTAATCGCACTATCGTGATCGCAAGGACAATCATGACCAGAGACAGAAACCCGAAACGACCACCGACCAGGTTGGGAAGGCCACCCAAGGACCTCGCCGGCGACGTAAAAGGCCGTATCCTCGATGCGGCTCAGCAGATTTTTCTCAAGAGGGGTTACCAAAGCGCCAGTATCGATGAGATCGCGGAGATCGCACCGGCAAGTAAGCCCACAATTTATGCTCACTTCGACGGCAAGGAGGCGCTCTTCGAGGCGGTCATAGCCCGTATCATCACCGGACTGACGAACTTCGAGGGCTACGCGCCCAGGGGACGCACAGTGACGGACAAGCTCACAAGTGTCGGCACCGAACTCGTGGAAAGATTCCTTGAGGACACAGTCGGCGTAACGCGCGCTACGATTGCCGAAGCAGACAAATTCCCCGCGTTGAGCCGCCATGTCCATGAAGCAGGCCGAGATCGGGCTGCAAGTGCGGTTTCTCATGTCCTGAACAATGCGGCCTACACGCTTCAGCGCGGTCCAAAGGGGCCTTTCGGTACCAAGCGAACCCTCGCCACCGCGCAGATTTTCATGGACCTCATTCTGCTCCCAATGCTGATGCGAGCTCTGATGGGGGAGGACGCGAAACACCTTCGAAAAGAGGTGCCCGGTTTCGTGCGCGAACGCGTCAACTTTTTCCTGGCAGCCTGTGAAACGGATTGGGGGCGGTGAAGGCCTTCGCCGCCCTCGATACTCCCGGGTGTGGCCGCAGGAGGGCGGTCTTGCGCTTTGGCGGAGTGTCCAATTCCTGGTTCTGGTCGGCTGAACAGGGCGGCTGCAAACAGCCTCTCTCACTCCCCATTTCTGCGAACGCCTCGATTGGGTTATGCAGCTCGGCAACAGGCGCTTGACTAGCCTCTTGACCTTGCGGCTCGGTTTCGGCCTGGGCGTTTTCAACCGGCGCCAACTTCGCGCGAGAAGTGTCAAACACCACTCGCTCGGGCCATTTATGGTCCGAGTGGATCCGGATGTGAATGCTATCACCCAGCGGCGCCATGGGAAGCGGGGCATCGGCGACATTGCCCGGAAACCACCAGCTTGCCGCGAAAAGCGCGGAGAGAAGAAAACTTCCCACCCACCCGAAATACTGTAGCAACGGCATGATCAGAGAGCCTCAGCACCGGTGAGCCGCCTGCAATTCACGCCGGCAGGCGTCACTGAAATCGCAAAAGGGATCCATCCCGCTCATCAACTCGGGCAAGTCGGCAAATTCCCTGTTCGGGGAAAGGTAGGTGTCGACAATGAGCCGCCCCGCCTTCTCGGCCGCTTCGATGACTTCGTCGCTCGACAGGATTTTCATGCGCCCTACAAGTGCGAACAAGTCGACCAGCTTCGAAATCTCGGATTTGTCGCTGACGAGTGCATCGGCATAGAGCCTTGATGCTTCCTCGAGGAAGCTCTTGTAGAGCTCTACACGCTGGGTAATCGTTCGCGATGTAATACGGGCGCGGTCCCTGCGGCGCTGGGTCACCCAGCCGGTGATAATCGACGCAAGGGTTCCGGAAGCCGACCCCGAAAATGACGCGACGGCGGGAATATAGAATAGATCCATTTGCTGTCTCCTTGATTGGGTCGAACGGCATCTCTGCCGCGTTTGCGCAAGGTTTCGTGGCCATGGCTCCTCTAGAGTGGCCCAATTCAGTTATCTGCTTCTGCTAGCCGCCGGGCCGACGCTTTGCTCGAAAACCGATCGGCACGCGTCGTTGAGGTCGGATTTGTTCTGCCTCAGGCAGTACTCGACCCTGGTGGGGTCGGGAATGTAGCTGCTGCAGAGCCTGAAGGCGTCGGGCGCACACGCGGCCCTCTGCTCGGGGGTGCCACGATCTTCCTGCGCAAACGCACACGCTGCGCAAAGGAAGGTTGCGGCCGCTGCGACGAAAAGACAGTTTGGTTTCCAAATCATACCGGATCACTCCTATCGTTGAGCTTGCATCAGGGATTTCGATGATCGAACGCTGCCGCAGAAGGCGGGAGTCCGCGCGGGCTATGCCGAACACGGGCACGTGAAGTTTCGTTTCTTGACAGATCCGCACGTTCATGGTTGTTCTGATCACGAATATAAACTATACGGTTTAGTTTATTAACTGGCCGGCCAAGAGATGTCAACTCTCTTTTTTCGACCGAGGGGGACAATCGATCACGATCGGCAATCGTCAACAGAAGAGGACAGCATGAACTTTCAGCTTCGACCACACTTCACAGCTCATGAGCACCGTCTCCCATTCGAGTGCGTCACCTTGCTTCTGCAAGGCGGCGGCGCGTTGGGGGCATACCAGGGAGGGGTCTACGAGGCGTTGGCGGAAGCCAACATCCATCCCGACTGGATCGCGGGTATCTCGATCGGAGCCATCAATGGTGCCATTATTGCAGGCAATCCGCCCCGCTCTCGAGTCGATCGGCTACGCGAGTTTTGGACGCAGGTTACTTCGAGCGCGCCTTGGGATTGGTCAAACAACCCGTTTGTGGATTTGGCGCGAAGCGACCACACACGTAATCTGCTCAATCAGATGAGCGCCAGTCTTGCTGCCTCGTTCGGCGCAGCGGGATTCTTCTCCGCGCGACCGTTGATGCCCTGGCTGCAATCTGGCGGAACGCTCGGGGCGACCAGCTTCTACGACACGAAATCGCTCAGGGACACGTTGGAGCGCCTAGTGGATTTTGATCGCATCAACGCCGGGATGACGCGCTTCAGCGCGGGCGCTGTCAATGTCAGGACCGGCAACTTCGCCTATTTCGACAGCACCACTCATACGATCAGGCCGGAGCATGTCATGGCAAGCGGGGCGCTCCCACCGGGCTTTCCCGCCGTCGAGATCGAGGGCGAGCAGTACTGGGATGGCGGCCTTGTGTCCAACACGCCACTGCAGTGGGTGATTGAGAGCAACCCCCGCCGCCAGGATACGCTCGCCTTCCAGGTCGATCTCTGGAGCGCGCGCGGCCAGCCTCCACGCAACATGGCCGAAGTCGCCACACGTCAGAAAGAGATTCAATTTTCGAGCCGAACGCGCGCAAGCACCGACCAGTTCAAGAACGTGCACCGGGTGCAGCGGGCGCTGGCAGCCTTGCTGCGCAGGCTTCCTGGCGATGTTGAGGAGAACGATGATCTGAAGATCCTGAAGTCCGTCGCCAGCGACAAGGTCTACAACATCATCCACCTGATCTACCGGGCGCAGAACTACGAAGGTCACTCCAAGGACTACGAGTTCTCACGTCTGTCGATGCAAGATCATTGGCGCGCAGGTTATCACGATGCACTGCGCACGCTGCGTCATCCCGAGGTCCTGGCTCGTCCGGCGAGTCTGGACGGCGTCTTCACGTTCGATCTCGAACGCGATGGTTTGGAATAAGCATTGATACTGGCCAATGTTGAACACGAAGAGGATTTGAAGATGCGTGAGAAAGAGGTGCCGAAGCGGGCGTTCGCAATGCCGCTTACGAACCCGTCATATCCACCGGGCCCGTACCGGTTCGTTAACCGCGAATACCTGATCATCACATATCGCACCGATCCGGCGAAACTGCGGGCGGTCGTACCGGAGCCGCTCGAACTCGGTGAGCGCGAAGCGCTGGTCAAGTACGAATTCATCCGCATGCCGGATTCCAATGGTTTCGGCGACTACACCGAGAGCGGCCAGGTGATACCAGTCTCTTTCCGCGGCCGGAGGGGTGGCTACACGCATTGCATGTTCCTCAACGACGAGGGACCGATCGCAGGTGGTCGCGAACTTTGGGGCTTCCCGAAGAAGCTTGCGCAACCGACGCTGCGAACGGAGATCGACACGCTTGTCGGCACGCTTGACTATGGCCCGCTTCGGGTCGCGACCGGAACAATGGGGTACAAGCATCGCGAAGCTGACCTGGCGCAAGTCAAAGCTTCGCTCGAAGCGCCGAATTTCCTGCTCAAAATCATTCCGCACGTCGACGGCAGCCCGCGCATTTGTGAATTGGTCGAGTATCGTCTCGAGCAAATCCTCCTGAAGGGCGCGTGGACCGGTCCCGCCGCGTTGTCGTTGACGCCTCACGCTTTGGCACCGGTCGCGGAATTGCCGGTTCTCGAAGTGGTATCCGCAATCCACATAGTTGCGGACCTTACTCTCGGGCTCGGCAAGGTCGTGCACGACTATTTGCAAGAGCCCGGCCGACAACGGCTCCACAGCAAAGAAGGGAGCTTGGCACTTTGAACGATCGCACCAGGAGAAAATTGTGATGAGCATCCAGCTGAAGGGAGAAACCGCCCTGTGCGCCGCCAACGCGCGGTGATTTTGAGGGAGGCGTGACATGAACAACCCTCTCCCACAAGGGGAGAGGGGGAAGCAGACGACGCGACGTGTTCAGTGCCCCATGCGCGCCGAGGCCGGATGTCCCGGCACCGCGAAGCGCTTGCCGGTATCGGTGACCTTGATGCCGTTGACTTTCAGGATCGAGAAATCCTTGGTCATGTAGTTGCCGGCCAGGATGTACTTGCCGTCAGGCGTGAACAGCACCGCCTCGGGCAATCCGCCGACCTCGACATCCCCGACCTTGGTCACCTTCTTGCCGTCGATCTTCAACACCGAAAGGCTGCCGTTCTTGCGGTAGTAGAACGCCTTCTTGTTGTTGGAGCCGTTCAGAATCGCGGCGACCGCGAGATCGCCCTTCGGGCTCATTGCGAGCCCCTCGGGGCCGTCGCCCACCACCACCCGGTCGATGATGCAGCGATGCCGCCGGATTCCTGCTGGCCGCCGCCATCGTGCTGCGGCAATGGCGGCTGAGGCTGCACAGCGCGCAGGCGGTCGCTCGAGTCTGTGTCTCGCATCAGCCGGCGTCCTGAAGACGCTGTCGGTCACCGCCTTCACGCTGGTCTGGACCCATTCCGTCGAAAAGGTCGACTGGCAGGAAGACTGGCGCACCACGCCGCAGGGGCTCGAACTGGTGCAGGCGCGGATCAAGGGCTCCGGCGCCGGCATGGAGCCGCCTCCGGATGCACGACTTGTCGGCGGCTGGTTTCGATGGAAGCCTGCGCGCGCGCCGATGCCAGAATTGCTGCTCGGCAATTCCGGCGCCGCCGGCGAATGGCGGCTGTGCAGCGATGGACAATGCCGTACGCTGTCGGAGATTTTCGGCCACCCGGTCGGCGCCAATGTCATCAAAATGAGCGCGTGCGGGAAATAACGGAACAAGGAGAAAGTCGATGGATCGGCTCAGGGGCAAGACGGCTGTCGTGGTTGGCGCAGGCTCGATCGGGCCGGGCTGGGGCAACGGCAAGGCGACCGCGGTGACCTTTGCGCGCGAGGGCGCGCAGGTGTTCTGCGTCGACCGCAACCCGGCCGCGGCGGCCGAGACCATGAAGATCATCACGGGGGAGGGCGGCAAGGCCACGGCCTTCACCGCGGATGTATCCCGTGCCGGCGAAGTCGAGGCGATGGTCAAGGCGTGTCTTGGGACTTACGGCCGCATCGACGTGCTCCACAACAATGTCGGCATCGCCGAGATGGGCAGCGTGGTCGAGGTCTCGGAAGCGGACTGGGACCGCGTCTTCGCCGTCAATCTCAAGAGCGCTTTCCTTGCCATGAAGCACGTCATTCCGATCATGGTGGCGCAGGGCGGCGGCTCGATCATCAACATCTCGTCGATTGCTTCCATCCGCCATCTCGGCATTTCCTATGTCAGCTACGGCACCAGCAAGGCCGCGATGAACCAGATGACGCGCACCACGGCGGTGGAATTCGCGAGGCAGCACGTCCGGGTGAACGCGATCCTGCCGGGCTTGATGAAAACCCCGATGGTCGAGCATTCCGCCGGCCTCGCCGCGAGCTATTCGGCCGGCGACGTCGAGGCGATGTGGCGCGCCCGCGACGCGCAGGTGCCGATGGGCCACATGGGCGACGCCTGGGACGTCGCCAACGCCGCCCTGTTCCTCGCCTCCGACGAATCGCGCTACATCACCGGCATCGAGCTCGTGGTCGATGGCGGGATCACGGTGAAGAGTTGATCTTCCAGTCGTGCTGTGGAAGCAGGCGCCGACGATCCCTCTCCCGCGCTTGCGGGGGAGGGTGGCTTCGCGAAGCGAAGACGGGTGGGGGCTGCCTCAACAGACTCCCGTGCCGAGAGAGCCCCCACCCCAGCCCTCCCCCGCAAGCGCGGGAGAGGGAGCGCAGGCGCCGTGCCAGGAGCATTCGATGCGAAGCAATCTTGCGTTCGTGAGCGCGGTAATCGCCGCCATGTTGTGGACGGCGCCCGCCGATCGCTCCCTCGCCGCGGCCGTAGAGCCGGCCACCGGTCCGCAGGCCGACCCCGCGCCGTGCCTCGCCGCGGCGGCGGCCGATGATGCCGAAAAGGTCATCGCCGTCTGCGGCGCGCTGATCGAGAATGACAAGACGCAAGCTCCCGACCGCATCAAGGCGCTGATCGCGCGCGCCGCCGCCTGGGGCCGCAAGTATGAGATCGACCGCGCCATCGCCGACTATGACACCGTGCTGCGGCTCGACCCGACGCTGGCCGATGTCTTCAACACGCGCGGCGAACTCTGGCGCAGGAAGGGCGACCGGCCCAAGGCGCTCGCCGATTTCGGCGCCGCGATCAGGCTCGATCCGCAGCACGCGGCGGCGCGCGCCAATTACAAGTCGCTGGCGCTGGAGCTGGAACGGATCGGTGCGCAGATGGCGGTCAAGAATAAGCCGGCGGCGGCCTCAAAGCCGGCTCAGCCCTTGAAATGACGCCGCTTCCGGGGCGATGGGCTGACCGGCCTTCGAACCTCGCCGGCGCTGCGGCGACAAAGGGTCTGACGCGGCATGGCCGCGCCAGCTGCCCCCGTTTGAGAGCCGGTCATGCGATTCCTTACCAAGTCCTTTGCCGCAAGCGCGGTGTTTGCCGCGATCGCCCTGTCTTCCGTCGCCGGCCAGGCCCAGCCGGCCGCCGAGCCGCCGGTTATTTGCGCGCCGTTGTCGGACGCACCGCCCGCGAAACTTATCAAGAGCTGCACCGCCGTAGTCGACAATCCGGCGACGTCGGAAGCCGATCGTCTCGAGGCCAGGATCACCCGCGCCGCCGCGGTCTATGACGGCGGCGATACGAGCAAGGCGCTGGCCGAGCTCGATGCGGTCATCGCCAGGGACCCCAGGCGCGCCCACGCCTTTCGCATCCGCGGCGCAATTCTTCGCGAGATCGGCAAGATCGACGCGGCGTTCGCCGCGCTGAACCAGGCGATCAAGCTCGATCCCGACAACGCCTACGCCTATGAGACCCGCGGCAACGCCTTCAACGAAACCGGAGAGTACGATCGCGCCATCGTGGATTATGACGAGGCGTTGCGGCACAAGCCCGATTTCGCGCAGGCCTTCGCAGACCGCGGCGCCGCCTTTTATTTCAAGGGCGACTATGAAAAGGCGATCGCCGATTACGACCGCGCGATCAGCCTCGATCCGGACAACGCGCGGGCCCATACCAACCGCGGTACGGCCTACGCCAAGCTTGGCCGCACCGAACTTGCGCTCGCCGACGACACCGCGGCGATCCGGATCGATCCGACCGAGCCGGAGTTCTTCGACAATCGCGCCCTGCACCTCGCCGACAATAACGACCACGCCGGCGCGATCGCCGACTTCGACCAGGCGATCAAGATGCGTTGCGACCCGAAATTCCTGACCGATCGCGGCGACTCCTGGCAGGCCGGCAAGGAATATGATCGCGCCATCGCGGACTACGACGCGGCACTGAAACTGGATCCGAAGTACCAGCGCGCCTACAACAACCACGGCGCGGCCTGGCGGGAGAAGGGCGACCGCGACCGCGCGCTGCGAGATTACGCCGAGGCGATGCGGCTCGATCCCTCCGACGATACCGCGGCCGACAACCACAAGGAGATCGCGCTCGAAATCGAACGGCTGGGCGAGGTGACCTCAAGGAAGAACCTGCCGAGCTTCAATTGCGCCACGGCGACGCGCCACGTCGAAAAGGCGATCTGCGCCGATCCGGTCCTGGCCCAGTTGGACCGCGACATCAATGACGTCTTCCTGAAGGCGATCGCGAACGCGGAATTGAACGACCATCGCGCGGCGCTGGCGCTGACGCGCCAGCAGCGGGATTTCATCGCCCGCCGCAACGCCTCCTTCGGCCGCCGCGGCTACGACCTGCGCCAGGCGATGGAGCAGCGGCTGGACAAGCTCGATGCCATCGCCCGCTAGTCGTCCTTAGCCGAACGGCGAAGCTGTTCCGGCTTGATCTCGCGCCGCTTCAGGTGACAATGTCGAAATAAATGTCACCAATTTGATCCTCGTCATGGCCGGGCTTCCGCCTTCGCCAAGGCTTCGTCGGACTAGCACCGAACCCGGCGAAGCTTTAGCGTAGACGGGTGACCCGGCCATCCACGTCTTTCTTGCCCGGCGGCGACAAGGACGTGGATGCCCGGGACGAGCCCGGGCATGACGGCAGAAGGGTCGACGAGCGGGAGCAATGCCATGAACATCCAGAGCAACAGCCGCTATTACGAGGTCCACGCCCGCTCGCTCGCCGATCCCGAGGGCTTCTGGGCCGAGGCGGCGCGCGAGATCGACTGGATCGAGCCGGCGAAGAAGGTCTTCGATCCCTCGAGCGGCCTCTACGGCCGCTGGTTCGCCGGCGCCGTAGTCAACACCTGCTACAACGCGCTCGACCGCCATGTCGCCACTGGCCGCGCCAACCAGATGGCGCTGATCCACGATTCGCCGCTCGCCGGCCGCATCACCAAATTCACCTATGCCGAGATGCTGGCCGAGGTGAAGACGCTCGCCGCCATCATGGCCGATTTCGGGGTGACCAAAGGCGACCGCGTCATCCTCTATATGCCGATGGTGCCGGAGGCTGTCGTGGCGATGCTGGCCTGCGCGCGGATCGGCGCGGTGCATTCGGTGGTGTTCGGCGGGTTTGCCGCCAAGGAACTCGCGACCCGCATCGAGGACGCCAAGCCGAAACTGATCTTCTCGGCAAGCTGCGGGCTCGAGCCCGGCCGCATCGTGCAGTACAAGCCGCTGCTCGACGAGGCGATCAAGCTCTCAAGCGTGAAGCCGCAGGCCTGCGTCATCCTGCAGCGGCCGCAGCAAGCTTGCGAATTGATCGCCGGGCGCGACCACGACTGGGCGGAACTGCGCGCCAAGGCGTTTGCCGCGAAAAAATCCGCCGACTGCGTGCCGGTGCTCGCCACCGACCCGCTCTACATCCTCTACACCTCGGGCACGACGGGCATCCCCAAAGGCGTCGTGCGCGACAATGGCGGGCATCTCGTTGCGCTGAAATGGTCGATGTTCAACCTCTACGGCGTCAAGCCGGGCGAGGTCTGGTGGTGCGGCTCCGACATCGGCTGGGTGGTCGGCCACAGCTACATCGTCTACGGGCCGCTGATCCACGGCGCGACCTCGGTCATGTATGAGGGCAAGCCGGTCGGCACGCCCGACGCCGGCGCGTTCTGGCGGGTGATCTCCGAGCATGGCGCGGTCGCCATCTTCACCGCGCCGACCGCGTTCCGCGCCATCCGCAAGGAGGATCCGGACGGCAACTTCATCCGCAAATACGACCTGTCGAAATTCCGCACGCTGTTTCTGGCCGGCGAGCGCGCCGACCCGCCGACGGTGGAATGGGCGGAGCAGCAGCTGAAGAAGCCGGTGATCGATCACTGGTGGCAGACCGAGACCGGCTGGTGCATCGCCGGCAACCCGGTCGGCCTGGGCGCGCTGCCGGTCAAGCACGGCTCGCCGACGGTGGCGATGCCGGGCTATCAGGTCGACATCGTCGACGAGGCGTCAAAGCCGGTGCCTGCGGGCACCATGGGCTCGATCGTCATCAAGCTGCCGCTGCCGCCGGGCTGCCTGCCGACCCTGTGGGAGCAGGACGAGCGCTGCCGGGAAGCCTATTTCACGGAATTCCCCGGCTACTACAAAACCTCCGATGCAGGCTACAAGGACGAGGACGGCTACGTCTATGTGATGGGCCGCACCGACGACATCATCAACGTCGCCGGCCACAGGCTTTCGACCGGCGGCATGGAGGAGATTCTGGCCTCCCATCCCGACGTCGCCGAATGCGCGGTGCTCGGCATCAAGGACGCGATCAAAGGCGAGGTGCCCTGCGGCTTCCTGGTGCTCAAGGCCGGCGTTTCCCGAAGCCCGATCGAGATCGAAAAGGAGATCGTGGCGCTGGTGCGCGAAAAGCTCGGTCCGGTCGCGGCGTTCAAGCTCGCGATTACCGTCGGCCGGTTGCCGAAGACGCGCTCCGGAAAAATCCTGCGCGGCACCATCAAGAAGATCGCCGACGGCGACAGCTGGACCATGCCCGCCACCATCGAGGACCCCAAGGTGCTCGACGAAATCGGCGACGCGCTGAAGGGCAGGGTGTGATTGTTGGCCTTCTTGAATAGGCCGCATTTCTCTGGACCTCATCCTGAGGAGCGCGCGTGCGCGCGTCTCGAAGGATGAATGGCACGGTCGGGGGCCTCATGGTTCGGGACGCCCGCAAGCGGGCTCCTCACCATGAGGTTCGAAGCGCAACCATGAAACTGAAATTTGCTGCAGCCTTGTTGCTCGTCACCCCGCTGCTGGCCGGTTGTCTCGAGCGGGGACAGCCGGTCATGGTCGATGACAGCGTCGACGATGACGCCTGGTGCCGCGGCCAGAACCTCAAGGCCGGCACGCCGGAATATGTCGCCTGCCGCAAGGACCGCGACGTTCAACACGCCAACGCCAACGCCCGCGCCGACCGCAAGCAGCGCGACCTCGGCGAATACATGCTGAACAATCCGGTCCATCCCTGACCCGCGTCATTCCAGGAGCTGTGAAGCAATGTTTGCCGTGTCCCGGACGCGGTGCAGCGTTCTCCCGGCGATGCGAAGCATCGTCCGGTACGCTGCTCTGCAGAGCCGGGACCCATGGGGCACTGATGGACCCCGGATCAGCAGCGCACCACGCCGCAAGGGCGGCGCGCTGCGCAGCACCCGGGGAACGCGGCTCCACGCCCGGGACCTCATCCTGAAGCGCGAGCGGTTACGAGCCTCGATGGATCAGGGGGTTCGTGAGGAGCCGTCAGGCGTGTATGATCAGGGATAACCGGGAGGTCATCATGAACGAAGACGTCTTCAACTCCAGCCTGCGCAAATTCCTTAAAAAGGTCGGCATCACCTCGCAGCGCGAGATCGAGATCGCCGTGCGCGACGCGCTCGCCAGCGGCCGGCTCAAGGGTCACGAGAAGCTGCCCGCGAAGATGGTCCTGACGCTCGGCGGCGTGAACCTTACGCACGAGGTGATCGACGAGATCGAATTGGGGTAGGCGGACGTGGTGCGATCTTCCCTTCTCACAAGGGGAGAAGGGAAGCGAAGATCATTCGAAATTCTGCCTGACGGGCAAATCAGTCATCGGTTTGTGCAGGCCGTTGTCAACCCCCTTTCGTAAAAATATTTCTGTTTTGCGGAAACACAAATCACCCTATATGCATTGTGTCCCGTCCCACCAAGGGGCGTTGCGCAACGTCAACAACGCGGGGCGGGATGCGGTGGACGCCGAGGGTGCGTAGACGAACGTGCCCGAGGCGGACGGCGAAGTCGTGTGGGCCTGGCACCCCGACGCTGGTGTCAAGTTCGCGTTAAGGCGCGCGGGCGACGGTGGCAAACAAGCCCGGTGCACCGGGGCGAGCACGAAGTAAGCCGTAAAACCATTGCGCGGGGAATGCCGGGTGAAACCGGTGTGACCGTGGTGACTATACTCGTATGCTTTGTTTTTTACTGCATGCGAGGCTGCGGGCGCATCGAGCGCCCGGCATTCCCTGCGCCCTCATTTCGAGGGAGCCGGACCAAAACGCAAACCTCGCGCGAAAAACACGCGGCGAGATCGCGAAGGTATGTCCCCAGCTTGTCGTCACCCGCGCAAGCGGGTGACCCAGTATTCCAGAGGTAGTGATGACAGAAGACGAAAGGCCGCAGCGTACTGGATCGCCCGGTCCCGTCTCCGCCAAGGCTTCGCCGGGCCACGAATTCGCTCGGCCGCCGAAGCTTTAGCGAAGGCGGCAAGCCGGGCGATGACACCGTTTGCGTTGCTGTCGCCTAAGTCGACATGCTGCCGATCTGGGCGCCGATCGCCGCGATCAGCACGGCGCCGGCGGCATAGGCGAGATATTCCGGATGATGGCAGAACATCGGCGAGGCCGAACAGGCGCTGTGGGCCCACGCGGCGCCGACCGAAATCTGCGCGGCCGCCTGCCAGAACACGAACGCGGCGCCGCCGAGAAGCACTGCCAGGAGAAAAGCAATTGCCCGCATTTGCAGACCGCCTCCGATTCGTGGGCGAATACTGCGCTTCGTGCGGGGTTAAGGCAATCTCGGGAACATTACTTAGTGGGGACGTGTGCGGTGCAGAACCGTTGGCTTGCAATGACGACTCCAGCCGTCATCACCCGGCTTGCCGCCTTCGCTAAAGCTTCGGCGGCCGAGCGAATTCGGGGCCCGGCGAAGCCTTGGCGGGCGATCCAGTATTCCAGAGGCAGCAGTGATGGAATCGAGAGGCCGCAGCGTACTGGATACCCCGCTTTCGCGGGGTATGACACCGTTGTTGGAGCAGCAGAGTGCGGCGCAGCGCCGCCGCGTCCCCCTACTCCTGCTCCGGCTTCTTGCCGCCGATGGTCTTGAGCTTGGCGAAAACGGCGTCGACGTTGAGGTCGTCGCGCTGCTTGTCGGTCGGCTCGAATTCCGGCTCCTTGCGGGTGGTCTCGGAGGCCGGCAACAGGGTGGCGCCGCCGTAGGCGGTGTCGGCGGGCTTCTCTTTCGCCGCGCGCTGCACCTCGAAGTCCAGTTCGATCTGCGAGCACAGGCC
This sequence comes from uncultured Alphaproteobacteria bacterium, assembly GCA_963721135.1. Classification (GTDB taxonomy): domain Bacteria; phylum Pseudomonadota; class Alphaproteobacteria; order Rhizobiales; family Xanthobacteraceae; genus Bradyrhizobium. The sequence continues at coordinate 120,014 of CAVRIB010000011.1, forward strand.
GAGCGTCACCGGGTCCATGGGGGTGAGGGTGGAGGCGTTCCAGTGGGTGCGGTCGCGGACGCTGGCAATGGTGGTCTTGGTGGTGCCGACGAGGCGCATGATCTGCGCGTCCTTCAACTCGGGGTGGTTGCGCACCAGCCACAGGATCGCGCTCGGCCGCTCGTGGCGGCGCGACACCGGCGTATAGCGCGGGCCCTTCTTCTTGGCGGCCGGCGGCAGCGTCACCTTGCTCTCGGCGATCCTGAGCCGGTAGTTCGGGTCCTGTTCGCCCCTCTCGATCTCGTCGCGGGTCAATTGCCCGGTCGAAATCGGGTCCATGCCCTTGATGCCCTGGGCGGCGTCGCCGTCGGCAATGGCCCGGACCTCGAGCGGGTGCATCTTGGTGAAATCGGCCACCTGGTCGAAGGTCAGCGCGGTATTGTCAACCAGCCACACGGCCGTCGCCTTGGGCATCAGCGGTGCATTGCTCATGGCAAATCTCCTTGGCGCTTCGCCCACCCCTGAGAGGCGAAGCCGTGGTCATCAGCGATGACGGGAATTACGCCCTATATAAGCCCGGCGGGGCCGGCTTCGCAATGGCTAGCTAAACGGCCTTGACAGCGCCCGAAAGCGGCCCCAAGTCGTACCGAGAATTGACCGTTCCCCGCCCGCCGGCGAGGGGTGATTCGGTCCGAGATCGCGAAGCCCATGCAGGCCAAACCACCCCTGAAAATCATGCTTTGCTCGCCCCGCGGCTTCTGCGCCGGCGTGGTGCGGGCGATCGACACCGTGGAGCGGGCACTCGCCATCTACGGCGCCCCGGTCTATGTCCGCCACGAGATCGTGCACAACCGCTACGTGGTCGACAGCCTGAAGACCAAGGGCGCGATCTTCGTCGAGGAACTGGCCGAAATCCCCGACAATACCAACGCTCCCGTGGTGTTTTCGGCCCACGGGGTTCCCAAATCCGTGCCCGCCGACGCGAGAGCGCGCAACTTCTTTTCGCTGGATGCGACCTGTCCGCTGGTGACCAAGGTGCATCGGGAGGCCGCGATCCATTTCAAGCGCGGCAGGGAAATCCTGCTGATCGGGCATTCCCATCATCCGGAAGTGGTGGGGACGCTCGGGCAGCTGCCGGCCGGCGCGGTGACGCTGATCGAGACCGCGGAGGATGCCAAAACCTTCGCGCCGAAGGATCCCAACAACCTCGCCTTCGTCACGCAGACGACGCTGTCGATCGACGACACCGCCGAGATCGTCGCGATGCTGAAGGAGCGGTTTCCGAACATCTCCGGGCCGCACAAGGAAGACATCTGCTACGCCACCACCAACCGCCAGCTCGCGGTGAAGAAGGTGGCGCCGGTGGTCGACGCCCTGATCGTGGTCGGCGCGCCGAATTCCTCGAACTCGCAGCGCCTGCGCGAGGTCGCCGAGCGCGAAGGCTGCAAGGTCGCGATCCTGGCGCAGCGCGCCTCAGATCTCGACTGGAAGCGGTTCGAGGGCATCAGGAGCCTCGGCATCACCGCGGGCGCCTCCGCGCCGGAGGTGATCGTCGAGGAGATCATGGGCGCGTTTGCCGAACGTTACGATCTGCAAGTGGAGACGGTCTCGGCCGCGGAAGAGAACGAATTCTTTCCGTTGCCGCGTTCGCTGCGGCCCGACGCGGCATAGGCGGCCCATGGCGGTCTACACCGACGTCGCCGCCGACGAGCTTGCGGAATTCCTTTCGCATTACGACATCGGCGAACTCCTGTCCTACAAGGGCATCGCCGAGGGCGTGGAAAATTCCAACTTCCTGCTGCATACGAGTGCGGGCTCGTTCATCCTGACGCTGTATGAGAAGCGCGTGGCGCGCGGCGACCTGCCGTTCTTCCTCGCGCTGATGACGCATCTCTCCTCGCGCGGCATCTCCTGCCCGCTGCCGGTCAAGAACCGGAGCGGCGAAGCGCTGAGCACGCTCGCCGGCCGGCCCGCCGCCATCATCAGCTTTCTCGAAGGCGTCTGGCCGCGCAAACCCAACGCCGCGCATTGCGCCGGCGTCGGCGAGGCGCTGGCGAAGATGCATCTGGCGGGCCGCGACTTTGCGCCTGCACGCGCCAACGCGTTGTCGGTGTCGGGCTGGCGGCCGCTGTTCGAGCAGGCCTCCTCCCGCGCCGACGAATTGCAAGTAGGCTTGCGCGATTTCCTTGCAGCCGAGCTCGACCACCTCGAAAGCGGCGTCTGGCCGAGCGGCCTGCCGCAGGGGGTGATCCACGCCGACCTGTTTCCCGACAACGTGTTCTTCCTCGGCGAGCATTTGTCAGGGATCATCGACTTCACCTTCGCCTGCAACGACATGCTGGCCTATGACGTCGCGATCTGCCTCAACGCCTGGTGCTTCGAGCCCGACTGTTCGTTCAACGTCACCAAGGCGCGCGCCTTCCTCAACGCCTATAGCCGCGAGCGCAAGTTGTCCGCCGCCGAGGAAGCCGCGCTGCCGCTCTTGGCGCGCGGCGCCGCGCTGCGTTTTTTGCTGACGCGGCTGGTCGATTTCCTCAATGTGCCGCCGGGCGCGCTGGTGCGGCCGAAGGACCCGCTGGAATATGTCCGCAAGCTGCGCTTCCAGCAGGGCGTCACGACCATGCGCGATTACGGCGTCGCCGCCGCGGGGCTTTTGGCGTGAGTTCGCTTCCCCTTGTCATCATCCACACCGACGGCGCCTGTTCGGGAAATCCCGGGCCCGGCGGCTGGGGCGCGATCCTCAAATTCGGCGACGTCGAGAAGGAATTGAAGGGCGGCGAGCCGCATACCACCAACAACCGCATGGAGCTGATGGCGGCGATCGCGGCGCTGGAGGCGCTGAAAAAGCCGTGCACGGTCGATCTCTACACCGACAGCCAGTATGTCCGGCAGGGCATCACGGGATGGATCCACGGCTGGAAGAAGAATGGCTGGCGCACCGCGGACAAGAAGCCGGTCAAGAACGCCGAGCTGTGGCAGCGTCTCGATGCGGCGCTGAAACCGCACCAGGTGCGCTGGCACTGGGTCAAAGGCCACGCCGGCCACGACGCCAACGAACGCGCCGACCAGCTCGCCCGCGACGGTGTCGCGATGGCGAGATTGAAGGAGTGAATTCGTCATTGCGAGGAGCGAAGCGACGAAGCAATCCAGCTTGCAGCTATGGATTGCTTCGCGGAGCCTGTCATCGGGCGCGCATTCGCGCGACCCGGTGGCTCGCAATGACGGTACCTTACAGCTGCGCCAGCAGCGTCTCGCCGCCGGAAACCTCGACCTTGCCGGGGGCGGGCTCGATGTTGAACTTCTTGACGACGCCGTTGTCGACCAGCATCGAGTAGCGCTTGGAGCGGATGCCGAGCCCGTTGCCGGAGGCATCGAGCTCCATGCCGATCGCCTTGGTGAATTCGGCGTTGCCGTCGGCGAGGAAGGTAGCTTCGTCGCGCTGGTCGGTGTCGCGCTTCCAGGCGTTCATGACGAAGGCGTCGTTGACCGAGACGATCGCGATCAGGTCGACGCCCTTGCCCTTGATGGCGTAGGCGTTGAGGAAAATGCTCGGCAGATGCATCCGGTGGCAGGTGCCGGTATAGGCGCCGGGGACCGCGAACAGCGCGACCTTCTTGCCCTTGAAGATGTCGTCGGTGGTCTTGACCTGCGGACCTTCCGCCGTCATCACGCGAAACTTGGCTTCCGGCAGCTTGTCGCCAACTTGGATCGTCATCGTCAATTCTCCCTAAATGAGCGGTGGTGTCTTAAACCGTGCAGGCGGCGGGCACAATATTGGGCGCCGCGAAAACGGCAATGGGCCGGCGTGTTCACTGTTATGTCATCGGGGAAGCCCTCGAGAACCTCATCCTGAGGAGCCGCGAAGCGGCGTTTCGAAGGATGGGCCACGGGCCTCATGGTTCTCCCGGCGATGCGAAGCATCGTCCGGAGACGGCGCGAGAGCGCCTCCTCGCCATGAGGGTCTTCCAAATCAGGCGGCGGCCTTCTTCTCGTCGCGCAGTTCGCGGCGAAGGATTTTCCCGACATTGGTCTTCGGCAGATCGGTCCGAAACTCGATATGCTTCGGGACCTTGTAGTTGGTCAATTGCCCGTGGCAGAACTTGATGATGTCCTCGGCGGTGAGGTTGGGGTCCTTCTTGACCACGAACGCCTTCACCGCCTCGCCCGAGCGCTCGTCCGCCACGCCGATCACGGCGCATTCCAGCACGCCGGGGTGGCTCGCGATCACTTCCTCGACCTCGTTGGGATAGACGTTGAAGCCCGAGACCAGGATCATGTCCTTCTTGCGGTCGACGATCCTGGTGTAGCCGTCCGGCGTCATGATGCCGATGTCGCCGGTGCGGAAGAAGCCGTCCGCGGTCATCACCTTGGCGGTCTCGTCCGGCCGGTTCCAGTAACCGGCCATCACCTGCGGGCCCTTGGCACAGATCTCGCCGGGTTGGCCGAGCGGCACTTCGTTGCCGTCATCGTCGCGGATCGAGATATAGGTCGAAGGCACGGGAACGCCGATCGAGCCGTTGAATTCGGAGGCGGTCGCGGTGTTGCAGGTCAGCGTCGGCGAGGTTTCGGAAAGGCCGTATCCCTCCGCGATGCTGCAGCCGGTCAGTTTCTTCCACTGCTCGGCCACCGGGCGCTGCGACCGCCATGCCTCCGCCGTTCGAGATTTTCAGCTTGGAGAAGTCGATCTTGCCGAAGTCGGGCGTGGTGCAACAGCCCGTTGTAAAGCGTGTTGACCGCCGGGAAGCTGTTGACCTGGTATTTCATCAATTCCTTGATGAAGCCGGCCATGTCGCGCGGGTTTGGGATCAGAAGATTGACGCCGCCGGCGCGCACCGCCAGCAGATAGCACGCCGTCAGCGCGAAGATATGATAGAGCGGCAACGCGCAGACGATGAACAATTGGTCGACATGCGGGGGCGCCGCCATCGCCGGCTGCAGCCAGGCGTCGTTCTGCAGCACGTTGGCCAGAATGTTGCGGTGAAGCAGGGTGGCGCCCTTGGAGACGCCGGTGGTGCCGCCGGTATATTGCAGGAAAGCGACGTCATCGGGCCCGATCTTGGGCTTGTTGAACTTCATGCCGCGGCCGGCCGCGAGCGCGTCGTTGAAGTTGACCGCGCCCGGAATCGAATAGGGCGGCACCATCTTCTTCACCCGCCGCACCACCAGATTGACGATCACCCCCTTGAGGCCGAGCATGTCGCCCATGCTGCCGACGATGACGTGCTTGACCGCGGTCTTCGCCATGACCTGCTGCACGGTGGTCGCGAAATTCTCCAGAACGACGATGGCCTCGGCGCCGGAATCCTTGAGCTGGTGCTCGAGTTCGCGCGGGGTATAGAGCGGATTGACGTTCACCACCGCATAGCCCGCGCGCAGCACGGCCGCGGTCGCGACCGGATATTGCAGCACGTTCGGCATCATCAGCGCGACGCGCGCGCCCTTCTGCAGGCCCTTGCCCTGCAGGTAGGCCGCAAGCGTCAGCGACATCTCGTCGAGATCTCGATAGGTGAGCGCCTTGTCCATGCAGATGAAGGCCTTGCGATCGGCAAACTTGGCAAAGCTCTCCTCCAGCAACTCGACCAGCGAGGAGTACTGGGTCACATCGATATCGGCGGGCACGCCGGCTGGATATTGCTTGAGCCAGATCCGCTCCATGGTATTTCCCCTTCCGGTTTGCTTCCCCGTTCCTTGGCACGGGACGCCTTGTTTTGGCCAGTATCGAGCATAGCGGCGGCCGATGGCAAGCGGCGGCGCGGGGTGGGCGTGCGGTCGATCGACGGTGGGCGGCGGCGTGAACCCGCGGAAACCAGGCCTAGGTGCGGGGCGGCGCGGTCTTCTGATCCACGGGTCTGGCGTCGCTCGTCGTGCTCTTCGGCTTGGTCGAAGGCTTTGAGGTCGAGGCCTTCGGCTTGGCAGGTTTTGCGGGCTTGTCGGCCGCAGCGACCGGCTTCTCGGCCGGCTTGGGCTTGGCGTCGGCATGCCTGACGGCGGCCGGTTTCGCCGCGGACTTCGGCTCCGGCCTGGCCTCCTTGGCTTCGGCCTTCGGCTCGGCCGCGGCATCGGGCTTCTTCACCGCGACCCGAGCCCGCTTGCCGCGATGCCGCGTCGTCTGCTTTTGGGAGTCCGCGGCGACGGCGGCAGCCAATGCAGCACCGCTCCTTGTCGGGCCGGTGTAGACGACCATCGGTTCCGCGGGCGTCGGCGCCGCCGCCAGCAGGTCCGCCGGGTTCACCAGCGGCGGCTGCAGCCCCGCGGCGAAGAAGGAGATCGAGCTCTCGCCGCCAGTGGTGGAGGCGCTGGCGTTGTTGTTGTTGGCAACCGTCTCCTCATCCTCGTCGCTGGCCGGCTTGTGATGCCTGCCGCCGCACATCTCGTCGCGCAGATTCGGCGGCGAGGCGTCGATCGGCACCAGGTTGTTGACGATGCCGAGCGAGGGACGCAACCAGGACAGCGCATCGTTGGCAAAGCCGCGCTCGAGCAGTTGGGCTGCCCGCACCGCCCGCATGTTGCCGGACGAAGAACCGAGCACCACCGCGATCAGCCGCTTGCCGTTGCGTGTCGCCGACCCCACGAGGTTGTAGCCGGAGGCGCAAATGAAGCCGGTCTTGAAGCCGTCGGCGCCCGGGTAGCGTCCGATCAGATGGTTGAAATTGTTCGTGATCCTGCGGCCGAAGCGGATCGCGGGGATGTGGTAGAAATATTCGTATTCCGGCAGATCGTGAATGATCGCTCGGGCAAGAATGGCAAGATCGCGCGCCGACGTGATCTGGCCGTCCGCCGGCAGGCCGTTCGGGTTGACGTAGCTCGTCTGCGTCATGCCGAGCCGCTGCGCGTTTTCGTTCATCAGCGCCGAGAAGCCGTCGATCGAGCCGCCGACGCCCTCGGCGAGCACGACGGCCATGTCGTTGGCCGATTTCACCAGCATCATCGCCAGCGCATTTTGCACGGTGACTTGCGTGCCAGGCCGGAACCCCATCTTGGAGGGCGACTGAGAGGCTGCGACCGGGGACACCGTGAACAGCGTATCGAGCGTGATACGCCCCTCCTTGACGGCCTTGAGCGTGACGTAGGCCGTCATCATCTTGGTCACCGATGCGGGGTACCAGGGATAGGTGGCGTTCTGCGCTTCCAACACCTTGCCGCTATCGGCCTCGACGACCAGCCATGCTTCCGCATGCAGGATGCGCGGCGCGGCGACTGCGAGCGCTGCGACAAGGACAATCAGGGTCCACGATGATTTGCGAAGCAGCGAGCGAAGGAAATGCACTATCCGATTCCGGTCCTCTGAAGACCCGCCCTTGACGAGGAGGTCTGACATGCGACGTTCGGGTTTCAAGCGTGTCCGGTGCCGTCCGCCACGGCGGCTGCAAACCTATACCGGCTTGCCGATCCAGAACAGGGGCCGGGTGATTTATTCGTGGACGAAATGGGCCGAATTTCGGAGGTACTTAAAGCTTGACAGCGGCACTGCTTGTTGGTTGCGCGTGTGCAGCGGCCCGCGCCTTTTCCTGCAGCATGAACTGGGCCCTTGCGAGTTCCGCAAACCGGCCGCCTTTCGCCACCAGTTCATCGAAAGTTCCGCTTTCGATCACATGTCCGTTTTCGAACACCAGGATGCGCGTGGCGTTGCGGATGGTCGAAAGCCGGTGCGCGATTACGAAGGTCGTGCGTCCCTTCATCACTTCGTCGAGCGCCGCATTGACCTTGGCTTCGGTGACGGCATCGAGCGCGCTGGTTGCCTCGTCCAGGATCAGGATCGGAGGATCCTTCAACAGCGCCCGCGCAATCGACAGCCGCTGCCGCTCGCCGCCGGACAGCATGCGTCCGCGCTCGCCGGCACTTGCGTCGAATCCCTGCTCGCTGCGCTCGATGAATTCCAGAGCCTGGGCACGGCTCGCCGCGATCCGCAGTTCCTCGTACGAGGCATCCGGCTTGCCGACCCGAAGATTGTCGGCGATCGAACGGTTGAACAGCAGCGGCTCCTGGAACACCACGCCGATGTTCCGCCGCAGCGCCGTCAGCGTCAGGCCGCGGACGTCCATGCCGTCGATCCTGATGAAGCCCGACTGCGGGTCGAAGGCGCGATGCAGGAGCGCGATCGCGGTCGATTTGCCGGCCCCGGTCGGGCCGACCAGCGCGATGGTCTGGCCGGGCAGCGCCACGAATGACAGATCTTCGACCGCGGGCCGCTTGCCGTCGTAGGAAAACGTCACGTCGTTGAATTCGACGAGGCCGGAGAGGCGGCCGGGGTCGATCGCATCGGGGCGGTCGCGCACGCTCGGCACCGCATCGAGCACGTTGAAGAATTCCTGCAGGCGCGGCGCCTCCATGAACACGCTGTTGATGAAGGAGACGACCTGCTCGAGCTTCTGGATCAGCATGGTGGCGAAGCTCACGAACATCACGATCTCGCCGACCGTGGTGAGGCCGCTTGCGTGCAGCGCGATGCCGACGGTGAAGATCGCGAGCACGGTGATCGTGGTCGACGCCCGGGTGATGACGCTGACCAGCGCCCACCACGACAACACCGGCAGCTGCCTTGCCAGCAGTTTGTCGGCGACGAAGCGCAGGCCCTGCACCTCGGCGTCGATCCGCACGAAGCTTTGCACCAGCGCGACATTGCCGAGCGCGTCGGAGGCGCGCGCGGAGAGGTCGCCGTAATGGGTCTCGACCTCGTTCTGCATGCCGTAGGTCTTGCGCACCACGAATGTGGTCAGCAGCGTGAACACCACGCAGAGAATGAACAGCAGGATCGCCAGCCGCCAGTTGATGTAAAGCGACAGCGGCAGCAGCACCACCAGCGACATGATGGCGGCGAAATGCTCGCGGAAGAAGCCGAGCCAGAGCCGCCACAGCGCGTCGGTGCCGTTCAGCATCACCTTCATCAGCCGCCCGGAATGGGTGCCGGTATGAAAGGTCAGGGGCAATTGCATGATGTGCTCGAAATAACCGGTCAGCACCACCTGGCGCTGGCGATGCGCCAGCCGGTCCGCGTGCAGGGCTACTGCCGCGCCGCAGCCAATGGTGAACAGGCCGAACGCCGCCCAGGCCAGAAGCAGCGGCCAGGCCGACGACGATCCGGCAGGCTCGGAGAGAACGTCGACGATGCGGCCGAACAGCACCGGTTCGGCGAACTGGGTGCCGGCCAGCAGGAGATTGGCGCCGGCAAGCATCCACGCCAGCCGCGCCTCCTTGCCGAGCAGCTCGAGCACGCGCGTATAAATGCGAACCAGGGACATGCCGTTTCAAGCACTCACGGGATCGGCGAGGCGGACCGACCTTCAGGTTTTCGCATTCTAATCAGGGATTGCAGGCGAGATACAGGGGTGAGCCCCACCCTGCGCCCGGCTCTGTTGCGCAGCAAGGCCGCAAAGACCCACCGGGGCTGTAAGCGACAGCAGGATGCAACGGATGGCATTGCTAGCGGCTGCGCGCATTGGACTACCTGGCGCGCCCGATGAACGTTTCAAGACGCGCCTCGGCTGGCAAACACGGTGCCGTAACAAGCCTTAGCGGCTCGATCTCGTCAGCTGTTCTTCGGACCGCGTTCGAATAAGGGAACCTAGCAAGGGCTGGTTCGTTAGCTTCATTAGGTCTTCATGGAGGTATTTGAGATGTTCACACGAAAAGCAATGTTTTCATCGCTCGGCCGAGCCACGGTGATGGCGACAGTTGCGGCGATGGCGCTGACGGTCGTCGAGCCTTCGCCGGCTCGCGCCGGCTCGGTGCTGTCCGGCAACGGTCTGTCGGTTGCGGCCCCGGCCGGTGGAATCACCTATGTCAGCGCCCGTCGCAGGGTCTATCGGGGCGGAGGCGGTGCCGCGGCTGCGGCAGCGTTTGCCGGCATTGTCGGCACAGGTCTCGCGATCGCCGCTACGCAGAACCGGCGCGCCTATTATGACGGGTACGACGCGTATGGAGGCCCGGTCTATTACGGAGGCCCGGCCTATTACGGCGGAGGCCCGGCTTATTACGGCGGCGGCCCCGGCTATTATGGTGGGGGCTATGGCTACTACGGCGGGTCGGCTTCCGAATTTGGCGGTCAGCCAACCGGTAACTGGTAGCGCAACGGCCAGGCAGACTTCCGCTCGCCCGTCAGCCAATTGATAACCATGTTTCCGCGGATCAATCCGCCGGTCGTGCCACGCATGGCCGGCGGAATCCCTTTCCAAAGCCCCGTGGCCGTTAACACGCTGGCCACAGGTTTGGATTAGGTTCGGGCAATGAGTGATTCGCTCGAACGGCTCTATCTGGCGGTGCTCGCGGCCAGGGATCTCGATCCCGCGGTCTCGCGAACCGCAAAGCTGTTTCAGCGCGGCCCGAGCAAGATGGCCAAGAAGCTCGCCGAAGAAGCCATCGAGGTCGTGATCGACGCCGTCAACGGCAATGCCGAGGCGGTGATCCGCGAGAGCGCCGACCTGCTCTATAACCTCACGGTCCTGTGGGCGGCCGCCGGCGTGCGGCCCGACGACGTCTGGCGCGAGATGGAACGGCGCGAGCACCTGCTCGGAATCGCCGAAAAGATGCCGAAATCGGCGCTCAAGCTGCCCAAGGCCACTGCGCCCCGGGTGGTGCGGCGACCAATTGTCGCGCTCGAGGGCCGCGCGCTGCGCAAGCGCCACTAAGGACTCCCCTTCCTTTTCGCCAATTCCCGGCATGGACAAATCGGTCCCATGATGGTTCATCGCGCCCATGCTGAGACGGATTTACGACTGGTGCATTGACGCCGCCCACAAGCCATATGCGCTCTGGATCATGGGGGCGGTGGCGTTCGCAGAGAGCTCGTTCTTTCCGGTGCCGCCGGATGTGATGCTGATCCCGATGTCGCTGGCGCGGCCGCAGCGGGCGTGGTTCTACGCGCTGGTCTGCACGGCCACCTCGGTGGTGGGCGGCCTTCTCGGCTACGCCATCGGCGCGCTGCTCTACAATTCGCTCGGGCACTGGCTGATCGAATTTTACGGTCTTGGCGGCAAGGTCGAGGCCTTCCGCGCCGGCTACGCCGAATATGGCGCCTGGATCATCTTGCTGAAGGGATTGACGCCGATCCCCTACAAGCTGGTGACCATCACCTCGGGCTTTGCCAACTACAACATCTGGCTATTCGTCGTGCTGTCGGTGATCGCTCGCGGCGGGCGCTTCTTCGTGGTCGCGATCCTGCTCAACCGCTATGGCGAGTGGATCAGGCTGAGAATCGAGAAACATCTGGGGCTGTGGGTGGCGCTCGGCGCGGCCGTCCTTGTGTTCGGCTTTTATGTTGCGTTCCGAATGCTCTGAAGACGACCGCGCGGTGCTTTGCGTCTTCGCCGCTTCGGGCTAGCTTTGATGCCATGACGGTTCGACCGCACAACCTGATCGCGCAGGCGAGGGCGCATGCCGCAATCGCGGCCGCGGCGACGCTGGTGTCGATGATGGCGGCCGGCGCCGCGTGGCCGCAAGGCGCCTCGCCGCCGCCCACGCTGGGCGTTCAGGAAGCCGGCCCGCAGCAGCCTGCCCAGCAGGCCGCGCCGCAAACCGGTCCGGCGCCGTCATCTACGGCGCCTGCGCGCGAGGAGAATCCGGGCCTGCTCAACGAAATGAAGAAGATGTTCGAGAAATCGCTGTCGGTCCTGCCGCCCCTGAAGAGCCCGCAAGAGACCATCGAGGATCTGAACGCGCGCGCCAGGGATGTGGCCAAGGGGGCCTCCGAAAGCCTGTCGCATCTCGCGGTGCCCTCCGCCATGGTGTCCGGGCGCATGATATGCCCGCCATCGCCCAACGGCGCGCCGGACTGCAAGCTCGGTGCCGACAAGCTCTGCCAGTCCAAGGGTCTCAAGGAGGGCAAGAGCCTGACCACCAATTCCGCGGAGACCTGTTCGGCGAAGGTCTTGATTCCCGGCCGGACGCGACAGCCCGGCGACTGCCGCACCGACACCTTCGTCACCGCAGCGTTATGCCAGTAATGCCAGGACAGAGGTGCCGCATGATGGTTTGACGAGGCCCCGATTGCCTTATTGGTATGATGTCTGGCATCTTATGCCCGGACTTCCCCGCAAATGACGAAAAGGATTCTTTGAAGATGTCCATGCCTGCCTTGTTCAAGGGCCGTCTTTCGATCCCGGTGATCGGTGCGCCGCTGTTCATCATTTCCGTGCCCGATCTCGTGATCGCGCAGTGCAAGGCGGGGATCGTCGGATCGTTTCCGGCGCTGAACGCGCGGCCGCCGGCGCTGCTCGATGAGTGGCTGGTGCGGATCAAGGAGGAACTCGCCGCCCACGACAGGGCGCACCCGCAAGCGCCGTCGGCGCCGTTCGCGGTCAACCAGATCGTGCACCGGTCGAACAACCGGCTCGAACACGATCTCGCGCTCTGCGAGAAGCACAAGGTGCCCATCATCATCACCTCGCTCGGCGCGCGCGAGGAGCTCAATCAGGCGGCGCACCGCTGGGGCGGCATCGTCTTTCACGACGTGATCAACCAGAGATTTGCGCACAAGGCGATCGAGAAGGGCGCCGATGCCCTGATTTTGGTTGCCGCCGGGGCCGGCGGCCATGCCGGCGAGATCTCGCCGCTCGCCTTCGTCGCGGAGACGCGGCATTGGTTCGACGGGCCGATCGCGCTGTCGGGCGCGATCGGCAACGGCCGCGCCATCCGCGCGGCCCGGATCCTCGGCGCCGACTTTGCCTATGTCGGCTCCGCCTTCATCGCCACGAAGGAAGCCAACGCGGTGGAAGGCTACAAGCAGATGATCACCACTTCGACCGCGGAAGACATCGTCTATTCGAACCTGTTCACCGGCGTGCACGGCAATTACCTGAAACCCTCGATCGTCGCCGCCGGCATGGATCCCGACAATCTGCCGGAGTCCGACGCCTCGAAAATGAGCTTCGGCACCGACGCCTCGGGCGAGCGCGCCAAACCGAAAGCCTGGAAGGACATCTGGGGCTCGGGCCAGGGCGTCGGCAGCGTCGGCAAGGTCGTGCCGGCCGCCGAACTGATCGCGCGGTTCAAGCGCGAATACGACGAGGCGATCGACCCGCCGCTGTGATGCGCTCACTTCCCTTCTCCCCTTGTGGGAGAAGATGACCATAGGCGGCCTCCGGCCGCCGTTCTTTAAAAGGACGCCGATGCCTCGCATCGGCTATGCGAAGTCCGCGGCGGCAGAGCCCTCACCCGTCTTCGGTGCTTCGCATCGAAGCCACCCTCTCCCCGGTCTGAACAGAAGAACGGGGAGAGGGGAAGTAGGCCGGCGCTCAATTAATTCAACAGGATTTCTAACTGATGCACGCCATCTATCGCGTCGACGGCAATCGCGTCGTCGCTAGCCCGAACGCCGCCGGGCCGTGGGATCGTTCGATGCAGCACGGCGGGGCGCCGGCGGGTCTCGTGGTCTGGGCGGCCGAGGCTCTCTGATTTCCTTTGGAAGAGGCCTGATCGAACAATTTGGAAAAGCAGCCGCATACATTGATCGAAACGGAAAGGAGCGAATCCAGCTGACCTTCCTGTTCAAGCGCGGACCGAGTTCCAGATGGCCATCAATCCTAGAATAAGAAGCCCGGGACGATCCCGCAGCTTTGTTGCTTGAAGCAAAATCAGGTCAGTTTCTTGGGCCGCCCCAGTGGAAGCTGATCCGCGCGGCGACAATGTCGACGTCCTGGCTAATCCTTACTATCCGGCTCAACGCGCCACCATTCGAGATGAAGGTGTTGTCGACGTTACCCATGAACAGGTGGTGATATACCAACCCAGCCGACCAGTTCGCAGCGAAACCGTATTCGACCCCGGCGCCAACCGTGCCACCCCAGCGGGTTTCACTGGCTTGATCGAAGACGAGGCCGTTCACGGTACCCAAACCATAATATTTGTCCGCGGTGACAGCGGCACCGCCCATCACATAAAGTAGAACATTGTTCCAGGCGTATCCGGCTTGTCCGGTAAAGAGGCCGAGTGCGTTAACCTGGCTTTGGTTGGTGGCGAGTGGGTTGTTGAGGCTAACGCTGGAGCCTTTCAGGTTGGTCCAATCGCCCTGCGCCTCGACACCGAACACGAAGCCGCGGCTCTGCCAGCGGTAACCGACCTGACCACCCGCCACACCGCTGCTTGCTCGGCTGCAACCCACCGCAATGGCAGGAACAAGCGCGATTCCCCCGTTATTTGTTAGATCCCAGCATTTCCTGTCTCCGCCCCAGCCACCGTTGCCGCCAATGTAAAAGCCGCTCCAGTCATACACGGCAGCGACGATCGGTGGCGCCTTGGTGTAGATCGGGGCCGGGAGGTCGGCCGCGATTGCCGCGCCGATGCCGAAAATAACGCCGGCAACCGCAGTGGCCGACATCTTCAAATTTGAATTTAGCATAGTGCCCTCGATTGGCCGCAGGCAGTCGTGCAACCGCCGCCAACCATACCCCAACGAGGGGTGAGTTCCGTCGCCTCTCGGGCGGTATGGTCGATTTAGGTTGAGTGTTGCAAAAAAATCGATGACGCCCAGCCTTGATGGCGTCCTTCATCCTGGCCGACGATGTCCGTTCGCAGGGTAAAGCGGACCTCACGGTTACGAACGCCGAGGTCGGTAAATGACCCCGGAACGGACGTTCGGGGGCTCAACGACCTACGACGCCAATCTGTTGCCCTCAATGATTCCTATCGTCCGGTCGCTCGGATACCAGACCCGGTGGTACCTCCATCCTGCTGTTTCCAGAAGCGCGGCATACTCGCCCTCGGTCCTCTCTCGGCCCGTACCCCAGCACATCGTGTGAATATCAAACAGCTTTGCGAAGTGGGGCTCGCTCGGCCCTGGCACGACATGCTCTATGATGAAGATTTTGCCGTTCGGTGACGTTGTCGTGCTCCGTAAATTCGCGAGAATTTCGGCGCATTCTTGATCGTTCCAGTCATGGAGGATCATCTTGAGACTGTACGCGTCAGCTGGCAGAACCTTCTTGAACATGTCGCCGCCAGCGATCTGGTATCGGGTCGACCGGCCGCTGGTCGAGGGTTTTGCGATATCGCAGGCGGTGCGCGCCGTGGTCGCCGCCGATTTCTGCAACGGCACGGCTGCGGCCTTGGATTTCCGGCAATGGACCTTCATCAATGCCGACCTCACCGTCAGCTTCGCGCGCCAGCCGCAAGGTGAGTGGATCCTGCTCGATGCAGAAAGCCAGATCGGTTCCGACGGTGCCGGCCTCGCCACGGCGCGCCTTGCCGATCAGCGCGGCTATTTCGGTCGCGCCGTGCAGAGCCTCGTGGTCGAGAAGCGATAAGAGCGCGGGTCGATCCGCATCGCCGCGCGGAAAATTTTCGGCTAATCTCCGTTTCGGACTTCTGAAGGGAGCATTCATGACCTCAAAGCGGCCCGCGCTCCCCCTGACCGGCGGCTGTTCGTGCGGGGCGATCCGTTATGAGATCACGTCGTTTCCGTTGCTGCTCTACACCTGCAACTGCACGGATTGCCAGACCGCCTCCGGCAGCGCGTTCGCGCTGAACATGCCGGTATGGGCGAGGGATTTTCATATCCTGCAGGGCGAGCCAAAGCCATGGCGTCATACGTCGCCGACGGGCATTGCCGTGATATCCTGGTTCTGCGGCGACTGCGGCGGCAGGCTCTACGGCGACCGGACGGGGCGCGAGCAAATCGTCAACGTTCGCGCCGGTACGCTCGACGACACCTCGTGGCTGGTGCCGGTCGCATACATGTACCTGAAAAGCGCGCAGCCGTGGGTGCAGCCTGCGGCCAGCGCCGAATGCCATGAGATCGGGCCGGGTGATTTTCAATCGGCGGCGAACGCCTGGCGCGCGATGTGGCCGGAGTTCTTTCCACCGAAATAGCGGCTCGCCCGTTCCCCGGACGCGCCGGCCCGGTCGGGCCGATCTCCGCGCGAGTGCATAGCTTAACGCGCCATTAACCATCTCGCCCCAAGATTCCCCTCAAGGCCGGTCGCCGCAGCCGCGACCCGCGCCCAAAGGCCGCCTCAAAGGGGATGCGACATGGATTTCGAGACATTGTTTGCGAAGACGCCGGCAACGCTTGAGGAAATCAGGGCCCGCGTCGCCTATGCGCTGCAGCGCCATCCGCTGTGCCGCAGCGTACAGTTCGACATCGTCAGCACTCCCCGCACGGCCAGGGGCGGCAACTGGACCATTAGCCTGCGGTCAGTCACCCCCGATGCGCTGTGGGAGGCCTCCGATATCGTCGCCGATATCCAGGAAGCCTACGATCTCGCGGTTGCTGCCTGATTTCGATCGTTTTCCGGCAGTTCTGACCCCTCAAGTCGGTCCGATGCCCCGGATGCGGCACGGTTAGGCCTTAATTAATGCCCTTTTCCCGGGAAAGTGATCGTCGAAGAATGCGGAGAACGGCTTGACGAGACTAGCCACCATCATTGCGCTGACCTTGTTCCTCGTCGCCGGCGCGGCCGCCACCAGCATTCTCGGCCGTGACAGCATCCCCGCCGCCGGTTCGGAGTTGGCATCCCCGCTTGCCCAAGGCCCGATCTCGAACTGGGAGAACAAGCAGGACAAACTTGCGGTCGCGACCTACGCGCTGGCGTCCTCCGAACCATCCCGGACCGCAAGCGTGAGCGAGCCGATACGGCTGGCCTATGCCGCCGAGACACCCAACGACATCCTCGCGCCGAAGCCGGTTGCCACCGCAGCGACGCCGCAGGTGCAGGTGACGGCGCCAAAACCGAAGGTCGCGGCCAAACCGGTCCCGCAGAAATCCTACGCGCTGCTCAGCGATGCGCAGATCGCCGGTATCAAGGAGCGGCTCCGGCTTTCCTCCGACCAGGAATATTACTGGCCGGCGGTAGAACGGGCGCTGCGCGCGGTGGCCCGCAGAATTCATGAGACCCGCCGGGGCGATCCGCATGCGACCGGCGCGCCGATTGATCCGGATGCTCCGGAAGTGCAGGAGCTGAAATCAGCCGCAATGCCGCTGTTGTTCCAGTTGCGCGAAGACCAGAAGCAGGAAGTGCGCACGCTCGCCCGCGTGATCGGGCTGGAAAAGGTCGCTGCACAGATCTGAGTGCGCGCTTCTAGGGCATCGCACCCTGCTCCCAGGCCACCCCTTCGAACAGGTTGACCAGCGGCGGGCCATGATAATGGCTCCGCAAGTCGCGGGGATGGATGAACTCATCCCGGAACCAGGGAAATACCGACCAGATCGCGCCCGAGACCGTGCACGAGACCGTGGTGCAGCTGATCGGCCTGTTTGCGGAGGTGGCGACGGCGGGGCAATGGATGTGCAGCCAGGCTTCCGGCGCCGCGTTCCGGGTGCGGTGAGATGGAGCGCCTGACCGACGTCCGGCTGAACTCGATGGCGTGCTCGCTGCAGCAGTACATCAGCCTTGCCAACGAACTCGACCTCGACCTCACCGCGCGGCTTCTCGCCATGGCGGTGATGGAAATCACCACCAAGATTCACGGCATTTCGCCGCACGAGCTGCAGGCCTTGTGCGAACGCGTCGTGCAGCACTCGTCATCTCCCCGCCAGCCGCCGCTGGCATCGGTGATCGGCGTGCGAAGCTTCGAGCGGCGTCCGCTGGCCCGCAGGGGCCGGATGTAGCGGCCGTAACAATCCTTGGAAAACCCGCCGCTTCCTGATCTTATCGGGGCCCTGCGAACACGCCGCGAGGCTCCCGATGAGTATTCGACGCGAACACGATCTCCTGGGTGACCGCGATGTTCCGGCGGATGCCTATTACGGCATCCATACCCTGCGCGCGGTGGAGAATTTTCCGATCACCGGAACCCCGATCTCGATCTATCCGGACCTCATCGCGGCGCTGGCGTCCATCAAGCTGGCTGCGGCGCGGACCAATCAGGAACTGGGGCTGCTCGATCGGGTCAGGGCCGATGCCATCGCTGCCGCTGCCGAGGAAATCAAGGCCGGCCGGCTGCATGAGCAGTTCGTGGTCGACGTCATCCAGGGCGGCGCCGGCACCTCCACCAACATGAACGCCAACGAGGTGATCGCAAATCGCGCGCTGGAGCTGCTCGGCCGCGCCAAGGGCGACTATCACTTCCTGCATCCCAACGAACACGTCAACATGAGCCAGAGCACCAACGACGTCTATCCGACCGCGCTCAAGCTCGCGGCCTATTCCGGAATCATGCGGTTGGTCGACGCCATGGCCGCCCTGCGTCACGCGTTCGAGGCGAAGTCCGAGGAGTTCAAGGACATCATCAAGATGGGCCGCACCCAGTTGCAGGACGCGGTGCCGATGACGCTCGGCCAGGAATTTTCCACCTATGCGGTGATGCTGGGAGAAGACGAGCAGCGACTGAAGGAAGCAGTGCTTCTGGTCTGCGAGATCAACATGGGCGCGACCGCGATCGGTACCGGCATCAATGCGCATCCGGACTATGCCGACCTGGTGTGCCGGCATTTGCGGGCGACGACCGGCATTCCGGTCGTCACCGCGTCGAACCTGATCGAGGCGACCCAGGATTGCGGCAGCTTCGTGCAGCTCTCCGGCGTGCTGAAGCGGGTCGCGGTCAAGCTGTCGAAGACCTGCAACGATCTGCGCCTGCTGTCGTCGGGGCCGCGCGTCGGTCTGGGCGAGATCAATCTGCCGCCGATGCAGGCCGGCTCCAGCATCATGCCGGGCAAGGTCAATCCGGTAATCCCCGAGGTCGTCAACCAGATCGCCTTCGAGGTGATCGGCAACGACATCACCGTCAGCTTTGCCGCCGAGGCCGGCCAGTTGCAGCTCAATGCCTTCGAACCGATCATCGCGCACAGCCTGTTCAAGAGCGTCAACCACCTCCGCGCCGGGTGCCTGACGCTGGCGACGCGGTGCGTGAATGGCATTACCGCCAATCGCGAGCATCTGCGCCGCGGCGTCGAACGGTCGATCGGGATCGTGACCGCGCTCAATCCCTATATCGGCTACGCCAATGCCACCGAGATCGCCGAGCAGGCTTTGCTCACGGGTCAAAGCGTCTATGATCTGGTGCTGGCCAGGAAGCTGCTCACGCGCGAGCAGCTCGACGATATCCTGCGACCCGAGGTATTGACCCGGCCACGCGCATTCGACACCAACTCCGTTGCCGCGAAGACCGAGGTTCTCGTCTCGCGTCCAAGCCGGATTGATTGACGCAGGCTAGCTCCGCGGGTCGGAGGGGGGTCTGCGATCAGATCGAGGCGTTGCGCGAAGCGATACGGCCGGCAACGCAGAGCGGCCTGCGCCGATTGCACACGAGCAGGCTGGTGCGACGTGGTCGCACCAGCGCGCAAGAGACACGGTTGAATTTTCTTGCGCGTTTTTCGTCAGCGTCGCCCGGACTTTCGCGCCGTCTTCCTGCGCGCCTTGGGCGCGCTGCGCCCTTGCGGTCGCCGCGGGTTGCGGGCATTGCGGGCCTTGCGCTTGTCGCGCTTGCGTTGCAGATGCTGGGTCCACGCAGCTGTCCGCCCCTGGATGTAATCGCCGATTTGGGCGCTGGTGGAAAGATCGGGCGGGGTATGGCGATCGTAACTGCCCTGATCGTTCCGCAGCGGAAGCAACGACACCTTGTGGGCATGAATGTTCTCGATCAGCGCGGGCGCCGATTGCTCCGGATGAGCTACGGTTGAGACCGGAATCTGCACGCCTTGCAACGGATCGTCGGCCCGCGGCGTGGCAAGGGTGAGAACGTCGCCCAAATCCGGCGCCGCCTTGTCGCGCTCGGTCAGGGAAGCGAGACCAAAGCGCAGCTCAATGGTCTTCAACATCGAGGTGTGATCGATCGTCCCGCGTTTCGCCCGGAAGACGGTCCCGGCCGCTATGCGCGGTGAAATCAGAAGCGCCGGAACGCGAACGCCAAACCGTTTGAAGTCGAATTTGAACTCGCCGATCGAATTGTCGGGAGGCGTTGCATTCGATGGTGGCGGCGACGTGGTCGTAATTGCCGCCATGCTCGTCATAGGTGATCAGCAGCAGCGTGTCGTTCCAGCCCGGACCATTTCTCACTGCGTAGTAGGTATCGTGAATGAGTTGCTCGCCGAGGGCGACATCGTAGTTGGGATGCTGGCTGTTGCCGCTCGCGCCGAAGCTCGGCTCGAGAAAGGTGTAGGCCGGGAGCGTTCCCGCGTCGCACCGCGTCTGGAAGTCGCGGAAATGGCCGAAATGGCTCTCGTCGGCGTGTTGGGTGTCGGTGAAATCCAGTCGCGTCAGCGGATCGCGGTTGTAGCCGTAGATTGCCCAATCGATTTTCTTGTCCGCAAGCCTTCCAAAAATGCTGGGACAGGTGAAAACCTTGACATGATTGTCGAGATGCCCCTGGCAGGTCGCGGCAGCGGCAAATGTGCGGTTGGGTATCGTCTGGGTGGGAACGGACGAGAACCACTGATCGCAGACGGCGAATCCTCGCGCCAGGCCGGACATGATCGGCAACATCTCCGGCGCGTACATGCCCATGATTTCCGACGGATCCGTGCCTTCCAGCGTATCCTTGAAGCCCTTGGCCTGGTCGGATTGTATCGCCGCCTTGAAGTTGATGACGAACCCGCGGTTGCTCGGCGCCGCGCCAGGGGCGGGGTCATCCGTCGAGAACAATTGATAGTTGGTGTTGAAAAAGCCCTCACCCGGATCGGCCCCCGGCATCAGGTAAGGATGCGGTGAGCTGCCGTCGATCTTGAAGACCTTTACTTCCCTGCCCGTGTCGTCGGGATTCGACTCGTTGCCCGTCAAGCCTTCGAAGGGCTGATTGGTCGGCGATTTGTTCCCGTTCGCCGTATACAGGAAACCGAGCATTTGATCGAACGATCGATTCTCGAGCATCAGCTGAACGATATGTTTGATTGTCGGAAGTTGATTGGCCATGATGCGTTCCGTTTCATTGCGATGAATGGTTCAGAAAAGCGGCGAGGTCGGCAGCGATCGGATTCCTCGGCACCCGGAGATCCAGGCTGGCTCTTGGTCACCAAGCATGCGACATACATCCTTTGGTTGCAAGCTGAATTGCCTGGTTGGTGTGATGTTCGGATTGTTCGGGAAAAGACAGGTTTGCGTGGCTGCTTCAGGGGTCGGCCGGAGTACCGCCGGAGCCGGCCAATCCGGCGCCGAACGCCGGCTTGCCGATTCCGGTTTCTCCACGAACCGGTAGTTTTCGTATTGACAATTCCCGGTTGCAAGATTTTAACTCTATCTAAGATGGTATGCTGAAAAGCATTGCATTGGAGCACAGATTTTTTCATTCGTTTGTGAAACAGATCGCATATTCAGCCGGCCGGTTTCACTAAGGTCATTGCCTGACTGGTTCCGGATTCCGCCCGAAGGGGGATGCCGATCATGCGCCATAGCCGTCTGTTCGCCGCCGGGCTCGCAACTGCTGCGGGCCTGATTTTGCTTTCTGGTTTGTCGACGCGATCGCCGGCGCAAACGGTCGCCGGAGCGCCAGCCAAGCCGCCCGGCCTGCAATGCGCGCAGACCATCCCCCCGCTGACCGATCCGTTCCCAGGCAGGCTGGCCGGGCCGGCTCTCCCTGACAAGCTGCTGCCGATCGACGAAAAGACCAGAACGGCGATCCTGCATTCGGGCCTTCCGTGCCAGGAGAGCGTAAACCCGGCTGGATTAAATCCGCCGCCGGTCGAGAAAGAGGGATTAGACAATCTGCAGCGCGGCTTCGATTTCTATTCGTGGCGGACGTTCATCGCATTGAACTCTCCTGCCAACGGAACTCCGATCGAAAAATCGCAGGCCGACATGCGGACGCAATGGGAGGACATGGACAATTTCAAGCAGCTTCTCGACGTCATGCTGCTTCCCAAGATGCTGCCGCCGAAATGGCCGACCGACCGGGCCGGAATGGAAGCCGAGCGCGAGAGGCTGATGCCGGAGGAGTGCCGCGCCCTCCACAAGGAAATGCCGGATCGGACGGTCGTGAAGATGATCGAGGAGAGCTTCAACGAGCCGTTCAAGACCGGCCCCCTGATCGACCAGCAGGGACATTATGCGATCTTCGACATCCTGATGAACCGGCAAATGTTCGACTACATCGCCAAGCATCACCTCTACAGCAAGGCAGGCCAGCAGAGCGCCGACAACGTCGATCTCGCGGTCGATTTCCCGCCGGGCGTCAACCCCAAGGCGGCGGCTCCGCCACAGCCGGCGGTGGTGGGCGATACCGGGGCGTTCATGCTCAAGGTCTCGTGGAAAATTCTCGGGCCCGACGAAATCAGTGCAAAGACCTTCCACACGATGAAAGCGCTGGTGCTGATGCCGCCTGGCGATCCGAAGGTGAAGCGGCCGTGCCTGCCGGAAACGCTAGGCCTGATCGGCTTCCACGCCGTCCACAAGACCGCGAGCCGTCCACAGTGGATCTGGACCTCGTTCGAGCATGCCCGCAACGTGCCGGACCGTAACCAGGTCACCGATCGGAATTTCGACGGCAAGTTCAATTTCTTCGACGTCGGTTGCAAGGACAATTGTCCGGCCGAGAACACGACGCCGCCGCGGCCGTGGGATCCCGATCCGACGCTGCAGTTGAAGTTCAGGAAGGACAATTCTTTCAAGAGCCAGATCGTGCGCGAAACCCCGCTGACCGACGCGGCCAGGAACATGAACACGATCTTTCACAGCATGCTGAAGGGCACGGTGTGGGAAAACTACGTCCTGCTCAGCACGCAATGGCCGAGCGTGTTCGGGTGCACGACCCTGCACGCCGCAGCTTCCGACCTGCCGCCACCGAAGACCGACTTCGTCAAGCAGCCGGACATGACGTGCTCGCCCGCGCCGACGTTCCTGGCGAACTCCACGCTCGAGACCTACAGCCAGGGAAAAATTCCCCAGGCGTCGTCGAGTTGCATCGGCTGTCACGGTAACGCGGTCGGTTTCCAGCCAGCGGCCTCCAACCCCGTGCGCGGTCAACTGCGTCTAAATCAATCGGACTTTACGTTCATGCTGGAGAAGGCGCAGTAGGCCGATCTCCGTTTTGAAATTGGACTTGGATGCATGTTTGAAACGATTGGGGGCTCCCGATGAGCACGTCATCACATCAAGATCACGATCGTATGGTGCAAGGCCATGCGGAGCAGGAGCTGCTTCGCGAGGTGTCCCGCCGCTCGATGCTGGCCGGCACAGTGGCGACGACAGCGGTCGCCGCCGCCGGGTCACTCAGCACTTCGGCTTACGCGCACGTGGCCGATCCGAACTCAAGGGAGGACATGATGGCCTTCCTGCTGCTTTCGTCAGCGCTCACGGGAATTCACGTGACCAACCTGGCGCCGGAATTTGCCCAGGACAAGACCAAGCCCAACCTTCTGGACGCCGACCCCGGCGTCGATCCGATCAACGTCAAAAACGACTATTTCAACTGGGTTAATGCCGGCTACGCGCCGACCTTCGAGCGGCTGCTGCAAATCGCAAAAGACCATCAACCGTCAGTGCCCGATATTATCAACGCCGTGAACGCCAGCGAGGAAACCAAGTATCTCGGCCGCAGCATCGTTTTGATGTGGTATCTCGGCTCCTGGTACAAGCCGGGCGATCTCAAGGACGCGGAGAAGAATTCGAAGTCCGGCGCATTGATTCCCTCGCAAGTCATTTCGGCAAAGGCCTATACCCAGGGAATGGTCTGGCAAGTCGCACAGGCCCATGCGATGGGCTACAGCAACATGCAGTTCGGCTATTGGTCGCGCGAACCGGTCGATGTCAACGACAAGAACTCTCCCATCGGTTTCATCACCGCAACGCTTCCCTGAGGTAATCCGCCATGGCCGCCAGCACTTGCATCGAATGCGACGTCGCGATTGTCGGCTCCGGGTTTGCCGGAGCATTGATTGCAAACGAGTTGAGTCAGAAGGGCATCAAGGTCGTGGTGCTCGAGGCGGGCCCTGGCGTTCCGCCAAACATCAATGACTACATGCGGCGCTTCTTTAACTCTCCGGCCAAAGTGCCGGAGAGTGCCTTTCCCCCGGCGCTATTTGGCGATCCCAACAAGCTGGCCGCCGGCCGGCCGACGACGCTGATGCTCGGCGCCGACAGCTGGCAGGATCCCAAGCAGTGCTATCTTGTTCAGAAGGGACCGCGGCCGTTCTGCAGCACCTACGAACGGCTCGCCGGCGGCACGTCGCACTGGCTGGGCACCTCGCTCAGGCTTGTGCCGAGCGACTTCACGATGAAATCGAGCTTCGGCAAGGACCAGCAGAACTTCCCATTTCCCGACTGGCCAAAGGACATCACCTCCCAGAAGCTGAGCAGGTTCTACGCCAGGGCGGAGGAGGAACTCGGCGTTTCGGCTGATGCGAAGGAGCAGAGCTTCCTCAACATCGATTTTCCAGAGAACTACACCTACAAGATGCCGCGGATTCCGCCGTCCGTGCTCGATCAGCAGATGGGCGAAGCGCTCGCGAAGCTGACGGAGGACGAAACCAAGTTCCTCGAAATGCCGTCGCCGGTGACCGAGATCAAGGTGAGAAGCCTGCCGGCGGCGCGCAATTCCCAGCCCTACCGGAACCGGCGAGCCTGCGCCGGCAACACCAATTGCATTCCGATCTGTCCGATCCAAGCCAAATACGATCCGACCATTACGCTGAACGAGGCGACCAACAGGGGGGCAAGGCTGATCGACCACGCGGTCGCCAACGAAATTATCCTTGAGGGTGAAAGCGTCAGCCAGATCAACTTCATCAAATACGTCAACGAAGCCGGGCCGAAAATCGGAGAGGGCTGTGTCAAGGCCAAGATCTATGTCATCGCCGCCAATGCGATCGAAACGCCGCGGCTGCTTCTGATGTCGAAGAACAAGGGCCGCACCAGCAAGGGCGTCGCCAACAGCAGCGACCTGGTCGGTCGTCATTTGATGGATCATCCCTATTATGTCGCATGGGCGCTGATGCCGCCCGGCAAGCCCGTGTTTCCCTATCGTGGACCGCTGATCACCTCGGGCATCGGCGACCTCTGCGATGGCCCGTTCCGCGCCAAGCGCGCGGCGTTTCGCGTCGACATCGGGAATGAGGGCTGGAATTTCGTCGTCGCAGGAGCAAGATTCGGGGCCGATCCCAATGTCACCACGATCGATTTCGTCAATGGCCTTAACTCGAGCGGCCTCAATGCCAAGGAATTTAGCCAGCTCCCCAGCGACAACGCCGCGCTGTTCGGCGCCGACCTTGCTAAAAAACTGAACGACTTGATAACGCGGCAGCTTCGGATCGGATTCCTGGTCGAACAGGATCCCGACCCGAACAACCGGGTGACATTGTCTTCGGAATTCAAGGATGCGCTCGGGCTACCGCGCCCGGAGATCAACTATAACATCTCCGACTATACGCGGCAGGGAATCGTCGCCGCCTACCGGATGCGCAAGCTGATCTTCGACAAGATGGGGGCAACGGACTTCACCCATCGGGATCCCGATCCGGGCAACTTCAGCCCCGGGCGGTTCGAAGAGATCATCGACGGCAAGCCCGTGAAGCTCACCTATGGCGGCGCCGGCCACATCATGGGGACCTACCGCATGGGCGACAACCCCAAGACGTCGGTGGTGAATTCGTTCCAGCGCTCGCACGATCACAACAATCTGTACCTGGTCGGAAGCGGCACGTTCCCGACCGGCGGCACCGCCAATCCGACGCTGACGCTCTCGGCGCTGGCGCTGCGCACGGCAGACGATATTGCGGGCACTATCAGATCACGCGGCTAGGTGCTGCAGGCGGAGGCAGGCATGATGCATACGGAGCGGTACCGCAAACTGCTGATCGCGGCCTCTATCTTCGTAGCGCTCGGGATCGCGCCGCATGCCGGGCTTGCCGCCGATGAGGCATGCCCGACACCGGTGCCAAATCACATTCCCGATGCGGCGTCATCGACACTCAATCTCGGCACGATCAAGAATCTTTTGCTCGCCTATCGCGCCGATCACTACGAAGATGACGTGGCGGCGGTGTTCGAATCGGCAAGGAAGTTCATCGAGCAGAACGCCGCTCATGCGAAGCGGCCCGCGATCGTGATGGATATCGACGAAACCTCCCTCACCAATTGGCCGAACCTGGCTGCTGACGATTTTGGCTTCATCCCCGACGGCAGCTGCAACGAGTTGCCGGCAGGGCCGTGCGGGTTCAATCGATGGATTCTCAAATCGACCGCTGAGGCGATCGTGCCGGCCAGGAACCTGTTCCAGGAGGCAAAGCTCCATGGCGTCGCCGTGATCTTTATTACCGGCCGCCCCGACAGCCAGCGAGACGCGACCATCGTCAATCTCGATCACGCCGGATTTGACGGCTGGACCGAACTTCGAACGCGGCCCGACCGGGACACCGGAACGGTGCAGGATTTCAAGACGAAGGAGCGGATCAAGGTCGAGGCCGAGCCCGAGGGCTACACCATCATCGCCGATGTCGGAGACCAGATGAGCGACCTCGAGGGCGGGCATGCCGGCTGCACCTTCAAGGTGCCTAATCCGTTCTATTTCATCCCGTGAAGGCGGATTTGCTGGAATAACCCGCTGAATATCCTGACAATTTCGAGCTTCGGTCTACTCGCGGGGATTGAAGCCGAAGCGGGTCGCGAGGCCAAGGTTTTGCCAAAAGTGAACCATAGGTGGCCTTCGGGCGACTTCGGTAGAACCGATCCGTTCGCACCCGGGCAACATCATGGTCAAGCCGCGCCTTACTTTCGCATCGATCTGCATTTCCTGGGCGCTACTCGGTGCCTCGCCGTCAAGCGCGCAGCTCTTGACCGATGAGGCGGCGACGCACGCCTGCAATCAGGGCACGCCGGAAGATATCATCACGAGCTGCTCCGCCGTGATCGATGCCGGCACCGCCAGCGGCAGGCCCCTTGCCGCGGCCTATGCGCAGCGCGGCTGGGCTCGCACGGTCAAGCGCGACCTCACTGAGGCGAAAGCCGATCTCGACGAAGCCATCAAGCTCGATCCGGACTACGCCCAGGCCTATGCCGAACGGGCCAATTTCTGGTACGTGAGCCACAAATACGATCGCGCGCTGGCCGACGCGGAACAGGCGGTTCGCCTCGAGCCCAACCTGCCGCTCGCCCATTTCGTCCGCGGCGGCGCCGAGCTCAATCTTGGCCAGTACGACCGTGCCATCGCCGACTACGACGAAACCGCCAGGCTGCACCCGGCCGCGCTCCAGAGTGTGCTCGGTCCGCGCGGTGTCGCCCATCACAGGAAGGGCGATGAGGCCCGCGCCGTCGCCGACTACGACCAATTCTTGAGAGCCGAACCCAACGACGTCGGCGTGCTGCTCAATCGCGGCGATGCGCTGCGCAACATGCGCGAATGGAGCCGCGCCAGCGCCGACTACAGCGAGGCGATCCGGCTCGCGCCCGACAATCCCGGCGGATGGAAGGGACGGGGCTTCATCAAGTTTGCGACGCATGATCCCGAAGGCGCGGTCGCCGATTTCAGCGAGGGAATCAAGCACGCTCCCAATGACGGCAACCTCTACCTCAACCGCGGCGCCGCGCTCTCCCTGATCAGCCAGAATGCCCGCGCGCTTGCCGACGTCGACATGGCGATCCGCCTCGATCCCGGTCAGCCGCTGGGCTACGTCAATCGCGGTCAAGTCCTGAACGCTCTCGGCGACCACGTTGCCGCGATGGCCTCCATCGACGAGGCGCTGGAGATCGCGCCCGGCTATCCGCCCGCGCTCGAAACTTTGAAGAAGATCGGCAACAAGGGCCGAAACGGTGGCCAGCCCGTGACGCAGCCCTCGCAGGAGGCGGCCAACAACGATTACCATCTGTGCACTTTTCCCGTCAGCGACATCGGTCCGAGCAAGGACTGGATCAACAAGGTGATCAATGCCTGCACCGTCCTGATCAATTCCAGGGGCGGCAATGACGAGAACCGCGCGCTGGTGCATCTGCAGCGCGGCAGCATGTATCGGCGGCTCGGCAAGTTCGAACTGGCGCTGGCGGACTTCTCCGAATCGATCCGGCACGATCCGAACTCCGCGCTCGCCTGGACCGGCCGCGGCAACGCCTATCGCGGCCTGAAGCTGTTCGAGCAGGCGATATCGGATCACACCGAGGCGATCCGCCTGAAGCCGGACTATGCCACGGCCTACAACAACCGCGGCAACGCCTGGGGGGATTTGAACAACAGCGAGCGTGCCATTGCCGACTACGACATGTCGATCAAGCTCGATCCGAAATACGCTACCGCCTATTACAACCGCGGCAATGCGCGTCTGGATACCGGCGACAGGGACGGCGCCATTGCCGACTATCGCGAGGCGGCGAGGCTCAATCCGGCCATGAAGCAGGCCACCGAGATGCTGCAGAAGGTCGACAGCAAGCTGTGAGAGCCTGGCCCTGAGGGGTTGGCAATGGCAGATCCGTCCTTATCGCGGCGCAGACGGAGATTTTGCGGGCAAGCATAAGCTACCGAGCTCAAGCATGAATGCGCTCGACTACCGTGCCGCTTGCTGCTTTTCCCCCCGGGAACGCTGTGGCATGATCCCGCCAACAAGGGCCTGAAAAAGGTTCACGCCAGCGGGAGGTTCCAACATGGATGAGCGCATTTCGCTATCTCGTCGCAAGCTGCTGCATACGCTGACCGGTGCGGGCGTGATCGCCGCGGCCGATCTCGCCTGGTGGGACGCGCCCTACATCGGCCCGCGCAAGGCGTGGGGCGCCGAGCCGGTGCGCTTTCAATGGAGCGTTCCCGAGCCGACGAGGATTGCGCTGATGAATTCGCTCGCCGAGCGCTTCAACCAGTCGCAGACGGATTTCCAGGTTGTGATCGAATACGTGCCGCAGGCCCAGGCGCGTCAGAAGTTGATCAGCGCGGTTACCGGCGGCAGTCCGCCCGATCTCTGTCAGGTCTGGGACAACTGGGTTGGCCAGTTCAACGGCATGGGCGCGGTCGAGGACGTCACCGCGCGCACCAAGGCGTGGAAGAATTACGCCGATGTCGCGCCGACCGCCTGGCAAACCGTGACCATCAACAACCAGATCGTCTCGCTTCCGCTCTCGGTGACGCTCGACGGGATTTTCTACCGCACCGACCGCCTGAAGGAACTCCGACTGAAGGAGCCGACGCCGGACTGGACCTGGGACGAGTTCCTGGCGCTCGCCAAGGGTTTTACCAAGGCGGACAAGAACCAGTACGGCTACGGCATGCGCGGCGCCGGCACCTGGGCGGTGCTCTATCCCAGCGAATTCGCCTACGCCGCCGGCGCCGAGGTGCTCAACGACGGCAAGGTGGTGATCAATTCGAAACAGGCCGTCGACGCGCTTTCATGGTATCTCGACCTCGCGCTCAAGCACAAGGTCACCCCGCCGAGTGCGGCGACCGACGGCTTCGTCGAAATCGTCGAGACCTTCGGGCGCGGCATCACCAGCATGTACCAGCACAATTCCGGCTCCAGCGGCCAGCAGAAGAAGAACGTCGGCGCGCAAAACTTCGCCACGCTGCCGGTGCCGATCGGCCCGGCAAAGAAGCGCGCCTCGTTCTGGTTCTCCGAGACGCTTACTATGTTCAAGGGCGCCAAAAACAAGGAAGGCGCCTGGCAGTTCATGAGCTTCATGCTCGACGATGAGCCGAGCCTCAAATACTGCTCGACGCTCGGCCTGTTGCCGGCGCGCCAGTCGCTGTTGAAGCGGCCGGAGTTTGCCGGCGATCCGACGCTGGCCGGCTTCGTGAATTCCTTCCCGATCGGCATCGTCAGCCCGTATCTCGCCTATCCCGGCTGGGGCGGCAAGATCGACTCCGACGGCGTGCCGCTGATCCAGCAGGCGATCCTCGGCAAGATCTCCGCGCAGGAATGCCTCGACCGCTTCGCCGAAATCCTGAAGAAGGAAATGACGTAAGCGTCGGGGCCCATCATGACCACGCTCTCCGTCGCACGGCCGCGCCCCCGCCCGCTGATCAGCTGGCGGGTGCGCAAGCTCCTGATCGGCTATTCGTACCTGGTGCCGGCCGCGCTGTGCATGCTCGCGACCGTCGTGGTGCCGATCCTGCTCGCGATCAAGATGAGCCTCTATGCCGACGTGCTGTACAAGCCGCAGGACTACCGCTTCATCGGCCTCGGCAACTACATCCGCCTGGTCCAGGACCCGGTATTCTGGCTGACGCTGGAAAATTCCGTGGTCTGGGTGTTCGGCTCGGTGATCCTGCAATTCGTGTTCGGATTTGCCGCGGCACTGTTGCTGCAGCAGGCCTTCACGGGCCGCGCGCTGGTGCGCACGCTGACGCTGTTGCCCTGGATCATTCCCGGCGTGGTGGTGGGATTGATCTGGGAGTGGCTCTATCAGCCGAACTACGGCGTCATCAACGACCTCCTGATCCGCTTCGGGTGGATGCACGAGCGCGTCGCCTGGCTCTCCTCGCCGGATCTGGCGATGGGCGCGGTCATCTTCACCAATGTCTGGCGCGGCATTCCGTTCTTCGCCATCATGCTGCTGGCGGGACTGCAGGCGGTGCCGGACGAACTCTATGAGGCGGCACATGTCGACGGCGCGGGCGTGCTCGCGCGCTTCTGGCACATCACCTTGCCGCTGCTGCGGCCGATCATCGTGGTCGCGACCGCGACCCGCATCATCTGGACCTTCAACTATGCCGACCTGATCTTCGTCATGACCGGCGGCGGACCTGCCAACGCCACCCAGATCACCTCGACCTATACCCTGCTGCAGGCCTATTCGAGCCTCGACTTCGGCTACGCCGGCGCGCTCTCGGTCGTGCTCCTTTTGGTGATGCTGGTATTCACCGCGCTCTACCTGCGCGTCACCAAGGGCGTCGAGGAAACCGCATGAAACGCCGCCGGACCACGACCGACCTTGCCGAACGGGTGTTGAGCGGCCCGGTGGTGTGGATCGGGCTCGTGCTGCTCACCGCCTTTGCGCTCGGGCCGTTCATCTGGATGCTGCTGACGTCGCTGAAGGACCGCCAGGAACTCTACGCGACGCCGCTGCAGTATCTGCCGGTGCACCCGACGTTTGAGAATTATATCGACGCCTGGACCTCGCCGGTAACCCCGTTCTCCCGGTTCTTCCTCAATAGCCTGTGGGTGTGTTCGGTGACGATGGTCGCGACCACCGTCGTCTCGGTGCTTGCCGGCTATGCCATCGCCCGCTTCCGCTTCGCCGGACGCGATGCGTTGCTCCTGATCTTTCTTGCCACGCAGATGTTTCCGAGCGTGCTTCTGATCGCGCCGCTGCTGACGCAGTGGCGCGCGCTCGGCCTGATCGACACCTACCAGGCGCTGATCTACTCGAATTTCTCGTTCACCGTGCCGTTCACGGTCTGGATGATGGTCGGCTATTTCTCCTCGATCCCGCGCGACCTCGAGGAAAGCGCGATGATCGACGGCTGCAACCATTTCGGCGCGCTGTGCCGCATCGTGCTGCCGCTCGCCGCACCCGGCATCGCCGCGACCGCGATCTTCGCCTTCGTCGTCTCCTGGAGCGAACTGCTGTTCGCGATCTCGTTCACGACCGAGACCAGCATGCGCACGCTGTCGGCGGGCCTGCTCTACATGGTCGGGCAGTACGAGGTGCAATGGGGGCCGCTATCGGCCGGCGTCATCCTGAGCACGGTCCCGGTCGCGGTGCTGTTCACCTTCCTGCAGCGCCACCTGATCCACGGGCTCACCGCGGGCGCGGTGAAGGGGTAGCGGTCAATCTCGTCGCCCGTTCCGGCCCGCTGATCGACACGTCCGTTCGGCGATGCTAATGAAACCTCGTTCTTCGCTTCAACGGCAACGAAAAAACGCCGCGCCCCGACGCACGGCATCAACAAGGGAAGGGAGAGACGCATGGCCAAGGCACCGCCTTCCGCCAAACGCGACCGCATCAAGGCGTTCACGCCGGCGCTGGTCAATTACACCAACGACGTGATCTACGGCGACCTGTGGGAACGCAAGGCGCTGTCGAAGCGCGACCGCAGCCTGATCACGGTGGCGGCGCTAGTCGCGACCTACCGGCCGGAGCAGCTGGTGTCGCATCTTTCGCGCGCCATCGCCAACGGCGTCACGCAGGAGGAGATCACCGAGGTCATCACCCACATGGCGTTCTATGCAGGCTGGCCCGCCGCGATGTCGGCTGCGCAGATCGCCTACACGGTGCTGGTCGAAGGCAATGAGGGGAAATGACGATGAGTAGCAACATTGTCGTCGGTTACATCGGGCTCGGCACCATGGGTGGCAGGATGGCCACCAACATTCTCAAGGCCGGATACAAGGTCGTGGTGCACGACCTGCACCGGCAATCGGCGAGCCATCATCTGCAGGCCGGCGCCGAATGGGCGGAGACGCCGCGCGCGGTGGCCGAGAAGTGCGACGTGATCTTCACCTCGCTGCCGGAGCCCGCCGATGTCGAGCGCGTCGCGCTGGGGCCCGACGGCCTGATCGAGGGCATCAGGAAGGGCGCGGCCTATTTCGACATGTCGACCAACGCGCAAAGCGTCGTGAAGAAAATCCACGCGGCCTTTGCCGCCAAAGGCGCGCACATGCTCGATGCGCCGGTGAGCGGCGGGCCGTCCGGCGCGCAGTCGCGCAAGATGGCGATCTGGGTCGGCGGCGACAAGAAAGCCTATGACAGGCACAAGGCCGTGCTCGACGCGATGGGCGACCGCGCCGGCCTATATCGGGCCGATCGGCAGCGCCACCGTTGCCAAGCTCGTGCACAACATGTCGAGCTATGCGGTCACCTGCGCGCTCGCGGAAACCTTCACCATGGGCGTGAAGGCCGGCATGGACCCCGTGGCGCTGTGGGAAGCCGTGCGCCAGGGCGTCAGCGGCCGCCGGCTTACCTTCGACGGCCTGCTCGATCAGTTCCTGACCGGCAAATACGATCCGCCGAATTTCGCGCTCAAGCTCGCCACCAAGGACGTCAAGCTCGCGACCGAACTGGGACGTGAACTCGGCGTGCCGATGCGGCTGTGCAACCTCGCTTATGCCGAGATGACGGAAGCGTGCAACCGCGGCTGGGAGGGGCGCGACTCGCGCGTCATGATGCTGCTCCAGGAGGAGCGCGCCGGCGTCAAGATGGCCTCCGATCCGGAGCGGGTGAAGCAGGCGGCGGAGCGCGCGAAGTCGGGTTGAGGCGTTCGTTTTACATCGTGGCTCTTGGTTGAGCGCATGCGCGAGTAACCTCTCCCCGCTCTCTTGCGGGGAGAGGTCGAAATTCGCGTTAGCGAATTTCGGGTGAGGGGCAAGGTAGGCCGTTTGCCACATCTTCAGTCTTGCCGGACGGCAGCCCTCACCCCAGCCCTCTCCCCGCGAAGATGTATGGACCACCGCTCCATCAACCAAACTTAGCTTTAGCACGTCGACCGCGCCAATTCCCGCGAGGTCGAAACGATAGTCCGCGTCTTCATCACGCTTCCGGTCATCACGACCTGGCCCGTCTTTCAGGCCTTCGCCCCGGGAGGCGAGCTGCGTGGCGAGCCAGGCGACCGAATTGAAGGGATGCCCGAGAATGTCGCGGCCGTGGCCTTCGCCGATCGCGGCGCGGTCCTTGGTCGCGCGCCCGGGCACGGCCTCGAGGTCAGGCCATTTTGCGGCGAAGTCCGACAGCACGATGCCGCCGTTCCAGGAATTGTCCGCGACCAGCGAAAGCACGTCGAGGTTGGTGTAGTCGGCGCCGCGGTCGTCGACGAGTTCGATGGCCGCGCAAACCCCGCCGATGTGCGGCCGCATGGCATCCGCCGTGAGCGGCGCGCGCGTGGCCAGCACGTCGGACTTGATGCGAACGGCGATTTCGAATTCGAGCCCCAGCCGCCCGAAATCCGCGCGCCGCACGCTCGCGCCCGATCGCAGCACGCGGCTTGCTCAGCACGACGCCCGCGATCGGATGGTCGATCCCGCAAAACTTCTGCATCGCCGCCGACGTCAATCCGACCTTGTAACCCGCGGCCTCGCCGTGCCTGTCCCGCAGCAGCGCGACATACCGGTCCTGGATGTCGTAGGCATCCGAGATCGTTTTGGGCCCGTCCGCCGGACCAAGCGGCTTGAACTTCGTATGGGCCCTGTGTTCGGCGAGCAACTGCCCGGCCGCGCGGCGGGCCGCGTAATCTTCCATCGGTCTCTCCCTGATCGACCGCGTTTATGATTGAATTTCGTCGAGGTGTTGCACGCTAGCTCATCGGGGTCGGCTGCGGAAGTCTTGATGCGTCAGTCAAAGCATCGCCCGAAAATCTTCATGGCCAAGCCGCGCTCCACTGCATTATCTGGCGGGCGGATGGCCTGCCAACCGAAGCTGCGCAGCGCGCAGGTTGGTGCCCCTGGCCGGAATCGAACCAGCACTCCTTGCGGAACTCGATTTTGAGTCGAGCGCGTCTACCAGTTCCGCCACAGGGGCGCCCGGACGTTTCGCAAAAGACTGCGAACGTCGCGAAGCCGGCGGACTATAGCGGGCGCGCGATCCCGGTCAACCCGCGCAGCCGCGCTTCGCTGGCGGCAAGAGCGGGATGACTCTCTTCGAATCGTCATCCCGCTCTATCTTTTTGTTTGAGCATGATCTTTTCGGAAAAACCGGTGTCCACTTTTCCGGATCATGCTGTAGACACCGCGGTTTGATCGCGCCGCGTCTCGACAGCGCCGTCTGCGCGGGCTACGACGCCTCGCCCAAGGAGACGGACGTCGACACCATCGCAAACCCCTCGCAGGCGCGCGGCGATGGCCAAGCCCCCGTTGCCGCTGCGCTTGCGGTCACGGTCATCGCCGCGGCGACGCTTTCGGGGGCGTGGTACATTCAGCTGGTGCTGGATATCCTTCCCTGTCCGCTCTGCCTCGAGCAGCGCTACGCCTATTATCTGGCGGTCCCGCTCGGCGCGCTGATCGCCTTCGCAGCCTTCAGGGACGCGCCGCGCGCCGTCCTCGTCGCGGGCCTTGCCGTTCTCGCGCTCGCAGTACTGGCCAATGCCGGGCTCGGCACCTATCATGCAGGCGTCGAATGGGGTTTCTGGAAGGGGCCGACGGAATGCACCGGGCCGGTTCTCGATCTCGGCAAAGCCGGCAACCTCCTGCAGCATCTGGACACAGTCAAGGTGATCCGCTGCGACGAAGTGCAGTGGCGCTTTCTCGGTATCTCGCTCGCCGGCTACAACGTGCTGATCTCGCTCCTGATGGCCGCGATCGCGGCCTGGGGAATCGCGAGGCTATCGGCACCAAAATCCTGACACGTCGTCCCCGCGAAAGCGGGGGACCCATACGCCGCGGCCTTGCGTCAGGGCAGGATGGCGGTTGGCTTCGCATCAACTTGACCCTGTGGTTATGGGTCCCGCGTTCGCGGGAACGACATTCAGACCCTAATCGTCCACGTCGTCCTGCGGCCGCCCGAACAGGTGCACGATGCCGGGCGTCGCGATCGTCACGAAGACAAAGCGCGAAATGTGATGCGCGCCGACGAAGATCGGGTCGATGTGCAGCGTCAGCGCCAGCGCCAGCATGGCGTCCATCGCGCCGGGCGCGAACGCGACGACGATGTCGGAAAATTTCACCTGCGTCGTCAGCACGATCAGCGTGACGAAGAGCGCCGTTATAGCGATCGCGATGGCGAACGAGCCCAGTGCCGCATGGACATGGCCGAGCAGCATTTTGGCCTTCATCCGCGCAAAGCGGCTGCCCATCAGCGAGCCGACGCCGACCAGTGCCACGCCGCGCACCCACGGCGGCAGACCGCCCTCGACCCATCCCGCGCCATGCAGCACGCTGGAGGCGATCATCGCGCCGAACATCCAGCTCGCCGGAAATTTGGCCACCCGCAGCAATAGCGCCAGCGCCAGCGAGGCGGCGATCAGTTCGGCCAGCTGTAGCGGCGAGGCGACCGTCGTGAGAGCGGCCGGCGACTGAGGCCGGCGCGATCCCGGTCAGCGCCAGCACCATCGGCAGCGCGGCGGTGAGGATGATGACGCGCACGGTCTGCACCACCGCGATCGCCGGCAGGTCGGCGCCGCGCTCCACCGCCAGAATCGTGATCTGCGACAGCGCGCCGGGGCTTCCGGCGAGGAACGCCGAGGTGCGATCCCAGCCGTGCACGCGCTGCAGATAAAGGCTGGAGCCGAAGGTCGAAAAGAACGTCGCGAGCGCCAAGAGGCCGATGGTCACGGGATAGGCGCTGACATGCTGGATCAATTGTCGCGACACCACCGAACCCAGTGAAATGCCGAGCATCACCAGCACGGCCTGGGTGACGTGCGCCGGCACAGAAAGCGGCCGACCAGCCAGTGCGGCACCACCGACGGCGGCCATGGCGCCCGTTATCAATCCGCCGGGAAGATTTGCCCACAGAAACAGGAGGCCGCCGCCGCTGCCGATTGCGAGCGTTTCGAACACGCGCCGGATATCGGCGCGGCGTTGACCGGAGAGCGCCATCGATGCGGGAAAGAGGCTCACGGATCGCGTTATGTCAAATCCGGAAAGCAGCGACAAATGCGCCTGCGCGATGCAGCAATGCGCGCCTCGGGTGCTTCCAAATCAGCCGCGATCAGCCGCGCCCGGGTCTCGCTTTCGGCGAGGCCGACGACGTGCGACGGTCGGTGGCCGAGGCAGCACCGGCTGACGCCCCCGCTCTTTCCTCAAAAGAGGGGGGCGCCCAACCTGCTACGTCTTCGGCTTGGCCATCGCGGCCTTCTTGCATTCGGAACGGAATTTCTTGCGCTCTTTGCCCTTGAGCCCCTTGGCGTCGGCTTCCTTTGAGCATTCGATGCGATTCTGCAGTACGCGGCTTGGCGGCCTTCTTCTCGGTGGGCGCCATCTTCGCCGCCGGCGCAGGGGTGGCAGGCGTCGTGGTCTGCGCGAACGCCGAGCTTAGCAGGAACAGGGAAGCAATGGCGGTGGCGGCCGCGCGGGAAGCTAGGGTCATGGGAGCACCTCGGGTTGAAGAGGGCGTAACCGTTGCGCCGCGATGATGAACCGCGGATGAATGAGGCCGGTCGAACGGCGTTTTCGCGGCTAGGATATTTTGTGCTGGCCGCCATGATATTTTGAGCAAGCGGCGATAGCTCGTTGTCACACGCCGTCGGTGGGCTAGGATGGGGGGCGTTAGGTTCGCAATACCCCCAGGGAGATCAGGGATGACCATTCAAGCAAAATTATTGTGCGCGGTCGCGGTGACGGGATTCGTCGCGCTCGCCATGGCGGCGCCCGCACAGGCGCTGTCGATGACGGAATGCAGCGCGAAATACAAGGCGGCCAAGGAAGCCGGCACGCTCAACGGCCAGAAGTGGAACGATTTCCGCAAGGCCCAGTGCGGAACCGAGGCCGCCGCCACGCCCGCCGCAACCCCGGCCGCGGCGCCTGCTGCACCGGCCGCGCCCAAACAGGCGGAAGCCAAGCCGAAGAAGGAAGCCGCAGCGCCGGCAGCGCCCGTGCAGGGAACGCGGTATTCCCGTCAGCGGTGGATTCGAAATACGCCAAGGAAACCGCTGGCAAGGCCAGGATGCACACCTGCCTCGATCAGTACAACGCCAACAAGACCAGCAACGCCAATGGCGGCCTGAAATGGATCCAGAAGGGCGGCGGCTATTACAGCGAGTGCAACAAGAAGCTCAAGGGCTGAGCCTCGTTCAAATCCGCGGCAGGCCCGGGCCAAGTCTTTGCTCGGGCTTGCCGTTAGGGGGATTA
Organism: uncultured Alphaproteobacteria bacterium; assembly: GCA_963721135.1. Lineage (GTDB taxonomy): Bacteria > Pseudomonadota > Alphaproteobacteria > Rhizobiales > Xanthobacteraceae > Bradyrhizobium. The sequence goes on from CAVRIB010000011.1 coordinate 157,479, forward strand.
TGATGACCGGGCGCCAGACGCCGATTTTCACGAGCAGGGCATGACAAGAATTCGCAGCAGCATCGTTGCATCGATCGCGCTTTTCGTCGTGTCGCAAACAGCCTCGGCGACGCCGGACGGTCGCGCGATGCAGGTTGCGGGCAATCCGGACAGAGCGAGTGTCGACCGTTTCGCCCAGGCCAATGCGCCCGCGGCGCCCCCGGCGGCGCCGCTCGCCGATTCGAAGAAGCCGCCGGACCAGCCCTCGCCTGCGGCTTCGCCTGCGGTTGCTTCACCGCCCAGCTCCACATCGACGACTGAAGTCACCAAAGCTGCGCCAACCATTCCCGGATGCGCCGTGAAATACATGGCCGCCGAACTCGCCGGCAAGCTGAAGGGCCGCAAGTGGAAAGAGTTTCGCCAGCAGGAGTGCGGTACAAGCGAAGTCATGGTGGTGTTTCCGGCCGCCATTGCGCCGAAATATTCGGGCGAAACTCCGGACAAGGCGCGGACGCTCACCTGTGCCGATCAGTTCAAGGCCAACAAGGCCACCAACGGGAACGGTGGCTTGAAGTGGATCGAAAGGAGCGGCGGCTATTACAGCGAGTGCGTCTTCCGCCTGAAGGGTTGAGCAAGCTCCGCTTCCGCGCGATGGCTTAAGGGCCGCGCTCAGCTTTCCTCGTCGAGCAATTTCTCCGCCGATATTGCGATCAGCTGCGCGCGCTTGCGCTGGCCGCGTTCGAGAAACAACAGGCTCTGGCCGAAGATGAAGCAGTAGAACAGGAATGCCTGCGCGTCCGCCGCTGCCGCCGCAAGCCCGGCCGCGCGGTAGAGTTCTGCGACGTTCTTCAGCCGCGCGGCATCGACGCTTGCAACCGCGCTCGCCGCCGCCTCGTCGGACCGTGCCCATTGCCGGATCGCCAGCTCGACCGCCATGCCTTCGGGGTTCATGCGCTCCGAGTAGAGCCGGATCAGCGCCCGCAAGCGGCCGCGCGCGCTTTCGCCGTCGAGGCTCGTCTGTTGCTCGATCGCCGCGATCCGCCGGGCACTCCAGCCCTGCAGCATCGCCTCGAGCAGCGCCGCGCGATTCCGGAAACGGCGATAGAAGCCGCCCTTGGTGACGCCGAGGTTCTTCGCCAGCACCTCGACCCGCACCCCCTCGACGCCGGATCGCGCGATTTCCTCAAACCCCGCCTCGATCCAGACGTCGCCCTTGCCGCCGGCCATCGTCTTTCCCTCACCGGTTCTTGATACGGTACCGTATTGCTAGCCCACCGGCGTACTGATACGCTACCGTATCATAGTTCGAGGGGCAGAAGCGATGCGAAACCAGCCGGCAGCGACCTATTGCGGTACCGTGTATCCGTGGCAATGCGACCATGTCGGCCACATGAACATCATGTGGTATGTGGGCAAATTCGACGAGGCCAACTGGAACCTGTTCGCGCGGATCGGATTGACGCCGACCTATTTGCGCCAGGCGGGCCGCGGAATGGCCGCGGTTCAGCAGAATATCAGCTACAAGCGCGAACTGCTGGCCGGCGATATCGTCGAGATCAGGAGCGTGCTGCTCGAGATCCGCGACAAGACCATCCGCTTCCGGCACGACATGCGCAACGCCGAGACCGGCGAAATCGCTGCATCCTGCGAGATCACCGGCGTTCACATGGATCGCGGCGCGCGCAGGGCGACGCCGTTCCCCGAGGCGATCCGGGAATCGGCGATGCACGAGCTCGCGGTCGCCGAGCCGGCCGGGGCGTAGCCCGGACGTGCCGCGCTTCGAGCCGAAGAATCCCGACTACCGGAAGGTCGCAACCGCCACGTTCGAGCAGCAGCGGGCGATGCGCACGCTCGGTATTGCGATTCTCCGGCTCGAGCCCGGCGAGGTCGACCTGTCGATGCCGTATTCGGCCGACTGGACCCAGCAGAACGGATTCGTTCATGCCGGGATCATCACCGCCGGGCTCGACACCGCCTGCGGCATCGCGGCCTTCACGCTGATGCCGCCGGGCTCCGACATCCTCACCGTCGAATTCAAGACCAACCTGCTGGCGCCCGCCAAAGGCGAGCGCTTCGTCTTTCGCGCGTGCGTGGTAAAGCCGGGGCGCACGCTGACGGTGTGCGAGGCCCGCGCCTTTGCGCTAACCCACAAGGCCGAAAGCCTGATCGCGACCATGACGGGCACGCTGATGGCGCTGACCCCGCGCGGCTAGGTGCGCTCCGGTTCGATCCTCGCGCTTGCAATTTTTTTGCTGCCAACATAGAGATTTGCAGAAATTCCTTCCAGAATCCTCGTCCATTCGAACATATTTGTTATCCCGATGATCTCGATAATGCAGGGCGTGCTGGGATTGGCGTCGGGAACGCTGGTTGGATTCTCGCTCGGCCTCGTCGGCGGCGGTGGATCTATCCTCGCGGTGCCGCTGATGGTCTATGTGGTCGGCGTGCCCGACCCCCATATCGCCATCGGCACCAGCGCGATGGCGGTCGCCGCCAATGCCGCGGTCAACCTGTCCCACCATTCCCGCGGCGGCACCGTGCGCTGGTCGTGCGCGCTGCCGTTTGCGGCGGCCGGAATCATCGGCGCGTTCGCAGGCTCGATCCTCGGCAAGATGCTCGATGGCCAGAGGCTGCTGGCGCTGTTCGCGCTGGTGATGATGCTGATTGCGACCTTGATGCTGAAGACGCGCGCGCGCGCCGGCCTGCCCGACGTCAAGATGGATTGGACCAACATGCCCGCGATCGTCGGGCTCGGGCTTGCGACCGGGACCTTGTCCGGCTTCTTCGGCATCGGCGGCGGATTTCTGATCGTGCCGGCGCTGATGCTGGCGACGGGAATGACGATCATGAACGCGGTGTCTTCGTCGCTGGTCGCAGTCACCGCGTTCGGCCTGACCACGGCTGCGAGCTACGCGTGGTCCGGCTTGGTTTCGTGGCGGCTGGCGGCGGTGTTCATCGCGGGCGGCGTCGCCGGCGGGTTGATCGGCACCCACCTGGCGCGGTCGCTGGCGGCGCGCCGCGGCGCGCTCAATATGGTTTTTGCCGCTGTCATTATCGCGGTGGCGCTCTATATGTTGGCGCGCACGCTTTTCACCTGACCACGACGGGTCCGCCTCAGGCCGGCCGGGAGACCACGGAGATGACCAGCTCGACCGACCCAGCCCGGCGCACCCGGCGCGACACCTTGCGCCTGCTCGGCGTCGGCGCCGGTATCCTCGGCCTCCAGCTCGCACGACGCCCGGCGCTCGCGCAGAGCGAGACGGTGCTGACGGAAGCTTTGGTGTTGCGCGACCCGGACATTCCGGTCGCCGGCAATGCGGGAGGCGACATCACGATCGTCGAATATTTCGATTACCAGTGCCCGTATTGCCGCAAGGTCGAGCCCGAGCTGCGCCAGGTGGTGCAGGACGACGGCAAGGTGAGGCTGGTATTGAAGGACTGGCCGATCCTCGGACCGGTCTCGGTCACGGCGGCGCGGATGGCGCTGGCGAGCAAGTACCAGGACAAATTCCTTGCCGCGCATGACGCGCTGATCGGCGTCAACTCGCGGCTCACCGAGCCGCGCATCCGCGAAGTGCTGGCCGGCGCCGGTGTCGACGTCGATCGCCTCGACCGCGACCTCGCAACCAACGCCAAGGCGATCGACACGATCCTGGCGCGCAACAACGATCAGGCGACCGCCTTCGGCTTCAACGGCACGCCGTCCTTCATCGTCGGCAAGTTCCGGGTGCCCGGCGTCTTGACCATGGCGCAGTTCGGCCAGGCCATCGCCGACGCGCGCGAGGCCGCCTCCGCGCGGAAGAAATAGCGGCCGCGACGTGATTGCCGGAAGGCGCGACTAGCGGGACGACAGCCGGATCCAGTCGTCATGCGCGCGCGTCTTCAGCGCGTGCCAGTCGGCGGCCGCGACGTCCCAGTTCACGATGGTGCGATTGGCCTGCGCCACCTCGCCGCTGGCGACTGTCGAAGTCTGCATGGAGTCATAGATGTAGACGCCTGCGACCAGGAGCAGCGCTCCCAGAACCATTCCCAGAAAAACGCGCATGACGAACCTCCTGTCAGCGCGAAACAACGTGATCGGGGCCGGATGGTTCCCCGCCCGGAGCGCGTCAGCCGGTGCCGATGCCTATTCTCCGCGCAGCCACCTCAGTATCGGCGCGTTCATCTCGCGCGGGTAGCAATGGCTGAGATCGTCGAGCTCGCGGTAGGTCACCTCTGCGCCGGCCGCCGTCAGCAGGTCGCGGGTCTGGCGAGCCACCTGCACCGGAAACATCCAGTCGAGCCTTCCGTGTACGAGATGGATCGGCAGGCCGCGCAATCGCTGCGCGTCGGCCATCTCCGCCATCAGCGGATGGAAGGTCGCGGAAACCGGCGCCAGATGGGTGAAGGGCGAGCTGCCGTCGAGGCCGCTGACATAGCAGAAAGTGCCGCCGTCGCTCATGCCGGTCAGCAGCAGCCTTGACGGATCGATATTCCAGCGGCGCCGCACCTGATCGAGAATGCGAACGAGGTTCGGCGTATCGGTATCTTCGCCCATCAAGGCCCAGGTGCCGCCGATCGCGGTCGGTGCGACCAGGACGGCGCCAAGGCTGCGCGCGTCGCGCAGCCAGCTCCACAGGAAGCCGCGGCCATTGCCGCTGCCGCCATGCAGCGCCATCACCAGCGGCCAGGCGCGGTCGGGCGTGTAATATTCCGGCACATAGAGCGAGAAGCCGCCGCGGCTGCCCGGCTCGTTGTGGTCGTGCACGATCCCGGTGTCGTCGTTGGCGGCTTCTGCGAGGCGCGCGAGCAGCGCGGTATCTTCGCGCAAGGCCGGATCGACGAAGAAGCTCGAAACCGGCGGAAGTTGCGCCGCGAGGGGATAGAGTGCCTCCTGCGCGCGCGCGCTGTGACGCAGCGCGCGAAACACCGCGATCATGTCGCCGCGGCCGTGCTCGACCTCGCGCAGGCCCTCGAATGCCTTGAGCGCCGCGTCGATTGCGGCTTCGAGCGAGGTCCTGATGCCGGCGAATTGTTCGGGCCAGTCGGCAAGCCGCGGCCGGACGGCCCGCAAATCCTCATCCGGCTCGCCTGCGGCCTGCATCACCTCGCCGAACTGCGGCGGGTTGAGATGGCGGGCGATGAAGGCAAGCGCTTCGAGCGATTGCAGCAGCGGCGGCAGCACGGCCACGATGTCGTCCACCACGGCCTCGCTCATCGCGGCGCTTTCCTTTCAGCTATGGCTCTTTTCGGATCGTACCCTAATGCAGCCGCGGGCCCTTGAGCAGCTTGGCACGGTCGGTCGAGGTCAGCACCACGTCGAAGGTGACGCCGTCATGGAACACGGTGAGCGGCACGTCGACGCCGGCGGGCCCGAGCGCCCAGAGTTTGCGGTAGAAAGCGGTCTGGCTGGTAACCCTTTCGCCGTTGATGGCGAGGATGACGTCGCCGGCCTTGAGTTCGGCCCGCGCCGCCGGGCCCCTGCCGGAAATGCCGATCACCACGACCTTGTTGTCGATCTCGGTCGACAGCATCCCGAGCCACGGCCGCACCGGTCTTGTTGACCTTGCCGAAGCGGCGCAGGTCGTCGAGGATCGGCTTGAGCAGATCAATCGGCACGATCATGTTGACGTGCTCAGCCTTGCCCTCGCGCTCGCGCTCCAGCTGCAGCGAGCCGATCCCGATCAACTCGCCGCGGGCCGAGATCAGCCCGGTGCCGCCCCAGTTGGGATGCGCGGGATAGGTGAAGATGGCCTCGTCCAGGAGATATTCCCAGTAACCGGCAAACTCCTGCTTGGCGACGATGTGGCTCGCGACCGAACGGGTGCGCCCGCCGGCGCCGCCGACCACCACGCGGTCGCCGACCTGCGTCGCCGCCGAAGCGCCGAGCGGCAACGGCTCGATATCGATGTGGCCGAGCGCCTGCACGAGGCCAAAGCCGCTCACCGAATCGAAGCCGAGCGCGTGGCCCTCTACGACGCGGCCGTCGCCGAGATGCAGCCAGACCGCTTCGGCCTCGGTGATGAGATAGCCGATCGTCAGCACCAGTCCGTCGTCGATCACGACGCCGTTGCCGGCGCGCTCGGTGCCCAGCGTCTCCGCGCTGAAGGCGTCCGGCGGAATGATCGAATGCAGCCCGACCACCGCGGAAAGCACGCGGTCGAGATCGAAGCTGTAATCGCCCGGGCGGGGCTGATACGCCGGCGGCACTTTCCATTCAGTCAATGAGGGCATGGAGAATCTCCTGGCCAAAGCGGCGCGTTAAGGTCGCAAAATCGTCGCGAACGCGGCGCACGAAAGCCCTGACGATCTTATGCCGCAAATCGCCGTCTTTAAAGACTCTCGTGCTATGATTTGCACCGCCATCCCTGTCGCGGGCCGGGGATCGATGGATGCGTGCCGGCAATCGTTATCGCCGCGGTACCGTCCCCTTGGGATTGAGCGACAGTCGGGGAAGATCCGTTGAAATCAGCCCGCCGATCGGCCTCCAGCGCAGGAATTCTGATGTACCGGCACGCCGGTTCGAAACTGGAAGTGCTTCTGGTGCATCCGGGCGGACCCTATTGGCGCCGCCGGGATGAGGGGGCGTGGTCGATTCCGAAGGGCGAAATCGGTGCAAGCGAGGAGGCCGCCACAGCGGCCCGCCGGGAATTTTTGGAGGAAACCGGCATGGCGGTCGCGGGGACGCTGGAACCGCTCGGCGAGATTCGCCAGCGCGGCGGCAAGCGCGTGATCGCGTTCGCCGTCGAGGGCGATTTCGATGTTTCGACCGTCAGGAGCAACAGCTTCGAAATGGAGTGGCCGCCGCGCAGCGGAAAGACGCAGGCCTTCCCGGAAGTAGACCGCGCCGAATGGTTCGATCTGCCGCGCGCGCACGTCAAAATTCTGGAAAGCCAGCGACCCTTGCTCGACCGGCTCGCCGAGCTTGCGGGTCAATCGAAGGCGCGGCCGCAATGACCGATCCCTTCGATCTCCAGCGCTTCGTCGATGCACAGGCGCCGGTCTACCCGCGCGTTCTTGCCGAGCTGCGCCGGGGCGAGAAGCAAAGCCACTGGATGTGGTTCATCTTTCCGCAGCTCTCGGGCCTTGGGTTTAGTCCGATGGCGCAGCGCTATGCGATCACCTCGCGCGACGAAGCCCGGGCCTATCTCGCGCACGGTATGCTCGGGCCCCGGCTTCGCGAATGCACGGCACTCGTCAATGCCGTGGAGGGCCGCACCATTCGGCAAGTCCTGGGCAGCCCCGACGACCTGAAATTCCGTTCGTCGATGACGCTGTTTGCCGCGGTTTCTCCCGAACCGGAATTCGCGAAGGCGATCGCGAAATTCTACGGCGGCGCGCCGGATCGTAAAACGCTGGAGTTGCTTGACGCTTGATTGACGGCTACGCGGCTCTAGCAGCCGCCTACGGATCGAGCTCGGTGTCCCAATAAAGGTAATCGAGCCAGCTGTCGTGCAGGTAGTTCGGCGGGAACAGTCTTCCGTTACGGTGCAGCTGGTGCACCGTCGGCGCGAAAGGGAATTGCCTGGGAAACATCCGCGCCTGCTGCGGCGTCATGTTGCCCTTGCGCAGATTGCACGGCGAGCAGGCCGCGACCACGTTTTCCCAAGTGGTCTGGCCGCCCTTGCTGCGCGGGATGATGTGGTCGAAGGTCAAATCGTCGTTCGCCGAGCAGTACTGGCAGACGAAGCGGTCGCGCAGGAAGACGTTGAACCGGGTGAAGGCGGGATGCGTGGTCGGCTTGACGAAGGATTTCAGCGACACCACGCTCGGCAGCTGGATTTCGAACGAGGGGCTGCGCACCGCGCGGTCGTAATGCTCGACGATGTTGACGCGGTCGAGGAACACCGCCTTGATCGCGTCCTGCCACGACCAGAGAGACAGCGGGTAATAACTCAGCGGCCGGAAATCCGCGTTCAGCACCAGTACCGGCCAACCGCCTTGCGAGACATGTGCGTTCAAGTAACGCTCCTGGCCCCCATATAAGCTGCGAAGCAGCGTGAGTTGACATACTACATGCAGCGTGACGGGATTGTGAAGAGCGTTGGCGGCTATATCCGCCACTGTCTGGTCCTGCTTGCATGATCGGCGCGAACACCGTTAAACGAGGCAGGGCGACGCCTTTTTTGTGGCCGCAGACGGACCGGACAAGAGATGGTTACCACCTCGCGTTATATTGAGGCGCCGCGCCGATTAAGGGCATTCGTCCGCGCCCATGAGTCGAGCCTGGTCGTCCTTGCGTTAATGGTCGGGGCCATCGGCGGGCTTGGCGTGGCGGCGATGGGCGCCGCGGTCGAAGGAATGCACGTGCTGCTCTTCAACGTCGAAGCCGGCGAACGCCTTTCGAGCCAGTACAGCATCGAGCCGCTGCGGGCGCTATTGGTGCCGAGCCTCGGCGGGCTGTTGTTGGGCTTGGCGTTCCTGCTGCTGCAGCGTTTTCGACCGGCGCGCGAAATCGATCCGATCGAGGCCAATGCCCTGCATGGCGGCCGGATGTCGTTTCGCGGCAGCGTGATCGTGGCCTCGCAGACCGTCTGGTCCTCGGGCGTCGGGGCTTCGGTCGGACTTGAAGCGGGCTACACCCAGCTCGCCAGCGGTCTGGCCGCTACGCTCGGCCGTGCCTTTCATCTGCGCCGCGCCGATCAGCGCATCATGGTCGGTTGCGGCGCGGCGGCGGCGATCGCGGGCGCGTTCGGGGCGCCGCTTGCCGGCGCCTTCTATGCCTTCGAGCTCGTGATCGGCGGCTATACGCCGGCCAGCCTGACGCCGGTCGGCGTCGCCGCGGTGGCGGGCTATTTCGTCGCCCATGCCTTCACGGCGTTGTCGCTCGGCATCGCGCTCGGCCCGGTCGGCGATGTGCTGGGCCGCGATCTCGCGGTGGCCGGCCTGCTCGGCGTGCTCGCGGCGCTGGTCGGCATCGCCATCATGCGCGGCGTGGCGCTGTGTGAGACCTTGCTTGCGAAGACCCGGCTATGGTCGCCGCTGCGCCCGGCGCTGGGCGGCCTGGCCGTGGGCCTTTTGGCCCTGATCTCGCCGCAGGTGATGTCGTCCGGGCACGGCGCGCTGCATTTTGCCGGATTTGTTTCGATTCCGCTCGCGGTGCTTGCGAGCATTTTTGCCCTGAAAGCAATCGCGTCGGTGATCTCGCTGGGTACCGGTTTCCGCGGCGGACTGTTTTTCGCAACCCTGTTCCTGGGCGCACTCGGCGGCCACCTGTTCGCCGGCGGCATCGACGCGTTCTGGCCGGAGCTGAACCTCAACCCGACCGTCTACGCCATTATCGGCATGAGCGCGCTGTCGGCGTCCGTGATCGGCGGGCCGCTGACGATGTCGTTCATTGCGCTGGAATCCACCGGCAATCTCTGGCTCACCACCGCCGTGCTGGTCGCGGTCATCATCTCGACCCAGATCACCCGCGAACTGTTCGGCTACTCGTTTGCGACCTGGCGGCTGCATCTGCGCGGCGAGACCATCCGCAGCGCCGCCGATATCGGCTGGATTCGCGACCTCACGGTGCGCAGCCTGATGCGGCATGACGTCGCCACCGTCAACGCCAGCATGCCGGTCGAGGAGTTCCGCGACAAGTTTCCGCTGGGATCGAAGACCCGGGTCGTCGCGGTCGACGGCGCCGGCCGCTATGTCGGGCTGGCGCTGGTGGCCGATGCGCATGCGGTGGATGTCGAGACAAAGGACGGTTTGGTCGGCCTCCTGCACTACCGGGACGTCGTGCTGCATCCCGGCATGAACATCCAGGAAGCGATCGCCGTGTTCGACGCCGCCGAAGCGGAGTCGCTCGCCGTGGTCGATATCGACGGCGAACACCGGCCGATCGGCGTTCTCACCGAGGCCCACGCGATGCGGCGCTACGCGGAAGAGTCCGAGCAGCGGCGGCGCGAGGTTTTGGGCGAGGTGTGATCGGCGCCGGAAAAAAGAAAGTCCGATCCGGCCCAACGCCCGTCGGGAAGGCAAGCGCGTTCGAATCAGGCCCCGGCATTTGGCCGAAGAAAGGCTCTCATTTCCTCAAGGAACCGCACGAAGGCTGGTTCGCCTTCCATCAGCACGTGGTTCTGGCTTTCAAGCGGAACAAAGCGGGCGCCCGGGATGCCCGCGGCCAACCGCCGACCCGATTCGAAGGGCACCCTGGCGTCGTGCCGGGCGTGCATCACAAGGGTCGGCACCCGGACCTGAGGGAGAAGTGACATCACGTCTACATCGCCGTTAGCGATGAGATTGCGGGCGGCATCGGCGGGAGAACAGCATATCCGCTGGAATTCATTGAACCAGTCGGCCTGCTCCTTGGTGGCGCCAGGAATGAATTGCGAGGTGAACATTTGCCGGAATGCCGGATTTTCCTGGCCCCATCCGAGCCTCACCAAAGTGAGCATGGCTTCACCGGCTTCCTTCTCCGCCGCGGTCCTGGCGCGCTTCTTCCAACCGACAGGATAGCCTCCGAGCAGAACCAGATGCGAAACGCGTTCGGGATGCCGGACCGCATAGGCGATCGAAACCGCGCAACCTTGCGACAGGCCGTGAAGCGCGAAGCGGTCGATGCCCGCTGCATCGACCACGGTTTCAAGATCGCTGACGAAATCGTCAAAGCAGACGTCCGGCACTTCACGGTCTGAAAGGCCGTTACCGCGGGCATCATACCGGATGAACGTGTTGTCGCGTGACATTTCGCGAAAATACGGCCGCCAGACCAGGCTATCGAAGTCAGCTTCGATATGGGTCATCCAGTGGCCGGTCTTCACCAGCGGAAAACCTTGACCCATCCGGGCGTAAGCCAGTTGCACGCCATCCCTGGACTGGCAAAAGTGGATTTCCTGTTCGTAGGAGGAGGTGGTTGCCGCGGCGGTCGGCGCGGGTTCGCTTGCCGTGGCGGCAACCGACCCCGGGAGCGACTCGATGTCGCTTGCCGTAAGTCCGAACACGCCCACCGCGCGGGAGATGTTTTTCACGGCCTGCTCGCCGAGATCAGCGAACGCCAACGAAAGCTTGTCCCTGATTTGGTCGTTGGCCGTTCGTGAAATGCAGACGCCGCCGGGTTCACAAAGGGTCTCCAGCCGCGCGGCAATATTGACGCCGTCGCCGAAAATGTCGTCGCCATCGATGATGATATCGCCGACGTTGATCCCGATCCGGAATACGATCTGCCTGTCCGCTGGAATGCCGGCGTTGCGGCGGATCATGTTGCGCTGGACACTCACCGCGCAACTTACCGCATCGACCACGCTGGCGAATTCCACCAGCATGCCGTCGCCGGTGGTTTTGACGATGCGGCCGCTGTGCTTGGCGATGGTGGCATCGATCAATTCGCGGCGATGAGACTTCAGTGATGTGTGCGTGCCCATCTCATCGGCACCCATCAGGCGGCTGTAACCAACCACATCCGCCGCTAAAATGGCTGCAAGCCTGCGCTGCATGGAGGTTTCCTCGGCAAAAGGCTTTCCACCCAACAATGTTGCCTCCGATTAGCTACCGCTACAAGCCTGAAGAAGACGGCCGGGGTTTCGTTGGCGCGAAAAATCTGGACGGATCCTGAAATATCTGCGAACTGGCGCCGGATGCCAATTCCAGGAGGAAGCCCATGCGCAGATTGCTGACGGTCATGGTCGCTCTGATTCTCGGTCCGGGGTTGACCGGCATCGCCGCCGCGCAAGACTATCCGACGCATCCGATCACCATGATCGTGCCGTTCCCCGCAGGTGGTGCGACCGACACGCTCGCCCGTTTCCTCGGCGAGCAGATGCGGCCGATCCTGGGACAGACTGTTGTTATCGAGAATATCGCCGGCGCGGCCGGCACGATCGGCGTCGGCCGCGCCGTGCGCTCGCCCGCCGACGGCTACACGCTCTCGATCGGCACCTCGACCACGCACATGCTGACGGGTGGTCTCTACAAGCTGCAGTTCGATCTCTTTGCCGACCTTCAGCCGATCATGCTGATCGGCAGCGAGCCGCTTCTGATCGTCGGCAAGAACAGCCTGCCGGCGGACGATCTGAAAGGACTGATCGCCTGGCTCAAAGCCAATCCGGACAAGGCGTCGGTGGGCATCGCCGGCGTCGGCGCGACCGGCCATCTCGCCGGGATTTCCTTCCAGAAGGAAACCGGTACTCAATTTCAGTTCGTGCCGTATCGCGGCAACGCGCCGGCGATGCAGGACCTGTTGGCGGGACAGATCGATTTCATGATCGAGCCGGCGTCGAACTTCAAGTCGCTGGTCGCGGCCGGCAGCGTCAAGCCGTTTGCCGTCACCGGCAGGACGCGGCTGCCGTCGTCGCCCGCGATTCCGACTGCGGATGAGGCCGGGTTGCCCGGCTTCTTTGCCTCGCTGTGGTACGGATTGTGGGTGCCGAAGGATACGCCGAAGGAGATCGTCGCCAAGCTCAATGCCACCTTGGTGCAAATCCTTGCCGATCCCGCCGTGAAGCAGCGCCTGACCGAACTCGGCATCCAGATCACGCCGCCCGATCGGCAATCGCCCGAAGCCCTGCGTGCCTTCCAGAAGGCCGAGAGCGAACGCTGGTGGCCGGTCATCAAAGCGTCGAACATCAAGGTGGAGTGAGCTCCTTGTGTCGGAGCGCCATCTCTCGACCCGTCATTGCGAGCGCAGCGAAGCAATCTATAGCGCCGCAAGCAGAAAGCTGGATTGCTTCGCTGCGCTCGCAATGACGGGCTGTATCTATATCCGCTCCAGCTTCTGCAGGCAGCGCGATGCCCTGACCTCCACCGGCATCGGCGTGTCCGGAAAGCTGGTCTTCCAGTTGGTGACGCCGACCTCGCCGACATAGAGGTCGCCCTTGGAATCCAGCGCAATGCCGTGCGGGGCGAGGAATTTGCCGGCCTCGAGGCCGGGACCATGCTCGCCGCCGAGCCGCGCGATGCGTTTTCCCTTGGCGTCGACGATCGACAGCCGCGGGCCCAGATTCGGCGACTTCAGATTGACCGGCATTCCCGGACCGAGCTCGCCGATGATGAAATTCGGCTGCTTGCCGCCGCCGCAACAACAGAGCGCGCAGGGCCGGTGCAGGTTGTTCCACTGCGTCTCGTACTTGCCGTTGCCGTCGAACACCTGGACGCGGTGGTTCTCGCGGTCCGCGACATAGACCCATCCGTCGACGTCTGTTGCGATGTTGTGGACGATGTTGAACTGGCCGGGATCGGTGCCGGACTCGCCCCAGGTCTTCATTAGCTTGCCGTCCGGGGTGTATTTGTGCACGCAGGCATTGCCGTAGCCGTCCGAGACATAGATCTCGCCCTTCGGCGACAGCGCGGTATGGGTGCAGCGATGGAACGGCTCGCCGCTCATATAGGGCGCCGGCTTGTTGGGGATGCCGATGGTGAGCAGCACCTTGCCGTCGGGCCTGCACTTGCGCACGGTGTGGTCGCCGTCGTCGGTGCAATACAGATTGTCCTCAGTGTCGATGTGCAGCCCGTGCGCGCGGGAGAACAGCCCTTCGCCCCAGCTCGTGACGAAATTGCCCTCGCGGTCGAGCACCACCATCGGATGGGCGCCGCGGTTGAAGAGGTAGATGCGGTCCTTGCTGTCGACCGCGACGGAGGCGACGTCGGTGAGCTGCCAGCCGTCCGGCAGCTTCGCCCAGTTCTCCACCACGCGGTAGCGATGCTCGCCCGAGCCGAGAATGGTTGGCATGTTTTGTTTCTCCCAAGATTGTCAGAATGTCATTCCGGGATGCGCCACTTGGCGCAGACCCGGAATCCAGAACCGCCGATCGTGGTTATGGATTCCGGGCTCGCTCCGCTTCGCTTCGCGCCCCGGAATGACGATTTGGAAAATTCATGCGACGGCTGCGTCTGGTGCTGCAGCGAACCCGCCCCGCGGCAATAGCCCCGCCTCGATTGCCTTGATCTGCAGCGCCAGGTATTTCGAATTGATCCGGCATTGCGCGAGGCTCCCGGCGATGAACCAGAGGCCTGCTTGCGCCGTGCGGGCATACATGTTGCGCAATTCCTGGCTCTCGCCGAATCCCCAGATCGGGCCGATCCGCGCCACGACCGCCTCACCGAAAAGTTTGCGCACCAGATGTTCCCAGGGCTTGTAGCCGGTCGCCAGCACGATGAGGTCGGCGGGCATCGTCTCGCCGTTCTTCATCCGCGCGCCTTCGGCGACAAAGCCTTCGATATCCGCAAACTGGATCAGCCTGATCGCGCCGCTCGCCACGAGATCAGAGCAGCCGACGTTGAAATAGTAGCCGCCGCCGCGGGTCAGGTATTTGAACTGCCAGCCGGTGTTGCCTTCGCCGTAATCGAGCTTGAAGCCCTTCCGCGTCAGCCCATCGAGCAATTCGCCGTCCAGTTCTTTCGACTGCTCGGTGATCATGACGTGGCTCTTTCGCGCCAACCGCAGCGGCATCGAGGTTGCGATCAAATCGTTATCCTCGAGCGTGCCTTCGCTGTAGGCCGCATAGGCGAGCTGCGCCGACGGTTCGATATTGGTGATCAGGGTCGGGCTGCGCTGCACCAGCGTCACCTCGGCGCCGCTCGAATGAAGGTCCTGCGCGATATCGTGACCGCTGTTGCCGGTGCCGATCACGAGTGCGCGTTTGCCCTTCCACGCCTCGCCATCCTCATATTGGCTGGAATGGACGACCTTTCCGGCAAAGTTCTTCAAGGTCGGAATGTCAGGCAGGTTCGGAATGTCGCTGACGCCGGTCGCCATCACCACGTGGCGCGGGCGCATCGCGCGCATCGATCCATCGGCGCGGCGCAGCACCACGGACCAGCGGCCGGACGCCTCGTCATAGGCGCCGCTCTCGAACTCGGTGGCGGTCCAGTAGTTGAGCTCCATCGCCTCGACATAGGCCTCGAACCAGTTGGCGAGCTTGTCCTTGGGGATATAGACCGGCCAGTTCGGTGGGAACGGCAGGTAGGGCAGGTGGTTGACGTGCACCTGGTTGTGCAGCGTCAGCGCGTGGTAGCGCTGGCGCCAGTTGTCGCCGATGCGCGGCCAGCGGTCGACGATCAGCGCGTCGACCTGCAGCTGCTTCAACCGCGCCGCGATCGAAAGCCCGGCGTGTCCGCCGCCGACCACCAGTACGTCAGGATCGCGGTCGGCATATTCGGCCGCCTGCTTGCGCAGGTCGAGCCAGTTGGGACCGCGAAAGTCGCGCGAATAGGATTGGCCGCGCGGCCGCAAGCGCTCGACCTGCTCCTCAAAACCCTTCAACTCGTCGAGCGCGGTGAGCAGTGTCCACGCCTTCAGCCGGTTGCCGTCGGCGGCATCCGGGATCAGCCGCAGGATGCCGCTGCCGCGCCCCACCGCCGTCTCAAACTTGAAGATCGCCTCGATCGCGACGGTGCCGGCGCGGGTCACGCGCCGTGGCGCGGCCCGGTCGGGGTCGATCGCAAAGCCGCGCGGCGCGGCGCGGCCGGCATGCGTCTTTAACGCGCCGAGGATTTCGTCCCTGCCGTTGATCGTCTGCAGGTTCCAGCTCAGCGCCAGCACGTCGCGCCAATAGCTGTCGGGGTGAAACAGGATTGTCAGCCGGGCGTCGTCGGGTTTTGCCAGCGCGTTTTCGAACTGCGCCAGCCAGTTTTCGGTGGCGACCGAAAGATCATCCGTCCTGTCGAGCATGCGCGTTGTCTCTTTGACCGGCCGTCTTCGCGGCGTTTTCTCTTGAAGCCCAAGCCTATACCTTTTCCCCGTCGCACAGAAAGGGGCGGATGCGCCTTCGCGCGGTTACTTGCGGCGAGCCTTTTCGCCGATCACGCCCTCGCGCTTCTTGATCGCGCGGTAGTAGGACCACCACAGATGCGCCGCGGCGCCGCGCAAGGGACGCCACGGCTCCGCCAGCGGCGCCATTTGCTTGGCGTTCGGGCGGGTCTTCAGGCCAAGTCCGATTTTCACCGCCGCCTGCACGGCGAGATCGCCAGCCGGCCACGCGTCGCCATGACCAAGGCAGAACAAGAGGTAGACGTCGGCGGTCCACGGGCCGATGCCGTGCAGCGAGGTCAGCGTGTTGTGCGCGGCGTCAGCGTCCTCGTTCGCCAGCACCTCGAGATTGAGCCGCTCCGCGGCGATCTCGCGCGCGAGATTCTTCAAGGTTTTGATCTTGGCCGCCGACAGGCCGAGCCGGCCGAGCCGTTCGGCGCGCGCCTTGCGCAGGCGCTCATGGTGGAACGGATCGAAGGCGGTGGTGAGGCGGGCCCAGATCGCCGCCGCGCTCGCGGTCGACAGTTGCTGGCCGCAGACGATCGCGGCCAGCCCCGCATACCCCGGCTCGCGCCGCCGCAATGCCGGCATGCCCGCGATCTCGAACACGGGTCTTAGCCGCGGGTCGTGTTTGAGCAGGGCGTGGATCGCCTCTTCGAGGTCGTCCTGGGTGCGGAGGTGGATGAGCATTGCAGAGGGTCAACTCGTGGAGATCGTCATGCGCGGGCTTGACCCGCGCATCCATCTTATATCGAAAAGGACTGTTGAACGATGGATTGCCGGGAGCGCAGACAAGTTTACGTAGTCTGCGCAAAGCAGACTACTATGCCCGGCAATGACAGCGGTGTAGATGTCATGCCCTCGCCCGTCTTCCGCTTCGCGCCGAGCCCGAACGGCTATCTGCATCTCGGTCATGCCTATTCGGCGCTATTGAATTTCGATTTGGCGCGCGCGAGCGACGGACGCTTCCTGCTACGCATCGAGGATATCGACACCGCCCGCTGCCGTCCGGAATTCGAGGCCGCGATCTATGAAGATCTCGCCTGGCTCGGGATTGGCTGGGAAACCCCGGCGCGGCGGCAGTCAGAGCATCTTTCCGACTATCGCGCCGCGCTCGAAACGCTCTCGGGCCGGGGGCTGGTCTATCCGAGTTTCGAAAGCCGCGCCGAGATCGCCAAACTGGTGGCGGAGCGGGAGGCGGATGGCCGCTGGCCGCGCGATCCCGATGGCGTGCCGCTCTATCCCGGCGCGGCAAAATCGCTCTCACCCCGCGAGCGTTCCCGAATGCTCGAATCGGGCGCGCCTTACGCGCTGCGGCTCGACATGGAAGCGGCCCGCGCGCGCGCCGGCGGTCTCGACTGGATCGAACAGGGTGAGGGCCCCGGCGGCGAGACCGGGCGGGTGGCCGCCCATCCGCAAGCCTGGGGCGACGTCATCCTGGCGCGCAAGGAGACGCCGACCAGCTACCACCTCTCGGTGGTGGTCGACGACGCCCTGCAAGGCGTCACCGAAGTCGTGCGCGGAAAAGACCTGTTCTGGTCGACCAGCGTGCACCGGCTGTTGCAAGACCTGCTCGGCCTGCCAAGACCCAGCTACCGGCACCACCGCCTCCTGCTCGATGCCGAGGGCCGAAAACTCTCGAAGTCGTCGGAGGCGACAGGCTTGCGCGAGTTGCGTGGCGCCGGCGCGACGCCAGCCGACATCCGCCGTCTCGTCGGCCTGACCTGATTTTTAAACCGGTGGAATGACGGGAAAAATCCCCTCCGGCGTGACTCGCCGCGCCCGGCCATGGCATGGTGGGGCCGGCCAGGGTCGGGGGAATCATGGCGCAAAAACCGCGCCCACAGCGCACAACGCGGCCGCCGAGGAGACGGCCGCCGAAGAAGCGCGCTCCACGCGCTGCCGCCGGCAAGGCGCGCAGCCGCGCCGCCAAGACCGCCGAGGCCGGCATGGTCGAGGCGGCGCTCGCCGCATTCGCCCACGAGGTGCGTACCCCGCTCACCGGGATTCTCGCGATCAGCGATCTGCTCGCAACCTCCGACCTCGACGAGCGCGAGCGGCGCTGGGTCGACACCATCAAGGCGGGCGCCGAGCATCTGGCCAGTCTTGCGACCCTGTTCGTCGATGCCGCGCGTAGCGGCCACGCCTCCTCGGGGATGCGGTACGACCTGTTCGACCTGCGGGCGCTGGCGCGCAATGCCGGCGATTCGCTGGCCGGCCGGGCGGCGGCCAAGGGCCTGCAATCGCGCGTCGAACTTTCGGAGAAACTGCCGGCGCTGGTGGTCGGCGATCCCGTGCGGCTGCGCGCCGCGCTGGAAAACCTGATCGACAATGCCGTGAAATTCACCGACGCGGGCGGCGTCGCGCTGAAGGTTGAGCCGGTCCGCGGCGCCAAGGGCAAGGTCGCGATCGCCTTTGTGATTTCCGACAGCGGCATCGGGCTTGCGCTCAACGAGATCAGGCGCCTGTTCCGTCCGTTCTCGCAGGCCAATGTCTCGATCGCCTCGCGCTTCGGCGGTGCCGGCCTCGGACTGTCGTCGGTGAAGCAGATCGCCCGTGCGATGGGCGGCGATGTCCTGGTGGCGTCGCGGCCGGGCGGCGGCACCACCTTCACGCTCATGGTGACGCTGACCCGCGCCAGGGCTTCGAAAGCCGCCGCTTCGGGTGAGGACGCGAGCATGTCGGCGGCCCCGCTTGCGGCCCTTCGCATTCTCGGCGTCGAGGATAATCCGTTCGGCCGCGTCGTGCTCAATACCATCCTCACCGAGCTCGGCCATCAGGCCGAATTCATCGGGCGGGGCGAGGCCGCGCCCGAGCGGGTTGCGCAGGGCGATTTCGGCGCGGTGCTGATGGACATGGTGCTGCCCGGCATCGACGGCATCGAGGCGATCCGGCGCATCCGCGCGCTTGCACCCCCGTTCGGCCGCATTCCCATCATCGGGGTGTCGGGCCGTGGCGACGACGAGGCGGCGTCGCGCGCGGCCGGCGCCGATGCCTTCCTGCTCAAGCCTGTGTCTCCGCGGGCTTTAGCGACTGCGCTGCTTGAAGCGACACGCCGTGCGGCAGCCGCGACTTGATGATCGCCGCGTTCAGTTCGCCGCCATAGACGAAGATCGCGGCGATGAAATACAGAAACACCAGCGCGATGATGACCGAGGCGAGCCCCGCATACATCGTGACGTAGTTGTTGGCGAAGCGCGCCAGATACTGGCCGAACACGACGCCCGACACCAGCGAGGCGACCAAAGTGAAGACGATGCCCGGCAGGATCTGCAGGAATCCGCGGCGGCCGGCCGGCACCCAGGCGTGCAGGATGAACAGCGCGACGATCAGCGCCGTGATGGTGACGCCGTAGCGCGCGACGCTGAGCAGTTGCTCGTTGCTCTCGACGATCAGCGGGATATGGCGCCGCGCCGCCTCGATGATCAGCGGGCCGAGCACGATCAGGAACGCCATCGCCAGCGCCGTGAAGGCGGCGATCAGCGTATAGCCGATCGATTCCAGCCGCAGCCAGTACCAGCGCCGCGTCTCCATCACCGAATAGGCGCGGTTGAGCGCGATGCGCAGCGCTTCGACGCCGTTCGAGGCAAAATACACCGCAAGCACCGCGCCGATGGTCAGCGCGTCGCCGCGCGTGGTCGTCAGCACGTCGTGGATTTCCCCCGACAGGGAGGCCGCGACCTGCTTCGGCCAGACCGTCAGCATCAGGCCGGCGGCCTGGTCGGCGAGTTCCTTCGAGCCGAAAAAGCCCGCAAGCGACGTCAGCACGATCAGGAACGGAAACAGCGCCATTAATGCCGACAGCGCGATGTGGCTTGCGATCGCCCAGCCGTCATCGGCGAGAAACTCGTAAAACGCATCCATCACGACCAGATAGACGTAGCGAAGCTGCCTCACATTTCACCTTGACCAGTCGAGGGCGGGTTCATTCGCCGAGCCCGGCTACCTTCTGATATTATTGGACTAAAAGCCAGATCGTTGCCCCGTTCTGGCGACCCGCGCAGCGATGGCGGACCGCCTTGGGCGGTGTTATGTACGGCGATGGCATCGTTCCTGAGCTCGATCGTCCTTCCCGTCGCGGTTGCCGCGGTCGCCTTTGTACTGCTGCTGGGTCTCCTCAACATGATGCGGGGCGGATCGGCGAACCGCTCGCAGAAGCTGATGCGGCTGCGGGTGCTGCTGCAGTTCATCGCCATCGTGATCACCATGCTCGCGGTCTGGGCGATGGGGCGCTAACGCATGACCCGGAAAAGTGGAACCCGGTTTTCCGAAAAGGTCGTGCTCAAACAAAGAGATCAGATCAAGATCCGATCTGATCGGATTTTGATCTGAGGAGAGACGGATCATGGTCGTGCTCAATCGCATTTATACGCGAACCGGCGATGACGGCACCACGGCGCTCGGCAGCGGCGAACGGCGCCCGAAATACGATCTGCGGATCGCGGCCTACGGAACCGTCGACGAGACCAATGCCGCCATCGGTGTGGTGCGGCTCTACCTTGCCGAGGCGCGTGAGCTCGACGCCATGCTGGGCCTGATCCAGAACGATCTGTTCGATCTCGGCGCCGACCTCGCGGTGCCGCAGCGCGAGGGCAAGGCGGAGCGGTTGCGGGTGCTGGCAAGCCAGGTCGAGCGGCTCGAGCGCGACATCGACACCCTCAATGCGCACCTTGCGCCCCTGACCTCGTTCGTGCTGCCGGGCGGCACGCCGGCGGCAGCCCATCTGCATCTGGCGCGCACGATATGCCGCCGCGCGGAACGGATCATGGTGGAACTCGCCGCCAAGCCCGACGAGCCGGTCGGCGACGCCGCGATCCGATATATGAACCGGTTGTCGGACTTCCTGTTCGTCGCCAGCCGCGCGATGAACGACAACGGCGCAGGCGATGTGCTGTGGGTACCCGGCCAGAACCGTTAACCGCGCCGATTTGGGGCATTTTTTGGCCTTCGCGCGTTGACCGGGGTTGACCGGACCTTTAGGTTCCGCGCCCAGTGATCTCACGGCGAATTGAAGCGAAAGAGGATCGATGAAGGTTCTGGTACCGGTAAAGCGGGTGGTCGATTTCAACGTCAAGGTCCGCGTCAAGAGCGATGGATCGGGCGTGGAACTTGCCAACGTCAAGATGTCGATGAATCCGTTCGATGAAATCGCCGTCGAGGAGGCGCTGCGGCTCAAGGAGGCCGGCAAGGCGACCGAGGTGGTGGTGGTGTCGATCGGCCCCGCGCAGGCGTCCGAAACCATCCGCACCGCGCTTGCCATGGGCGCCGATCGCGGCATCCTGGTCAAGGCCGAAGGCAACGTCGAGCCGCTGGCAGTCGCGAAGATTCTCAAAGCGGTCGCCGACGAGGAGAAGCCCGGCCTGATCATTCTCGGCAAGCAGGCGATCGACGACGACAGCAACCAGACCGGCCAGATGCTGGCGGCGCTGCTCGGCTGGTCGCAGGCGACGTTCGCCTCCAAGCTCGAAGTCGACGGCAGCGATTTCAAGGTGACGCGCGAGGTCGACGGCGGCCTGCAGACGGTGAAACTCAAGGGCCCGGCCATCGTAACTACCGACCTGCGGCTGAACGAGCCGCGCTATGCGAGCCTGCCCAACATCATGAAGGCGAAGAAGAAGCCGATCGCCGACAAGACCGCCGCCGACTACGGCGTCGATCTCACCCCGCATCTGGAAATTCTCAAGACATCCGAACCGCCCGGCCGCAAGGGAGGCGTCAAGGTCAAGGACGTCCCCGAGCTCGTATCGAAACTCAAGAATGAAGCCGGGGTCATCTGATGACGACGCTGTTGATTGCCGAACATAACAACGCCTCGATCAAGGACGCCACCAGCAAGGCGCTGACGGCCGCGGCAGCGCTTGGCGGCGAGGTGCATGTGCTGGTCGCCGGCGAGAACGCCAAAGGCGCCGCCGACGCCGCGGCAAAACTTTCCGGCGTCAAGAAGGTGCTCCTGGCCGACGGCCCGCTTTATGCCCACGACCTCGCCGAGCCGCTGGCCGCGCTGATCGTGGCGCTGGCGCCGTCCTATGACGCCTTCGTCGCGCCGGCGACCTCGCGCTTCAAGAACGTGATGCCGCGCATAGCTGCCTTGCTCGACGTCATGCAGGTCTCCGAGATCATCAAGGTGGTCGCGCCCGACACGTTCGAGCGGCCGATCTATGCCGGCAACGCGATCCAGACGGTGAAGTCGAAGGACGCCAAGAAGGTCATCACGGTGCGAACCTCGACGTTCCAGGCGACCGGCGACGGCGGCAGCGCGCCGGTGGAAAATGCCTCGCCCGCGGCCGATCCCGGCCTCTCGAGCTTCATCGGCGAGGAGGTCGCCAAGAGCGATCGGCCCGAGCTGACATCGGCGAAAATCATCGTCTCCGGCGGCCGCGCCATGCAGAGCCGTGAGAATTTCGCCAAATATATCGAGCCGCTCGCCGACAAGCTCGGCGCCGGCGTCGGCGCCTCGCGCGCCGCGGTCGATGCCGGCTATGCGCCGAACGACTGGCAAGTCGGGCAGACCGGCAAGGTGGTGGCGCCGGAGTTGTATATCGCGATCGGCATTTCCGGCGCGATCCAGCATCTCGCCGGCATGAAGGATTCCAAGGTGATCGTTGCGATCAACAAGGATGAGGACGCGCCGATCTTCCAGGTCGCCGATTACGGTCTGGTCGCCGATCTCTACCAGGCGGTTCCCGAACTGACCGAGGAACTCGGCAAGCTCGGAAAGTAACGGGTATTTGAGGCCATCGGGCGGGCGGCGTCGGGTGTTTATGCAAGGGGATGGGCGGACGCGGGACGCGCGTCAGGCCCGGTGAGATGACAACATGGCGGCGATGATCAAGAAGATCGGCGTGATCGGCTCGGGCCAGATGGGCAACGGGATCGCGCATGTGGCGGCGCTGGCCGGGCTCGACGTGGTGCTCAGCGACGTGTCCGCCGACCGGCTGAAGTCCGCGATGGCGACCATCAACGGCAATTTGTCGCGCCAGGTCGCCAAGAAGGTCATCACCGAGGACGCGCGCAAGCAGGCGCTGGAGCGGATCGTCCCCACCGAGACCATCGACGGGCTCGCCGATTGCGACCTCGTGATCGAGAGCGCGGTCGAGAAGGAAGAGGTCAAGCGCAAGATCTTTCACGAACTCTGCGCGGTGCTGAAGCCCGACGCCATCGTCGCCTCCAACACCTCCTCGATCTCGATCACGCGGCTTGCCGCCTCGACCGACCGGCCCGAGCGCTTCATCGGCATTCACTTCATGAATCCGGTGCCGCTGATGGAACTGGTCGAACTGATCCGCGGCATCGCCACCGATGACGCGACCTTCGACACCGCCAGGGAATTCGTCAAGCGCCTCGGCAAGCAGGTCGCGGTGTCGGAGGATTTCCCGGCGTTCATCGTCAACCGCATCCTGCTGCCGATGATCAACGAGGCGATCTACACGCTCTACGAGGGCGTCGGCAATGTCGAGGCGATCGACGCGGCGATGAAATTGGGCGCGCACCATCCGATGGGGCCGCTCGAGCTTGCCGACTTCATCGGGCTCGATACCTGTCTCTCCATCATGCAGGTGCTGCATGAGGGGCTCGCCGACTCCAAATACCGGCCGTGCCCGCTGCTGGTGAAATACGTCGAGGCCGGCTGGCTCGGCCGCAAGACCCAGCGCGGCTTCTACGACTATCGCGGCGATAAGCCGGTCCCGACGCGGTAGGGCTTGTCGTTGCCGGGCTTGACCCGGCAACCCATCTGCTTCGAGAAATGCATTTCGTGAAGATTGATGGATACGCGGGTCAAGCCCGCGTATGACGATTTGAACTCGTTGCGGCATTGTCCGGAAAATCCAGCCTTCGTTAACCCATCGCCGCTAGCCTACCCGCGACGGAGGGGTATTGCGTTATGGATATGATGGCGATGGTCAGCGGCATGCTTGCCATGCAGGCCGGCAACATTCAGATGCAGGTTGCCGCCACCCTCCTGAAATCGAACGCGGACTCCGAGAAATCAGCGGTTCAGACGTTGTTGGGCGCCGCCCAGCAGAACATTGCCTCGCTCGCCAATGTCGGCGCCGGCATCGGCGGCAATCTCGACGTTACGGCGTAATTTCTTCTTCTGTCATTCCGGGGCGCGTCGAAGACGCGAACCCGGAATCTCGAGATTCCGGGTTCGCGATTCGCTCGCCCCGGAATGACTCACTTCTACGGCTTCGTCGCCGCCGTGATCAGCTTGACGGCGTCGTCGCTGTCCCACTCCGCCGGCCCCTCGATGGTCGCAATCTCGCAGCCCTGGCCGTCCACCAGCACCGAGGTCGGCATCCCCAGCGCCCGGCCTACGGCCTTAAGATCCTGGAAAACCTTGGCTTTTTGATCGTTAAAATAGCCGAGCCGGGTCAGATTGGCCTGTTTCAGGAAATCCTTCGGCTTTTCCGGGTTGCGGGTGTCGATATTGACCGCGACCACCTCGAAGTCGGGCCCGCCCAGCTTTCCCTGCAGGTTGTCGAGGGCCGGCATTTCCTTGCGGCAGGGCACGCACCAGGTCGCCCACAGGTTCACCAGGACTGTCTTTCCATGCCAGTCGGAGAGCTTTTTGGGCTGGCCGGCGGCGTCCTCGAAGGCGAGGTCCGGCAGCCGCAAGGGGGTGCGCGCCATGGTCAGCGCCGCCACCTCGCCGTGCGCGAGCGGGCTGAGCTTGCGCGCCAGCGTGACCGCAGGCCGGCAGACGGGATCGCCACCTCCGTTCAGCCCGCCGATCCCGTAGATCCCGGCAAATCCGATCGCCGCCCCGATCAATACCGCGGCGATCGCGACCGGAATCCGGCGCGTGACGGCGGGGCGGGGCGAGGGCAGTTCGGGCATATCGTTTGTCATCCTGTACCGGATACGGCTATGCAGGGCCGTACTACGGCCGGTTTGAGCCGGCAACGGCATAAACCGTTTCCGCGGCCGGCGTGGCGATCAATGGGCAAGTCAGGTCATGAGTAACAGGTCATGAGCAACAAGATGTGGGGCGGCCGGTTCAGCGAGCGCCCCGATGCGATCATGGAGGAAATCAACGTCTCCATCGACGTCGATCGTCACCTGTATGCCCAGGACATCGCCGCGTCCAAGGCCCATGCCGCGATGCTGTCGGCGCAGGGCATCATCACGAAAAACGATGCGAAAAATATCGCCGATGGTCTAGACACGATTTTGTCAGAAATCGGCAAGGGATCGTTCGATTTCAAGCGCGCGCTCGAGGACATTCACATGAATGTCGAAGGCCGCCTGGGCGAATTGATCGGGCCGGCCGCGGGCCGGCTGCACACCGCGCGTTCGCGCAACGATCAGGTGGCGACCGATTTCAGGCTCTACGTCCGCGACGTCATCGACGAGACGGACGCGGCGCTGGCGGCGTTCCAGCAGGCGCTGGCGGAACGGGCCCTGGAACATGCCGCAACCGTGATGCCGGGCCTCACCCACCTGCAGACTGCGCAGCCCGTGACCTTCGGACATCATCTGCTCGCCTATGTCGAGATGGCGTCGCGCGACCGCGGCCGATTTGCCGATGCGCGCAAGCGCCTCAACAAATCGCCGCTGGGCGCGGCGGCGCTCGCCGGCACCTCGTTCCCGATCGACCGCGAGGCGACGGCGAAAGCGCTCGGCTTCGACCGGCCGATGGCCAATTCGCTCGATGCGGTGTCGGACCGCGACTTCGTGCTGGAAGCGCTGGCGGCGGCGGCGATCGCCTCCGTGCACCTGTCGCGCTTCGCTGAGGAAATCGTGATCTGGACCTCGCCGCTGGTGGGCCTGGCGCGGTTGTCCGACAAGTTCACGACAGGCTCCTCGATCATGCCGCAGAAGCGCAACCCGGACGCCGCCGAACTGGTGCGCGCCAAGACGGGCCGGGTGGTCGGCGCGCTGACCGCGCTGTTGATCGTGATGAAGGGTCTGCCGCTCGCCTATCAAAAGGACATGCAGGAGGACAAGGCGGGCGCGATGGAGGCGTTCGGCGCGCTGTCGCTCGCGATCCGGGCGATGACGGGAATGGTGAGAGATCTCGTGCCGGACGCGGCGCGGATGAAGGTCGCCGCGGGCGAGGGTTACGCCACCGCCACCGATCTTGCCGACTGGCTGGTGCGGACCTTGAAAATGCCGTTCCGCGATGCCCATCACGTCACCGGCCGCATCGTCGCCGCGGCGTCGGAGGTGGGCGTGCCGTTGCATGAGCTGCCATTGAAGGACATGCAGGCGATCGAGCCGAAGATCACGGCGGAGGCGTTGAAGGCGCTTTCGGTCGAGGCGTCGGTGAAGAGCCGCGCGAGCTACGGCGGTACCGCTCCGAAGAACGTGCTGGCCCAGGCGAAAGCCTGGCTGAGGCGGCTGGAAAAACAGCGGAAAAAAGGCTGAGCGCAGGAATTTCGCTGCAATTTCATGATTATCGAGGTCTCGCCAGAACCGGGCAATCTTTGTATGGTTCGGCCCGCATTGGGGATTTTGTCGTGATCAGCAATTTCAGCCCGAACCGTTCGGGATGGGCCATCATCCTCTTGAGCGCGGCCGCGCTTGTGCTTACAGGCTGCGGACGCAAGTCCGGGCTCGATCTGCCGCCGAACACTCCGCCGCAGGCGGCGGCTGCGGCGCAGGCCGATGCCGATCACGAGCCTGGCCCAAAAGCGACCGTTTTCGATCCGACCTATGGAAGCGAAACGGCGCCGAAAGCTCCCAAAGGCAGCAAGCACAGCTTCATTCTCGATCCGCTCCTCGACAGCCACTGAGCGCGCCATAAATCACTTCGACTATCGCAACGGCGTGCTGCACGCCGAGGCGGTGAATCTGGCGCAGCTGGCGGACGCCGTCGGCACGCCGTTTTATTGCTACTCGACCGCGACGCTGGAGCGCCATTACCGGGTGTTCTGCGACGCCTTCGCCGGCGAGAACGTGCTGGTGTGCTACGCCATGAAGGCGAATTCCAATCAATCGGTGCTGCGCACGCTGGCGAAGCTCGGCGCTGGCGCCGACGTGGTTTCCGGCGGCGAATTGAAGCGCGCGCTGGCCGCCGGCATCCCGCGCGAAAAAATCCTGTTCTCCGGCATCGGCAAGACCGAGCCCGAGCTGCGCCAGGCGCTTGCCGCCGACATTCTCTGCATCAACGTCGAATCCGAGCCCGAGCTCGAATTGCTGTCGCGGCTCGCCGGCGAGGCCGGTAAGACCGCGCGGATTTCCGTGCGGGTGAATCCCGATGTCGATTCCGGGACGCATGCGAAAATCTCGACCGGAAAGTCGGAGAACAAGTTCGGCGTGCCGCTCAAGCGCGCACGCGCGGTCTATGCGCGCGCCGCGAAGCTGCCCGGGATCGAGGTCACCGGCGTCGACGTTCATATCGGCAGCCAGATCACCGATCTGGCGCCGCTGGAATCCGCCTTCAGGCTGCTGGCCGAATTCGTGCAGGTGCTGCGCGCCGACGGCCACACCATCTCGCATGTCGATTTCGGCGGCGGGCTCGGCATTCCCTATCACCTCGACCGTGCCGCGCCGCCGCTGCCTTCAGCCTATGCCGCGATGGTCAAGCGGGTGGCCCACAATCTCGGCTGCACGCTGATGTTCGAGCCGGGGCGGCTGATCGTCGGCAATGCCGGAATTCTGGTGACGCGCGTGATCTATATGAAGCACGGCGATGCCAGGAATTTCGTCATCATCGACGCGGCCATGAACGATCTGATCCGTCCGACCTTGTATGAAGCGCATCACGACATCCTGCCGGTCCGCGAGGACGCGGCGCTGGCGCGGGGGATCGTCGCCGACGTGGTCGGCCCGGTCTGCGAGAGCGGCGACTATCTCGCGCTCAATCGCACCATGCCCGAACCCAAAGCGGGCGATCTCCTCGCCATCATGACCGCGGGCGCCTACGGCGCGGTGCAGTCCGGTACCTACAACACCCGCGCGCTGGTACCGGAAGTGCTGGTGAGGGGCGATCAATACGCCGTGGTGCGCCCCCGCATCGACGTCGATGCGCTGATCGCGATGGACCAGCCCGCGCCGTGGCTGTGAAAGCTGTTGACGATCACCCTCAACGCCACGGGTTCAACACGGGCACGCGCGCCTTCTGATAGTCGTTGATATCGCGCGATACGACGGTCAGCCCGTGATGGAGCGCCGTCGCCGCAATGATGAGATCGGGCTGCGAGAAAGTGTAACCGGCCTTGCGTCCGTCTTCGACGAGCAAACGCCACTTGAACATGATGTCTTCGGTGATCGCGAGCACGCGCTGTTCGAACATCGGCCGAACTTTATGCGCTAGCCAATCGTTGAGTTCGGCGCGACGCGCGGCGTCGGTTACGCGTTCAATGCCGAACCTGATCTCGGCGAAGGTCACCGCGCTGACATGGAGCAGCTCGAGCGGCTGCGCGGCGACGAATGCAATGACCTTGCGCTCCGGCTTGGGGCGGCGCAGTTCGGACAGGACGTTGGTGTCGAGAAGCCAGCCGGTCAAAACGGAACCTCGCGCACGGGCGTCGGCGCGCGGCTCGGTTCGATATCGATATCGCGATGCGGCGAGGCTTGCATCGCGGCGATCAGAAGGTCCCCGTTGCGATCGCCCTTGAGGCGGCGAAATTCCTCGGCTGAGATCACGACGACTTCGTCGCGTCCGTGCACCGTCACGTGCTGCGGCCCCTGGCTGCGAACGCGCCGCACCAGTTCGCTGAAGCGCGCCTTGGCGTCCTGCAGGAGCCAATGGCCGGATTTCAGGGTCCGCCTGCGGCGGCGCGGCTCGGCCCGGGGCGGTTTTATATTTCTGGTCATGTTGACCAGTATATCACGAATCCTTTTTCGATTTCAATGATGCAAGGTTAACCGGCGTACGTCTCCTCACTTCGCCGCGTGAGCGCCCTTGGCGCCGCCCACGACGACGCCGGCCGCCTGTTCGATCGGCTTGATCGCGGAGGTGAAATCGGACTCCCCGCCCATGTCGCGGATCACCACGTCCCAGAGCCGCTCGACCGCCTCGGCGACTTCCATCTTCAGCCCCAGCGATTTCATTTCATCGAGCGCGAGCCGGACATCCTTGACCATCATGGCGGTGGTGAAGCCGTAGTCGAAGCTGCGCGGCAGGATCGAGCGCGGAAACTTGTCGCGGCTTGCCGTGTTCATGCCCGATCCGGAATTGATCACCTCGATCATCACGTTCGGATCGAGGCCCGATTTGACGCCCATCACCACGGCCTCCGAGGTCGCGACCACCGCGGTCGCCGACAACAGGTTGTTGGCGAGCTTCATGGTCTGCGCCGCGCCGGGTTTTTCGGCGATGAAGAACACCTTGCCGATCGCGCCGAGCGCGGGCCTTATCGCCTCGCAATCGGCTTTCGGCCCCGACACCATCACCGCGAGCGTGCCCTTCTCGGCGCCGCTGACCCCGCCGCTGACGGGACAGTCGAGCTGCACGATGTTGCGCTTCGCCAGGAGGTCATGAATCCTGACCGCCATCTGCGCGCCGACGGTGGAGAGATCGACGAAGCGCTTCACCCGCTTGCCTTCGATCACGCCGTCCTTGCCGGTTGCGACCTCGAGGGAAGCCTGCAGCGACGGCAGGCTCGCCATCACCGTCTCGACGCGGTCGGCGACGTCTTTCGGCGAGGACGCGGCCGCAGCGCCGAGCGCGACGAGCTTGTCGACGGCCTCCTTGCGCTGGTCGTGGACGATGAGCTTGTGTCCCGCCTCGATTAGGTTGCGCGCCATGGGAAAGCCCATCTTGCCGAGGCCGATGAATCCGATGTCCATGATGATTGTTCCTTGAAGTTGGAAACGGTTCTCATCCTGAGGAGCGCGCTCTTGCGCGCGTCTCGAAGGATGCGCCACGGGCCTCATGGTTCGAGACGCGCGCAGGCGCGCTCCTCACCATGAGGGGTGAATTTTCAGCCCTTGTCGAGTTCGGCGAACACTTCGCGTGCGGTCCTGAAACTGTCGACGCCGGCGGGGATGCCGGCATAGATTGCGACCTGCATGAAGACCTCGCGGATCTCCTCCCGGCTGACGCCGTTGGTCAGCGCGCCCTTGATGTGCACGCGCAACTCGTGCGGCCGGTTCAGGATCGAGAGCATGGCGAGGTTGAGCATGCTGCGCGTCTTGCGCGGCAGTTCTTCGCGGCCCCACACCGCGCCCCAGCAATATTCGGTGACGAGTTCCTGGAACGGCTTGTTGAAGTCGTCGGCGTTCTTCATGGCGTTGGCGACATAAGCCTCGCCCAGCACCGCCTTGCGGATTTCCAGCCCCTTGTCGTGTGTTTTCTTGTCCATCTTGGTCCTTCCGCGTTTCCCGTAATCTTCCGGAATCCGACGTTACGGGGTCGGGGCGTCGCAGTCACGCTTGCGTGTCATGCCCGTTTTGGGGTGTGGGTTGTGCGTTGCGGGAGGTGCCTCACTGCCGCCCATGTGCTAGGGTACTGCTTCGGGCAACCCGGAGAGGATTATTGAGCGGCGCCAATCCCGACCCGTCAGAGCCAGTACGCGACGCGGATGCCCTTGCGCGGCTGAAGCTGACGCAGGCCGTGCAACGGGCCAAATACGCCATCGCCTGGGAGCGTAGCTGGCCGCCGCTCGCGCGGCTGTTGACCGTCATCGGCCTGTTTTTCGTGGTGTCCTGGTCCGGATTGTGGCTGGCGCTGCCGTTCCTGGCGCGTGCGGCAGGCCTCGGCCTGTTTGCGCTACTCGCGTTGGGCGCGCTGCTCCCGCTGATCCGATTCCGCTGGCCGCGCCGCGACGAGGCGCTGGGCCGGCTCGACCGCGGCTCCGGCATCCGCCACCGCCCGGCCACCGCGCTCACCGATACGCTCAGGACCGGTGACCCGGTGGCGCAGGCGCTGTGGCAGGCGCAGCGCGAGCGCACGCTGGCGTCGATCAAGAGCATCCGCGCCGGCTTGCCGACGCCGCGGCTTGCGATCCACGATCCCTGGGCGCTGCGCGCGCTGGTCGTGGTGATGCTGGCTGCCACCTACGTCGCCGCCGGCGACGAGCGGTCCTTGCGAACCGAGGCGGCGTTCGACTGGAACGGCGTGCTGTCGCCGGCCAATATCCGGGTCGATGCCTGGGTGACGCCGCCGGTCTATACCGGCAAGCCGCCGATCATCCTGTCGGCGGCCAACAAGGAGGCCGCCATTCCCGCCAATGGACCGTTGCCGGTCCCGGCGGGTTCGACGCTGATCGTGCGCTCCAGCGGCGGCACGCTGGAAGTGCAGTCGAGCGGCGGTGTGACCGAAGCCGTGGCGACCGAAGCGGCGCCGAGGGGCACCAACGAGAAACGCTTTACCATTGCCGGCGACGGCACCGCCCATGTCCGCGCGCCGTCCGGCCAGCCGCTATGGAGTTTTGCCGCGATTCCCGATCACCCGCCGATCATTGCGCTCGCCAAGGAGCCGCAGCGTCAGGCCCGCGGCTCGCTGCAAATGTCCTACAAGCTCGAGGACGATTACGGCGTCACCGAAGC
Source organism: uncultured Alphaproteobacteria bacterium (assembly GCA_963721135.1). Lineage (GTDB taxonomy): Bacteria > Pseudomonadota > Alphaproteobacteria > Rhizobiales > Xanthobacteraceae > Bradyrhizobium. The sequence goes on from CAVRIB010000011.1 coordinate 188,548, forward strand.
GCGGGCGCATTTTGCGGCGCGCCCGGCCGAGACGGCGAAGGGCGCGGCGGCGCCGCGGCCGCTGTTCGATCCGCCGCAGTTTTCGCTCGTGCTGCCCAATGCGCGGACCCGCAACGGCGTCGGCCAGACGGTCAAGGACCTGAGCGAAGACCCCTACGCGGGCGCCGACGTCGCCCTGACGCTGACTGCCAAGGACGAGGCCGGTAACGAGGGCAAGAGCGAACCGTTCAAGATGCGGCTTCCGGAGCGGCTGTTCACCAAGCCAGTGGCGCGGGCGCTGATCGAGCAGCGCCGCCTCCTCGCGCTCGACGCCAACCAGAGTTCGCAGGTCTCCACCGCGCTCGACGCGCTTTTGATCGCGCCGGAACTGTTCACCCCCGAGGCCGGACAATATCTCGGCCTGCGCAGCGTCACGCAGCAGCTCGAGGCCGCCCACTCCGACGATCAGTTGCGCGAGGTCGTCGCCAGCCTGTGGTCGCTCGCGGTCACCATCGAGGACGGCGACATCACCGATGTCGACAAGGCCCTGCGCGCCGCGCAGGACGCGCTCAAGCAGGCGCTGGAACGCGGCGCCAGCGACGAAGAGATCAAGAAGCTGACCGACAATCTGCGCGCGGCGCTGGACAATTTCATGCGCGAGCTCGCCGAGCAGCTGCACAATAACCCGCAGGCGCTGGCCCGCCCGCTCGATCCCAACACGAGGGTGCTGCGCCAGCAGGACCTCAACAACATGATCGAGCGGATGGAGCGGCTGTCGCGTTCCGGCGACAAGGAGGGCGCCAAGGAGCTGCTCGAGCAACTGCAGGAGATGCTGGAAAACCTGCAGATGGCGCAGCCCGGCCAGTCCGGCGACAGCGACATGGAGCAGTCACTGAACGAACTCGGCGACATGATCCGCAAGCAGCAGCAATTGCGCGACAAGACCTTCAAGCAGGGCCAGGATTCCCGGCGCGGTCGCATGCGCGGCAAGCAGCAGGGCGACCAGAGCATGGACGACCTGCAGCAGGACCAGCAGGGCCTGCGCGACCGGCTCAAGAAACTGCAGCAGGAGCTCGCCAGGCGCGGCATGGGGCAGCAGGGCCAGCGCGGCAAACAAGAGCAACAGGGCGGTCAAGGTCAGCAGGGCGAAGAGGGCGATCAGCAGGCCGATAACGAGGACGGGCTCGACGAGGCCGACAACGCGATGGGTGACGCCGGTTCCAGGCTCGGCGAGGGCAACGCCGATGCCGCCGTGGATTCGCAGGGCAAGGCGCTGGAGGGCCTGCGCAAGGGCGCCCAGAGCCTCGCCCAGCAGATGCAGCAGGGCGAGGGCGCCGGCGAAGGCGAGGGTCTCGGCGATCGCGCCGGCCGGCAGCAGGGCCGCGGCGATCAGAACGACCCACTCGGCCGGCCGCTGCGCGGCCACGAATTCACCGATGATTTCTCGGTGAAGATCCCCGGCGAGATCGACGTGCAACGGGTGCGCCGCATACTCGAGGAATTGCGCCGCCGCCTCGCCGACCCGAACCGCCCGCAGATCGAGCTCGACTACATCGAGCGGCTCTTGAAGGATTACTAGGCTTGCTGTCATCGCCCGGCTTGACCGGGCGACCCAGTATTCCAGAGACATCTGTAATTGAGCCGAGGAGCCGCGGCGTACTGGATACCCCGCTTTCGCGGAGTACGACGAGGAGAGGATGCGGCTTCTCCTGAAGGCGCGCCGTCTCCGCTAACCCTGCCTCGCGGCAAGCGCGTCGGCCACCGCGGTGCGGATATCGGCCACCGAGAACGGCTTGGTCACGACGTCATGCACGATGGCATTGAGGCCCGAGGCGCGTTCGCGCTGATCGGCAAAGCCGGTCATCAGCAGGATCGTCAGGTCGGGAAAATCGCGCGCCGCCGCCAGCGCCAGCGCGATGCCGTCCATGACCGGCATCTGGATGTCGGTGAGCAGGAGATCGAAGCCGCCGTCTTCGCGGCTCAAGATATCGAGCGCTTCGGCGCCGTCTTGCGCGGTCACGGTGTCGTGGCCGTCCATGGCGATCGCCCGCGCCACCAGCATGCGCATGGAATCCTCATCGTCGGCGATCAGCACGCGCGCCATTCAAGCACCGTGTCCCGGCGAGCCGGATCGGCTCGCCCGGTTCATATATTGCCGTTGGCGAGGTCGCGCCGGTTGAAAAAGCGTACGTCGATATTGCGCCCCTCCGGAGGCGGCGAAGCCAGCCGCGACTTGAAGAGGGCGCGCTCGCCCGGCTTCAGCACGGTCTGTTCCAGCACCGCGTTCCAGGCGTAAATCTCCGCGCCCTGCGCGTCGCGGACGGAAAAGCGCAGCCGCGGCAGTTCGACCGGCTTCCTGGTCTCGCCGACGATCGCGCCCTCGATCACCAGCACCGGCTTGCCCTCCACCGTCTCGGTGGTGACCTTGACGTCCTTGAACACGAGCCCGCGCAGGTTCACCTCGAGCCCGACCATCCTGTAGAAGGTCGCGGTCTGCGGCATGAGCCGCACCACGTCGGCGCGCCAGATGATCAGGGCGGCGGCGAGCGCACCCATCGCGGCGCAGGCGGTCGGCAGGCTGACGAGAGGCTTGCCGGATGCGCGGAACAATATCGGCGGTCGCAACAGCTTGCCCAGCCGTGACGGGCGTCGTCCGCTGTCGGTATCGCCCGGATCCTCCCGGGCGACCGACGACCAGCCGGTGTCGTCCTCGGACCGCCACTCGGCTGCGATCGAGGGGCTGTCGACGACGGGCGTGTCCGGTTCCCGGACCTCCTCCTCGCGCGCCATGGCTTCCCATTCGGCGGCGGCATCGCCGCCGCCGGCGGGCTCGCCGGCGGAAGCCATTGCGGGGGCGGCAACCGCTTCCGCTACCGCATCCTCCGGCCGCGCCAGCCAGACCTCCTTGCACCGGGAACAGCGCACGGTGCGGCCGGCCGCGCCCAGGGTGGCCAGGTCAATGGCGTAGGACGTTGTACAATGGGGGCAAATGATGCGCATGGAGCCCAATCTCCACAATGACATTGCCGGGATGCTACAAGGCGACCGTTAACGAATCGGAAACCATAACCGAAGCACAACCGATTTGTCCGGTTTGCCGCCGCAACGAGACCGGCGCGTTCCGGGGTTTTGGCCGGTTTCCGCTTTCGCCCCCAATGAGCCGGAGCTGAGCTTGGTTCGGTTCGAAAACGTCGGATTGCGTTACGGACTGGGTCCGGAGATTCTGCGCGACCTCAGTTTCCTGATCCCGGCCCATTCCTTCCAGTTCCTCACCGGCCCCTCCGGCGCCGGCAAGACCTCGCTGTTGAAGCTGTTGTTCCTCTCGTTGCGGCCGACCCGCGGCCTCGTCAACCTGTTCGGCCACGACGTCTCGCTGCTCGGCAAGGACGACGTCGCCAGCTTGCGCCGCCGCATCGGCATCGTGCTGCAGGACTTCCGCCTGCTTGATCACATGACCACCTACGAAAACGTGGCGCTGCCGTTCCGCGTGATCGGCCGCGAGGAGGCGAGCTACCGCAAGGAGGTCATTGACCTGTTGAAATGGGTCGGCCTCGGCGAGCGGATGGACGCGCTGCCGCCGATATTGTCGGGCGGCGAGAAGCAGCGCGCGGCGATCGCGCGCGCGGTGATCTCGCGGCCGCAGTTGCTGCTCGCGGACGAGCCGACCGGCAATGTCGACCCGACGCTGGGGCGGCGCCTGCTGCGGCTGTTCATCGAGCTCAACAAGACCGGCACCGCGGTCATCATCGCCACCCATGACATCGCGCTGATGGATCAGTACGACGCGCGGCGGCTGGTGCTGCATCAGGGACGGCTGCACATCTATGAATAGGAACGGCGACCAGCACCGCCCCCTGGTGGATCTCGGACAGGAGCGTCCGCAGGTGCCGGCGCGCGCCCGCAACATGTCGCCGATCGTGCCGCGCGCATCGATCGCCGGCCGGGCGCTGGTCGCGGTCGTCGCCATCATGACGTTCCTGGCCTCGATGACGACCGGCACCGTGCTGCTGGTGAGCGCGTCGGCGGCGGAGTGGCAGTCGGAAGTGGCGAGCGAGATCACCGTCCAGGTGCGCCCGGTCGCAGGCCGCGATCTCGACCGCGATTCGGCGGCGGTGGCCGACGCGATGCGCGCGCAGTCCGGCATCCTCGAGGTCCGCCCCTTCACCAAGGCCGAATCCGCCAAGCTGCTGGAGCCTTGGCTCGGCAGCGGCCTGTCGCTCGACGACCTGCCGGTGCCGCGCGTCATCGTCGCGCGCGTCCAGCCCGGGACCGTGCTCGACCTCGCGGCGCTGCGCAAGGCGGTGACGCTGGCTGCGCCCACGGCTTCCGTCGACGATCACCGCGCCTGGATCGAGCGGATGCGCTCGATGACCGGCGCGACCGTGTTCGCCGGCATCGGCGTGCTGGCGCTGGTGATCGTCGCGACCATCATCTCGGTGTCGTTCGCGACCCGCGGCGCGATGGCCGCCAACCGCCCGATCGTCGAGGTGCTGCACTTCGTCGGCGCCGGCGACCGCTATATCGCCAACCGCTTCCTGCGGCACTTCCTGCGGCTCGGGCTTGAGGGCGGGGTGATCGGCGGCGGGGTGGCGATGCTCGTCTTCGGGTTCTCCGAATCGATCGCGGGGTGGTTTTCGGGCACGCCCGTCGGCGATCAGTTCGCGGCGCTGTTGGGCACGTTCTCGCTGCGCCCCTCGGGCTACCTGGCGCTGGCGGCGCAGGCCGTGCTGATCGCGGCGATCACCGCCTGGGCGTCGCGGCGGACCCTGTTCGCCACGCTCGACGACATCGACTGACGCCAGGCGCGCCAACCGGGGCGAAACCGGACTCCACTTCGCCCGAAAACACTCTAAACTTGCGCCCGGGGAAGACCGACAGCATCGCATGAGCACGCCGCCCGACGACAGATCGCCGACCGCGCCCGCTGCCGCGCCGCGCGGCTTTTTGCGCGTGGCCGTGGTCGCGGCGCTGGCGGTCGTGTTCGTCGGCGCGGCGATGGGCTTTGTCGCCTTCCTCTCGCAGCTGCGCGGCGCCGAGGTGGCGCCCGCCGGCCATGCCGACGGCATCGTGGTCCTGACCGGCGGCTCCTCGCGGGTCTCGGACGCGATGGAATTGCTCGCCGCCGGCTACGGCAAGCGGCTTCTGATCTCCGGCGTGCACCCGACCAATGCGGCAAGCGATATTTCCCGTTCGCTGCCCGACAACCAGTCGCTGCTGGGCTGCTGCGTCGATCTCGACCGCTCGGCCGTCAACACCCGCTCGAACGCGGCGCAGACGCGCCGCTGGGTGCGCGAGCGCGGCTTCAGATCGCTGATCGTGGTGACGTCGAACTACCACATGCCGCGCGCCATCGTCGAAATGTCGCACGCGATGCCCGACATCGCGCTCATTCCCTTCGCGGTGGTCGGCGAGAAATGGCGCGACGAGCCGTGGTGGACGAGCGGGGCGACACTTCCGCCTGTTGCTGTCGGAATACGTGAAATACGTTGCCGCCGAGGTGCGGGTGCGGCTGGCCGACGCCGGCATCGACCTCGTGCCCGAGCCGGCCGACCAGCCGGCCGGCTCGTTGCTGCCACGCCGGCCGGCGACGGCGCAAGCCAATTGATCCGGATCTTTCGATGACCTCGATTTTCCTGCGCTCGCTGGTCTACAACGTGCTGTTCTATGTGCTGCTGGTGATCTGGATCATCATCGCTTTGCCGACCTTCCTGATGCCGCGCTCGGCCATCATGCGGTCGCCAAGGCCTGGGCGCGCAGCAGCATCCGGCTGATGCGCCTCGTCTGCAACACCAGGGTGGAATATCGCGGGGTCGAGAAGATTCCGAATGGCCCGCTGATCGTGGCGTCGAAACATCAGTCGATGTGGGAAACCTTCGCGCTGATGCAGTTCTTCGATCAGCCGCTCTTCATCGTCAAGCGCGAGCTGATGCTGATTCCGTTCTACGGCTGGTACCTGAAGAAGGCGAACATGATCGGGATCGATCGTGCCGCCGGCGGCCGCTCGCTGCTGCAGATGGCGCGCCGCGCCGGCGAGGCGGTCCGGCGCGGCCGTCAGCTGCTGATCTTTCCGGAAGGAACGCGCCGGCCGGTGGACGCGCCGCCGGACTACAAGCCCGGCATCGCCCAGATCTATGTCGAGTGGGGGGTAAGCTGTCTGCCGGTGGCGCTCAATTCGGGGCTGTTCTGGCCGCGCCGCACCTTCATGCGCTATCCGGGAACGCTGGTGGTCGAGTTTCTCGACCCGCTGCCGCCCGGCCTGCAGCGCCGCGAATTCGTCGCGCGTATTTCGGCCGTGATCGAGGAGGCCTCCAACCGTCTGGTCGAAGCCGCCCGCGCCGAGCAGGCGCAATTGTTCGGCCGCGTGCCGGGGGCTTCATCGAAGGCGGACGCGTAGGGCTCTTCTTCCTTCTCCCACAAGGGGAGAAGGAGGAGGGGCGCCGTCACCGATGCAGCGGGCGGTCGTCGTGCAGCATCAAGGCGAGCTGATGCAGCTGCTCGTCGCGAAAGCCTTGCGCCTCGATCGACTTCACGGTGGACAGCACGTAGTCGCGGTTGTTGCCGGAACGGCCGTGGCCCTGCCGCACGTAGTGCAGTTGTTCGGAAAGCGCCAGCCGCCCGGCATATTGCACATGGCCGCGATCGACCACATACGCCAGCGCGCTGACGCGCTCCCGCGCTTCGTTCTCGAGCCACACCGAGCGCATTACCTCGCGATAGACGTTGGTGGTCTGTTCGCGGCCGCGCAGATATTCGATCGTGTCGCCGCGCAATTTGGCCGCGACGCGGAAGGCGACGCCGCGGCAGGCGCCGCCGCGGTCGAGCCCGAGCACGAGGCCGGGCTTTTCCGGCGTGCCGCGATGGTCGAAGGAATAGACGCAGAGCGCGCGGTGCTCGCCGATCAGCCGCGCCGGGAGCTGCTCGACGAACGCGAAGCCCGGCCGCCACATCAGCGAGCCATAGCCGAACACCCAGAGGTCGCCTTTGGAGGATTCCGCTTCGGAAGGAATTTCGGATGGCATCGCGTGCAGGATTATCAGAAGGGCGCTTTCGGGCGAAGCGGATTTCGGCTCGCCCGATACCCGTTAACCGGCAACCATTAATTCGCAATCGTTAACTTGCAACTGATTGTGGCGGCGTGCATCGCTTAATTGACAAAATCATTGGCCAAAGGTCACCGCATGTCCGAACTGACCCTCGCGCCGCGCCGGCGCCCGCTCTGGCGCCTTTTCATCATGCCGGTGCTCGTTCTGATCGCGGCGATTGCGTGGAGCGCGTTCTGGTTCTATGCGGCCTCGCAAGTCGGCGTCAAAGCCGACGCGTGGCGGGCGCAGGAGGCGAAATCCGGCCGCGTCTATGATTGCGCAAGACGCAGCGTTGCCGGCTTCCCGTTCCGCCTCGAAGTGCGCTGCGACGGCGCCGGCGTTTCGCTGGTGTCGCAGACCGCAGGCCGTGCAGCGTCGCAAACGCCGCTCACGGTGAAGCTCGGCGAAATCCTCATTGTCGCGCAGGTCTACGATCCGAAATTGCTGATCGCCGAATTCACCGCGCCGGCGACGATTTCCGATTCCGGTGAAGCGCATTCGATGACGGTGAACTGGCGCGTCGCCCGCGCCAGCGTGGTGGGATTGCCGGCCATTCCGCAGCGCGCCTCCATCGTGTTCGACGATCCCGAGATCGATCGCGTCAATTCGTCGGTGCAGACGCCCTTGGCGCGCGCCAGGCACGTCGAGCTGCACGGCCGGTTCGCGGAAGGCTCCGCGGCCGATCATCCCGTGATCGAGACCGTGTTTCGCATCCAGGGCGGCAGCGTGGCCGAGGTACATCCGCTGCTCGCCGAGCCGTTCGATGCCGAGGTGCGGGCGATGGTCACTGGCCTCAAGGATTTTTCGCCAAAACCATGGCCGGAACGGTTTCGCGAAATTCAGGCTGCCGGCGGACGTGCCGAGATCGTGCAATCGCGCATCCAGCAGGGCGACCTGATCGCGGTTGCCGTCGGCACGCTCGGCCTCACCGCGCAGGGCCGCCTCGACGGCGAATTGCAGATGACGGTGGCCGGCATCGAGAAGGTGATCCCCGCGCTCGGCATCGAGAAGATGCTGGATGAAGGCGTGCCGCAGGCAACGCTCGATCGCGTCGCACCCGGCGTGAAGACGCAGGACATCAGCAATTTGTTCGGCGCGCTCGATCGCGCCATTCCCGGTCTCGGCAAGGTCGTCAAGCAGAACGCCAATGTCGGCGTTGCCGTCGGCATCAACGCGCTCGGCAAGGAGGCGATGCTGGAAGGCAGGAAGGCGCGGGCCTTCCCGCTGCGCTTCGTCGACGGCGCGGTGTTTCTCGGGCCGCTGAAGGTCGGCGAAATCCCGCCGCTGTTCTAGCCAAACAAACCGCCGTCGTCCCGGCCTTGAGCCGGGACCCATAACCACCGATGATTGTTGTTGCGGCGCAGGAAAGAAAGGCAACTCGCACCGCCTCTCTCGCGATCGCCGCGGCGTATGGGTCCCTGCTTTCGCAGGGACGACAAGAAGATTGAAATCCGCGTGCGCCACGCCGCGAAGCATCGGTCGCCAAAGCGTGATCGCATAATTTCGCTTTTCGGGAATAGCGGACGTCGATCGCCGGTCTGGTTATTACCGGACCTGCGCAGTTGCGCGATCGGTCCGCACCGTGGAGGACAGCCATGACAAAATAAACGCCTCTTGCCGCCGCCGTTCTGTCGACGGCTGCGGTCGCGATGCCGGCGCTCGCATAGCCTGTGATTCCGAGCCCGGCGCATCTACGCCAGATTGGCGGTACTTCATCTCCCTGTTGTGTTGCCTCCAACTACCGGGCTCGGCCGTGCCCCGCCGAGCCCGGCTTTTTGCGTTGAGAGCGCGAGCGCCGAATCGCTCGTCGTCGTTTGCGACGACATCTCGCGCGGATCGGCGGCCGCCGGAAATATTCCCGCAACCCTGCGTGTGCAAAACGTGATGCAGAATCATCTCCGCCCTGCGAATATCCGCAGCCGAACTTCGCTCTCTCTGTCAGAGGAAGCATGCACACACCTCGAAGGAAGGGTGCGATGTGCGAAGCGAATCGCTTCCTCCTGGGCGGGAGGTTGAAGTGAACATACTCAAGGGGATTCTTGTCGGCAGCGCCATCATCTCGGCAAGCCAGGTTCTGGCGCAACAGGCTTTCGCGGACGAAGACACCGCGTCCGAAATTCGCGTGCTCAAGGCGAAATTGAAACAGCTCGAAGAGCGCGTCGAGGATCAGGGCCGCAAGGAAAGGCAATACGAGGCGAAAGCAAAGGCGATCATCAATTCGGCGCCGGCCTACAAGGCGGCATCGACCGCATTCGATCCATGCCCCGCCGGAAAGGTCTGCTACAAGGGCGTTACCTTGACCTTCGGCGGCTGGGTCGATCTCACCGGCATCTACCGGACCCGCAATCTCGCCTCCGATACCGGGTCGGTCTATAATTTCATTCCGTATCCGCAAGCCAAGAATTTCTACACGCCGGAGTCGCGCTTCTCGGCGCGGCAGAGCCGGTTCTCGGTGCTGGCCGAAGGCGATGCCGGCGCCGATACGCACCTTGCGGGCTACGGCGAAATCGATTTCGAGGGCGCAGCCCAAACCGCGAGCTCGGTCGCGACCAACTCGTTCAATCCGCGGATGCGCCAGCTCAGCCTCGAACTCGATCGCAGCGATCTCGGCGTGCATGTCCTCGCCGGCCAGTCATGGGCGCTGCTGTCGCCGAGCAAGGTCGGCATCGATCCGCGCGGCGTCGATGCGCCGGGCGTGATCGATTTTAAATCCGTTCCCGGCTTCATCGCCGCCCGGCAACCCGGCATCCGGGTCTGGCAGGATTTTGGGCCGGAATTCAAGCTTGCGGCCTCGGTCGAAAATCCGCAGACCGCATTCTTCGGCGGCAACACGCCGACCGTCGGCACGCCGGCAGTCGGACCGCAGGGGGTGCTGAATACCAATCTGCTCGTCAATCTCACCGGCCCCGGCGGCAGCTTTTTCAACAACGCCAACAATCTCAGTCTGAATCAGGTGCCCGACGTGACGTTGAAGGGCGCGTGGGACCCGCGGCTAGGGCCCTACAAGCTGCACGTCGAGGCGTGGGGGCTCTATCGCCAGCTATTCGATCGCTTCAATTTCGCCAACCATACCTACGACACCGGCAGCTTCGGCGGACATATCAATGCCGAGATCATTCCGAACACGCTGGAGCTGCAGGTCTACGGCGCCCATGGCGCGCTCGGCCGCTTCACAGCGACGCCGTTCCCGGACGCCACGCTGGCGCAGGACGGCACTATCCTTCCCCTGAGCATTACCGCGGCGATGGTCGGGGTGATCTGGCACACCACGCCGGAGCTCGATCTCTACGGCTATGCCGGCCTCGAAAAGACCAATGCGGCCTTCGCGGACGTTGGCACGGTGCCGTTCGGCTACGGCAACCCGCTCTACAACAACACCGGCTGCAATATCGAGAATTCGCCGGCGGCGACCTGCAACGGCAATACCTCCGAGGTCAGGGAGGCCACCGTCGGTTTCTACGACACCGTGTTCAAGGGCAAGTACGGGGCGGTCAAGGTCGGCGCGCAATATTCCTACAACCAGCGCCTGGCGTTTGCGGGCGTCGGCGGCGCGCCGAGGACGGACGACCACATCGTCATGACCCAGGTCCGTTACTACCCGTTCCAGTGACCTCGACGCGCCGGACAAGGATGATGCAAGAGAGGATGCGACGATGCTGAACGACAAGGATGGGCGAACCGAGAATTCCTTCTGCATCAGCCGCGCCGCGCGTGTCGTGGAACGGCTGGGACTGGCGATGTCGGGAGCGATCTGCGGAACCTTCGTCGCGGCGTACCTGACGAGAGCCGATGTCGGTGCGTTCGATTCGATTTTGTTCATCGCCGCGATGATCCTTGGCGGCATCGTCGCCTTCTATCTGGGAATCGATATTCCCGGGCTTCGCGTCTCCGACATCCATCCGCTTGAGAGACGTCCGATCCCGCGGTGGGATACGGTCGAGCTTCTCAGCGCCGCGGGAACCTTCCTTGCGGCGGTCGCCGCGCTGACGTCGGTCTATGCCATCGTGTTCGACGATGTGCCGGAACGGCTCGGGGTGTTCGTGATCGGCTGCTGGTGGCTGCTCGGCGTCGTCATGCAAATCGGCGCCGGCGCGATCGGACGGATGCGATTGGCGAGAAAGGCGGTGGGTTGATCTAATCAGGGCTCTCGCGTCGCCGTTGATTCCATTCATGCCGAACGGCCAGCCGAAGTTCTTGATAAGGGACGAACTGCGTGTGGCGGCGATGCGCCAGCTCAATGTCTCGAAAAGCTCATTCGGCTTCGCGTGGATCGATGCTATCGAGACAAGGGGTTCGTACCAATCATGGCGACCGCTTTTTGGTGCGCGGCCGTCGGCGGAGGCTAGCCGCTTCCCGATACCGCGAACTCGCTACCGCAGAGCGGTTTGCGGCAACGTCTTGTGGGTATCGGCGGTGCCGAGCAATGTCGCCTTTTGGGGGCAAAGCGGAGTGCGCCGGGAGACCGGCAAGGAGTAGATGGTGCAAGTCCATCACGATGAAGGAGTAGCGAACCGCATCGACCCCGAGTCATGCGCAGGTGACCGCGAGGGCATCGGCGAAGCGTTGACAGGGGAGCGCATAGGCCAGCCATTGAGCCGCGATAGTACCCTCATCCTGGGTGCCGACGTCGTTCCGGTGACGGAAGGCAACACAGATGGGCGCGATAGTGCGAGCGCCCAGACGACCCGGCGTGGTCTTAGACACTGGCATGTGCGGACGCTCTTTGCTCGGGAACCGGGAGACCCCACGTCTGACCACCGGCCATTTGCCGGACTGGTCCGCATCGGGAAGGCGAGGAGCCGTAGCCGATGATGAACGGACGCGGGGAGTCAGACTTCGCCATAGTAGCTGGGAAGCCGACGAACAAGGCGGAGCGATCCGCCGCGGAGCCGGCGGAGCCAAGGGCGGAGGCCGAGGGAAATGCGGGCCAGCAAAGCACGCGCCGGGCGCAGAACCGGGTGAGCGTGTCCCAGGCGCTGGAGCGCATACGGCAAACTGCAAGGCAAAGGAAGAAGGAGAAGTTCACCGCGCTCTTCCACCATGTCAGTATCGATCACCTCGAAGAGGCATTCTTTGAACTCAAGGAGAATGCTGCACCTGGAGTGGACGGGCTGACATGTCGGGACTACGAGCAGCACCTTGAGTGCAATCTCAAGGACCTGCATGCCCGCGTCCATCGGGGAGCGTATCGGGCACTACCGTCGCGGCGGGTTTACATACCCAAGGCGGATGATCGGCAACGCCCGATCGCGGTCGCCGCCCTTGAGGACAAGATCGTCCAGAGGGCCACGGCTGCGGTGCTGAGCGCGATCTACGAGGAAGATTTCCTCGGGTTCTCGTATGGGTTCCGACCCGGACGCAGCACGCACGATGCGATGGATGCGCTCATGGTCGGGATTACCAGCACAAAGGTGAACTGGATACTGGACGCCGACATCCGCTCGTTCTTCGACACGGTGAGCCAGGAGTGGCTCATCAAGTTTGTGGAACATCGCGTCGGCGACCGACGCATCATCCGCCTGATCCGGAAATGGCTCAAGGCAGGCGTTCTGGAAGACGGGATCGTGACGGTCAGTGACAAGGGGACCGGGCAGGGATCGGTGATCTCACCGCTTCTGGCCAATCTCTACCTACACTACGTTTTCGACCTCTGGGCCGAGCGCTGGCGACGGCGTGAGGCTGCGGGCAATATGATCATCGTGCGCTACGCCGACGACTTCATTGTTGGCTTTGAGCACGAGACCGACGCCCGGCGCTTCCTCGACGAGATGCGTGAGCGGTTACAGGAGTTTGCGCTGTCGCTTCATTCGGAGAAGACCCGGCTGATCGAGTTTGGACGCTTGGCGGTGGAAAACCGCAAGCGGCGCGGGCTCGGCAAACCGGAGACCTTCACCTTCCTGGGCTTCAACTTTATCTGCAGCAAAACTCGCCGAGGCAAATTCCAAATTAAACGGAAGTCCCGGCGGGACCGCATGCGGGCAAAGCTGCAAGCCATCAAACAGGAATTGCGACGGAGCATGGCCGTCCATTCGGAAGCAATTGGTGAGCGGGATCTACGAACCGAAACCGGTGAGGCGGGTGAAAATCCCGAAGCCGGATGGCGGAGGGGTGCGAAAGCTTGGCATCCCAACCGTGCTGGACCGCTTTGTCCAGCAAGCGGTGATGCAGGTCCTGCAGCGGCAATGGAATCCGACGTTCTCCCAATACAGCTATGGGTTCCGACCGCGTCGGTCGGCGCATCACGCCGTGGCTCAAGCGCAGCAGTACATTGCGCAAGGCTACGGATGGGTGATCGACCTCGATCTGGAAAAGTTCTTTGATCGAGTCAATCATGACAAACTGATGGGCCAAATTGCCAAACGCGTCGAGGACAAGCGGCTGCTGAAGCTCATCCGGGCATTCCTCAATGCCGGGGTGATGGAGAACGGACTGGTAAGCCCGAGCGTGGAAGGAACTCCGCAAGGAGGTCCGCTTTCGCCACTGCTAAGTAACCTCGTGCTCGACGAACTCGACCGCGAGCTGGAGCACCGAGGACACCGTTTTGTACGTTATGCGGACGACTGTAACATTTACGTTCGCAGCGAACGTGCGGGTCAGCGGGTGATGGAGAGCATCTCGCGCTTCATCACACAAAAGCTGAAGCTCAAGGTAAATGAGGCAAAGAGTGCGGTGGCACCGCCGCAGGAACGGAAGTTCCTCGGGTTCAGCTTTACGGCTGGTCCAGACATCAAGCGCACGATCGCGCCGAAATCGCTGGAACGGTTCAAGCAGCGAATCCGGGAGATCACGCGAAGGGCCAAGGGCGTCAGCATCAAGACGACAATGGAAGAGCTGGCTACGTATATGCGGGGCTGGCGCGGCTATTTCGGCTTCTGCGAAACGCCGGAGGTGTTGACCGCTCTCACTCGCTGGGTCCGGTTACGATTGCGGGCCGCTCTTTGGCGCCAATGGAAAACACCACGGCGCCGCCGAACGGCACTCATCGCACTCGGGGTCTCAGGAGAGTTGCGCAGCACGGCCGGCAGCGGTCGTGGCCCCTGGCATATTGCCCGGAGTAAAGCGCTCTCCGTGGGACTTTCCAATGCTCACTTCAAATCGCTCGGTCTCCTGTCCTTGGTCGAAGCGCGTTAGCCTAACTTCTCGAACCGCCGTATACGGACCCGTACGTACGGTGGTGTGGGAGGGGCGGAGCCGAGAGGCTCCCCCCTATCCCGATCGGGGTCGCCTTGCTCCGATGACCGGCGATGAGACCAACGCGATTGCCACGGACGAAGGGAACGGCCAAGTGATTTGCCCGACGGGTCGTTTGCAAGAGGCGTGTCAAGCCAGTTTCAGAAAAATATTTCTGTTTGACAGAAGCGCAAATCACCCTATATACATCCCATCCCGTCCCACCAAGGGGCGTTGGCCAACGTCATCAACGCGGGGCGGGATGCGGTGGACGCTGACGGCACGTCGACGAACGTGCCTGAGGCGGACGGCGAAGTCGTGTGGTCCTGGCGCCTCGACGCCGGCGTCAAGTTCGCGGAAGTCGTTTTCGCGGGCGATGGAGACAAACAAGCCCGATCTCCAGGGAGAGCACGAAGGAAACCGTTAAAACCATCCGCGTGCGGGAATGCCGGGTTGTTCCGGTATATCCGTGGTGACTACGCTCGTGTGCTTTGTTTCACTTTCGCACGCGAGGCTGCGGGTGAATTGGGCGCCCGGCATTCCCCGCGCCCTTGATTCCGAGAGGGCGGAAGATAAAGCAACACCTCGCGCAAAAGCATGCGGCGAGATCGCGAAGCTGTGCACGATGATCTCCCCTCCCTCCACGCCGCTTCGCGGGGGGAGGGACGACGATAGACTCACTCCGCCTTCTTCCCCAGTTGCGCATGCGGGCGGCCGAAGTCGGGGGCGGCGGAATCCTGGCCGATCTCGACGATGCCGCGGCGGATGGCGCGGGTGCGGGTGAAGTGGTCGAACAAGGCCTCGCCGTCGCCGCGGCGGATCGCGCGGGTGAGTTTCGAGAGGTCCTCGTTGAAGGTGCCGAGCATTTCCAGGACCGCGTCCTTGTTGGCCAAAAACACGTCGCGCCACATGATCGGGTCCGAAGCCGCGATGCGGGTGAAGTCGCGAAAGCCGCCGGCGGAGAATTTGATCACCTCCGACGAGGTAACCTGCGCGAGTTCGTCGGCGGTGCCGACGATGGTGTAGGCGATCAGATGCGGCAGGTGGCTGGTGATGGCGAGCACGAGATCGTGGTGGTCCGGCGTCGTGATCTCGACCCGGGCGCCGAGCGCGGCCCAGAACGCGCGCAGCCGCTCGACCGCGTCCGGAGCGGTACCCTCGGGCGGGGTCAGAATGCACCAGCGGTTGATGAAGAGTTCGGCGAAGCCGGAATCGGGGCCGGAATGCTCGGTGCCGGCGACCGGATGCGCCGGCACGAAATGAACGCTTCCCGGCAAATGCGGGGCCATGTCCCGCACCACCGCGCCCTTGACCGAGCCGACATCGGAGACGATGGCGCCAGGCTTGAGATGGGCTGCGATCTCCTGCGCCACCGCGCCGCAGACGCCGACGGGAATGCAGAGGATGACGAGATCGGCGTTGTGAACGGCTTCCGCGTTGCTCTCGACCACGGAATCGACGATGCCGAGCTCCATGACCCTTGCGCGGGTCTTTTCCGAGCGCGCGGTGGTGACGATTTCCTCGACCAGCCCCTGCTCGCGCGCAGCGCGCGCGATCGAGCCGCCGATCAGGCCGAAGCCGATCAGCGCGAGCCGCTTGAATGACGGTATCGCGCTCACTGGCGCGCCATGAAGTCGCGCAAGCCTTCGACCACGAGGCGATTGGCCTCCTCGGTGCCGATGGTCATGCGCAGCGCATGCGGCAGGCCGTAATTGTTCAGACCGCGCAGCACGAGACCCCGTTTGGTCAGGAATACGTCGGCCTCCGCCGAAGTCTTGCCCTTCTGTAGCGGAAAATGGATGAGAATGAAATTCGCCACGCTCGGCGTCACCTTCAGTCCGAGTTTCGTCACTTCGTCGGTCAGCCAGTTGCGCCATTTCTCGGTGTGCGCCTTGGACATCTGCTGATGCGCGGTGTCCTCGATCGCCGCCGCCGCCGCCAGCATCGCCGGCGTCGAGACGTTGAAGGGGCCGCGGATGCGATTGACCGCATCGACGATGTGGGCCGGGCCGAACATCCAGCCGATCCGCAAGGAAGCGAGCCCGTGGATCTTGGAGAAGGTGTGGGTCATGACCGTGTTGTCGGTGGTGGCGACGAGCTCGATGCCGAGCTCGTAGTCGTTGCGCGACACATAATCGGAATAGGCGGCATCGAGCACCAGCAGCACAGGCGCGGGCAGGCCGGCGCGCAGCCGCTTGACCTCGTCGAACGGCAGGTAGGTCCCGGTCGGGTTGTTGGGGTTGGCGAGCCAGACCAGCTTGGTGCGCGCGGTGACCGCTTTCAGGATCGCATCGACGTTGGCGGTGAAATCGGTTTCCGGCACGACCACGTTGGTGGCGCCGTTGGCCTTGGTGGCGATCGGGTAGACCAGAAAACCGTGGGCGGTCGAGATCGCCTCGTCGCCCTGCTTGAGATAGGTGTGTGCGAGCAGGTTGAGGATTTCGTCGGAGCCGGCGCCGCAGATGATGCGGTCGGGATCGAGGCCGAAGGCGTGGCCGATCGCCTCGCGCAGCACCCGCGAGGTGCCTTCCGGATAGTCCTCGAGGTGGTCGCCGGCGGCCTTGTAGGCGGCAACGGCCTTCGGCGAGGGGCCGAACGGCGTCTCGTTGGCCGACAGCTTGAACACCTTGCGGCCGGGCTCCGGCACCGGGCTCTTGCCGGGCGTGTAGGGCGCAATATCGAGAATGCCGGGATTCGGCACGGGGCGGGACATCGTCAACTCCGGAAAATCAGGGGCAGCCGGTCAGGATTTGGCGACCCCGTTAGCGCGGCGGATTTGGCATTCGCTCAGTGCTTCCGCATCTTCTGTAGCGAATGCCAAATCCTAAGCCGCACTACAATCCATATTTTGCTGGTGTCCGGTGGCTCCCGCATTCGCAAAGAGCATGCCGCAACGGGATGCGAATGCGAGAGCCGGACACTAGCGGGGCACCGTATAGCGCGTTGCGTGGCTGCCGACGAGGGCCGACGAGCGCACCGAGGCGCCGGCCTCGATCATGGCCGCCTTGATCTTGTCCAGGTTGCCCGGGCCGATCGACACCAGGAGCGCCGCGCCGTCGAAGGCGGTGTCGGGCACCGCGACGATTTCGGCCAGCGGCGACAGCGCGCGCGCGATGTCGGCATTCCACCCCGACACCCGCACGCTCCAGGTCTCGACCTCGGTCACCATGGCGTCGTCGGCGACCCGCGACACCACGAACACCGGCAGCGCCGCCGGATGGTCGGCGCGTTCGAGAAACGGCATCCGCGCGATGATCTTCGGCGCGCCGTGCGGCTCGAGCGCGATCCACCACGGCGTGCGGCTCGACGCCGCCGGCACCAGCGCGAGGTCGCCCTTCGATTTCGAGACCGCCTCGACGGCGGCCTGCGCGCTGAAATGCGCGATGTAGGGCACGACGAATCCGAAATGAAACCGCGCCGAATCCCGCATCGCGGACTCGCCGACCGAAACATCCGCATGCACCGAGAACGGCGCCTGGACGTAGGTGAAGGTCGAGATGATGACGCGCCAGATGCCCTCGATGGTGTCGATCGGCAGGATGCCACGGTGGCGTTCGACCAGGTGCCGCATCATCGCGGCCTCGCGGGCGGGGCGGAACGCCGAGCCGACCTCCTGGGTCTTCTTCACCTGGATCAGCCGGTCGATGATGTCGCCGCGCGCCATCAAGAGGCGATGAACCTGCTCGTCGATCGCATCGATCTCCTTGCGCAGCACGTCGAGCGAGGGCGGAGCGGGGGGCGGTTTGGACATTTTCAATACCCGGCGGAGAGAGCCGTTCTGTCTTATGCTTCGAGACGGCGCAAGAGCGCGGGTTCATCACGGGGCCTGCAAGCGCCGGGAATCTTGCCGATCGCCGGCACGCGCGTGCCCATTAACCATGGGCGTGCCTTGACGAAAAGCCGGCTGGGGACTACGTTTAGGCCGTTCCGTGGTCATTTGAGCCGGCCGGCTTGCAGCCACGTTAAACAACTCGCTAAACAGGCCGGGGACAGATGTGATCCCGGTCGAACGTTGGTTCAGGCCGGGTTTTTTATGGCCTGATTTCCGTGGCGGTCTCAGGACCGTCTGAGGAGGTCGGTATTCAAATGGTGCATGTACAGTCGATACCCAGTCCGGCGCTCCACGCCGAGGAGCGGTCGCAGGAGGCGGATCATCCGAGTTCGCTGATTGCGTCGTTCGGCGCCGACCAGCCTTTGCCGCTCGATTGCGGCATCGATCTCGCCCCGTTCCAGATCGCCTACCAGACCTACGGCGAGCTCAATGCCGACCGCTCCAATGCGATCCTGATCTGCCATGCGCTGACGCTTGATCAGCATGTCGCCAATCCGCATCCGATCACGGGCAAGCCCGGGTGGTGGGAGATCATGGTGGGTCCGGGCCGCCCGTTCGACACCGACCAGTACTTCATCATCTGCTCCAACGTGATCGGCGGCTGCATGGGATCGACCGGGCCGGCCTCGACCAATCCGGCGACCGGCAAGGTGTGGGGGCTGAATTTTCCGATCATCACCATTCCCGACATGGTGCGGGCGCAGGCGATGTTGCTCGATCGCCTCGGTATCGGGACGCTGCTCTGCGTCGTCGGCGGCTCGATGGGCGGCATGCAGGTGCTGCAATGGACCGCGGCCTATCCGACCCGCGTGTTTTCGGCGCTGCCGATCGCCTGCAGCACGCGGCATTCCGCGCAGAACATCGCGTTTCACGAGCTCGGCCGCCAGGCCATCATGGCGGATCCGGATTGGCACGCCGGCCGCTATGCCGAGGAGGGCACCCATCCGCATCGCGGGCTCGCGGTCGCCCGGATGGCGGGGCATATCACCTATCTGTCGGACGCGGCGCTGCATCGCAAGTTCGGCCGCCGAATGCAGGACCGCGACCTGCCGACGTTCTCGTTCGACGCCGATTTCCAGGTCGAGAGCTATCTGCGTTATCAGGGCTCGTCCTTTGTCGAGCGGTTCGACGCCAACAGCTACCTCTATCTGACCCGCGCGATGGACTATTTCGACATCGCCGCCGATCATCAGGGCGTGCTGGCGACGGCGTTTCGCGGCATCCAGACCCGCTTCTGCGTGGTGTCGTTCACGTCAGACTGGCTGTTCCCGACCGCGGAGTCCCGCGCGTTGGTGCATGCGCTCAATGCGTCCAGCGCCCGGGTGTCGTTCGCCGAGATCGAGACCGACCGCGGACACGATGCGTTCCTGCTCGACGTGCCCGAGTTTTTCGACATCACGCGCGCCTTCCTGCAATCGGCGGGCAAGGCGCACGGCCTGAGGCAGCCGGCATGACCGTGCAGCAACCGGCCTTGCCGCTCACCGGCATCATCCCGGCGGACACCGGTCACTACCGCGGCGATCATCTTCTGGTCGCCGAGATGGTCGAGCGCGGTTCAAAGGTGCTCGACGTCGGCTGCGGCGATGGCGACCTGCTGCAGCTCCTGGAAAACCGCGGCATCGACGGCCGCGGCATCGAGCTGTCGCGCGAGGGCGTCAACCGCTGCGTCGCCAAGGGGCTTGCGGTGGTGCAGGGCGACGCCGACACCGACCTCGTCAACTACCCGGACGACGCCTTCGATTATGTGATCCTGTCGCAGACCCTGCAGGCGACGCGGCAGCCGAAAGTGGTGCTGGAAAACCTGTTGCGGATCGGACGGCGCGCCATCGTCTCGTTCCCGAATTTCGGCTTCTGGAAGATGCGGCTGCAGCTCCTCGTCGGCGGCCACATGCCGCGCACCGAGAACCTGCCCGCCACCTGGTACGACACGCCGAACATCCACTTCTGCACTATCAAGGATTTCGTGCAGCTCTGCGGCGAGATCAACGTCAAGATGGAGCGCGCGGTCGCGCTCGACCTCTACGGCCGGCCGCTGCGCGTCAACCTGCCGTGGTGGTTCTGGAACATGTTCGGCGAGCAGGGCGTGTTCCTGCTCAGCCGCGCGGAGAAGGTAAAATGACGATTAGTGAGCCGCCATCGACCTGATATCGCGCACGCCCCAGCGGCCGGCCTCGACGAGGGCGACGAAGCGCTCGACCATCTCGTTGAACAGCGCGGGCTCTTCCAGGTTGAGCACGTGGCCCGATTTCGGGAAGAACGCCAGTCCCGCCGCGGGCAGGTGTTTCTTGAGGAACAGGCTCGGCTCGACGCAATTGTCGTCCTCGTCGCCGCAAATGATCAGCGCCGGTGTCGCAACTTTCCGGATCGCCTCGGTCAGGGTGTAGATCGAGGGCCGGCCGCCCTGGAAGCTGCGCATGGTGTTGGCGGAGCCCTTGGCATCGTGCCGCGCCAGCGCGGAGTAGAAATCGGCGTGCCCGCGCGGGTCCTTGACCAGGAAGGGAATCCGGCTTGGCGCCTCACGCGTCACCTTGGCAACTTCGACGGAGCCGAGTTCTTCGAGCTGCTCGGCATTTTCCCGGCACTGCCTGCGAAACGCTTCCAGGTTTTCGAGGCTCGAGCCCGAGCCGACGCCGGCAAGCGTCATCGACAGCGCGCGCGCCGGCGCATTCAGCGCGACATGCAGCGAGGAATAGGAGCCCATCGACAGGCCGACCAGATGCGCGCTCTTGATCTGGAGGTGATCGAGCACGGCGAGCGCGTCGGTGTAGAAGTGCTTGTAGCTGTAAACGTCAGGCGAAGGCGGCACATCGGAAGGCGCATAGCCGCGCGCGGAATAGGCGATGCAGCGGTGGGAGCGCGAGAAATAGCGCATCTGCGGCTCCCAATTGGTGTGGTCGGCCGCGAATTCGTGCAGGAAGAGGATCGGCGTTCCGCTGCCGGCCTCTTCGAAATAGAGCCGGACATTGTCGCGCGTGACGGCATAGGGCATTCGAGGCTCCTTCGCAGTTAATGCTCGCGGCCGCAATGAGGCGGGAACCGGGTTCCTTCGTCAAGGAATCATCGCGGAATGACCCTGAAACCGATTTCGCACTGCCGCATCACGTCTTGCTCTCGCCACACCGCAATTTGCATACGGACGCCGGATGTCGGCGTAAGGGCGCGCCTTCGCAAGCGAAGGCGTCTCGGCCGATGGGAATGGGGGTGCGTCACAGAGGAATGAGTATGGCTCAGTTGGTTGCGTTGTGCCGGTCGCTTCGTACGGTGTCTCTCCGTTTCGTCGCGCTGGCATTGTGTTCGGCGGCAATCGTGTTCTCGGTTTCCCCGGCGTCGGCAAGATCTCACCACGGCATCGGGCGGCACGCTTACATGCGTCACGCCGGCCGTCATCCCCACCGGCATTACGCCCATCGTCACTACCGTCAGTACCGTCATCGGCACTACCGGCGCCTCGCGCGGCTGTCGCGTTGGGACGCCGCCGTCGCGCAAATGCGGACGCGCGGCCTTGCCGGCGCCAATGCCGGCGTCGGGTCAAGCGCCTATTCCAGTCGCATGGCGATGTCGGGGGGATTTGGTTCGTCGAACATCGTCGACCAGGCGCGCCGCTACATCGGCGGCAATCCGACCGGCCGCGGCAGCCTGTGGTGCGCCCGCTTCATGAACATGGTGTTGCAGCAGTCAGGTTATCGCGGCACCGGCTCGGACCTCGCGCGCTCCTTCACAAGCTACGGCGAGCGCGTATCGGGACCGCAGGTCGGTGCCATCGCGGTGATGGGGCGGCGCGGCGGCGGCCATGTCGGCATCATCAGCGGCATCGACGCCGACGGCGATCCGATCATGATCTCCGGCAACAACGGCAACCGGGTTCGCGAGGCGCCGGTTTCGCGCGGCCGGATCTACGCCTACGTCATGCCGACGCACTGACGGTCACGTCATCGCCGGTGGCAATGGCGCCGCCGGCGATGACTTCGGCATAGACCCCGCATTCGTTGTGACCGAGGCGGCGCATGATCGCGGAGGGGATGTCGAGGTCGCGCACGGCGGTCTCTGGATCGACATTGACGGCGGCGCAACGCGTGATCGACTTGACCACCTTGAGCCGCGCTTCGCCGATGGCGAGCCGTTGGCCGAGCAGTTCGAACTCGCGCCATGCAGGCCAGCCGTTGACATACATGTTGGCGCGGAACCGCAGCGGATGGACGGGCAGGCCGACCATGTTCTCGATGGCCGCGAGGCTGCCGAGGTTGATGATGGAAACGACCTTCCTGGCGACATCCGAAAAGCTGTGCCCGCCACCCGAAAGTACCTTGGGCGGTCCCTTGAGCTCGCCCGCAAAATTCGCCGCGAAAAACGCCTCGATGGCGGCGCGGCCCTCCGCCGTCTCCAGGTCGCCTCGCGCCACCACCTTGCCGCCCTGGTGGATGGTCAGAAGGTGCGAATGATCGTCGAAACGGGTCTGCAGTCCCGCCAGCCGCTCGTTGCGCATCAGCATCAGGTATTGCGATTTTGGCAGCCAGGCCGGCGCGGTTGCATCGAAGCCGCTGGGACCGTTTTCGATGGCATAGCGGCGATCGGCCGGAAAGGTTTGCCCGGGTCCCAGCGCGACGCTTGGCAGCTGTTCGGGGGACAGGCCCTTGACCGGGTAACGGTAAAGGCCAACGATTTTTGCCGGGCCAATCGAGGACATCCGGTTTCTTAAGGGATTCCCTCAGCTTGCGCCACCGTACACGAATTTGTGAAATCGCCCCTTCCGTTTCCGAAACCCCCTTCCCACATTCGCATCAAGCCGGCGCGACCGTCGGTGACGACCGCGGCCGGTTGAGGAATGTCAATGCGACCGGCGGAAACCCAATGAAGATGCTGCGTCCATGCCTCGCGCGTGATCCGCGAAAGTGTGGGCGGTTTCGCGACCAGATCACGCGCCAATTTTAGATTGGGGGCGGGATCGGACGCAAAACCGGTACCCACTTTTGCTGATCGCGCCCCGGCGGAGCGGCAGGCTGAGGGAAATATCGATGAATATTGAGAAATACACCGAGCGCGCGCGCGGTTTCATCCAGTCGGCGCAATCGCTGGCGATGCGCGAGGGGCATCAGCAGTTTTCGTCGCTGCACATGCTGAAGGTGCTGCTGGACGACAATGAGGGCCTCGCCGCCGGTCTGATCGACCGGTCCGGGGGAAGCTCCCGCGCCATTCTGAAATCGGTCGAAGACGCGCTCAACAAGCTGCCAAAAGTTTCCGGAAGCGGCGCCGGACAGGTTTACCTCGCGCCCGACCTCGCGCGTGCGTTCGATGCCGCGGAAAAGGCCGCCGAGAAGGCCGGCGACAGCTTTGTCACCGTCGAACGGCTGCTGCTCGGCCTGACGCTGGAGAAGGACGGCGAGGCCGGCAAGCTCCTGAAAAACGGCGGCGTCACGCCGCAGAACCTCAACGCGGCGATCGAAACTCTGCGCAAGGGCCGCACGGCCGACAGCGCGACCGCCGAGAACGCCTATGACGCGCTGAAGAAATATGCCCGCGACCTGACGCAGGCCGCGCGCGACGGCAAGCTCGACCCCGTGATCGGTCGCGACGAGGAAATCCGCCGCACCATCCAGGTGCTGTCCCGTCGCACTAAGAACAATCCCGTGCTGATCGGCGAACCCGGCGTCGGCAAGACGGCGATCGTCGAAGGCCTCGCCTTGCGGATCGTCAACGGCGACGTGCCGGAAAGTCTCAAGGACAAGAAGCTGCTGGCGCTCGACATGGGCGCGCTGATCGCAGGCGCGAAATACCGCGGCGAGTTCGAGGAGCGGCTGAAGGCGGTGCTGCAGGAAGTCACCGCGGCCGAAGGCGGCATCATCCTGTTCATCGACGAGATGCACACGCTGATCGGCGCCGGCAAGGCCGACGGCGCGATGGATGCGTCCAATCTCCTGAAGCCGGCGCTGGCGCGCGGCGAGTTGCATTGCATCGGCGCCACCACGCTCGACGAATATCGCAAGCATGTCGAAAAGGACGCCGCACTTGCGCGGCGGTTCCAGCCGATCTTCGTCGCCGAGCCCACCGTCGAGGATACCATTTCGATCCTGCGCGGCCTGAAGGACAAATACGAGCAGCACCACGGCGTGCGCATCACCGATTCCGCGCTGGTTGCGGCGACCACGCTGTCGAACCGCTATATCACCGACCGCTTCCTGCCGGACAAGGCGATCGACTTGATGGATGAAGCCGCGGCGCGGCTGAAGATGCAGGTCGATTCCAAGCCGGAAGAGCTGGACTCCATGGACCGTGAAATCATCCGGCTCAAGATCGAGCAGGAGGCCCTGAAGAAGGAAAGCGACGCCGGCTCCAAGAGCCGCCTGAAGGCGCTGGACAAGGAACTCGCCGCGCTCGAGAAGAAATCGGCCGACCTGACCTCGCGCTGGAGCGCGGAGAAGAACAAGCTGTCGAACGCCCAGAAGCTGAAGAGCGAACTGGACGCGCTTCGCATCGAACTCGCCAACGCGCAGCGCCGCGGCGAATATCAGCGCGCCGGCGAACTGGCCTATGGCCGAATCCCCGAGCTCGAGAAAAAGCTCGCCGCGATCGAGGCCAAGGAGGGCTCCGGCGAGATGATGGAAGAAGCCGTCACCGCCAATCACATCGCGCAGGTGGTGTCGCGATGGACCGGCGTGCCCGTCGACAAGATGCTGGAGGGCGAGAAGGACAAGCTCCTGAAGATGGAGGAACTCACTCGGCAAGCGCGTGGTGGGCCAGGCCGAAGCCGTGCATGCCGTGGCAACCGCGGTGCGCCGTTCGCGCGCGGGACTGCAGGACCCGAACCGCCCGATGGGCTCGTTCATGTTTCTGGGACCGACCGGCGTCGGCAAGACCGAGCTGACCAAGGCGCTCGCCGAATACCTGTTCAATGACGAGACCGCGATGGTGCGCCTCGACATGTCCGAATACATGGAGAAACATTCGGTGTCGCGGCTGATCGGCGCACCTCCGGGTTATGTCGGCTATGACGAGGGCGGCGCGCTCACCGAAGCGGTGCGGCGGCGGCCCTACCAGGTGGTGCTGTTCGACGAAATCGAGAAGGCGCATCCCGATGTCTTCAACGTGCTGTTGCAGGTGCTCGACGACGGCCGCCTGACCGACGGCCAGGGTCGCACCGTTGATTTCCGCAACACGCTGATCATCATGACGTCGAATCTCGGTTCCGAATTCCTCGTCAATCAGCCGGAAGGCGAAGACACTTCCGCCGTGCGCGAGCAGGTGATGGGCATGGTGCGCGCGCACTTCCGCCCGGAATTCCTCAACCGCGTCGACGAGATCATCCTGTTCCATCGCCTGCAGAAGAGTGAGATGGGCCGAATCGTGGAGATCCAGTTCAGCCGCCTGCAGAAGCTCTTGGAGGAGCGCAAGATCAGGCTCACGCTCGATGCGGCGGCGCGCGAATGGCTCGCGACCAAGGGCTGGGATCCCGCCTACGGCGCGCGACCGCTCAAACGGGTGATCCAGCGCTATCTGCAGGACCCGTTGGCGGAGATGATCCTCGCCGGCGAGGTCAAGGACGGCGATTCTGTGGTGATCTCGGTCGAAGGCAACGTCTTGACCTTCAACGGCAAGGCGCCGCAGACCGCCGAGATCGCCCAGTTCGAGGCGCCGGTGCCAAGGCGGAAGCTGAACTGATTGGCTACGCCTTTGGGGCGGCAAGCTTCGAGGCATGCGCGCCGCCGTCGACATGTTGCTGCCGCTCGCGGCCGTCGCATTCGGCCGCGTGGGCGATTGGAATCGTCTTCGTGATCTGTGCGAGCGCCGCGCCGTAGCAGGGTGGCTTTCATCGATAAGGCAGGAAAATCGTATCGACGGGCGTCAGCGGTTGCTGATCTGCCGGACCCCGATGCTGCCGGTGGCATCGGAGATGCGCGCGGTGCCGCGGTTGTTCATCATGGCATCGAGCCGATCGCGTTCCTTCTCGAAGTTCGCCAGCAGCGGCCCTTCGAGCGAGCGGCCACGCGGCAGCTTGATGCGCATCGGATCAACGAAGCGGCCGTTGATCAGGATTTCGTAATGGACATGCGGGCCCGTCGAATGCCCGGTCGACCCGACGAAGCCGATCACCTGGCCCTGCCGCACCCGCTTGCCGGGCTCCATGCCCTTGGCGAAAGCCGACATGTGGCCGTAGGCGGTCTCGTAACCGTTGTTGTGCTTCAGGCGGATGTAATTGCCGTAGCCGCCTTCCCGCTCGGCTCTTTCGACGACGCCGTTGCCGGCGGCAAAGATCGGCGTGCCGTAGGGCGCGGCCCAGTCGACGCCGGTGTGCATCTTGATGAAGCCGAGGATCGGATCGTGACGGATGCCGAAGCCTGAGCGCATGATGGCGTTGCTGACCGGCTTGCGCACCAGGAACTTCTTCGCGCTCTTGCCGGTTTCGTCGTAATAGTCGACGATCGCATCATCCGGCGTCTGGAAGCGATAGTATTTCTTGGTTTCACCGCCCACCGTCAGCGAGGCGTACAACACCTCGTTCTTCTCGGCGCTGGTGACGCCCTCGTCCTCGCCGGCATAGAACACATCGAAGGAGTCGCCCGGCTGCACCTTGCGCTGGAAGTCGACGTCGTAGGAATAGATGCGGACCATGTCCTCGATCACGGTCGGCGGCACCTTGTTGCGAAGGGCGGTCTCGTAGATGCTCTGATAGAGCCGCACGCCGCTGCCGTCGTCATCGTCGTCGTCGCTGTTGTCGGCGGTCTCGGTAACGCTGTTCATGCTCTGCACGTCGACGGCGACATACTTGCCGAGGTCCGACAGCGCGGCCACCGCTTCGATCGCGGAATCGTTGGCGACGATCACCCGGTAGGGCTGCAGCCGCTGGCCGGGAGCCGCCGGCGCCATCAGGATGCGCAGCTTCTCGCCTTCCTTCAGCCCGCCGTCGCGGCCGTGCGGGCCGAGCGTGGCGGCGATCGCTTTCGCCTCCTCGGGCGTCGCGCCCTGCTCGCGCAGGACCGACATCACGGTATCGCCCTTCTTGACCAGGTGAAGGCGTTCGCCGGATGGATTGCCGCCGGTGGTCTGATCCTTGGTCTTCGGCAGCAGCGTGACGTTCTCCGGAACCACCCGGGTTTCAAAACCGGCATAGGGATCGGCGGCGGTTGCCCTCGGTCGCGTAGGCCAGTTTGAGGTCCGATTGCGCGCCTGAGGCATCGGCGGCGGCGTTGGCAAGCGCTGCGTAGCGGACCCCGCTGCCGCTGCCATGCCAGTTCGAGGCATCGCGCACCCGCAACAGAATCTCGTCGAGCGGAACCACCGCGGCGAGCTTCACCTTGGGCAGGATCGGTCCGAGGTCCCTGGTGACGAACGACACCTCGGCGTCGGGCTCCGCCGCATCGGCCGCATTGGGATCGTCGGTGGCCGCCGGGGGCGGGCTGCCGACATCGCTCAGCATGCGCTGGGCGTTGAACGGCGGGATCTTGGCGCTGAGGTCGCTGGTGGTCAGCGACAGATTGCCGGAGATGCGGATGAACGGCCGTACCCGCATCACGTCGTGGTTGCCGACGCGAGCGACCGTAGAGACCCGGACCACATTCCGCGCGGCGGTGGATTCGTCCGGCGGCGGCAGGCGATCGCTCTTGCGCAGGATGGCGGTCTTGTCGTTGGCGCCGAACGCGCCGCGCAGTGCGCCCTCAACGCGTTCCGGCACCTTCGCAAAGGTCATCTCGCCGTCGAGGGACGCAAAAACGGCGCCGCCGATGAGAGCCGCGCCGCACAGACCGGTCAGGATGGTGCCGGAGAACCATTGTACCGAGACGCGGCGGCGATCGATCACCGCGGCTTCGGAACCGTCAACGGAAAGCGGCGGCTCGTGACCAAGATCGATGATCCCGGTCTCGCGTCCGAAGCCGCCCCCGCGTGACGTCCTATGGCTCAACCCAACTTCCCCCCGAATTCCATCAACAGTCGACGAGACCCTTGCTCATAGCTAACTCACGTACACCCTCTGCAAGGGACTCCGGGAGCATGGCTTGCCGCATGGATGTCCGGGATAGGGGCCGAAAAGGCGGGCCAGGATCACGAACAGCGACGGTGTGCAGATCTCTCGATGTTTCCAGGCCGTAAGGAAAAGGCGACGGGTTTCATTGGAGATCGCCGATCCCTTGATTAGAATTTAGCTCGTAGATTTTGCCGTCGTTCGGGAACCTCGGCAGCCCCCCGCTGGCGTTCCGGGATTCGCATACCCACATACTGTCAGAACGTCGCAGGATTGTGGCTCAAGTACGGCGCGAAGTCCCAAAAATCAGGGCTTCCCCGTGGCGCAGGGCTCTGCGGCTTCGTGCGACGATTTGTTGACAACAACCGTTGACAATGCGGATCGGGCGGGCTTATAAACCGCCCACTGAGCGCGGCGCTGCCTTGGCCCTTGGCCAAGGCATGTTTTCGTGCCCGTGAAGCTCCTCACTAAGATGAGTGAATCAACAGCCGATCCCAATCGGTTGTCATTTGCCGTCGAATGGGGTCTTCGGAGGGCTTCCCGAGGGGAAGAATCAGGGCTCCCGGCAACGGGAGGGGGGTTTTCGGACCCCGGGCTGTTTGACAAGTGAAGATGAAGAAAGAGAAACGTGGACGGCGGAGTCCTTGCGAAGTCTCGATTACTTGAAAACGCAAGTATTCAAGTATCGGG
>CAVRIB010000012.1:0-236313 GCA_963721135.1 uncultured Alphaproteobacteria bacterium
CGCAGACCTTCAGCGCAACCACCTCCATGGCGCGCAGACCCGCACCGTAGGCAACGCTGAGCGCCGCCTTGTGCTTGGGCCCGGGTGCGGCCTCCAGCAGGCGCAACACCTCTTCGGCCGAGAGCACGCGCGGCAGCTTGCGCGGCTCATAGACGAACACGAGACGGCGCGTCGTCTCCGGCCGGTCGAGCGTCA
The DNA here is from genome assembly GCA_963721135.1 of uncultured Alphaproteobacteria bacterium. Taxonomy (GTDB): domain Bacteria; phylum Pseudomonadota; class Alphaproteobacteria; order Rhizobiales; family Xanthobacteraceae; genus Bradyrhizobium. The sequence goes on from CAVRIB010000012.1 coordinate 196, forward strand.
CCTTGAAGAAGAACCGCAGCGCCGTCACGGTCGCGTTGATGCTCTGTGGCTGGAAACCGGTCTCGGTCAGATGCAGCTGGAACGCGCGCAGCTCTTCCGGCGTCGCGGTGTCGGGGGAACGGCAGGAACTCGCAAGCATCTTGACGGCACGGATATACTCGCGTTGCGTATCGGGCACGAACCGGCGCATGCTCATGTCTTCGAGCATGCGTCGGCGCAGCGGGCTGATGGGCTTCTCGCTCATCGGGGGCTCCTGTCTTGAGGTTGGAGTGCTGAACCCCTCGATCCTCAAGACGGAGCGCCCGCCCGTCACCTGCGCTCGTTCAAATAGTTACGGCGCTAGACGCAGTACCCCGGCCGCGCCGCCGCACCTTCCCGCGAGAGCGGGTTCGTTCAATGGCACATCGCGATATTCTTCTGCAACGCAAAATTCGGTGGCTATCGGGGCATCGCGGACATCGACCAAGCCGCACCAATCCAGCACCCGATATTGCGAGCAAAGCATGCAATCCGTCGTCCTCCGGAACGTCGCTTTGAATCGATCCAGACCTCGGTGCATCGGCGGAAGAGTTCTGATTTTCAGAAATTGTCCTTGACTCCTCTCCCAAATCACCTGCATATCTACCGCCGTCCTGTCCCGCTAGGGGCGTATCCGGATCGTCAGAGACGTTGGGGCGGGATGCGGTGGACGCGGCAGCGTCAGGCGTGACACGTGATGGCAGGGCGGGATCAACTCCGTGAGCGATCGGCGGCAGGCTGACGAACGGCGCTGTGCGTACGGTGAAGTCGCGTGGTTCTGACGCCTCATGGTCGGCGTCAAGTCTTCGGAGGCGTGTCGGCCCGACCGGGCGCGCACGCGCCATATCCGAAGGCGACGGTGTCAAGCAAGCCTGATCGCCGGGAAGAGCGCGAAGTAAACCGTAAAACCATTGCGCAGGGAATGTCGGAGTGTCTCCGCTGAACCTGTATGCTCGTGTGCGTCCTCCACTTTTTTTGCACACGGGACCGCGGGTGCAGCGCGCACCCGGCATTCCCTGCGCCCTCTGATCGAGGCGCAAGACTTCTGAGCAAACCTCGGGCGACCAACGCCGCGAGACCATGAAACTGTATCTGCTGTTTGAAATTCGAATTCGTGGGCGTGGGGCAGGGCGCATCTGCGCCGTGCCACCGTGCCATCAAAAAGGTGTTTGGCGCGCTTCCGCCGAGGTTGAAGCAGGCTGATATGATTAGAACTTCAAAATCGCTCAACTAGTTCAGCGATTTTGAAGTTCTAATCATATCAGGCGTCGTCCTGCAGTCAATTCCCCCCTCCCTCCGCGCGCGTAGCGCGTGGTGGGGAGGGGTCGGGGGTGGGGGGTGCTTCCGCATAATCGATGCCAGCATGAGAGCGCGAATTTGCGGAGCCACCCCCCACCCCCGACCCCTCCCCACCGCTACGCGGGGGGAGGGGAGAAACCGCCGACTGATATGACAACTTCCATGGAATCGATCGTCTAGCCGATGCCCCGCTCGGCCAGCAGCGCGGGCACGCCAAGTTCGTCGAGCAGCGTGCGGGTACGCGTGCCGGCTGATTGCGGCAGGCGCAGGAAAAGCGCCAGATCGACCGGATGGTCGATATCAACAGCGATTCCGGGCTGACGGATCACCGTCGGCTCGATGCCCTGAAGGCGCGCGGCGTCGAGGTGCGGGAAGTAGCTGTTGTCGCCGAAGCGAAGCGGCACCGATTGCGGCGGCGAGCAGACGACGGCATTGGATCCGAGATCGTCATGCGCCGGCGAGATCGTGAAAGAGGGCGCGGCGAGATGCGCCGACAACACCGCGTCTATCTCGCCGGCGCGGATGGCTGGAATGTCGCCGGGCATCGTGATCATGCCGCCACGCCCTTCGCCCGCGAGAAGGCGGCGGCCGGCGTTCACGCTGCCGGTATGTCCGTCGCGCGCGCCCTCGGTCACGATCCGCGCACCGATCTTTTCGCCAAGAGCCGTCGCATGCGGATCGAGCGTGACGATCATCACGCCGGCGAGACGCCGGGAGCCGGCAACGGCGTCGAGCATGTCCGTCAGCATGGTCTCGGCGAGAAGTCGGCGTTCTGGCGGCGACAGCAGGCCCGACAGCCGATGCTTGGCGCCATCGAACTCCTTGACCGGAATGACCGCCCAGATGTCGCTCATCGCCGCGAGGCCAGTGCGTCCGCCGCGTCGAGCGTCACGCGCGCCAGCGTCTCCCGGTCATGCAGGCTCGTCATCAGGGTTCTGGCGATCGTGACCCGCGCGCCGACATTGCCGATCCCATCGGCGTCGGCGTGGTCGACGATATAGCCATCGAGCAGGTCGCCGTAGCGTGCGGCGACGCCGGCGGCACTGGCCTCGAGGCCAAGTTCGCGCATCATCTTCGCGGTCGGGCCCTTGACGGCCTGCCCGCCGATGATTGGCGACACCGCGACGACCGGTGCGCCACTCGCCTTGATCGCATCGCGCATGCCCGGGATCGCCAGGATCGGCTCGACGCTGATGAAGGGATTGGACGGACAGACGATCACGGCCCGCACCTCGCCCGAGCGCAGCGCCGCCGTGATGTCGGCGTGCGGCCGGGCGAGCGTCACGCCGTCGAAATCAAGCTCATGGACAACCGGCCGGCACTGCTGGCGCACGAAGTAGTCCTGGAAGTCGATCCAGCCCGCGTCGCCGCGCACGCGGGTACGCACGCGGTCGTCGCTCATCGGCACCACGCGGGCGCCGATGCCGAGGCGCCGGCAAATGTCTGATGTCACCTCGGACAGCGTCTGCCCTGCGCGCAGGCGACGGGTGCGCTCGACATGCAGCGCGAGATCGCGATCGCCGAGCCGAAACCAGTCCTCGCCGCCGAGCGCGCCGATTGAGTCCATGAACGACCACGTCTCGTCACGCCGGCCCCAGCCGGTGGCGGGATTGTCAAGCCCAGCGAGAACGTAGGTCAGCGTGTCGATATCGGGCGAGATGCAGAGGCCAAGATGCTCGAAATCGTCGCCGGTGTTGGCGACCACGAGCAGTTCGTCGGCCGGCAAGACGAGGCTCAGACCGAGCGCCAGTTTGGCGCCGCCGACCCCGCCGGACAGCGCCACGACAAGTCGTTTGCTCATCGGAACATGTCCTCGGCGGCCGGGCGCACCAGCTCGGACGCAGCATTGTCGGGACCGCGCCATGTCAGACCGCGCACGACCACGACAGGCTGGCCTTCGGCGCCCTGCCCCATCACGAGCGACGCCGCAGCGGCGATCTCGTCCGCATGCCCGGTGATGCTGACCTGAAGCTCGCGGCCGAACAGATCGGGCGAGCCACGCAGATCCATCAGCGACGGGAGGCCGGCGGCACCAATCGCGACGCCGCAGGTACCGCGCCGCCAGGCACGGCCGAAGCTGTCGTTAATGATCACCGCCACCGGCACGCCGAACCTTAGCGACAGGCGCCTCCTCAATATCGCCGCGCTGCCGTCGGGATCGACCGGCAGCAGCAGTGCTTGCTGGGGGTCATCGGGCGAGGCCACGTTGGACTGGTCGATGCCCGCATTGGCCATCACGAAGCCCAGCCGGTGCTCGACGATCAGGATGCCCGGCCTCGCCCGCACGACGCGCACCGATTCCGACAGGATCAGTTCGACCAGGCGCGGATCTTTCTGGACGTTGCCGGCGAGTTCGATCGCCTCAGTCGAGGGTTCGACGGTCGCGAGATCGACCATGCGCCCTTCGGCCTTGGACACGATCTTCTGCGTCAGCACGAAGACGTCGCCGCCACGCGGCACGATGCCACCGCGCGCCAGCCCCTCGCCGATCAAGGCGACGAGATCGTCGTCCTTGCGCACCAGCGGAATGCCGGGGACGGCGAGGATCTCGACGGCGTTGCTGCGTTTCATCGGCCGGTCCCGCGCACTCAACCGAAACGCTTGCGCAGCCGCGGCAGCACGTGCTCACCGTAGAGTTTCAGGAAGCGCGCCTGGTCTGGTCCCGGCGCGTGGAACACCAGATTCCGGAAACCGAGACCGACATAGTAACCGATCCGCTCGACGTGCTCGTCGGCGTCGCTGGACACGATCCATCGACTGGCGGCGCGCTCCAGCGGCAGCGCGTCGGCGAGGCGCTGCATCTCGACGGGATCCTCTACCGTCATCTTTTCCTCTGATGTCAGCGCCAGCGCCGCCCAGTGGCGCGTGTCCTCGAGCGCACGCACCTTGTCGGTGTCGAACGACACCTTGACCTCGATCATGCGATCGTAGGACCGCGACGGATCCTCCGACGCCGCGATGCCCTCGGCGACCTTCGGCAACAGGGTCTCGGTGTAGAGCTCCGGCTTCTTGCCGCTGGTGCAGATGAATCCCTCGGCGGAGCGGCCGGCGTAACGCGCCACGAGGGCACCCGCGGCTGCGACATAGATCGGCACCGGCGTGTCGGGGCGGTCGTAGATCGTCGCCTTCTCGGTCTTGTAGTACTGGCCTTCGAAGCTGACCCGCTCCTGCGTCCAGAGTGCCCGAATCAGCGTGACGGCTTCACGCAGGCGAGCGAAGCGCTCCTTGAATTCCGGCCAAGGCTGGCCGGTCGAAGGCACTTCGTTGAGCCCTTCGCCGGTGCCGATGCCGAGCACGACGCGGCCCGGGAACATCGCGCCCATCGTGCCGAACGCCTGGGCGACGATGGAAGGATGGTAGCGGAAAGTCGGCGTCAGCACGCTGGTGCCGATCACGACGCGCGACGTTCTGGCGCCCAGCGCGCCCAGCCAGGTCAGCGAGAACGGCGCATGGCCGTCGACGTGCTTCCATGGCTGAAAGTGGTCGCTGATGAAGACCGAATCGAAACCGACTTCCTCGGCAAGACACGAGAAGCCCAGCAACTTGCCCGGCGCGAACTGCTCCGCCGATGCCTTGTATCCGAGCTTGATCACCGCACGTCTCCTGGCCGATGCCGTGGTACCCGTCGCGGAAATCTATAGACTAGCGGGAAACCAGCAACCAGCCAAAGCAAGGAAACGACCATGCATCTCGGAATTGCCCTGCCTTTCGGCGACATCGGTGGCGATGGCCCGATCGTGCGCGAATTCGCTGAACTCGCCGAGGCCGAGGGTTACGAAGGTCTGACGCTGGCGGACCACGTGCTCGGCGGCAACCCGGCGAACCCCGCCAGCGGCCGTGCGGGTGGGCTCGGCCTGTTCCACGACCCCTTCGTGGCGTTCGGTTTCATCGCTGCCTGCACGAAAAAGGTCGAACTCTCCACCCAGGTGCTGATTCTCGCGCAGCGTCAGACGGTGCTGGTTGCCAAGCAGGCTGCCAGTCTCGACGTGCTCAGCGGCGGCCGCTTCCGGTTCGGCATCGGCGTGGGCTGGAACGAGATGGAGTTCGTCGGCCTCAACGAGAATTTCCACAACAGGGGCAAGCGGTCCGAGGAACAGGTCCAGGTGATGAAAGCGCTGTGGGCCAATCCCTACATTACGTTCGAGGGCAAGTGGCACCGCCTCCAGGACGCCGGCATCAATCCGCTGCCGCCACGCCGCAAAATTCCGCTGTGGTTCGGCGGTCACATGGACGTGACGCTGCAGCGGATCGCAAAGTGGGGCGACGGCTGGATCATGCTGTCTGAACCGCCGGGACCCAAGGCCGTCGCGGAATTCGACAAGCTGCGCCGCCTGGTGGAAGCCGAGGGACGCGATCCGGCCTCGGTTGGCCTCGAAGTCTGGACCTCGACCGGCACAGGCACCGAAAAGGACTGGCGCGAGGAAATCAGCTTCTGGAAGAAGGCAGGCGTCACGCATGTCACGCTGCACAACACCTTCGGCGGCTACCACCACAAGCGCATGGCCGGCCGGAGCATGACCGACCATGTCGACGCGATGCGCCGCTACCGCAACGCCGTCGCCGATCTGCTCTGAGGGAGGGCGGCACACACGCGCCTCAGGTATCGGCGAGCGCGGCCAGCATGCGGTCGCGGGCGGCGAAATCGCCATCCGCGTGGACGGGCTGCAGACAGACATGCGTGGCGCCGGCCGCGAAGTGCGCCCGCAGGCCGCGCCTGATCGTCTCAGTGTCGCCCCACAGCACCATCGCATCGATGAACCGGTCGCTGCCGCCGTCGGCGAGCTCAGCCTCGGTGAAGCCCTGGCGCAGCCAGCTGTTGCGGTAGTTCGGCAGCACCATGTAGCGCGACAGTTCCTTGCGCCCGAGCGCCCGCGCCTTCGCGGGATCGGTCTCGAGCGTTACCTTCTGCTCCACCGCGAGCCACTTCGAAGGCCCGAGGATCGCGGCGGCCTGAGCCGTATGCTTCGGCGTCACGTTGTATGGGACGGCGCCACGCGACTTGGCACCGCTCAGCGCCAGCATCTTCGGTCCGAGTGCTGCGACCACGACGGCGGCAGTTCGCCTGATGGCGCGAACTTGTTGATGCCGTCGAGATAGGCGCCCATCGCCGCCAACGGTTTGTCGTAGCGATGGCCGCGCAGGCCCTCGACCATCGGAATGTGGCTGACGCCGAGACCGAGAACGAACCGGTCGCCGTAGAGCGCGTTCAGCGAGACCATGGCGCGCTGCGCGGTGAAGGAATCGCGTGCATAGATGTTGGCGATCGAACTGCCGATCACCAGCTTCTCGCTGCTCGACAGCAGCCAGGCCGCCAGCGACATCGACTCGTAGCCCCGCGATTCGGGGTACCACAGGGTCGAGTAGCCATTATTCTCGACCGTGCGCACGAAATCGCGCAGCTGCGATCCGTCGAGTTTATCGGTGCCGTACCACACGCCAAGGCGTCCGAGTTTCATGTCGATTTTCTCCGGTTGAAGGTGCGTTCGAGCCGCTATCAGGCTGCGGTTCCGAGAATGGTACGCCGGGCGCGCGCGACACCTTCGGACTGGATGTCGCTGGCGAGCTGGCGCAGACGCTCGCGATCGCCGTCGTTCTTCACCGCGATCGAGAATTCGCAGTTGGTGACCACGCCGCCATAGCGGTCGCAGAGCTTGCGGCCGATCGTGTCGTAGGTCGCGATCGTCACGAAAGTGTGCAAGACGTCGTCGTTGATGTGCTGAGGCATCTCTTCCCAGCGCTGCGCTCGCGATAGCAGCTTCAGCCGGTCCGCGAGATCGCCCAGACCAATATGGTCGAACGCGGCGCGATATTGCGGCGTCGAGGCATAGAAGGCGATCCGCGCGCGCGCGTCGCGCACCTTGGGCACCAGCTCCGCCTCGTTGGCGGCCGTGGCGACCAGCGGCTTCATGCAGACCCGAAAACGATCCAGCGACCTCCCCGCCTTGACCGCACCCGCCCGCACGGCCGGCAGCATGACCTTCTCGATGTAGGATGGCGTGCATACCGGATGCGGCCGGATACCCTCGGCGACTTCGCCCGCCACCTGACACATCATCGGGTTCACCGCCGCGATATGGATGGGAATGTCGGGATGCTCAATCGGGCCCGGATCGAACAAGGGCACCATCAGATTGATGTTGTAATGCGGTCCCCTGACGTCGAGCGGCGTGCCGTTCTGCCAGCAATCCCAGACCGCGCGAACCGCACTCACGTACTCGCGCATCCACGGCCCGGCGGGCGTCCAGGGCATGCCGAAACGTCGCTCGATATGGGCCTTCACCTGCGTGCCGAGGCCAAGCGTAAAGCGGCCACGGGACAGCTGTCTGCAGCGTCCACGCGCTCATCGCGGTCACGGTCGGACTGCGCGGAAAGGCGATCGCGACCGACGTGCCGAGCTTCAGGGTCCGCGTCGTCTGGGCCGCCAGCGCCAGCAGGATGAACGGATCGTACTTGGTTTCCTCGACCACGAGTCCGTCGTATCCGATCTCTTCCACCAGGCGCGCCTCGGCGGCAATGGAATGGAGATCGAGCGGCATTTCCGGCGCGCGCAGGCCGGGGTCGACCTTGCCCAGCGGCAGAAGTGTTTCAAGCAGCACGTCGTCACTCCACGATGAACGGCTGCTGTAACCTTATCACGCCAAGGCTTCGGGCCAAGCCGTCGCGTGAAGTCCGGATCGACTGCCGACGGCGCGCGCGGCGGATTTATTTTCCTTCGAAGACGAGCGTTGGCGGCTCAATATCCTTGTTGAAGGCGGCAGCCGTATTCGCAAAGCCGCGCTGGGCGTCGGCACCGTCTGGCTGAAAAGTGGCCGCTCTATCTACCGTCAAACTGAAGGTCGGGAGTTCGATCCTCTCAACCGGCACCACTCAATGGTCGGCGTTGTCGTGCCGCGACCGGCGTAACGCCTGGGAATCGTCCCAGGCGTATACGGCGCACAGCCGGCCGTCTTGCGATCTAACTGGCGTAGACCGAGGATTTCGGCAGCGGGAAGACTGGCTCGCGCGTCTGGATGTTGGTCGGCCAGATCACCGAAATATGCTCGCCGGCGTTCTGCATCACCACGGGCGTGGAGCGCTCGTTCTGGCCCGAGAGCGGCGTATCGGGCGGAAAGAATTTCACGCCGTAGCCCTGGATGGTGCCGCCGGCCGGGATATCGACGTCGAGCGCCGCCTTGCGCACGGCCTCCGGATCGAAGCTGCCGTATTTCTCTTTCGCAACGGGCAGCACGTTGTTGAGCAGGACCCAGGTCTGGTTGAAACCCATCGAACAATGCGGCGGAACGTCGGTCGCGCCGGTCTTCGCCTTGTAGCGCTCGACCATGGTCTTGGTGAGATCGCCGATGCCGGGAGCGAGCTTCTTGGGGTCGAGCAATTGCGCCGGCACCGGATCGATGTTGCAGAAATTGTCGATATCCGCGCCAAAACTGGCGCGCAATTTGTCGAGCTGGCTGTAGCCTGCCCCGGCGCCGAACAGCATCCTGAAATGCAAGCCGGCCTCGCGCGCCTGGCGCAGGAACAGCGTGATGTCGGGATTGTACCCGGCGTGCGAGATCACGTCCGGGCGGGCGCGCTTGAGCTTGGTCACCAGCACGGAGAGGTCGGGCGCTACGGCCGAATAGCCCTCTTTCATCACGATCTGCAATTCGGCCTGCTTCGAATAGGCCTCGTCGGCGGCGGCAACGCCGACGCCATAGGGGCCGTCCTCGTGAATCAAGGCGACCTTGACGTCCTTGGGCTCGATGCCGAGCTTTTCCTTCGCGTGTTCGGTCAGAAAGCCCGCAAAGGCCTGACCGTACTGATCGGAGTGAATCTGCGCGCGGAAGACGTAATGCAGGTTCTTGTCCTTGAACACGGCGGTCGCAACCGCGGTGGTGATCCAGAGGATCTTCTTCTGCTGCTCGACCTTGGCCGCGAGCGGGACCGCGTGCGCGCTCGCATAGATGCCGTTGATGATGTCGATCTTCTCCTGGCTGATCAGCCGCTCGGCTTCGTTGATCGCGACGTCCGGCTTGCTCTGGGAATCGGCGGCGACAGGAACGATCTTGTACTTGCCGCCGACGCCGCCCTTCTCGTTGACGAGATCGATCGCAATCTGCGTGCCGACGGAGGAGGCGACCGAGCCGCCCGCGGCAAATGGACCGCTCAGATCGTAGATCACGCCGATGCGAACGGTCTCGGCTTCCGCCCGCGCGCGCGTCCAATCGAGGTTGAGCACGGCCGCGGTGGCCGCGGCATTCTTCAACAGCGTCCTGCGTGACGTCGGCATAGCGTTCCTCCCGAGAGTTTATTGTCGCCCCTGGCGACTGATTTTTCTCTTGTCTGGCAAGTATTTAGAGGATGCTCCGGAAAGTCAACACGAAGCCCCGATCCGCTCCAGCACGGGCAGCAGGTATTTCAGGAACTCGCTCGGATGTTCGCTCATCGGAAAATGACCAAGGCCTTTCATGATGGTCACCTCGCTGCCGGGCACGCTGTTCGCCACCGCGAGCGTTTCCTCCGGTGTGCAGGAATAGTCGTATTCGCCCGACAGCAGAAACAGCGGGCAGCGCTTCGTATCGATCCGGGCGACGCGGTCGCGAATGTCGCCCTCGATCTTGTAGAAATAAAGGTCGCCCTTTGAAGACGCCGGGACCGCCTTGCATGTAATGCCACAGCGTTTCCCAGCGCTCATGATCGGGTGCATCCGGCCCGACCAGGCCGGAGACGATGGCGGCGGCGATTTCACCGCCATGGACGTCGGGCCGGTGCAGGAAATTCAGGTCGTAATAGGGATCGACATGCGCGCCGGCCTGCAGGCCGATGATGGCGCGGAAGCGTTCGGGGTGTTCGAGCGCCAGATGCAACGCGATGCGGCCGCCGATCGAGCAGCCGATCAGGATCGGCTGGTCAAGCCCGAGCGCGGTCATGACCTCAAGGATCATCGTCATGTATTGCGCCGAGGTGAGCTGGTATTCCTCGTCGTGCCAGCCGGAAGGCGGCGACGACTTGCCGTGCCAGGGCATGTCGAAGGCGATGACGCGGTGGCCGCGCGTGATGCGCGCATCGTTCATCAGCGCCCGGTACTGACGGCCGTCGGCGCCCGCCGTGTGCAGGCACAATAGCGGCGTGCCCTCACCCGCCTCCTCGACATAGACGCGATGCTTCCGCCCGAACAGATCCAGATGCATATAGCGGCCGACGATCGGCTCGAACGACGCGCTCATGCCCCGGCCTCCGTCGGCGCGGAGCTTGGCGAGCGCCTCCTTGAAGTAGCGCAGATTGGCCATGAAGATCTGAAGATTGCCTTCGGCCTTCAGGACGCGCCGCCGGATCAGCGCCATCAAATCGTTCGAGCCGGGCGGCGGCCGCTTGCTCCAGAATTTCCGCCATTCCTCTTCCGGGGCGCGAAGCACGAAGCTTGACGAGGGCATCACAAACGGTCCACGCGCGACCGAGACGACCCGGCCTTCGAAGATCGAAATCAGCCAGGCGGTCGGGCCGACTTCCAGCAGAAACGTCGTCGTGAGATACCGTCCGCGCCTGACGAGAGCCGCATCGCCATTGACCAATTGCCCGAGCGCCTCGATCATCCCCGGCCTCCCCTGCACTCTGGGCAAGAGCCGCTCACCGCGGCGGCCTGCGCCTTGTCGCGCATGATGGGGGGAATGGGCGCGGCGTCAATCGGCTAGAGCCAGGAGCAGACCAGCATCAGGTTGGCCGCGCAGGCGGCCAGCAGCGCTACCGATAGCGCGACATGCAGCCTTTCGCCCGAGGATTTGAAGGTCGTTGCCATGACAGCCAAAACCATCGGGCGATTTTAGCGGGAGAGTCTCGGAAATTATTTTTGGCCCGATTCAGGACTCGTTTACGACTCGGGCACCTGCCCGTCATATCCGACCACCCGACTCAAGGCCTCACCGGCGCGCCTCCGCCCCTCCGGAGCGGACACGAACGCGGGTCGCTCAAGGCGTTGCGATCGCCAGCGACGCCCGGTCCGGGGCCAGCGTCACGCAGGCCTTCTTGCGATGCAGGCCCCTGATCGCGCCGGTCACCTTCAGTACCTTGCCCGCGGGGCAGGAGGCGTCCTGCACATAGGCGGTCTCATAAGGCGCCAGCACAAGGGGTTCGGACTTCAGGACATTTTGAGCAAGGCACGGCAGCGTCAGCGCGGTGAAAATCAACCCTGACAACAAGACACGCATGATCGTCGTCCAGCAACCGGCGAAGCTATAATAGCCGATTGCCGGCGAAAGTTTCGCTGGCCGCAAAATTTATTTTTTGACCGCACTCCGGAGTGACGGCCCCCGGCCACCCCGCTCGTCGGAAGTGCCTGCGCTACCCTTGCGGCCATTCACGGTCGGAGAAAAAGACTTTTTGCTATCGCTTCAATGAGGAAGACCGAACCTGCGTCCGTGAGATGCACGATATCGCTGGTTATCGGGTCACGTGCCCCCTCGCCCACACGGGTCAAACAGCCCTTAGCGTTACAAAGCGCGTGCCAAGCGGATATATATTCGACGCCGGCCGCGCTGGCGAAGGCTTCCATCCGCGCATCGCCTTCCGGACCGGACACGCCCGAGGCGATCCTTTCCGGGATGCTGTGCGTGAGCCGGTAAGCCGTCACCAGCGAGTGCGGCAAAGTGCGCTTCCAGACCGGGACCGGCCCGAGAATCACGACCCGCGGAATGTTGAGCGCCTTCAGCAGCTTGATGGTTTCCGCGAGCTTGTCGAGATCATGGTAGCCGTCCCACATCCCATGAAGCAGCACAATCTGGGGGTGCGACGATTTGATGAAGCCGAACGCGATGTCATTGGCCGCATCGCATCTCGAGTTCGATCCACCCGCCAGGAGCGGCGCGCAGCCCGGCGCCGCGAAACGCGCCAGACGAAACGGCAGGGATTGCTGGGCCTTTCTCAAACCCGGCAGCAGCGCGGCCGCCGTGGAATCGCCCCACAGGAGCAACAGCGGATTGTCACCCGCCTCGACGCAGCTTGAATTGAATTGAGCCCCGGGGTTCTCCAGAAAGCAGTGATCCAATAGCCCGGCATTGCTCTGCTGCGGAAACAGCGCGATGTCGCGAATTTCCCGGGGAAAGCGAAAGCCGAAACCTCCTGCAGCCGTCGTTACGATCCCGGCCACGCCGACCGCGATCAATGCGAAGGACAGTTTCGGCACCACATTGGCCCGGCGGCGGAGCGGAGTTTCGACAAAGCGATAGGTCAGCTGCGAGAGAATGAACGCAACAATCACCGCGACCCAGGTCTCGATCAGGGTCGGATCCCCGTGCCTGGTGATGCCGAGATAGGACAACAGCGGCCAGTGCCAGAGATAGAGCGGATAGCTGATCAATCCGATTCCGACCATCGGCCGGTTCGACAGCAAGAACCGGTTCACCGCCGAATTCGGCGAGACGATCAACAAGACCGCGCCAAGCACCGGGGCCAGCGCCGCAGATCCCCGGAAACATACTGTCCCTGTCGAGCAGGAGCGCCGCGCCGACGATCGCCGTCAAGCCGATGGCGGCGATCAGGTTGTCGTATTGCACAAAGCCTCGATATTCGCGTTCGGGATGATCGACGAAATAGTTGGCAACCATGGCGCCGGTCAGCAATTCCCAGGCTCTCGATATCGGCGAGTAGAACGACCACTCCTTGTAACCGAAGAAAATCATCAGCCCGGCGCCGAACGATGCGGCCGCGATGGCGGCGATCCAAAGCCAGCGCCGCCTCGATCCCGACAGCAGCCAGAGAAGCGGCGGCCAGAAAATGTAAAACTGTTCCTCGATGCCGAGCGACCAGAGGTGAAGCAGCGGATTTTCGGCAGCGTCAGGCGCAAAATAGCCGGCCTGCGAGAGTTGAAGCAGGTTCGACACGAAGCCGACGCCGGCCGCGATGCTTTTGCCGAGCAGGGAAAAGCCGTCCGGGAGAAGAACAAACCAGCCGATCACCCAGGTGACCGCCAAAACGACGATCAGCGCCGGGAATATGCGCCTGATGCGGCGGGCGTAGAATCGCAGCGGCGAGAAGGTGCCGGCCTTGAGTCTCGGTCAGAATGATGCGGCTGATCAGAAAGCCGGAAATGACGAAGAAGACATCGACGCCGATGAAGCCGCCGGGCACCAGCTGGGCGTGATATCCGACCACCAGCAAGATGGAAACCGCCCGCAGACCGTCGATATCGGGGCGATAGGCAACCGTTTCGTTTTCGTGTCCGGGCCGAGCGATCGGCAATAGGGTGCTCCCAGCGGCTTCTTGATCGGTGCTGCCGGTGCTGACGCTCCGCGGCCGCCTTCTAATCTTCTTAGCAAATTCCGTGCTGGCGGAAACCTTGGCCCGGCGGCCTTGCGGGTCCGCCGCAACAAAAAGGCCGGCGCGAAGCCGGCCTTTTCCTATCGTCCGCCGAAACGGCGTCAGTAGCGGGTGGCCACCGGACCGCCCCAGCCGAAGCGGTAGTTCACGCCGACCTTCACGGTGTGCTCGTCATCCCGGAAACGGCTGCCGATGATGGGCGCCGGACCGCCGGTGAAGGTGGTGTTGCCGAAATTGTAATACTGGTATTCGGCCTTGGCCGACCAGTTCGGCGCGAACATGTATTCGAGGCCGGCGCCGACCGTGTAGCCATTGGTCTGGGCACCCGTGTTGGTGAACGCCACCGGCGTGCCGGCGACGGCGACGCCGATATTGGGATTGTCGCGCCAGGCGAAGCCGCCCTTGGCGTAGAGCAGCGTCGGACCAAAGGCATAGCCGAGCCGGCCGGTTACCGAGCCGAGCTGGTTGTTGTTCGCGGTCACGACCGTGGCGCCCGGAAACGTCACGTTGCTGTTGTTGCTGGAAAGCCAGCTGTACTGGGCCTCCGCGCCGATCACGAAGTTGTTGGCGAACTGGTAGTCGGCGCCGCCCTGCACGCCGCCCATGAACCGGGCGCTGCTGCCCAAGAGGCTGTTGTCACCCGCGAACGCGCCACCGAGATGGCCGCCGATGTAGAAGCCGGTCCAGTTGTAGATGACCTGCGGCGGCGTATAGACCGGAGCCTTGGTATAAGCGCGCGCCGGCATGTCAGCCGCGACCGCGGGCGCCGCGAACACGATCAAGGCGGCCGCGCTCAGCAAGAGCTTCTTCATGAGAGGATCCCCGTTATTGTCGTTTCGACATCAGTCAAACAACGTGGCCTCAATTTGGTTGCTTCGCGGCAATGCTGGAGCAGCGATCGTCACGAACTGTAACCGCATGGCAACCGCGCCTTTTTGTTCCAGCAGCAGCGACATTCTTTACGGATAGCGCACGGTTCCCGCTATGGTTGGTCGCAACCGCATGTGACAGGGTTCAAGGCTCGCCGAAAAGTGATCGGAGTTCCCGGGCGCTTGCACGGGGAACACCGGTCGCACACGACCAAAAAATCCTGGAGGATTGATGACTGACGCCCTGATGGACGACTTTCCGCCGGCGCCGGACCGGCTGGTGACGCTGTCGAACTGGCGCAAGGCGCCATTTAGCGCCTGGGGCTTTCGCAACGTCCGCCGGCTGCTTCCGACGGCCAACATCGCGGCTTCCGGCCAGCCGACGGCGCTTCAGACCGCGCTGGAGGAGATCGGCCACGTCGCCTTCGACGGCCATGACGGCAATCCCACCACCGTCGCTCGCGCGCTGCGCGCCACCGACACCGACGCCTTCGTGGTGCTCAGGCGCGGGCGGATCGCAACCGAATGGTACGGCCATGGCATGAGCGCCACCACGCCGCACATCGTGTTTTCCGTATCGAAGTCGATTTGCGGCACACTCGGCGGAATTCTGGCCGATCGCGGCCTGCTCGATCCGGACGACCGCGTCCTCGATTACGTCCCTGAACTTGCGTCGTCGGTCTATGCCGGTTGCACGATCCGGAATCTCCTGGATATGGCGGTCGGCATCGCCTTCAACGAAGACTACGAAGACCCCAAGGGCGACGTGGTGCGCTACCGCCATGCGGCCGGTTGGGATCCCCTGCCCGCGGGCGAAGCGCCGGTCGATCTGCGCAGCTTCCTCGCTCGGCAACGAGCCGACGGACGCAAGCACGGCGAGCTGTTCCACTATGTGTCGACCAATACCGATGTGCTGGGCTGGATCTATGAGCGGGCCTGCGATCAGGCTTACGCCGACATCCTGAGCGAATATCTGTGGGCGCCGCTCGGCGCCCAATGCGACGGCTATATCACGGTCGACTCCGGCAATGCGATGCGCGCCGCCGGCGGCGTCTGCGTCACGCCGCGCGACCTCGCCCGCTTCGGCGAGATGATGCGCCGGCGCGGGCTCGTCGACGGCAGGCAGGTCGTTGCGGGCACCTGGATCGACGACATCAACGAGCGCGGCGATCCGGAGGCGTGGGCATGCTCGGAACTGGCCGACATTTTCCCGCAGGCAAGTTACCGCAGCCAATGGTACCGGATCGACCGGGTCAAAACGGTGCTGTGCGCGCTCGGAATTCACGGCCAGTGGATCTACATCCACCCCGAGGCCGAACTGGTGATTATCCGGATGGCGTCGGAGGCGACCCCGCTCGATCCGGATCATGTGCGCGGCTGGCGCCGCGGCTTCGATGCGATCGCGGCGCATTTCTCGTGAAGAGGCGTCGGATCAGCTGACCGCCTGGCGGTAGGTCCTGGCGCGAGGGCGAGGCGTCTGGCCTTCCAGCCAGGCTTCCGTTCTCTCCAGATCCCTCAGCGCGCGCGCCAATTGACGCGCGGCGCGGCGCTCCGGCCCCGGCGGCAACGCGCGCGCCTTGCGCATCATCTCGACGGCGGCGCTGCGGTACGCCGGCGAACGGTGGAAGAACAAGACGCTCACGGTTCCACTCCGGTATGGGATGCGTGCCATGATGGCTCGGAGTTCGTGAACGCGGCCTGAAAGAAATCTTCTGCATCCGTTCAGCCCCGCAAACGCAAATGGTGGTGACTTCGGGGGAACCGGAAGACAGCAATTCCTGGCCCGCCCGCGCCGGACGGACCATCAGTATCTCTCGAGACGCCTCGATCGCTAGGTCATGCTGCCCGGCATGAAGCAGCGGATCATGATTTGATTGTTGATCCGCATCGGCCACACCATCGTGCGTCCGGCACGGTTCGGTTCGGTGACCAAGGCGTCGTCGGGAACATCGATCCAGTTGTTGTCGAGGCGAACGCGGTAATGGCCGTCCTTCGAATCCCAATCGGGGTCGGCCACACTTTCGCCATCCGCCACCGAGCAGCACAGCCCCTTGGCGCTCATGAGATGATCGAACCACGGCTTCAGCGGTGAATCGGCGTAGCGGCCGTCAAGGTCGCGCGCCCGCACGCTGGCGACAAGACAAGGAACGATCAAAGTCAGGATCAGACCAAACACGATGCGTTTCATATGCCACGCTCCTGAATGTCAAAGCCCACCCCGGTTTCGTTTCAAGCAATGTTCATGCCGCGATGCCGAGGTCACGCTATGCGAATCGCGGTCTTGTGATATTCTACGCCAATAGGAATTCGAGGCGATTGCTGCGGCAGATTTGAGGTGCGCGGTCTCAAGCGCATGTCCGATCACGAAGGATTGTTGCCGCGTTCAGCGCAATTTGTGCGCCCGCGACCGCCTATCGCGTCATCTTTTCCAGATCCGGAAACGGCGCGTAGGCCGCGCCGGCACAGAGATCGCCGGCCTTCTCTACCATGTGATCGAGCCGGCCGTTGACATAGACGATGGCGCGTTCGCGCGGGGCCCGGTAGCTGCCATCGGATTCGCGCGGGGTGAATCGGAGGCAGCTGATATAGCGCACCCGCCCACCGACGGTACGCTGCACCGGCTCGGCCATCGAGGCGTCATGCACGCCGACGGGATTGTTGAGATAGGTCTTCATGAACGCCAGCAATTCGGCGCGATAGTTGTCGGGAAACGGCTGCGGGGCCTCGCTGCCAGTGTCGGTGAAGCTGAAGCCGCCGTCCGTCCGCCTGCACATGCCGCGAGCAGGACAGCCAGCAACAGGATCGCCGCGTACTTGGCCGATGTCCCCAAATTCAACCCGTTGTTGATGTTCATTCCGCCGCGGAATCCTAGACCGTCCGCCGCCGAAATGGAATTCGCATCTTGGCTATTGAATGAACCGCCCAACGGCGATGAAAAAGCAGTTCCGGCCCGTCACCATCGGGGGCGCAATGGTGCGGGCCGGACCTGATATCCGCTTGGGCGCGCGGGGGCAATATGGGACGAGCCGCGTGCGCCCCCTCGGATCAGTATCAGCCGTGCTTGGTGGCGGGGCCGGTATGCCTGGTCGTGACCTTCGAGTACTTGTGGCTCTTGGTCTTGAGCGCGCCCATATGCTTGTGCGAGCGGCCATGGCTGTAGTGGCTGTAATGCTTGTGATGGCGGCCCATCTTGGCATTGGCGTTGCGCACGGTGGGCTTCAGTTGCTTGGTCTGCTCGGCCTTGATGACCGGGGCCTGCGCGGTCTTCGGAAGTGGCCGCAAACGCCGGCGCGGCGAGAACGGAAACTGCGAGCAGGGCTGCGGAAATGGTCTTCAACATGGTCGTCTCCTTCGAAGGGGGATCTTGCGGTCGCCGGTCGGATGGCCGGGCCGTCGATCATGGCTGCGACCTTAGGCGCAGTGCGCTGAACCCGCCCTGAAGCGGCGCAACAGGCTGCGTTCATCTCCATGACATGTTCGTCATGTTCCGCCGCCATGGCGGCCGAGGGACGGTTGAAATCAGCGCAAATAAAGTGACTTGTCCGGGAATGTTCCGATACCGGGGGTGTTCAAGTCAGCAGGGCTTCGGTGTAGGATCAGGCTGTCGAAATCGGGAGAGACCCATGAGCAAATTTGCGATCAGGCTTTTGATGCTGGCGATGTTCTCGATGGCGCTGGTTGCGGCGCCCCTGCTTACGCCGGCTTACGCCTCCGGCGACGATACCCCCTCGCCGCCGCCGGCGAGCAAGAAGAAGAATAACAAGAGCTCCAGCATCGAGAACGAAAGATTCACCAAGGGCTATCGCGCCGCCTACGCCACGATCTACGACCGCAACGATTATGCTTCCGCCATCGACCAGTTGAAGGCGCTCGGCCATGACGACAACGCCTCCGTCGCCACGCTGATCGGCTACTCCTATCGCAAGCTCGGCGACTACAAGGTCTCGCAGATCTGGTACGAGCGCGCGCTGAAGACCGATCCAAACCACGTCAAGACCTGGCAGTATTACGGACTGTGGCAGCTCGAGCAGGGCAACCGTGATCAGGCGCAATATCATTTGAGCCGGATCGCCGCTCTGGCCGGCACCGACAGCGAGGAATACCGCTCGCTCGCCGCGGCGATGGAAAAGCCCCCGGGCACCGGGCTCGTTTACTAAGACCGTTAGCAACAGTCTGGCCGGCGCAATCGTTAAGCGACTGCGCCGGTTTTATTTTGTCCTCACTTCATCAGCGCCTCGACCTCGGCCCGGAAGGCCCGGCGCGAGGCGTCGCGCGAATAGAACATGTGGCCGCCCGGATAGACCACGAGCTTGACGCGCGGCGGCGAGGCGAAGGCCGGCAGCTGGTCGAGCAGGATCTTCGAGCCGAAATAGGGTGTGGCGAGATCGAACAGCCCGTGCCCCACCAAAAGCCTCAGCTTGGGGTCCAGCGCCAGAATTTCGCGCAGCTGCGAGATCAATTCCGGGGGATTGATGCCGTGACCGAAATCCCAGGCCTTTTCGACCGCGCCATTGAGCACATGATAGGAGCCATCCGGCCGCCAGTTCAGTTTGCGCGTGATGAGGTCGACCACCGCACTTGTCAGCGGGGCAATCAGGCCTTCGCCGGAGGGATCGTCGAAATGAAAGAAGCTGGAGTCCGGACTGGGATCGTATCCCAGAACTGAAGCATCGTAGCGTCCGGTCACCTTGCCTTCCTTGCGATCGAATTCGCGGCGAAACTCGATGGCGGCGAAACGCCCGGCGAGCCTGCGGCTCAAGGCCTGATCGATCCCCGTCAATGCCGCGAACTTGTCGGCAAGCCGCGTCGTGGCCTCGGTGTCCGCCTCACCCTTGAGAAGGTCGGTCGTGAACTCGCCGCGCGCATAATTTTCGACGTCGGCCATGTCGGCCCGGGAAACCGGCCCCTTCTTCTCGCGCGCCACCGCGGCCATGGTGGGAAGGCTCCAGACATATTGCAGGATGCTGGACCCGGTGAACTCGCGGAAATCGAACACCGGCGAAATCAAAATCAGGCCCTTGACGCCGACGCCCTGCTCCGTCTGCAGATTGCGGACGATCTTCGGTCCGCGCATGCCGCCGTAACTTTCGCCGGCGACATATTTGGGCGACAGCAGGCGGCCGGACTTTTCCAGCCAGCGGCGGATGGTCAGCGCCAGCGCGTTGGCGTCGCCATCGATCGAAAAGAATCGCTTGCGCACGTCATCGCCGGTCGCGACGAAGCGGCTATAGCCGGTACCGACGGGATCGATGAAAACGAGATCGGTGAAGTCGAGCCAGGTTTCCGCGTTGGGCTGCAGTTCCGGCGACGCCGAGGGTATCGCGGCATCGCCATCGATGTTGAGCCGCCAGGGACCGGTAGCGCCCAATTGCAGATAGGCGGAGGCTGCGCCCGGTCCGCCGTTGAACAGAAAGGTCACCGGCCGGGTTGCCGGATCGGCCCCATCCAGCTGATAGGCGGTGTAGGCGATGTCGGCCTGCGGCTCGCCCTTGAGGTCGAACAGCCGGATCGAACCCGCGGTCGCGGTGAAGGCGAGCGTGCGGCCGGGCAGCGCCAGCGTTTGCTTGGTCGTGGAATCCGGCGGCAGACGATGCTGCTCGGCGGCCACCGGCGGCGTCGGGCTGGCGGCATGTCCGGCCGGCCCGCCTGCTTTCTGACCCGAAGGCGCCGCGGCGGGTTGCTGCGCGGGCGCCGGCGCATCTTGGGCGCGCGCCGTGGCCAGCGCGGCGCACGCAAGAAACGCGACGGCGAGACGCACACGACGCTGCGCGGCGAAACTGACAGCCATATCCGACTCCTGTCCCTGCGCGTCCCGCAAATCCACCCGAGATTTTCCCGGCGGGAGCAGGTTTGTAGGTCAAAAATGCGACAGCCGGGTATTTCCGGCAAGCGCAGGGATAGCCGGCGCCCTGTTCACACTCACTGCACGATCCGGTGACATTCGTTTGGCCGCCAGCCTATCTCGACAAAACAGGCCCAGGTCGTATAGACGAGCTTGCGCGCAACCGCCTCCCATCAGCGCGAATGTGAGCCCTCCTCCCATGACCAGCCCCCAGCGATACGACCGGATCGCCTTCGTCGCGAGCGGCGGCGCCGAGGCCCAGCAGGCGCTGACCCAACTGGTCGAGCTCTACGGCAATCGCGATCCCGCCGCGGCCGACGTCGTGGTGGCGCTCGGCGGCGACGGACTGATGCTGCAGACGCTGCATCAGCACATGCGTACGGGCAAGCCGATCTACGGCATGCACCGCGGCACCGTCGGCTTCCTGATGAACGAATATTCGACCCAGGACCTGAAGGCCCGCCTGACGGCAGCGAAGGAATCGGTGATCCATCCGCTCCTGATGCGCGCCACCGACGTGAATGGCACGGTGCATCTCCATCACGCCATCAACGAGGTGGCGCTGTTCCGGGAAACCCATCAGGCGGCGCGCTTGCGGATTCTGATCGATGAGCGCGAGCGCATGTCCGAACTGATCGCCGACGGGGTTCTGGTGGCAACGCCGGCCGGTTCGACTGCCTACAACCTTTCGGCGCAGGGGCCGATCATCCCGATCAACGCCGCATTACTGGCGCTGACCCCGATCAGCCCTTTCAGGCCGCGCCGCTGGCGCGGGGCGCTGCTCCCCAACACCGCCTATGTGGTGATCGAGGTGCTCGAGGCCGACAAGCGGCCGGTGGCAGCGGTCGCCGACCACGACGAGGCGCGCGACGTCCGGCGCGTCGAGGTATTGTCCGACAAGACCATCTCGATGCGGATGCTGTTCGACCCCGGCCACAGCCTGGAAGAGCGCATCCTGAGCGAGCAATTCGGGTACTGATTTTTCGCTCCCTCCCCGCGGCATCGGCAACCATTCGTTAACCCGCGCTGCATATGGTTAACGCGGGGTATACCGTCGTCTTGCGGGTCCCCCGCCAGGGCCCGGGCATGTTTCGCATCGATTTCAACAAGCTGCGATTTCTCGTCTGCGACGACAACCCGCACATGCGCCGCATCCTGCGGACGCTGTTGCATTCGTTCGGCGCACGCGAAGTCTATGAGGCCGAGGACGGCGCCACCGCGCTCGAAATGTACACCCATTACGTCCCCGATATCGTCATCACCGACTGGTCGATGCCGATCTTCGACGGCCTTGAACTGGCGCAGATGATCCGGCAGCCCGAGTCGAAGGGCAATCCGTTCGCGCCGATCATCATGCTGACCGGCCATTCCGAAAAACGGCGGGTCACGGTGGCGCGCGACGCCGGCGTCACTGAATTCCTCGCCAAGCCGATCTCGGCCAAGGGGCTCTATCAGCGCATCCTCAACGTCGTCGCCAACCCGCGCCCGTTCATCAAGACCAAGACCTATTTCGGCCCGGACCGCCGCCGCAATACTTCCACCGCCTATATCGGTCCCGAGCGCCGCGTCGGCGGCGAGGTCGAAGTGTTGCAGCAGCCCTCCCTGCTCGACAAGGCCCGCTCCAGCATCTAGCGCGAGGCGCAGGAAACCATCATGGCGAACGACAAGCGCGATATCGAGGTCAAGACGTTTGCAACCCATCACGTCATTACGCAGCCCAATCCGCTGCGCAAGGTGCTGCGGCGCGTCGGCGAGCAGGATCTCGACGATCCCGTGGCGCGGGCCGAGAAGGCGCTGGCCGGATTATCAGGCGAGTTCAAGAACTGGATGACCGTCGAGGCCGACCGGCTATCGGCCGCCCACGCCAACATTCTCAGGAACGGCTTGACGGAAGATTCGCGCGAAGAGCTGTTTCGCGCCGCCCATGACATCAAGGGCGACGCCGCCACCTTCGGCTATCCCTCCGCCGGCGCCGCCGCCGAAAGCCTGTGCCGCATCATCGAGCACGCGCCCGAGCTCGACGAGGTGCCTTCGAACCTGATCATGCACCATATCAATGCGATTCAGGCGATCGTGCGCGAGCGCACCAAGCTCGACACCGTCGTCATGGCGGGCGAGCTGAGCCGGCAATTGCGCGGCGTCACCGACGAATATTTGGTGCACGCCAACCGCGACCGCCCGGAACACCTCGAAGCCGTTCTCGCGCCGAGTATCGCGCCAGGCGAGTGATACCAGAAACCTGATCTCTCACGTTTTCTGCGATCGTCCCGCGCGGCTCTTCGCGGGACGACATCCAACGTCTTGACGAACTAGCGGTTACGCCGCGATCAATTCGTGCTGGATCGGCGCGATGGCCTCTTCCGCCATCAGCTCGTCGCAGAAGGCGCGGGCTTCCTCGCGCGCGGATTCGGTGGCAAAGCGCCGCAGCAGGATCAATAGCGGCTCGGCGGCCTGACGATCGGTCTCGCAATCCGTCAGCACGCGTTCGACCATGCGCCGCCGCAGCCGTGCGGCGCCGCCGGACGTATCGACATAACCGGTCTCGTGGCCGGCTTCGAGCGCCACGCGGAATGCCGCGAAGGTCGATGGCGGCAGTCCGGCGCGCTTGAGCAACGCCTCGAGGCTGGCGCCGCCGCGGTCGTGCACGAGCGCGGAGACGCGGGCCTGCGGCAAGCCGGACAATTCCGAAAGCGCGGCATCGAACAGCTCGAGGTTGCCCGACAACAACGCGCGCAGGATCAGCCCGGCGGTGAGCTGGCCGGTGGCGCGCAGATGCCGCACCAGGCCGCGCATGTCCTCGCCGCGCGAGCGCGCCGCGATATTGACGGTGGAGCGATCGCGCGCCTCGCTTGCGATCCGCTCCGCGCGATCGGGCGAGAGCCAGTTGCGGGCGATCACGAATTGCGCCAGCGTGTCCGACAGCTTTGCGACCAGCGCGGCACGCGTCGCCGCGGGCAAATCCTCCAGCACCAGCATGGATTCCCGGATCGCGGCGAGATGGCCGTGACGCTCGACGATGCGGTCCCACGAGAACGGCGCGAGTTCCGCATAGGCGTTTTCGATCAGTTCGAGCGCGGCCGCCGCGGTGCCGACTTCGGCGATCGCGGCGCAGACCGACGCCGGCAGGTGAATGCGGCGGGCGATCGCGCATTGCATCTGGCAATCGCCGGTCGCGATGATGTCGACGAGATCCGCGTCGATCAGAAGCGGGGAATGTTCGAGCACGGGAAGCGCGACCGAAGGCTGATCGAGCGACAGCGTCTGCACGATCGCCGCGGGCGCCTCGGAGCTGCGGGCGAACACCTCGGCCATGGCCTGGCGCACCAGCGGCGAGGCGTCATCGAGCAGCATCAGAAGCGCGCCTTCGGCGGCGGCGCGGTCCTCTGCGCTTAGGTCGGAAATCAGCCAGGCCCGCGCCAACGACCGCGTTGCCTCCGCCCGTTCGCCTGCCGGCGCGGTCCTGATCCAACTGATGAACTGCCGAACGATCATTGCCCTGCCGGCTTACGCAACCCGAAACGACACCCGTGACGGATGTCCCCGAAACAGAAAATAAACCACGACGCTTAATAAAGCGTTCACCATAAATGGCTGGTTTTATTGACGTTTTGTTAAGGGTGCGGGGAGCGCACCGCGTGTCCCGGGCGCGATGCAGCGCGCCAGCGATGCTTCGCAGAACCGGGACCTATGGATGATGAAGGCAAATGGACCCCGGCTCAGCGGCGCATCACTTCGTGCTGCGCAGCATCCGGGGGAACGTACGTCAGCTAGCTGAACGTGCCGTTGCGATCGCTGAAGAGGTCGAGCGGTTGCGGCGCGCCGGCGTCGGGTGTTTGCGCCGGCGGCGGGCTCGCACTTGCCACCGAAGTGAGCGACGACGAATTGCCCCACAGGGCGCGAACCGCCGGCGAGACCGGCTGGGCCCGATCGCCGTCGACCTGAAACAGCGAACGGAACATCGGATCGGTCGGCGGCGACATCGCCGGCGCCGGCGATGCCGATGCCACGGTCACGGGGGCGACCGAGGCAACCGGGGTGACCTGGCTGGTTCCCGGGAAACTCGACAAGTAAGCCGCATTGTCGATCGGGAGCGCGGCTGGCGTCGCGCTTGCGAGCGCAACGCTTGGCTGGACGTCGCCGACCGACGCCATCGCCGTGCGCGTTGCCGGCGAATTGGCGGCGCCGGCGTAACGCGCCGATAATACCGAATAAACCTGCGACACACTGCGTGCGCGCCCCGCGCGGTCGTAGAAGATCGAGCGGTTCGCCGCGGCCGCGTTCGGAAACATCCGCGCGGCCGTGGCGCCCGGATTGTCCTCGGCGTTCGAGATCAACCTGGCCGCACCGCCCACGCCCATGAAGTGCGCCATATAGAGTTCGCCGTCGGTCGGGCGGCGGCCGATCATGCCGGTGAGCTTGAAACTGTTGGACTGGGTCAGCGCGGCGGCCATCGACGAGGCGACGACCGGATCGTCGCGCAGCTTCAGGATTGCCCTTCTCGCGGCGGGATCGCTCACCGAGTAGGTTCCGGAGGCGGATTTGCTGATGGCATCGGCGTATCGGCCGTAGCCGAGCTGCGCGCCCGCTTCCTTCACGGTGCCGAGCCAGGTCTGGTCGATGAATTGATAGAGCCCGTGCGCCGACGAGGTCGAAGCCCCTGCGGTCGGATTAAAATCGGACTCCATCTTCGCGGTGGCAAGCAGATATTCGAAGCTGGTGCCGGTTGCGCTGGCGGCCTGCTTGATCGCGCCGGCAATCCGCACGCGTGACGGATCGACACCTGCCGTCGCCGTGGCGTTTGACGTGTCGACCGACATGTTTGGTCCTCGCTCCCCGCGAAATGACCCCCGGGGCCTGTTCGAAAGCTCCCCCTAACGTCCAGGCCAACGTCACACTGCGGTGATTATGATTAATGCGGGGTTAAGGGGTTCCGACCAACACCGTCATTCCGGGACACGCGTCTTCGCGTGAACCTCAGATGCGCAATGGCGCATTGGGGAATCTCGAAATTCCGGGTTCGCCTGGCGGCGCCCCGGAATGACGGTTGAAATCACTTCCGATAAACGTCTTTCGGATCGAACAGCCGCGCAGCATCGACGAACGAAAGCCGCGCCCCGCCCTCGCCGGCCTCGATCCTGCGGTAGAAGCACGAACGCCGGCCGGTGTGGCAGGCTGCGCCTGTCTGCTCGACCCGGAGCCAGACCGCGTCCTGATCGCAATCCATGCGCATCTCGACCACGCGCTGGGCTTGACCTGAAGTCTCGCCTTTCCGCCATAACGCGTTGCGCGAGCGGCTGAAATACCAGGCTTCCCCGCTCGCGACCGTCCTGCGCAGGGCTTCCTCGTTCATATGCGCGACCATCAGCACTTCGCCGCTGCCTGCATCGGTCGCGACGCAAGTGACAAGGCCGGCCGCGTCGAATTTGGGCTGAAGCTTCAGCCCTTCCTCGATGTCGTTGGTTTCTGCTGAAGTGGACACGGGCTAACCTCGCAAGGTCTGGCGAGGGCTAGCGCTGCGACCCTCGCACCATGGACAGGAAACGCGCCTGCTCCGCCGGATTGTCGCGGAACATGCCGGTAAAGCGGCTGGTGAACGTCATCGCGCCATGCTTGGCGACGCCGCGCACCGACATGCAGGTATGCTCCGCCTCGATCATCACCGCAACGCCGCGGGGCTTCAGCACCTCGTCGATCGCCGCTGCGATCTGGGCGGTCAGATGCTCCTGGGTCTGCAGTCGGCGCGCGAAGATGTCGGTGAGCCGCGCCAGCTTCGACAGCCCCACCACCCGCTCCACCGGCGTATAGGCGATATGCGCCTTGCCGTAGAACGGCATCATGTGATGTTCGCATTGCGAGGTGAATTCGATATCGCGCACCAGCACGAAGTCGTCGTAGCCCGCGGTCTCGCCGAAGGTGCGGTTGAGCGCCTCCGCGGGGCATTGATGATAGCCCTGATAAAGCTCGTCGAAGGCTTCGACCACGCGGCGCGGCGTATCCAGAAGGCCCTCGCGCTCCGGATTCTCGCCGATGTAGCTGAGCAAGGTCTCTACCGCTGCTTCCGCTTCCGCGCGCGACGGGCGCGGCTGGTCGGCGCGGACGGCGGCGGCCAGAAACTCCGCTGGGTCGAGTTCGGCGGGCCGAACTTCGGGGGTCTTGGCATCGGAAGGCTTGGCGTCCGAAGCTTTGACGTCAGAAGCCTTGACGTCAGAAGCCTTGCCTGGGCGGAGGGATTTGATCAATGCGTCCATGTCAACTCCGTTCGACCGGCCTTAAAACAGGCCGGAGTGTCACCGGCAGACGGGGCGGCTTTGCCGCCGGACGCCTGAGTCCCGATATTTCTAACACCAAGACGGCCGAATTTGTTTCCAATCTCGGCGTCATGGCTGAAACGGCCGGACTGTATTTCCGCCATTTCCGCCCATATATAGGACTGTGGCCCGCAGCCGCCAAGGGCAATGGCGCAAGGGAGCCCGAGACCTCAAGCTTATGCTGAACGACATTTACAACAAGCGGATCATCGAATTGGCCGGCAATATCCCCCGGCTTGGACGTCTTCCCGCCCCTGATGCCAGCGCCACGGCGCACTCCAAACTGTGCGGATCGACCGTCAAGGTCGACCTCAAGATGGACGGGCCCGTGGTCGCCGACTTCGCCCATGACGTGAAGGCCTGCGCGCTCGGCCAGGCCTCGTCCTCGATCATGGCCCGCCACGTCGTCGGCTCGACCGCGAGCGAACTGCGCGAATTGCGCGAGACCGTACGCAAGATGCTGAAGGAAGGTGGCAAGCCGCCGGTAGGCAAGTGGGCCGACATCGCGCTGCTCGAGCCGGTGCGCGACTACAAGGCACGCCATGCCTCGACCATGCTGACCTTCGACGCCGTGGTCGACGCCATCGGCCAGATCGAGGCCAAGGCCAAGCAGCCGGCGGCCGCGCCGGGGTAGCTTTCGCCGCTACTGCGCTGGCGCCGCGGCGGCCACGCCGCCGGTCGGCGCAAGGGCTTCGGCTGTCTTGGTCGATTTTACGGCCTGCGGATTGGTATCGATCTCGGACACATTGCTCACGAAACGATCCTGCACGGGTTTGGTCCCACGCTCGGCGACAGGCGCGTCGCCGCTTCCGGTCTGCGGCAGCACCTCGGCGACTACGTCCGTCGTCACGAGATTGGTGAGGTGCAACTCGTCGGGGGATAATTCATGCAGATCTTCCCACGGCGGCACGTTCAGCGCCAGCGACAGCAAATCGCCGGCGCCCCCCATGTCGAACGTGTATTTGGCAAGACGCCCGATGTCGCGTTCGACGATCGTCAGATCCTGCGCGGTGTAGCTCGCGGCCCTGGCGTCGTCGGCACGGTCGCCCATCCAGATCTGGTGCACCCTGACATGGGCGGCCGCGGGGACGTAGCGTGTCTTGCCCGACAACAGCAGGAACACGCACATCGACTCGCAATAGGCATCGGGCACGACGCTGGCTCGCTCTCCCCGCGCCGAGCGGGTCTCGACACTGATGCCGACGGTGGTGCGCGCGCCGAGGCTGCGCCAGCGCCGGCCAAGCGCGATCGAGTCGTTGACCGATCCGCCGCTGGAATCCAGCACGATGGTGGCGCCTTCGAGCCCGCGCCCGCGCGCGAATTCATCGAAATCGTGCGGGCTGTCCGCAGTCACGATTCCGACCGCGCTGACCCAGCCGCCGCAGTTCGGCTGGCAGTCGACCCAGGTGAACTTCATCGGCAATTTGCGTTCTTCGAGGGTGCCCCCGGCCTGCGCCACGCTGCCGGGCGCAGCCGCGACGGGCAATGCGATACAGAACACAGCAGCGCCGACCAGCGCCCAGCTGTGAAGATCAAACGACCTTATCGACCTCAATTTGGTTCCTTCCCCCAAGCCCCGGTTTCGAGCAGTGGCAATGGCCCCAATTCGGTACCATATGATTCTGTCATACGGCCGTCGCGAAAAAGGTAACCGCGCGAATCCCTATCGTCCATAGAAGGTTTGCTGCAGCGCCACCAAAACGTTTCATAATCCGCAAACTGTGGCACAATTATCTTGTTGCCGCCGGTTCCGTGCCGGGGAACTCCGCAAAATCGAGGCATATGATTTCGGCACGCCGCCCATGAAGCATCCATTGTTCCCTTCATCGCTCTGTCCGGACTGCGCCAGCGCCGCCCTGCGGTTGCCGCGCAACGCCGGGCGCGCGCTGATCTGGATCTACCGGCATACGCTGTCGGCGCTGGTCGGTTACAACTGCCGGCATCTGCCGACCTGCTCGGTCTATGGCGATGAAGCGATCGAACGCTTCGGGCTGTGGGGCGGCGGCTGGATGACGTTGGCGCGGCTGCTTGCGCTGCCAGCCCTGGGGTACTTCGGGGATCGACAATGTCCCGCTGACCCGCCCTCCCGGCGCGCGATGGTATCTGCCGTGGCGCTATGGGCGCTGGCGCGGCGTCAATGCGCCGGCGAATTGATCGAGTTGCGCTCGATCAATTCCATCGCGCTGCTTTCGCGCTAGCGATCTATTGCTGCCTTGCCGGAACCCCGGTGTCGCTCAGGCATTGATTTGATGCCTTCGCTGGGAGGGCCAGCCAATGCGCTGGAAAATCAGCCATAAAATCAGCCATGGGGGTCACGATCCCCGACGCATCGATCTCGCCGCAGTTCTCGTGCTGCTCGTGCTGATCGTCGCCGCCTGCCGATTGTTTGGCGGCGTTTCGAACACACCGAACACCACAGCCTACGTCTTGCCGGGCCAGAGCGTTCGCTGGTGAGGCTTCGCTAGCGCGAGAACCACAGGAAACCATGGGACGGCGGCGGAATTGGCGCTGGTGGGCGCGGCTTGCGGGGCCGCGGCGGCTTGGGCGGCGGCTCGGCCGACGAGGTGGTGTCGACGGACCCTGCATCGTCGGGGGCGACCTTGACCGACAACAGCAGGTTCAATTCATGCGAGCGCCAGCGATAGCCGATGCCGAAATCCATCGGCTGGGCCCGCCTGAACAGCTCGGCATATTGCTCCTGATATCTTCCGGGGAATTCGGCGATCGGGCCGGCATAGCGGCCGAACGGGAAGAAGCGCCATTTCCTCGGATCGTAGTACGCCAGCGGAATTCCCGAATCGTCCTGGATGATGGTGGCGCTGTGGGCGAGGATGAAATCGCGCACGGTGGTGAAGTTACCGGAGTGCAGGAGATAGGAAGCGCTCTTGATCAGGCTGTTGCCGGGCGCCAGCGTCTCGCAGAATTTCAGGAAGCCCGAGACCCGGACGCCGGGGTTGGAAAGATCGGTCGAGAAATAGTATAGCGTCCGTTGCGCGCCGTCGCTGCCTGCGTACACGATCCGCACGCCGTGCGTGGCGTTCTTGCCCGGATTTTCGTTCGCGAAATACGCCGCGCCCTTGTCGTCGAGCGCGACCGGACTGACCTCGCGGATGGTCTTGCCCGAGCGCGCCAGGAAAACGTAGAGAAGCGGCAGGGTGCCATTGAGCTGTCCGGCGTGCAGGTCGACCTTCATCTGCTTGGTGATGAAGAAACTGAAGCTGAGGATGGAGCCGAGCGAACGCTCCACATCGTAGAGCGCGGCCCCGATGCCACCGCGCGGCATTCGCGTCAGATCGGGCACGGAGCCCACAGGCTCCAGTGCGCTCAGCACATAGGTCGATGCCTTCGAGTAGAAGGTGTCGGCGTAGAGGAAGTCCGGCCCCGAGAACATGTAGAACATGGTCGGCTTCGGTGCCGCCAGATTGGTCGCCGCCCAGGCGCGGATTTTCGAAAGCTGCCGCTGCTCGAGCTGCGCGAAGGCGGCATCGAAGAATTTGGCGTGATGCTGCCAGGCGGGGTCCTTGGTCAGCGGCGTCAGCGGTAAATCGGCCGACGGCGGCATGCCCGCCAGGAACCGCGCGGTGTCATCGGCGGTCATGGTGTCGGCGGCCCGCGCAGGTAGCGCCGCCGCGAGGAAAAAGGTCGCGGCGACGGCCGCCATTTTCGGAAGCTGCAGCATCTCTATTCGGGGCCTGCGGACGCGGCCGCGGCGCGCGCGTCGGCCCGCTTGCGGAAGACGGCGTAGATCAAAAGGCCCGAAATCATGATCAGGACACCCAACAAGGACTGCAACGGCCGCTCCCTCAAGAGATAATACATCATGAAGCCGGTCACGAGCAGGAAAACCAGGGGCGTGATCGGGTATCCCCAGGCGCGGTAGGGCCGCGGCGCATCCGGCTGGGTAATGCGCAGCTTGATGACGCCGAGCACCGTGAAGAATGAGCAGAACAGGAGCGCAAACTGGATGAAATCCAGCACCGCCTCGAAACTGCGGGTGAACAGCATCAGGTTCGCGACCCCAAGCTGGAGCAGGATCGCATAGGCCGGCGCGCCCTGGCTGGATTTGCGGGAGAATACCTTCAGCGCCGGGATGTCCTCCCCCATGGTCATCATGACGCGCGGGCCGATCCACATCATCGCGCTGATGGAAGACACAAGCCCGATGCAGATCATGGCGCCGACGATACGCCCGCCGATGTCGCCGAAGATGTAGCTGCCGGAGATGCGGGCGACGTCGAGTTGGCCGGCGAGCTTGTCGATCGGCGTGGTGTGCAGGAACACCGCGTTGAGCGCGACATACAACACCAGGACGATCAGCGTTCCCGCCAGCAGCGCCCGCGGCAGGTTCTGCTGCGGCGTGCGCATCTCGCCGATGATATAGGTCGCCGCGTTCCACCCGGAAAACGAATACATCACGAACACGAGCCCGATTGCGAACGGCGCGCTGGTCACATGGATGAAATCAGAGGCCTGTGGCGCAAACGAGATCGATTGCGGCGTGCCGATGACAAATCCGGCAACCAGGAAGGCGGTAATCAGGACGACCTTCAGGATGGTCGAGATCAATTGAAAGCTGCTGGAATGTTTGACCCCGGTGAGCTGCACGATCGAAACCAGCCAGACCACGCCGATGGCAAGCAGAAGCGGCGGCGCATTCGGCACGACCGATTTGCCGTATTCCCCGAAAGCCATCGCGGCCAGCGCCACGGGTGCCGCAAAACCGACCGTGGCCGAAACCCAGCCGGCCAGAAATCCGAACGCCGGATGATAGGCCCGGCTTAGGAAATTGTACTCGCCGCTGGAGCGCGGAAACATCGCGCCGAGTTCGCTGTAGGAAAACACCCCGCACAGCGCGACCATGCCGCCGACCGTCCAAAGCAGCAGGATCGAGAAACCAGAGGGGATGTCCTTGACCTGAAAGCCGAGGCTGGTGAAGACGCCGACGCCGACCATATCGGCCACGACGATGGCGGTCGCGACCATCACCGAAACCGTGGATCCGCCCCCCTGGAGCCGGCCGGTCCACGCCGCGCTTCCCGTTTCTGATGTCGCCATCCCGGTCCATGCCTTGGGGAGCGCGCGTCTCGCGCCGGTAGTTTTCATCGTGCAGGCTGGTCCCCGTCAATTCAAGCAAGGTTAACAATGCTCCAAATCCCGGAGCGAATTCGGTATTGAGATACCTTATCAGCAGATCGGGGTGCTACAGCATTGCGAAAACAGGAGGATCGCCCCACAATCAGGACACGATTTCGTGTTCCTTTTGAGGTTTCCGGGATGGGGAGTTTTTCCCGGAAGCTTAACGTCACCTCAACGCGAGCTGACATACGCCGGTCAGCGGCGGATTCTGGGGCAGTGGGTGGATGGTCGGGGCGAAATTCCAGACGGATGACCGCGTTGGCCGGGCGAAGTCGCCGGGCGCAGCGCGTTTGCGCTGGATCGCCGTCGTGTCGACGCTGGTCCCGCTGTCGTTCATTCTCGCCCAATGCGGACGAGCGCCCGGCGCGGGCACGCTGGCGGCCAATTCCCAGGCTACGGCCGGGGATACATTCGATGACCGCTTCCCCAAGCCTCAATTCAGGGATCGCTTTCCGACAACGAGTGAAAGCTTTCAGCTGCTTCAACCCCCCGCAAAACGCACCGCGCAGGCTCAGCCCGCCCCCTATCGGGTCGCTTCGCTCGGGCCGACCCTGCCTTACCAGCATCCCGTGCGAGAAGACCTGACGACGCTCGTCAGCCTGAAGAACTCGGCGTTTCCCTATTTCGGCAATAATCCGCGCACCGACGAGCCATTCCTGGACATTTCCAAAGGCAACCGCAAAGGCCACCGCAGTTACGGCGGCCGGGTCTACTGGCAGGACCAGACCTACAACGACAACCGCGTGCTGATGCATGTGCCGGAGAATTTCGACATCCACAAACCGGGCGTCATCGTCATCTTCTTCCACGGCAATGGCGCCACGCTGGAGCGCGACGTGCGCGACCGCCAGCTGGTACCGCAACAGATTTCGGAATCCGGCGTCAATGCCGTGCTGCTGGCGCCGCAGCTTGCGGTCGATGCCTTCAATTCAAGCGCCGGCAAGTTCTGGGAACCCGGCGGACTGAAGCGCTTCGTGACGGAATCGGCGAGCCATCTCGCCGAGCTCTATGGTGATCCCAATACTGCCAAGGCGTTTGCCAATATGCCGATCATCCTGGTCGGCTACTCCGGCGGCTTCTTGCCGACGGCCTGGAGCCTGGACGTGGGCGGCCTCGGCAATCGCGTCCGCGGCGTCGTCCTGCTCGATGCCGTCTATGGCGAACTGGACAAGTTCGCCTCCTGGATCGAGCACAACCGGTCCGGCTTTTTCGTCAGCTCCTACACGCACTACACCAAGCGGCATGACGACGAGCTGATGCGGATGCTGCGCGATAAGGGCATTGCCGTATCGGAAGACATGGACGCCCCGCTGCGGCCGGGCAGCGTGGTATTCGTCGAGACACCTGATGGCGTGACGCATCGCGATTACGTCACGCACGCCTGGACCGAAGATCCCCTCAAGCAAGTGCTGGTCAAGATGGCGGCGCCGTCACTGCGGGTCGCGGCCATCACCGCCTCGTCCGCGAGCCGTTAGTCGCGTCCGGCGTCAGAGTGCGATGACTTTTCTTCAAATCGTCATCCCGCTCTATCTATTTGTCTGAGCATGATCGCCGCGCAAATGCGCTCCGCGCTTGTCGCGAGGTAAAACCGGTGCCACTTTTCCGGATCATGTTCTAGAACTTCGGAATCTTCTCGGCAAATCCGTTATAGCAATTCAGCCGCTCGTCCTCCTCCTTGACGAATTTGCAATCCGCCACACCCTTGGCCGCCGGCGCTTTGGGATTCGGCTTGGGCGGAAAGATGACGTCGAAGCAATCGAGGCGCCCCTTGGTGCCGTCGTCGATGTCGAGACAGGCCTGCAACCTCTTGGCAATCGGCAGGTGGCTCGTTTTCGCGGCCTCGCTCTTCT
This sequence comes from uncultured Alphaproteobacteria bacterium, assembly GCA_963721135.1. Taxonomy (GTDB): domain Bacteria; phylum Pseudomonadota; class Alphaproteobacteria; order Rhizobiales; family Xanthobacteraceae; genus Bradyrhizobium. Next base: position 33,806 of record CAVRIB010000012.1, read on the forward strand.
TCTTTGCAGCGTCGCTCTTCTTCGTAGCGTCGCTCTTGGGCTTGATCTGCACCAGCGGCCGGCCGCCCACGGTCGGCGGCGGGCCTGAAGGGGCCGGTGGGTTGGTCTGGGCGATTGCGGCGCCCGCATAGAGCACCAGGACGAGGGTCAGCATTCTTCTCATTCGGCTTCTCGCTTCGCTTTCATCGGCCGCCCGATGTAAGGCAAAGCAACCGTCGAGTCGAGCCGTATGACCTAAGCAATTTGAAGCACCACCGCGATGCCGTCGGTACGAAATGCATGGGGCTTCTGACCCGTCAGCGCGTAGACGCAGCCTTAGCCGCGCTGCGCCACGATCGCGAAGGGAACAAGGGAGGCGGTATCGAACCGCACGACCCGGATGGCGCGGAAAAATTCGGCGCGCAGCAAAGCTAGACAAGGCGGGCGGGTGCCGCAACCTCTGCTGGCGGGGCGGCGTGTTCGAGCCCGCAGGGCGAGGTTCAAGCCTCCGAAAACCCTGCGTTTTGCCGGTTGCAGCGGCCGAATCGCCTGCTATACCGCTCCCTTCCCGCTTACCTGCGCTCGTTCGCAGGAGTGAGCACAGGAGAGAAAGATGTCCGACCATGAAAAGCCGTCGACGGGGTTCAAGTACGGTATCGCAAATCTCAAGCCGGTCGAGCCCCAGATGAAAGTCGCCCTCACCTTCCCCGACGGCGCGACACGCGAATTTCCGAAAAACACCACCGGCCTCGATATCGCCAAGGGCATTTCGCCCTCGCTCGCCAAGCGCACGGTGGCGATGGCGCTCGACGGCGAATTGGCCGATCTTGCCGACCCCATCGAGCATGACGCGAGAATCGAATTCATCGCCCGCGACGATCAGCGCGCGCTGGAGCTGATCCGGCACGACGCCGCCCATGTGCTGGCCGAAGCGGTACAGTCGCTGTGGCCGGGCACGCAGGTCACCATCGGCCCGGTGATCGAGAACGGCTTCTATTACGACTTCTTCCGCAACGAGCCGTTCACGCCGGAAGATTTCGCCGGCATCGAAAGGAGGATGCGCGAGATCGTCGCGCGCGACAAACCCTTCAGCAAGGAGATCTGGACGCGCGAACAGGCCAAGCAGGTGTTTCGCGACAACGGCGAGGCGTTCAAGGTCGAGCTGGTCGACGCGATCCCGGCCGACCAGACGATCAAGATCTACAAGCAGGGCGACTGGTTCGACCTTTGCCGCGGGCCGCACATGACCTCGACGGGGAAGGTCGGCAACGCCTTCAAGCTGATGAAGGTCGCCGGCGCCTACTGGCGCGGCGATTCCAACAATCCGATGCTGACGCGCATCTACGGCACAGCCTTCGCCAAGCAGGAAGAGCTCGATGCCTACCTGAAGCAGATCGAGGAGGCCGAGAAGCGCGACCACCGCAAGCTCGGGCGCGAACTCGACCTGTTTCATTTCCAGGAGGAAGGTCCAGGCGTCGTGTTCTGGCACGCCAAGGGCTGGACCATCTTCCAGGCCGTGGTCGCCTACATGCGCCGGCGCCTCGCCGGCGACTACAGCGAGGTCAACGCGCCGCAGATCCTCGACAAGGTGCTGTGGGAGACCTCCGGGCACTGGGACTGGTATCGCGAGAGCATGTTCGCCGCGCAATCCGCGGGCGACGAGGCCGAGGACAAGCGCTGGTTCGCACTTAAGCCGATGAACTGTCCGGGGCACGTGCAGATCTTCAAGCACGGGTTGAAGAGCTATCGCGATCTGCCGCTGCGGCTGGCGGAATTCGGCGTGGTGCATCGCTACGAGCCGTCGGGGGCGATGCATGGCTTGATGCGGGTGCGCGGCTTCACCCAGGACGACGCGCATGTGTTCTGCACGGAAGAGCAACTCTCCGACGAGTGCCTCAAGATCAACGACCTGATCCTGTCGACCTATCAGGATTTCGGCTTCGCGGGCGAACTCACGGTCAAACTGTCGACCCGGCCCGAAAAGCGCGTCGGCACCGACGAGATGTGGGATCACGCCGAGCGCGTGATGGCAACCGTGCTCGCGGAGATCGCGGCGAGGAGCCACAACCAAAGCATCAAGACCGCGATCAATCCCGGCGAAGGTGCGTTCTACGGCCCGAAATTCGAATACGTGCTGCGCGACGCCATCGGCCGCGACTGGCAATGCGGCACCACGCAGGTCGACTTCAACCTGCCGGAGCGGTTCGGCGCGTTCTACATCGACGCCGACGGCTCGAAGAAGGTGCCGGTGATGGTGCATCGTGCGATCTGCGGTTCGATGGAGCGCTTCATCGGCATCCTGATCGAGCATTATGCCGGCCATTTTCCGCTGTGGTTGGCGCCGGTGCAGGCCGTCGTTACCACCATCACCTCGGAAGGCGACGAATACGCCAAGGTGGTCGCGGCGGCGGCGCGGCGCGCGGGCCTGCGCGTCGAACTCGACCTGCGCAACGAGAAGATCAACTACAAGGTCCGTGAACATTCGCTGGCGAAGATTCCGGCGCTGCTCGTGGTCGGCAAGAAGGAGGCCGAGACGCATTCGGTCTCGGTCCGCCGTCTCGGCAGCGATGCGCAGAAGGTGTTGCCGACCGGTGAGGCGATCGCCGCGCTGGTCGATGAGGCCACGCCGCCGGATTTGAAGCGAGCGCAGGCGGCGGCTTGAATGCACCGTCGCCCGGCGACATGAAATCAGGGAATGCCAATGCCCGACGCCATCGACCTCCTGAAGATCCGCCGCTCGGTCAAACCGCGCGAAATGAGCGGCCCCGGCCCTTCGCCGGCCGAGCTCGAGACCATCCTGACCATCGGCGCGCGGGTGCCGGACCACGGCAAGCTGACGCCGTGGCGCTTCATCGTGTTCGAGGGCGACGCGCGCGTCCGCGCCGGCGAGATTATCGCCAAGGTCTTTGCGCGAAAGAATCCGAGCGCGACGCCGGCGGAGATCGAGGTCGAGAAGCGGCGGCTTACCGATGCGCCCCTCGTCATCGGGGTCGTCAGTTTCACAAAACCCCATCCCAAGGTGCCAGCCTGGGAGCAGGAAATGTCGGCCGGCGCGAGCGCCATGAACATCGTGACCGCGGCGACCGCGCTCGGCTACGGCGCGTGCTGGCTGACCGGGTGGTTTGCGTTCGATCGCGACGTGCTCGACGGGTTCGGGTTGAAGGCGGACGAAAAGCTGGCCGGCTTCGTCCATATCGGAACGCCGACCAAGCCCGCCGAGGACCGCCCGCGGCCTGCGCTGTCCGACATCGTGACGCGGTTTTGATCTGTCATTGCCGGGCTTGACCCGGCAATCCATCGCCTACGCAATGATTCCAGCACTGAACTCGTTCACGACATGCATTCGCATTCTCGCGGCGCGATGCGTCCGAGGGGTTGGTCCTTTTCCCCCCGAAAGATCGAGGGCGCAGGAAGCGCCGGGTGCCCGCCGCACCCGCAGCCTCGCGTGCGAAAGTGAAACAAGACACGAGCGAATTCACCACAGGTTCACCGAACAGTCCGGCGTTTCCTGCGCAATGGTTTTAACGGCTTCCTTCGTGCTCTTCCCGGAGACCGGGCTTGTTTGCCTCCGTCATCCGCGAAAGTCGCCTTTCGCGAACTTGACGCCAGCGTCGGGGCGCCAGAACCACACGACTTCTCCGTCCGCCGGCAAGCACCCTCGTCGAAAGCGCCGCCAGCGTCCATCGCATCCCGCTCCGCGTCCGTGACGTGCGCAACGCCCCTCTGTGGGACGGGACGGAGGTGAATATAGGGTGGTTTTGTACTTCTGTAAAGCAGAAATATTTTTCGATTTGGGGCTTGACAGGGGTTTGCAGAAACAGCCTGACGGGCAAATCAGTTGCATCTTCAAGCGGTCGGCTGGCACCGAAACGCGCAACGCGTCCTGGATTACTGCGCGCCCTCCAAGGAGCGGCGGCTTCGCCGCCTCCTGAAGGCGAGCCGCCCGACTGAGGCACCTCTTCGGAATGGCCAGAGGTCAAGATCACTACCGATGGTGATGATGCCGCCACCCATAATGGTGGCCGTGGCCTCTGCCCCAACCGTAATGATGGCCATGTCCGTGACCATGGCCGCCCCTGACCTGGATGACAACTCCATCGGAACCGCCGAGAGCACCCGGTGTTGCGGAGGGCATTGCCGACGCTGACAGTGTCGGAGTTAATGCAAGAGCGCAGGCGGCAAATCCGATCAACAAGAGCCGTTTCATTTTGGTGTTTCCTTACTTGAATTCGCGTTATCGCGGCAGTGAAGAAGTTCTGGGAGCCTTCAGAGTTCCATCCAGATGCTGGCGGTTATTGATAACTGAGGCGGCTACTTCTTTGGCGCTAACCAAGCCTCGGTCACGGTGCTTTCGATGATGTGCCGCTGAATCCTTTTGCAACGCGGACAAGCAAAGATCCTCAAATCCTGCCCCAACCTGCTCGGCTCAATCGCGGTCAACCTCATCGGAGAACCGCAAGCCGTGCATGGCGGACCCTAGTTTTGTGTGTCGAGCATATATCGCTCCTGAATTTATCCCTTAGTTTGGTGGCCGGAGTTCGCCGGCGAACCAGCCGGCCGCATTCGATTTCAAGGGGTCCAATGCAATGAGGCCGGTCTCAACGTGATCGCATCTGGGGCATTCGAACAACCGGCGTTCGAAGCCAATTGACCCCGGTAAAGCACGCTCCAGCATCATCCGCGCGCGGCAACGAGGACAGCAAGGGCGCTCAATAGCGGTCAAAAATTGTTGGGATGAGGTCACGATGCTTCCCTGCCTTGGGCGGGAGCATCTACCGAACTCTCTGTCACCGATGGTTGCCGATGGCGGGGTGATCTAATCAACATGCGCTTCGGCTTCCGGAGTCGCTGATCAATATCGCTCACTTTCAAAAAATTTAATCAGTTAGGATACCGACCGCTACTAGTTGAGCGTTTCCTCGGGCTGGGCGGGAACCATCACAGTCTACGAAACTTGTTTGCGTACTGCCGGATGTAATCGCCCATGCATCCGATGAACGACGGCCTCAGCATTCCCCCGTGCTGAGGCCGGTTTTCTTCGGGCAAACTCCGCTTCAAAGAACCGGCGTTCTTTTGAAATCGAGCGCCTTCACGACCTCGCAGTGGGCGCGTCAACCAGGAGTCAGACCAATGTCGCTCGGACTTATACTCATCATTATCCTCCTCATCTTCCTTTTCGGTGGCTTCAGTGGCCGCTTTGGCGGCTACGGCTACGGCTACGGCTACGGTCACCGTGGGATCGGTATCGTCGGTATTGTGCTGGTCATCCTCGTCGTGTTGCTGCTTATGGGTCGACTTTGATCTGCCAGTGGCTGAAGTCCGATCCGGGTTACCGTGCAACGTCAATGGCCGTTTTTGTGCAGATACGCTGCGCATCCGAGGTGTTGTGATGTCAGATCAGGATAATTGGGAGTTTGCAGGCCCGGATGATGCCAAGGCGGAGATCCGCGCGGCTGTGCAGTATCTGCTTAAGGGTACTTTCGGCAGCACTCACGGTGACATCGTGCAGGAAATCATAGAGATCGTTCGCGACGTAGCGAACGGACTATCGCCTGGGCAGCATAATCCCCTGGATGACGGTTTGCCCGGCGGCTAGTCGGCGCCGCAGGATGGCCCTTTGCCGAGTCCAGGAGGACCGCCCAGGCGTCTGCCGGCCTTGGCCCATTAAAATGCCGTCACCGCTCCCAGGCGGTGACGGATTTCAAATGAATCAATCGCAATCAGTCACACACTTGGACCCGGCGCAGACGCCAACCATAAGGGGTCATCACCCTCTGGCGGACCAAATAGCAGCCGCCGTTGTCATAGGCATAGCTGTCGTACCCGGGATTGTAGCCATAGCCACCATAAGCATACGGAGCGGCGGCCAAGCCAAGCCCCAAACCGACGGCGCCCGCGACAACGCCCGCTCCGCCGGGGCCGCGACCACCGCGATAGCCTCCGCCTCCGCGAAACCCTCCTCCGCCACCGCCGCCGCCGTGCACCGCAACTCTTGCACCGCCGCCGCCATGACCTCCAGGACGAGCTGACGCCACCGTTGGCGAAAGCAGGCCAACCGCAGCAACACCACATAGAGCGATAATCGTATTTCTAAACATCATTTGCCTGTCTTTCCTAAAAACCAAAACGCCCACCTTAAGATGACGACTCGCTCAGAGCCAGATTGTTTCGCCACATCCAAAAGAAACGCCTGCCCGCTTGAGGCAACGGGTTTGAGGCTTGCCCTGGCGGAGTAAGTTCAAGCCGCCTCGCGGACCGAGTGATGCGGAGAGGCAAGGAAAGATCACCTTGCCGGATTAGATGAAAGCATTTTGCGGAACGATCCGGGGCACTGAGCCTTACCTATTCAAGAACTCAAACCCACCCTGAAGGCAGGTCCATGAATATTTTACCCGTCGACCGCGCGCTGATCATCTATGGAGCTCTCGCGGACCGTTCCGAGACGAAGGGAGCCCGTCAACGGCTTTCCACACATCTGATGAAGAAATACATCGAGGGCGAGAAAGACGAGCACTGCCTGGCGGTGGAAGGGCTCTCCTTCCTTCGTAATCTCGACCGCGACCGCGACTCCCGCGGCTAGTCATCGGCCCGGTATTCCTTCAGGGTTCTCCGCTGGATCAGCAAGGAGTTGCGCCGCGTGATTCTCGCCTTCGCGACGCGGATCGCTTCCGTCTTTGTTGGTTTTTGCTTTGGTTTTGGCACCATCTTCGTCCCTCCGGCCGTTGGCAGCATTTGTTTGGGCATTATCGAGCCGCGCTCGAGGGGTTGCATTCTCATTGGGCCGGAAGTCAGCTCATTCTTGGGCATGTTGAGCATAACCAGCTCCGGCCCATTTTGTTCAAAGGGGGATTCACGGAAGCACAGATTGACCAAACAACAGACCTTGCGCGCGCGCAGCTAGCAGCTTGATCGGGAGAACCGACGCATCTAATGCGCGACGACCTCGACCTCGCCGTCGACGCCGTTGACGACGTTGAAGGGCCGCTCGAACACCTTGCCCTCGTTCTTGGCGATGGCGCGATATTCGCCCTCGGCGAGGATGACGCGCGGAAACGCGCCGATCGATTCCTTGACGACGTCGCCGCCGGGCGTGATCACCGACCAGGCGGTGTTCGCCAGCGCCTCACCGCCCTTGTCGCTGACGAGTTTCAGCGTGATGACCGCGGCGCGGTGGGTGATGGTGACGTCCGTCAGCTTGCCGGCCTGGACGCGGATGTCCGAGCGCACCACGGAATTGGCGTCGCCGTAGTTGGAGACGATGTAGTAGGTTCCCTCCGGCAACAGCGCGACGTCGCCGGCGGCGACGTTCGGCACCAGCGGCGCGCGTTCGCCGACTTCGAACTGGCTGCCCTTGTAGATCGAGAACGAGATCTGGTTCTGCGGAATCTTCGAGGTGCCGACGCGGCCCTCGATGCGCAGGCCGCCGGCCGGAAGCACGAAGGACTCGCGGTCGGTCTCGGATTTCAGCGTCACCGCCCGCACCTCGCTGACGAGGCCGAGCGCAACATGGACCACATAGCCGCCGGGGGCGAGCACGATATTGGGCGTCGCGCCGTGCTCCTCGCGGATCAGCTTGAAGGTGCCGCTTTCGTCCGGCCGGTCGGAAAATACCCGCCACACCAGCCCGCTCGAGATCACCGGCAGGTCCTTGCCGTAGCGCGCGGTCAGCGACAGCACGGCCTGTCCCGCCGTCGATGCGCCGGGCGGCGGCACCACCGGCGGCACCGCGGCAATGGCAGGCTGCGTCAGCGGCGCGGGCATGCTCGGAATCACCTGAGGATTGGAGGGCGGCGCCAGATTCATCGCCGGTGCCGAGGGCTCCGGCACCGCTTCCGGCGGCACCGGCGGCGGCCGGTCCGAGAACATCTGGGCCAAAGCGGGATCTGCAATCGCGCCGCAAAATGCGGCGACCAAGGCAAGCGCCAGCAGCCGGCGTCCTTGCCGCGGCGGTCTTTCGATCGCTTTCCCCCTCCACGTCATGGGCATGCTTTTCACCGAAAACACGGCAAATTCAAGCCTCAAGCCCCGGCAAACCCCGGTCTTGCGGAACCGGCACAGCAGCCCGATGTTACCCCGGCAGATGTCGCGATCCAGTCACAATCCCCGCCTAGCCCACCCCAAACCCGGCATAAACCATGCTTGTGAGAGATACTGGCGGGGCAAGGCCCTCGCGAATAGCTTCATGCCGGCTGGAGAGTTTCGGTGCTGAATATTTTGATCGGACGCGGCCAGAACGGCCGTGAAGACAGTGACAAGGTAGGGCTCGGCAGCATCCGGCGGCCGGTGATCGGGCTTGCGCTCGGCGGCGGTGCGGCACGCGGCTTTGCCCATATCGGCATTATCAGGACCCTGATTGCGAACGGCATCGTTCCCAATGTCGTGGTCGGCACCTCGATCGGCGCGGTGGTCGGCGGCGCCTACGCGGCCGGCCATCTCGATACCCTGGAAGAGTGGGCGCGCCGCCTGCAGCCGCGCAATATTCTCGGCTATCTCGACATCCGCCTCAACGGCTCCGGCCTGATCGGTGGCGACAAGCTCGCCGCACATCTGGAAACCGCCATCGGTCCGATCGGGATCGAGGATTTGCCGCTGAAATTCGCCACCGTCGCCACCGAGGTCCGCACCGGCCACGAGATCTGGCTGACCCATGGCCGCATGGTCGAGGCGATGCGCGCCTCCTACGCGCTGCCCGGTATTTTTTCGCCGGTGCTGGTCGGCGACCGCTGGCTGGTCGACGGCGCGCTGGTCAATCCGGTCCCGGTATCGGCGGCCCGCGCGCTCGGCGCCGAAATCGTGATCGCGGCCAACGTCTCCTGCGACGTCTTCACCCATTCCACCACGATCCACGCCCATGGCGCACCGGCGGTGGCGCCGGTGGACGCGACCGAACCGGCTGCGCCAAAGCGCGGCTTCGGCAAATTCTTCTCTCCCGAGCGCACCATGAAGCGCGAGTTCTTCGGCGGCGGCGGGCGGCCCGGCATCTCCTCGGTCATGGTCGATGCCTTCAACATCATGCAGGACCGCATCACCCGCGCGCGGCTGGCCGGCGATCCGCCCGATCTGTTGATCTCGCCCCGGGTCGGCCAGATCGGCTGGTTCGATTTCCACCGCGCCGACGACCTGATCAACTTTGGCGCGCGCGCCGCCGAGCGCGCCATCGATTCGATTCGGGAAGTCATCGACGTTCTGGCGCCGGTCGCCTGATCCGCGGCGGCGCCTTGCTCAGGCGGTCTTGATGTAGTCGCGCAGCGCTTCCTGCTCCATCTCGTATTCCCGCACCCGCCACTTGACGACGTCGCCGATCGAGATCAGGCCGACCACCCGCTCGTTTTCCAGCACCGGCAGGTGCCTGAACTTGCCGAGCGTCATCATCTCCATGATCGCGCTGACGGTGTCGGACTGCCTGCAGCTGACGACCTTGCGGGTCATGACGTCGTTGACGCGTTCGTCGAGCGCGGCGGCCCCGCGTTCGCCAAGCACGCGCACGATGTCGCGCTCCGACAGGATGCCCTCGATGCGGCCTTTGCTCATCACCAATACGGCGCCGATCTTCCGCTCGGCCAGCATCCTGACCGCAGCCGAGAGTTTGGCGTCCGGCTCGACGCTCACGATCTGATGGCCCTTGGTATCGAGAATTGCACGTACCGTCATTGTCGTCTCCCTGAAGCAGGTCGCGCCCTTGAGCGAGCGCAAGCATTGTTCTTCGAGTTGTCAATCAACAGTTCAGCGCCGGTTTCGTTGCGGGCGCAGTCGGCAAACGCGGGCTCTTAAGCACGCTCGCGGGCTTATGCCCTTGCCTCATCACTTTAAGGCGATGATGAATGAAATCGCGCCGCGTCGCAAGCGGCGATCAGTCGCTGTGCGATGCATCGGAAGACGACGCATCTGCAGCATTTACCTGACGGCGCGGCACCGGATCGAACAGCGAGAACAACAAGAGGCCGGCGAAAAATCCGCCGATATGCGCCTGCCAGGCGATGCTGGCGCCGTCGTTGCCGACCGCGATCGATCCGGCGCCGAAGATGATGTTGACGCCGAACCAGATGCCGAGAAAGGCAAGCACGCGCGGATCGCGCAGCGCGCGCCAGAGCGACAGCGCCGGAACCTTTGCGGCCTCATCGGCTTCACCGCGGTTGAACGACAGGAAGCTGCCCCTGACGAAGGCAAAGCGGATCGCGGCCGCCATGGTTCCGGACACCGACGCGGATGCGCCGATCATCGGCGCCACCGCGTGCTCGTGGGTGATGAGATGGGCGAACGCGCCGGCCGCCGCGGTCACCGCCATGAACAGGAAGAACCTGACGGCGCCGAAGCGGCGCGCCAGCGCGCTGCCGAACGGCAACAGCCACAGCACGTTGAAACCGAGATGGGTGAGATTGGCGTGCAGCAGCGAATAGGTCACGAAGGTCCAGACCTTGGCCCCGGTGCCGCCGGGAAACGGGATCGCCAGCAACGTCGAATCGTAGCGCTTGGGGATGAAACCGAACACGTCGATGGTCCAGTTCTCCAGTTCCGGCGGCAGCAGCACGCGCAGATGGATCACCGCCAGCAACAGGATATAGGCGACGAGTGCGCCAGGCAGCGTCAGGATCGGTTCGCGCGGGGCCTCCGGCGGGGCATCCTGCGGCAATTCTGTCGGGGATTCCAAGGGCTCAAGACCTAAAGCAGGCGATCGCGCGAGCGGTTGCGCCCCAATAGGCGGCTTGGCGCCCCGGTGCAAGCACGCCGTCGCCAACGATCGAAGAAAACGGCGTGTCGCGCGGCTCCCGGGGCCGAACCAGCCGATCGGTCCCGGCGTCAGGGAATCGCGCCCACCGGGTAAAAAATCCGTGAGAGCGGTTCCGAAAGCGCCGTGGAAACAATTGCGCACGGAAGCTTGCGCGGGTCTTCGCGAAACTTTTCTTTGCCTTGCGATTTCAGCCACCATGGCTCGACCAAAAAACCCGCCATGAACCTGGTATCGCGCATGGCTCGTGAATGGTGTGCCCCGATATCGTTGGGGCTTGCCCCGGCATGGCAACTTGAAAGCTGCCGCCTGCCATGATGATGAACCCAGCGATCGTCCGGATCGTCGATTTCTGCGCCCGCCATCGCCTGACGCTGATCATTGCCGGCGCGCTCCTCGCCGTGGCAGCCGCGGTCTTCGACGTCGCGCGATTTTCGATCAACACCGATATCGAGGGGTTGATATCGGAAAATCTGCCCTGGCATCAGCGCCAGCTGGAGCTGACGAAGGCCTTTCCGAAGAAGGGCATTGTTGTCGTCGTCAAGGCGACGACCGCTGAAGACGCCGAACAGGCCACCCAAGCGCTGGCGCAGGATCTTTCGAAAAACCCGGCTCTCTTCCCGGTAGTTGAGCTGCTCGACAGCGGTGAATTTTTCGAGCGCAACAAGCTCTTATATGCCTCTCCCGCCGACGTCCGGAAAAGCGCGGAGGGCCTTTCCCGGGCGCAGCCCTTCATTGCCGCGCTTGCCGGCGATCCGAGCCTGCGCGGCGTCATGACGGCGCTCTCGTCGGCAGGCGGAGCCGTCGAGGCCGGCCGGATCAAGCTCGGGGAGCTGGCATGGCCGCTGACGCTCGCGGAGCGAACCCTGACCGATGTGCTGTCCGGAAGACCCGCGACCTTCTCCTGGCAGGAACTGCTGCAGGGCGAGCCGCCGCCGGAAAAGCAGCTGCGCCACTTCATCGCTATTCAGCCGACGCTCGATTTTGCCAAGCTCCAGCCCGGACAGAAGGCCACCGACGCGATCCGGCGCGCGGCCGCCGATCTCGACCTGCAGCACAAATACGGCGCAACGATTGAGATGACGGGCCAGGTGCCGATGAATGACGACCAGTTCTCGGCGATCCGTTACAGCGCCGTGCGCGATACGCTAACGGCGTTGTTCGGCGTCCTGATCGTTCTTTGGCTCGCGCTGCGTTCCTGGAAGATCATTGCCGCCGTGTTCTTCAGCCTGGTGGTCGGCCTTGCGGCCACCGCCGCCATCGGACTTGCGATGGTCGGCTCGTTCAATCTGATCTCGATTGCGTTCTTCGTGCTGTTCGTCGGGCTCGGCGTCGATTTCGGCATTCAATTCAGCGTGCGCTATCGCGCCGAGCGTCACGACCAGCCCGACCTGTCGAGGCGCTGCGATGGGCGGCGACGCAAGGCGGCGAGACCGCTCGCGCTCGCGGCGGTCGCGACCGCGGTCGGGATTCTTCGCATTCCTGCCGACCAGCTATCGCGGCGTGTCGGAACTGGGCCTGATCGCCGGCTGCGGCATGCTGATCGCGTTCGCTGCGCCATCGCCCTGGTTCCCGCCGATGCTGGCATGGCTGAAGCCTCCGGGCGAAGTGCGCCGGTCGGCTTCCGACGCCTGGCGCCGCTCGACGACTTCCTGCAGCGACACCGCATGGCGGTGATCGTCTCAACCTTCGTCATCATTCTCGCCGGCACCCCGCTGTTGTTTCACCTGAATTTCGACTTCAACCCGGTCGATCTGCAAAGTCCCAATTCGCCCTCGGTCGTGACCTATCGCGAATTGCAAGGCGATCCCGAGATGAGCGGCAACGGCGCTGAAATGCTGGCGCCGTCGCTCGAAAGCGCCAATGCGGCCGCCAAGCGCCTCGCCGCGCTGCCCGAGGTCAACAGCACCCTGACACTGAACGACCTCATCCCGGCCGATCAGCGTGAGAAGATCGGTAGCCTCAGAGCCGCGTCGCGACGCCTCGGCCCGGCGCTCAATCCCGGGCTCAGCGGCCGGCTCCGAGCGATCAGGAAAACGTGGCCGCGCTTCAGAACACCGCCGACGTTCTCTCCACGGCCGCGGGCAATGAAAGCGGCGTCGCGGCCGACGCCGCGCGGCGGGTTTCCGGCTTGCTGAAGCGCCTCGCAAGCGCCGATGCCGGGACGCGGGCCAGGGCCGAAGCCGCAATCGTGCCGCCGCTGACTTACGATCTCGACCTTCTGCGCAAGAGTCTGGCCCCGGAAGAAGTGACGATGAAGACGCTGCCGCAGGACCTGGTGCGCGAGTGGCTGTTGCCAGACGGCAGGGCCCGCGTACAAGCGTTGCCGAAGGGCGATGCCAACGACTCCCGCGTGCTGCGCAGTTTCGCGATCGCCGTGCTTCGCGCCGAGCCGTCCGCCGCCGGTGGCGCGATCAGCCTCTACGAAGCCGCCGAGACCGTCACGACAGCCTTTTTCGAAGCGGGCATTCTGGCCATCGTTGCGATCGCCATCCTGCTTCTGATCGCGCTGCGGCGGGTGACGGACGTGCTGCTGACGCTGGCGCCGCTGCTGGTCGCCGGCGTCGTGACGCTGGAGATTTGCGCGCTCGACGGCCTCTCGCTCAACTTCGCCAACATCATCGCGCTGCCGCTCCTGCTCGGCGTCGGCGTCGCCTTCAAGATCTACTACATCACGGCCTGGCGCGCCGGAAAGACCCACCTGCTGGCCTCGACCTTGACGCGCGCGGTGGTCTTCAGCGCGATGACCACGGGAATCGCGTTCGGAAGCATGTGGGCCTCGAGCTACCCGGGCATGTCGAGCATGGGCAAGCTGATGGCCCTGTCGCTCGTCTGCACGATGGCCGCCGCGGTGCTGTTCCAGCCGGTCCTGATGGGGCCGCCGCGGCAACAAAGCGTCGAGGCCGAACCGAGCCCGGATTGGCGCGCCGCCGCTGAATAGACAGGCTTGCCGGCCGGACAGGCTTGCCGGCCGGACAGGCTGATGTCGGATATGAAATTTCAGATATAACATGGCGGATCGCCGGCAAATTCAGGGAGGGCGTCCATGGGCAAGTTCATCGTCGAGCCTCATTTCCGTCTCCAGGAATGGGTCGCCGAGGAAAAGGGATATTTTCGCGCCGAAGGGCTCGATTACGAGTTTCGCGAACTGATCCGCTCGACCGATGGACGGCATCATGACAAGGCCAACCACGGCGCGTTCCAGAGCATCGAGCGGGGGCGCGAGGCCAATGTCAGCTGCGCCTGCCACTGGACGGTGAACGTGGCGGCCTCCAACGGTCACGCCAGGCTTTTCGCCGACGTCTATTCGATCGCGCCGGCGGGGATTTTCGTTCCAGCCGATTCCCCGGTGCGCACGCCGGCCGATCTTGCGGGCGTGCCGATTTCGGTCGGCTTCCAGTCCGGCAGCCACTATTCGACGATCCAGGCGCTGGAGCAGTACCTTTCGCCCAACCAGATCAACCTCACCTTCGAAGACGGCATGCTGTTCCATCGCATGGAGCTGCTGATCGAGGGCAAGAGCGCGGCCGCCGCGCTTTTCAGCGGCCCCTATTATTTCGCCGAACAACTCGGATTCCGCAAGGTGATCGATACCACCTTCATGATCGCCGCCATGATCAGGGGCGCGCCGGAGCCGGAAGATATCAAGAAATATTTTCGCGCCTTGAGATCGGCGCAGCGCGACATCGATCTGCGGCCGGAACGCTATACGCATTATTACAGGAACGAATTTCCGGAGCGCTTCCATGCGCTGATGGATACGCGGCGCTGGGGTCCCGGCGAGCGGATCGTGTTCGAACCCTACACGAGAGAAGTGTTCGAGCAGTCCTTCGACTGGATCGCCAAGCACGGGATTTTTCCAGAAGGCCGGATGGGATCGGGAAACTACGACCAGTCCACGATTTCGTTCGCCGCGGAATAAGGCGCCTTCGGCTGCCGTTGGCCGTGCGATTTGCGGTCACCGCCGCCGAAGTTTCGCACGAAACCAATTCGCTGGCGCCGACAAGCAAAAGGGAGGGCTCTGAGAAAGCCCTCCCTCGGTGCTGATCTTTTTTCGCGCCGGGCCCGGGTGGCATCCCTACCCCTCCCCGCGCGACGACCAAACTGTTTGACGCCTGCCGTGACACCTCGCCGGCCCTTGGAGGAAAACCGGCGAGAACTGTAATGCGCGCGACACTAGGCTAGTTGGTTCCGCGCGAAGCGGATACCGCATCGTTAATTTAACCTTAACGGCCGCAGCCGCCGCCGCAGCCGTCTATTTCAGCCGGTCGCGAATCTGGTCGAGCCCTGCTTTCGCACAGGCCTCGTCGCCGTCCGCGCTCGGCGCGCCGCCAACCCCGATCGATCCGATCACCTCGTCGCCGTACTTGATGGTCAGGCCGCCGGCGCGGAAGATCATCCCTTCCGGCGTCTGGAACGGAATCGTGCCGGGCGGCTGTCGCGCCAGGAACTGCGCAAGGCGGGCTGCGAGCTCGCCGTTGTTATCGAGCTTGAACATCGGCGCGAAGCCGACCGCGGTATAGGCCTTGCCCCACGACGCCTGGTAGGTGTGAACCCCCGCGGTGTCGCCGCGCAGCACCGCGATGCGCTGCGCGTCGAAGTCGATCACGGTCGCGGTGACGCCGAAACCCTTTAGGGTGCAGGCTGCGACCGCGGCACTCACCGCCTCATTGGCGAGCGCGGCAGGAATGCGGTGCGTGGTGAGGACCTCGGCCGCGGCGCCTCTGGGAAGCTGCAGCGCGGCCAGCGCCCCAGAGATGATCAACCGCAGAACGATCCAGGTCAATTTTCTGGCAGACATTTGTTTCGCTCCTTCGCTGCACGATATCAACGTCCCTGGAACACCGGAGCGCGGCCCTGCTGAAATGCCGCGCGCGCCTCCTTGGCGTCCTCGGTCTGTTGCAGCCGCAGGAATTCCGGCCGCAGCGCCTTGAGGACGTCTTCTTCGGATGCGAGCGCCTGGTGGGCCGAGGCCAGCGTGGCCCGCACGCCGAGCGGCGCGGCGGCCGCGATCTTCTTTGCAATCTCGGTGGCGCGATCGAGTTGCTTGCCGACGGGAGTGATTTCCTGCACGAGGCCCATGCGGTAGGCCTCCTCGGCATTCCAGGTGTCGCCGGTCAGCATGTAGCGCATGGCGTTGCCCCAGCCGGCCTCGCGGGTGAAGCGCACCGTTGCGCCGCCCGCCGGAAACGAACCAAACTTAACCTCGAACTGTCCGAACACGCTGTCGCTCGCCGCGATCCGTATGTCCGCGGCCAGGAAAAATTCGTGACCGGCCGTGTTGGTCGCGCCCTGAACCGCGACGACCAGCGGCTTCACCCGCCTCTCGCCGGTGCCGACGGGATTGATCCAGTCCGGGTCCTTGGGCGGCAGGATGCCCGCGGCTGAAGCCGCTATGAAGGCCGGGACGTCCAGCCCGGTGATGAAATCGGCGCCGACGCCGTGGAGGACGGCGACCCTGAGGGAATCGTCGTGATCGAGCTGATAATAGGCCTTGCCCAAACCGATGATCACCGGCGGGTCGATCCGGTTTCTGGTCTGCGGCCGGTCTATTCCAATCAGGAGAATGCCGCCGGGAAGACGCTCGAGCGTGACCTTTCCGGGCGCCGGCGGCTGCTGGGCTGGCGATGCGGCCGGCGGGGTGGCCTGCGCGAAGGCGGGTTCGGCAGCCGCGATCCCGATCGCGGCAGCGGCGATCGAGGCAGTACCGGCAGCCAAAAGGCTGCGACGATCGATGGCGTCAAGCATGCTGGTCTCAGTCATCTCGGCATCCTCCGTTTCACAATATTGCGAATGACATATTGTATTAGTGTAGCTGCATTGGAAATCGTTTTCTTGGACTTGAAAATAACATGTTCTTGATGATATATTACATTATGTTACGAAACATTTGGAAGGCCGGACGATGCCCTGGAGCAAGGAACACAAGAACGAGACCCGCCGGAAGATCATGGACGCCGCCGCCAAGACGTTCCGCGCGCATGGCACAGCCGGCGCGGGATTGACGGACGTGATGCGCGAGGCCGGCCTCACCCATGGCGGCTTCTACGCGCATTTCAAATCAAAGGACGAACTGATCGCGGCGGCGCTAAAAGCGGCCAATGCCGCACGCATTGCGCGCTTCAAGGAGGTGGTCGGCCAGTCACCGGAGAAATCCGCGATCAACCTCGCGGTCGATGCCTATGTGAATTCGCGTCACCGCGAGCATCCGGAAAACGGTTGCTCGGTCGCAACGCTGGGCAGCGAGTTGGCGCGCGAAAATAGCGCCGCGCGCCACCAGATGAGCAAGAACGTCACGGGCTGGATCGAAACGCTCGTACAATTTGCGCCGGGATCGAACGCCAGAGACAAGATGCGCGTGGCGACCGGCACCTACGCCGCGATGATCGGCGGACTGATCATGGCGCGCGCGGTCGAAGACCCGCATCTGTCGGACCGGATCCTCGCCGACGTCCGCGCGTTCCTGCATCAGCCCGATGGCGACGGATCAGAGGCGATCGCTGCCTGACGCTTGATCGCCGCTTGCCTCGTTGGCGATGTGCGAGCCTATCGTTTCCGCGAACCGTCCGGCTCAAGCTTTCCGAACAGCGCGGTGATGCGTTCCGCTGTCGGAACCAGACCACCGCGCATCCAGTGATGGGGCTCCTGCTCGTCGATCTTCACCCACACTTCCTTGCGAAAGGCCGGGTTGCCCTTGCCCTCGATTTCGACCAGCACATCGGTGATCCGATCGAGCAATAGTTTCTTCTCGTCGTTGTCCAGGATTCCCTTGACTGTCTCGACGATGACGTAGGGCATTGCCTTCTCCTCGGTGTTCTGGATCCCGGTGCCGGGCGAGGCACGCGCGTGTTCGGAAGCCGGATGCTGCGATACCACGCCGATGCCGACCGTCGCATTCGAAGCGTCGCCGCAGCAGTGGCGGATTTGACAAAGTTCGGGCAATATCCGCCACGGTCAATCGAGGGCTGCGGATGAACATTACGATTCTTGCGCTGGAGGGCTGCATGCCGTCGGCCGTGATCGGCATTGCCGACGTGCTGGCGATTGCCAACGCGGCGCTGCGGCGCCGCGACGGCATTCGCTTCCGCTGCCGCACCGTTTCGCTCGACGGCCGCGACGTCCGCACCGTTCGCGGCCAGACGATCCGCGTTGACGGCGCGATCGCAGACAAGGCGACGCACGACGCGGTGATCGTGCCGGGCTTCCTGGTCGATCTCGAAGCCGTCGCGGGCCGGGTTTCCGCGACCGGAAAGGCGGCGGGGTGGCTGCGGCGGCGCCACGCCGGGGGCACCATCATCGGCGCGTTTTGCACCGGCGTGTTCGTGCTGGCGGAAGCGGGCCTGCTCGATGGCCGGCGGGCGACCACGACGTGGTGGCTGCAGTCGGAGCTGAAAGAGCGCTATCGGCGCGTCGATCTCGCACTCGATGCCGTGGTGACGGAAACCGACAACATCGTCTGCGCCGCTGGACCGATGTCCTGGATCGACCTGGTGCTCAGGCTGATCGAAATGAGGGCGGGTCCGGAGATCGCGCGCGACTGTGCGGATTTCGCTGTCCTCGACACCGGCCGGAGAACCCAGGCCGCGTATCTGCCGCAAGGCTACCTGCTCAAGCGTGATCCGTGGCTTGTGGAAGCGGAGATGATCGTACGCAGGCTGAACCCCAAACAGGTCACCGTTCGCAAACTGGCCGGCGCGCTTCGGCTGTCGGAACGAACCCTTCACCGCAAGATCAAGGCGCTGGCAGGCGAATCGCCGCAGTCCTTCATCGGACGCATCCGCATCGAGATGGCGCGCACGCTGCTGGAAACCACCGCGCGTCCTGTAAAGGACATTGCTCATGCCAGCGGCTACCGGGACGAGAGCAGTTTTCGCAAGGCGTTTCGAAGGCTGGTCGCGATGAACCCGCGGGACTACCGGTCGAGGAAAACGCGCCCGCGGCCGCAGGTCGAGATCTCCACGAAAGCAGGGCAACGCAGGGGTAGTGTCCGGGGCGCGCGTTAGTCGACGCCCTATTTCCTGAGATTGACGGTGTAGTCGCTGACGAGATCGGCTCCGACGGATAGCGGTGTATACCTGGTGCCGCTCAGCGTACCCTCTCCTGTTGCGCCCTCGAACCTGCCCTTGCCGCCGACAACCGCGAGCGTTCCGACGAAATGGGTTCTTGCACCCTCAACGGTCCCCGTCCCGTCCGACTTGAGCCAGAGAACCGACCCATCGTCGAAGGTGAGGATGGGATAGAGTGTAAACGCGCCGGCGCCGTTCGTGTAATCGGTGACGCTGGCGAAGCTGGCGGTAGCGACGTCGCCGTCCGGAAAGAAGGCAAGCCCGGAGAAGCGGGCGAGCGTTGCGGCGTGACCATCGACATCGCCGATCTCCAGCGACTGCGCCGTCGTCACATGCGTGACCATGCGAAATTTCAGCGTTTCGACAACCTCCCGACCGGCCACGATGCCAAGCTCCGTCATGTCCATTGCGGGTTTTGGTTCGAAGCCGGAGCATCAGCATCCCGGCTGTCGGCCGGTGCCTGCTCGCGATCGAACATCGTGTAGTCGCGGATCACGCTGGCGACCCGCAGCCGATAATCCCGAAATACCTCGCGGCGGCTGCCCTTTTGAACGGCGCGATGAATCTCGCGATTGCGCCAGGCATCGACCGCGGCCTCGCCGCGCCAGAACGACAGCGCCACCAGCTTCTCCGGGTCGGCCACGCTCTGAAACCTTTCGATGGAAATGAAACCGTCAAGCGTCTGGAGGTGCGATTGCAGCGTGGCTCCCATCTCGAGGTAGGTCTGCATCTTCCCGGACCTGGGCCAGGATTCGAAAATGACGGCAATCATGTGATGTCGGCCCTTCCCTGTTACCGGCCCTGATAGTGCGGCGGCCGGCGCGCGATCCATGCATCGAGCGCCTCGCGAATATCGTACGTCGCGGCCATCTGCGCAAACTGCCCGCTCTCGATCTCGAGCCCCTCCGCTATCGTGGCATTGAGGCCGCGGGTGACGGCCGAAAGTATCCGGGAGGCCGCGAGCGGGGAATGCCGCAGGATGCGGCCGGCCATTTCCAGCGCACGAGGCAGGAGCTCCTCGTGCGGCACGACCCGGTTCACGAGCCCCAGCTCACAGGCGCGCTGCGCCGAAAAGGGATCGCCGGTCAGGAGCAATTCGAGCGCGCGCTTGCGCCCCACAAGACGCGGCAGCCGCTGGGTGCCGCCGAAGGTCGGGGGGATTCCGATATTGATCTCGGGCTTGGCGAAGCTCGCGCGGTCGCTTGAGACCGCCAGATGCACGGCCTCGGTGACCTCGCAGCCGCCGCCGAAGGCGATGCCGTTGACGGCGGCGATCACGGGCTTTGGAAAGGCTTCCAGCCGCGCGGTCATCGCCTGACCGCGGCGGACGAACGCCTTCACCGCCACCTCCGGCCCCCGCCGGATCGTTTCGGAGAATTCCGCAATATCCGCGCCGGCCGAAAACGCCCGGTCGCCCGCGCCGGTCAGGATCACGGCGCTGATGTCGCGGTCATCCTCGATGCCGTCGAGCAACTTCATCAGCCGGTCGATCAGCGCGTAGTTCAGCGCGTTGAGTTTTTCCGGACGATTGAGCGTCAGGAGCGCGACCGCGCCACGGCTCTCGCACAGCACCAGCTCCGGCATCATCAACCCTCAAGGACAGCGCCACGGGATCGGCGATCGACGCTAGATCATGTCCGCCGTTGCATACACTCACTAGTCAGTATACATTGGGCCATGCCGCAAAACTCCGATCCGACGCGAGAGCGCATCATCGCCGCCGCCGCGCGGCTGTTCTACAACGAAGGAATCCGGGCGGCGAGCGTCGATGCGGTCGCCGAAAAGGCCGGCGTCACCAAGAAGACGCTCTACTATCATTTTCGCAGCAAGGACGAGTTGATCGCAGCCTATCTTGAATCGCGCAACCAGCCGACGCTCGAGCTTTTCGCGCGCTGGTTCGAGACGACGAAGGGGTCGGCCGCGGACAAGCTCCGCGGCCTGTTCGCGGAGTTCGCGCGATACACCGATACGGCGAAATGGAAGGGCTGCGGCTTTCTGCGCACCACCGCCGAACTCGCGAGCACGCCCGGGCATCCCGCGATCAAGGCCGGCGCCGCCCACAAGAAGCGTTTCGAGGCATGGCTTGCCGGTGCGCTTCGACGCGAAGGCGTCGGCGAGGCGGGCGCGATCGCGCGCAAGATCGTTGTCCTGCTCGACGGCGCTGCGACCGTCATGCTGATCCACCGCGACCCCGCTTATGTCGAAGCCGCTGGCGAGCTCGCCGCGTCCCTGGTCGAACCCTCCCTACCGCGCCGGCGCTGACGCGCTGCCGCGGCTTCGGCGCGGACCGCAACCACATAGTTAATTTAACCTTAACGGCACGAAGCCGTCCCCGCGCCCGCCGAAATGCGGCCGCGGCATGGACGCTGCAGAGCTGCTCCTGCAAAACAGAGAAGGGAATGCGCGTTGCGCGAAAGCGGGACAGTTCTGTCCCGCCGAGCCGGACGCGGGGCAAGGCTCAAGCATGAAACATCCGTCAAGCCGCGAATTCTTCGCCTATTGGGACGAGAAGCGTGGCGGCGCGCGAGCGCCGGACCGCAGCGAGATCGAGCCCGGCGCGGTGCGCGAGCTGCTCGGCGACATCTTCGTGCTCTCCTATGATCCGACATGCGGCTATCCATTTCGCGTCGCCGGCACGCGCGTATGCGCCCTGCTCGGCCGCGACCTGAAGGATCGCAGCTTTGCCGCGCTGTTTTCGGGCGTCGACCGGCGCGACATCGAGGAGATCATCGCCGTGGTGGCCGAGGAAATGCTGCCTGCGGTCGCCGGCATCACCGCAGCCTCGGACGACGGCTCGCCGGTACATCTGGAATTGCTGCTGCTGCCCTTCAACAGCCGCGCCCACACCCCGATCAGCCTGACCGGGCTATTGGCGCCGTTCGAAGGCGGACACGCAGGCTTACGGGATTTCCGACTGACATCGTGGCGCTATATCGGCCATCCGCCGACGGCGCTCGTCCCGCGCACGCTGCGCAAGCTTAAGCTCGCGCGCGGCTTCATGGTCTATGAGGGGTTGCGCTAGGTCCTGTGAACTTTAGGGATTCCCTTTTATCAGCAAATCAAATTCAAGGCTGCTTTTGGGGAGGCGGCCTTGGGTGTGATGGATCGTTTGGTTTTGAGCGACGTTGCTTGGGAGCGGATGGCGCCCCTGATTATAGGTCGGCCTGACCAGAAAGGCTCCACCGGGCGCGACAACCGGATGTTTGTGGAGGGCGTGCTTTGGATCGTGCGTACCGGCTCTCCTTGGCGCGATCTTCCGGAGGCGTTTGGCGATTGGAACAGCGTGTTCCGGCGCTTCAGCCGGTGGAGCACCAAGGGCGTCTGGTATCGGATATTCGAGGCGATGTCCGATGATCCGGACTTTGAATATCTGATCATCGATTCCACCATCGTCCGAGCTCATCAGCATGCTGCCGGGGCTAAAAAAGGGGGTCTGAAGATCAGGCGATCGGCCGCTCGCGCGGCGGCCTGAGCACCAAGATACATATGGCCGTCCGAGGCTTGGGTTGTCCGGTGCGCTTCACGCTGACGGCAGGTCAGAAGGGCGATGCACCACAAGCCGCAGCGTTGATCGAGGGGTTTCCTGCCGAGGTCGTCATGGCCGACACAGCCTATGACGCCGATCATCTGCGCAAAGCCATCGCCGCCAAGGGCGCGCTCGCTGTCATTCCCAACAACCCGTCACGGGCGCTCAAATATCCCCTCGACAAACATCTCTATGCCCAGCGCCATCTCGTGGAGTGCTGCTTCTCAAAGCTCAAACAGTTCAGGCGCGTCGCAACGCGCTTCGAGAAAACAGCGCGGAATTATCAGGCTGTCGTTACCCTTGCCGCCATCATCCTATGGATGCGATAACTGTCCACAGGACCTAGAGCATGATCCGGAGCCGCGCGGTCAAGGCCGCGGCGAAGCGATCGGCATCGGTCTCGTCGTTATAGACATGCGGCGAGACGCGCATGCGGCCGAGACGCTCGGCGACATGGATGCCCTCCTCCGCAAGTCCCTTGACGAGCCCTTTCGGCATCGCATCCCCAAAGCCGAGGCTCAGGATATGCGGCGCCCGAAAACGACCGTCGGGCACGCCGACGCCGATGCCACCCACGGCCTCGGCGATACGCTCCGTCAGCATGGCGAGGCGTTCCACCACGGATGGCGCGCCCCACTCGGCCATCATTTCCATGCCGATCGCGGCCATCTCCATGGAAATGAAATGGTCGCGCTCGCCCATGTCGAAGCGCCGTGCATCCGCGACATAGCGAAGGTCCGAGAAGTAAACCTTATTTTCGGCGCGCACGTCGAGGCGGCCGAACGCGGTCTGCTCCAGCGGCAGGCCGCCCTGATGACGCTTCGCAATATAGATGAAGGCCCGGCCGTAAGGCCCTAGTAGCCATTTGTAAGTCGGGAAGATCACAAAGTCCGGATCGAGACGTCCCACGTCCATCGTCAGCACGCCGGCGCCGTGGGTCGCGTCGATGAGACAAATGGCGCCCTGCCGCCGCAGCGCCTCGCTCACCTTCTCAAGATCGATCAGTCCCCCGTCCGACCAGTGCACCGAAGAGATCGAGGCAAGACCAACCGGCGGCGCGCCCGGTCGTTCGATTGTCCCAACCACCGCCGACGTCCAATCGGCGTCCGCGGGCTGGCGTACGGTCTCGACGGCAAAACCCTGCTCGTCCGCCCGCGTCCGCCATTCCAGCACCGGCGAAGAATGATCGTTTTCCAGAACAATGACGCGGGCGCCGCGGGGGACTGCAAACAGCTTCGCCGCCGTGGCAACGCCGTAGCTTACCGACGAGATCAGCGCGACGTCGCCGGGATCGGCGTTGATCAGACGGGCGGCGGCGGTTCGCGCGCGTTCGTGCTGGCGGTTGGCGAAGCCGGCATCGAGCGTCCACGGCTGTCCCTTGCGCCCGACCGCCAGACGGCCGGCTTCGAGGGTTCGGATCGGCAGCGGGCTCCAGGAGGCCGCGTTCAGATAACAGATCTCGCGCGGTACCTCGAACAGGGCGCGCTGCGACGGAAGCATTTTCTCGATTCTCGTTATCGGGACAGCTGTTGTAGAGCGTTTCGGTCACGCCAGCCACAGCGGCCGCGACAAGTGTTACCGGATGCCGCGAAACTGGCTGTTGTAAACACTGGTAATGTGGTCGCGGCGGGCGGTCAGGCGCGCGGCCTCCTCGTTGAGACCGGCGCGTTTGGCGATGTCGATGGCCTCGCTGAGATAGCCATGCGCATCATCAAAGCAGTCCTTCACCAGATACGGCTTTGCATCGTACATCGCGTCATAGGCGGCCTCCGCGAGTTCCTCGTTCCGCTTTATTTCAACGCCGGGCTCATCCGCTTTCCGCTCCGGCGCCAGCGCTCCAATCGGCAGACGAAGATCCCCTGACCGCAGCAGGCCGATCACATGGAGCAAGATCGTCCGGACGATCGGCGCCGGATCGCCGCGCAGGTACTCGTGCACGAACACGCCGTAGCGCTTGAAGAACTCGGCCGCAGAGGCGATCTCGCTCTCATCATGGTCGCTTCCAGCCGCGCCCGGGTTTCCTGAAGCGACGGCAGCCGGCATTCCTCGCAGCGGTAGGTCGTGACATACCCGCGAGCGACATCATTGTAATGGGGAATGACGTGGATGCGCGATTCCGGCACCATCTGCAGGCAGGCCGAGCAGAGGAACTGGCGCTGCTCTGCGTCCTCAGCTGTCTCCATGCGCTCAGCCTTCTCTTTCACGATGCCGCGCCGCCGATTACTCCACCAGTTCGAGCGAACGGCCAATAGCTTTGCCTGATAACCCCGGGGAAACCCGTCTGGGTTGAACCGTCGCCGCTGCCCACACTTCACGCAGCCCCCGCTAACGGCTCGTTAACCTTGTCGGCCGTAGGGTCTTTCGACACCGGGGAAGCGGTTGTCGGGTGGCGAGATGGCGTTCGCGAGCAGCAAGAAATCGATCCTTCCGGCCGTCGAGGAGCGCCGGCGCTTTCAGCGGGTGAAGGTGCATCTGCTCGGCCGCTACATGCTGCCGGACCGGCGCGAGTTTCCCTGCCAGATCATCAACATGTCGCCCGGGGGGCTGGCGCTGCTGGCGCCCGGCATCGGCAATGTCGGCGACCGCGTGATCGCCTATCTCGACCATATCGGCCGGGTCGAGGGCAAGATCACCCGCATCATCGACAATGGCTTTGCCATGAGCATCGGCGCCACCGCCCGCAAGCGCGACAAGCTCGCCGCGCAGCTGACCTGGCTTGCCAACCGCGACATCCTCAACCTGCCCGAGGACCGCCGCCACGACCGCATCATACCGCGCAACCCGATCGCGCTGCTCACGCTCGAGGACGGCACCAAGATGACCTGCCGGATCATCGACATGTCGCTGTCGGGCGCGGCGATCGCCGCCGAAAACCGCCCGCCGCTGAAATCGCTGGTCATGCTCGGCAAGGTGCAGTCCCGCGTGGTGCGAAACCTCGAGGAAGGCTTTGCCCTCGAATTCGTGCACGAGCAGCTCGCCGAGACGCTCGAAGACAGCGTTACCGCGCGGTAAAGCCGCCCAAGCCCCAAATCCCCGCATTTGCGCGACTCCCAGCGAGCTACCCGCGTCGCGGGGTGCCGCCATCTTGCCGCCTGGTGCGGGCGCGGACTTGAGTTAACGCGGCGCGTTTTTCCGCCGCCAATCCCGTATCGGCGGGGCCGAAGACGTTAATCCCTAAAATTTGAATCAATTGCAGTTGTTTCAAATTTTAATCGAATTTTACTCAAGTATAGATCGAATTGATCCGCAGTTTTTACTAGTATTCGTCTCAATTCTACTTGGCATACTTAGCAGCGGCGCAAAACCTTTGTGCGAAACGTGGTCCCAACAAGAAACGGGGGCCACAATGTTTGGGTTCAGGGGACAGGGCAAGGGATTGGCGGTCGTCGCCATCCTGATCGGGTTGCATGCGCCGGCGCATGCCGGAGACGAACGAACGCTTTATGCCAGCCTCGGCGAGGTCACGCGCGCGCCGATCGGCTGGGTCGAATTCTGTGCCGGAAAATCCCGGCGAGTGCCGCGGCGGCCCGTCGCAGCCGCGCGACATCGTGATGACGCAGACCGCATGGCGGGATCTGTTGCGGGTCAACCGCTGGGTCAACGAAACCATCAAGCCGATGACCGACATGGATCATTGGGGCGTGATCGAGAAATGGTCGATACCGACCGACGGCTACGGCGACTGCGAGGACTACGTGCTGTTGAAGCGCAAGATGCTGATCGACGCCGGCTGGCCGCGCGAGGCGCTGCTGATCACGGTGGTGCGCGACAAGAAAGGCGAAGGCCACGCGGTGCTGACCGTGAAGACCGACAAGGGCGAGTTCATCCTCGACAACCAGAACGAAAACGTCGTGGCCTGGACCGAGACCGGCTACCGCTTCGTCAAGCGCCAGTCGCAGAGCGATCCCAATGTCTGGGTCTCGCTCGGCGACAACCGCCCGGCGGTCTCGACCGCCAGCGCCCGCGGCCACTGAAAACCTAAGCGGAGACACGCGACCCGGTCACATCCCCACCCCTCCCCGTCCCAGACCGGATCGCGCGCGGCCAGCCTTCCCCCAAAGGCTGGCCGCACCTTTTTGGACGCTCGTTAACGCTGTTTTTGTCTGGGCGTCGTCCCGGCCGGTATGGTAAGGGCAAGGGAACTTTCGGTTTGCAGCGGGCTTGGAAGTCCCATGATCGAGGTCCCCTCCGAGGATGCCCGGCGCGGCGGCCTGCCGCATATCGGCTCGCAGCCGATCGCGCTGGCCGCAGGTGCCTTTCTCGTCATCATGCTCGGGATCGGCGCGATCGCGTCATGGCGCGCCTATACCGGTTATTCCCCCGAACAGGAGCGCGTGGTGGCTGCCCGGCAGTTGCAGGCAAGGGCCGCGCAAGCCTCCGAACAGCTTGCCGAGAAGGCCAAGGGGCTGGAAGTCACCCAGCAGGAGTCGATCGACCAGTTGCAGGTGGTTCAGGATCAGCTGCAGACCGTAAGGCGCCTCCTGGCGGCGCAGCAGGCCGACACCAAGCGGCTCTCCGGGCAGGTCGCAAGCCTCACCGAGGCGGTCGACGGCCTGCGGCAGTCATTTGCGAGCGTTCAGGCTTCCGACTCATCTTCGCCCAACCACAACAGGTCGATCCGCGCCCGCTCGCACGCGAGCAGGGCCGCGCATCATCGGACAGCAAAATCCCGTTGAGCTTGGCGCCGCGCCGGGAAGGGCCAGGTTGGTCCATGCCTCACTGATGCGGCCCATCGGCCGTTCCCAGCGTGTTGTTCGTAATTGATGCCGCTACGCTGAAGCCCGAACAAATGCGAGAGCGGTAGATGCGGCATCTCGACCCGGTGGCGTCATCCGCGGACCCTCCGACGCTTCGGTGCCTGCCCTCGGTCCAAGGGCAGGTTTGACAGCTGAGGACGCGGACCACTTTTGTCAAGGCGACACCTCGCAACTTTGGCGGCTCGGCCACTGCGCTTCCTGCAGGCTCGGGCAAGCCATCCCTCCGCGCTGGAACTTTTTTGCGCCGATTGTGAACTGGATCACACTCGTCCGCACGGACCCGGGGCAAGCTGCAGTTCACCGGATGGCGCAAGCCAATTTCAATATCCGGGGCTGGCAAGGCCGTTAGCGTTATACTGCGCCGACGGCCTTGTTTTTTGTCGGATCAAAACCGGAATAGTCCTGCCGAGCGCCGCTTCCGCATGATTCCCATCTGCGAAGCCAGCTCAATTCGTGGCAAAGCAATAGAACAGACCGGCGCCGCCCACGCGCTGCAGGTTCGCTGGCGAGCATCCCGGCGTTTTGTGCGAATAGTTCCAGAAGTTGGGGCCTTGGGTATTGCCGATCAGGTCGTGGTGGCCGACGACGGCACTACCCTGACCGTCAGTGCTGCTGGTCCAGTTGCTGCAGGTCGCATCGTCCGCCCCCGCCACCACGGTGCCGTCCTGCTGGGTGCCGGTCAGCATGTCGTGCTGGTTCGGCGTATCAACCCGTCCCTTGACCGTCATGCCGCGTTCGTCGAGCGCGGTCTCCTTGTTGATCTTATTGTTGTTGTGCAGGCCGACAAGATTCGCTGCGATTTGGACGCCCTTGGCGTTGAACCACGGTCCGTTGCCAATCCGGTCCTTGGCGTTGACGCCGCCTTGGCCTTGTGTCGACAGATAAGCGTGCCATGTCTTGCCACCCGCGCCGACGGCCTGAGCAAGGCTTTGACAATGACGGTCTGCGCCTTCAAGTCCGCCCAGGTCTCCTCCTTTCCCGAGCCCAACGCTGGTGACGAAAAAGCTCATATTATTTTGCTGAGCTTGCGCGGACGCCATTACCCCAATTGCGAATGACAGGAAAGCCACGATTGCTAGTACGTTCATTGCTTTGATCACAGGGGTCTCCTTGGGCTTAGCTCAACCGTTCGTTGCGGAGCGCAAACTATCAACGCGCTGGAGCTTGGCTATCGATCAGTCTCGTAGTAACGAAATTACGTCCAGGGAAGTAACGTTTTCGCGTATTTGGATTTGCCAGATTCGCCTTACGGACGGACTGAGGAGCGACCGTCGCTAACATTGCCTCGTTGGGTTCGTCGACCGCCAACAAAAATCCGGATCGAATTACATCGATGACGCCAATGCAGCGCAGCGACAGTGCGCCGGCCATTGTTGGGGGTCACTAACGCGGTTGCCACGCTCGAATTGCCGACCGCAAGCCGTCATGCAGGACCAGACCACGCGTGCGCAAGTTGATCGAGTTTGACGACGACACCTTCGACAAGCTGAAGCAGCTTGGGCGCGACCGGATGGCGACGCTTCAGGACCTGGCGGAGGAAGCGTTCGCCGATCTCTTGAAGAAACACGGCGTGCCCGTCGATCTGAAGGACGCGCTGCGCAAGAGCGCTTCGCTTTCGCAAGCGCCGGGCGGCAGCGGCGCCGCATCGAAGCCTTCGAGCAAGCCAAAGCGGTGACGGCAGAGGCCCCGCAAAGCGCGTTCGTCAGTTGCGCTCAGCCGATCTTCTTCAGGCCTTTTCTGTATCGCGCACCGTTGGCGACGTAGTATTTCGCGTCAATTCCCATTGCCGCGACCTGCTCGGGCTTGAGCGAGCGGATCACCCGCGCCGGGGCGCCGATGATCAGGGAGTGCTCGGGAAACTCCTTGCCCTCGGTGATGACGGCGCCGGCGCCGACGATGCTGCCGCGGCCGATTCTTGCGCCGTTCATGATGATCGAACCCATCCCGACCAGCGCGTCGTCCTCGATCGTGCAGCCGTGCAGGATGGCGTTGTGGCCGATCGTGCAACCCGTTCCGATCGTCAGAGGAAAACCGATGTCGGTGTGGCAGGTCGAATTGTCCTGTACGTTGGCGTTCTCGCCTATCTCGATCCACTCATTGTCGCCGCGCAGCACCGCGCCGAACCAGACGCTGGCCGATTTGAGCAGGCGCACCCTGCCGATCACGGTCGCGGTGTCGGCGATGAAATAGTTGCCGTCAGCCGGGAGTTCGGGCGCCTGCCCGTCAAGTTCGTAGATCGCCATGCTTCATTCGTCTCCTGTTCGCGGAGACATTGGCATAGCGGCCGCGATCAGGCCAGCAGTCCGGCCGCGCGCAGCGTCATCAGGAAGAAGGTACCGGACATCAGGCTCCAGAACCCGGCCAGGATGGTCGCCATCATGACGAATTCGAAGCGGCGGCGTTCGATCTGCGCCGCGCGCAGCGTGTTGCGCATGATGATGAAGGGCGCGGCGAATACCAGAAACGGCACCGCCGCGAAAGTTGTCGGCCGCGCGCCCTCCTGCAGGAGTCCGAACCCCGCCGGGCGCCGCGCCCAGACCTGGTATCCGCTGGTCAGGGCGCCGGCGAGCGCGAAGCCGATGCAGAGGGAGAACAGGGAATTCAACGCTTCCGGCGACATCGGGAGGAGCTTCCGCTACGACGTTGGAGAACCTCCATTTGCTTCGCAGAATTGGCCGGCCGCCGCCACAGCATCCTTAAGGAAAGGTTAACGGCCGCCGGTGGAACCGCGGTCCCGTCATGGCTCGCCGCTCCCTCAAGCTGGCGCGAAATCATGCGGGAAAACGGCCCGGCATGCCATATTCGGAAGTGATTCGACGCCTGCTCCGGACGCCCTCACACGATGCTCGATCGATGACGTTGGTTTCGACAGCGCGACACATCGCACGCACTTCGCACGGCCACCTGATGCCGCTTCTGACGGGTGGCGCGGTCGCCGCAGGCGCGATCGCGCTCGTCGTCTATCTGTTGTGGCCGACCTGGGGCGCGGACACTTCGAGCAGCCCCGCGCGACTGCCGGTCAGCATCGGCGCTACGCTCTTCAACGTCCCGACCGCAGCGATCCGGATGAAGATCCAGCGCCATTCCGGGCCGCAGGAACGCATCGATCTCGCCTTCATTTATCCGTCGCTCGAGCCTCCCGAGGCGCGCAAGCGTGTCAAGCCCGACACCATCGAGGAAGAAGCCATCCAGCCGATCGACCGCATCTTCCTCTCGATCGCGGCCCACCACGACACGCTGGCGCCGGACATCCGCGTCCGCACCATCTATCCGCGTTACCTCGAACAGGCGTCGACCCCCGGCGACGACGGGCTGACGATGCGCGCATTCCGGGACGGCACGCCGTACGGCGGCGAAGATCTGTTCTTCGCCAACGCGCCGAGCCTCACCGCGCGCTGCACGCGCGACGCCACTACGCCTGGGATGTGCCTGAGCGAGCGGCGCATCGACGGCGCCGATCTGACGTTTCGTTTTCCAAGAAGCTGGCTGTCGCAATGGCACGACGTCGCCACGGCAATGGAACGCCTGACGGCGCAGTTGCACGGGACGAAAGGGTGACCTTAGCCCTGCTCGACCAGATCGTCCTCGAGGATCGCCATCTGGAACTGGAACGAGCGGTCGTCGTCCTCGTCGTCGACGAACAGCACGCCGATGAATTCCTCGCCGATATAGACTTCGGCCGAATCGTCCTTCTTCGGCCGCGGCACCACGCGAATCCTGGGATTGCCGAACAGCCGCTTGAGATAGGCGTCGAGCTTCCTGACTTCCTGAACGTCCACGGCAGTCTCCAATCGGATTTGGTTTCGGGAAGTTTTAGGACGAGACGAAGCGGACCGCCAGCCTAGTTTGCAGAAATCGTAGCGGACGATTGCGGCGGCGACAGGCCTTTTTGCGCCATGGCACGCCCTCGGCGATCGGTCCGAGGGCCTTTCTGGCCGAGCGGCGCCTGCGAAATCAGAGCCCGATCGCGTTGAGCATTTGATCCATGGTGCGCGACGGCTCGGCGCAGCCGGCCTCGCCGACGATCTTGGCGGGGACGCCTGCCACCGTCACATTGTTCGGCACCGTCTTCACCACCACCGAGCCCGCGGCGATCCGGGCGCAATGGCCGACCTCGATGTTGCCGAGGATTTTCGCGCCCGCCCCGATCAGCACGCCATGGCGGATCTTGGGATGACGGTCCTCGTTCTCCTTGCCGGTGCCGCCGAGCGTGACGCCGTGCAGGATCGAGACGTCGTCCTCGATGACCGCCGTCTCACCGCACACGAAGCCCGTGGCATGATCGAGGAAGATGCCGCGGCCGATCCGGGCTGCGGGGTTGATGTCGGTCTGGAATACCGCCGACGAGCGGCTCTGCAGATAATAGGCAAAATCCTTGCGGCCCTTCTGATAGAGCCAGTGCGCCAGGCGGTGCGTCTGCAAGGCATGGAAGCCCTTGAAATAGAGCAAGGGATCGATGAAGCGCGAGGTCGCGGGATCGCGGTCGTAGACCGCCACCAGGTCGGCTCGGAAGGCGTTGCCGAGATCGGGTTCCTCGCGCAGCGCCTCGTCATAGGTCTGACGGATCAGGTCGCCCGACAGCGCCGAATGGTCAAGCCGGTCGGCGAGACGGTGCACCACCGAGTCTTCCAGGCGATCGTGATGCAGCACGGTCGAATAGATGAAGGTGGCGAGTTCGGGCTCCCGGCGAACGATGTCTTCGGCCTCGCTGCGCACGCGACCCCAGATCGGATCGAGCGCGGAAAGTTTCGCACTCTGCGGATTGACCTGATGCATTGCCATGACTGCTCTCGCAAATTCGATTGTACCGATGATCCATTATAGCATGCCGCAACGACGGCCGCAGCGTCTCTCCCGCAAAGGTGAACGTCCGGTTTGGCCTCGAATGTGCCTCTAATACATTGAAGTGACACAATTCTTTCCGCCAGCCGAAATTCGCTTTTGCCGAATGCGCCGACTCAAGGTGGTTGAAAATTCCGGGAAATCAAGCCATGACCCTTCCAACTATTTGCGGATTTCCGCCGCACGGCCAATCCGGGCATGGTGGCCGAAAGGCAGGGGGGATACAGCATTACTACGCAGATTTTGCGCGCGCGCGTCAGCGATCAGGCCTGGGCCTGGATTGCCGCCGTCACAATTCCCCTGATGTTGATCGCGCCGGCGCTGTGGAACGGCTATGCGCTGCTCCAGTGGGACACCGGCGGTTATCTGGCCCGCTGGTACGAAGGCTATCTCGTCCCCAGCCGCTCGACCGTGTTCGGTCTCTATCTGCATTTCGGCGAGCGTTCGGGCTTCTGGCTCACGCTCGGGATTCAGGCGCTGGCGACGCTGTGGGTCCTGTACCTGACGCTGCGCGTTCTCGGCGTGGTCCGCCCGCAGCGGCTAGTGGGAATAAGCCTCGTGCTGGTCGCAACCACGGCGCTGCCGTGGCTTGCCAGCATGTTGTTGACCGACATTTTCGCGGGATTGTCGGTGTTGTCGCTCTTCATCCTGATGCTGCACGGCGACAAGACCTCCGTCGTCGAGAAATTCTCGCTGCTCGCCTTCACCGCCTTTGGCGCGGCCACCCATAGCGCGACGCTGGGGGTGCTTTTCGGGCTGTGCTGCATCGGCTGGATCGCGCGGCCGTTCCTGCGGCAGCGGATCGCGGTCTCGGGCCTGGTCCACGGCACCATGACCGTCGTCGTCGGCGCCGTGATGCTGGTGTTGGCCAATTTCGCCCTGTCGGGACAATGGGCCTGGACGCCGGGCGGCGAAGCCGTCGCGTTCGGCCGGATGCTGCAGGACGGCATCGTCGCGCAATATCTGCGCGACCACTGTCCGCAACAGAAATTGAAGCTCTGCCCCTATCGCGACGAGCTTCCCCCGACCGCCGACGATTTTCTGTGGGGTCACAGCATGTTCGACAAGCTCGGCCGCTTCCGGGGCATGAACGACGAGATGGGCTTCATCGCCACTCACGCGCTGGCCGAGTATCCGCTCTGGCAGGCGGAAGCGGCGGTCGCCGCCGCCGCCGAGCAACTGGTCCACGTCGCAACCGGCGAAGGCAGCAGCAGGAACGACTGGCTTCCCCATACCTACGGCATCATCGAGTATTACATCCCCGCGCAGCTCAAGCCGATGCGCGCGGCGCGTCAGCAGCGGACGGGTGTCGATTTCACCGCCGTCAACCGGATCCACGTCCCCGTCGCGCTGATCTCGATGCTTTTGGTGTTCGGCCTGTTCGCCGCCGCCATCTGGCGCCGGCGGCTCGATGATCTCGACGCGCTCGCCGCGACCGTATCGTTCGCGCTGCTCGGCAACGCGGTCATTTGCGGGGTGATATCGGGACCGCATGATCGCTACGGCGCGCGGATGGCGTGGGTCGCAACCCTTGTTGTGCTGATCGCGGCGGTGCGGCATTTTGTCGACGACAGGGATGCAAGCGGCGATTCACTGGTCGCGTGACAGGAATTCAAGCACGCCCGACTTGTAGGCCTTGTCCCCGACGGAGCGCATGTGGTCGCGGTTGGGAATGTCGAGCACTCGCGAGCCCGGGATGATCCTGCCGAGTGAAGCGGCCGAGCCCGCGATCTCGTCGGCGGTGCCGACTGCGATCAGCACCGGCACCTCGATGGCGGCAGCTTCCTCTCTCGTCATCCGCCCTCGCGAGCCGCGCAGGCAGGCGGCGAGCGCCTTGCGGTCGGAACGGGTCTGATCGGCGAAGGCGCGAAAGGTCCGCCCCACCGGATCGGTCACCTCGTCGAGCGAGCAAGCCTCCAGCGCTTCGGCGACATTTTCGCCGGGACCGCCGCCCTCGACGAGCGCAATGCCGATGCCGCCGAAGATCGCCGAACGCAGCCGCTGCGGCCGGTAGCGCGCCAGCCAAGCCGTCATCCGCGCGCCGAGCGAATAGCCCATGACATCGGCGCGTTCGATATCGAGATGATCCATCAGCGCGCTGACGTCGCCGGCCATGACCGGGATAAGATAGGCTTCCGTGTCGTAGAGCTTTGCGGATTGGCCATGGCCGCGATTGTCGAGCGCGATGACGCGGCGGCCGGCTTTCTTGAGCTCGGAAACCCAGGCCGGGTAGACCCAGTTCACATCCTTGGTCGAGGCGAAGCCGTGCACCAGCACGATCGGCTCGCCCTCGCCTTCGTCGAGATACGCAATTTCAACTGCGCCGTTGTGAAAGCTCGGCATCGCTCTGTCCGTCCGGGATGGGGTCGAGGGCTGGTTGCGAAACTAGCCGCTGGCGCCCGCGATCGCCACTGCCTGCGAAGCCGCCTCGAGCTGCCTGCGCAGCCGCCGTGCCTTCTTGCGCTGCAGCCAGGACATGGTCAGGCGTTCGGTGGTGGCCTTGATCGAGGACAACAGTCCGAACAGCGCGAGCAGCGCACCGAAGATCCATGACGCGAGGTTGAACGCGCCGGCGGCGAGCAACAGCGCGCCGCGGCCGAAGAGCTTCAGGATCGCGCGGGTCTGGCCGCCCCTTATCTCCGCAAGCCGCGCGGCGCGCGCCACATCCTGCGGATTTTCGGCAATCCTCAGGGTGTCCTGGGCAGCGCGAATGCCGGCCCTCTCGCCGACCCGTCCGACGTCCTTGGCGAGCCGAACCAGCGCGCCGGCCTTCTCGGCGCGGAACGCCGCCTGGATCGCGCCGACGGTTTGACCGGGTTGCAGCACCGAGCTGGAGGCAACCGCATCCTCCAGCATCGGTGCGTCGATGACCTCGCGCGCGGAGCGGCCGGCCCATTCCGTCAGTCCCTCGCCCAGCCTGCCGACCTTGCGGGCATCCTTGACCAGCGTCAGACCGGCCCGCAGCGGTGCCGCGCCGCCGACCGAGACATAGGTAGCAGCTGTCACCGCGAGCCCGGCGGCGGCAAGGCCCAGCACGAGCCGGTCGGTGTCCTCGCCCATCGCCAGATGCTTGCCCTCGCGCACCACGTCTCTGACATCGCCGAACACCAAGAGATCGCCGGTCACCGTCCCCGACAGGCTCGCGACATCGTCGGCATTACCCGTCACGAGTCCCGACGCAAACCGCCTGACGAAATGCGACGACGAGTTCTGCTCGGCGACGGCACCGCTCACTTGTTTCAATAAATCGCCGCTTAGGGAAATGTTCTTCTCTTTGGCGAGTTCGACGAAGCTTTCCGCGAGATCGGCGTCGTTGGCGGCGAGCGCTTGCTCGATATTCTCGGCGATCACAGCCTGATTGTTCCGCAGAGCAGAATTGAGTCTGATATCGGCGAGTTCCGCCGGATCGTCCCGCGCGGCGAGCATACGGCCTGCGTCGCGCGCATGCGGCCATGCCAATGCGCAAGTTAACGCGCACACCGCCATACCAGCCAAAGCCGAACCGATCCGCAACCGTTTCACCCCGAAAGCCAAGCGTTTTGCTTTCCTCAAATGGTGTGCCGCTTTTAAGACACAACGGCCCCGACGAAAGAAGGGCTTCTCTCCGACGACAAGATTGTGTCGAATTTGCATGAGCAAATGAGCGGTCGGGGCTCCCGGAATCATCCATACCCCAGTATCGTGCGCGGCATTGTAGCCCTGCTTGCGCTGTGTTGATTGCGTCCGCTCCCATTGCCATCCAAGGTGACTACGATGTCCGACCAGGTCGTTCCGCACTTTCACAATGACGCCGGCGTGTCGGTCATCGAGATCGGCTCGCAGGAGTTCATGTGCGTCGGCGCCAATCCGCCGTTCGATCATCCCCATGTCTTTCTCGATCTCGGCAACGACAACGAGATCATCTGCCCCTATTGCTCGACGCTTTATCGTTTCGCCGCCGATCTTGCCCCGGGCGAGGCGCGGCCGCCCGAATGCGTGGTGAGAGACAAGGTCGCCTGACCCTCCGGTGGCAACTTCGCGCACCATCTTCATCGCTGGTGCCGGAATCGGAGGATTGACGGCCTCGCTGGCGCTTGCCGCCAAAGGCTTCCGCATCGTCATTCTCGAGAAGGCCGAGCGGCTGGAGGAAATCGGCGCCGGTCTGCAGCTGTCGCCCAACGCCAGCCGCGTGCTGATCGGCCTCGGATTGCGAGAGCGGCTGGCGGCGCGCGCGGTCACCCCCGACGCCATCAGCCTGATGAGCGCGCGCAGCGGCGGCGAGGTGGCGCGGCTGCCGCTCGGCGAAGCCGCCGCCTTTGCCGCCGGCGCGCCGTATTGGGTGATCCATCGCGCCGACCTGCAGGCCGCGCTGCAGGCTGAGGTCAACGACCATCCCGATATCGAATTGCGGCTCGCCTGCCAGTTCGAGGACGTCGTGCCCCATGCCAAGGGGCTGACCGTGGTCCATCGCAGCGGCGTGATGCGCGCCCAGGATCTGGCGCTGGCGCTGATCGGCGCCGATGGAATCTGGTCCACGGTGCGACATCATCTGTTCCAGGACGCGCAGCCGCAGTTTTCCGGGCTGATCGCCTGGCGCGGTACGCTGGAGGCGACGCAGCTGCCGCGCGAATACGCCAATCGTCGGGTGCAGCTTTGGATGGGACCGAACGCGCATCTCGTCGCCTATCCGATCTCGGGCGCGCGCCAGATCAACATCGTCGCGGTCGTGCCCGGGACGTGGAACCGGGTGGGCTGGGGCGCGCCCGGCGACGGCAACGAATTGAAGAACGTGTTCGCCGCGCCGAAGTGGCCGGGACCGGCGCGGATGATGATCGGCGCGGTCGACGGCTGGCGGAAGTTCGCGCTGTTCACCGTCCCCGACGGCGGCGCGTGGAGCAAGGGCGCGATCGCGCTGCTCGGCGATGCCGCGCATGCCATGCTGCCGTTCGCGGCGCAAGGCGCAGGCATGGCGATCGAGGACGCCGCGGTGCTGGCGACGTGTCTTGCGCACGCGACGGGTGAAAACGGCGCCGGCGTCGCACCCGCGCTCAAGCGCTACGCCCGGCTGCGCCGCTCGCGGGTGGCGCGGGTGGCGCGCACCGCACGGCGCAACGGCACGATCTATCATCTCGCAGGCCCCCTTGCGCTCGCCCGCGACCTCGCGATCCGCGCGATGGGCCCAGGCCAGGTGCTGGCGCGGCAGGACTGGATCTACGACTGGCGGGCGTGAGAAAAGCGGATCGTGCTCTCAACGTCGTCCCTGCGAACGCGGGCAACCGCCGGTACAAAGCCACGCGGTCGTCATACCCCTCTGCTGGTACCGAGGAATTCCGACGACCTTGATCAAGCGCAAGGTGGGCGCCCCCCCTGACGGCTAGCTTGAGCATTGGCCGAAACATGCCGCGAGGAAAATGCCGATGTTTCAGGTGCGAATTCACGGGCGCGGGGGACAGGGGGTGGTGACCGGCGCTGAGATGCTGTCGGTCGCGGCGTTTTTCGAGGGCCGGCACGCCCAGGCCTTCCCGAGTTTCGGCTCCGAGCGCACCGGGGCTCCCGTGGTGGCGTTCTGCCGTATCGCCGACAAGGAAATCCGGCTGCGCGAGCCGATCCTGGAGCCCGACTGCCTGATCGTGCAGGATCCGACACTATTCAAGGTGATCGACGTATTCGCAGGCCTGCGCGCCGGCGGCTATCTCCTGGTCAACACCAACAAGACATTCGCCGAGCTGCGTATCAGCCAGGTCGCCGAACGGCTGCCGAAGGGCCATGCCGTCATCGTGCCGGCGACCGAAATCGCGCTGAAACATGTCGGACGCCCCGTGCCTAATGCGGCCCTGCTCGGCGCATTCGCGGCGCTGACGCAATTCGTCCGGCCCGACAGCGTCGAGCATGCGATCGAACAGGCTTTCCCGGGAAAGATCGGCGCCGCCAACATTGCCGCAGCCCGCGCGGCGCATGAATTCGTCCTGACGCAGCAACACGTCGAAAGCGCAGCCTGAGGTGATCCGATGCTGAAGCAAATCGAAGGCTCGCATGCGATGGCCGAAGCCATCGCGCTGTGCCGCCCCGAAGTAATCTGCGCCTATCCGATCACGCCGCAGACCCACATCGTTGAGGGCCTCGGCGAACTGGTCAAGGAAGGTGCGCTGGTCGATTGCGAATATATCAACGTCGAAAGCGAATTCGCCGCTTTGTCGGTGGCGATCGGCGCGTCCGCCGCCGGCGCCCGCGCCTATACCGCGACCGCGTCGCAAGGCCTGCTGTTCATGGCCGAAGCCGTGTACAATGCTTCCGGCCTAGGCCTGCCGATCGTGATGACGCTCGGCAACCGCGCCATCGGCGCGCCCATCAATATCTGGAACGATCATTCCGACGCCATGTCGATGCGCGATGCCGGCTGGCTGCAATTGTTCGCGGAAACCAATCAGGAGGCGGTCGACCTGCACATCCAGGCGTTCAAGCTCGCCGAGGAATTGTCGATGCCGGTCATGGTCTGCGTCGACGGTTTCATCCTGACGCACGCGATGGAGCGCATCGACATTCCCACCCAGGAGCAGGTCGATGCATATTTGCCGCCCTACGATCCGGTGCAGGTGCTCGATCCCGCCGAGCCCGCCTCGATCGGGGCGATGGTCGGGCCGGAGGCCTTCACGGAGGTGCGCTTTCTCGCCCATTACAAGCAGACGCTGGCGCTGAAACTCATTCCGGAATTTTCCGACGCGTTCGAGAAGGCGTTCGGCCGCGCATCCGGCGGCTTGCTGCGCAGCTATCGCGCCGAGGACGCCGACATGGTGGTGGTCGCGATGGGCTCCGTCTGCGGCACGATCAAGGACACCATTGACGAGATGCGCGACGACGGCATCCGCATCGGCCTCGTCGTCATCGTCGCGTTCCGGCCGTTTCCGGTCGAGGCGCTGCGCAGCGCGCTTGCCGGCGCGAAGGACGTCATCGTGGTGGAGAAGAGCATCGCGGTCGGCATGGGCGGGCAGCTCGCCAACGATGTCGACGTCGCGCTGCGCAATCTGCCGAGGCCGCCGCGGTTGCACTCCTCGGTTGCCGGCCTCGGCGGCCGCCCGATCACGCGCGCTTCACTGCATCATCTGTTCCGGCAGGCCAGCGTCCAGCCCTGGGAAGGCACGAATTTCCTCGACCTGAACGAACGCGTCGTCGGTCGCGAAATTCATCGCACCCGCAAGACCCGGCGCTCCGGACCGACCGCCGAGAACATCCTGCGCCAGTTGGCCAAGGCCGTCCCTCCAGCGGCCGAGCAAGGTAATCCGCCATGACCCTTCCCGCCCCGACGCTTGCGCCCGAAGAGGCCGTACAAAAGCTGAAATATTATCAAAAGGGAACGTTTACCGTCGGCAACCGGCTGGTCGCGGAAGAGCAACGTTCCGTGCAAGCCTCGCAAGCCCGGTCGAACGCGCTCACCTGCGGTCACCGGGCCTGCCAGGGCTGCGGCGAAGCATTGGGTGCTCGTTACGCCATCGACGCGGCGATGCGCGCCACCAGGAACAACCTGATCGCTGTCAATGCAACAGGGTGTCTCGAAGTCTTCACCACACCCTATCCGGAGACATCGTGGCAATTGCCATGGCTGCATTCGCTGTTCGGCAACGCGGCGGCGGTCGCCTCCGGCGTGGCGGCAGCGATGCGGGTCAAGAAGCGGCCGGAGGTGCGGGTGATCGCCCAAGGCGGCGACGGCGGCACCACCGACATCGGTTTCCAATGCCTGTCGGGCATGTTCGAGCGCAACGACGACGTACTCTATATCTGCTACGATAACGAAGGCTACATGAACACGGGGGTGCAGCGATCGTCCGCAACGCCGCCGACGGCGCGCACCGCGACTACGCCAGCACTTGGCCCGGAGCCGGGCAATGTCTTCGGCACCGGAAAATCCGTGCCGAAAATCGCAGTCGCGCACAACATTCCCTATGTCGCTACCGCCACCGTTGCCGACCTGCACGATCTCGAACGCAAGGTGACCAGGGCGATGTCGATCCACGGCGCCCGCTACATCCAGATCAACGTTCCCTGTCCGCTCGGCTGGGGCGCCGCCTCGCACGACACCATCAAGCTGGCGCAACTGGCGGTTGAATGCGGCCTCTATCCGATTTTCGAGGCCGAGCACGGCAAGGTCACGCAGGTGCGCAAGATCCGCCATCAGGTTCCGGTGCAGGACTATCTGAAGCTGCAGCGTCGCTTCGCGCATTTGTTCAAAGGCGGCCACGAAGACCCGCGTATCGCGCGGCTGCAGGCGATCTGCGACGCCAACATTGCCGAATACGGGCTGGTCGATGCGCCCGGCAGGGATGGGTGAGGGCATCATGGAGCATCCGTTCGCCATTACGCTCGACGTCGGCACGTCGCTGATCAACCACACCGGCTCCTGGCGCACGCTGCGGCCGGAATACGTCCACCGCCTGCCGCCCTGCAATCACGCATGCCCCGCCGGCGAGGACATTCAGGCATGGCTGGCCCACGCCGAGAGCGGCGACTACGAAGCGGCGTGGCGCTCCCTGACGGAAAACAATCCGCTGCCCGCGGTGATGGGGCGCGTCTGCTATCACCCTTGCGAAACGGCGTGCAATCGCGCGGTGCTCGATTCTCCGGTCGGGATCAACTCGGTCGAACGGTTTCTCGGCGATCTCGCCATCAAGAACGGCTGGCGTTTTGCCGCGCCCGCGACGGCGTCGGGAAAGAAAGTGTTGATCGTCGGCGCCGGACCGTCGGGCCTATCGGCCGCCTATCATCTCGCGAGACTCGGACATGGCGTCACGATCCACGAGGCGGGACCTGCGCCGGGCGGCATGATGCGGTTCGGGATTCCGAAATATCGCTTGCCGCGCGACGTGCTGGACGCCGAAGTGAAGCGGATCGAAGAACTCGGCGTCGTCATCAATTACAACGCCAAGGTGGCCAACATTCAGCAGGCGATGTCGGATGGCGGCTTCGACGCGGCCTTCCTTGCGGTCGGAGCCCATATCGCCAAGCGTGCCTATATTCCAGCCGGCGAAGCGGCCAAAGTGCTGGATGCCGTGGCCGTGTTGCGTTCGATGGAGGGCGAGGAAAGGCCGCTGCTCGGCCGCAAGGTCGTCGTCTACGGCGGCGGCAATACCGCGCTTGACGTCGCGCGCACCGCGAAGCGGCTTGGTGCGGAAGAAGCCGTAATCGTTTATCGCCGCACCCGCGAGAAGATGCCCGCCCATGATTTCGAGGTCGAGGAGGCGCTCGACGAGGGCGTAATGATGAAGTGGCTGTCGACGATCAAGAACGTCGAGGCGGGATCGATCACCGTCGAGAAAATGGCGCTGGACGAAAAGGGCTTTCCGCAGCCGACAGGCGAGTTTGAAACCCTGCAGGCGGACACCGTCATCCTCGCGCTTGGCCAGGACGTCGATCTGTCGTTGCTGGAAGGGGTCCCGGGCCTCGAAGTCAAGGGCGGCGTCGTCCAGGTTGGTCCGAACATGATGACCGGAGTTGCCGGCATCTTTGCCGGCGGCGACATGGTGCCGTCCGAACGGACCGTTACGGTTGCCGTCGGCCACGGGAAGAAAGCCGCTCGCCATATCGATGCCTGGCTACGCGGCGAAATATACGCTCCGGCTCCAAAACACGAGATCGCCTCTGTCGACAAGCTCAACACCTGGTATTACGGCGAGGCGCCCAAAACGCTGCAGCCGGTGCTGGAGCTGGCGCGCCGCACCTCGACCTTCGAGGAAGTCGTCAAGGGGCTCGACGAAAGCAATGCGCTCTACGAGGCGCGTCGTTGCCTGTCGTGTGGGAACTGTTTCGAGTGCGACAACTGCTACGGCGTATGTCCCGACAATGCCGTGATCAAATTGGGGCCAGGCATGGGCTTTGAGTTCAATCTGGATTATTGCAAAGGCTGCGGCATTTGCGCCCAGGAATGTCCATGCGGTGCTATCCAGATGATACCGGAAGCGCTTTGACACGAAGCGGGACGGGGGAGTGAAGTCATTACGGTGGTACGTTGACCTAATAGACCGCGCTGCCCGACGGCGCGGGCGACCGCATGGCGCCGGCGTTGGGAGCCGGCGCGGCAGCACGGGGGGCACCCGGGGTCGTGGCCGTGCACTTGTTTTTCTTCCAGGCCTCCTCGGCAAACCGGGCCTGCCCGCGCACCGAAATATATTCGTTGCGATAGGCAAGTTCGGCCACCACGGGGCCGGCCACGCCGGTCTGGGCCTTGGCCATCAGGCCCTGCAATTCCGCCGCGCGGGTTGCCAGAGTGCTGCGTATCGGCGCGAGCTGCTTGCAGTCGTACAGTTCGAACTGGGCCGGATCGGCGAAAGCCACCGTCATGCTGTCGCCCATCTCGGCGCAGCCGGCCAGTCCGGCCCCGAGCGCGAGCAACGCCACCACGGCGGCGGCGCGTAACTGGCTTTGGCAAATCGGAGCGATCATGCGATGTTTACTAAACCGACTGTCTTGAGGTTGCGTAAAGCAGGCAGGCGTGACCGGATTGAGGCTTTGCCTTAGCGCCAGCGCGCCCTCAAGGATGGCGCGCGTGCATCCTAAGCCCAACCGAATTCCATTGCTCAGGAAACCGCGCTAAGCATCTGATTTATTAGAATTAAGCGGACGTGGCGGAACAAGGAACTTAAAATTCCGATCAGAAAGAAGGAGACTCACAACGCCGACAAAGACACCCTGGTGAAGGGCTTGCAGACAAAGCGCCGACGCACTCACCTGTGCGAGTTGCTCCGCTCCGTGCTCGCAGCGCCGATAGCGTGCCTTGGGACGTTGATGCACCACCGCGAGAAAGCCTCGAGCTGCGTCCGTTGGTGCTCTATGAAGGATAGCGTCCATCACAATGTGGCGAGCCCAATGGTTCTGCGAGCTCGCCCTCCGTGTCGTTGGCGTCTGCTGCAGCGTGTCGCGCGATCAATCGACATCGGTAGCCAGAGCGTAGACCGATCCAGGCTCGACCGGTCGCTTGATAACGAGCCTATTGCAATCTAGTTCATATATGAACTAGATTGACGGACATGGCACGGCCTCCCCGCCTGTTTCACCTCCTGTCGCTTGCGCAGCACCGTCTGCTCAAGAGCTCGGACGCCGCCTTTGGCGAGGCGCTCGGCATCACCACAACGCAACTCGGCGTACTGTTTATCCTCGAACGAAGGCCCGGCGCCCTCTTCAAGGAAGTGAGCGAGGCGCTCGAAATCAACAAATCCGCGGTCACCACGCTGATCGATCGCATGGAAGCAGCCGGCCTGGTCCGACGCCAACCCAGCGACGACGATGGTCGCGCCATGCACCTTTTCGCAACGCCTGCCGGATCAGGCAAGGCCGGCGCAGCCAGGCCCATTCTCGCACGTCTCAATGCGCGGCTTACCGAAGGCTTCGACGAGCGGGAGATCGCGACGATAGCGCGGTTTCTCCAATCGATCCTCACGCGCTTCTAGGAAAGGAACGAAAATATCATGGACGAGCAAATCGTAATTTCCGATGCGGGAAACGTCCCGCGCCTGCGCCGGCGACAACTCCGCTCGCCGGAAGCGCGCGAGGCAGTGCAGGCCTTTCTGCAAAAACGCGCGCCCGACTTCTCGCAACTTACCCGATGAGCGCGATCATGTCTTACGAATACATCTTGACCGAAATCCGTGGCGCGGTCGGGCTTGTTCGCCTGAACCGTCCCACCGTTCGCAATGCACTATGCGCAGCTCTGATCGACGAGCTCGGGTCCGCCCTCGATGAGTTCGAGGCGGACCCTGCGATCGGCGCGATCGTGGTCACCGGCAATGACCAGGCCTTTGCCGCTGGTGCCGATATCAGGGAAATGGCCCAGCTTGCTTCCTACGCTGAAGTATTTGCCCAGGACTTCAACGCAGGAAACTGGATACGTCTCTCGACCTGCCGCAAACCGGTGATCGCGGCCGTTGCCGGCCATGCGCTCGGCGGAGGTTGCGAACTTGCGATGATGTGCGATTTCATCCTGGCGGCAGAAAACGCCAGGTTCGGGCAGCTCGAAGTCACCGTTGGCATACCTCCGGGCGGAGGCGGCACGCAACGCCTCCCGCGCTTTATCGGCAAATCCAAAGCGATGGAAATGTGCCTCACCGGGCGCATCATGGACGCAGCCGAGGCTGAGCGCGCGGGCCTCGTAGCGCGGGTCATCCCCGTGGCCGACCTGGTTGACGAAGCCGTTCGCACGGCGGCCAAGATCGCGAGCCTGTCGCGACCAGTCACCATGATGATCAAGGAATGCGTGAACCGCGCCTACGAGGGCGCGCTCGCCGAAGGATTGTTGTTCGAGCGTCGGGCGCTCCACGCGGCCTTCTCTCTGCAGGATCGGAAGGAAGGAATGAATGCTTTTGCGGAGAAGAGGCCCGCCAGGTTCACCAATTCCTAAGACCGCGGGCCGAGAGTTGAAAGGAAACGATGCAGCGAACACTCGAATTCTTCTTCTCTCACGGCGCCCCTGATCGTGACCTCTCCGTGATGAGGATTACCGAAAATGCAGCGCAGTTGATGAATACCCGGGTTGAGCTTGAGAGGCGGTCGTCAAGAGACGCTCGTCATCGGAAGCAATTCCAGCGTCGCAGATGATTTCTCCAACAACCAGGCTTGCGCTGCGCGCCGGGGATCATTCCGGTAATTCTGAAAGTCGGCATCGGATGCGAAGCTGATGATGTGCATCTCCACGGTGCCGTCCGGATTTCGAAGACGACGCTCCAAACACCCGTTAAACTCGGGCAATAGCGGCAAGACGGCATCCTCGTAGGCTCGAAAATGCTCGATGCCCTCAGCGGGTATGCGGACGATGAGCACAAGCGTTACGAGGTTGGTTTGAAAAGCGGTCACAGCAATCCCAAGCCAAGATAGACGAACATTCAAGACGCGGCATGCTGCAATCGCTGCCTTGCCCCGTCAATGATGGCTCTGATATCGGCCGCAACTGGGTGAAAAAAAGGGTCTCGACTGGAAAACATTTGCCGGCCTGGAACGAAAAAGCTATGGAAATCAATCGGGCGGACGTGGCGGAACTGGTAGACGCAAGGGACTTAAAATCCCTCGATGGCAACGTCGTGTGGGTTCGAGTCCCACCGCCCGCACCAATCCCGACAAGCACAGGGGGACGCCATGC
Source organism: uncultured Alphaproteobacteria bacterium (assembly GCA_963721135.1). Lineage (GTDB taxonomy): Bacteria > Pseudomonadota > Alphaproteobacteria > Rhizobiales > Xanthobacteraceae > Bradyrhizobium. The sequence goes on from CAVRIB010000012.1 coordinate 78,798, forward strand.
CCGACGACAAGGACGATCTTTTCGGCGAAGACGGGGATGAAGCTATCGATGACTTCGACCGGCTCACGGACCTTCTGTTTCAGCGCGTCGTCGACTTCGCCGAGGACGAAGAGGTTGCCGACGGACTGCTCTCGCCGTTGCTGCTCCGGCTTGCAGTGACCACGCGTATGACGGACTACGTGGCGACGACCGCCAAACCCTCCGCCGGCGGACTCAAACTCGATCTCGACCGGTTTCGCCGCGACATCGAGGACATCGTTCGCGAGACCAAGAAGGACGCTGACCGGTTCATCGCGCATGCCAGGGAGTCGATGGCAGCGGTCGAACTGGACGAGGATGAGAGCTGAACCGGCCAGGTCCTGGTGCCGGCGATGCTGCAGCCGAGTCCGGGCCAGGTTTGCCCGGAAAAATGTGCTGCGCGTGGGCCGTGGTTGCGCCGTGAAACGTGACGCTATCGATCGACGAATCGAATTGCGGTGGCAGGAGCCTCATGATGATGCGCGCCGGCCGTAGCACAAGTTATTCGCTGGCTGACGAATGGCGAGTTAGGGGCTAGTATGTTGCATAGTGCCGTTTGAACGGCGGCAGGGAGTTAGGCCTTGAAGATCCTCGTACCCGTCGACGGTTCGCCGGCATCGATCCGGGCGCTCAAGCTCGCGATCGCTCAATTTCCGCAGGCAAGCTTCCTCCTCGTCAATATTCAGAATACGGCGACTCTCAACCTCGGCGGCGGCGGGATCATGCCGCTGGAGTGGATCGAGCAGGAAGAAGAGAGAGCGGCGCAAAAGGCCTTTCGGGAGGCAACCAGCCTTTGCGCCGAGGCGGGGGTGAGCTACGAGACCCGCCCGGAGCGCGGCGCGATCGCGGCATCGATCGATCGCGTGGCGCGCGAGGAGCAGGTGACCCAGATTTTCATGGGAACAAGGGGGCTCGGCGGCGTGCGCGGCCTCGTGCTCGGCTCGGTCGCGACCCAGGTCCTGCATCTGGCCGACGTGCCGGTGACGCTGGTGAAGTAGGCTCTCTACGCCCGCGTGAATACCACGACCGCGTTCGCAGGAATCACGATCGCCGCCGACGCCGCAAAACCGTGCAGGCCTCGCGCCTGCGCAACAATCGAGCCGCCATTGCCGGCGACGTGCGGATTGGGAAAATGGTCGTAAACGTCGCTGTTGAAGCGCTCGTGCCAGAGGCCCGGAAACGGAAACCCGATTTCATAGCCGGTCCAGGTCGTCTCCGCGAAGGAAGCGACCACGATGACGTCGCCTTCCTCGCGCCAACGGTGGCAGGCGATCACCCGATCGCGATCCGAACAATGGAAGGCGTGGACGTTGTCGCTGCGCAGCGCCGGCAGGTCGCGGCGAAGTCGGATCAGGTCTTTGGTGAAGCGCAGGTGATCGCCCATGCTGGAATCGGGCGCGTCGAGACCGTCCCATGACAACAGGTTTGCGCCCCCGGGATCGACGTCCCAGGGTCTTGCTTCCAGAAATTCCTGGCCCATGAACAGTTGCGGGATCCCGGGCGCGGTCAAGAGGATCGCGGTGGCGACGCGGCTGCGGCTGCGCGCGTACCAGGAGCGGGAATTGGAGGGGTCGGCGAGAACAGGCAACCGCGGCTCGCGCCCGGCCAGCACGAGGTCGTGGTTCTCGACGCAGGTGACGGCACGCCAGGCGTGATCGAAACCGGGCGGGTAGAGCGCCGAGGCGATCGCCGACATATTGACGCCGGCGTTCGCGCCCCACGACGCCGCGCCGACCGCGCGGCGCAGCACGCCGCGGAGATCATCGTGCTGCACCACGTCAAAGCCCATGCCGCCCGCTTCCGCCGGCGCGACGACCGGCTGGGCGGAAGCCGGAATGTCCGCAAAGCGCCCGGGCCAGAATTCCGCGTTCTGCAGGATGCGATTGCGCAAGCCGCGCAGCTGCGAGGTCAACGCGCGGCAGAATTCCCAGCCGCTGCCCTGACCGGTCGAGATCAGCGTCGAAATCTCGTCGTAGCGAAAACCGTCGGCGTGAAACTCCTCGAGAAAATACCGCGCGTTGTCGATCAGGAATTTCGAAACCTCGTCGTTCCACAGCGCGAACGCCAGCCCCCCGGTGCCGCGATCCTGATCGGTGAAATAGAGGCTGTCGTTGTTGTCGCCGCGGTTTTCGCGGCGATCCATGTAATAGAGGCAATTGTCGTCGAACTGTCCGTCGACCGAAAATCCGCCGGCGTGATTATAGACCACGTCGAACACCACCGCGATGCCGTAGACATGACAGAGGTCGACCAGCGCCTTGAGCTGCCCGGGTCCGGACTCGATATCGGCGAGCGCAATCGCGGACTTTTGTTTCGCGGCATAGAGCGCGTTGAGCTCTTCGAGATAGAATGGCAGGTTTTCGACCGCGATGTAGGGAAAATCCGGCGAGAACAGGTCGGCGCCGCCATAGCCCATGTTCGGATTGGCTTCCTGCTCGTCGATCGGAAGCGGCTGCAGCACGTTGATGCCGAGATCAGCGAGGTAGGGAATCTTCAGCGCAACGTCGAGGAAGCTGGAGCAAACGCCGGCCGTGCGAATCGCAAAGGTTCCGACATGCAGCTGGTAGACGACCATGTCGGAAAAATCCGGCGTCACGAAATTCTGGTCGCGCCAGGGAAAGCCGGCGGCGCGCAGGATGCCGAAACAGTTCGGAAAGTCCAGCGGCTCGAGTTCGCGCGCGCCGGGATCGCGCTTGTAGCCGCTGGAGCCCGCGCCCCTCACCCAGAAGCGATAGCGGTCGCCATCGCGCGCGCCATGCTGGTATCCGGTCCAGTAGCCGCGCGCGTCTTTCTGCAACAGGCGGTCGTCGGTGAGGCCGTCGAACGCCTCGCCGCCGAAAATGCCGTGCAGGTAGACGGCGCCTGCTTCCGGCGCCCAGACCCGAAAGGTCGCGCCATCGGCCGCAAGCGTCGCGCCGGCGGGCGTTTGCGGAGAAATGTTGAGCTGAGAAAGCACGGGCCGTTCCGGTTACAATATTGTCATGGAAGCCGACGGTTGTTTGCAAGCATCGCACGACCGGAGAATGCACGCCAGTGCGGCAGCATCAGCAAACTCTTCATGCGCGGGCTTGTCCCGGGCATCCACGGCTTTGCGGAGGTTGCCGCAAGAAAGACGTGGATGGCGGAGACACCCGTCGACGCTTACGCTTCGCCGGGTCTTCGGTTCCGGTCCGCCGAAGCCCTAGCGAAGGCGGAAGCCCGGTCATGACGAAGAAGCTGGTCGTGTTCGATGGAAGCGGTCCGGCGATTCAACTCGGGCGGAAAATTCCATAGGATCATCGCATGCCCCCACTCGAACAAATCGCCATCTCGCCTGCCCTCACTTTCGACGCCCTCGTCGGCGGCGAGCCCGGCGCGCCGCTGGTGCTGCTGCTGCACGGCTTTGCGGAATCTGATGCATTGCTGGTCCGCGCAGGTGGAAGCGCTTTCGGCCGCGGGCTATCGCGCCGTGGCGCCGAGCCAGCGCGGTTACTCGGCCGGCGCGCGGCCGGATCCGGCCGAGGTCGCCAACTATCACATCGACCACCTGATGGACGACGCGATGGCGATCGTGGCGGCCGCTGGCTATGGCGCGCGCCGCTTTCATCTCGCCGGCCACGACTGGGGCGGCAGCATCGCCTGGGCGCTGGCCGACCGATATCGGGAGCGGATCGCCTCGCTCACCGTGCTGTCGCGGCCGCATCCCAGCGCCTTCAATCGCGCGCTGCTTGCAACCGATGCCGAGCAGGCGCAGCGCTCAAAGCACCACAAGGCCTTTCTCGAGCCCGATGCCGCCGATGTCGTGCTCGCCGACGACGCCAGATGGCTGCGCGAGCGGCTCAAGGCCAACGGCGTTCCCGCTTCCGCCATCGCGCGGCACCTTGCCGTGCTCGGCAACAAGGCGGCGATGGAGGGGGCACTCGCCTGGTATCGCGCGCGCGGCGCGATCCGTTCGCCGCTTCCGCCGATCCGCGTGCCCACGCTCTACATCTGGGGCGATGCCGACGACACCGTCGGCCGTGTCGCGGCCGAGGGCACGGTGGATTTTGTCGACGCGCCCTATCAGTTCGCCGTGCTCCCGGGCGTCGGGCATTTCGCGGCGGATCAGGCGCCGGACCGCGTCTGCGAGCTGCTGCTGCAGCACATCGCAACGTATCCGGCCTGACCGGGACGGCTGGCACGGCGCCAGCGGATGTTGTAGACGTGGGGGCGTTTTCGCGAGTGAATTAAGGCAGTTCCGGGAGTGTCTTGAGTGTCCTTCTTTGCGGAGTTTTGGAGCTTCCTGCGCACGCGCAAGAAATTCTGGCTGACGCCGATCCTGGTGATGCTGCTCTTGCTCGGCGGACTCGTGTTCCTGACGCAGGGGTCGGCGATCGGCCCGTTCATCTACGCGCTGTTCTAGCCCTCGTGGAAGCCGATGAATTTTATCGATCGATTTCAGGTTGGCGCGAGCGAAACGATGACCATCCCGGTCTCTACGGCGATGTCGGACGCGTTTGGGGAATTGTCCGGCGACGATGCGCCGCTGCATACCGACGAAAGCTTCGCCAGGGCCCATGGCTTTGAAGGACGTCTGGTGCACGGGGCGCTGGTGGTCTCGCTGCTGTCGCGCATGGTCGGGACGCGGTTTCCGGGCCCGCAAAGTCTCTGGCTGAAATGCGATGTCAGCTTCCGCAATCCCTGCTACGCGCCGTCGGCGCTGCGATTCCGGGCTACCGTCACCCAGCAAAGCGAAGCCACCAGTTCGATTGCGTTGACGTTCGAGATCACCGACGACCGTGATCGCCAGATCGCCACCGCGAAGACCCTGCACAAGGTGCTGGAGCCATGACGGCGCGGGACGATCAGCAGAAATACGACTACATCTGCGAGCTTGTCGAAAAAACCTATCCGATCCTGGCGCCGGTCTGGCAGCAGGCCAGAGCGCGGTTCGGCGCGGCATGGCTGGCCGAATTCGTCGAGAATATCGAAGTGGTCTACGGCACCATCGACATCGGCATCGAGGGCCGGCTCGGCGACGCGCTCGACGGCTATGCCGAGTTCGTCAACGATTCGCTGCGCAATCAATCCTTCTACGAGAAGCACCGCCGCTACAAGGCGTCGAGCTACGCGGAATGCGTGGACGCCTATTACCACAACGCCGATCACATGATCCGCTGCTACCTGCCCGGCATGTACCTGTCGCATCTGTTGTGGCCGCAGCACTACAACATGCTGTGCGGATTCCGCGAGAACATGCTGCGGCGCCTGGAGCGGCCGAGATTGTTCTTCGAGGTCGGCGTCGGCTGCGGCATGTATTCCAAGGTGCTGCTCGAGCACTTCCCCAACATCCGCGGCATCGGCTTCGACATCAGCCCCTACGCGCTGAAATTCACCGCGGACCTGGTCGCCCTGTTCGGTCACGGCGACCGCTATTCGATCGAGCAGCGCGACGTCAGGCTCGGCTACAAAGAGCAGTGCGACTTCCTGGTCTGCCAGGAAGTGCTCGAACATCTCGAGAACCCCGAAGAGTTCTGCCGCTGGCTGTTCGACATGATCAAGCCCGGCGGGCATGGCTACATCACGGCGGCGCTCAACGCCGCGCATTCCGACCACATCTTCCACTTTCGCGACCCGTTGCAGCTGGAGGCGATGTTGCGGGCCGCCGGCTTCCAGCCGATGTCGCTGCAGGAGGAATTCGCCGCCGGCTACAAGCCGCGCGAGATCACCCCCAGCCTCGCCGGCTACCTGGTGGAGCGGCGAAAATGACCTCGGTAACGCAGCCCTGGCGGATCGCCGACCTGTCGCTTGCCGAGCTGCTCAAGCAGGGCAAGGCGGTCGAGCGCAGCCATTGCAACGCCGAATTGCGCCTCGGCATCCTCGGCGAATGCGCCACCCAGCACTACACCCAATGCCTGGCGGCGGCGCTGAAGCTGCGCGGCATCTGGCCGGAGGTTTACGAGGCGGAGTTCGACGCGATCCAGCGGGAAACGCTCGATCGCGACAGCGGGCTGTTCCGGCACGCACCCAGGACGGTCATCCTGTTCAACTGCGTGCAGAGGCTCGAGGAGCGCTATGCCCCGAGCAAGCAACCGGATGGCTTCGTCCAAGATATCCTCGACGAGATGCTCGAAGTCTGGGACCGCCTGCTCGCCGGCGGCGTCGAAACCATCCTGCAGCACAATTTCTGCCTGCCGATGTTCCGCCCCTTCGGTAACTTCACCGTTGCGAGCAGGCATTCGCTGCTCGACATGGTCGTGCGCATCAACGCCGAGCTCGCCGAGCGCGCGCAGAAGAACGGTGCGGTCCGCATCGTCGATACCGATGGCCAGGCCGCGTTCTTCGGCAAGCGGCAATGGCTCGACGAGCGGCTGTGGTGCCAGGCCAAGCAGGCGCTGTCGCCACGGTTCCTGCCGCCGCTTGTGAAATCGGTCAGCGACATCATCGCCGAGCGGATGGGCCGGTCGGTCAAATGCGTCATCCTCGATCTCGACAACACGCTGTGGGGCGGCATCCTCGGCGACGTCGGGTTTGACGGCATCGAGGTGGGCGAGGTCTCCAATATCGGCCTGGTCTATCAACGCTTCCAGAACGCACTGCTGCAGCTCAAGCAGCGCGGAATCATCCTGGCCGTCTGCAGCAAGAACGACGAATCAAACGTCCGGCGCGTTCTCGCCGAGCATCCCGACATGGTGCTGCGCGAGAGCGACTTCGTGAAGATTTCAGCGAACTTTGCCGACAAGGTTTCCAACATCCGCGAGATTCAGGCCGCACTCAACATTTCACTGGATTCGATGGTCTTCATCGACGACAGCTCCTTCGAGCGCGACTTCGTGCGCACGGCCTTGCCCGAATTGCAGGTCCCCGAGATGCCGGAGGATCCGGCCGACTTCGTCGCGGCGCTGACGATGTGGAACCTGTTCGAGACCGGCAGTTCGTCGGCGGAGGACGCCGCCCGCACCGCGTTCTACCAGGCCAACGTCACGCGGCAGGCGCTGCAGGAGAAGGCCTCCGACCTTCCGGCCTATTTGCGTGCGCTCGACATGGTGGCCGAGATCCGCCCGTTCGACGGCTTCACCACGCCGCGGGCGTCCCAGCTGTTCCAGCGCAGCAACCAGTTCAATCTTACGACCATTCGCTATACCGAGGCGGAACTCAAGGCGATCGCCCGGGATCGGCAATGCGATACGTTCACGCTGCGCCTGCAGGACCGTCTTGGCGACAACGGTATCGTCGCCACCGTGATCGCGCGCGCGGCCGCCGACGCGCTGCACGTCGATAGCTGGATCATGAGCTGCCGCGTGCTCTGCCGGCGGGTCGAGCAGGCCACCCTCGACATCCTCGCCGGGTTGGCGCGCGCACGCGGGTGCAAGCGCCTGATCGGTGAATATCGCCCCACCGCCAAGAACGCGATGGTGGCGGACTTGTACGCCGATCTCGGCTTCGCACGCGAACGCGAGGAAGCCGGCGCGAAATTCTTCACCCTCGACCTCGCCGGCTACCGGCGCCCGGACGATCTTCCCATCGACATTCGCTACCACGAGATGCAAGGACTCCAAGATGACGAGCCGCGAACAGATCGTGAGCCAGGCCCAGGCGATTTTCAGGGACGTCCTGGATAGCCCGAACCTCGTGCTGACCGACGACCTGACCGCTCCCAAGGTGGAGGGATGGGATTCGCTCAATCACGTGACGCTGGTGATGACGCTGGAGGAGCATTTCAGGGTGAAATTCACCACCCGCGAGGTGATGGGTTGGCGCAATGTCGGCGAGATGCTCAATTGTCTGGAGGGCAAGCTGAACAAGTAACCGCGGGTCGGGGTACCTACTTGCCCGGCCGCATCCACGATCGCCAAGCAATAGCCACGCACACCAGGAGCCCGGGATTGCCCTTGAAGTTCAGCAAGAACACCCTGCTTTCGATCGCCGTGCTGTCGATATCGATCGTCGTCGCACTGTTGATGGGCGAAGGAATCCTTCGCATCAAGAACAGCTCGATGAAGAGTTACGACATCGAGATGTGGCGATACGCGCGCGAGCTCAAGGTCAGGAGCGACGATCCCGCGCTCGATTTCGAGCACCGCAAGAACAAGTCCGCGGTCCTGCAGAACGTCGACATCCGCCTCAACGAGTGGGGCCTGCGCGGCGGACCGGTGGTACCGGCCGGCCCCGGCACCCGCAGGATCCTCTTCCTCGGCGCCTCCACGACGCTCGGCTGGGGCGTGCCGGAGGACGAGACGGTGGAAGTGCAGCTGGAAAAGCGGCTCGCCGCGGCGGGCGTGCATGCGCAGGTGCTCAACGCCGGGGTCGGCAACTACAACGCCGAGCGATATATCTCGCGGTTCTTCAAAGAGCTCACCGGACTGAACCCGACCGATATCGTGGTCCAGTATTTCATGCGCGACGCCGAGGATCTGCCGTCGAGCCGCGGCAACTTCTTCATGCGAAACAGCGAACTCGCGGTCACGCTGTGGATCGCCTACCATCGCCTGCTCGACCGTTTCGGCGACAGCGACCTCGTCGCACGCTACCGCAAGGTCTACGATCCGAACCAGCCCGGCTTCGTCACGATGGAGGACGAGTTGAAGAAGCTTTCGCAATACGCCGGGGAGCACGGCGTTCGCCTGTATTTCATGATGATCCCCGACGTGCACGACCTCGTCGACTACAAGTTCACGTTCGTCCACGACATCATGCGAGAGTTTGCGAAGGACAACGGCTACGCCTATGTCGACATGCTGCCGGCCATGAGCGGCCTGCGGCCGGAGGAAATATGGGCGATGCCCGGCGACCCCCACCCCAACGCGTTCGCCCACAAATTGATGGCGGATGCGCTGTTTCCGCTGATCGTGCGGCCAACCGTGCAGGGGGCGCTCGCGAAGTGACGGCGCCGGTCGCGGAAGTTCGATGCCTGATTGCTGATCTGCGGTCCGAAAGAACGGCCGGAGGTCGCGCACAAGGCATGATCCGTCCGAGGGCAGCCGCAAGCGAACGGCCGTCATGATCTTCAGCACGCCCGTCTTCTTCGCCTTCTTCGTCATCTATTTCGGGCTGCATTTTGCCGTCCCGCGCCAGCACCGGCTCTGGCTGATCATCGCCGGCAGCTCCGTCTTCTATGCCTGGTGGAAGGTCGAATATCTCTGGATTCCGTTCGTCCTGATGGGCATTGCCTATTTCGCCGGCCGCTGGATCGACCAGGCCAAGGAACCGGACCGGCGCTGGCGTCACACCGCGCTCGCAATCGCCGTGCTGCTGCTGCCGCTTGCGATCTTCAAATACACCGACTTCGTTTATCGCGACGTGTTCGGTCCGTTTTTCGGGATCGATCATGGCCTGTTGAACCTGAAGCTGCCGCTCGGCATATCCTTCGTCAGCTTCACGCTCACGGCCTATCTCGTCGACATCTACCGGGAGGTGTTTTCGGCCGATCACAGGCCGAAGACCATCCTGGCCTACGTCCTGTTCTTCCCGCATTTGATCGCGGGACCGATCCTGCGGCCGTACGAACTAATTCCGCAGCTCGAAAACCCGCGCGCGGCTACCTTGCGCAACTTTGCCGCGCCGCTGGCGATTTTCACGGTCGGCCTGATCAAGAAGCTGGTATTCGCCGACCAGCTGTCGCCTGTTGTCACCGCGGCCTATGCCCAGGATGCCACCGGCAGTTCACTCGCGGCGTGGCTCGCGATCATCGGATTTGCGGTGCAGGTCTATTGCGACTTCTCGGGCTATACCGACATGGCGATTGGGCTGGCCGCCATGCTCGGAATAAAGCTGCCGCAAAACTTCCGTAAGCCCTACGCCGCGACCTCGATCAGCGACCTGTGGCGGCGCTGGCACATGACCCTGATGCGCTGCCTCAGCGACTACGTCTATCTGCCGCTGTCGATGATGCTCGCGCGCTACGCCGTGCGCCGGCGTTTCGGCAAGTGGCCCATGTTCCTGCTGGCCGTCGTCATTCCCGTGAACGTCACGTTCCTGGTCTCGGGCATCTGGCACGGCGCGGGCTGGAATTTCATCGCCTTCGGCATTTTTACCGGGCTTGCGATGACGGTGGAGTTTTCATGGCGCCGCGCGTCGATGCCGAAGGTGCCGAAGGCCGCCGCATGGGGACTGACCATGCTCGCCTTCCTGGTCAGCCTGTGCTTCTTCCGCGCGCACAGCCTGGCGCGGGCCGTCGACATGATGGTCGCGTCGATCACAGGGAACTGGAGCGCGCCGGAAGTATTTGTTGCGCAGAACCTGTTTGCGATTTTTCTGATCGTGGTGTTCGCGGCGACGCATTGCTTCGACGACCACCGCCTGGTCAGGCTGGCGGTCCGCCGGACGCGGCCGGAGTTGACCTGGGCGGCGATCTTCTTTTGCTGGATCATCGCGATCGCGGTGAGCCAGGGAAGCTCGGGCGCGTTCGTCTATTTCGATTTCTGACGGTCGCCTGGAGCGCGCTAAGATGCGGTAATTCTTCGGATTTTGAAACTTGTGTCCAAAGGCGCCGCGGGTCAATCGGCTGCTGCTGCATGGCGCGGGCGACGAATGCAGACGTGCTGTCCGCGCATGTTTCACTTTACAAATTCATCGCCGATCCCTCTCGTAGGCCTCGCGCGATACATTCGCCTCGCCCGATGTCCGCTCCAAACCCGAAGAGAATCTCATGAACCCCGCCAATCTTCCGTTTGATTCCGAGGCCATGCTGCAGGGACTGCGCGTCTGGGTCGAATGCGAAAGCCCGACCTGGGACGCCGCCGCGGTCGATCGCATGCTCGACATCGCCGCGCGCGACATGGCGATCATGGGCGCCTCGATCGAGCGCATCGCGGGACGGCAGGGCTTTGGCGGCTGCGTCCGGGCGCGCTTTCCGCATCCCAAGGCCGGCGAACCCGGCATCCTGATTGCGGGGCACTTCGATACCGTGCATCCCACAGGCACGCTGAAAGACGGCCTGCCGTGGCGGCGCGAGGGCAACAAATGCTGGGGCCCCGGCATCTACGACATGAAGGGCGGCAGCTACCTCGCGCTGGAGGCGATCCGGCAATTGGCGCGCGCTTCCTTCACGACACCGCTGCCGATCACGGTGCTGTTCACGCCGGACGAAGAAGTCGGCACCCCCTCCGTGCGCGACCTCATCGAGGCGGAGGCGGCGCGCAACAAATATGTGCTGGTGCCGGAGCCGGGCCGCGCCAACAACGGCGTCGTCACCGGGCGTTACGCGATCGCCCGGTTCAATCTCGAAGCCACCGGCAAGGCGAGCCACGCCGGCGCCAATCTCTCCGCGGGACGTTCCGCGATCCGCGAGATGGCGCGCCAGGTTCTCGCCATCGACGGCATGACGACGGAGGACTGCACCTTCTCGGTCGGCATCGTGCATGGCGGGCAATGGGTCAATTGCGTCGCCACCACCTGCACCGGCGAGGCGCTCAGCATGGCCAAGCGCCAGGGCGATCTCGATCGCGGCGTCGAGCGGATGCTGGCGCTCAACGGGACCACCAACGGCGTGACCTTCACGGTCACGCGCGGGGTGACCCGGCCGGTCTGGGAACCGGACGCGGCTTGCATGGCGCTCTATGAAAAAGCCCGCGCGCTCGCGAGCGCCATGGGCAAGGAGCTTCTCCATGCCAGCGCCGCCGGCGGCTCGGATGCCAATTTCACCGGCGCGATGGGAATTGCGACGCTGGACGGCCTCGGCGTCCGCGGCGCCGACGCGCATACCCACAACGAACATATCGAAGTTGACAGCCTCGCCGAGCGCGGCCGCCTGATGGCGGGACTGCTGGCGACGCTGGAATGAGGGAGGGCAGCGATCCCCGCCATTGCCACCCGTCGTCGCGAGCCAACGGGCCGCGCGAACGCGCCCGATGACGGGCTCCGCGAAGCAATCCATGGCTGCCTAGTAAAGAAAGGCGGATTGCTTCGTCGCTTCCGCCTTCGCTCGTTGAGCCACGGCGGACAAATCGCTCCACGCAATGACGGAAAAGAGCAATCCGGAAACGGTTCGAAGCCATGCGGCGAGGGATTGCTTCGTCGCTTGCACATCCGGTAATGACGGGGCTAACGTCACGCGCTGATAATGCGCCGAGACAGAATTGATGACCCGTATCGCCGTTGGCGGCTTCCTGCACGAGACCAACACCTTCGCGCCGACGAAGGCGACCTACGACGATTTCGTGCATGGCGGCGGCTGGCCCTCAATGGCCGTGGGTGCCGACGTGCTCAAGGTCATGCGCAACATCAATGTCGGCCTTGCCGGCTTTGTCGAGGCGGCGGAAGCCCGCGGCTGGGAACTGGTGCCGACGATTTCGGCCGCGGCCAGCCCGTCCGCGCATGTGACAAGAAATGCCTATGAGCGCATCGCCAAGGTGATGGTCGACGGCATCAAGGTCGCCGGCCCGATCGATGCGGTCTATCTCGACCTGCACGGCGCGATGGTCGCGGAACATCTCGACGACGGCGAAGGGGAAATCCTGGCGCGCGTCCGCCAGGCGATCGGCAAGGACCAGCCGCTGGTAGCGAGCCTCGACCTGCACGCCAATGTGACGCCCGAAATGGTGGAACACGCGGACGCGCTGATTGCCTACCGCACCTATCCGCATGTCGACATGGCCGAGACCGGCCGCGCCGCAGCAAGGCATTTGGCGCTACTGCTGCGGAGCGGACAGCGCCTTGCGAAAGCGTTCCGGCAATTGCCGTTCCTGATTCCGATCAGCTGGCAGTGCACCAACGATCAGCCCGCCAAAGCCATCTACCAAAGGTTGGCGGCGCTCGAGAGCGACACGGTGCCGACACTGTCGTTCGCGCCGGGCTTTCCGGCGGCCGATTTCCGTCACTGCGGGCCGAGCGTGTTCGCCTATGGGCGGACCCAACGAGATGCCGACGCCGCGGCGGATTCCATCGCCGCCTTGGTGGAAAGCCACGAAGACGATTTCGACGGCCGCATCTATACGCCCGACGAGGGCGTGCGGCTCGCGATGGAACTGGCGAAGGGCGCCAAAAAGCCCGTCATCATCGCCGACACCCAGGACAATCCCGGCGCCGGCGGCGATTCCGACACCACGGGGATGCTGCGCGCACTGGTGCTCAATAACGCTGCAAGGGCAGCGATCGGCGTGATCCATGACCCCGCTTCCGCCAGGGCCGCGCATGCGGCCGGCGTCGGCGCCACCGTCACGCTCGCGCTCGGCGGCAAGTCGGGGATCCCGGGCGATGCGCCCTACAGGGAGACCTTCGTCGTCGAACGATTGTCCGACGGGCAATTCGTCGCGCAGGGTCCCTATTATGGCGGCCGCGACATGGACATGGGGCCGTCGGCAGCTTTGCGGATCGGCGACGTCAGGGTGGTCGTCGCTTCCTACAAGGCGCAGCTCGCGGACCAGTCGATGTACCGCTATGTCGGCATCGAACCGACAGAACAAGCCATCCTGGTCAACAAGAGCTCGGTGCATTTCCGCGCCGATTTCGAGCCGATTGCCGAAAGACTTTTGATCTGCGCCGCGCCCGGCGCGATGCCGGCCGACACCGCCGCGCTGCCGTGGACGCGGCTGCGTCCGGGCATCCGCATCAAACCGAACGGTCCCGCCTTCATTCCCGAAACCAAGTCACGCTCAACCGGATAGAACCACATGCCAACCATCGACCGCATCGAAGCCTTTGCCGACGAACTCACCGCGATCCGCCGGGATCTGCACGCCCACCCCGAGATCGGCTTCGAGGAAGTCCGCACCTCCGGTATCGTCGCCGAGAAGCTGACGCAATGGGGCATCGAGGTGCATCGCGGCCTCGGCGGCACCGGCGTGGTCGGCGTGCTCAAGGGCAAGGGCACGGGCGGAAGACGCATCGGGCTGCGCGCCGACATGGACGCGCTGCCGATGGAGGAAAACACCAATCTACGCTGGCGCTCGACCGTTCCCGGCCGCTTCCACGGCTGCGGCCATGACGGCCACACCACCATGCTGCTCGGCACCGCGCGCTATCTCGCCGAGACCAGGAATTTCGACGGCACCGTGCATTTCATCTTCCAGCCGGCGGAAGAAGGCCTTGGCGGCGCGCGCGCCATGATCAAGGACGGGCTGTTCGAGAAATTCCCCTGCGACGAGGTCTACGGCCTGCATAACGCGCCCGATCTCAACCATGGCGAGGTCGCGATCCTGCCGGGGCCGGCGATGGCCGGCGCCGATTTCTTCGACATCACCATCCGCGGTTACGGCGCGCACGGCGCGATGCCGAATTATTCCAAGGACCCGATCGTGATCGCGATGTCGCTCGGCCAGGCGCTGCAGACCATCGTCAGCCGCAACGTCAATCCGCATGCGCCCGCGGTGCTGTCGATCACCCAGTTCCACGCCGGCTCCGCCTACAACGTGATCCCGGGCGAGGCCAAACTCTGCGGCACCGTGCGCGCCTTCTCGGACGAAACGCGCGCCTTGATCCGCGAGCGGATGCGCGCGCTCTGCGCCGGCATGGCCAGTGCCTTCCAGGTCGAGATCGATGCCGATATCCGTGACACCTTCAGCGTTCTGGTGAACCAGGAAGAACAGTCGCGGGTGGTCGAGGCGGCGGCCCGCACCGTCGTCGATCCCGCCAAGGTCATCACCAGAACGGAGCCGAAGATGGGCAGCGAGGACTTCGCCGACATGATGCAGGCGGTGCCCGGCGCCTATTTCTGGGTCGGCCATGAGGGTTCGGTGCCGGTGCACAATCCCGGCTATGTGCTGGACGACAAGATCCTCCCCATCGGCGCCAGCGTATTCGCGCGCATCATCGAGACCCGTCTTGCGGCAGGCGCCCATGCATAAGTCAGCATCGAAACAAGCCGTAACCTCGCTGCACGATCTTTCCGCGGTCGACCTGATCGCGGGTTTTCGCGCCAGGCAATTCTCGCCGTCCGAAGTGCTGGAGGACGTGTTCTCGCATATCGCGGTATGGGAGCCGCACCTCAAGGCACTCTATGCCTTCGATCCCGACGGCGCGCGCGCGGCCGCGAAGGCCTCGACCGAGCGCTGGCAGAAGGGCGAGCCGATGGGCCCGCTCGACGGCGTGCCCGCGACGATCAAGGACAATATCGCGACCAGGGACGTGCCGGTACCGCTGGGCGCGGCCAGCGTCAAGCTGGTGCCCTCGCCGGTGGATGCGCCGCCGGCGGCGCGGTTGCGCGAGGCCGGCGCAATCATCTTTTCTAAGACCACCATGCCCGATTACGGCATGCTGTCGTCGGGGCTGTCGAGCTTTCATCCGCTCACCCGCAATCCCTGGGACCTCAGCAAGAATCCGGGCGGGTCGAGCGCCGGCGCGGGCGCCGCGGCGGCGGCCGGTTACGGCCCGCTGCATCTCGGCACGGATATCGGCGGCTCGGTACGGCTGCCCTCATGCTGGTGCGGACTCGTCGGCCTGAAGCCGAGCCTCGGGCGAATCCCGATCGATCCATTTTATGTCGGCCGCGTCGCAGGTCCGATGACCCGCATCGTCGATGACGCCGCGTTGATGATGAGCGTGCTATCGAAGCCGGATCGCCGCGACGGCATGAGCCTGCCGCCGGACGCGATCAACTGGAAGGCGCTGGAGAAGCCGGTACGGAAGCTGCGCATCGGGCTGATGCTCGATCCAGGCACGGGCCAGGCGCTGGAAAAGGACGTGCGCGAGGTCGCCGTGAAGGCGGCGAAGGCGTTCGAGGCGGCCGGCACCGCCGTCACCGAAGTGGCCGGTGTGATGAGCCGCGAACTGCTCGACGGGCTCGACAATTTCTGGCGCGCGCGGATGTGGGACGATCTGTCAAAACTCACTCCTGGCGAGCGCGGCAAGGCGCTGCCCTACATCGTCAACTGGGCGGAAGCCGGTGCAAAACTCTCGGGCGTCGACGTCGTCAGGGGTTTCAATGCCACCATGGCGATCCGCACCGCTGTGGCAAAACTGTTCTGCGACCTCGATTACGTGGTCTCGCCGGTGGCGCCGGTGGTGAAGTTCGATGCCGAACTCGCCTCGCCGATCAACGATCCCGCAAAGCCGTTCGAGCACATCGCCTATACCGTGCCGTGGAACATGTCGGAGAATCCGGCCATCTCGATCAACGGCGGCTTCGACGCCAAGGGCTTTCCGATCGGCGTGCAGATCGTCGGCCGCCGCTTCGACGACCTCGGCGTACTGGCGATGGCGAAGGCATTCGAGGGCATGCGCGGCGCGCAGCGGCCGTGGCCGAGCCCGCCGAAGAAATAGAGAGGCGCCGCGTCGCACATTGCTCGTCATGCGCGGGCTTGACCCGCGCATCCATCCATCTTCAAAAGAGTCTTGCGAAGATGATGGATTGCCGGGTCAAGCCCGGCAATGACGAGTGAAAATCAACAAATCACCGGGAGATAACCCCAATGGCGTATGAGACGATCAAATACGAGGTCGCCGAGCAGATCCTCACCATCACGCTGAACCGGCCCGACAGGCTCAACGCCTTCAACGGCACCATGCAGCGGGAGATGATCGACGCCTTCGATGCCGCCGATAACGACGACAATATCCGCGCCATCATCGTCACCGGCGCCGGTCGTGGCTTCTGCGCCGGCGCCGACCTTTCTGCCGGCGCCGACACGTTCGACCGCGACGCCCGGCGCGGGCCGGTGAAACGGCTCGCTGACGGCAAGGTCGACTACAACGACCCCAGTGTGCGCGACGGCGGCGGGCTATTGACGCTGCGCATCTTCAAGTGCCTCAAGCCCGTGATCGCCGCGGTGAACGGGCCCGCGGTCGGCATCGGCGTCACCATGCAGCTGGCGATGGATATCCGTATCGCGTCGGAGGCCGCGCGCTTCGGCTTTGTGTTCTCCCAGCGCGGCATCGTGCCGGAGGCCGCCTCGAGCTGGTTCCTGCCGCGCATCGTCGGCATCTCGCAGGCGCTGGAGTGGTGTTACACCGGCCGCGTGTTCCCGGCGCAGGAGGCCTTGGCCGGCCGGCTCGTCAGCAAGGTGGTGCCTGCGGACGATTTATTGCCAACGGCACGCGCGCTGGCGAGAGAAATCGCGGCCAAGACCGCGCCGGTGTCGCTGGCGCTGATCCGGCAGATGATGTGGCGGATGCTGGGCGCCGACGATCCGATGGAAGCGCACAAGGTCGACAGCCGCGGCATCTACGCGCGCGGCCGCTCCGCGGACGTGAAGGAAGGCGTGGTGTCGTTCCTGGAAAAGCGCCCGGCCGTGTTCAAGGACAAGGTGTCATCGGACATGCCGGATTACTTTCCGTGGTGGGAAGAACGGAAGTACGAGTGAGCTCGTAGGGTGGGCAAAGCGAAGCGTGCCCACCATAACATCGTGCGCCGACGATGGTGAGCACGGCGCGGAGCGCGCCTTTGCCCACCCTACGAGGATTCACCGCATCATCAGCGCGACGCGGCCGATCGCCTTGCGGTCGATCAGAAGCCGCATGGCTTGCGCGTAATCCTCCAGTGGCAATCGGTGCGAGACGTTGGGGCGGATCCTTCCGGCCTCCGCCCAGTCCAGTAGCGTCTTGATCCGCACCTCCGCGAGACCGGGATTCCGCCGCACCGCTTCGCCGGCGCGGACGCCGAGCACGCTGGCGCCCTTGATCAGCAAGAGATTGGTGCGGGCGAGCCCGATGCCGCCGGTAAAGCCGATCACGAGCAACCGCGCGCCCCAGGCGATGCAGCGCATGCTCTGCTCGAAGACCGCGCCGCCGACGGGATCGAATACCACGTCGGCGCCGCGGCCGTCGGTGATGCGCTTCACGGCGTCGCGGAACGGTTCGCGCGAATAGAGCACGAGATGATCGGCGCCGCGCGCCTGCGCCACCGCAAGTTTCTCCTCCGAGGACGCCGCCGCGATCACGGTCGCCCCCAAGAACTTCCCCATCTCGACCGCGGCAAGCCCGACGCCGCCGCCGGCGCCGTGCACCAAAAGCACTTCGCCCGGCTTGATTTGCCCGCGATCGATCAGCGCGTGATAGGCGGTGCCGTGGGCGGCCAGAAAGGTCGCACCCTCGGCATAGTCGAACGCCCTTGGCAGCGGGATGAGTTGCGACGGCCCAGCCACGGCTTCATCCGCATACGCGCCGTGCCGCATCCTGACGATGACGCGATCGCCGACCGTGACATGAGGCGCGCCATCGACTTCGATCACCTCGCCCGCGGCTTCCACCCCGGGCGTAAACGGCAGCTCCGGCTTGAGCTGATATTGGCCGGCCGCCATCAGGATATCGGGAAAATTGATTCCGGCGGCGTGGATGGCGACGCGCACCTCGCCCGGCTTCAGCGGCACCGGGGCAAAGCTTTCCAGCCGCAAGCGCTCGGGCGGGCCGAGTTCGCGGCAGACAACCGCCTTCGGCATCAGGCCGCCCGCTCCTTGCGACGCGCCAGCGCCTCGCGGATCAGCGGCATGCGGTCGTTGCCGAAGTACATGTCCGTCTTGTCGATGAAGATGGTCGGCGAACCGAAGCCGCCGCGCGCCATCACTTCATCAGTGTTGGCCTTGAGCTGGTCCTTGATCGCCTGCTGGCCGATGCCGGCGAAGAATTTTTGCGGATCGACGCCGGCGCGCTTGCAGATTTCGGTCAGCACCGCATCCTGTGAAATGTCCTTGTCCTCGCCCCAATAGGCCTCGAACACCGCGCGCGCGAACGGCACCATGTCCTTGCCCAGGAAGATGCAGCCGCGCATCGCCTTCACGCTGTTCACCGGAAAAACCGTCGGCGGCATCTTGATCGCAAGCCCGGCAGAGCGCGCCCAGTCGGCGAGGTCCTTCGCCTGGTAGGCGAGCTTGGCCGGCACCGGATGCTCGCGCGAGGCGTAGACGCTGGGATTGATGGTGTTGAAGATGCCCCCGACCAGGATCGGCCGCCACACGATCTCCGCGCCGAATTCCCGGGCGAGCGGCTGGATATTGTGGAAGGCGAGATAGGTCCAGGGGCTGGAGCAGTCGAAGAAGAATTCGATCATGTGGTGTTTCCTCTTGGTTTTGTCGTTTCGCTGGATGTTACACCGTCATTGCGAGCGAAGCGAAGCAATCCATATCGCGGCGTAGAGAAAGAATGGATTGCTTCGTCGCTTCGCTCCTCGCAATGACGATGTGGATGATTTTTCATTTCCTGCCCGCCATCTCCTTCGCCCTCTCGCCGAACATGTTCCTGCGCGCCTCTTCGTCGAACGGTTCCTTGACGAATTTGCCGATCGCCAATCCCGCCTGCACCTGCGGCCGGGCGCGCACGTCGGCGTACCAGCGCTTGATGTTGGGGTAATCGTCGAGCGTAAAGCCCTGCGCCTTGTGGGTCATGGTCCAGGGAAAGCAGGCGATGTCGGCGATCGAATAGTCGCCGGCGACGTAAGCCCCGGTCTTGCCGAGCTGCACATCGAGCACGCGGTAGAGCCGCGCCGCCTCGTCGTGATAGCGCTCGATGGCGTAGGGAATTTTTTCCGCCGCATAGAGAGCAAAGTGGCCGTGCTGGCCGAGCATGGGCCCCAGCCCACTCATCTGCCACATCACCCATTGGGTGACGACGGATCGCCCGCGCATATCCGCAGGGAGGAAGCGGCCGGTCTTCTCGGCGAGATAGATCAGAATGGCGCCGGTCTCGAACACCGAAAACGACTCGCCGCCGTCGGCCGGCTCATGATCGATGATCGCCGGAATGCGGCTGTTCGGGCTGATCGCCAGGAATTCGGGCCTGAACTGTTCGCCGGAGCGGATGTTGACGGGAATGACCTTGTAGGGAAGCCCGAGCTCTTCCAGCATGATCGAGATTTTCCAGCCGTTCGGCGTCGGCGCGTAATAGAGGTCGATCATGGCTTTCCCGGCATGTCCGCGCCGCGACCCGGCCTGGGTGCGGGCGACTTTCGTTGTTCTGTACCTCGACCATAAGACATGGCAGAGAGGCGCTCAACCAGAACCGTCCGGGAGGCTCATATGCTGTTTCCAACCACCATCGCCGGCTCCCTGCCGAAGCCGGAATGGCTCGCCGAGCCCAACACGCTGTGGGCGCCCTGGAAGTCGAAAGGCGATGAACTTGCGCGCGCCAAGCGCGACGCCACGCTGCTCGCCGTCAAGCTGCAGGAGGACGCCGGCGTCGACATCGTCACCGAGGGCGAGCAGGCCCGCCAGCATTTCGTCCACGGCTTTCTGGAGAAGATCGAGGGCATCGATTTCGCCCACAAGGTCGAGATGGGAATCCGCAAGGACCGCTACAAGGCGATGGTGCCGCAGGTGGTGGCCCCGCTCACGCTCAAGGGCCGCGTCCATGCCGACGAGGCGCGGGTCGCCCGCACCCACACCGCGCGGAAACTGAAGTTCACCCTGCCCGGCCCGATGACCATCATCGACACCATCGCGGACAAATATTACGGCGACCGCGTCAAGATGGCGTTCGCCTTTGCCGAACTGCTCAATGAGGAAGCCAGGGCGTTGCAGGCCGACGGCGTCGATGTCGTCCAGTTCGACGAGCCTGCCTTCAACGTCTACATGGACGAGGTCCGCGACTGGGGCATCGAGGCACTGGAGCGCGCGGCGCAGGGTCTCACCTGCGCGACCGCCGTGCACATCTGCTACGGCTACGGCATCAAGGCCAATACCGACTGGAAAAAGACGCTCGGTACCGAATGGCGGCAATACGAAGAGACGTTTCCGGCCATCGACAACAGTTCGATCCAGCAGGTCGCAATCGAATGCCGCAATTCCAAGGTGCCGCTGGAACTGCTTGCGCTGCTCAAGGGCAAGGTGGTGCAGGCCGGCGTGATCGATGTCGCCAGCGACACGGTGGAGACCGCGGAGGATGTCGTGGCGGTGATCGAGGCCGTGTCGAAATTCGTGCCGAAGAGCAACATCATAGCTACCACCAATTGCGGCATGGCGCCGATGCGCCGCGATATCGCCGAAGCCAAGCTGATGGCGCTCGGCGCCGGCGCGAAACTGGCGCGGCAGCGGCTCGGGTGACGGGTCACGCCGTCGAGCTGATCGCGCTCGGATGCAGCACTGGCCGATATCCGGCGGACAATGCTCGCAGCGTCGAGGGCGGCGTCAGCAGCATCGCATTTTCAAGCGCGTGCTGGCTCTTACGATAGCCTGCCGGCGACCACGTCAGCAACCTACCCTGTGCGATCAGGAAACTCTCGCCTTCCGCCTGCACCATCGCGCCGTCGGGCAATCGTTCCAACGGCATGGGAAGCGGATGCAACCGCTTCCTGCCACGATCCAGCCGCTCGCGATGCAGCATGGCGTCGATGTCGCGCGCCAGGGCATTGGCCATTCCATTGCCCTTCGCCCACGCGGTCTGGAATTTGACGGCGTCCTCGCGGCGGCAGAAGAAACACGGACGATGCCCGGCCGAAAGCGCCGTCGCCTCGTCGAGAAAGAACAGCTCGGTCCAGCTGCGACCGCCCATCACCTTGCGCCGCCGTCCCCGGAATTCGCAGACGCAGGTCAGCCACGCCTTGCTCGCCCAACGGCGTGTCAGCGTCCTGGTCGCGGGATCGTGGATGATGCCGCGATTGCCGGTGAACATACCACGGTGCGGAGTGGCGATGATCTCGCCCGACGGCGTGACGCGGTTTTGTAGGGGCATTTGCCGGCTCGATCGCTAGCCAAAACCGTCATTGCGAGCGAAGCGAAGCAATCCATCGCTGCCAGGCAAAGGAGGATGGATTGCTTCGTCGCTGGCGCTCCTCACAATGACGGACGGAGACATCACGTCGCGCCGTCGCGGATCGGCGGTTGGAATGACAGCGCGGTGTCCCATGGAAAGTGAATCCACGTATCCTGCGAAACTTCGGTGATGAAGGTATCGACCAGCGGCTTGCCCTTCGGTTTGGCGTAGACGGCGGCGAAATGCGCATCCGGCAGCATCTCGCGCACCAGCCGGCCGGTCTTGCCGGTGTCGACGAGATCGTCGACGATCAGTAGCCCCTTGCCGGTGCCCCCGCCGAGTTTGGCGATGTCGGGCGAGACACCCTTCAGGACCTTCAGATCCGCCTGCTTGGTATGATCGTAGCTCGCGATGCAGACGGTATCGATGACGCGCACGCCGAGCTCGCGCGCGACGATCGCCGCCGGCACCAGCCCGCCGCGGGTGATCGCAATCACGGCGTGAAACGAGCCGACCTCGTTCAGCCGCCAGGTCAGCGCCCGGCAGTCCCGGTGAAACTGGTCCCAGGAGACCGGAAAGGCCCTGCCCGCCCGATCCGCGGCGCTCAGTTCCGGATGCTCCGCCATCATGTTCTCCCGTGTCTTCGAAGCGCAGCGGGCGTCGTCGCAGCGCCACTGCTCTTTCCGATCCGCTAGCGGACCACGTTCAATCCCGCCAGCATTTCCTTCACCGCGTTCATCGCGGCATTGAGCTTGTCCGGATCGCGCGAGCGCACCACGAGATTGGTGTTCGGCTTCCGGTCCTCGTCGGTGAAGGGATAGCTGCCGATCATGGTGTCGGGATGGGCGTTCTGGATGGCGCGCAAGGGGCCGCCGATGTCGCCTTCCCTCGCATTGGCGCGCACCGTGTCCGACAGCATCCTGAGCCCCGATTTCAGCTTTGGCGCAACGATGTCCATCATCGCCTGCATGATCGCGGGCACGCCGGCCATGACGATAACGTTGCCGAGCTTGAAACCGGGCGCGAGAATCGTCGCGCTCTGGATCAGTTCGGCGCCGTCGGGAATCCGCGCCATGCGCAGCCGCGCCTCGTTCAGGTCCTGCGTGCCCCAGCGCTCGCGGAACCGCGCCACCACTTCCGGATGATGGTCGATGCCGACGCCGAACGCTTTCGCGATGCTGTCGGCGGTGATGTCGTCGTGGGTCGGTCCGATGCCGCCGGTGGTAAAGACATAGTCGTAACGATGCCGCAGCGCGTCCAGCGCCACGATGATGTCAAGCTCGTCGTCGGCGACGACGCGGACCTCCTTGAGGTCGATCCCGATATTGGTCAGGTATTCGGCGATGAAGCCGATGTTCTTGTCCTTGGTCCGCCCGGACAGGATCTCGTCGCCGATTACCAAAATCCCCGCGGTGACGATCTCGCTCATAGTTTCTCCTTGCCCTTTATTCTTGCGACCTTGCAACGGCCAACGCCTTGAAGTCACGGGGTTTTGCTGCCGAAATAAGCAACGGTCAGCCGCATTTTCAGGCAACCCCGGGAGTACCCATAGCAAATGCCCGGAGCGAATGCATATCGCGCTGGCCCGGGCCTTGCTACCATCCCTTCAAGTCATGCACTGTCCGGCATGCCTTTGAAAAAGCGTCGGGATATATGGCAGCTGCGTTCGATGAAATGAACGGGCCAGGCGGCGACCTCCGTCCCGCCTACCAGGAGCTCTCCCGCTGGCTGAAGGAGACGCCACCGGACGCCCTGGAGTATCGCCGCCAGGAAGCCGAGCTCCTGTTCCGCAGGATCGGCATCACCTTCGCGGTCTATGGCGACGCCGAAGCCCAGGAACGGCTGATCCCCTTCGACGTGATCCCGCGCATTCTGTCGGGGAAGGAGTGGGCGATCCTCGAAAAGGGTCTCAAGCAGCGGGTGCGGGCGCTGAACATGTTCCTGCGCGACATCTATCACGGCCGCGACGTCCTGCGCGCCAATGTCATCCCCGACGATCTGATCTTCCAGAACCCGGTGTTCCGCCCGGAGATGAACGGCCAGGACGTGCCGCACGACGTCTACGTCCACATCGCGGGCATCGACATCGTCCGCACCAATCCGGAAAACTTCTTCGTGCTGGAGGACAACGCGCGCACGCCTTCGGGCGTGTCCTACATGCTGGAAAACCGCGAGATCATGATGCGGCTGTTTCCGGATCTGTTCGCCCGCCACCGCGTCGCGCCGGTCGAGAGGTATCCGGACGAACTATTGTCGGCGCTGCGCTCGGTGGCGCCGCTTTCCGCGGCGGCCGAGCCGACGGTGGCGCTGATGACGCCGGGCGTCTACAACTCCGCCTATTACGAGCATTCGTTCTTGGCCGACAAGCTCGGCATCGAGCTCGTCGAGGGCCGCGACCTCATTGTCAAGAACGACGAGGTGTTCATGCGCACCACCGAAGGCTTGAAGCGGGTCGACGTGATCTACCGCCGGGTCGACGACGATTTCCTCGATCCCTTGACCTTCCGCCCGGATTCGGCGCTCGGCGTGCCCGGACTGATGTCGGCCTATGCGGCCGGCAACATCACGCTGGCCAACGCCGTCGGCACCGGGATCGCCGACGACAAGGCGGTCTATTCCTACATGCCCGAGATCGTGAAATTCTATCTCGGCGAGGAACCGATCCTGAAGAACGTGCCGACCTGGCGCTGCCGCGAGCCCAAGGATCTCTCTTACGTGCTCGACAACCTGGCCGAGCTGGTGGTGAAGGAAGTGCACGGCTCCGGCGGCTACGGCATGCTGATCGGACCTGCCGCCACCAAGGCCACCATCGAGGCCTTCCGCGACAAGCTCAAGCGCGAGCCGGAGGGGTTCATCGCCCAGCCGACGCTGGCGCTCTCGACCTGCCCGACCTGCACCGAGGCGGGGCTAGCGCCGCGCCACGTCGACCTCCGCCCCTTCGTGCTCACCGGCAGCAACCGCGTCACCATCGTGCCGGGCGGGCTGACGCGGGTGGCGCTGAAGGAAGGCTCGCTGGTGGTGAATTCGAGCCAGGGCGGCGGCACCAAGGACACCTGGATTCTGGACGAGTAGCCGAATGCTGTCGCGCACCGCCGAGAACCTGTACTGGCTCGCCCGCTATGTCGAACGGGCGGAGTATCTGGCGCGCACCATCGACGCCACGCTGCGCGTCACCGCGCTGCCGCACACCTATATCGGCAAGACCAATGAATGGGATTCGGCGCTGCTGACCGCGGGCGTCAGCGCCAGCTTCTACGAAGCCTACGCCGAAGCCAACGAGCAAAACGTCGTCGAGTATCTGTCGTTTGCACCGGAAAATCCGTCCTCGATCAGGAACTGCATCGAGGCCGCCCGGCTCAATTCGCGCTCGGTGCGCACCGCGCTGACATCGGAGATGTGGGACACCATCAACGGCGCCTGGATCGACCTGCAGGAAATCTGGTGCAAGGGCACCAAGACCCGCGAGGGGCTGACGAAATTTTTGCGCTTCGTGCAGGAAACCTCGCTGCGGTTCGACGGCTCGGCCTACCGCACCATGCTGCGCAACGACGCCTACTGGTTCTCGCGGCTCGGCCTGCACCTGGAGCGCGCCGACAACACCGCCCGCATCCTCGACGTCAAGTATCACGTGCTGTTGCCGGAGGAGGAACATGTCGGCGGCCCGCTGGATTATTATCAGTGGACCTCGATCCTGCGCTCCGTCTCGGCGCTGACCGCCTATCACTGGGTCTATCGCGAGACGCTAAAACCCTGGCTGATCGCGGATCTCCTGATCCTCAACGATTCGCTGCCGCGGTCGCTCGCAAGCTGCTACGGCAACCTGGTGCGCAACCTCGACCAGATCGGCGTCGCCTATGGCCGGCAAGGCGCCGCGCAGCGCCACGCCCGCGGCGTCCGCAACCGCCTGGAGCACAGCCACATGGACGACATCTTTCAGCACGGCGTGCATGAATTCATCCAGGAATTCATCGCGGACAATTCAAGGCTTGGAGAGATCATCACCAGGCAGTATCTGATTTGAGGTTTTGGAATGAACACAATCAAACGCCGTCATGGCCGGGCTTGTCCCGGCCATCCACGTCTTGCTTCGGCGGCCGGGTAAAGAAAGACGTGGATGCCCGGGAGTAGCCCGGGCATGACGACTTTCCCCGTCCTGAGTGCTGCACGAACTCTGGCTTTGGAATCTCATGCGCCTGCGAATTGCCCATACCACCCGCTATCGCTACGAGCCGCCGGCCACCGGCGTCATCCAGATCCTGCGCATGACGCCCGGCAGCCATGACGGGCAATATGTCGCGCAGTGGCAGATCGACGTCTCGACCGATTCGAAAATGCACATGCATCAGGACGCCTTCGGCAACGTCACGCATGTGCTGACCGAGGGCGCGATCGCCGATCTCACCATCAATGTCGAGGGCCTGATCGAGACCCACGACACCGGCGGCGTGCTGCGCGGCACCGACGAACGCTTTCCACCGAGCCTGTTCTTGCGCTCGACCGAGCTCACCGAAGTCAATCCGGCGATGGCGACGCTTGCGCGCGAGATGCGCGCGGAATCCGAAGACGACGTGCTCGGCTTCCTGCACACGCTGATGACGCAGATCAACGAGCACATGACCTTCGACGAAGACCCCACCAACAGCGGCACCTCGGCGGTGGAAGCGTTCGGCTTGCGGCGCGGGGTATGCCAGGACTACGCGCACATTTTCATCGCCTGCGCGCGAAGTGGCGGCATTCCGGCGCGTTTCGCCGCCGGGCATTTTTTGCGCTCCGACGGCATGGTGCATCAGCCGGCCGGCCACGCCTGGGCGGAAGCCTTCGTGCCCGATCTCGGCTGGGTCGGCTTCGATCCCGCCAATGGCATCTGCACCACCGACGCCCACGCCCGCGTCGCCATCGGGCTCGATTATCTCGGCGCAGCTCCCGTGCGCGGCACCCGCTACGGCGGCGGCACCGAGACGCTGACGGTCGCGGTCAGGGTCGAGCAGGCCGGCGGACGGCAGGGACAGAGCCAGAGCCAGTCGTGATTGTTGAAGGCGAATAGCCTCGCCGAAGGAGCGCAATGTCAGAACCGACCGGCTGTTCGCCGGCTCATGCCGGAAAACGACGATCGCTATTTGGTCCTGCAGATCTTCGAGGCCCTACTGCAGACGGAAGGGCCGGCCACGCATGTTGTCTTGCTGAGACTGCATGGCGGAGCGCTCCGCCGATATTAACTGCGCGCAAGCTTGGCAAGGCGAGTTGCCTTGACGACATTCTTTATGGCGGGGGACCGCTCATCGTGCCGGTAAGCAAGCGCGATTGCCGCGCGCGGCGCATCTCCCTCGATATCAACGTACTTGACCCCGCGAAAGTGGATTTCGCTGAAGGATCGTGGGACGATCGAAACCCCGAAGCCTGCAGCCACCACCGGGATGACGCTCACGATCTGTCCCACCTCCTGGTCGAGCTGGGGGCTAAAGCCCGCCCGGCGGCAACTCGCGAATATCGAATCATACATTGCAGGGTTGAAGCTGCGGTGAAAGAGCACGAACTTCTCCTTGGCAAGGCTTGCCAGTGAGCTAGATGGAGAATTGGCCAACGCATGTCCAGGCGGCAGCGCAATCACACAATCCTCGTCAACCAACGGTTCGATCGCCAGACCTTCGCTGTCATCGACGGGCGTTGAGATAAGGCACGCGTCGATCTTCCCGGTCCGCAGCCACGCGATAAGCAGCGGTGTGTTGGTTACTTCCACTTCGACAGCAATCGTGAGACTTGGGTATCGCGTCCGGCACTCGTAGAGGGCCTCCAGAACAAGTGGATGAAAAACTGCGCCATGGGCGCCGACAATCACGCGGCCCGTCTCGCCGCGACCGGTGCGACGCACACCAAGGGCTGCATCGTCGACCTGCTTGAGGATGATGCGGGCCTGTTCAAGCAAGAGCTTTCCCGCATCCGTAAGCTCGACCCCTCGGGTGAGCCGACGAAACAGCGGCGTTCCCAGCTCTTTCTCCAAATGTTGAATTTGCGCGCTCAGCGGCGGCTGACTGATGCGCAGCCGCATCGCCGCACGCGTAAAGTTCAGCTCCTCGGCGACCGCTACAAAGTATCGCAGATGTCGCAGTTCCACTTATTCGCCCCGCGCAGCATTTGAGAACGCAGCAGACAAGTCCGCTGGGGGTAACCATACCGGACAGATGTCGAAGACGCCACTACACCTGTTCGGATTCTGACCGCTTACCGCAGATCGAGTCATTTCGCCGCGCAGCGGAATCCGGTCGCCGTCGGGGCCATAGCGGAGAGCGATCAAGCCCCACCGATCGAAGGTTCATCGGCCTGACGTTAGCTTTTAAAGCTGGATCGAGCATCAGGATGAATTTCGCGCCGCCGTCATGACGATGCGCATGAGGTCGGCGGAGTTCTTTGCGCGGAGCTTTCTCATGATACTCATACGGTGGTCTTCTACCGTGCGTGGGCTGATCCCAAGTGCCCGCGCGGTTTCCTTGGCCGTCGCTCCCGATACGAACACCTCCAAGATCTCGTGCTCGCGTTTGCTGAGACGTCGGTGCCGAGGAAGATGTAACGGGCCCAGGGCAATCGACCCGCCTTCGCCTCGCCGACGCATATAAGAGTCAATCGCTTCGGTGATACGCGCAATTATTTCAGAGCCGCGGAACGGCCTCTCGATCACATCCAATGCACCGAGCTTGATTGCGGAAACAGCCGTGGTGACATCGGCGCGGTCGCACATTATCAACATGGGCGCGGGATATCGGTCTGCCTGCAGTTTCTTCAGAAGCTCAAGGCCGGATTTGATGGGAACGTAGGCGTCCAGCAGGATGCAAGCGGGAATTCGATCCCGAGCCAGTGAGAGCAACGCGCTACTATCGGCAAAACAGACCACTTGGTAACCTGCCTCTGTCAGCGCTGTTTTGAGCGTTTCGCGGAGGTCGCGCTCATGTTCTAGCAGGAAGATTTCACGCCGGGAGTTCGGTCCGCTACTGTCGTGATTCATTCCTGACCAGTGCCTTTGTAGCGATGCTCGCGATCGAGGACTTCGTCATCTGCAATTTCACGCCGGCGCGCCATCATAGGTTTGGATCAGTTGTGAATTCACGTTCGCTTGAAATTCAGGTTCGCCGCGGACATGGCTAGACGTCCGACGCCCCAGCTCCGCCTGCTGCTTAGCGCCAAAAAGGCGATGGCTTCCAATACCGGGCCGTCGCTTTTTCCATATCTTTGACGTCTAGCTAATCCCGGCGAGTAGCCGGCAGAGACAACAAAGAGTCTTGCCCGGGAAAAGAGGACGACTCAGTCTCGCCTTGGTCACGCAATGGCCGTCTCGAAAAATCAGCGACTATTTCTCATCCAGCGCATAGCGCGTGAGGTCCAATGCGCCAGATTGCACCGGATTGCTCGCGATGTGAATTGAGTTGATCGCGTCGAAAATCGACCAGAACTTTTCGTTCGACCGACGTATGCCGAAACTGTCGACCAGCCGCTCGTAGTCATCCGCTGATTTCAGGCTCAGGATGGCGCTGGCAAATGAGACGACCTTGTCTTCTGGTATCACGAAGAACATGTTGGGGTAGGCCCCTAGCACCCCAGTTCGCACGGTGAGCGAGTCCTCATCCGGGGCGAAGCGGTCCGACTCTCCCAGGATCCAGGACACGTTGGCGTGCTCACGGTTGTGTACCAGGCTATATATTCTTGACCGGCCGTCCTTACCGGGTATCAGCGTCACGGCGAGATCAGGAAGGAAACGCGCGAACGGGGTGGCGTCAGCCGCCTTGATTGAAGCTATCCGGCGCAGGGCCTGTTCCGACCCTGAGAGCTCGAATGCCGTCTCTGAACCTTGAGGCAATCGCAACGCTTTCCAATTGAGTGTGTCTGGCTGTCCGCGTACTTGCGGAGATAGATGCTCGTTCAACAGCTGCTCGATGAATTCCCGTTTGGCATCGGCTTCGTTTCGATAAACGACCCCGGTTGGCGCTGATGTATTGACGAGTGGAAACACATAACGAAGCTTGATGTCGGTAAGAGGACCACCCCGATACCAGGCATTGCGCAGGTTGACCCGTTGCGAAGGCGGCATGAAGGTCAGAAACAGCTCCTCCGCCTCCATCCGGATCAAGTCCATGTAGAGCCGCGTCAACGATTGGTGGCCGATGTTACCGAACACATCGTAGTTGACAACGAGATTGTAGACCAAACGTTCGAGAAGCGAGTAGTCCAGAACGAATAGCGTTTTCGGCAGGTCTCCGACCGCGCCCCGCGTTACGACGGCGGTGTCGAAGTGGCGGAATATGGTGAGTAATGCATTTGGGTTGTGGCCGTCGCCGCTCCAGATGTCGTCGAGAGTGTAGCCGGCTGGACGCAGTTTGCGGGCATTTTCGGCCCTGAAGTTGCGGAACGCCTCACGATGTTCGATCAGGCGGCCGAAGAAGGAAACGTCATCGATGAGCGGCACGTCGCTGCCCCAAAGCCCTGGCAGGATCAGCATGTCCTGGGCCTGCCGCGCAAAACTGGCCGACATCACCATGTTATCGGCATCAGGCCGCAGGAAAACAACGAAAAACCGTGCCTGTATTGAATTAACCGCAATGCTGCCGTTGCACACCGGACCCTTGATGAAGGTATTGACTTGGTACTCGGCGTCGTCGAGCAGAAATTGGTAGCGCGAGCGCACAGGGATATCTGCGAATGTTGTAAACGGATTGCTGGCGGTGTCTTCACCGTATCCCGGTCGCCTGTTCACTTCCCATTTTGGATCAAGGAATAGGCTCCGAATTCGATCAAGCTTTGGCGGTGAAAGCTCATAAGGAATGTGCGTCTTGTCGACGATCGCGCCATCGAGCCTTCTGAGGCAGTAGTGGAAGTCGCCCGGTCCCGGATCGTCGTTTGGCCGTCGGGTCGCGATCTCATCAATGCCCGTTTCGCAAGGGGTACGTGAACGCAAAAGCCGGAAGAATACCGGTTGCGGGGACGTCGTGTCGGACTTGAAGTGGAGATGCGCTATGAAAAGGTGCTCAAACAGATAACGAGCCACAAGCTTCTCGCGCGGTGAGCTACCATTGAGGAAGTTCTCCCAAGTGCGTACTTGGGTTTTGCGTTTCCGGTGGAACAGTATTTCGGCTTTCAAGCGTCGCCTGTGTCGGCCCCGGCGCGCCTTTTGAGACCCAATCACTGAGCGTCGCGAGTTCTGCCTGCGACAGTGGCGGCAGTCCGTAGGGCATACCCAGGCCAGGCGTACCCTGCGAGATGACAGCGGCCTGGTCGCTGTCAGCCGGACAGAACTTGCTATCTTCCACCGACTTTCGTGGCTGCGCGGTCGGATGCGCGGACCTCAGACTTAACAATTGCATTAGCAACGTGCGGGCAGGTCTGGTGTCGCCGACCACGTCGAAAAAGCCTTTGGCGCGCCAGTCGGAAACGCTGTGACCATCGATGTCCAGCCGCGAGGGCGCAACGCTCCTGGGTCGAGAGCGGTCGTAGATATTCAGCTTGGTGGCCCCCCGCGCCAAACCCGAATAGCTCTGCAGGTTCAACTGACAGGGGGCATTGTAGCAGCTATGGCACGCGATGCAGCGGCTGGCGAAGATCGGCTCGACGCGACTGGAGTATTCGTCACCTGCGAAAGCGGGCTGCGATTTGGCGCTTCGAATGCCCCAGCTCTGCAAAAGAGCTACCGCCGCAATCAAGCACCACACACGTAAGCAAGACATTGCAACGCCCACCCGTCATCGCCTGCCATCGACCTCTGAGCGTCTTAGTTCGAATTTCGCTGTGGTGGAAGACCCGGCTCTGCCAGCCGCCAACAGCGCGCAACCAGCATGTCGAGGCATCATAGTTTTTAGCGTCAGCATTGCTTACCAGAAGATCGCCGGCGGATTTGATCGAGATCAAGGCCAATGGACGACTCGAGCGCAATTCTCTTCAAGCGTTCAGCCGTGGCTATCGCCGTGGTTGAACAAGCAAGGCTCGCGGTTTGGCTGCGGAGAAAGCCAAACGCGCCCGGTCGTCGCAGCAGATCGCCATTCAAAGCGCTGGCAGCCTGAACAAGACGATCGCAGTCGGGCGCGCGAGAGTTCGCCCGACCGCCACTGTGAATTCGTTTCCCAATTGTTCTGTCATGAAGGAGATGAGCAAATGCCTACGCAACAAAGCAATATCCACTTCTATGTAAATTGGGCCAAGGAACGGCTTGATGAAATGGAAGCCGCTCTGACCTCCCTTGAGGGCAAGGTCGGTGCGCTGCAGGCCGATGTCCGCGACAAGGCCAACAAAGTTCTCACTGATCTGCGCAAGCAGCGTGATGACTTCCGGGACACCGTCAAAAAGCAGTCGGAAGCTAACGAAGCCGCCTGGATCAGCGCAAAGGCAAAACTGGAGCCCGAGTGGAACTCGTTCGAGGCCGACGTCAAGAAATATGTCGAAAGCTTCAGCAAGCAATTCGAGCACCAGCAAGCGACATTCAAGCTTCAAGCTGCGGCCCAGCTGAAGGCGTGGCGTGAGGCTGCCGACAAGCTTGGCAGCGATGCCAAGGAATTCGCGACCGAGCGTCGTGTCGAAATCGACGCCGCGGTGAAGCGCATGAAGGCCGATGCCGCCGCGGCGGAGGAGAAAATCCAGAAGAACCTCAACCAGACGGGGACACAATCCTGGTCCGCGCTCATGACCACTCTGACGGAAACGCGGGCTGCCTTCGATCGTGCCAATCAGGCGGCGCGGGAAGCGTTCAAGCGAGCGGCCTGATCCAAGCAGTCTATCATCAGTCGGAGAAGCCGCCGAGAGGCGGTTTCTCCCTCCATAGGGCGGCAAGGATTCGCGGGAACGGCCGGAGCGGAGCAGCCGCGATGAGCACCATGGATTCAGATCCCCAAGATGCGCGACCAGGCGATCGGCAAACCGCCGTCCGCGACGCGCCACATGTCAGCTTCTGGATCAGAGAGTTACCTTTCAGCCTGGTTTTGATCCTGACCTTGCTCGGCGTTGCCTTTACCAGCTTCTTGAAACAGCCGATCATGGGCTATTGGGAGCTTCTGGCGCCGGTGATCGGATTGGTCTGTGTCGGCTCCGGATGGTCCAGCGCCAACGACAGGAGGGCGCGATTACAATTGATATGGACGCAGGCGCTGCATTGGGCCGCGTTCTTGCTCGTGATGAATATGATACTGTTACCCAGCGTGCAGAGGATTCTCAACGCCAGCGCGACCGGGCTCGCGGTTCTCATGTTATTGGCGCTCGGCACCTTTACCGCAGGTGTCCATGTTCTTTCCTGGCAGGTCTGTCTTCTCGGGATCATCATGGCGCTCTGCGTTCCGGCGGCGGCCTGGATCGAAGCTTCGGCTCTGATTATCGTTTTGGTCTCCATGGCAGCGCTCGGAATTGTCGTTGTGCTTTGGTGGCACTGGCACGAGAGTCGCGCCCAAAAAGCCTGAGCGATCAGGCGTCGACCGCGGTGATGCTGCCTAGACTGCGGCCTCAATACTCGCAGCTTCGATAGTTCGACGCCTCGCAGGCTTGCGCCATCGCGCGCGCCCTGGCGAGTTCCTCCGCCGTCATGGTCTGCGAGACCTCGCGCAGCTCGGATTTCGCTTGGAGGTCGCCGGCGGCCGCCGCGCGGGTGAGCCACACAAAGGCACGGAGCGAGTTGCGCGCGACGCCCTTGCCCCGGCGGTACATCTCGCCGAGCTTGCTCTGCGCTTTTGGATTGCCCTGTTCCGCCAGCGGGCGAAGCAGCCGGATCGCCGGCACGTAATCGCCGCGGTTATACGCCGCCATGCCGTCTTCCCAGGGCCCCGCGACGGCGTCAGCGCTGCCCAGAACAAGCGCGGCCAGCATCAGGCCGCCGATCAACATCTGCCGCTTCATCCGCCCTCCCCGCGCCTCGTCTCGACGGATGTTCTATCCATTCGGGGAATGCCGCGCCACGGGGAATTGGGGTTGGATGGCTCCGTGAAATTGGCTACTAGTTGCCCGCCGGACGGTTGTGGGGACCGAGAATGACTTATTGTTGCGGAATTCTGGTGCGGGACGGGCTCGTCATGATCGCCGACACGCGCACCAATGCCGGCCTCGACAACGTCTCGACCTTCCGCAAGCTGCATATCTTCACAAAGCCGGGCGAGCGCATCATGGCGATCGCGAGCGCCGGCAATCTTGCGATCAGCCAGTCCGTGCTCTCGACCCTGACCGAGGGGCTGGAAGACCCGCACACCGGCGACGTCGAAACCCTTCTCAACGCGCCGACCATGTTCCAGGCGGCGCAGCGCATCGGCAGAGCCATCCGCAGCGTGCACGCGACCGAAGGCGTGGCGTTGCAGTCCGAGGACATCAATTTCGACGTCTCGTTTCTGTTCGGCGGCCAGATCAAGGGCTCGCGGATGCGGCTGTTCATGGTCTATCCGGCGGGCAATTTCATCGAATGCACCACCGATACGCCCTATCTGCAGATCGGCGAGCACAAATACGGCAAGCCGGTGCTCGACCGCGCCATGCATTACGAGGTCGAACTGTACGAGGCGCTGAAGACCGGCCTGATCTCAATGGATTCGACGATGCGCTCGAACCTCGGCGTTGGACTGCCGATCGACGTGCTGGTGGTGCGATCGGACGTGTGCGAGGCGGACCTCAATCATCGCATCGAGGCCGGCGAGCCCTACTTCCACGATCTGCGCTCGCGCTGGTCGGCGGCGCTGCGCGCGGCACACCAGAACATTCCACGACCACCCTACAAGGCCGAGAAATAACCAAGAACGAAAAGGAATAGGAAACAATGACCGACGCAGCAAACAGGATTGCGGTAGTGACCGGCGCGGGCACCGGAGTGGGGCGCGCCGCATCGCTGGCGCTGATGAAGGCGGGTTTTACCGTGGTGCTCGCGGGAAGGCGCATGGAAAAGCTGCAGGAGACGCAAAAGCTCGGCGACAATGTCGGCAAGAGTCTCCCGGTTTCGGCCGACATGACCGACCCCGGCTCGATCGCCGCCCTGTTTGCCAAGGTGATGGAGACCTACGGGCGGCTGGACGTACTCTTCAACAATGCCGGCATGGGCGCTCCGCCGGTGAATTTCGAGGACCTTTCGCTGGCGCAGTGGCAGGCGGTGGTGAACACCAATCTCACCGGACCGTTCCTGTGCACCCAGCACGCCTTCCGCATCATGAAGGACCAGACCCCGCGAGGCGGCCGCATCATCAACAACGGCTCGATCTCCGCGCACGCGCCGCGGCCGTTCTCTTCCGCCTATACCTCGACCAAACACGCCATCACCGGCCTGACCAAAGCCACCAATCTCGACGGCCGCGCCTACGATATCGCGGTCGGCCAGGTCGATATCGGCAATGCCGCAACCCCCATGACCGACCGCATGGTCGACGGCGTGCTGCAGCCCGACGGCCGCAAGATCCCGGAGCCGCGCATGGACGCCAAGGCCGTCGGCGATGCCGTGGCCTACATGGCGACCTTGCCGCTCGACGCCAACGTGCTGTTCATGACGGTGATGGCGAGCAAGATGCCGTTCGTCGGACGGGGTTAAGTCGTCATTGCGAGCCAACGGGTCGCGCGAATGCGCGCCCGATGACAGGCTCCGCGAAGCAATCCATAGACACGAAGAAAGTATGGATTGCTTCGTCAACTCGCTCCTCGCCATGACGCTCTCTCCGTCATGGCCGGGCTCGTCCCGGCCATCCACGTCTTTATCTCCGCTTGAAGAAAGGCGTGGATGCCCGGGACAAGCCCGGGCATGACCAGCCGTTGGATTTGCAGCCCTCACGTTCGCTGCCATAATCGCCCCCGGCCTCGGGGGAATCATGCTTCAGCTGCAATCCTTGTTCGGCGTGTTCGCGTTGCTGGCGATTACGTGGGCATTCAGCGAAAACCATCGCGCGGTGTCGCTTCGGCAGGCCGCGGTCGGCCTTGCGGTGACTGCCCTCACCGCGGTCGCGCTGATCAAGCTGCCGTTCGTCGCGCACGGGTTCGGCGTCATCAATGACGCGGTCGGGACGATTTCCGCGGCGTCGCGCGCCGGGACTTCCTTCGTGTTCGGCTATCTCGGTGGAGGTGCGCTGCCGTTCGACTTGAAGACGCCGGGCGCGGAATTCATTCTCGCCTTTCAGGCGCTGCCGATCGTGCTGGTCATGAGCGTGCTCACCACGCTGCTGTTCTACTGGCGGGTGCTGCCGCCGGTGGTGCGTGGCATGGCGTGGGCGCTCGAACGCACGCTCGGCGTCGGCGGCGCGGTGGGACTGTCTACGGCTGCCAACATCTTTCTCGGCATGGTGGAATCGCCGCTGTTCATCCGGCCGTATCTGGTCAAGCTGACGCGCAGCGAATTGTTCCTGGTGATGACCGGCGGCATGGCCGGAATCGCCGGCACCGTGCTCGTGCTCTACGCCACGCTGCTGGCGCCGCTGATCCCGGACGCGGCGGCGCATTTCGTCATCGCGTCGGTGCTGGGGGCGCCGGCCGCAATCCTGGTCAGCCTGATCATGGTGCCGGAGACGAACGATCAGCGTACCGGCGGCGAGCTTGGCGATCCCGAAATGCACGCCTCTTCCACCATGGATGCGATCGTCAAGGGCACCTCGGCCGGGCTCGAGCTGCTGCTCAACATCGTCGCCATGCTGATCGTGCTGGTGGCGCTGGTCTATCTCGCCAACGCGATCCTCGGGCTGTTGCCCACCGTCGGCGGCAGTGGCATTTCATTGCAGCGCATGCTCGGCTATGTGATGGCGCCGGTGTGCTGGCTGATGGGCCTGCCCTGGGCACAGGCGATTCCCGCCGGCAGCCTGATGGGCACCAAGACCGTGCTGAACGAGTTGATCGCCTATGTCGATCTGTCGAAACTCGGCAACGACACGCTCGATCCCCGCTCGCGGCTGATCATGCTCTATGCCATGTGCGGCTTCGCCAATTTCGGCAGCCTCGGCATCATGATCGGCGGGCTGGGCACCATGGCGCCGGAACGCCGCCACGAGATCAATTCGCTCGGGCTGAAATCGATCGTGTCGGGCACGCTGACGACGTGCCTGATCGGCGCGATCGTTGGGGTGCTGACGGCGTAATCTCTGACGCACCGTCATGGCCGGGCTCGTCCCGACCATCCACGTCTTTGTCTCGCGGAAATGAAAGCAAGACGTGGATGGTCGGGACGAGCCCGGCCATGACGACGTTACCTCTTCAATCCCAGCATCGGCACGATCTTGCCCATTACATAGACCGATCCCTCCGCGGTGAGATGCGCGTGATCCCACGCCAAGGGAATGCCGCCGTCAACCGTGAGCGGGCATTGCCGCCCCTTACAGACGGCGTCGAGCACGGAAACGTAGGAGAATTTTTCACCGCTCGGCAGCGCCGCCTTCATCCTTTCGTCGAGCGCAAAAATATCCGGCAGCACGAAATCGTCAGGATGCGGCTCGACACCCCGCAGATGCGCGCGCATCAGCATCGAAGGCAGCCGCGAACGGAACTGCACGGCGGGGCCGAGCAGCGCCACAGCAATCCCAAGCCCGTTGAGTTTGGCGATGGTCTGCCTGAGATCGGCGGTCATGCCGTCGAACCGCGGCGGCCGGGCGTATTCCAGCCAGTCCGCCGAGAGGATGACGCGATCGGGCTTGTGCTCGCGGAAGAAGCCGTCCATCTGGGTCGCAAAATTGCGGCAGAACGCGGTGCCCTGGGCGGCGGCGTCAAAGGTCGGCATGCAGGCCGGCTGCGTCGCCTGCAGGATATTTTCCGCCTGCGGATCGGTGGCCTTGCCTAGTCCGTGGACATAATGCGCGGCCAGGCTATCACCCCATAGCAGAATATTGGTCTTGCCCGGCGCGAGCGTCAGGCAAGCGCTGTCGACACTGCCGCTGGGTGTCGAGAAGCAGGTGCCGAAACGATAGATCTGCCGATAGTCGTAGTCGTTATAGGCTTCCAGCCGCGCAGCGGCGCGATCGGCATCGGACGGCCTGAGGCTCAGGAACATGCCGCCGGCGCTGCCCGCGAGCAGCACGATCGTCGCAAGGCCGGCAACACGAAACGCGGCGCGGCGGGTCGGCGCCAGCGTCCGCTCGCGGAACGGCTGCTCGACAAACCGCCAGGACAAATAGGAGATTGCGACCGTCAGCGCGAACAGCGCGACCTTGTCGGTCGCATCAAGCACCAGGCCGCTCTTGGAGAACCGCGCGAAAGTGAACAGCGGCCAGTGCCAGAGATACAGCGAATAGGAAATCTGCCCGAAGAATCTTGCGACGTTGAGCGGCGAGAACCGGCGCCGCAACCGCGTCGGCACGCCGATGCCGCTCCAGATGAACATGACAGCGCCGATACACGGCGCGAGCGCGTTGAAGCCGGGAAACCCGGGCCCCTGCCGCAACGAAAAAATCGGGATCGCGAGCAGCACCAGCGCGATGCCGCGCGCGATTTGCTGCGCCAGCGCGTGGCGCAGCACCGGCAAGCCCGGCGTCGCGACGAGACCGCCGATCATGAATTCCCAGGCCCGCGGCGGGCTCATGAAGAAGGCGGCGGCCGAGCGGTCGGTCTTCATCAGCCAGATGCAGAGCGCAAAGGAGGCCAGCGTGAGCGCTGAAAGAAACGCCGGCAGCGCGAGGCGGTGCCCGCGGAAAGACCGCAGCAGCGCCCACAGCAAGATCGGCAGCGCCAGGTAAAACTGCTCCTCGACCGCGAGCGACCAGGTGTGCAGCAGCGGCTTCTCCACCGCTGCGTGGTCGAAATAGCCGGTCTGGAACCAGAAGAAGAAATTCGAGGTGAAGGTCGCGACCGCAGCCGCCGAGCGGAAAAACTCCTGCCGTTCCGAGGTCAACAGATAATGGAAGGACGGGATCGCCGTCAGCGCCACCATCGCGTAGAGCGCGGGCAAGAGGCGGCGCACCCGCCGCTCGTAGAATTGCGCGAAGGAAAAGATGCCACTCTTGACTTCGGAGGCGATGATCCCGGTGATCAGGTAGCCCGAGATCACGAAGAAGATGTCGACGCCGACGAAGCCGCCGAACACCGCCGGCGTCTCGAAATGAAACGCGACCACCGCCAGCACGGCGATGGCGCGCAGCCAGTCGATGTCTTCCCGGTAGTCGCGCCTCACAATCGCGATGCCGCCCAAGCCTGACATGAAGAGGACAGGCACGAAACGCATGCGGTGAGGCGCGCGCGCATCATGCCGTGAGTTCGACGGTCTCGAAGTCCGCGGGCAGGATCACTTCCAGAAGTTCGACGTCGTCGGAATAGTCCATGATCAGGTGCCGGATGCGCGGCGGCTGGGTCCAGGCGCTGCCCTGCTTGCATCAGCGTCTCGCCCTGTCCTTCCATGTAGGTCTTGACCCAGCCCTTCAGCACATAGACCATCTGGAACTCGACGTCGTGGAAATGCAGTTTCGAGACTTCGTCCGGATTGCATGGCCCGACCAGGCGGATCACATGCGCCCGCGCCAGGCCCTGGCTGGCGTCGGCGATCCCGAGGTCGCGGTATTTCGCGTAAGTGCGCAAACCATCGGCCTTGAAGTCCTCTTCGCGGTGATGGCTGATGGCGACCCGCTGCTTCGGCCGCGCGCGCTTCTTCGGCGGCACCTCGCGGCCCCTGGCCTTGAGTTTCTTTCGCGCGGTGGATTTGGCGGCGGTCTTGCGGGCCGTCTTGCGCGCAGGCGATTTCTTCTGCGCGGCGGTGCGGCGTGCTGCCCGTGAGGTCGGCTTCTGCTTGGCCATTGGCGTTCTCCCTTTGCGTGACACGGGAGAATGCTAGCACAAATCAGGCTTCGTAGGGTGGGTTAGCGCGGCGTAACCCATCATCGCGCGACGACATCTGGTGTCCTTTTTGTTTGGCGGGTTACGCCGGAGCCTGTCATCGGGCCGCGCTTTGCGCGGACCCGTTGGGCTAACCCACCCTACCGAGTCCGGATCAATGCAGGCGGAACACGCCGTCGACGGCGCGCAGTTCGGCCGGCTTGATCAGCTTGGAATGCGCCACGGTGACGGCGTAAAGCGGGCCTTCCAGCTTCGCTTCCCAGAAGGCGAGAAAATCCTTCAGCCGCGGAAATTTTGGAAACAGGTCGTAATCCTGCCAGACGTAAGTCTGCAGCAGCGAGGGATGATCCGGCATCCGATACAGAATTTGCGCCGTCGTCAGCCCATAACCCAGCACCTGTTTCCGGAAGTCTTCGGAAACAACCCCAACCCGCGAAACCATGCCAACCTCCATTGCTGGAGCGCATTTTCCGACGGTGGCTGCCGACCGGGGAGCCACCCGGTGGAGATGCGCTCACATGAGAGAAATGTGACGCACGCAACCCACCCATCACAAGCTTAAATGTTTAATGAATTGTTGAAAAATGTCGCATTAGCAGCAGCTTACCGCACGTGCTAATACGGGGTTTCGCAGCTCCTGCAGCCCGTTAATGATACTTAACGAAATTGGCAGGCGCCCTATTTGAGTGCCAATTTTTCTGCTAGAGGCCCTTGCCCCCCGCGACAGTCTCCATTATGTGCTGTTCAGCCGCGCTGGCACTCGCCGGCGGGGACTGCTAATTCTCAAAAACTCAACAACATCTTCAAAAGCTTAGGAGGACTGCATGAAATTCCGTCCGCTTCACGACCGCGTCGTGGTCAAGCGCATCGACGCCGAAGAAAAGACAGCTGGCGGCATCATCATTCCGGACACCGCGAAAGAAAAGCCCTCGCAGGGCGAAATCATCGCGGTCGGTCCGGGCGGCCGCGACGAAGCCGGCAAGCTGATCCCGATCGATCTCAAGGTCGGCGACCGCGTGCTGTTCGGCAAATGGTCGGGCACCGAGGTCAAGATCGACGGCCAGGAGCTGTTGATCATGAAGGAGAGCGACATCATGGGCGTTCTCACCGACCTCCCCGCTGCCAAGAAGAAGGCCGCTTAAGCCCGTTCCTCATCCTGAGGAGCCGGCGCAGCCGGCGTCTCGAAGGATGAGGCCACAAGCTTCAATCATTTCATCCTTCGAGAAGCCCGCCTGAAAGCGGGCACCTCGGGATGAGGACCAGTTTCAAACGGAGAAATCTATGTCAGCTAAAGAAGTCAAATTCGGCGTCGATGCCCGCGACCGCATGCTGCGCGGCGTCGACATCCTCAACAACGCGGTCAAGGTGACGCTGGGCCCCAAGGGCCGCAACGTCGTGCTCGACAAGTCGTTCGGCGCACCCCGCGTCACCAAGGACGGCGTCACCGTCGCCAAGGAAATCGAGCTTGACGACAAGTTCGAGAACATGGGCGCCCAGATGGTGCGCGAAGTCGCCTCCAAGTCGGCGGATGCAGCCGGCGACGGCACCACCACCGCGACCGTTCTCGCGGCGGCGATCGTCCGGGAAGGCGCCAAATCGGTTGCCGCCGGCATGAACCCGATGGATCTGAAGCGCGGCATCGACATGGCGGTTGAAGCCGTGGTCGCCGACCTCGTCAAGAACTCCAAGAAGGTCACTTCCAACGAGGAAATCGCCCAGGTCGGCACCATCTCCGCCAATGGCGACGCCGAGATCGGCAAGTTCCTCTCGGATGCCATGAAGAAGGTCGGCAACGAGGGCGTCATCACGGTTGAGGAAGCCAAGTCGCTCGAGACCGAACTCGACGTCGTCGAGGGCATGCAGTTCGACCGCGGCTACATCTCGCCCTACTTCGTCACCAACGCCGACAAGATGCGCGTCGAGTTCGATGACGCCTACATCCTGATCAACGAGAAGAAGCTCTCCAACCTGAACGAACTGCTTCCGCTGCTCGAGGCCGTGGTGCAGACCGGCAAGCCGCTGGTCATCGTCGCCGAGGACGTCGAAGGCGAAGCGCTGGCTACGCTGGTCGTGAACCGTCTGCGTGGCGGTCTGAAGGTCGCGGCCGTCAAGGCTCCCGGCTTCGGCGATCGCCGCAAGGCCATGCTGCAGGACATCGCGGTCCTGACCGGCGGTCAGGCGATTTCGGAAGATCTCGGCATCAAGATGGAGAACGTCACGCTCGCCATGCTCGGCCGCGCCAAGAAGGTGATGATCGACAAGGAGAACACCACCATCGTCAACGGCGCCGGCAAGAAGGCCGACATCGAGGCGCGCGTCAACCAGATCAAGGCGCAGATCGAGGAAACCACCTCGGACTACGACCGCGAGAAGCTGCAGGAGCGGCTTGCGAAACTCGCGGGCGGCGTCGCGGTGATCCGCGTCGGCGGCGCGACCGAGGTCGAGGTCAAGGAGCGCAAGGACCGCGTGGATGACGCGATGCATGCGACCCGTGCAGCGGTGGAAGAAGGCATCGTGCCGGGCGGCGGCGTGGCGCTACTGCGTGCTTCCGAGCAGCTCAAGGGCCTGCGCACCAAGAACGACGACCAGAAGACCGGCGTCGAGATCGTGCGCAAGGCGCTGTCCTGGCCGGCCCGCCAGATCGCGATCAACGCGGGCGAGGACGGCTCCGTCATCGTCGGCAAGATCCTCGAGAACAAGTCGTATGCCTACGGCTTCGACTCGCAGACCGGCGAATACGGCGATCTCGTCAAGAAGGGCATCATCGACCCGACCAAGGTGGTCCGTGCGGCGATCCAGAACGCGGCCTCCGTCGCGGCGCTTCTGATCACCACCGAAGCCATGGTCGCCGAAGTGCCGAAGAAGAACCAGGGCGCCGGCGGTGGCGGCATGCCTCCGGGCGGCGGCATGGGCGGCATGGATTTCTAAATCCAGCGCTTCAGGCGAGACACATCAGACGCAAGACCCCGGCAGCGATGCCGGGGTTTTTTCTTGTCGACTTGCCGTCGGTCGAGGCTGCTTCTGTCGCCAATTTTGTGGTATGATGAAAACATGGACAAGCAGGATATCCTCGACCGGCTCCGGGAGAACGAGCGTGGATTGCGCGAGCGGGGCGTCACGCATGCCGCCCTGTTCGGATCGCGCGCGCGTGGCGACAATCGTCCCGACAGCGACATCGACATCATGATTGACATTGCGCCCGACGCCGTCCAGGACGTTTATGCCTATGTAGGTTTGAAGAATTACATCGCCGGCCTCTTTGCCGGTAAGGTCGATGTGGTCGATCGCGAGGCGCTCAAGCCTTACCTTCGTCTCACCGTGACTGCAGAACTCGGTTTATGCCTTCTAGGTCGTCCGATCCGCGGAAGCGGCTGCTTGATATCCGTGACAACATCCGGCTTGCGCGCGCTTTCATCGGGGACGCCGATTACGACGCGTTCCGCGACAACCAGCTTCTCTTTTATGCGGTGACGCGGGCTCTGGAGATTATCTCCGAATCGTCGCGGCGACTTCCCGACGACATGAAGGCGCGACACCCCGATATTCCTTGGGTCGAGATGGCCGGCGCGGGCAACGTCTACAGGCACGACTACGAAGATGTACGTCAGCGCCTGGTCTGGGGGACCATACACAACCGGCTTCCCGCCTTGCTGGCCGCGGTAGAGCAAGAGCTTGCAAAGCTCGGCGAACCTTCTTGAGTTACTGCAAGGTGGTTCGTGCGGCGATCCAGAACGCGGCATCCGTCGCGGCGCTTCTGATCACCACCGAAGCCATGGTGGCCGAAGTGCCGAAGAAGAACCAGGGCGCCGGCGGTGGCGGCATGCCTCCGGGCGGCGGCATGGATTTCTGATCCAGCGCTTCAAGTAGTTATCCAAGAATGCAAAACCCCGGCAGCGATGCCGGGGTTTTTGTTTGATCTTGAAGGCCCGCAGGCCCTAAATCCTTACTCCCGATCGGGGTTATGGATTCCGGGCTCGACACTTCGCGTCGCCCCGGAATGACGAGTCAGGGTACAACGCGCGCATTCAAAACGCGAGTGACGCCTCGCCTCACTCCACCCGCGCCACCACGGCGAGCTTCTTGATGCCCTCGTTGCGGTAGGCGTTCAGGAAGGCGTTGTAGTCGCGGAACGAGACGCAGCCGTTGGAATCGCCGTTGGGGCCTAGCATGAAGGTGTGCGCGAGCAGGCCGCTGCGGCCGTAAATCGACTCGTCGCCGCCGATCGGATTGAGCCGCAGCGCCGGCACGCCGTGGAACAGCGCCTCGCGCGGCTTCAATTCGTAGATATGCGGCGGCGTCACGCCGCGCATCCGGATCGGCGCGGAACTGGGGTCGTCGAGCTTGGAGCCGAGGCCGGAATGCGCCTCGAGCCTGGTGCCGTCGGGCAGATAGACCGTGTGCGCGGAAATATCGTAGACCGCGGTGTCGCGGTCGTAAGGCGCCGAGCCGCCGAGCGCCGGATTTTGTTCGTGGCCGATGCTGCCGGTGATGCTGGCATCCGCGGAAGCATAGGACAGCAGCGATCCATGCGAGGGCTGCTTGCCCCAGAGCTTTTCGAAGATCGTCTGCTTTTCAACCGATGCGATCGACATCACGGCCGCTTTCGCGCGCTGCGCCATGTCGCGAACCTTCGCAGCGGTCGATTTCGCCGGTTGCGTCTCGGCGGGATGCGGCGGCA
The DNA here is from genome assembly GCA_963721135.1 of uncultured Alphaproteobacteria bacterium. Taxonomy (GTDB): domain Bacteria; phylum Pseudomonadota; class Alphaproteobacteria; order Rhizobiales; family Xanthobacteraceae; genus Bradyrhizobium. The sequence continues at coordinate 122,731 of CAVRIB010000012.1, forward strand.
GCGCGGCCATCTGAACCGGCGCCGACGCCTCCTTCGGCTTCTGGGCCACTGCTACTTTCGGCGCTTCGGCCTGAGGCTTCGGCGCTTCGGCAAGTTTCGGCGTTTCGGGCTGCGGGCTCGGCTCGACGCCCTTCGGCTCGGCCGCCGCGAACCGTTCCTCGAACGAAAGCGGCGGGCTCGCCGTTATGGTCGCGGGCGCCGAGATCACCGGCGCAAGCCCGGCGAAAGCGGCGGCTACACGGCTCGTCGATGACGTTGCCGATTGGGCGGCGACCGTCGCGGGATGCCTGATGACAGGCACATCGAACCTGGCGCTGTCGAGATGCGGATAGACGTCGGCGCGGAACACGTTGGCATAGACGGTCCAGGCGCAGCCCAGCACCAGGCAGGCGACCGCGGCGCCGCCGAGAAAATTATGAGAGCTGGATTTCCGGGATGAACGTCTGGGTTTCGATGCCGAAAAACCGTAACACGCAATCGTACTCGTACTCATCCGCCTTGCATCCAGACTGGTCCCACCTTGATCCCCTTCCAGGCCGCGCCAGAGGATGCGCGTTGCCGCGGCACATTCGAGCGCTGCCCTGCGCGCGATGATCCGCGAAAGTTCCCACGGAGCATCTCGCAGAGACGCAGGCCGTCATTAAGGCGGCTTTTAGTTAAATGCGGATTAAGTGCGGGCGGATGTGGGGCAGTCCCAAATTCGTACAGAAAAGCGCGTGTATTCCTCCGCAAGTTTACGGAGCGCAATTCGCATCTCCGCCGCAAAAATGCCCGATTGCGATGATGCTCGCCGCCGTTCTTGGTTAATGCCCGATGAGCGCGGCTGACCGCGCCTTTCGCTTTTGCTAGGGCAAGAGTTCCGGCGGCGGCGAATTGTCGAGCACTCCGTCCTTGGGGCCTTCGAGCAGATCGAGCGCGTAGGTTTCGATCGTCAGCGGCCCGCGCTTGCGCGGCAGTTCCGCGACGCGCTCGACGCGGGCAAAATCCTGCTTCAGATAGGGCCGCCCGCCGGGCCGCACCTCGTCGACGAACAGCAGCTTGCCCGCCAGCAGCGTCGGATCAGGCTCGGGCATGTTGACCCAGCGGATGCGCTGACTCTGCTGCAGCACGCAACTGCCCTTCGGCAGATAGAAGGCCAGCCAGCCCGTGGTGCCGTAGTCCGGCGCCAGCACGCAAGTGGCGCCGGTACGCACGCGCGCCGCCTCGATGCCGTCGGCCAATTCGCGCCAGCCGACGCCGACGCTGCGCACGGTGGCGTCGCGGCGATAGCCGGTGAGCGCGCCGGTATTGGCCTGCACGATCAACAGCGCAAACATCACGATGCCGACCGGCGAAGCCCAGCGCAGGCAGAAATCGACGACGCGCTGCGCCCGCTTGTCCCATCGCGTCAAATTGGCGGCAACCGCGGCGGCGATCGCGAACGACGGGTAGACCGGCGCGAACCAGTTGGCCTCGACGCGGGCGTGCAGCGAATGCCAGATGAAATAGGCCACGATGGTCCAGAACGTCGCACCGATCAGCACGCGCGCAGCCATCGCGCCGGCCTTGCGCGCGAACACGGCATAAAGCCCCATCGCGCCGAGAATGAACACCAGCGGCGTTGCGAACGCGACCTGGGTTGGGATCAATTCGCCGAGGAAGCTCGGCCTGAAATCCTCGACCCGGGCGCGGCCGATCTGCTTGATGAAGGACACCCAGTGATGATCGGCATTCCACAGGATGACCGGCGCAAAGACGGCCAGCGCGACGAGACCGCCGAGATAGGGCCATGGCGAGATCAGCCAGCGCCGCAGTTTCGGGACGCTGACGAGCCAGATTAGGATCGCCGGGCCGAACAGCAGCGAAGTATATTTCGACTGCAGCGCCGCGCCGACCGCGGCGCCGACCGCGAGCCACCACGCGCCGCGCCCGGTCTCCAGCACCTTGGCAAGGAAGAACAGCACGAAGCTCGAGGCCACCAGAAGCGGCGCGTCCGGCGTGACGATCAAGGTGCCGACCGCCGCCATCAGCGTGACATTGAGCAGGATCGCCGCCGTCGCCGCCACCCGCACCCCGCCGAACAGGATCGAGGCGGTGCGAAACACCGCCCAGCTCATCGGCAGCGCCAGCAGGATCGACACCAGCCGCACGCCGAGTTCGGTGTCGCCGGCAATCGCGGTTCCGGCGCGGATCACGACGGCGACGCCGGGTGGATGATCGTAGTAGCCGAAGGCGAGATGCTTCGACCACATCCAGTAATAGGCCTCGTCGAAGGTGAGCGGCGTCCATGCGGCGGCGACCAGCCGCAACGCCACCAGCGCCGCGATCGTGACGGCGGTGTTCCGGGTCAGCCGCGCATCGTTGGACGTCATGCAATAATCATCGCTTGCGCCAGACGAACAGTCCGGACATCGCGTAATTCCACACCACGCCCATCAGCGCGCCGGCGGCGCCCGCGAGCCACCAGATCGGCTCCTGATTGTAGACCGAGAACGCCACCCCGACGTTGGCGAGCAGACCGACGCTGCAGACGAGATAAAACAGCAGGAGCCCGCGCAGGATGCCAAGGCCCCTCAGCCGCTGATCGCGATAGGTGAGAAAATTATTGAGGATGAAATTGCTGGTCATGGCCGAGACCGCGCCGCAGGCCTGCGCCGCCGCAAACGGCAGGCCAAAAGCCTTGAGCGCGGCATACAGCGCGGCGAAATGCACGAACACGCCGAGCGAACCGACCATCGCAAACATGAGGAAGCGAAGCGATACGATGTCGTTGGTCAGTTTGGCCAGCACCAGGCCGAGGAAATCCAGCGCCACCATGGAATCGAGCTTGCTCTCGCCATGGAGCCGCGAGCCGAAGGTGTAGGGAATTTCCTTGACGCGCAGCTGGCCGCCGGCGGTAGCGACGATGTCGAGCAGGATCTTGAAGCCCTGGGTGGAGAGCTGCGGCGCCAGTTGTTCGAACTTGTCGCGCCGGATGGCGAAGAAGCCGCTCATGGGATCGGCGATTCTAACCCGCAGCACGCGCTTGGCGACCTCGGTGGCGAGCGCGCTGGCGCCGGCGCGCTGCTTGTTGAAACTGTCGGCGCTGCCGCCTTCGATGTAGCGGCTGCCGACCACGAGATCGGCCTCGCCGGCCTGCAGCAGCTTGAGCATGACGGGCAGTTGGGTCTCGTCATGCTGCAGGTCGGCGTCGATGACGGCCGCGAACGGCGCGCTTGAAGCCAGGATGCCCTCGATACAGGCCCCGGACAGGCCACGGCGGCCGACCCGCCGGATGCAGCGGACGCGCAAATCCTGCCGCGCCAGGCCCCGCACCACATCCCAGGTGCCGTCGGGGGAATTGTCATCGACGAACACGACTTCCCAGGCACAGCCCTTGAGCGCCGTTTCCAGCCGGTGGAACAGCGCGGTGACGTTGTCGCGCTCATTGAAAGTGGGAACGACGACCGAAAGCTGAGGCGTGACAACCGCCTGCAGCGGGCTTTCGGCACCCGGTCTGATGGCTTCATTCATCCGGCAAACGTATATCCGCAGGCTTTCGGGAAGCCAAGGCGCAGTTCCGAAAACAGCGGCGCTACGGGGCCGCCAGAAGGCCCAAAACAAGCCCAGTTTCTTGCTGACGCGTTTTCTTTACGCGAACCGGAGCCCACTTCGCTTGAAAACGCTCTAGAAATGCCAACGACCACGAACAGAAGGCGCGCGTACATCCGGCGCAGCCGAGCTATTCAGTGGTCGTCCCAGCGCCGGAGCTATCAAGCATCGACGTCGCCGTTAAAAACTAGATAGGGACGATCGGGAGCTTCCGCAAGGGGCAATTGTCGGCACTTGGCGCGGACGCCTTACTGTTGCGGCACGTCGCGCACGACAGGTCCCCTGACGGGCGGCGGCGCGGGAGCCGGTTGCGCCGGCGCCTCGACCTTTGCCTTGTCCGGCTTGCCCAATTGGGAGACCGGGACGTAGACGAACGCGGCCGCCAGCACGATTATCGCGACAATGGCGCCCAAAATGCCAGCTATTCTTTCCGTATCCATCTCGATATCCCGGCCGCTGCTTGGGTATTGTTATCACAAAATCGAACGGCTTTGATGGTCGCCAACCAGAGCCTGCCTCAACACTTTGGATTGGTCATTTCGACGCGGCTTTGTGCTTGATGAAGGCGGTCACGATATCCTTTTGCGCCGCAGCGATGGCGCTATTGGCAGTCGACATATGCGCGCTTGAATCAGAATCCTGAAATTGCAGCGACAGGAAGTCCACCAGCGTCACCCGAAAATTCTGCCGCTCGGAAGGACAGGCGCCGGCGATCAGGGAGGTGAAATCGCCTCCCGACATGCCCTTGTTGCTCTCACGCTGATATTCCTGCGCCAGGCAATTCCAGTAGGCATCGCGTCCCGACACCGCCATCCGGTGCGCGTCGTCGATCTCGTCTGCGAAGGCGGCCGAGGCCGTCATCCCAATCGCCGCCACAATGAGCGCCCGCATCCTGTTCTCCGTTTTTTTCGGCATTCTCGCGCTCGCGCCGCGCTGTTCAAAATATCAACACGCCAGCGCCGCGCAAGGGACAAGCCCGAACCGTTATTCCAGCGCAAACATGGCGGAGCGTCGCTTGCGAGGTCTGACACTGGAACAAGGGACAAAGCAGAATGTCGAATACCGATCAGGGCACGCCGACCGGCAAGCCGGCCCGTCGCAAGGGGAAGGGCGAGCAGCGGCGGCAGAAGTCCGAACAACCGCAGGGCGTGGAGATGGAGCAACGGCCGGGCGCGGAGCCGGATCGCTCCGAAAGCCCGGCATGGGAACGGGTTGAACAAGCCCCTGCCGAAACCGTGGCCGCTTCGGCAGCGGCCCCCGCGATCGACCCGGCCACCCCAACCGGTGCCGTCCCGACGGGCCCGGTTCCGGTCAGCTTGCGGACCATCGCCAACGCCTACGGCGCCTACACGCTGAAATCGATGGAGGACACCCGCTCCTTCGTCGAGCGGCTGACCGGAGTGCGGTCGCTCGACAAGGCCATGGAGGTCCAGAGCGAATTCGCCAAGCAGGCTTACGCGACCTTCGTGGCGGAGACGCAGAAGATCACCGATCTCCACCGCGAACTTGCGAGGCAAACGCTCAAGCCGCTGGAACGTCTGGCTGGCCGCACCAACAAGGCCGGAAACTAGACCGCGCGGGCCGCGGCGCGGAAAGCGAACGGCTGCCGGTGGTGCAAGCGGGAAAGAAAAGGCTCCGGTTCTGCCGGAGCCTTTTTTGTTTTGCGGGACAGCGCCTGGTTTCCGCGAACTGGCCAATTGCGATCGATTTGTCTAGGCTCGGCCGGAAACAGCCTCCTTTCGCAATGAGAGCCGCCGGTGAGCAAGAGCCCCAAACCCGCTACGAAAAATTCCGGAAAGATCTACATCGGCGTCGGCGGCTGGACCTTTGCGCCGTGGCGTGGGGTGTTCTATCCGGAGAAGCTCGCGCAGGCCAAGGAACTGGAATACGCCGCCTCGAAGCTGACCTCGATCGAGATCAACGGCACCTATTATGGCTCGCAGAAGCCGGAGACGTTTCGCAAATGGGCGCGCGAGGTGCCGGACGGTTTCGTGTTTTCGGTGAAGGGGCCGCGCTTTGCCGTCAACCGCCGGGTGCTGGCGGAGGCCGGCAATTCCATCAAGTATTTCTACAATACCGGCGTACTGGAACTCGGCGACCGGCTCGGCCCCGTGCTCTGGCAATTCGCGCCGACGAAAAAGTTCGACGAGGCGGATTTCGGCAAGTTTCTGGAGCTGTTGCCGCGCAAGCTCGACGGCCACACCCTGCGCCACGTGGTCGAGGTGCGGCACGACAGCTTTCGCGACCCCGCTTTCATCGCGCTGCTGCGCAAGTTCGAAACGCCCGTGGTGTTCGCCGAGCACGGCAAATACCCTGGCATTGCCGACGTCACCGGCGATTTCATCTATGCGCGGCTGCAGAAGGGCAGCGATGAGATCGAGACCTGCTACCCGCCGAAGCAGCTCGACGCCTGGGCCAAGCGGCTGCAATTGTGGGCTAGTGGCGGCGAACCCGACGATCTGCCGCGCGTCGACAACGCGGTGGCGAAAAAGACCCCGCGCGATGTGTTCGCCTATGTCATTCACGAGGGCAAGGTGCGGGCACCGGCGGGCGCGATGGAACTGATCGAGCGCGTGAAATAGCCGGAGCCGATAATGGCCAGGGCGAAAAAATTCTTCACCATCGGCTAACAGACGCCCGCGAAAGCGGTGCTCGACGAGCTCGAGCAGGCCGGGGTCAAGTTACTGGTCGACGTGCGCGCCGTCGCCTCGTCCCGCCGCCCCGGCTTCTCGAAGAACCAGCTTGCTGCGGGACTCGACGAGCGCGGCATCTCCTACCTGCATCTGCGCGGATTGGGTACGCCGAAGGAAGGGCGTCTCGCCGCGCGCAGCGGCAAGTTCGACGCCATGCACCGGATCTACGGAAAACACCTGAAGACGCCGCAGGCGAAGGAAGAACTCGACGAGCTGTCGGCGCTGGTGAAGAAGTCCGGACCGGTCTGCATCCTTTGCTACGAGCGCGATCATCAGCACTGCCATCGGCGGTGGATCGCGGAAATCATCGAGGAGCGCGACGGGGTCAGGATCGAGAATTTGGTCGCGAAGCAGGTTTAGACCACGCCAGCCCGGCCTGTCATCGGGCCGCGCTTCGCGCGGACCCGTTGGCATCGCCCCGGAATGACGGCGCGCATCCTGCCTCAATCGAGCGTACGGCGGAAGCGTGTCACCGCAATCGTCATGGCCAGCAGCATCAGGGCGAACAGCGCAATCGTGTCGTATTGCAGGTTCTGCAAGACCGCGCCCTTCAGCATGATGGCGCGGACGATGCGCAGATAATGCGTCAGCGGCAGGCATTCGCCGACATATTGCGCCCATACCGGCATGCCCAGGAACGGAAACATGAAGCCGGACAACAGGATGCTCGGCAGGAAGAACATGATCGACATCTGCATCGCCTGCAGCTGGTTCTGCGCGATGGTCGAAAAGGTGTAGCCGATCGAAAGATTGGCGGTGATGAAGAGCGTCGTGAGCAGCGTCAGCATCAGCAGGCTGCCCTGCAGCGGCACGCCGAACAGGAAGACGCCGATCGAGATGATCAGCGAAGCCTGGACGAAGCCGACCAGCACGTAAGGCACGATCTTGCCGAACATAACCTCCACCGGCGTGATCGGCATCGACAACAGGCTTTCCATGGTGCCGCGCTCGATCTCGCGCGTCACCGAGAGCGCCGTGAAAATCAGCATGGTCATGGTCAGGATGGTGCCGACGAGGCCGGGCACGATGTTGAGCCGCGAGGAGGCGGCCGGATTGTAGCGCGCGTGGCTGCGGATTTCGAACGGCATCGCCGGCGGGTCGCCGGTCTGCAGATCGTGCTCCAGCGCGGTCTCCACCACGGTGCCGAGCGCCGACAGCGCCGAGCCCGCCGCCACCGGGTCGGTGGCATCGGCCTCGATCAAGAGCGCCGGACGATCGCCGCGCCGCACCGCGCGCTCGAAGCCGCGCGGAATTTCCACGCCGAACAGCACCTTGCCCGACTGGAGCAGGTCGTCGAACTCAGCGACATCGTGCACTTCGCGGGTGAAGTCAAAATAGGCGGTATTTTGCAACGCCTTCAGGATCGAGCGCGAGATGTCGCTGTCCTCCTGCAACAGCACCGCGGTCGGCAGATGGTGCGGCGTGGTATTGATGGCGTAACCGAACAGCAGCAGCTGCATCACCGGGATCATCACGATCATCGCGAACGACACGCGGTCGCGCCTGAGCTGGATGAATTCCTTGACCAGCATCGCATAGCTGCGCCGCCAGAAGCCGAACCGCTGCGCGCCGCCATCCTGGCCGTGACCGGAGGCTGATATTTCGCTCATTGGAAATTATCCTTCGAGCGGGTCATCAATTCGATGAAGACGTCCTCCAGCGACGGCTCGGTGTGCTGCCAGTGCCATCCCTCGCGCCCACGACAGGGCGCGATGGTTGCTTCGAGCGCGGGCCGGTCGCGGCCCGACACATGCAGGCTGGTACCGAACGGCGCCACCATGTCGATACCGGGCTTGCCGGCGAGATTGGTGGCAAGCGCGGTCAGATTGTCGCCGGTCACCGTGTAGGTCGTCAGCGCCGATTTCGCGATCACCTCGTTCACCGTGCCGTGCGTCAGCAGATAGCCATAGGCGATATAGGCGATCTCGTGGCAGCGCTCGGCCTCGTCCATGTAGTGGGTGGAGACCAGCACGGTCAGGCCTTGCGCGGCGAGGGCATGGATCTCGTTCCAGAAATCGCGCCGCGCCTTGGGATCGACGCCGGCGGTCGGCTCGTCCAGCAGCAGCAATTGCGGGCTCGGCAGGGTGCAGGCGCCGAGCGCGAGCCGCTGCTTCCAGCCGCCGGAGAGGTCGCCGGCAAGCTGCTCCTCGCGGCCGGAAAGTCCGAGCCGCCGGATCATGTCGTGCGCGGCGCCCTTCGGATCGCCCACGCCGTAGAGCCGCGCGACGAATTCCAGGTTCTCGCGCACCGACAGGTCCTGATACAGCGAAAAGCGTTGCGTCATGTAACCGACCCGGCGCTTGATCTTGTCGGCCTCGCGGCGGATGTCGTAACCGAGGCACGTCCCCTCGCCGCTGTCGGGCGTCAACAGGCCACAGAGCATGCGGATGGTGGTGGTCTTGCCGCTGCCGTTGGGACCGAGGAAGCCGTAGATGGTGCCGCGCTTCACCTGCATCGAGAGGTCATGCACCACCTCGCGGCCGTCGAACGATTTCGACAGGCCCCGAACGTCGATCGCGATGTCGGGGGCGGAAGCGGGAAGAGAGTTCATCGCTTGTCCGCCACCGGCGTCTTGTTGTTGAGGTAAACGCTGATTGGCTGGCCGACCCGCAATGAATCCGGCCGCGAGGGGCGCGCCTGGATCAGGTACACGAGCTTGTTGCGCTCATCGAGGCTGTAGATCACGGGCGGGGTGTACTCGGCCATCGTCGAGATGAAATAGATTCTTGGCGGTGAGATCGGCCGAGCAGTTGTCGCAGGTCACCCGCACCTCGTCGCCGATCGCAAGCTTCGGCAGATCGCTCTCCGGCACGTAGAACCGTATCTTCATGTTGCCGGGCGGCATGATCGACAGCACCGGCCGCTGCGGCGGCACCGTCTCGCCCTCGCGGAAATAAATCTGCTGCACGGTGCCGTCGACCGGCGCAAAGCCGCTGCGGCGCGCGAGCCGCGTCTGCGAGGTGTTGACGTGTGCTTCGGCGACACGCAGCGCGGAGACCGCGGCGTCGAGATTGGCCTGGGTCCCGGAGCCGGTCTTGCTCAAGGAGTTGGCGCGGTCATAACTCTGCTGGGCGTTGGCAAGGGTTGCCAGGTTCTGGTTGAGGTCGGCCTGCTGCAGATCGTCGTCCACGGAATAAAGCGGCTGACCGGTCTTGACCTCGTCGCCTTCGCGGACATTGAGCTTGGTGACGCGTCCGTATTCGTCGGGGCTGACGAAGATCATGTCGGCTTCGACCCAGCCCTGATAGCCGGGATCGCGGTGGTTGCTGCAGCCGGCGAGCACCGCCGCCAGCCCCAGCGCCGCCAAAATCCGCAAAGCCGGTCGCCGCGACATCATGCCGGCCTCCGTTCGCCGAAGATCAGATCGAGATGGACGCGGAACATCTCGGCCGCATCGAGCGGCGCGTGCCGGCCGAACAGCCCTTGCCAGATCACCGCGACCAGCACGGGGGCGACGACGATCTGCGGAAACCGCGTCAGGTTCTGCTCGTGGATTTCGCCACGCGCGATGCCGAGCTCGATCAGCGCGCGCATGGCGGCGAGCCCGCGGGCGACCACCTCGCGGTAATAGAAGTCGGCGACGCTCGGAAACCTGGCGCCCTCCGCGAGGATCAGCCGCACGATGTCGCCGCGCCGCGTCGCAATCACCTCCTGCGCGAAGGTTTTGGCAAAGCCCTCGATCGCCGCGCGAACCGATCCGCCCGGCGGCGGCGTTACGGCCATGCGGCCGATCAGCGGCACCAGCGCGGTGCGTATCAGTTCCTGGAACAGCGCCTCCTTGTCCTTGAAATGCAGGTAGATCGTGCCCTTGGCGACGCCGGCGCGTTTGGCCACGTCGTCGAGCCTGGTGGCGGCAAAGCCGCGCGCGACGAACTCGTCGAGCGCCGCATCGATGATGGCCTGCCGCCGCTCCGCCGCGCGCGCCGCGCGCGCGGACGGCGTGGCCGGGTGCGCAGCCATCGGCAAAGCCTCCTTCGGCGCCTTCGCCGCGGCGGCCTTTCCGGCTCGCCGGCGCCTGGCCGGTCGGGATCCCTGCTCTTGCGGGGGCAATGCACGCGAGCTCGTCATACGCCGAATATGACTGACCGGTCAGTCATTGTCAATACGGCGTCGACGCAGAACCTGTCTCACATCGGTGTGACCGAGAATCCGTTTCGCCAAAAGCCCGGGAGCGTCAGGTGATTTCCCGCGCGTCGCGCCGCCGGTAGACCATCAGCATCAGCGGCGCGAGCCGGCGCAGCAATCCGTGCGCGGGGAGCGGAAGAGGCTCGGTGAACGGCAGCGCAAGATCGGCGTGGGGAGTTCCGCGGACGGCCCTGGACAATTGATCCCCGAGCGCGATCGAAAGCGCGACCGCGCGCCCGTTGCAGCCGGTCCAGCCGTAGGCGTCCGGTCCGAGGCGATGAATGCGGGGCAGAAAATCCGAGGTCATGCCGACATAGCCGTTCCAGACGTAATCGAATTCGACCTGTCCGATCTGCGGCCAAAGCCTTTGCAGGCGCTCCGAGACAGTGGCCTTCAGTCGTTCCGGCTTGTTGCCCGGGCCGATCACGGCGCCGCCGGTCACGAGGCGATGGCGTGCATCGTAGCGGGCAAAGTAGAGCTCGCCATGGGTATCGGACATCGCGTGCCGGCCGGGAATGACGGTTTTCCGCACATTGTCCGAGAGCGGCTGCGTCGCCATCTGCCACGACAACACCGGCATGACTTCGCGCGCCACGGCCGGCATCAGCGATTTCGAGAACTCGCCCGTATAGGCGTTGGTCGCGAGGACCAGCGCCCGGCCGCTGATCTCTCCCTTTTCGGTCCTGACCATCCAGCGGCCGTTACGTCGTTCAAATGAGGTCGCGGGCGAATGCGCATAGATGCGGCCGCCCTGCTCCCTGACTACGAGGGCCAGCCCCCGCGACAGCGCCAGCGGATTGATATGTCCACCGCTTCTATTCCAGAAGCCGCCGAACCAGGCGTCCGACCCGAGCATCTGGCGCACCTGATCGCGCGAGAGCAACTCGACGGGCGCGCCGAATTTCGACCATTGCCGCACCCGCCGCTCCGCGATCCGGATGCGCCCGGGCGAATGCACCGGCTGAACCCAGCCGCTCTGTTCCTGCTCGGCCTGGATTTGATAGCGGCCGGCGAGATCGAACAGCGTCTTTGCGCTGTCACGCAACAGGCCGACAAAGCGTTCGCCCGCCGCACCGTGCCGGGCGACGATGTCGTCCGGATCGGGCCGCGACAAGGTCGGGATCACCTGCCCGTTGTTGCGCCCCGAGGCGCCCCAACCCGGCTCCATGGCCTCGACGACGGCGACATCGACGCCCGCTTCGCGCAGATGCAGCGCGGTGGATAGACCCGTGAACCCGGCGCCGATCACGACGACATCGGCTTCCGCGCTACCCACGAGTTCGGGCAGCGCCTCGCCCGGCGGCGTCACCGCGGCCCACAGCGACGCTGGCCAGCCTGCCTTCGCGCTAATCATGCATCATCCACGCCTCACGACTTGCGCTGCACTTTCAGTTTCTCGAGCACGCTGCCCAAAATTCCCTTGGGCAGGAAGATGATGAACATCACGAGCAGCAGGCCGTAAATGAGATTGTCCCAGCCGACCGCCCTGGTGCCGAACCCGATGCGCAATGATTTCGGCCAGCAGGATGGTGATGATGGCGCCGACGGTCGGTCCGAGCGACACGTAGAGGCCGCCGACGATGACGGCGAACACCATCTGCAGCGAGACCGCGATGCCGCTCACCGTGTCGGGCGAGATGAACATCTGGTACTGGCAATAGAGCGCGCCGGCGAGCGCGGTCATCAGCGCCGAGATCACCGTGATCTTGAGCTTTTCCCAGGTCACGTTGACGCCGGCCGCAGCGGCGGCGTCCTCATCCTCGGAGATCGCCTCCAGCGCATAGCGGTCCATGCTGCGGTCGACCCGGCGCCAGATCAAAAGGCCGACTGCCCAGACCGCCAGCGCGATCAGGTACCAGGTCGTCTTGTCGTCGAATTGCAGCGCCGCCAGATGGCTGCCCTTGGTCTGGTCGGGCGTGTAGCCGAGCGAGCCGCCGGTATAGTCGCGGGTCGCGGTAATGACCTGCAGGACGATCCCCGACAGCGCCAGCGTGACCAGCACGAAATAGTGGCCGGTGATGCGGAAGCGGAAGCACGGATATGCCACGACCACCGCGAGCAGCGCCGCTGCGGCCATCGCGACGGGAATGCCGAGCCACGGCGACACGCCGAGATGGTTCCACAACAGCGCCGTGACGTAGGCGCCGACGCCCATGAAGCCGCCATGGCCCAGCGAGACGAGGCCGAAGCGGCCCATCATCGACCACGAGGTGTAGGCGAACGACCAGATCAGGATCAGGATCAGAAGATGCAGATGATAGGGATCGTGATAGACGAACGGCAGCGCGATCAGCGCGGCTGCGACGATCCAGGGCGCAAGCTGACGCAATGTCACGAGCGCCTCGCGAGCAGGCCTGCGGGCCTGATGAACATCATGACGATGAAGAAGGCGAAGGCCAGCACGTAGCCCCATTCGAGATCGGAAAACAGCCCGCCGAGCGAGATGATTTCGGCGAAGACGAACGATGCCACGAAGCCGCCGATGAAATTGCCGAGCCCGCCAAGCACGCAGATCAGGAAGGTGATCGGCCCGAACGTCAGGCCGATGAAGGGATGGACGTCGTATTGCAGGACCAGCAGGCAGGAGGCGAGCCCGGCGAGCGCGCCGCCGAGCGCCGAGGTGATCAGATAGATCCTGCGGGTGTCGACGCCCATCAGCGCCATGATCTGGCGGTCCTGGGAGATGGCGCGGATCGCGGTGCCGATATAGGTCCGCCGCAGGAAGAAATAGACCACCAGCATGCCGACCAGCGCCGCGGCGAAGGCAAGCAGCCGCGCGTAGCTGAAATTCATCTCGCCGAGTCGCAGCACCGGCAGGCGGATGCCGAGGTTGCGGAAGTCGACGCCGAAGGCGACGGTGGCAAAGCTTTGCAGCACGAACAGCACCCCGCCGGTCGCGAGCAACTGGTTGATCGGCGGCGCCGACAGCAGCGGCGCGATCACAAGGAGGTGCAGCATTCGCGCCAAGCGCCGCAACCAGCAGGATCACCAGCGGGGCTGCGGCGTAGTACGGCAGTCCGAAAACCTGCACGAGATAGTACATGCCGTACATCCCGATCATGACCAGTTCGGCGTAACAGATCCATGTCACGTCGATGACGCCGAAGATCAGGTTCAGCCCGAGCGCCAGCAGCGCCAGCACGCCGCCGAGCAGGATGCCGTTGATGACGGCTTCCAGCAGGTAGATATCGAAGATATCGAAAAATCCCGTCATCGTCTCACCTAGAACTCCCAGATAGGCCTGTCGGATCGTGTCGTTTTCCAGCATGTCGCCCGAGGTGCCCGAGGCGCGGATCGTGCCGGCCTCCAGCAGGTAAGCGCGGTCGACGACGCGCAGCACCTGCTGCACGTTCTGCTCGACGATCAATACGGTCAGGCCGCTCGCACGGATCCGCCGCACCAGTTCGAACACCTGCTGCACGACAACAGGCGCAAGCCCGGCCGAAGGCTCATCGAGCAGCAGCAATTTCGGATCGGACATCAAGGCGCGGCCGATCGCGCACATCTGCTGCTCGCCGCCCGACATGGTTCCGGCAAGCTGGTGGCTGCGTTCCTTCAGGCGCGGAAACAGATCGAACACGAACGCCAGCCGCTCGGCGTAGCGGGCGCGCGCCTCCGGGATGAAGCCGCCCATCTTGAGATTGTCGAGCACCGTCAGGCGCGGAAACAGCCGGCGGTTCTCCGGAACATGGGCAATGCCGAGGCCGACGATGCGATGCTCCGGCGTCTTCGAGGATATCGACGCCTTCCATCGAGATCGCGCCCTTGCGCGGACGGATCAGTCCGGAGATCACCCGCATCAAGGTGGTCTTGCCGGCGCCGTTGGGTCCGATCACGCCGACCGCCTCGCCGGCCCTGACCTCGAGGCTGACGCCGAACAGCGCCTGGAAGGTGCCGTAGCCCGCATCGACCGATTTCATCTGAAGCATGCGCGCGTCCCCGCTCAACGCCGCGCAGCAGCCGCGGCGGCCTGCGTCGCCACCGCGTCGGTGCCGAGATAGACCTCGACCACCCGCGGATCGTTCGACACCTCGCCCGGCAGGCCTTCGGAAATCTTCTCGCCGTGATCGAGCACCATCACGCGATCGACCACGCGCATCAGGACGCCCATGATGTGCTCGACCCAGATGATGGTGATGCCGAGCTCGTCGCGAATCCGGCGCAGCATGTCGGCGGCCTGGTCCATCTCGGTCTCATCCAGCCCGCCGAGGCTTTCGTCGGCCAGCAGCAGTTTTGGCCCGGTCGCCAGCGCCTTGGCGAGCTCGAGCTTCTTCAGTCCGGCGGCGCCCAGCCCGTCGACGCCGGCCGCGCGGTCGGTCGGCAGCCCGACCATCGCAAGCGCGCGTTCGGCGGCGTCGGCGGCCTTGGCGCGGCTGTGGCGGCCCTGCCCGAAAAAGCCGGCCAGCGCCACGTTCTCGAAAAGCGTCAGCCGGTGAAACGGCCGCGGAATCTGGAAGGTTCTGCCGATGCCGCGATTGATGATCCGGTGCGGCGCGAGACCTGCGATTTCGGTCCCGGCGAACCGGATCGAACCCGCCGACGGGGCGAGCGTGCCGGAGAGCATGTTGAAGATGTGCTCTTGCCCGAGCCGTTCGGGCCGATCAGGCCGAGAATCTCGCCCTGCTCGACAGTCGAACGACACCTTGTTGACGGCCGTGAACCCGCCAAACCGCTTGACCAAGCCCTCGACGACCAGCACGGCGATCCCTCTCGTTTGGTGCGAAGCGTTTCGAGCGAGCGTCTAACCGGTTCGCATCGAGAAAACGCATCAAGACAAAAATTGGAGCCCCGGTTCTGATGCCGTCAGAACCGAGGCTCCGGGGACCCGGCCTACTTGTAGCTGTAGGTCGTGCCCGCCGGCAGCGGCAGCACGGCCTCGCGTTGCGCCTGGCTCTTCGGCCACACCACATACGACTTGTCGTCGATATACTGGATGAGCACCGGGAACGCGCGCTCGTTCTGGCCGGGCGCAGGCGTGCCGTCGCCCTCGAACTTGACGCCGAAGCCCAGCATGGTGCCGCCTTCGGGGATGTCGGTATCCAGCGCCGCCTTTCGCAGGGCGTCGGCGTCGACACCGCCATATTTCTTGATGGCGCGCGGCAGCACGTCGGTCAGGAAGACGTAGGTGTTCGATGCGGCCATGCCGACATGCGCCGAGCGGATGGCAACGCCCGGCTTGAGCTTGTCGAACTCCTCACCGACCATCTTGATGACGGGCGGCAGCTTCGGATCCATGGTTTTCTGGTTGGCGAGCCAGATCGAGATCGGATCGGCGTCGAAGAGATAATTGGCGTCGACGCCGAGGCCTTCCTTCAGCTTCTCGTAGACGCCGTAGCCCGCGCCATGGCCGACGATGGCGCCGAACCTTCAGGCCCTGTTCGCGGGCCTGTCGGAAGAACAGCGTGATGTCGGGATTGTAGCCGGTGTGGAAGATCACGTCCGGCCTGGCGCGCTTCAGCTTGGTGACCAGCGGGGAGAGATCGGGCGCGGTGGCGGAGTAGCCTTCGTCCAGCACGACGTTGAAGCCGAACTTCTTGGCGCCGGCCTCGTTGCCCTTGGCCACGTCGACGCCGTAGGCGCCGTCCTCGTGGATGATGGCGACGCGCAGGTCCTTCGGATCCTTGCCGAACTTCGACTTCGAGTTCTGCGCGATGAAATCCATCGTCATCAGCCCGAACTGATCGCCGCTGGGCTGCGGGCGGAACACATATTTGTAGTTCTTGTTCTCGAGCACCGCCGAGGAAATGCAGGTGGTGATCCACATGAACTTCTTCAGCTGCTCGACGCGGCCGGCCACCGGCACGCATTGCGCCGACGAGAAGAAGCCGAGCAGCATGTCGACCTTTTCCTGCTCGACCAGGCGAACCGCCTCGTTGATGGCAACGTCGGGCTTGCTCTGGGCGTCGGCGTAGACCGCCTCGACCTTGTAACCTTCCACCCCGTCTTGGCGTACTGATCGAGCATGATCTTGGCGCCGATATATTGCAGCTCCGAACCGCCGCCCGCGAGCGGGCCGGTCAGGTCGTAGATCACACCGATCTTGATCTTCTTCTCCTGGGCGTGGGCGGTAACCGCCATCCCCAGCACCGCGACTGCGGCAATCAACCCCGCAAACATGCGGGCGGCCTTACGCATCGGCATCGAAACCTCCCTAAGAAAATTGTGCATCGCATTTTCTGTTCTTGTTGCCGGCCATCACACGGGGAGGGTCGACCGATGTCAAGCGCGTTTGCGCCCTCCTCCGCCAGCCCAATGTTGAAAGTCATGCCCGCGGGGTTGCCTAATCATCGTGCAACCAACCGGGCCTCATGGTTCGAGACGCGCGGCTTGGCCGTGTCTTGAAGGATGTGGCCGCTGGCGAAAAACTGGGTTAGCTGTGAAATTTCAGGCCGTCGACGATCTTGTCGATCACCTTGCGCTCGGCGCGCATGGCAAGACCCACCAGGTTGAGATCGGCGTGCGCGACCACCTTGACCGCCGCGCGGTTGGCGGCGTCATGGGTGGTCGTGAACATGTCCTCGGTATAGACCGCGGGCGTCACGTTGCGCGAGAGCGCCCGCTCCAGCGCGCGCGAAAGCTGCGGCCGGTCGGCGCCGTAGATCAGGATCGGCTGGCCGATCAGCGACAGATATTTCGTTCCGGAGCCGTCTTCGTAGGGCTCGCCGACACATTGCGGAAACGCAGCCGCAATGCCGCCGGCCAAAAACGAAGCGACGTTCAGCTTCTGCCACGCCTCGAGGTCGGTCCGGATCACGACCGCGATCTTGGTGTCGAATTGCATGGATGATTTGGCTGCCCGTGCGGAGGAATTGCGTTCGAGCCTAGCTTCGATCTCCCGGCAACGGAAGTGCGCTATGCGCCGCCGGCATCGTTCCGCCGGTTGCCGGCCGCCTCCAAATTTGAAATAGTCAACAATGCCCTTGACCTGTTGACC
Source organism: uncultured Alphaproteobacteria bacterium (assembly GCA_963721135.1). Classification (GTDB taxonomy): domain Bacteria; phylum Pseudomonadota; class Alphaproteobacteria; order Rhizobiales; family Xanthobacteraceae; genus Bradyrhizobium. The sequence goes on from CAVRIB010000012.1 coordinate 140,053, forward strand.
GTTGGGCAGCGACGATCCTGCCGGTTTATGGCTAATTCTGCCGGGGCCGAGGATGGATGCCCTCTCAACCGGCGAGTCGGCGCGACTTTAGTGACAGCGCCGTATCCATAAAGCCGAACAAGGGACATGGGAGCGACCATGCCGAACCTTACCGCGAAGCTTGCCCGTCACATCGTCGGCTATCGCAGCGCCGGGCTCGACCGGGCGGCGCTGACGGTGGCCAAACAGTGCGTTTTGGATTGGTACGGTGTTACGCTCGCGGGCTCCAGCGAGCCGGTAGCGCGCATTCTGCGCGAGGAGATCGCGCCCTCCGGGCAAGGATCATCGTCGATCGTGGGCTTCAATCTCCGCTGCTCGCCGGTCGACGCTGCATTGATCAACGGCGCGACCTCGCACGCGCTCGACTACGACGACGTTCATCCGCTGATCGGTCATCCGACGGCGGCGGTGCTGCCGGCGGTGCTGTCGATCGCCGAGGCGAAAGGTCGCTCGGGAATGGACGTGCTGCGTGCTTTCATCGCAGGCTATGAGGCGGCCGGGTTTGTCGGCTCACTGGTGATGCGCTCGCACTATGAGCGTGGCTTTCACTCTACCGCTACCCTTGGCTCGTTCGGTGCGGCGGCAGCGGCGGGGCTCCTGCTCGATCTCGACGAGGCGCAGATGGCGGTTGCGCTCGGTCTTGCCGGCACCCAGGCGGCCGGGCTGAAATCGATGTTCGGCACCATGGCAAAGCCGTTCCATGCCGGTCGCGCCGCGGCCAATGGCGTGCTGGCTGCGCGCCTCGCGGCGCGCGGATTCACCGCCAATCCCGGCGTGCTCGAGGTGGCGCAGGGCTTCGTCGCGACCCAGAGCGACAGCGATCCGTCGGCCGATATGCCATTGCCGCCTCGCGGCAGCCTGGTTGTGGAGACGCTCTTCAAATATCACGCCGCCTGCTATCTCACCCATTCCAGCATCGAGGCGATCAAACTGTTGCGCCGGCAGTTGTCTTTCAGCGGTCCGGATGTCGCAAGCATCGACCTCCATGTCGCGCCGGGACATTTGGCGGTTTGCAACATCGCCTCCCCGCGGAGCGGGCTCGAAACCAAGTTCAGCCTGCGCCATACCGCAGCCCTTGCGGCTTGCGGCAAGGATACGGCTGCGATCCAGACTTATTCAGATGAGAACGCCCATGATGCGACGCTCGCCAAGGTCCGAGAACGAGTGATCGTGCACGGCGATCGTGGTGCAGGCCGGGATGCCCACGTCACGATCAAGACCAGCGGCGGCCAAACTGCCGAGGCAGCCTTCGACGTGGCGATCCCGGATCGGGATCTGGACCGCCAGGGCGGGCGCCTCGTGGCCAAGTTTCACAGCCTCGCCGATCCAGTTATTGGCGCCGAACGCGCCAGCATGCTCCAGCGCCAAATCGCCCAACTGGACGAGGACCACGACATCCGCATGCCGTTGGCCGCATAGATTTCGGACGGCCGGGCGCGAGTGCTATGGGGATTCAATGCCGGCGCCGGACTCGATGGTCACTGGCTTGCCAGGAGCTGATCGCACTCGGTCGATCTCGCGCGCCTCACATCGCGCCATGTTGCGACGATCAAAAGCCCCGACTTACTTGGGTACCACGGCCTTCGCGTTGTCAGCTGAAAAAAGTGCCGGCACGTCGAACTTGCCGGTCTCAAGGTCATATCTGCAGCGCCAGTCGTTCACCACCTCGGTCTGCATGGGTTTGCGACCCTTGACGTCGGCATCCGCCGTCAGGGCGATCAGAAGATAGCGGTTCGCAGGCCAATCGACGCCGTGCCCGCGATAGTTATCTTCGAGCCCCTTCAGCAGATACGCCGAGTCGTGATACTCCGGCGCCTTCACGAGCTTTCGCCAGTCGGGCCTGCTCTTCATATAATCCCACGCCAGGTCGCCGAGCGGCTTCCTGTTCGCGCGCAAATAGCCCTGCGGCGTGAGGCGGTACAGATGCAGCGTGGAGGTGCCCGAGCCGATCTTTTGCGCGCGAACGATCCATTTCAGGTCGTTGGTGAAGATAAAATCCGCGGGATAGTCGGCCGGCTCCGGATCGAGCAGCGCGAGTGCGCCCTGCCGGCGCACCCAGAACTGCCATTTCCAGTCGTCCGTATCCTTGTTCACGTATTGCTCGATCGCTATCGCGCCGTCCGGCGATTTCTGGGTGAATTTCTCGTCGATCGTGTAACTGGCGGCCGGAGCCGCCGGCTGCGCGGCGGCCGCCCCGTTGCAGACGCCAATACTGCAGGCAATGAGCAGGCCGATCCAAGATATCCTACCCTTCATTTTCTCGCTCCTTTGATCCGGTCACGCGATTAGTCGCGCATCTCCCGATCAAGTTCATTGTGGGCGCTACTCTCGGCTTTCGAATTCGGGATGGTAACCGTGCTGCGCAGGTTGAACGGAACGGATATACCGGACGACTACCAGGGGCGATGTACCACTTTGTGGTTGATCGACTCCGAAGCGCCCATGGCAGCGGATAACATTACAGTGGTTTGGATGCCATCAAGACGGCATTGGCGGGGGAATCGCGATGAGACTGGTTCTTGCCGCTGTGGCATTGGCGGTTGGGTTTGGTTGTTCTGCCGCCGCCGGCGAGGAGTCGCTCACCGCGCTGTTGGCGGCTTGCGATCAAGTCGCCGCCAATCCGTTTGATAACACGCGACCGGTTGGCGTTCCCGGTGTAACTCTTGAAAAAATCGTCCCGGAAACGGCAATCAGTGCCTGCAAGGCGGCGGCGACGGCAGCTCCGGACGATGCCCGGATTGCGATGCAGCTCGGCCGGGCTTACCAGGCGGCGAAAGATTTTGATGCGGCGCGGATTCAATACGTCCAGGCGTATCAAGGTGGCAATGCTCAAGCTGCAGCCTATCTCGCGTTCTTTTACATGAATGGACAAGGCGTTCCCAAGGATGACGCCGAAGCGGTCCGGCTGTCCAAAATCGCAGCAGACCAGGGAAATGCCCAAGGTCAAAACGGTCTTGGCTATCTCTTTGAAGTAGGTCGCGGGGTTCCCAAAAACGAGATTGAAGCCGCCCGACTGTTCAGGCTTTCTGCGGATCAGGGGTTCCCCCCGGCACAAAACAACCTCGGTCGCCTTTATCAGACGGGAGGCGGTGGGCTGCCCAGAGATGACCGTGAAGCTGTGCGTCTCTTCAAACTTGCCGCCGATCAGGACAGTGCAGTGGCACAGGCAAATCTCGGGCTCGCCTATATGGGCGGGTTTGGCGGACTGTTGAAGGATGAACGCGAAGCCGTGCGTTGGTTCAAGCTCTCGGCAGATCGAGGTAACGCTCGCGGACAAGTAAATCTTGGACTCGCCTATGAGCGAGCTCTCGGCGGGTTACCGAAAGACGAGCGCGAAGCCGTGCGGTTATACAAGCTGGCCGCAGACCAGGGAAATGCTCTCGCGCAGAGCTCATTGGCTCGTGTCAATGGAGCCCTGGCCGCACCAAAATAATGCTCGGATTGCGGTGCAGCTTGGCAGAGCGCAGGAGGCTGCCAAGGAGTTCGGCGCGGCACGGACCAACTACAAAAGGCGACCTGACGACCGCGAAATCTCACTTCCGCTCTGGCGCACCAAAGCGGACGCCGCCGATCACGCCGAGTTTACGGCTTCTCACCTGATTCGCGTCGGAGCCTGTCATGGGGCTGCGCTTTGCGCGAACCCGTTGCACGCGCCGGGAAAGACGACCGATCAAGTCAGCCCCTGGCGTCGCAGGCCCAGGAACGGATCACGCATTCCTTGCCGCCGAATTCGTAGCATTTTCGCGTCGCCTCGTTGAGCGAACTCGAAATGAGCGGCTTGACCGCGTAGCCATAGGCGCCGCAGGGATTCTTCATGTCGATCGAGAGCGCGGCGCAGGAGCGCTTCATCGTCACCGTGCTGCATTCGCCCTTGCACTGCTTGAGCGCGGCGGCGCGCGCCGCCTTCTCCGCCGGGAAGTCATAGGCCTGGCCAAAGGCGCCGAATTTGCCGATGGCGAATGCGCCCGCGGCCCGCGATGGCGCGGGTCCACACAAGGCAAAAACCAATGCAAGCGCAACCGCCGCCGGCGGGCGCAGCTTCTGCCAGAATTTCAAAATCCCCTCCCCCGAGGTCGGTTCGCCCGCAAATCTACGGGAGAGGGCGTTTCAACTTGGTGAACGGGCGCCAAAAATGGGGACGTTACCCCCGCTGCGCGGCTTCCAGCGCCTGCGGGGTGTCGATATCCAGAAACGCGCCGTGGCCCTCGACCGGAACTTCCGCGACCGCCTCGCCGTGCTTGGCGATCAGGTGGCGGGCGCCGATATCGCCGTCGAGCGTCATCAATTCGTTGAAGAAGCGGCGCGACCACAACACCGGATTGCCGCGCCTTCCGTCGCTGACGGGCACCACGATCAGCCCGCCGCGGTCCGGCGCGAAGGCCTCGACCAGCCGGTCGACCAGATGCGCATCGATCAAGGGCATGTCGCCGAGGCAGATCACCGCGCCGTCGGCATTTTCCGGCACCGCCGCGATGCCGGCCTTCACCGAGGAGGCGAGACCCTCGGCAAAATACGGATTGTGCACGAACGTCACTTTCAGGCCGCGCAGCGCATTCTTGACCTCGTCGGCCTGGTGGCCGGTGACGACGATGACGCCTTGCGCCTTCGAGGCCAGCGCCTGCTCGGCCACGATCCGCACCAGCGGCTTGCCGCCGAGTTCGGCCAACAGCTTGTTGGGACCGCCCATCCGGGTCGACCGGCCCGCGGCGAGAATGATAGCGGCGACGTTGCGGTTGGCGTCGCTGCTTGCCCGCTCGCGCGGCTGCGGCCGCGTCACGATTTCCATCAACAGCCCGCCGACGCCCATGCCGGTCAGCTCCGCGCGCGTGACCTTGAGACCGGCCAAGAGGCGCATCAGCACCCAGTCAAAACCGTTCTCGACCGGCGAGCGGGCACAGCCGGGCGCGCCCAGCACCGGCACGCCGCCGGCGCTGCCGATCAACAGCAGGTTGCCGGGATCGACCGGCATGCCGAAATGCTCGATGGCGCCGCCGATGCCCGAGATCGCCGCCGGAATCACGTCGCGCCGGTCGGCGATCGCGGACGCCCCGAACACGATCACGAGTTCGGCCCCAAGGGAGAGCAGTTCCTTTATCGCGGCTTTCAGCGCCGTCTCCTCATGCGGCACGCGGCGTTCGGCGATGATCGCGGCGCCCGCGGGCGCCAGCCGCTCCGACGTCACCCGCAGCGTCTTCTCCACCACCTTCGGCACCAGCCCCGGCAGCAAGGTCGAGACCACGCCCACGCGCTTGATCACGTAAGGCGCGACCCGCAGCGCGCCGCCGCTTGCCGCGCCAACCGCAGCGTCGCGCAGCTTCGCCTCCACCCCGAACGGTATGATCTTCACCGTGGCGATCATTTCGCCTTCGACGACGGGCTTGAAGGCGGCGAGCGTGGCAAAGGTGATGGCCTCATCGACGTCGTTGATGCGGTCGATCCTGGTGCGGTCGACGACCAAAACGCCGGCACGCGCGGCGAACAGGTTGGCCCGCCCGGTGAACGCGCGCTCGACGGTGACGCCGTCGCCGGCGACCGCCTGCGCGATGCTGGCGGCCGCTGTGTCCTCGGAGACGTCGCCCTCCTCGAGCCGCACCACCACGATTTCCTTCACCCCGGCGCGGACCAGCGTTTCCACCTCGGCATGGCCGATCGTGGTGCCCTTCTTCAGCACCAAAGGTCCCTGCCGCAGCGTGTGGACGGTGACGCCGCCGATCGCCTCCATCGGAGTGGCGGGACCGAATTTCATTCCGCGGCCTCTTTGGCTTCCTTCGGCGGCAGCCGCAGCTGCGCGGTGATCTCGGCCATGATCGCAACGGCGATTTCCGATGGCGAGACCGCGCCGATCGGCAGGCCGATCGGGGCGTGAATGCGGGCGATGTCGCCATCCCGCGCACCCTGCGCCCGCAGCCGCTCGGCGCGCTTGGCGTGGGTCTTTCGCGAGCCGAGCGCGCCGATATAGAAGCAGTCGCGCTCGAAGGCGTGCAGCAGCGCCGGATCGTCGATCTTCGGATCATGGGTCAGCGCGACGAAGGCCGTGTAGTGGTCGATATTGAGCGGCGGCAGCGCCACGTCGGGCCATTCCGCGATCAGCGGCACGTCGGGAAACCGCTCGGGGCTTGCAAAGGCGGTGCGGGGATCCACGACGGTCACGTCATAGTCCAGCGCGCGCGCCAGCGGCGCCAGCGCCTGGCTGATATGAACCGCGCCGACGATCACGAGCTTCGCCGTCGGCGCATAGACATTGAGAAACAGCTTCTTGCCGCCGGCCTCGACCATGCCGCTCTTGCCCATGCGCAACTGCCTGGCGAGTTCCTCGCGCAGGGGGTCCCTGGCAAAATCGGCTGATTTGACCAGCCGCTGCTCGCCATTGGCGACGTCGGTAACGACGATCACCGGCCGCCGCGCGGCGCGCTCGGCATTGAGCTGATGCAGGGTTTCAAGTTTCACGACCGGCCCACCTTCTCGACGAAGACGCGGATGGTGCCGCCGCAGGACAGCCCGACATTCCAGGCGGTCTCGTCGGCCACGCCGAACTCCAGCATCTTGGGCTGGCCGCTCGCGATCACGTCCAGCGCCTCGGTGACGACGGCGCCCTCGACGCAGCCGCCGGACACCGAGCCCAGGAATGTGCCGTCGTCGTTGATCACGAGCGAGGAGCCCGCCGGGCGCGGCGCCGAGCCCCAGGTCTCGACCACGGTTGCGAGCGCTACGCCATGGCCGGCCTTCTGCCAGTCCTCGGCTGCTTTGAGGATGTCTTCGTCGCGATTGAGCATTTGACCCTCGTTCAGGCTGCTACGGGGCGGATCAGGCTGCGGTGATGCGGCGCGGGTTGCGCGGACAGCGCCTCGATCAGCCCCTCGATAGAACTCAAATTATGCACCGGGCGGAATTCGTCAACGTGCGGCAGCATCATTTTGATGCCCTGCGCCTTGGCCTCGAAGCCGCCGTAGCGCAGCAGCGGGTTGAGCCAGATCAGGCGGCGGCAGGAGCGATGCAGCCGGTCCATCTCGAATGCCAGCTTGCTATCGGCCTCGCGCTCCAGCCCGTCCGAGATCAGAAGCACGATGGCGCCTTGCCCCAGCACCCGCCGGCCCCACAATTTGTTGAAGCTATGCAGCGAGGTGGCGATGCGGGTGCCGCCGGCCCAGTCCTGCACCGTCGCCGAGCAGCTCGCCAGCGCCTCGTCCGGATCGCGCGCCCGCAACGCCCGCGTCACATTGGTCAGGCGGGTGCCGAACAGGAACACCGAGACGCGCTTGCGCGCGTCGGTGATGGCATGCAGGAAGTGCAGGAACAGCCTTGTATATTCGCTCATCGAGCCGGAAATATCGAGCAGCGCCACGATCGGCGCCGGCTTGTCGATCCGTCCCAGCCGACGGATGTCGACGATGTCGCCGCCGGTGCGCAAGCTGCCGCGGAGCGTGCGGCGCATGTCGAGCCGCAGGCCGCGCGCATCCGGCTGATAGCGGCGGGTGTGCAATTCCGCCTGCGGCAGCTTCATCTTCTCGATGGCGCGGGTGACCTCGGCGATCTCGGCCGCGCTCATCTGCGCGAAATCCTTCCTCTGCAGGATCTCCTTGTCGGAGACCGACAGACGCAGCTCCCGCTCCTGGGCCTGCGGCGTCTCGGTCATCTGCGCCTGCGACAGCGCCTCCTGGACCCGGCGCGAGGCCGGCGGCGGCTTCTTGCGGGCGTGCTCGGGCAGCGGCACCGAATCCAGCATGTGCTTCCAGTCCTCCTCGGCGCGGAAGAACAGGTTGAAAGCCTGCGCAAAGATCAGCGCATGCTCGTGGCGCTTGACGAAGACCAATTCCAGCGTGATGAAGACGTCGGCGCGGTTGCCGATATCGACCACCTGCAGCGCCTTCAGCGCGTCGATCACCGCGCCCGGCCCGACCGGAATGCCGGCGGCGCGCAGCGCGCGGGCAAAGCCGATGACGTTGTCGGCCATCTGGCCGGTCGGGGGCGAGAGATGATCGATGGGCATTTTGATCTCTGCTCTCTCACACCGGCGCTGCGCTCCCTCTCCCGCTCTTGCGGGGGAGGGCTGGGGTGGGGGTGTCTCAACGAGCACATCGTCCGACGTGCATCGTCCTGTTTCCGCCAGTGCCAAATTTCATCGCGCGAGTAGCCGGAGAGAGCCCCCACCCCGACCCTCCCCCGCAAGAGCGGGAGAGGGAGCGCACCGCCGTTGCCTCCCGAGCTAAACCTAGCTCTCGCTCGTCGCCTCTTTCAAAACCTTTTGCAAGGCGTCGCCCTGCATCCGCCCGATGTCGTCCTGGTATTTCAGGAGCGCGCCGAGGGTGTCGCCGACCACCTGCGGCGTCAGCGAGCGCGCGTCGAGTTCGGTGAGCGCGGTGGCCCAGTCCAGGGTCTCGGCGACGCCGGGCGACTTGTAGAAATCCTGCTCGCGCAGCGCCTGCACGAATTTGACGACCTGCAGCGACAGTTTCGCGGAAATCCCGGGCACGCGCGACTTGACGATCGCAAGCTCGCGCTCGGCGCTGGGATAATCGACCCAGTGGTAGAGACAGCGGCGCTTCAGCGCGTCGTGGATTTCGCGGGTGCGGTTCGAGGTGATGACGACGATCGGCGGTAGCGGCGCCTTCACGGTGCCGAGTTCGGGAATGGTGACCTGGAAATCCGAGAGGATTTCCAACAGATACGCCTCGAACGCCTCGTCGGCGCGGTCGAGCTCGTCGATCAGGAGCACCGGCGCGCCGGCCACGTCCGGCTCCAGCGCCTGCAGCAGCGGCCGTTTGATCAGATAGCGCTCGGCGAAAATGTCCGACGACAATTGCTCGCGATCGGTGTCGCCGGCGGCCTCCGCCAGCCGGATCGCGATCATCTGCGCCGCGCTGTTCCACTCATAGACGGCGGAGGCGACATCGAGGCCCTCATAGCACTGCAGGCGGATCAGTTTGCGCCCGAGCGCCGCCGACAGCACCTTGGCGATCTCGGTCTTGCCGACGCCGGCCTCGCCTTCCAGGAACAGCGGCCGGCCCATCCGCAGCGACAAATACGTGACGGTCGCGAGCGAACGCTCGGCGAGATAGCCGCGCGAGGACAACAGCTGCAGCATGGCATCGACGGAATTGGGCAGCGCCGATGCAGTCATGGCAGGACCAATCTCGGTTCGACGGAAAGGCGCAATGTCAGGTTTTCGCGGTGGCGGCTTCGACCGCGCGCCGCGCAACGACCGCGATCAGATGCGCGCGATATTCGGCGCTGCCATGCAGGTCGCCGTTCAGGCCGTCGGCCGGCACCGTCAGGCCCTCGAGCGCCTTCGCGGAAAACCGCTTCTTCAAGGCTTCCTCGAACGAAGCGACGCGGAACACGCCTTGCGAGCCAGCGCCGGTGACGGCGACGCGAACATCGGACGGGCGCTTGGCGACGAACACCCCGACCAGCGCGTAGCGCGAGGCCTGGTTGCGAAACTTGACGTAGGCCGCCTTCTTCGGCAGCGGGAACATCACCCGGGTGATGATCTCGTCGCTTTCGAGCGCGGTCGTGAACAGGCCCTGAAAAAACTCTTCGGGTTTCAGGCGGCGCTTGTTGGTGACGATGGTGGCGCCAAGCGCGAGAACGGCGGCAGGATAGTCGGCGGTGGGATCGTTGTTGGCGAGCGAGCCGCCGATGGTGCCTTTGTGGCGCACCGCGGGATCGCCGATCATGCCGGCAAGTTCGGCCAGCGCCGGGATCGCCTCGCCGACGATGGCTGACGTGGCGACCGCGTTGTGGGTCGCGGTAGCGCCGATCACCAGCGAACGGCCCTTCATCTCGATGCCGTCGAGCCCCTCGATGTGCGAGAGGTCGACAAGATGCGGCGGGCTCGCGAGCCGCTGCTTCATGACCGGCAGCAGGGTATGGCCGCCGGCGATCACCTTGGCGTCTTCGTTCTTGACCAGGAGATTGGCGGCCTGCCGCACGGTCGCCGGACGATGATATTTGAATTCGTACATGAGATGATCCTGACCGCCGTGCGGTTGAGTGCCTTACGCGAGATCGGAGTTCGCCATCGCCTTGGCGCCCGCCGCGATCGAGGCGACGATGTTCTGGTAACCGGTGCAGCGGCAGAGGTTGCCTTCGAGTTCTTCGCGGATGGTGTGTTCGGAAAGATCGTGGCCCTTGCGGTGCACCATGTCGACCGCGGTCATGATCATGCCGGGCGTACAGAAGCCGCACTGCAGGCCGTGATGCTCGCGGAACGCCTCCTGCATCGGATGCAGCGGCGCGCCGTCGGGAGCGAGCCCCTCGATGGTCCTGACCTCGTGGCCGTCGGCCATGACCGCAAGCGTGGTGCAGGATTTCACCGCCTTGCCGTCGAGATGCACCACGCAGGCGCCGCATTGCGAGGTGTCGCAGCCGACATGGGTGCCGGTCAGCCGCAGATTCTCGCGCAGGAACTGCACCAGCAGCGTCCGGGGATCGACATTGGCGGTGACGGGGTTACCGTTCACGATCAGGGAAATCTTGGCCATTCAGCACTCTCTTCAGTTGCGCTGCCGCATTGCACGGCAGTGCAGTCATTAAAGTCATGACAAGCCCATAATATGGGCCATCCCGGCAATGAGCAACCACACCTTGGGATGGCCTTTTATGACTTGCCGGGACGTTCGGGACCGGCCTTTTCGGCAGATCAGCCCTGCACCGCCTTGGCGAAATTGGCGAAAAATTCGTCCGCCAGTTTCTTGGCTGCACCATTGATCAGGCGCTGACCGAGCTGGGCGAGCTTGCCGCCGATCTGCGCCTCGACGTCGTAGGTGAGCAGCGTGCCGCCGTCCTTTTCGTCCAGCTTCACCGTAGCCCCACCCTTGGCGAAGCCGGCGACGCCGCCCTCGCCCTCGCCCGAGATCTTGTAGCCATTCGGCGGATCGAGATCGCTCAAGGTCACGCGCCCCTTGAAGCGGGCCGACACCGGCCCGACCTTCATCTTGGCGACGGCGCGGAAGCCGCTGTTGTCCTCGGTCTTCTCCAGTTCCTCGCAACCGGGGATGCAGACCTTGAGCACTTCCGGATCATTCAATTTCGCCCAGACGGCCTCGCGCGGCGCCGCAAGCTGAACCTCGCCGTTCATCGTCATGGCCATGGGTGCCTCCCGCTTCGCTCGTTTGTTGCCCTTGAAGTAAAGCACGCCCGGCCCAAAAGGAAGGGGATCGGGGGTGCACGAGCGATGCATATTCGCAAGCACAGCGGGCTTGGGCGGATCGCCCGGGAGCGAAAATATCCCGATCGAGACCGGCCGTTCTCCCCAGAACGTCGTTGCCGGGCTTGACCCGGCAATCCATCCCTTGAATAGACTCCCTTCCCGGATGGATGCGCGGGCCTCCGGCGCGAAGACGCGCGGAGCCTGTCATCGGGCCGCGCTTTGCGCGGACCCGGTGGCGCTCTTGCCCGCGCATGACAAGGATTCTTCCGATGCCGATGATCGATGCCGACGGTTGCCTGCTCAACGTATCCGTCGAAGGCCGCGATGGCGGACCGACCCTGATGCTGTCGAATTCGTTGGGCTGCACCTTGCAGATGTGGGAGCCGCAGATGAAGGCGCTCGGCCAGGTGTTTCGCGTGATCCGCTACGACCGCCGCGGCCACGGCAAGTCGGGCGTGCCGCCCGGCCCCTGGTCGATGGAACGTTTCGGCCGCGACGTGCTAGAGATCCTCGACGACCTCAACATCGACAGGGTGCACTGGTGCGGGCTGTCGATGGGCGGCATGGTCGGACAATGGCTGGGCGCCAACGCGCCGGAACGGCTCGGCAAGATCATCCTCTCCAACACCGCCTGCTACTACCCCGACCCGACCAACTGGCTCAATCGCATCAAGGCGGTGAAGGAAGGCGGCCTGGCCGCGATCGCCGACACCGTGATCGCCAACTGGCTGACGGCGGATTTCCGCGAGCGCGAGCCGCAGATCACGGCGAGCGTGAAGGCCATGCTGCTGGCGACGCCTGCGGCGGGCTATGTTGCCTGCTGCGAGGCGCTGAGCACGCTCGACCTGCGCGCGATGCTGCCAAAGATCAAAAGCCCGACGCTGGTCATCGCCGGGCGCCACGACATGTCGACGCCGATTGCGGCGGGCGAATTCATCCGCAGCCAGATTCCCGGCGCAAGCCTGACGATCCTGGACGCCGCGCACATTTCCAATGTCGAGCAGCCGCACGCCTTCACCGACGCCGTGGTCGGCTTTTTGACGCAACGCTAACTCAAACAACGTCATTGCCGGCGAAGCGAAGCAATCCATTTCAGCCACGTAAAGAAAGAATGGATTGCTTCGTCGCTTCGCTCCCCGCAATGGCGAGAGGAGGAATCAATGGACGATCAAAAGCGCAGGGATGACGGCATGGCGCGTCGCCGCAAGGTGCTCGGCAACGCCTGGGTCGACAAGGCCAACGCCGGCAGGAATTCGTTCAACAGCGAATTCCAGGACCTGATCACCCGCTATGCCTGGAACGAGGTCTGGACCCGGCCGCATTTCGACGAGCGCACGCGGCGCGTGCTCGTCATGGGCACCTTGCTCGCGCTCTGCCAATGGGATGAGTTCCGCCTGCATGTGCGCGCGGCGCTCGCCGAGGGCGGCTTCACGGTGGACGACATCAAGGAGATCATCCTGCAGCAGACGATCTATTGCGGCGTGCCCGCCGCCAACCACGCCATGAGGGAAGCCTCAGCGGTGCTCCAGGAGCTGGGGCTCTTGAAGGGATAGCTGCTCGGCGCTCTCGGCCGGTTTCGCCTGCGGCTGTGCGGGACGTTCGACCAGCAGCACGATCGCGGTGCCGAGCAGCAGCAACAGCTCGGTCGCATGCAGCCGGAGCGCGTCCAGCTCGCCGACTTGTGAGGCCATCGCCATGCTGGCAAAACTGATCAGGCTGCCGATGCAAAGCGCAATCGCAAGCGCCTCGTCACAGCCCCCGGTCTTGCGGATCGAGGCGCGGGTGAGCAAGGCCACGAAGACCATGAAAAAGCCGACGACGGTGAGCTTGCCGAGCGCGAGCAGCCAGGCGATGCGGACCAGGGCTGTTCCGGCAAGCTGCAGATGATCGCTGGCGAACAGGGCGACCGCGATGTTCGGCCGCTCGTAGAGACCATGGATCGGGGAGAAGATGATCCTGAAGGCGACGATGGTCCAGGTCGGAATGAAATAGGCCGCAAGCAGCGCGCCGTTGAATGAACTGATCCGCCAGTTTGTGGACATGTCGCTTCCCGCTTGTTCCGCGGCGCTTCGAAGCGAAGCGGCGGCTTTATCGGGCGAGGTAACGCGCTTAAACTGCGATCGGCAATTTAAACCCTTTGTTTACCTTAATGCGGCGGGGGGACCGGCATCGCCACGGGGAATGCCGCGCGGCGGTGCGGCGGGAACGGCGTGATGCGGGTCGAATTCAAAGACATGATTCAAGGCCGCGGTTTGAACGCTTGGATCGTGCCCGAACCGAACGCTTTCAATGGGCAAAAAGCGATCATCGGCGGTTCGGAGATTGCCCCTGACCGGTCATGAAGCGGAGATCCCAAAGTCGACGAAAATGACCCGCCTCCGCGTCCGACATCCAATGCCTCCGATGGCGTCGATCCTGCAGCGGGATGACTTTTCTTCGAATCGTCATCCCGCTCTATCTATTTGTTTGAGCATGATCTCTTCGGAAAACCGGCGTCCACTTTTCCGGATCATGCTCTATCTTACAACCAGCCGCACGTATTCATCCATTTGAATGAAGACAGCCTGCTCCGGCTCGATAACACTGCAAGTTGTAGCGCTGCCGTCCAGTCTCTATCCGCGAGACCGACCAATACTTGTGCAGGAAATCCAATACCTGTGCAGGAAATCTTCGCAGTAAACATTTCTTGAAATGTAATGCCGATCACATGCGTGTCGTGCAAGCCGCGTCATTGTCGTCGCACGATTTCATTGCGGAGTTTCAACGATGAGACACCCTTCATTCATTGCGGCACGACCCCTCTACTTCGAAACCGCGCGCGAGCGGCCGAAGAAAGGAAAAGGCATTTTCAGGATAATCCTCGAGGCATTGCATCACTCCCGCCGTCTTCAGGCGGAACGCACGCTCCATCAGTACCGTCACCTGATCCCAAAAGGCCAGGAGCATATTCTTCGCGGGCTGAACAAACGTTCCGCCGCCAAAGATCATGTCGATGAATGAGCGATGATTTCGTCGCGACAGGCTGGTGCACTGGCGCGCAGCTGCCGAGAAGACACTGGTTGCGACCAGATTGATCGCATTTCTTACTCTTCACGCCTTCGGAGCAACGGTTTTGCGGCTTCCAGGCCCGCAAAACGACGCCTTCGACGACGTTCCCAATCGCGCGATCGACAGAACGCATGAGATGGAGATTATCATGGTTGGCTTCGGGTCGTTTCTGTTGCTGAGCGCCGCGGTTTTTTCCGGCGCATTTGTCTCGAGCCTTGCGGGCTTTGCGTTCTCCGCAGTCGCCGGCGGGATATTGTTGCATGTCATGACGCCATTGGAAGCCGTGCCGTTGATGATGGCGTGCAGCATTGGCGTGCAGGTCTCGAATTTGTGGGCGCTGCGAAAGCACATTCGTTGGACGGAAAGCCTGGCGCTGATCGTAGGAGGACTGCTGGGCGTTCCCATTGCGGTCTCGCTGCTTCGCAGTGCCGACGCAACCCTGTTCAGGGAAGGTTTCGGTGCGGCCGTCGCCCTGTATGCTGGCTACATGCTTTTCCGACCGGGCCTGCAATATCTTCAGACCATGCATCATGGCCGCAATGCGCTCGTCGGTTTTGGCGGCGGCCTCATTGGCGGGCTGACTGCGATGCCGGGAGCTCTCCCGACCATCTGGTGTGATCTGCACGGCGTTCCGAAGAACCAGCAACGCGGACTTGTTCAGCCGTTTATTGCCGCGATGCAGGTCTTTGCATTGGCGGTTATGCTCGCGGGAAACGATCTATCCTCCAAAGTCTTTATCGACCTGGCCCTGAGCGTTCCCGCACTCCTCGCCGGCTCGGCGCTCGGCATATTTGCATTCCGCAATGTCAACGAATCGACATTCAGGCGAATCATCCTGACGGTCTTGTTGATATCGGGTGTTTTGCTGGCCGTGTGATACCTGCGCCCAGTGGTGAGAGCCAGTCACGTCAAAATCGACGCAAATGACCGAAGCGGAATTTTAGCTCCTGCCCAGGTACGCGACGGCTTCTATCTCCACCAACACTTCCGGCTTTGCAAGCGACCGCACTTCTACAAGCGTGGAAGCGGGAAAATCTCCGGTGAAGAACTCACGGCGCGCTCGCCAGACCTCGGTGTTGTTCTTGATATCGACGACATAGATCGTCATCTTGACCAAATTGTCCATCGTTCCACCGGCCGCTTTGACGATGCGATCGATGCGTGAAAATATTTGCCTGGTCTGTTCGTATTCATCCTTCCCGACCATCCCGGTGCCGCCTTCAAAGGGACGCGCGACCTGGCCGGAGATGAAGAGCATGTCGCCTCCGCGTATGGCGTTCGACCACAGGCCGGGGCCGGCCTCGGCTACATCGGGGACGGGCAGCCTTGTCCTGGGCATGGCATTCTCCTTGTGAGGTTAATCCCGGATACGCTTTATCATCCAAACATCGGCAAGCCCACTGCGCCGGCGTCGCCGGCGCGAACCTCATGATCCCGCCGCAACTGATTTGCCCGTCAGGCTGTTCCGAGACACCCGAGTCAAGTCCCTATTTGCAAAAATATTCTGCTTTCCAGAATATTCGGATTATCCTATATTCGTTCCCGTTCCGTCCTACCAAAGGGGCGTTTCGCGATCGTCACGGACACGGGGCGGGATGCGGTGGACGTGGATGCGCCCTTGACGAATGGCGCTGAAGCGGACGGCGAAGTCGTGTGGTTCTGGCACCCCGACGCTGGTGTCAAGTCTGCGAGAAGGAGCGCAGGCGACGGTGGCCAACAAGCCCGGAGCACCGGGAAGATCACGAAGCAGCCGTTAAAACCATTGTGCGGGGAATGCCGGGTGAAACCGGTGTGACCGTGGTGACTACGCTCGTGTACTTTGTTTTTTATCGTACGCGAGGCTGCGGGCGCATCGAGCGCCCGGCATTCCCTGCGCCCTCTGTTTCAGAGGAGCCGGACCAAAACGCAAGCCTCGCGCAAAAAACATGCGGCGAGATCGCGAAGTTATGCCCCGAACCGTCATCACCCGCGCAAGCGGGTGATCCAGTATTCGATCGGCAGCAGTGATAGAATTGAGAGGCCGCGGCGTACTGCGTCGCCCGGTCAAGCCGGGCGATGACGGGTTAGGCTGTTTGACAATTGAATTCAAAATGGACGGCCGGGCCGAAGCCCAGCCATGACGATTTGGCGTCCGCGCGCGTCGTCGCACAAAAGAAAAGTCCCGCCTTGCGGCGGGACCCTCCTGCTCTCGCACAGCGAACTTCCGAACTAGCGGTCGCGCTGACCCTGCTGGCCGGGGTTCTGGCCCTGGCGATTCGGATCCTGCTGCTGCTGTCCGGGCTTCTGGCCGCCGCCCTGTTGCTGGCCGGGCTTCTGGCCCGGGTTCTGGTTCTGCTGGCCCGGATTCTGGTTCGGGTTGGGCATAGGAATCTCCTTGGTTGAACGTAGCGTTCCGGTCGAACGCCGCGGGAAGAATCAACGGCGAATCAAGCAAATGGTTTCAGGCCCTATCCGGTTCCCGAGGCCGCCCTTAAATCGCGATGGCTTGCCTTGGTTGTGGCGGAGGGAACCATGGCCGAAACTGCCTCCGTACTTAGCCTTTTGGCTGCCGCGGGCGCTGTTGCCGCACCGGGTTCCCGCTGTTAAGAAATGAGCCGACGCGCTTCGGTTGCCGGGGCCAACACCGCGTCGTTCCCGATCAGCGCGGGCCAACGCTCGCGGTCCACGTTGCCGGAAGAAGGCTCACCTAGCGTCAGCTCATGGACTATTTCGCCCAGCAACTGATCAACGGCATCGTCCTCGGCTCGATCTACGGCCTGATCGCCATCGGTTACACCATGGTCTACGGCATCGTCGGCATGATCAATTTTGCCCATGGCGACATCTTCATGATCGGCGGCTTCATCGCCCTGATCTCTTTTCTGATCTTGGTCTCGTTCGGGTTGAGCTCGATTCCCCTGATCCTCTTGATCGTGCTCCTGGTATCGATGGCCATCACCGCGCTTTACGGCTGGACCGTGGAGCGCATCGCCTACCGGCCGCTGCGGCACTCGTTCCGGCTGGCCCCGATGCTCTCGGCCATCGGCATGTCGTTCGTGCTGTCGAATTTTTCGCAAGTAGCACAAGGCGCCCGCGTCAAGCCCGTACCGCCGATCATCACCGGCGGCTACACGCTGCTCGATCAACAGGGGTTCGTGGTGCGGTTGTCCAACGCGCAGATCATCGTCGTCGTCACCACGGTGGTGCTGCTTCTGATCTTCACCTGGCTGGTGGCGCGCACGCGGCTCGGCCGCGACATGCGCGCCTGCGAGCAGGACCAGACCATGGCGGCGCTGCTCGGCGTCGACGTCGACCGCACCATCTCCATGACGTTCGTCATCGGCGCGGCGCTGGCCGCCGTCGCCGGCATGATGTACCTTTTGTATTACGGGCTGGTCGATTTCTACATGGGTTTCGTCGCCGGCATCAAGGCCTTCACCGCCGCGGTGCTCGGCGGCATCGGCTCACTGCCCGGCGCGATGCTGGGCGGGCTTGCGATCGGCCTGATCGAGACGTTGTGGTCGGCGTATTTCTCGGTCGAATACAAGGACGTCGCGGCGTTTTCGATCCTGATCATCGTTTTGATCTTCATGCCGACCGGCCTGCTCGGCCGCCCCGAAGTTGAAAAAGTTTGAGCGGCGGCGTGACAGCACCTGCGCTCGAATTGAAGTTCGTCGCGCGCGCGCCGACTATCGCCTTCATCCTGAAGAAAGCCGCGATCAGCGCGGCGGTGGCGCTGGTGCTGTTTTCGCTGATGATCGGCATCCGCACCGAAGCCGGACCGACCGGACAGTTGATCTACTGGACAAGGTTCGCCGATCTCGCCGCCATGGTCGGCGCGGTGTTCGGCGGCAGCATCGCAATCGAGCTGCTGCGGCTGTGGTGGGGCCCGGTCGATACCGTCAGGATCGTGCCGCCGCAGGTGCAGAGCGCGCTGGCGCTGGCGCGACGCGCGATTGCGCCCCTGCTTCTGATCTTCACCTTCCTGGTGCCCGTGATCTTCTACGATCAGCGCTACCTGCTCGATCTCGGCATCCTGGTGCTGACCTATGTCATGCTGGGATGGGGGCTGAACGTGGTGGTCGGTCTCGCCGGCCTGCTCGATCTCGGCTATGTGGCGTTCTACGCGGTCGGTGCCTATTCCTACGCGCTGCTGGCAACCAATTTCGGGCTGTCATTCTGGGTCTGCCTGCCGCTCGCGGGCATCCTCGCCTCATGCTGGGGCGTGATGCTCGGCTTTCCCGTGCTGCGGCTGCGCGGCGACTATCTCGCCATCGTGACGCTTGCGTTCGGCGAGATCATCCGTCTCGTCATCATCAACTGGCAGAGCCTGACCGGCGGCCCGAACGGCGTTTCCGGAATCCCGCGACCGACCCTGTTCGGCATTCCGCTCGACGCGAGCGACGACGGCCTCGCGGCGAAACTCGGCATCGAGTTCTCGCCAACCCACCGCATCGTGTACCTGTTCTACGTGATCCTGGCGCTGGCGCTCCTGACCAACTGGGTGACGATAAGGCTACGGCGCCTGCCGATCGGCCGCGCCTGGGAGGCACTGCGCGAGGACGAAGTCGCCTGCCGGGCGCTCGGCATCAACACCACCACGACGAAGCTGACGGCATTTGCGACGGGCGCGCTGTTCGGCGGTTTCGCCGGCGCGTTCTTCGCCACGCGGCAGGGTTTCATCAGCCCGGAATCCTTCACCTTCCAGGAATCGGCGCTGGTGCTGGCGATCGTCGTGCTCGGCGGCATGGGCTCGCAGCTCGGCGTCGCGCTCGCGGCGCTGACCATGATCGGCGGCTTCGAATTGTTCCGCGGCCTCGAGCAGTATCGGATGCTGGTGTTCGGCATCGCGATGGTGCTGCTGATGATCTGGCGGCCGCGCGGGCTGATCGGCCACCGCGCCCCGACCGTCTTCCTCAAGCAGAGCCAGGCCATCTCCTCCGACCTCGTCAAGGAGGGGCGCGGATGAGGGATGAAATCATCCTCGCCGTCGATCGCCTGACGATGCGCTTCGGCGGCATCGTCGCCGTCAGCGACCTGTCGTTCGACGCCGAGCGGCGCAAGATCACCGCCCTGATCGGACCGAACGGCGCCGGCAAGACCACCGTCTTCAATTGCATCACCGGCTTCTACCGGCCGACCGGCGGCGCCATCCGGCTGACGCATGACGACGGCCGCGCCATCCAGCTCGAGCGGCTGAACGATTTCCGCATCGCCAGGCGGGCAAAGGTCGCGCGCACCTTCCAGAACATCCGGCTGTTTCCGGGCATGACCGCGCTGGAAAACCTGATGGTCGCCCAGCATAACGCGCTGATGCTAGCCTCCGGCCTGACCTTCCTCGGGCTGATCGGCGCGCCGTCCTGGCGCGCGGCGGAAAAGCGCGCGCTCGATCAGGCCACGCTCTGGCTGAAGCGCATCGGGCTCATCGACCGCGCCGACGAGGCCGCCGGCAATCTGCCCTATGGCGACCAGCGCCGTCTCGAAATCGTGCGTGCGATGTGCACGGAGCCGGCGCTGCTGTGTCTCGACGAGCCCGCCGCCGGACTGAATTCGCGGGAGAGCGCGGCGCTCAACGAGCTGTTGCTCTCGATCCGCGACCAGGGCACCTCGATCCTTCTGATCGAACACGACATGAGCGTGGTGATGGAGATTTCCGACCATGTCGTGGTGATGGACTACGGCGTCAAGATCGCCGAAGGCACACCGAAGGACGTGCGCGACGATCCCAAGGTGATCGCCGCCTATCTCGGTGTCGAGGACGACGAGGTCGCCGCCGTCGAGCAGGAGTTGGGCCTGTGACGACGTCCCCGCCCCTGCTCGCGATCCGCGGCCTTCGCGCCGCCTACGGCAAGATCGAGGCCTTGAAGGGTGTCGACATCGAGATCAAGTCCGGCGAGATCGTGGCCCTGATCGGCGCGAACGGCGCCGGCAAGTCGACGCTGATGATGACGATCTTCGGCAAGCCGCGCGCCCGCGCCGGCCAGATCGTGTTCGACGGCCGCGACATCACCGAGGTGCCGACCCATGAGATCGCGCGGCTGCGCATCGCGCAGGCGCCCGAAGGCAGGCGGATTTTCCGGCGCATGAGCGTCGCCGAAAACCTGCAGATGGGAGCCGACGCGACGGATTCGAGCGAGGCTGAGCGCCTGGCCGGGCTCGAGCGCGTGCTCGCGCTGTTTCCCCGGATCAAGGAGCGCATGGCGCAGCGTGGCGCCACCCTGTCCGGCGGCGAGCAGCAGATGCTCGCGATCGGCCGCGCCTTGATGAGCCGCCCGCGCCTGTTGTTGCTCGACGAACCCTCATTGGGTCTCGCGCCCCTGATCGCCCGCCAGATTTTCGACGCAATCCGCACCTTGAACCGGCAGGACGGACTGACCGTGCTCATCGTGGAACAGAATGCCAATCATGCGCTGCGGCTGGCCCATCGCGGCTATGTCATGGTCAATGGCCTGATTACGCTGCAAGGCACCGGCGAGGAACTGCTGCAGCGCCCGGAAGTCCGCGCCGCCTACCTGGAAGGCGGCAGGCATGCCTGACCTCGATGCGTTCGCCGAATGTTGCGCAATACAACTGACTTGGCCCGGGGCGCGGCAAATCTGGGGCGAAGGGAAAATGGATTTGCCCGAAATTTGCCGGTGACTTCGCCGCGAAATCAGCCGACAATGGCGGCGCTCTTCGAACCCCGGCGGCGAGCCGGGTACTTCCCGTAGCGATCTACCCGCGAGGATACCTCATGAAATCATTGAAACTGATCGGCCTGGCCCTGGGTGCAACGTTTGCATTGTCGACCGCAGCCCTTGCGCAGGACATCACCATCGCCGTCGCCGGCCCGATGACGGGCGGCGAATCCGCGTTCGGCCGGCAGATGACGAACGGCGCCGAAATGGCGATCGCGGACATCAACGCGGCCGGCGGCGTGCTCGGCAAGAAGCTGGCGCTCGATACTGAGGACGACGCCTGCGATCCCAAGCAGGCGCGTTCGGTGGCCGAAAAGATTGCGAGCGCCAAGATTCCTTTCGTCGCCGGCCACTATTGTTCCTCGGCGTCGATCCCGGCCTCCGAAGCCTATGCCGACGGCAACGTGCTGCAGATCACGCCGGCCTCCACCAATCCGCTGTTCACCGAGCGCAAGCTCTGGAACGTGGCGCGGGTGTGCGGCCGCGACGACCAGCAAGGCCTGGTCGCCGGCGATTACATCGCCAAGAACTTCAAGGGCAAGAACATCGCCATCCTCAACGACAAGACCACCTACGGCAAAGGGCTTGCCGACGAGACCAAGAAGGCGCTCAACGCGGCCGGCGTCACCGAGAAGCTGTATGAGTCCTACAACAAGGGCGACAAGGATTTTAACGCCATCGTGTCGCGCCTGAAGCTCGAAAAGATCGATCTGGTCTATGTCGGCGGCTACCATCAGGAATCCGGACTGATCGTGCGCCAGATGCGCGACCAGGGCCTGCAGACCGTCCTGATGGCCGGCGACGCCCTGGCCGACAAGGAATACGCGTCGATCACCGGGCCTGCCGGCGCCGGCACGCTGTTCACCTTCGGACCCGATCCGCGCAACAAGCCGACGGCCAAGGCCATCGTCGAGAAGTTCAAGGCCAAGGGCATCGATCCCGAGGGCTACACGCTCTACACCTACGCCGCGATCCAGATCTGGTCGCAGGCGGCCGCGAAAGCCGGCACCACCGATCCGAAGAAAGTCATGGCGACGATCAAGGCCGGCGGCGCGTGGGACACGGTCATGGGCAAGATCGAGATCGACGCCAAAGGCGACATCAAGCAGATCGACTATGTCGTCTACAAGTGGGACGACAAGGGCAACTACACCGAGATCAATCCCAAGGGGTCGTAAGGCCCTGCCAATGTTATCAGGCGTGGAACGCCCCGGTTCGCCGGGGCGTTTTGCTTGTCGGGTGGCTTTTGCGCGGCGCGCCGGCTCGAGATGTTGACCGAAGCCCGGCCGTGCGGTCATCTGTCTCCATGAGGGAACGCGGATGAAAAACCTGCTTACCGATATCGCCGGCGTCCGCGTTGGCCACGTCGATGACGCGGCGCTGGCGTCCGGCGTTACCGCTGTGGTGTTCGACAAGCCCGCGGTAGCGGCGATCGACGTGCGCGGCGGCGGCCCCGGCACCCGCGAGGGCGCGCTGCTCGACCTCGCCAACACCGTGGAACGCATCGATGCCATCGCGCTTTCAGGCGGCTCGGCGTTCGGGCTCGAGACCGGCGGCGGCGTGCAGGCCTGGCTCGCCGAACAGGGGCGCGGCTACGTGGTGCGCGGCGCGGTGATCCCGATCGTGCCCGGCGCGATCATGTTCGATCTCCTCAACGGCGGCGACAAGAAATGGGGCCGCTTCGCGCCCTACCGCGACTTCGGCTACGCGGCGGCCGCCGCCGCGGGCACCGACTTCGCGCTTGGCAGCGTCGGCGCCGGCCTCGGCGCCACCACGGTGAATTTCAAGGGTGGGCTCGGCTCGGCGTCGGCGGCAACACCGGCCGGCGTCCTGGTCGCGGCGCTTGCGGTGGTCAACGCGGTCGGCAGCGTCACGGTCGGCAATGGGCCGTGGTTCTGGGCGGCGCCGTTCGAAACCGGCGACGAATATGGCGGCCGCGGATGGCCGCCTTCGTTCACGCCGGACATGCTGGCGATGCGGATCAAGGGCGGCGGCACGGCCAGCGAAATCGAACATACCACGCTCGCGGTCGTCGTCACCGATGCGGTGTTGACCAAACCACAAGCCAAGCGGCTCGCAATGATCGCGCAGACCGGATTCGCCCGCGCGATCTATCCGGTGCACGCGCCAACGGATGGGGACGTGCTGTTTGCGGCGGCTACGTGCGAAAAACAGGTCGATCCGCTGGTCGGCCTCACCGAACTCGGCATGCTCGCGGCCAATGTGGTCGCCCGCGCGATCGCGCGCGGCGTCTATACTGCGACCGCGCTGCGCTTCAAGGGCGCGCTGCCGGCATGGCAGGATCGTTTCGGCTAGCGCGCACCGATCGGCGCGACCGGCCCTTTTCAGACGTTGAGGGAGAGCGACTGGGTCGCTCCGCTCGAAATCATCTGCGCCTCGCGCTGAACCATCTGCTCGATGATGTTGTAGGATGACGTTGCGCTCGAGGAGGACGTCGACGTCGCCGGTGTCGTCATCGTCACCTTCGATCCGTCGGCATAGGTCAGAGATGTCGTGGTCGAGCCGTCGCTGTTGGTCACCGTCGTGGAGGCCGCGCCGGCCAACGCCTGCAACAGCGGGTCGGAGTTCGATCCATCGGTGCTGGAGCCCGATCCGTCGGTGCTGGAGCCCGATCCGTCGGTGCTGGCGGAACTGCCCGACCCGTTGGAGCTGGCGACATGGTGATGGTGGTGGTGACCTCCCTTGCCGCCCCCGCCTTGCAGCGCCGACTTCATTTCGTCGAGGCTGACCGAACCGTCGCCGTTGGTATCGAGCTTGTTGAACACGGCATCGGCCTGCGCGATGTTGGTGCCGCCCGCGCCGAGTGCATTTTCGAATTCCGATTTGCTGATCTGGCCGTCGCCGTTGGTATCGATCTGCGAGAACAGGTCTTGCAGCGCCGCCGAGGGATCGGTCGGCGCGGACGCGGTTGTCGCCGTCGACTGGCTTTGCGCCGCGAGCAGCGCGCTCATGGTCGCCGGCGATATCTGCGAACAGCCGCCGGACCAGGACGCCGGGGCCGAACTTGCCGAAGCCGCAGGACTGCCGGAAAGATCGAACGGGTTGCTCGGTGGCTGGCCGATGCCGGTGGATTGCTGCGACGATGATTGGGTTTGGGTCAGCGACTGGATCGCATCCAGTACCGAGGAGGCGGCGCCGAGAGCAGGCAGCATACGAAACTCCGACGAAAGCCGCGTGCGGCGGCCCTTCTACATTGTCACCCACAGCATCAGCAAATGCCGTGCCATCGGAAAAACCCAACAAAACAAGGGATTTTCGTCGATCGAAGGGCGCGGTCCCCCGGCAATTGATGCCGCCAACGGCAGAATTTTCCGCCTGCGAACCCCGCCGACCCGCCCGCATTGCTCCCGGGCTTTACGCGTGTTACCCGGAAACCGTCCTCAAGGCCCGCGAGAGCAGCGCCCATGTCCGGCCAATTTGCCCCACGCCCCCTCGTCATCTCGCCGTCGATCCTGGCGTCCGATTTCTCGAAGCTGGGTGAAGAGGTCCGCACCGTCGATGCTGCCGGCGCCGACTGGATTCATCTCGACGTCATGGACGGGCACTTCGTTCCGAACATTTCCTACGGACCGGATGTGATCAAGGCGATCCGTCCGCACACCAGGAAGATTTTCGACGCCCATCTGATGATCTCGCCATGCGATCCATATCTCGAGGCCTTCGCCAAGGCCGGCTGCGATCACATCACGGTGCATGCCGAGGCAGGTCCCCATCTGCATCGCTCGCTGCAGGCGATCCGCGCGCTCGGCAAGAAGGCGGGCGTGTCGCTCAATCCGGGCACGCCGATCACGGCGATCGAATACGTCGTCGACATTATCGATCTGGTGCTTGTCATGTCGGTCAACCCCGGCTTCGGCGGCCAGGCTTTCATTCCGTCCGCGATCGGCAAGATCCAGGATCTTCGCGCGATGACGGCGGGACGCCCGATCGACATCGAGGTCGACGGCGGTGTCGGACCCGATAATTCCGGCCAGCTCGCCGCCGCCGGCGCCAACGCTTTCGTCGCGGGCTCCGCCGTTTTCAAGGGCGGGACGATGGCGGCCTACAAGGCGAATATTTCAGCCATCCGCAACGCCGCGGCGTTGGCGCGCGGCGAAGCGATCTAGATGCTTCCAGCGTCGGGCAAGGCGCTGCTGTTTGATATCGACGGCACGCTCGCCGACACCGATGCACTGCATTTGGAGGCGTTCAATGAGGTTCTCGGCCCTCACGGTCATTTCCTCGATCACGCGCGTTTCACCAGTGAGCTTCAGGGCTTCTCCACCGCCTTGATCAGCGAGCGGTTTCTGCCGAATGAAACGGCGGCGCGCCAGGCGACTATCATGGCGCAGAAGGAAGCGGCGTTCCGAAAGCTCGTTGCAGGTCGCATTCGGCCCTTGCCAGGCCTGATGGCGCTGCTCGACCTTGCCGATCGCGCCTCTGTTCCGATGGTGGCAGTGACCAACGCGCCTCGTCCGAATGCCGAAATGCTGCTTTCCGGACTTGGGATCGCCCACCGGTTCAAAGCGCTTGTCATCGGTGATGAGCTTCCGCACGGCAAGCCGCATCCGATGCCCTATCTGGAGGGCTTGCGTACAGTAAGCGCAGCCGCCGGCTCCTCGCTCGCGTTCGAAGATTCCCGTTCCGGCATTCAATCTGCCTCGGCCGCGGGCATCGCGACGATTGGAATGCGGACAAGCCTCGCCGATGCGGACATGGTGGCGGCAGGCGCCGTCATGACGGCCAAAGCGTTTGACGATCCGAAGTTGATGAGGCTGATCGCAGCGACCATGAACTGGTGACGCCCAGCCGGGCCGTCTCCGCAGTGGATCCACTCACGGCTTGAGCGCGATCGCGCAACTGCGGTTTTCGGTCTTGCCGTCGAAGGTCCAGACTTGCGTGCCGCTCAGCTTGCCCTGTCCGCTGGACAGTTTGCCAGCGTAAGATGCCGTATAGTTGTAGCGCGCCCCTTCGGTGGCCGACTTCCAGGTCGCGGCCAGGCTGATCGTGCCGTCGGCGGCCACCGTACCCGCCCCCTCTTCGGTGCCGACGATACGCGAGCCATCGGCGTTGGTGACCTCGCGGCTATAGGTCGCCTTGCCGTCCGCCACCGTCATCTCCATCGGGACTTTCAGCGTTCCCTTCGTGAAAGAAAGTTTTGCGCAAGTGATCTCGCCCTTCCATTTGCCGTCAAGCGGCGCAGCCCTCGCGGGCATCACAAGCCCCATGAGCACCGAACATACGATCACAGCCCGAATCGCGGTCATGCTTCCCTCCCCCGACTGACCCGACGACTTCCTCCGCGAGGTGATGATGGCGGCAATTCTGCGTTTTGCAATGCCGATAGTGGGGCGCGGACCCGAAAGGGTGCGCAGCGCTGGACGCCAGCCTCCGCCGAGTTGTTCGCACGCCGCTTAAGCGACCTGATTTGGGACTGCGGAAGCTCTATCTTCGACCGAAAAATCCGCCCATCATGCCGCCGATGAAGCCGCCCGGACCGCCTCCGCCGCCGCCGCCGCCGCGATAATGATGACGAACCTCGCCCCCGCCGCGATGATGGTGGCTCGGGTGGTCGTCGGATTCATCGCTAGAGGGAGTTTCCGCCGTGGCGATGATCTCGCTCAGCAATGCCTTGTGCTGCAGCTTGTTCAGGAAGCCGGTGCTGGGATAGCCGCGTGCAGCCTGCCAGCGCTTGATGACGGCGCGGGTTTCATCGTCAAACTTTCCGGTGACCTTGGTATCGAAGCCGAGGCCGTTCAGCCGGCGCTGTACGTCGCGGCGCTGACCCCTGTCGAGGCCGATCTGGTCCTCGGTGAGTTGGCTCGCTTCGTCGGTAAAGGTCGCGGGATCGACACCAGCCGTGAGATTGCGCGTCGTCGTGCTCGGACCATCCTTCAACTCCGCGAGGCGCGCCAGCGCGAGCGACTTGAACTCGCCGTTGGGATAGGTGGTGAGGTAAGCGTTGAGTTCTTCCGGCTTGTTGGAGTTCTTGACCGAACGCCAGAATTCGACCTCGACCTCGGATGCCGAACTCGCGGCGGGCGGAGCCGGCGTATTCGGCGCCTCCGCGGTCGCCTCTGTCGGCGCGCCGACCGGGTTGAGGTAGACGTCCCCGATCAGATTGGTGTGGTCCCAGGGCAGTTGCCCCTTGTTGGTCTGCTCGTTGACCTCGGCGCGGACCTGGGTCATCGCCTGCTGGATTTCAACGCCGGGCTTGGTGATGTTGTCGATCAGCGCGCGAGTGAACGGGCTGTTGGCGCCTTCCTGACCATCGAGCGCGGTTTGTCCGGGACCGGTTGCGAACGCGATCAGAGTGCCCTCGCCTGACTTCATTTCGGCAAGGCCGGTCTGCACCGTCACGCTGCGCGACCGCGCAGCCGAGCGGATTTTCGCGGCGAACGGATCGTCGCGGCAGGCATCGAGGAACACCAGTTTGACCTTGGCGTCGCCCATGGTCTGGTCGAGCGTGGTGTCGATATTGATCGCGTTGCCGAGTTTGACGTCCATTTCGGATTTGATATCGGCGTCGACGGGCAGGAGGTAATTGGTGCCGTCGACGGCGATGCCATGACCGGCGTAGAAGAATACCGCAATATCCGCTCCTTGCGCCTTCTTGCCGAATTCGAGCAGCCGCTCGGTCATCTGGTCGCGGGTCAGGTTGGTTCCCTCGACGACATCGAAGCCGACATTGCGCAGTACGCCCGCCATGGCCTTGGCGTCTATGGGCGGATTGGGAAGCTGAGCGACATTCGTGTATGCGCCGTTACCGACGACGAAAGCCACGCGATGATCGGCCCGGGCGGCACTGGAACCCGCAAGGAAGATGACTGACAACGCGACGATCAAGAGGCGCATACCCCCTCCCTCTTCAAATCCACGTTGGGAATAATTTAACTCGGACGCGCCCGAGGTGATTTCAAATCTCTGCGAGCCGGCCTGTTCGCCCCCGCATTGCCAACAGATTCGGCTGCGCAGCTAGACTTTCGAACTCATCTCCCGCGTCGCCGTCGGCTTGTTCCCGCTCTGCCAGCGAGGCCAGCCGCGGCGGCCGGACGACGGTAACGCTGCAGGGTGCTTCGGCTGCCACCTTGGCCGAGACGCTGCCGAGCAGCGAGCGCTTCAGCGAACTCTGCCGCGCCCCGATGATGATGTGATCGACATGATTGGCTTCGGCGAATTCCAGGATGGCGGATGCGGGATCGACGGCCTCCAGCACATGGACCGTAAGCCGGTTGTCGTCGAGCTTCAGCGGCGAGGCCCAGTGCCGCAAGCTGACCAGCCGGTCGACGTGCTTGTTCTTGCCCTCCTCGTCGAGCGTGCGGTCGATGGTGATGCGCCCGAGCTTCAACACGTTCAGGCATGCCAACCGCGCCGAGGGCAGGGTCGCCAGGATTCTTTCCGCGGTGACGCGCAGGGAATCATTCAGCGTCCCCAATTCGTCCGAGGTGTCGAGCGCGACGGCCACGATCGGGCATGAGGCGAGTTGCGCGGCCAGGTCGGCCTTCGGCTTCGGCTGCGTCAGGCCACGATTGAAGCGGCGCCGCAGCACCGTCGAGAGCGGATCGCGCTTCACCCGTTCCGAGCGCGCCGTCAGCTTGATCTGGTCGGGATGGGCGAGTTCAAAGGCGAGTTGCGCGGCCGTGGGGTAGCGCCAGACCGGCTCGATCTCCAGGCACCTCAGCACGATTTCCTGCAGCCAGGGCGGGTAGTCCGCCCTTAGTTTGCGGGGCGGCTGCGGGTCGCGCCACAGCCGGCGCCGCATCGCGAACATGGTTTCGCCCTCGCCGAACGGCCGCACGCCGGTCGTGAAAAAATAGAGCAGCACGCCCAGCGAAAACAGGTCGCTGCGCGGATCGTCGCGCACCCCCAAAAGGCGCTCGGGCGCCTCGTAGGGCGCGGTGCCATAGGGGACGCGGAACTCTTCCTGCAGCAGGTCGGGCAACAGATTGTGATGCGACAAGCCGTAATCGATCAACACCGCCTCGCCCGAGGGGCGGAACATGACGCTGCTCGGCTTGATGTCGTGATGGATGACGTTCTGCCGATGCAGGTCGGCGAGCGCGACCGCGATCTTTCCGGCGATGGTGCTCGCCTCCTCGTAAGGCAGCGGCAGTTCGTCAAGCCGGCTATAGAG
Organism: uncultured Alphaproteobacteria bacterium; assembly: GCA_963721135.1. Lineage (GTDB taxonomy): Bacteria > Pseudomonadota > Alphaproteobacteria > Rhizobiales > Xanthobacteraceae > Bradyrhizobium. The sequence continues at coordinate 169,079 of CAVRIB010000012.1, forward strand.
CGTCTTGCCGGGAATCGGTTCGATCACGACATAGGCCTGGCGCCCGAAATCGCCGGTCGCGTAACAGGCCGGCACGTGCGGCCCCGACAACCGCGGCAGGATCATCTGCTCCATCTCGAAGCTGACGATCGCAGCGGGATCCTCGCCCTCGGATACAAGCGGGATCTTCATCAACAGCGGTGCTGCGATGTCGGGACGCGTCACGCTCCACAGCGTCGCCATGCCGCCCTTGTGCACGCACTCGCCGATGGTGAAGCCGTCGATGACGGCGCCGGGCTGAACCTGGAACTTTCCCATGCTCACCTCCCGACCGACAGCCGATCGGCCAGCCAGTGCGGCAGGCCGTTGTCGCGAATTCGGTTGGCGGCGGCCTCGACGTCATAGGGGACGCGACAATAGGTGATTTCCCTGCGATCGGTATCGAACAAGGCGAAAGACGCCGCCGGATCGCCATCGCGCGGCTGCCCCACCGAGCCGAGCACGGCGAGCCAGCGCCGTCCTCCCGTTAGTTGCACCGGCACGCCCGGCACCGGCACGAAGGTCGTCATCTTCGCGGCCGGCGACATCGAATACAGCACCGGCCGGTGGATGTGGCCGCAGAAGGTGATGTCAGCTTCTGTCGCGACGATGCTGCGCGCCGCATCCGGGGTATTCTGGACGTAGCGCCATTTCGAAGGGCTGCTGGCCTCGGAGTGGACATAGAGCCGGTCGTCATCCCGCAGTGTCAGCGGCAACTCGGCGAGAAAACGCCGCTGCGCCGCGCTGAGCCGGCCGCGGGTCCACTCGATCGCGGCCTGCGCCACGGCGTTCATGGTTTCCGAAGGCGTGCCAACGGCGCTGTCGTGATTGCCGCGCACGGCCATGGCTCCGCCCGCGACGAGATCCATCACCGTCTCGACCGTCCATTCGGGATCGGCGCCGTATCCGACATAGTCGCCGAGGCAGACGATCCGCGCCGCGCCGCGCAAGCGTGCAAAATCGAGGCACGCCGCAAAGGCCTGCCGATTGGCATGAATATCCGCAAACACAGCCAGCAGCACGATTTCCTCCTCGCCGAGGTTAGCGGCGAGATCTGTGCCAGAGTTGAGGGATATCAATCAATGCCGGGACGCTGGGGCGCAATCGGGCGGAAGGCGGAAGGCGGAAGAAAAATCAGCGCTTGCGCGGGGCTTCGAGGCCCTTGAGCAGCAACACCAGCACACCATCGATCCGGTTTGCGAGTTGCGGATCGCTCCATTCTTCGGCGTGGGCGGGATGATGGAAGCGGCTGGTGGCATCGAACAGCGCACGCGCGGTGGCCTTGGCGTCGGTGACCTGGAAGGCGCCCTGCTTCACGCCATCGGACAGAATGTGCGCGATCTGATCGACCAGGCCATCCTTGTGCGCCCTCACCACCTTGCACGCCTCCTGCGCCAACGTCAGATAGGTCTCGAACATCTCGGGGTCGTCCAGGACCTTCTTGTGCTTGATCGCAATCATCGTGCGCAGCCAGCGCTCGAGACGCGCCGGCGCGGGTCCCGAACTCTCCGCGATCTTCTCCAGCGGCGCGTTGACCCGGTCGAGCCAGCGCTTTGCCACCGCCTCACGCAGCGACGCCTTGCTCGGGAAATGGCGATAGACGCTGCCGTGGCTGACATCGAGCGCACGGGCAACGTCCACAACGGTGGCTTTGGCCAGACCAAAGCGGCGCAGCACGTCCTCGGTCACCTCGAGGATCCGCTCGGGGGTCAGAACAACGTTCTCGTTCATGCGCGCACCTTGGTCCGGGGTGTCATGGCGGTCCTGTTAACGGTTCAATTTCGCGGCCTGCGCGGCCAGGTGCCGTGCCACCTGCCGGTTGATCCAGCGTTGCAGTTGTGCGGTCAGATAGAGAATTTCGATAGTCATAGCGTAGTTCCTTCGCAACTCCGGGACGTATCGGACATTTCGGCCGATGGGCCCCTCGGACGCCTCAATTAGCGTCATCGGGAATATAGGGCATCCCGCTGACAGATTTCAATATCTGTCATTCAATATTCTGTGATTGAGAGGACCCGGCCGGGTGCATAGCTGTGCGGGAACGGCGGTCCGCGCCGAGCCAGCGTTTGTCTCGCCCCGGCCGCTCTGCTAAAGCGCGGTGTAACCCCCGCAAGTCCCCATGAGCCACGAGTCGTCGATGCTTGCCCGCTATACCCGCCCGGAAATGGCCGCCATCTGGGAGGCGCAGACGCGCTTCAAGATCTGGTTCGAGATCGAGGCGCATGCGGCGGACGCGCAGGCGGAACTGGGGGTGATTCCGAAGGAGGCGGCTAAAACCGTCTGGGCCAAGGCCCGCGACGTCGTTTTCGACGTGGCGCGGATCGACGAGATCGAGCGCGAGATCAAGCACGACGTCATCGCCTTCACCACCCATCTGGCGGAGATCGTCGGCCCCGAGGCGCGCTTCGTGCATCAGGGCCTGACCTCCTCCGACGTGCTCGACACTTGCCTGAACGTGCAGCTGACGCGGGCGGCCGACCTCCTGGTCGACGACATCGACAAGGTGCTTGCGGCGCTGAAGAAGCGCGCCTTCGAGCACAAGATGACGCCGACGATCGGCCGCTCGCACGGCATCCATGCCGAGCCCGTGACCTTCGGGCTGAAGCTCGCCTATGCCTATGCCGAATTTTCCCGCGCCCGCGAGCGGCTTCTCGCCGCGCGCAAGGAAGTCGCGACCTGCGCGATCTCCGGCGCGGTCGGCACCTTCGCGCAGATCGACCCGCGGGTGGAGGCGCATGTCGCCAAAGCCATGGGGCTCGTGCCGGAGCCCATCTCGACCCAGGTGATCCCGCGCGATCGCCACGCCATGTACTTTGCCACGCTGGGCGTGATCGCGGCCTCGATCGAACGGCTCGCCACCGAAATCCGGCATCTGCAGCGCACCGAGGTTCTGGAGGCGGAGGAATTCTTCTCCGAAGGCCAGAAGGGTTCGTCGGCGATGCCGCACAAGCGCAACCCGGTGCTGTCGGAAAATCTCACCGGCCTTTCGCGCATGGTGCGCGCCTATGTGGCGCCGGCGATGGAGAACGTCGTGCTCTGGCACGAGCGCGACATCTCGCACTCCTCCGCCGAGCGCATGATCGCCCCCGACGCGACGGTGACGCTGGATTTCGCCCTCAATCGCCTCGCCGGCCTGATCGACAAGCTGCTGATCTATCCGAAGAACATGCAGCGGAATCTCGACCTGCTCGGCGGCCTCGTCCACTCGCAGCGGATTCTGATCGCGCTGACGCAGAAAGGGGCGAGCCGCGAGGACGCCTACAAGCTCGTGCAGCGCAACGCCATGCCGGTCTGGCGCGGCGAAGGCGACTTCCAGGTGCTCCTGAAGAAAGACGCCGAGGTGAAGAAATACCTCACCGACGCCGAAATCTCCGCGCAGTTCGACCTCGGCTACCACCTCAAGCACGTCGACACGATTTTCAGGCGCGTGTTCGGGGAGAGCTAGAGTTCGTCGGCCCCTTGGCCGGGATCGCGCCGAGGTCCGCCGGATCGCTTCCGCGGCTCTACGGGCCCGCAATAACAACTTACTGGTAACCCCCGATCGGCTAAAATCGCCTTCGTGTCAGTTCCTCCGACCATTCTTGTGTTTGATTCCGGCCTCGGCGGGCTCACGGTCCTGCGTGAGATCGTCGCGGCGCGGCCGGACGCGCATTATGTCTATGTCGCGGACGATGCGTTCTTTCCTTACGGCCACCACGGCGAGGATGAGCTCATTGCGCGCGTGGTGCCGCTGATCGGCGAGTTGATCACTGCCCACGCGCCCGATCTGGTGGTGATCGCCTGCAATACCGCCTCCACGCTCGTGCTGTCGCATCTGCGCGAGCGATACGAGGTGCCCTTTGTCGGCACGGTGCCGGCGATCAAGCCGGCCTGCGCGCAATCGAAAACCAGGCGCATTTCGGTGCTCGGCACCAAAGGCACGGTGAAGCGCGAATACACCCGCGCGCTGATCCGCGATTTCGCGCAAGGCTGCGAAGTGACGCTGGTGGGCTCGGGTGAACTGGCTTCGCTCGCGGAGGCGGCCCTGACCGGCCTTGCAGTGAACGACCGCGACATCGCGGCCGAACTGGCGCCATGCTTCGTCGGGGAAAGCGGAAACGATGCGACGCGCACCGATACCGTGGTGCTGGCCTGCACGCACTTTCCGCTGCTGATGGACCGCCTGGTGGCGCTTGCGCCGTGGAAGGTCGACTGGATCGATCCGGCACCCGCGATCGCCCGGCGGGTTTCCGATCTTCTTCCCCCGATCGGCGAGAAATCCGATTCAGCCGGCGCGGAGATGATTTTCACCTCCCGGCGGCCGCACACGCTGAGCCGGGCGGTGATGCCGTTCTTCGGCGGCCGCGTCCCGGCATGAACGGCGATTGACGCTTTTCGGCATCCCTCGACACTGCTAGCCTTCACAAGACCGCCCTGCCCTTACGCCCTGCAAGGGAGCCCCGGATTTGACGCCAGCCGCGCCTGCTCCACTCAACCGCCTGCGCCAACAATGGCGGGAGAAACGAGCGACGTTCGGCGCGATTGCGACGATTCCCAGCATCCAGACCGTGCAGATCATGGCTCGCTCGGGCCTCGACTGGATCGTCGTCGACCTCGAGCACGGCCCCATCGATCTATCTTCCGCGCACGGCATGATCACGGCGACCGCGGGCACGCCTTGCGTGCCGCTGGTGCGGATTGCCGCCAACGAGCCGTGGCTTGCGAAGGCGCCGATGGACATCGGCGCATTGGGCATCAATTTTCCGATGATCAGCAGTCGCCAGGATGCCGAAAAGGCCGTGCGCAGCCTGCGCTATCCGCCGCGCGGCGACCGGCTCTGGGGTCCGTTCCACGCGCCGTTCCGCTGGGGCGTCTCGATGGCCGACTACATGGCGAGCGCCGACGATGACATGCTCTGCATGATCACGATCGAGCATGTCGAGGCGGTCGAGCGCATCGACGAGATCATGGCAACCCCGGGCATCGACGTTGCCGTGATCGGACCCGGCGACCTCGCGACGTCCATCAACAAGCGCGGCCGGGTCGACGATCCCGAAGTGCAGGCGCTGATGGCGCGCGCGGAGGCGGGCATCCTCAAAAGCGGCGTCCCGATCGGCGGGGTGGCGCGCACGGCCGAACAGGCCAACCAGATGATCGAGCGCGGCTATCTGGCGCTGGCGCTCGGCTTCGACTGGTCGTTGTTTGCCCGCGGGATCGCCGCAAGTTTCGAGGGCATCAAGCGCTGAATTCAGTGCTTGCAGCAAGTGACTGAAATTATTCGGATTTATGTAGCGTGCGCGCCCGCTTGCCGTGCCGTTTTCTTGAATGCAGACCATCTCGCCCCAAGGGCGGGCGGTTCGTGCTAGATGGACCGGCGGCGGGCAATCCGCCAAGGCGATGCGCGCCTCGGTTCAGGGGCACGGTCTTGCGGGAACTTGAGCAGAGCGATGCGCGGAACGATTCGAAAAATCTCCATGCCACGCCGCCTCATTGCCGATCTCATGCACGCATCGATGCGCGTGCCCTTTGTGTCGCTGGCCCGCCCCCTCAATGTCCGTCAACTCCTGGAGGCCCGGTCGTTGGCCAGGCAGCCGCCCGGCTGGGCGGCGATTTTCGTCAAGGCATTCTCGCTGGTGGCGAAGGACGAGCCGATCCTGCGCACGCTCTATGCCAAATGGCCGTGGCCCGGTTTCTATGAATTGCCGTGCAGCATCGCGATGGTTGCGATCGCGCGGGTCGAAGACGGCCAGGATTGCGTGCTGCCGCAAAAGGTGCCCACGCCGGACCTGATGCCGCTCACCGAGATCGAGGCGCAGATTCGCCACGCCAAGGAGGCGCCGATCGAGCAGGTGCCCGCGTTTCGCAAGATGCTGCAAGTGACGCGGCTGCCGCTGCCGCTACGCCGTCTGCTGTGGCTGATCGGGTTGAATTTTGGCCGCCAGCGCGCCAACTGGTTCGGCACCTTCGGGGTGACCTCGGTTGCGGCCTACGGCGCGGGCGAACTGCATGCGATGAGCCCCGGTCCCTTCGTTCTCAGCTATGGGGTGGTGGAGGACGACCAGACCATCGGCGTCGTGATCCGCTGGGATCACCGGATTGCCGACGCCGCCCTGATGGCAAGGGCCCTGATCCGGCTGGAACAGGTGCTGAACACCGAAATCGCCGCCGAATTGCGGGCTCAGAGGCCACAGGCAGAGCCCAAAACGGTCCGGGCGGTCGCGACCTAGCCGAGATTCCGCCTCCGGCGGTTCAGACCGTGCTTTAAGAGGGCCGACCGTTTTCATTGACAGAATGGCGGTTTCTCCTCTAGAAACCGCCTGCTCGCGGGCCGATTTCGGCCCGCGAAGCGTTTCGCGACCCGTGGTCCTGCCTTTCAAGCTTTAAGGGCCGGACCTGTCGGCACCGGGAAATTCCCGGCGCACAGGAGGGCGCGTCTCCTCACAACCGTTCAACAAAGAGGACGCGATGACAAAGCGCACCGAGGCAAAATACAAGATCGACCGCCGCATGGGGCAGAATATCTGGGGCCGCCCGAAGAGCCCCGTGAACAAGCGTGAATATGGCCCCGGTCAGCACGGCCAGCGCCGCAAGGGCAAGCTCTCCGATTTCGGCGTGCAATTGCGCGCCAAGCAGAAGCTCAAGGGCTACTATGCCAACATTTCCGAGCGGCAATTCCACGCCATCTACGTGGAGGCAACCCGCCTGAAGGGCGATTCCGGCGAGCGCCTGATCGGCCTGCTTGAGCGGCGTCTCGACACCGTGATTTATCGTGCCAAGTTCGTCGCCACCATGTTTGCCGCGCGCCAGTTCGTGAACCACGGGCACGTCAAGGTGAACGGGCGCCGCGTCAACATCGCGAGCTACCAGGTCAAGGTCGGCGACGTCGTCGAGGTCAAGGATTTCCTCAAAACAGCTCACCTTCGTTCTTGAAGCCAACCAGCTCGCCGAACGCGATGTGCCCGATTATCTCGAGGTCGATCACAGCAAGCAGACCGCGAAGCTAAGCCGGATTCCCGGGCTTTCGGAGGTGCCCTTCCCGGTGCAGATGGAACCGCACCTGATCGTCGAATTCTATTCGCGCTGATCCTTGTCGGCCACGTGTACCGAGATCGAGGGCCCCGGTTTTGCCGGGGCTTTTTTGCTGCGCACTACATCTCGTTCGAACGATAGCGTTTCCTAAATCCGTCATATTTGGTGTATGGTCTTCTCATGTCGCATGCGAAGGAAAAATCGACCCGCGTGATGCCATCGGTCACACCGACCGACGCGGAGCTTGCCGCTTGGGCCGCCCTGCCCCGTGACGAGCAGGTGCGCCGCTATCAGGAAGCCCTTGCGCATCCCGACTGCAACCAGTTGGTCGAGGAGAGTATGAGCGACGTTCTGGCAGCCGCCCGACAGCGATTGGCCGCCCGCGCGAATGGCTGAATATCGCCTCTCCGTTCGGGTCCGCGCGCAACTACTCGACATCTACGAATTTACGGCCGCGACTTTCGGTAAATATCAAGCAGAGGCGTATCATGCCGGCCTGGAGCGGACGTTCAGCCTGCTTGCCGACTTTCCACGCATTGGCCAGTCGGTTGAAGAGTTGGCGTCAGGATACCGACGATTTCGGTTCCAGTCGCACAATATCTTTTATACCGAGGAGACGGCGTACATTGTGATCCGCGCGATCTATCATCACGCGCAGGACATCAGGCCGCAGCTATTCGATTAACGGATGATGACATTGTCAGTAAAGAGCACTTTCCATGACTTACACCCCCCCTCCCCGTGATCCCAACGCGCCGCCGGTCCACATCAACCTGCTCTCGGATACCCAAACCCGCCCGACGCCTGCCATGCGCGAGGCGATCGCCCGGGCCGAGGTTGGCGACGAGCAGACCGGCGACGACCCGACCGTGAACCTGTTATGCGAGCGCGTCGCCGAACTGCTCGGCAAGGAGGCGGCGGTGTTCATGCCGTCGGGGACCATGTGCAACGTCTCCGCCACGCTTGTGCATTGCCGGCCGGGCGAAGAGGTTCTCGCGCACGAGACCGCCCACATCATCGCCCGCGAAGGCGGCGCCCATGCCGCGCTCGGCGGATTCCAGATCATGCCGCTATCAGGCGCCGACGGACAATTCGCGCCGGAAACGCTTCGGAAGGCGCTGCACCCGCGCAGCCGCTACCAGCCGCCGCAGACCCTCGTCAGCGTCGAACAAACCGCCAATATCGGCGGCGGCACGATCTGGAAGAAGCCTGCGCTGGATGAGGTCGTCAAGATCGCGAAGGCCAACGGCCTTGCCACCCACATGGACGGCGCGCGGCTGCTCAATGCCACCGTCGCCACCGGGATCGACGCCCGCGACATGGCGGCCGGCTGGGATTCGGCCTGGATCGATTTCTCCAAGGGCCTGGGCGCGCCGGTCGGCGCGGCCATCGCGGGCTCGCATGCCTTCATCGACGAGGTCTGGCGCTGGAAGCAGCGGCTGGGCGGCTCGATGCGCCAGGCCGGCGTGTGCGCCGCCGCGTGCGTCCACGCGCTCGACCACCACGTCGAGCGCCTTGCCGACGATCACGCCAACGCACGCGCGCTGGCGCGGGGGCTTTCGCAGGTCAAGGGCATGGACGTGCAGGAGCCCGAAACCAACCTGGTTTTCTTCAAACCCGATGGCGCCGGCGTCAGCGGCGAGAAAATGGTGGCCGCCCTGGGCCGTCGCGGCGTGCTGCTCGCGATGATGGACGGCCGCATCCGCGCCTGCACGCATCTCGACGTCACGGCGGCGATGATCGAGGAGATGGTCGGGCTGGTGCGGGAAATCGTGCGGGAGGCGTGAGCGCGGCGTTCAGCTCGCGCCCGGCTTCCGCGCCGCGATCAGATTCCAGCGGTGAAAGAAGCGGATCTGCTCGCCGTCGAGCGATAGTCCCATGCCGGCGGACGCCCCGGCGCGGGCCAGCGCCCGCACCACCGTGCGGAGCGGCGGCACGCGCGCGGCGTCGTTGACGATGCCCATCCATTCGCCAAATTCGCGCGGCTTGTCCCAGGCCGCCTGCAATTCGATGTCAAAGCCTGCGCGCCTCACCAGCGAGGAGAGTTCAGAGCCCGGCAACATCCGCACATGCGACGGATCGCGCAGGATTTCGATCGCGTTCTGCAGTTCGGATTCGGCCGGCTGCTCCGAGGAGATGACGTCGGCGATGACAAAGCGACCGCCCGGGCGCAGCACGCGAAAAATCTCGGACATCACCCTCTCGGGCCGGTCAAAATGGTGCACCGAGAGCCGCGTCACCGCGGCGTCGAAGGCGGCATCCGCAAATGGCAGCTCGGCCGCGTTGCCCTCGCGAAAGCTGACATTGGCAAGCCCGGCCTCCTTGCAGCGCTGCGCCGCCTTCTTCAGCATTTCGGGCGTCAGATCGAACGCCACCACGTCGCGGGCGCTTTTTGCAATCGCGGCGCTGAGAATGCCCGGACCACAGGCGACGTCGAGGACCGAGCCCTCGACGGCCGCGCCCAGCGCATCGATGAAACGCTGCGTCAACGCCGCATCCGTGATTGCGGCTGATGCCGAAAAGGTCTCCGCCTGGCGGGTGAATTCATCCCTGACGCGATTTTCATGCAGCATGGTTCGTTTTCCCTGTTCTCGTCATTGCGAGGAGCGAAGCGACGAAGCAATCCATTTTCGAACGCGGCGAAAGTATGGATTGCTTCGCTTCGCTCGCAATGACGATCCCAAAATCGCTTTATTTCCCGAGCGCCTGATAGATCAGCGTCTTCAGCTCGGTCTGGATTCGTCCGCGCTGCGATGGCGACTGCATCATGCAGATCACAAACATATCGTCCTTCGGGTCGACGAAGAAGAAGGTACCGGCAACCCCGTCCCAGCGATATTCGCCCAGCGGCCATGCGGTATTCGCAGGCACTGTGGTGCGCACAGCAAAGCCGAGGCCGAAGCCGCTGTCCTCGCCCGGAAAGTACAACTGGTCGCGGGCGATTTTGGTCTCCGGTCCGATGTGGTCGGCGGTCATCGACGCGACCGTCTCCGGCTTGAGGTAGCGCCTGCCATCCAGCGTGCCGCCGTTGAGCAGCATTTGCAGGAAACGCGCGTAGTCGCCGATGGTGCCGACCATGCCCGCGCCGCCGGATTCCCAGCGCCGTGGCAAGGTCGGATCCTTAATCCCGGCTACCGGACGATCGAAACGATCGGCCGGCAACGGTTCGGCGATGCGCGGCCGCTGCGCCGGGTCCGCAACGAAGAACGCGGTCTCGGTCATCTGAAGCGGATCGAGCAGGCGCTGCTTCTCGAACTGAAACAGCGACTGGCCCGAGATTACCTCGATGACGCGGCCGAGGATGTCGGTTGAGTGGCCGTAATCCCACCGCATTCCCGGCTGCTCGGCGAGCGGCAGCCTGGCAAGCCTGTCGGCGAAGGTGGCGTTGTCGAAATCACCGTCAAACAGATCCGAACTCGCATAGCGTTTCCGTACCGCGCTGTCGCCGTAGAAGCCGTAGGTGATGCCCGAGGTGTGGCGCATCAGGTCCAAAATCGTGATCGGACGGCTGAGCGGCGCGAGCTTGAGCCCTTCCCCGGCCCTCTCGAGCCCGACTTTTGCTTGCGCGAAAGCCGGGATGTATTTCGACAGGGGATCGTCCAGCCCGAGCTTACCGTCTTCAACCAGCATCAACGCGGCAACGCTCGTGATCGGCTTCGACATCGAATACAGCCGGAAGATCGTATCGGACGTCATCGGGCGCTTGGTCTCGACGTCGCGCATCCCGAAACTCTCGAAATAGCTGGGCACACCGTGCTGCTGGATCTGGATGACGGCGCCGGGAATCCGTCCCGTCGCGATCTCGTTGCGGAAATAGTCGCCGACGCGCTCGAGTTTTTCGCGTGTAAGGCTCGCCGAGACCGAAGGCCGCGATTCCGCGCAGCCGAAATCCGGCCATACGACGACGAACGCAACGAGCAGCAGCGCGAGCGCGCACAAAGCGCGCCGCCGATGGATGAAGCCGTCAGTTCTCCATCGCTTCATAGATCAAGCGCTTCACCGTCGGCTGGATACGCTGGCGTTCCGACGGCGTCTGCTCGAGCAACACGAAGAACATGTCCTGCTTGCGGTCGATCACGAAGTAGCAGCCGCTCGCACCATCCCATTTCAACTCGCCGAGCGAGCCCGCCGGCGGCGGCTTGGCATTGCCGGGATCGGTCCGCACGGCAAAGCCGAGCCCGAACCCGAAGCCATCGCCAGGGAAATAGAAATAGTCGCGATCCACTCCCGAGCCGGGACCGACGTGGTCCGTCGTCATCATCTCAAACGTCTTTGGGCTCAGGTACTGCTTGCCCTCGAACTTGCCGCCATTGAGGATCATCTGCGAGAAGCGGGCGAGGTCGTTCATGGTCGAGACCATGCCGCCGCCACCGGATTCCCACTTCATCGCGATTTCCGGCTTGCTCTCGAAGCCGACATGAAAATCGCTGTCTTTCGGCAGCGGCCTTGCGATCAGCTTCTTCTTTTCCGGATCGGTGACATAGAAGCGCGTGTCATTCATGCCGAGCGGGTCGAGCAGCTTTTCGCGCTCGATCGCAAGCAGGGATTTGCCGGTCACGATCTCCATGATCCGCCCGAGGACGTCGGTGGAGTGACCGTATTGCCAAAGCGTTCCCGGCTGATTTTGCAGCGGCAGTTTTGCGATCCGCTCGACGAATTCCGCATTGTCAAAATCGCCTGCATAGACATCGGCGGCGGCGTAGGCCTTGCGGACCAGGCTATCGCCATAGAATCCGTAGGTGATGCCCGAGGTCTGGCGCATCAGATCGAAGATGGTCGGCACATGATTCGGCGGTACCAGTTCGAGGGTCCTACTGCCGTCCGCCGCCTTGTGCTCGACGCCGACTTTCACATTGGCGAAGGAAGGGATGTATTTCGGGATGGGATCGTCGAGCTTGAACTTGCCTTCCTCGATCAGCATCATCGCCACCACCGAGGTGATGGGCTTGGTCATCGAGAACAGGCGGAAGATGGTGTCGTCGGTCATCGACAGCTGGTTCGCGACGTCGCGCACGCCGAAGGATTCGTGATAGATCGGCTTGCCGTGCTGTTCGATCAAGAGGATCGCACCGGGAATCTTGCCCTGCGCCACCTGGCCGCTGAGATATTCGCTGATCCGGTCAAGCCCGAGCAGGTTGAAATGCGCGCCGGGCGGAAGATCGAAGGTGCCGGGCTCGGCGACCGACGGCGTTGCCGCGAGTGCGAGGCATGCCGCGAAGCCAACCGTCCGCATCACATGGCGTGAATTCATGTTCCCTCCCCCAAATTGTGTCGTGGGAGTGTAGCCGGACGCTCAATCGGCACAAGGGCTGCCGAACTCTCCCATCGCCTCCGCATGGAGGGCAGCGCTGTCGTTCGAAAAGCAGCAGAAGATGACCCGGGAAAGCGTCGGTGCCGCAGCGAGCGCGCCGACGGTTGCCAAGACCGCAATCCGCGCCGCGCGATCAGCGGGGAAACGATAGATGCCGGTGGAAATGGCGGGAAAGGCAACCGAAGCAAGCCCGTGGGCCTGGCACAGTTCGATGGCGCTGACGTAGCAGGACGCCAGCGCCTCATCTTCGCCCCGGCTTCCGCTGGCCCAGACCGGGCCGACGGCATGGATGACATGCCGCGCCGGCAGCCGATAACCCCTGGAGATCTTGGCGCCGCCCGTCTCGCAGCCGCGCAATGTGCGACATTCGGCGAGAAGTTCCGGCCCCGCCGCCCGGTGGATCGCGCCATCGACGCCGCCTCCACCGAGAAGCGAGCTATTGGCAGCGTTGACGATGGCATCAACGCTCAAGGTCGTGATGTCGGCGACGATGACTTCCAGCCGCGCCGGACCGACCTGGCGTGCCGTCAAATTCAGGCGGAGGCGGGCGCCGACACCGTGACACCCTTGTCGGCGAACAGCTGCTGCAGCTCGCCGGCCTGGAACATCTCGCGGATGATGTCGCAGCCGCCGACGAACTCGCCCTTGACATAGAGCTGCGGGATGGTCGGCCAGTTGGAATAGGTCTTGATGCCGTTGCGCAGCTCAGCGGATTCCAGGACGTTCAGCCCCTTGTAGCCGACCCCGACGTGATCGAGGATCTGCACCACCTGCCCCGAAAAACCGCACTGCGGAAACTGCGGCGTTCCCTTCATGAACAACACGACGTCGTTCGACTTCACTTCCTTGTCAATGAATTCCTCAATGCTCATTTTCGCGTCCTTTTGCGGCATCGCCTTGCGGGCCGTCGTCAGCCCCGCCAAACCCGACATTGCCCATATATGTACCCCAAACCGTTGTGCATCCAAAGTAAAATGCCGAGTAGCTGGCATGCAGGGCGGATGCGAGCGGGGGATATTTCGGGCGGGCCATAGCCTGATGGCGCCAATACAATAGCCCGAGGGAGGCTTTTTTCCCCGGCGGGAACCCCTATCTAGGACAGGCTGTTTCCCGGGGAACCCGCCGGCTGGGGCGACGTTCTCTCCCGAACCGGAGACTATCGTGACGAAACCTGCATCCGCAGCCGCCGCGCCCGCAGCGTCTTGCCCGTCATTATTCTCCGATTCCGGCAGCCTCGCCCAGGAGTTGGTGGAAGCTTATCTTGCGGTGCGAAACGAGACCGAGCGCCGCGCCGGCCCTCTTTCACCCGAGGACCAATTGATCCAGTCGATGCCGGACGCGAGCCCCGCCAAATGGCATCGCGCCCATACCACCTGGTTCTTCGAGCAATTCCTGCTCGGTGAGCATTGTCCGGGACATCGGCCCTTTCATCCGGATTACGCCTATCTGTTCAATTCCTATTATGTCAGCGCAGGCCCCAGGCATGCGCGCCACCAGCGCGGCCACCTGACCCGTCCCGGCGCCGACGAAATCACCGCCTACCGTCGGCATGTCGACGCCGCCGTCGTGAAATTTTTCCATGACGCCGGCAAGGAGGCCCTCGCAAAACTCGGGCCGCTGGTCGAAGTCGGGCTCAATCACGAGCAGCAGCATCAGGAATTGATGCTGACCGACATCCTGCACGCGTTTGCGCAAAATCCGATCGCGCCGGCCTACGATCCGGCCTGGAAGTTTCCCGCTTCGACGCCGGGCGCCGACGAATGGGTCACGCTGAACGAGGGCATCCACACCGTCGGCCATACCGACGACAGCTTTCACTTCGACAACGAAAAGCCGGCCCATCGCGCGCTGGTCGGCCCGGTGAAACTCAACCGCAACCTCGTCACCAACGCCGAATGGCTCGCCTTCATCCGGGACGGCGGCTATTCCACGCCGACGCTGTGGCTGATGGACGGCTTTGCCACTGTCGGCAACGAAGGCTGGCAGGCTCCGGGCCATTGGCGCGACGTTGATGGCGAATGGCAGGTCATGACACTCGGCGGATTGCAGCCGGTCGATCCATCGGCTCCGGTCTGCCACGTCAGCTACTACGAGGCGGATGCGTTCGCGCGCTGGAGCGGCAAGGATTTGCCGACGGAGATGGAGTGGGAAGTCGCGGCCAAAGCAGGCCTGCTCCACGACGCCTTCGGCATCGTCTGGCAATGGACCCGCAGCGCCTATTCCCCCTACCCGGGTTACCGGGCGATCGAAGGTGCGCTCGGCGAATACAACGGCAAGTTCATGGTCAACCAATTGGTGCTGCGCGGCTCTTCGCTTGCAACGCCTGAAGGCCATAGCCGTATGACCTATCGCAACTTCTTTTACCCCCATCATCGCTGGCAATTCACGGGACTACGCCTCGCCGACTACGCCACCTGATCTTTGAACATTTAAAACGCGCCGGAAAGCGCGTCCTGGGAGACCGTCATGAATGTGCACGCCCCCGCTTTGGCAAAAGCGCAGCCTTTCGACGAGCAAGATTCCGCATTTGCCGGCGACGTGATCGGCGATCTGTCGCAGCACCCGAAACGGCTGTCGCCGAAGTATTTCTATGACGCCGCGGGTTCGGAGCTGTTCGAGCAGATCACGCTATTGCCGGAGTATTACCCGACGCGCACCGAGCTTTCGATCCTGCGCGACCGCGGCCGCGCGATATCGGCGATCCTCCCCAACGGCGCGGCGCTGGTGGAATTCGGCGCCGGTGCCACAACCAAGGTCCGGCTGCTGCTGAACGAATGCGCGTTCGGCGCCTACGTGCCGGTTGATATTTCCGGCGACTTCTTGAAGGGGCAGGCCGATGCACTACGCCAGGATTTCCCCGCTCTCGACGTCTTTCCGGTTGCGGCCGATTTTACCGCGCCGTTCGCCTTGCCCGATGCCGTCAACGCAATGCCGAAGGTCGGATTCTTTCCCGGATCGACGCTGGGAAATTTCGAGCCGCATGAAGCCTGCGGCTTCCTGCGCAGCGCGCGGGAGATTCTGGGAGAGGGCGCGCAGATGGTGATCGGCGTCGATCTCGAGAAGGACGAGCGCGTGCTGTATGACGCCTACAACGACAAGGCCGGCGTCACCGCGCGCTTCAATCTCAACGTTCTGCATCGCATCAACCGCGAACTCGGCGGCAATTTCGACATCAGCGCCTTCACCCACCGCGCGATCTACAATCGCGACCGCCACCGCATCGAGATGCACCTGATCAGCCGCAAGGCCCAGACCGTGCGGGTATTGGGCCGCAGCTTCTCGTTCCGCTCCGGCGAGAGCATCCACACCGAGAACAGCTACAAGTACAGCCTCGAGCGCTTCATCGCGCTGGCGCGCGGCTCGGGCTGGACGCCGCGGGAGTCGTGGACGGACAAGGCCGGAATGTTCTCGGTTCACGCGCTGGTGGCTTCGAACTGAGACTCCGCGGGCGCGCAATCCCGATCGCACCCCATCATTTCACGACCAGAACCGGACAGTGTGCGAGCTGCACAATCCGATCGGCCCGGCTGCCAATCAAGCGGTCGTAAAGCGATGAATGGCCGGTGGCTCCGATGACGAGCAGCTTGACTTCAAGCTCCCTGGCAAGCTCGACGATGTCCCGCACCGGGTGCCCGGCGATGACATGGGTATCGAGCTTGACATGGCTCGCCTCCGCCATTCCGCGCGCCGGTTGCAGTACCTTGTGAAAACGTCGCGCGGCGGTGCCCCTCTCCTCGCGAACCTCCTCGATGAATTCCGGCATGTAGTCGATCTCTTCCACCGACACCATGTGAAGATCCGAATTGTTCTGCTTGGCCATCGCGAGCGCTAGCGCGAATGCGCGAAAGGCCGGTTCCGACCCGTCATTGGCGTGCAGGATTTTGCTGAACACTGAATCCCCCTGTCATTCGGCTTTTCGTGCGGCCGCTCGAAGCTGCGTCACTTCCGAAAGGCCATCGGAGGCTTGTCGCGGCTCGGCTTCCGGCAGGAGATGGCGCGGGAGATAGAACGCATTGGCGATCACCGTCGGAATCACGGCGCTGCCGATCACCGCTGCGACAAGCGCCGAATATTGGCCCTGGGTAACGATTCCATGCGACAGACCGAACAGCGAGGAGATGGTGCCGAATGTCAGCCCCGTCGACATCAGCAGCGTCGTGTACATTCCCTCCTTGCTGGGCGAGGCGAACATTTTCGTCACCGGGTAGACGCCGGCTATCTTTGCCGCGATCTTGAAGACGAGGAACAGCAAGAAGGCGGCAGGCGCGGCCACGAGCGCGGGAATGGAGACAAACGAGCCGGCGCGGATGAAATAGAACGGCGTCAACAGTCCGAACGTCAGCGTTCGCAACCGCCGAATGAGCGCGTGGTTCTTGCCGACGGTCCCGGCAAGCACCATCCCGATGAGGTAGGCAGGCAGCACCGCCTCGCTGTCCGCCCAGCCCGCGAGCGCGCCCATTCCCAGCAAACAGAGAAGCAGAAACTTGGTTTCCAGCTCCGAGGGCCGGCCGCCATAGAGCCGGAAGAAACGCGGCGTAAGCCATGGCAGGACGATGAAGACGACGGCGCCGACACCCAGGAAGAGCAACGTCTTCAGTGTGAACGGCGCGAAGATCAGGCCGAGCGCAACGACGGTGCCGAGGTCGGTCACGAAGCACGCCGCCAGTATGGTCTTGCCATACTCGGTCGTGTTGAAACCGAACTCGATCATCGCGGCGTAGACGACCGCGACGGAAGTCGTCGACATCGCAACCCCCGCAAGCCAGCTCGGCATCACCTCCCACCCGAGCAGATAGCGAGCGACTGCCGCGCACACTAGGAACGGAAAAAAGAAGCTCGCAAATCCGACGGCGACCGCCTCCTTCCACTTCAATCTGAAAACCACCGGATCGAGCTCGGCCCCCGCAAGGAAAGTCAGGACGATTGCGCCGATGCCCGAGAGAAACTTTACCCAGGACTCGTCCGTCCCCAATACCGCCGACCCGACGACCGCACCGATGATCAACTGTGCGATCGTCCCGACGACGATCTCCGACAAAGCGGTGGAAACGCGCAGCCAGATCGAGAGCAGACTCGCTATCAGTGCAAGACCCAGCCACAACGCCGCAAGCGCCCAAACTCCGGTCATCTGCAAATCTCCTGCTCGTCAGCCCAGCTCGCTCGCCCTCACCGATACGCGGCGGTGACCGGGGCCGACTCGAAAACGGGACTCCGTCCAAAGCCACGCGTGAACAGCCTGAGCGGCGTTCGCGGCCGTGCCGGCAACTTTATGACCTGGTGTGGTGGGAGTTCGGCATGCTCCTACCGACGCCAAGCGTCCGGTAGGAGTCATCAGCCTCGTCGGCGGTTGCGGGGGACCCCATCCCCTTTAGGCAGCGCGATTGTAGCGGGCAAATGGACCTTGGCAAGGTCAAAGCGTTCGGCAGCACCCGTCAACCGGCATGCACCCGACAGGTGGGCGGCTGACCTGGCGTCAGGCTCTGGATATTGACCTAGCCTGCTTCCCGGATATCAGTTTTCGCAGATCGCGCAGCAGGTCGTCGCCCAGCTCCGAGAGGCCGTTGATTTCTCTTTGGGCGTCGATGGCGTGTTGCCTGCAAACCTCCGTCGAATTCGGTTTTGGTCGAGGCAAGCGCGTGCAGGTGCCCGGCAAGACTACCGGCGCGGGTGAAGAAATAAGCAATCTGTCGCTGAGTCGTCACCTCGAACAGATCCAATCGGCCCGCATTCAATTCGTAAACCGAGAATTTCGGTAAGCTGAAAGCGCCGAGTTCGTCGAGATGCTCCTCCGCCCCGGTCTCGAGATCTTCAAGCTTCCGGACTTCCTCAAAGCCTTCCATACTGTCGATGACGGCCGCGATCTCGCCGATCAGAGCTGACGCAAGACCTCGTCTCGAACGGCCACGTCCAAAGAGAAGCATGGTTTCCCCCGCTCGGTTGTTTGGCGACCGGAGCGCGCGCGGGAGCGGCTCGATAACACTTTAGCAGCAAATCTGCGGCTGGACATCATCGGCGTTGCGGCGCAGTTGCCATCAGACCGGTAAACCATCCTTACCGATCCCGTGCTGTTGCCACGCAGCATCGGTTGGCTTGCTTCCCGGTTTTACGCGCCGGTGGCGTCGGACTGGGCCGCCTCGCGCCGGGCTTCGGCCGCGCCCGAGCGCAACGAGATCAATTCCCACACCGCGACCACGATCATGATCGCCGAGGTGAGGATCGACAGCATCAACGGCGACAGGTCGCTTGCAAAATAGCCGAGAATCGCAAGCGCGATGATGCCGGCGCCGTGAGATAGCTGAAGAAAACCCCGGATCGTGTGCTTGAACAGGATGGTGCCGACCAGGAACAACATTGGCCCGCCGATGGCGCTCAGGACCGTTCTCGGATCGGAATGATCGGCGGGGTGTGTCAGCACGAGGTCGTTGGCGACCGCCGCCAGAATGATACCGGCCACGATCGGCATGTGCAGATAGGTGTAGGCGAGCCTTGCCAGCCGCCCCGGCTCGCGCGACCTGGAAATCAGCTCGGAGCCGGCTCCCGCGCCCTTGTGGAAATAGATCCACCACATCGCCAGCGCGCCGGCGAAGGCGGACATGAAGGCCGTGACGGTCTCGACCGTCCAGGCGAGGTCAGCAAAGGTCGCACCCGTGACAACGATGGATTCGCCGAGCGCGATGATGATGAAGCCGGCACAGCGCTCCGCCATGTGGCCGCCCTCGATGACCCAGTCCTCGATCGAGGAGGCGCCGTATTTCGGGATCCAGAACCGCGCCGCCGGCGAGATATATTCGATGGTCAGCGCCGCTACCCAAAGCGCCAGTCTCGAATGGCCCTCCGCGAGGCCGCCCGCGATCCAGAAGAGCGACGAGACCGACAGCCAGGTCGTGATTCGGACGGCATTCATACGCGCCGGGCTGCGCGTACGCGGCGTCGAAACCAACAGGAAGACTGTCTTGCCGACCTGCATTGCCGCGTAGGCGATGGCAAACCAGAGTCCGCGGGATTCGAAGGCCTTCGGGATCGACGTGGAGAGCACGAGCCCACCCAGCATCAGCAGGAACAGCAGCAGCCGGACCGGTGTGCGTTCGGGATTGAGCCAGTTCGTGATCCAGGAGGTATAGACCCATACCCACCACACGGCCAGGAACAGCAGCGTCGTCTGCACCGCGCCAAGCGGGGTAAAACGGCCGAGCAGCGTGTGGGAGATCTGCGTGACCGCGAAGACGAACACCAGGTCGAAGAACAGTTCGGCGTAGGTGACGCGGCTGTGCTGGTTCGGCACGATTGGGCGAAACAGCGCGCCGCGTTCGTTTTCCCCCGCCATCGCGACCCCTGCCCAAGCCCTGCTCTAGCCCTCCGGCACCCCGGTCTGCAACGCGAGCGCGTGCAACACGCCGCCCATCTGGCCCTGCAGCGATTTATAGACGATCTGGTGCTGCTGGACGCGGGATTTGCCGCGGAACGAATTCCGAGATCACGGTCGCCGCATAGTGGTCGCCGTCGCCGGCCAGATCCCGGATCGTTACCTCGGCGTCGGGGATCGCTGCCTTGATCATCAATTCGATATCGTGGGCGTCCATGGGCATCCCGGTCTCTCTCCTGTGTCGGGCCTTGTCGGGCGTCGCGAATCGCGGCCGGCATCCGGCCGCGCGGGAACGGCCCGAACTTAGCGCGGCTACCCTTCTACGTCACGCTCCGCCGTACTATATTCTCGATCCAATCCTTGCAAAGCCGGCAGGTTCGCTACGTGCGATCACAACGGCCTGACCCGAAGAAGAGCCGACCATGAAACTCCCCGGACCCGACCACCCCATCACCATCGCCGCGAACCCGAAGCGGGTCCGCATCTCCGCCGGCGGCGTCGTGATCGCCGACACCACCCATGCGTTGACGCTGAAGGAAGCAAGCTACCCGCCGGTGCAATACGTGCCCCGCGGGGACGCCAATCTGGCGCTGCTGGCGCGGACCGAGCGGGTGACGCATTGTCCCTATAAGGGGGATGCCAGCTATTTCAGCATCAAGGCCGACGGCAAGACGCTGGAGAATGCGATCTGGACCTATGAAACGCCGTTCCCGGCGATGGCCGAGATTACCGGCCATCTCGCCTTCTATCCCGACAAGGTCAAGATCGAGGAAGTCGCCTGAGAGGTGTGGGTTCGCCGTCCGGATGAGCGAAGCGGAATCCGGCCTGTGGGCGTTGCGTCGCGGCATATTTGGACCTTGCTAAATCCGGTTCCTGGCGGCAACATCTCGACGATCACCTTGCCGGGATCCGCATGACTTCGATTTCCAGCTCCTTTGAATCGGCCCAGGTACGCGCGACGCCGACGGCAAAGGCGCGCAACGCCGCGCTCGACCGCGCCCGCACCTTCATCACCATGCTGGTGCTGATTCACCATTCGGTGATCGCCTATACCTATTTCGGCCACACCGACCGCGATGCCTTCCTCGGCTTCGATGGCGTGGTGACGTTCAACGACAGCTTCTTCATGGCCGCGATGTTCTTCCTGTCGGGCCTGTTCGTCTGGCCGAGCCTGAGGCGCAAGGGAACGGGCTGGTTCCTGCGCGACCGTTTCTGGCGTCTGGGGCTACCCTTTGCAGTCTGCGCACTGATCCTGATGCCGGTGGCCTATTACGCGGTCTCGCTGCGCTACCATCCCGAGATCGGCTTCATCGCGTTCTACTGGAACACGGTGACGGCCGGTCCGTGGCCGAGCGGACCGGCCTGGTTTGTCTGGGTATTGCTGGCGCTCGATGTGATCGCCGCGATCGTGTACCTCACTGCGCCCGCTCTGGTCGAAGCGATCGGACGGCTGTCGCTTGCGGGTTATGCGCGGGGCGGCCTGTTTTTCTCGGCGCTGTTGATTGCCTCGATCGCCGTCTATTTGCCGTCGGTGCTCTATTTCGGCGCATCGCGCTGGTTCACGGTGGGGCCGCTGGCGATCCAGGCGAGCCGCATCCTGCTTTATCTCTTGTATTTCTTTGTTGGCGTCGGCATCGGCGCGGTTCCCTTCGACAAGGGCGTGCTCGCCCCCGACGGCGGACTGGCCCGGCGCTGGCCGATTTGGCTCGCGGCAACGGTGGTGACCTACGGCGCAATCGTCGCGCTGATCTACGTCAAGCACTCCGTCCTGCCCGACGTCAACCACCAGCCGCTGTGGTGGGAAACTGCCTATGCGCTGGCGTTCGCATCCTATAGCGCCGCGCAGACACTCAACATCCTCGCGCTGTTCCTGCGCTTCTCCAACGACGGATCGAGCATTCTCGATCCGCTGCGCGACAGCGCCTACGGTATCTATCTGGTGCATTACGTCGCGGTGCTGTGGCTGCAATATTTCCTCTACGATTATTCGTTCGGGGGGGTGATGCAGCTCAGCGCCATCATCAAGGCGATCATCGTCTTTATGCTGACGCTGGCGCTGAGCTGGGCCGCGACTTCGGCGCTGCGCCGGCTGCCCGGCGCGAGCCACGTGCTTTGAGAGGGTTGGCATCAAAACTGCATGGGTTTTCCCGGGAGGTTGCGTCCGATCACGCCTGAAAGGACACTTCGATGGGATTGCCCGCCATTTTGATCGCCACCGCGATCAGTCTGACCATGCTGGTGATGGTTTCGGATCTGCCCTGAAGGCGCTTCAGGTCGAACCGTTCATATAGGCCGGGAACCAGCCCTCGAAGCCGGTCTTGAGCGAGGCCACCGCAACCGGTGCCTCGCCGGCAACGGCGATCGCTTCGCCACCTGTCGTGCCGATGCGGACACAGGGCACGTCGGCGCCTCTCATCTTGGCGAGCACCTTGCCCGCGTCCTCGGCGCGCACCGTGACGATGTAGCGCGCCTGATCTTCGCCGAACCAGAAGGCATGCGGCACGATCGCCGCAGGTGCCGCGGGCAGCTGCGCGCCGATGCCCCCTGCCATCGCCATCTCGGCAAGGGCGACCAGCAGGCCGCCGTCGGATACATCGTGCGCCGCGGTGGCGGTGCCGGCGTGGATCATGCCGCGCACGACGTCGCCATTGCGCTTCTCGGCGGCGAGATCGACCGGCGGCGGCGCGCCCTCTTCGCGGCCGCAGATGTCGCGCAAATAGATGGACTGGCCGAGCCAGCCATGGGTTTCGCCGATCAGGAGGATCGCCTCGCCCTCCGCCTTGAACGCGAGGCTTGCGGATTTGGTGAAATCGTCCAGCACGCCGACGCCGCCGATCGATGGCGTCGGCAGGATCGCGCGCCCCTGGGTCTCGTTGTAGAGCGAGACGTTGCCGGACACGACCGGGAAATCGAGCACGCGGCAGGCTTCCGAAATGCCCTTCAGGCAGCCGACGAACTGGCCCATGATCTCGGGGCGCTCCGGATTGCCGAAATTGAGATTGTCGGTGATGGCGAGCGGCCGACCGCCGACGGCGGTGATGTTGCGCCAGGCTTCCGCGACCGCCTGTTTGCCGCCTTGATAAGGATCGGCCTCGCAATAACGCGGGGTGACGTCGACCGTCAGCGCCAGCCCCTTGGGCCCGTCCTGCACGCGCACGACCGCGGCATCGCCGCCGGGACGCTGCACGGTGTTGCCCAGGATGACGTGATCGTACTGCTCCCACACCCAGCGCTTCGAGCAAAGCTCCGGCGTCGCGATCAGTCTTTCCAGCGCCGCGGAAATACCGATCGGCGCGGTCACATCGCGCGCGTGAATTACCGGCAGCGGCGGCGAGGCGACATGCGGCCGGTCATAGAGCGGCGCTTCGTCGCCGAGTTCCTTGATCGGCAAATCGGCCATGATGTCGCCGCCGTGCTTGACGACAAATCGCTTGCTCGGCGTGGTGTAGCCGACGACGGCAAAATCCAGTCCCCATTTGCGGAAGATCGCCTCGGCCTCCTTTTCCTTCTCAGGCTTGAGCACCATGAGCATGCGCTCCTGGCTTTCCGACAGCATCATCTCGTAGGCGCTCATGCCGGTCTCGCGCGTGGGCACGCGATCGAGATCGAGATCGACGCCGAGATCGCCCTTGGCGCCCATCTCGACCGCCGAGCAGGTCAGCCCCGCCGCGCCCATGTCCTGGATCGCGATCACGCAGTCGGCTGCCATGATCTCGAGACAGGCCTCCAGCAGCAGCTTTTCGGCGAAGGGATCGCCCACCTGCACGGTCGGACGCTTTTCGGCCGAGTCGTCGTCGAATTCGGCCGACGCCATCGAGGCGCCGTGAATGCCGTCGCGCCCGGTCTTGGAGCCGAGATAGACGATCGGCATGTTCACGCCGGAGGCCGCCGCATAAAAAATCTTGTCGCTGTCGGCGAGCCCGACCGCCATCGCGTTGACCAGGATGTTGCCGTCATAGCGGGTGTGGAAACGCACCTGGCCGCCGACGGTCGGTACGCCGAACGAATTGCCGTAACCGCCGATGCCGGCGACCACGCCCGATACCAGGTGCCGGGTCCTGGGATGCTCCGGCGCGCCGAACGACAGCGCGTTGAGGCAGGCGATGGGGCGCGCGCCCATCGTGAACACATCGCGCAAAATGCCGCCGACCCCGGTGGTCGCGCCCTGGTAGGGCTCGATGTAGCTCGGATGGTTGTGGCTCTCCATCTTGAAGACGACCGCCTGGCCATCGCCGATGTCGATGACACCGGCATTCTCGCCGGGCCCCTGGATCACCCAGGGCGCCTTCGTCGGCAGGCCCCTCAAATGCAGCCGCGACGACTTGTACGAGCAATGCTCGTTCCACATCGCCGAGAAAATCCCGAGTTCGGTGAAGGTCGGTACCCTCCCGATCAGTTTGAGAATTCGCTCATACTCGTCCGGCTTCAGGCCGTGGCTGGCGACGAGTTCGGGGGTGATTTGCGGCTGGTTCATGGGGCCTTATTAGGGAGATCGGCAAACGCGGAAAAGGCCTTTTATGGCGCATTTTCCTGATGTCCAGAGCTTTGCACGTGTTCGGGGTTTGCACATCGGGCGCGGATCGGATTTAAGGACTGAAAATCGCAGTGGAAGGCCCAACCCACGTGGACCACCTGACCAAAACCGCATTCCTCAACCGCCCCGACCTGCATGTCGAAACCAGGGGCGAATTCAAGGGCTGGCGGACCTGGAGCCGCGACAATTTCGAGACCCATAACGGGCCGTTCTACCACCGCATGGAGGACGACGGCCAAATCCGCTGCGTCTTCCGCATCGAAAAGAAGCATCTCAACGGAGGGGGCAACGTCCATGGAGGCGCTTTCATGTCGTTTGCGGACTATTGCCTGTTCGCGGTCGCAAGCCCGGTGCTGCAAGGGCCGGGCGTGACGGTGTCGTTTGCCTGCGAATTCCTCGACGCCGCGCGCGAAGGCGAGCTGGTCGAGGGTTTTACCGAAATCACCCGCGCCGGCGGCTCGATGATCTTCTTGCGCGGTCTCCTGAAATCCGGCGATCGCCCGTTGTTCACGTTCTCCGGCACCATCAAGCGGGTGAGGCTTAAATCGCCGAAATCGGCGGGCGCCATTGCTCCCTAGCCTTGGAACCCTTCCGCAGGCCCGCCGCGGCTGGCGCGACTATGCGCTGCTGCTGGCGCTGGCGTGCTGCTGGAGTTCGACCTACCCGCTGACCAAGATCGGCCTTCGCTCGATCCCGCCAATCACCTTCATCTCGGCGCGCTCGCTGATCGCGGCGGGCTTTCTTTTCGCCGTGCTGTGGCTGCGAGGCATCCGAATCCCGAGGGACATGAAGGCGTGGAAGCTGTTCGCCTTCCAGCAGCTCATCAATTCGACGATCCCGTTTCTGGGGATCACCTGGGCACAGCAATACGTGCCGGCGTCGAGCACGGTGGTGCTGGCTTCGACGACGCCGATCTTCGCCTTCCTGATCACCTGGGCCTTTACGCGGCACGAGCCGGCCACGCTATTGAAGCTGGTTGGCGCCATCCTGGGACTTGCGGGAACGGCCGCCGTCATCGGCCTCGACGGGCTTGGTGGCCTTGGCAGCAACCTCTTCGCCGAGATCGTGATCCTGCTCGCCACCATCTCCTTTGCCTGCGCCACGATCTTCGGACTGCGGCTGTCCGGATACGACCCGATGACGGTGGCGGCGGGCTCGCTGCTGTTCGGCGGGCTCGTCCTGTTGCCGGCATCGCTGATAG
The DNA here is from genome assembly GCA_963721135.1 of uncultured Alphaproteobacteria bacterium. Taxonomy (GTDB): domain Bacteria; phylum Pseudomonadota; class Alphaproteobacteria; order Rhizobiales; family Xanthobacteraceae; genus Bradyrhizobium. The sequence continues at coordinate 194,514 of CAVRIB010000012.1, forward strand.
TGGACCACCCCTGGACCTTGCGGCCGACGGCTGAGGCGCTGACCGCCATCATTGTCATGGGGATTTTCTCGAGCGCAATCGGGCTGATGCTGTTTTACATGTGCCTGATACGGCTCGGCACGCTGATCACCAATGCACAGAGCTATCTGCGCATCCCGATCGGCGTCGCCCTGTCCGTCGCCCTGCTCGGCGAATCCGTGCCCTCCAACCTTGCACTCGGCGTGGTTCTCGTCATGGCCGGCGTCGTCGCCATGACGATCCCGAGCTAGGGCGGCGGAACGGCGTTCGACCGCTTGTCGGACACGCGCGATATTCAGTTCGTGCTGATTCGAATTTCAAACAGCCGCCGCCTTCCTCATCTCGTCATGGCCGGGCTTGACCCGGCCATCCATCCGCTTCGAAAATGCTCTTGCGAAAATTGATGGATTGCCGGGTCAAGCCCGGCAATGACAACCACACCGTCGCAATGAAGGCAGGACACGTCTTCGCGATCTCGCCGCATGTTTTTCGCGCGAGTCTTGCCTGAAGCGTCGGCCCTCAGATAGCAGAGGGCGCAGGGAAAGCCGGGCGCACGATGCACCCGCAGCCTCGCGTACGATAAAAAATCAAAGTACACGAGCGTAGTCACCACAGGTTCACCGGAACGGCCCGGCCTTCCCTGCGCAATGGTTTTAACGGTTTCCTTCGTGCTCTCCCCGGAGATCGGGCTGGTTTGTCTCCGTCGCCCCGCAGGGATGACCCCCGCGGGACTTGACGCCGGCGTCGAGGCGCCAGGACCACACGACTTCGCCGTCCGTGTCAGGCACGTTCGTCCACGTGCCCTCGGCGTCCATCGCATCCCGCCCCGCGTTGATGACGTTGCGCAACGCCCCTCTGTGGGACGGGACGGGAGAGAATATAGGATGATTTTAGATTCTGTAAAACAGAAATATTTTTTCGAAGGCGGCTTGACAGCGGCCTGCACAAACGGATGACTGATTTGCCCGTCGGGTAGCCAGGAGAGGAATTCGCGCAAGGGAGTTCCCCAATCCCTCATATGAGAGTCTGACTCAAAATCAGGTGGTGGAAACATCGTGCTGGTTCGATTCCGGCCAGGGCATCACCGCAGCATAGCGACGCATAGATGCGCAAAACGCCCCGTGAGACAGTCACTTCCGAGATTTTGCCGCACCGCGTGCTCTTGCAACGACCTATCTACGCCCGCGCGGCTTGTGGCCAAGGATACTCGAGCTGCAGCGCGACGAAGCTGGCCGTCGAACTCGCCATAGCGCGCCGAGATTAGGGATAAGGCGGCGTCGAGGCTGCGCGCTGGAGTGATCGTCGGGAGCGGCGCGAGCATCGTCGCAATGTCCGCTGAGGAGCCCGTTCGATCGACGAAGAGCTCAAGGCCGTGGCGCGTCCGCACCGAAGGCGCAGCTGCCGCCGTGACGGCCCGCGATCGATACGTTCGAGAGAAGGAATCACAGGTGAATCCAAGGGCGATTTCATCGACCCCATCTGCCACGGGTACACCCACTTTCTCGTCCTTCCATATTTCGGCGCCGTTGGCGAGACCAACGGCAATCGCCTTTGCGCTCAAGGAGAAAGCGGCACTGTCGTGGCTCGCATCGTAGCTCGCCACTCCCAACTCAAGCGCCAGGCTATCGGCCGCGGCGCGCCCCCCGATCGCCGCGACGAGTGCCAACGATACCGGTAAGGAGGCGCTGACGCCGGTGGTCGTCACCACGCCTTGATCAACCACGTACCGTCTGTCCTTCACCCACGTCATCGTAGGGTGTGCGCGACGCAGGCCTGCGACGTCCGCCCAGTGCGTAGTCGCTCGATGGTGGTCCAACAGGCCGGCGCGGCCGAGAACCTTTGCCCCCGAGCAGACTCCGACAATCGTGGCGTCCTTCTCCGACTGGGCCTTGATCCAATCGATCGCTGCCGTGGCGTCTTCGTGATGAAAGGCCGGGACGATCACGTAGTCCGCCCCATTCGGGTGGAGGCGATCAAACTCGGCAATCGACAATTGCGGGCAAATCTTCAGCACCGGCATGAGTTGAATCGGGTCCAGGGTCGGTGCGACCACGTAAACATCTGCGAGACCGGAGTGCGACAAGGTGGCGAACGGAATCAGAAGGTCGGTTGTCTCGGCCCCGCGATTGTCGGCAATGAGCGCCACGAGCGGGCGCGATCTCTTGTGTGACCTCAAAAGTGCCATCGTCTCCGCCGTCTCAGCGGCCGAAATACCCAGCTCCGGGCCGCGCGCGCGCGTTCCTGTTGACGCGAACCCGCCACGCGCCGCGAGCAGGCCGATTGCGCCGCCCGACGCAATGAGCAGACCTGCGCCAGCGGAACTGGTAACCATGAAGCTGCGTCTATTCATCGCTTGATCCTCATAATCCTCGGTTGCATCCAACATAGGTCCGCGATATCGTGGCATAAAGGACAATCTAGCCGCGATTTCTGCCAAATGCCGAAGCATCACCCACGGCGAGTGGTTCTAATTGCGTTCGATGGTGTGGAGCCGTTGGATCTGACCGGTCCGGCCAGTGTATTCGCGCACGCCAACTCGCGAGTGCCGGATGCGTATGAGCTCGTGTTCGCTTCACCCGGTGGCGGCAGCGTTCGGAGCCAATGTGGCCTGACCTTCGGCAACACCCGTCCGCTTGCTTCGATGCGGAAGCCGTTCGATACGATTCTGGTCGCCGGGGGCGACGAAGAGGAGCTTCGTCGGGCTGCACTTGAGCAAGGCATTGCTTCATGGCTGAGAAAGGCGGCTCCTTTCGCGCGACGGGTTGCGAGTGTATGCGTTGGTGCTTTTGTGTTAGGAGCAGCCGGGTTGCTCGATGGCCGCCGCGCGACAACTCATTGGTCTTCTTGCGACCGCTTGCGGAATTATTTTCCACGCGCCCGCGTCGAGCCGAACGCGATCTTCGTCGCCGACGGTCCCATTTGGACGTCAGCGGGCATCACGGCCGGCATTGATCTGGCGTTGGCAATGGTCGAAGCCGACATTGGAACGACCATAGCCGCCGCAATTGCCAAGCAACTAGTTCTGTTTCTGCGGCGCCCCGGTGGTCAGGCGCAATTCAGCGAAACACTGGCGGCGCAATCCCGCTCGCCAAGCCGGCTTTCCGAAGTCATCGCCTGGGCGACGGATCGTCCTGCCTCCGATCTTAGCGTAGCAGCGCTTGCCGCCCGGGCGGCGATGAGTGAGCGGACGTTGGCGCGCAAGTTTGTTCAGGAGATTGGCCGGACTCCGGCGAAGTTCGTCCTCGAAACGCAACTCAATCGGGCAAAGACTTTGCTGGAGCACTCCGACTTGCCGATCGAGGCTGTCGCCGCGAGGTCCGGCTTCGGCTCAGTTGATACTCTCCAGCGTGCGTTCAGGGATGTCCTGAACATAGCGCCCGCAAACTATCGAGAGCGTTTTGGCGGCGGCTAGAGCATTCGTTCGTCCACGTGCCCTCGGCGTCCATCGCATCCCGCCCCGCGTTGATGACGTTGCGCAACGCCCCTCTGTGGGACGGGACGGCAATGAATATAGGGTGATTTGGTTTTCTGTAAAACAGAAATATTTTTTTCGCAGGGGCTAGACAAGTCAGAAACACGCGCCCACGGTGATTTGCCCGACGGGTAACGACCGGTCCGCTCGGCTCGGTTTGCACAACAGCGCTGTTGGGGGATCAGCGGACCTGGCTCAGATGCGACCCGAGATCTGAAATTCACCCGACTCGGACATCAATGGCACCGACCCTTCGTCCAACCGACCCGATCCGATAGTATCTGGTGGGCACTCATAGACACCAGAAAAGGGAGCATATCATGACCATCCGCAAGACCGTCACTCTCGTCGAAGAGATCAATAGTGAGTACGGCACGCCTGCCCGCCCCCCGTTGCGACGCGTCGCGATTGCCGCGGTGTTCGAGAACCCTCTCGCCGGCAAGGCAGCCGGCGCCGACCTTAAACCCCTGATCGAATATTCGCTCGAACTCGGGGCTTCGCTCACCAAGACGGCGCTGGCGACGCTTGGCGCGAGCCCGTCGCAGTTGCGCGCCTACACCAAAGCGGCGCTGGTCGGCATCGGAGGCGACCTCGAACATGGCGCTGCGATGATACATCCGAACTCGGCATGGCGATGCCCGCGCGATCAAGCGCGGTCGCGTTATCATTCCGGGCCACGCCAAGGTGGGCCCGCCGGGCACGACCGTCGATCTGATCTATGGGCCCCTCGACGAGGGTTGGGATCTCGATGCCTTTGATTCAACCCCGGTGCTGATCCACGACGCGCCGCGGCCGCATGAGATCGTACTGTGGATCGGTTACGCCACCGGTCCGCGCGTCAATGCCCGCTGCAAGGGTCCGGATCAGAAGGAAGTCGACGCACTCGTCGCATCCTTCTCCTGATGACCCGGCAATCGGGATGTCGTTTGTTGACACATCGCGGACACGGCCCGCCAAGTCGGCGACGTCCGATCTTTGCGGCAGAGCGGAAGTTAGATTTCGGAGCCGTCGGGTCGCCTTTTGACCTACAACGTTCATTGGCGGCCAAATTTGCTGTGGTGCACAAGACAGCCCAAACCGGTATAATGCATTCTGTTAAGCCAGGGCAAGGAAATGAAGCGGCGCTCCAGAGCAGGCCCCGAACCAGCTAAATTGCGCCGCCGCAAGACCATAACGCAAAAGCGTCGCGGTCTACGCGATCCATCCGCGGCCGACCACAAAACACAGTCCGAAATTGCTCAACTCACCCGTGAGCGCGACGAGGCGCTGGAGCGAGAGCAAGCCACAGCGGAGGTGCTGCGCGTCATCAGTTCTTCGCCCGGCGAATTGGAGGCGGTGTTTCAGGCCATCCTAGAGAACGCCGTGCGCCTCTGCGAAGCCAGCTTCGGCATGCTGTACCGCTTCGAGGACGGCGCGTGGTGGGCGGTTGCCATGCTCGGCGTGCCGCCGGCATTTGCCGAGTTTTGGCAGCGCGGGCAGCAGCGGCCTGGGCCGCGAACGGGCCTAGGCCGCATCGCCGCGACGCGGCAGACGGTTCATTTCGCCGATGTGACCACCGAACCGGCCTACATCGAGGGCGATCCAATCTTCCTCGCCGCCATCAAGCTTGGCGGTTTCCGCACGGCTGTCGGCGTGCCGATGCTCAACGACGAGAACTCTGATCGGCGCGATCTTCATCTATCGCCAAGAGGTGTGGCCGTTTGGCGACAAGCAGATCGCGTTAGTCCAGAATTTCGCCGCGCAAGCGGTGATCGCCATCGAGAACACACGGCTTTTCGAGGCTGAGCGGGAACGAACGCGTGAATTGGCGCGATCGCTGGAAGCTTTGCGCGCCGCCCAAGACCGTCTGGTCCAGACCGAGAAGCTCGCCTCGCTCGGCCAGCTCACGGCCGGGATCGCGCACGAGATCAAGAATCCACTCAACTTCGTCAACAATTTCGCAGCGCTGTCGGCGGAACTGACCGACGAGCTGAAGGACATGCTGAAGCCGCGCAGTGCTCGATGAAACCATCCGCGCGGAAGTGGACGAAGTAACCGGCATGCTGAAGGACAATCTCACGAAGGTGGTCCAACACGGCAAGCGCGCCGACTCTATCGTGAAGAACATGCTGTTGCATTCGCGCGAGGGCTCCGGTGAGCATCGATACGCCGACATTAATGCCATCGTCGAGGACAGCCTCAATCTCGCCTATCACGGCGCGCGGGCCGAGAAGCCTGGCTTCAATGTCACGCTGAAGCGCGACCTAGATACCGATGCGGGCGCGGTTGAACTGTACCCGCAGGAAATCACCCGCGCTTTGCTCAACCTGATTTCCAACGGTTTCTACGCCACAACAAAACGTAAAGCGGAAGTCGGTGACGGCTTTGAGCCGATGCTGTCTGCTACAACAAAGAATCTCGGCGACAAGGTCGAAATCCGTGTTCGCGATAACGGGACCGGCATCCCTGTTGAGGTCAAAGACAAGATATTCAACCCGTTTTTCACGACCAAGCCCTCGGGCGAAGGTACCGGGCTTGGCCTGTCGATGAGCCACGACATCATCGTCAAGCAACACGGCGGCAGCATCGAGGTCGAGACGGAACTCGGACTTTTCACTGAGTTCAAGATCGTATTGCCGCGAACGAGCCAAAGGTAATTTGCCACCCCATGTCATCGGCTGACCAGCGTCCAATCGGTTGCAGCGCATAAGTTCGTTCACGGCACGAAACCGACCCCCAGCGATGTCCGCAGTTCGGACGCTATCGAGGGTAAACCGGACATGGCGGGATAGCCCAATTTGGTCGAGATTGACCCAAGTCGGACATCGGCAGTCGAGACCTAGCGGTTTCTTACCCACGCGCATCGAACTAGAGAAAATTCCCGGTTTCAACGGGAAATTTCAGTGTCGCCAGCCCCGCTGCTTTGCGTTCGGGAAAAATTCCCGAATGTTTCGGGACATTTCACGCTAGCGCGCCTCTCACTCAGAACTAGTATAGCGGGGCCGAACTGGCGCGGGGATAAAGGCTGGAACGCAATGGGGGCCGAACAGTGAGTGTTCGCGTATTGGTTCTCGCCTCGCTATCGGCAGGCTTGGTGGCCGAAAGCGGACTCGCCTATGCCCAGCAAGACAAGGGGAGCTACACCACCGAGCTGCCGCCAGTCGAAGTTACGGCACCAGAAACCCGGTCCCAACCCGGGCGCCCCAGAACTGCGGCTCGCCCGACGATGACACGCCGGACGACGGTGACAAGGCTTCTGGTCTATCCAACAAGCCCGGTTGCCACTCCAAGCACGGCTCTCGCCGTCGACAAGGTCCCCTCCAGCATAAACTTCGTGAATACCCCGGAAATCCAACGCACGAATTCCCTGAACGTCATGGAGGCCCTCCAGCAGAACGTGGCGGGGGTCAACCTCAGCGATGTCGCCGGAAATCCATTTCAGGCCAATGTCGAGTTTCGCGGTGTTGTCGGCTCGCCCGTATCAGGCACGCCGCAGGGATTGGCGGTTTATCAGAACGGGGTTCGCATCAACGAAGCATTCGCCGACACGGTCAACTGGGACCTGATACCGACGGCTGCGATCAAGTCGATGGCCGTGGTGACGAACAATCCGGCTTTTGGCCTCAACGCGCTCGGAGGCGCCGTCACGGTCCAGATGAAGGATGGTTTCGGCTATCACGGCGCCGAGTGGGATACCATGGGTGGCTCCTTCGGCCGCGTCCAGAGTTCGCTGCAGTGGGGCAAGCAGATCGGGGATTGGGCGCTCTATGGCGCGCTGGAGGGACTGCACGACGATGGATTCCGAAACTTTTCGCCTTCGAACGTTCGCCGTTTCTACGACGATATCGGCTACCGAAACGACGATAATGAATTCCATCTCAACATGGGCCTCGCCGACAACAATTTCGGCGCAGCGGCGACGGTGCCGGTTGAACTGCTGCAGCAATATTGGGGCGCGACTTACACGACGCCGCAGACCTCGACCAACCCGGTCGGCTACCTAAATCTGACGGGAAAGGTCGAGGCGACACCGACCTGGACTATCGAGGGTGTCGCCCACTATCGGGCGTTCAGCCAGCAGACCCAGGACGGCAATCCCACGGGCGCACAGCCCTGCACAGCCGACGCAACCTTGCTCTGCTTCGGCGACGGTGTCACGCCAGCGAACGGCCTCAACGGCCAGCAGCTCGCCAATCCGTTCCCGGCGAATGCAATTCTGGGAGAAAACGATCGAACATTCACCAATTCGAATACCGGCGGCTTCTCGCTGCAGGCGACGAACACTGATCAACTGTTCGGTCACGAAAATCGTTTTGTGGTCGGCACAAGCCTCGATGCCAGCGTTACGCACTTCGGAGCGAGTGCGGAACTTGGCACGATCGGCACGAATTACTTCGTCAGCGGCAGCAGCATCTTTCTCGGCCAGTCTGGCAGTCCCATCTCGATCGGACCGGTATCGCTGCGCGCCACCAATCAATATACCGGCCTTTATCTGCTCGATACGTTCGATGTCACGAAGGCCTTCTCGATCACCGCGGGCGGCCGCTACAATGATGCGCGCATCGCGTTGCAGGACCAGATCGGCACGGCGCTCAACGGCAACGAGACGTATGACCGCTTCAATCCGATCATCGGCGGCACTTACAAGATCACCTCCAACCTGACGGCCTATGCCGGTTATTCGGAAGCCAACCGCGCACCGACTCCGCTCGAATTGGAGTGCGCCAATCCCGCAATGCCTTGTGTTATCGCGGCGTTTCTTGTTTCTGATCCGCCCCTAAAGCAGGTGGTGTCGCACACCTACGAGGCCGGTTTCAGGGGCACTCAGGACTTGAGCTTTGGAACGCTCGAATGGAAATTTGGCGGATTCCGTGCCACCGATACCGACGACATCCTCGCGATTCCCGATCCGGTATTGCAGGGGTTCGGATATTTCCGGAACGTCGGCTCAACACGACGGCAGGGAATCGAGACGGAAGTCAACGTCAAATCGACCAGGTGGCAGTTTCACGCCAGCTATGCCTTCATCGACGCGCGTTTCCTGGATGCCTTGCAGGTCGGGTCGAACAGCCCATTCGCCGACGCAAATGGGAATGTCCAGATATTGGCAGGTAACATTATTCCTGCGATTCCGCGCCACCGCATCAAAGCCGGTCTTGATTATTCGATCACCGACGCATTCAAGGTCGGCGGCGACGCGCTGTTCGTGAGCAGTCAATATCTCGTGGGCGACGAATCCAACCAGGCTCCGCGACTGCCATCCTATGCCGTCGTCAACGTCCGTGCCTCCTATCAGATCGACAAGACGTACCAGATCTATGGCCGCATCGATAACATCTTCGATAACCGCTATGCGACCTATGGCACCTTCTTCGATACAACGGCGGTGCCAAATTTCGCCAATGGCGGCGCACCGTTTACCGATCCGCGTTCGCTTAGTCCTGCGCGTCCGCGAGCTTTCTACGCTGGCCTGAAGGCAACCTTCTGACAAGTAATCATCTAACGTTGGTCTGCTTCTGGCACCAAACGGACCAACCGGGCCGGACTGACGACGTCCGTTGTTTGGGGTAGACCGGAAGTCGCGTTTTCGGGGTTGTCAGGTCCGACCGTCGCCAGCGCCGTCCTGGTGAGCGAAGCCCCGAGTTCGTCGCATCCTTCTCCAGATGACCCGGCAATCCCATTTACGCTCGCGGGTCTTGCCTCAACAGTTCAGCGCTCAGGGGTGACCTGGACTCGGAGCTAGGTAAGGTACGCACTCGGTCAAAGGACGTGAAACGGCGCAACGCAATGTAAATCGCGATCGGCGGCAGGGAATAAACCAGAGCGAGCGCCATCATATAGTTCCATGGCGCCTCGTCGCTGTCGAAGAACTGATCGATGGCCGCCGCCACGGTCATGTTGCGCGTCGATGAAAGCAGCATGAACTGGTAGAGGTAATCGTTCCACGCCAGCAACAATGCATATACGCCCACCGCTACGAGCGCCGGTGCCATCAGTGGCAGGTAAATGCGCAGATAGATCTGGACGGGTGAAGCACCATCTATCTTGGCGCACTCATCGAGCTCCATCGGCAGCAGCTTGCCGTATTGGTGCAGGATCAAGACGGCGTACGGCGTGGCGAAGGCGACGTAAGCGGCAATCACCGCCCAGAGGCTGTCGGAGAGCCCGTAAGCATGCATGATATGGACGAACGGTATGATCAGGATGGCCGTCGGCAGAATGTAGGTGAGTAGCGCGGCGTCACCAATGAGCTGGCCACGGCGAAGCCGCATCCGTCCGATCGCGAAGCTGGCGAGCGAGCCGATGACCATGGTGAGCACCATGGTGGCTACGCCAACAAATATGCTGTTGCCGAACTGATGCCAGAAATGTTCCAGATACCAGTGATCTTGCGTCCAGACCGCACGGAAGCTGCCCAACGACGGATCTTGCGGCCAGAGGCTGCCAGTGAACTCGTCGCCCTCGTCATCGAGCGCAATGAGGACCATGTTGTAGACCGGTAGCAGCGTCCAGATCAGCAGGACTACGCCCACGGCCGCACCGGCGATGCCGCTGGCAAGTCGCCGTCCGCGGCGGTAACGATGGCGCGCGCTGCGATCTGCGGCGGCCACGCGGCCGATGACGGGTCGACCGGTCATAATTGCACGCCGGTCCTGTGCAGGCGCCGGATCAAGAGGATAACGACGGGGATGACGAGCGGCAAAGCCGACATCATCGCTGCCGTCCCCAGCTCCGGATGGCCAAAGCTGAACGCCTGGCGGAAGCCGTAGGTTGCCAGCACGTCCGTGGTGCGCGCGGGCGCACCCGAAGAGACGAAATAGACGGTCGGAAAATCACCGAGCGTCCAGAGCGCAGAGAGCAGCGTCGCCACGAGATAGACATTGGCCATCAACGGGAATGTTACATGGACCGTCTGCTGGATGCCGTTGGCGCCATCGATCGCAGCCGCTTCATAGATTTCCTGGGGGATCGCCATCCGCGCGCTCAGGAATATCAGTGTCCAGAACGGCAGCCACTTCCAGATATAGGCGAGAATGTTGGCCGCCATTGCCGTGCCTCGTGACACCAGGAACAGAGGGCCGTCTGCGCCGGTCACCGCGGACCACAGGCTGTCAAGGAGCCCCCATTGGGACACCAGCATGTAATGGATCGACAGGAAGACGGAGAGCGCCGGCAACGCCCAGGGCAGCAAGAACACGACCAGGAGCGCCCGCACCCACCAGCGTCGCTGCATAAAGAAGCCGGAGAGCAGAAAGGCAAGAAACATCTTCACGTTCACGCCGATGCAAACGAACAGCAGCGTGTTGACGAGTGTGTCGATGTAGCGGGGGTCGGAGAACAACAAGGTGTAAAGCGTCGGCCGGCTGCCCATCCACAGACCGAACACGACGGGGTAGGCGATGAACGCCACGAATACGACCGCATAGGGAATGACGAAAGCGATTGCCCAGGCGGTGTCCGAGCCTTGCAGGCGGAAATGCCAGCGGGGACGGCGGGCCTGGCCGGCAGGTATGGGAGTCTGGAGCGGCAGAACCTGCTGCGCGCTGCTCATCGTGCCCCGCAGAGAATCGGACCCAAATCTATCCCTTCAAGTCTATCCCTTCACGCCGCCCATGGTCAGGCCGGCCGCCATATTCCGGCGGAACATGTAATAGATCATCATCGGCGGCAGCGCATATACGATCGCCGTCGCCATCATGAGGTTCCAAGGCGATTCGTCGCTGTTCAGGAACTGCGCCAGGGCGACTGCGACTGTCATGCTGTCCGGCGTGGAGAGCAACAGGAAATTGTACAGATATTCGTTCCAGGCGAGCAGCAAGGCATAGGTGCCGACAGCGACCAGCGCGGGCGCCATCAGCGGCAGGTAGACGTACAGATAGATCTGGAGCGGGTTCGCCCCGTCGATCCGCGCCGACTCGTCAAGCTCCATCGGGATCGATTTGCCATATTGCGAGAAGATGAAGATCGCGTACGGCGTGGCGAACGTGGTGATGGCCGCGATCACGGCCCACAGGTGGTTGGTTAGCCCGTAAATCTGCATGATCCGGTAGAACGGAATCGCCAGGAATGACGCCGGAATGACATAGGTCATCAGCGCTGCGTTCGTCAGCAGCCAGCCGTTGCGCAGCCGCATCCGTCCGACGGTGAAGCTGGCGAGCGAGCCAATCAGCAACGTGAGGAACATCGTCATCAGTCCCACAAAAAAGCTGTTGCCGAACTGATGCCAGAAATGATCGAGGTACCAGAAGCCTTCGGTGAAGACGACATAGAAGCTGTTCAGAGTCGGACTGGCCGGCCAGATCGTGCCCGCAAAGATGTCATCGTGGGCTGAAAGCGCGATGACTGCCATATTGTAAATCGGCGCCAGCGACCAGACGATCAGCACGATGCCCAGCAACATGCAGGCGGCTTCCACCGCGCGGCGACGCGCGCGGTAGCGCCATGGCGAAAGACGCCGGGCGCGAGCGACGCTCACAGCTGCTGCTCCGACATTCGCAGCTTGCGCATCAGGATGAAGATCAAGGGGATCAACACCGGCAAGGCGGTCATTACCTCCGCCACTCCGAGGCGGGGGAGGGATACGGTATAGGCATAGCGGATGCCCAGCGTGGCGAGCACCTCCGTCGACATCGCCGGGCCCCCGCCGGAGACAAAGTAGGTGGCATTGAAATCGCCAAGCGCGAAGACGGTATCGAGCAGCACGCAGACGATGTACAGGTTCGCCATCAGCGGCAGAGTCACATGGGTCAGGCGACGCAGGCCGCTCGCGCCGTCGACCGCGGCGGCTTCGTAGAGTTCCTGCGGGATCGCCATGCGACCGGACAGCAGGATCAAGGTCCAGAACGGCAGGTTCTTCCAGATATATGCGCCGATGTTGGCGGCCAGCCCCATCCAGTGCGAGTTCAAATAGACCGGCCCGTCGATGCCGGTCAGCAAATACAGCGCATTGTTCAGCATCCCCCACTGCCCGTTCAGGAACCAGTGTATCGACATATAGGCAGGAAGCGCCGGCGTCGCCCAGGGCAGGATGAAGATGACCAGAACCGCTTTGACCCACCATCCCTTGCGCATGAAGAAACCGGACAGCAGGAAGGCCAACGCCATCTTCACGTTCACGCCGATGCCAACGTACAACAGCGTATTGATGACCGCCGTCAGATAGCGCGGATCGTCGAAGAGCTGGCGATACAGCGCCGGATCGCTGCCCATCCACAGTCCGTAGACGATCGGGATAGAGGACAAAGGCAAAGAAGATGACGACGTAGGGCAGCGCAAACGCCACGGCCCAGAGACGGTCAGAGCCATAGAGGCTACTGCGCCGAGCGCGCCGCCTGATCGCAACGGTCGTCAGGCGCTGTCCAGCCGGAAGCGCCTGCTGGATTATGCTCATGTGGCCCTCGTGATGCTGTCAGAACGTGACAGCCGAGAAGATCGCCTCCGCTCGCTTGAATGCCTTGTCGATCGCCTGTTCCGGCGTCATGCCGTTCTTGATGACGTCGGCATGCGCCTGGCCCCAGAGCTGCTCGGCAGTCACCTGGCCCCAGGCGGGGTTGAACCCTTCGTAGCCCGAAGTCGTCGGCCCGAGCACGGCCTCGCGCACATAGGGGGCGCGATGCGGGTCCGCGGGATCGAGCCACCACGGGTCATCCTTGACGATCTGCGGTATGGCCGGCACCCAGCGTCCAAGGCCCATGCTTCAGGTTGTCGTTCATGACCTTGGGTTGCATCCAGTACTTCATGAGATCCTTGGCGACCTCGACGTTTTTCGCTCCCTTCGGGATGAAGCCGCCGCCGGCATTCAGCTGCGCTGCCATCGGCTGGCCATCGTTGCCGTTGGGCAGGCCCGTGGTGACCACTTCATTCATATACGCCTGCGTGTCCTTGATCATCGCCAGCTCGGTCGAGATCGTGCCGTCGAAGTCGACGAGGAACACCTTTTCGTGGAAGGCGTTGTTGTCGTCCGCATCGTTCCAGCTCAACGCCTCGGGCGGTACATAGCCCTGCTTGTAGGCGTCGGTCAGGTAGGCGACGGACTTGATCGCCGCCTCGCGCACCTTCGGGTCGTCGGTGTGCAGCCGACCATCCGGCGTGACCATGTTGCCGCCGTTGGCGATCACGAAGTGCGTGAACAGGCCGTTACCGTCGTTTGGCCCGACCGTCGTGATTTGCAGGCCAAGCGCGTAAATCTTGCGCATGCCCTTGCCGCGGAGTTCCTTCTGCGCCGGCTTGAAGAAATCCCAGAACGCATCCCACGTCTTTGGCGCATCGGACAGTTTCAGGCCGGCCTTCTCGACCAGGCTGCCCCAGATGTGGAAGGGATGCAGGCCTGCTTGATCGGCGCCAGATAGTAGCTGTGGGCTTTTGCAGTCTTGTTATAGAAGGTCGAGCATTCCCTGGCCGTCTTCGAAAGCTGCGCTTCGTAGGGCTTAACGATGTCACTGACATCGACCAGCTTATCGTCCCACGCGTTCTGCGGAATGATGGTCTGGGGCGCATCCATGAAAACCAGATCGGGGACGTCGCCGCTGGTCAGCGCAGAGACCGTCTTCTGGTTCTGCGCCTGGAACGGCATGATGCTGTAGTCGAGCGTATTGCCGCTCGTCTTCATATAGTCCGCGGCCAATTGCTTGAACGCTTCGTCCTCCGCCTTCACGAACCCCTGGTTGACCCAGACGGTCGCCGTCGTAGCGGCAGCATTGGCAATGTACGGTTTACCCAGTGCGGCCGCAGCAGCGAGTCCAAGGGAGCCGCGCAGCACCGATCTCCGGCTATATTTGTCCATTCCCATCACCCTCCCATGCGGAGCGCAACTCTTTCGAAGCGCCCCAAATCTTCGTTGGTATGATGCAGGCAAACAACCGGCATTGATGTTCGCAAACGGCCTATGCGATGTCAATGACTGTAGTCTCGATTGAAATTCGACTTGGCAGAAATCGGCCGCAGGTTTTGTGCTACGCGGAAGTCCGGTTTTGGCCGCGATGTCTGACTTGAATCCCGTCATGCGCAGCAAGGCGGACATTCACATGCGAGCAGGCCGCCGCGCACGAAATCGTCTAGACTGGCCGAGCCAACGAACGAGGCTGCGGAGGATGAAATGGACGTTCTCGAGGCGATCCGCGGGCGCCGTTCCGTGCGATCCTATGATGTCAGACCCTCGAACACGACCTCATCGAAAGCGTGATCCTCGACGCCGCGCAGGCGCCTCCGGCCGTTCGCGGCTCGAATCCGTGTACGTTCAACGTCATTCAGGGCGTCCAGCGGATCGCCGCCTATGGGGCGCGCGCGATAGACCATGCGAGAGCGCATCGTCCCGACGAACCCGGCTGGGACTGGATCGAACGACCCGGCTTCAAGATTTTCTGGGAGGCGCCCGTTGCCATCATCATTTCCGGACCGGTCGGCGACTGCTGCCGCGCCGGCCAGAACCTGATGCTGTCTGCGCACGCGCGCGGCTTGGGAACGTGCTGGGTCGGCTCGCCCACGCTTTGGCTGAGCACGCCCGAAGTCAGGGCGGAGCTGGGGATACCTTCCGGCCTGACGCCGGTTGCGGTTTTTTGCCTCGGCTATCCGGCTGAGGCGCCGGAGGCGTCGGTCCGCGAGAGGCCGCGCATCATCTGGGGGCCTGAAAGCTAGGTTACAGGAAAATTCGAGGATTGGATGTCGGCAGAACAACTCTCCCGTCGTAAAACTGTGGCAGGGCTGGCCGCTACGGTTGCCTGCAGCCTGGCTGGTCGCCCTTCGGCGGGCGCGGAAGCGGTTCCCGCCGTCCGGAAGCAGGATTGCCCAGGCCCAAGCTTTTCCGCGGCAGGTCCAGACGCAGAGCTTTACGGCATGAGGGAGGGGTATCCGCTCCCGGATATCATGGATGCACGAAGGCAGGGCGACCCTTGGGAACCCAAATACCGTATCGGCGCATTCACGCACATCGATCAAATCTATCCAACACGGTCGATCCAGCGGGCCGCGACGCCCTCACACTTCAAGTGCTCGACGGCAGAGATTCATTACGAGTTTCGCGGAAACCGGCTCTCACCGGTCGACTATATGTCGCGCAATCCCGTTACCGGCCTGCTGATCGCCAAGGACGACCAGATCCTCTTCGAGCGTTACCAATATGCGCGGACCGATCGCGACCGGTTCGTATCCCAATCGATGGTCAAGTCCGTCATCGGACTGCTGATCGGCATTGCCATATCCGAAGGCGCGATCAAGTCGGTCGACGATGCGCCGGAAGCGTACGTACCGGGCTTTATGGGCAGCGAATATGGAAGGACGCCAATCCGCGATCTGCTGCACATGTCCTCGGGCGTCGATTTCGGGGAAACGAGAGATGGAGGACGCGACCTCAATCGGCTGTGGAACGGCATGGGGATTGCTTCTGCGGCCACGAAGATCGGCACGGTCGAAAGCATCGTACAATTCAACCGACGTATCGCGCCGGCGGGAACGCGATTTTACTACGCCAGCGTGGAACCCGATGTGCTCGGCATGGTGCTTCACAACGCGGTCAACAAGTCGGCTTCGGACTATCTGCGCGAGAAGGTGTGGGCGCCGATCGGCGCGGAAGCCGATGCCAGGTGGTTGACAGACGCAGAAGGATTTGAAGTGGCGCACTTCGGCTTCAATGCCGTGCTGCGCGACTACGCCAGGCTCGGGCGTTTGCTGGCGCATGACGGCGCATGGGAAGGCAACCAGATCGTTCCGGCACAATGGATGATCGATGCGACGACGGTTCGCGCTTCAGACGCCTATCTGCTCCCGGGCAAGGCCAGCAGGAAGTTTGGCTACGGCTATTTCTTGTGGTTGTTTCCCGGTGACAGGCGTCAGTTCGCATTGATCGGATACAAGGGACAATATGTCTGCGTCGACCCGATCTCCAGGCTCGTGCTGGTGCAGACCGCCGCGGAGGCGCCCAATGCCAGCGACAACGACGAGACGTGGGCGTTGTGGTCGGCGGTGGTCGAACAACTCGGTTAAAGACAATACAGCTCCACGGCGGCCGCTCCTGGTCAAAAGCGGTCTTGGCCATGTTTGCGCCAGCAGCAATGTGGAATTTGTGTCACAACAGCCACAATTGCCAGTGTACCAGCGTCAACCTATAATCCGCTTTCGCAGGCGGGCGAACAATGAAGCGCGCGACCGACGCCGTCCGTATGGGATTGATGTTTGCGGCGCTGGGAATCACCTATCTTGTTCCGTTCGAACTCCTGTTGCTGTCGTATGTCGTGCTGGGTCCAGCACATTATTTTACCGAAATCTCGTGGCTGCACGACCGCAAATATTTTCTGCCCCATCGCAGCATCCCGATCGCGCTGGCAGTCGTTGCCGTTATCGCGGCCCTGATCGACAACGCATCATGGTTCGGCTTCGTGATGTGGATGGCGTTTGTGGTGTGCGCATTGCTTGCGGCCGCACCAACTCCCTTGCAAAGCACCGCGCTCGTGATGATCGCGATCGGGTTGACCGGCGCGATGGCGATGAACGGATCGTCGCTTGCCGTGCTCGGAATATTGCTTCCGACCTTGATTCACGTGTCGCTGTTTACGATGATTTTCATGGTGTTGGGCGCGGTCCGGTCGGGCAGCAAGATGCAGGCGCTGATGGTCCTGATCTACCTGGCGGCGATCCTGATGCTGCTTGTGGTGCCGCCATCGGCGGAGACGCGGATTCCGGCCTTCGCCAAGGTGGCGCAGGCGTATTTCGGAAACGTGGCACCGGCGCTCGGAAGACTGCTGGGGATCAGGGACGTGAAGCTCGATACGAGGCTGACGAGCCTGCTCGCTTTCGTCTACACCTACCACTATCTGAACTGGTTCATCAAAGCGGAGGTGATCCGCTGGGCGGATATTTCGAGGACGCGACTGGCGCTGATTGTTGCCGCGAGCGTGGCGTCCACGGCTCTCTATTTTTATGATTATACATTTGGCTTCACGGTACTGCTTGCCTTGAGCCTGGTGCATGTGGTGCTGGAATTCCCGCTCAACTCTCTGGCCTTGCGGCAACTCGGCACCACAATTGGCCAAGGCCTCCTGCTAAGGGCCCGGCGCGCGTGAGGTGCGCTCAGGTTGCGGAAAGTTTCGGGCTTGATCCGGATGTCACCCTGAGTTTCAATCCATCAAAGAAACATGGCGGCCAAGAGGCCAGCCCTTCCTCGGGAGACCGGTATGGATTGCTGCAGTCATTGCCACTGTCACGGCCACGCCTTCACCCGACGGCAGTGGATGTGGGCTACTATTGCCGGCTCGGTTGGCACGATGCTCACCGGCGGCACGGGACTGCGCGGCTCTACCGCCGCCGCCCAGTCGGCTGAAAATACTTCAGCCGCGCTGGACGTGCTGCGCAAGTCCATCTCGGTCGATGTCCACACCCATGGCGGAAAAACCGGAATTGTGTCGGAGGCGCCGCCCAACGACGACCTCGCCAACCGCATGCGGGCGGGATCGTTGGCCATCGCCTGCTTCGCCGACGTGCCGGACAGTCCCATTCTCGGCAGAAACGCGGCCGGCGTCCTCGGCGCGCTGCGCACGCCGGAGCCGGGTCAACTTTACAAGTACCATCTTGGGCGCCTCGATTGGGCGGACGAGATGGTCGCGCATCATGGCCTGCGTCGCGCGCTTTCAGCAGCCGATCTCGAAGCTGCGCACGCAGCCGGACAACCCGCCATCGTGAGCGACATCGAGGGGCTCGACTTCCTCGAGGGAAAACTGGAGCGCCTCGAGGAGGCGCATCAGCGCGGCGTGAGGCACACTCAACTCGTGCACTACACGCCCAACGACATCGGCGACTTCCAGACCGGCGTCGTTACCCACAACGGACTCACCGAATTCGGCGCCGAAGTGATCCGCGCCTGCCACCGTCTCGGATTTGTCTGCGACGTCGCGCATGCGACCGAGGACACCGTGAAGCAGGCAGTCAAGGCCGCAACCAAACCCCTGCTGTTGTCGCACACGGCCATTGCCGGATCGGCGGCAATGGGCCCGACGCCACTCACGGGACGGCAGATCAGCCCCGACCACGCGCGCGTGGTCGCCGAGACGGGCGGCGCGGTCGGCATCTGGCATTTTTTCCCGAGCCTCGAAAAATACGTCGATGGCCTGAAGGAAATGGTCGACGTCGTCGGCGTGGACCATGTTTGTATCGGCACCGATCAGTCGGCCAACCCCGGCCTTCTCCCCGATTACACGAAGTGGGTGAATCTTGTCGCAGCGATGCTGCGAGGCGGCTTCACACCCGAAGAGGCCGGAAAGATCGCGGGCGAGAATTACATGCGCATCTTTCGTGCCGCAGTCGGCTAGGCCCGGTCCAACTCGTGCAGCTTCTTACGCCGCGTGCTCGAGATGCGCCACCAACCCTGCGAACAGGCCGCGGCCGTCGGTGCAGCCCATGATGTCTTCAACGTGGTTTTCCGGATGCGGCATCATGCCGAGCACGTTGCCGCGCTCATTGACGATGCCGGCGATCGAATGCGCCGCGCCGTTGAAATTGGACGCGTTGTCGACAACACCCGCAGCCGAGCAGTAGCGGTAGAGCACCCGCCCCTCGCCTTCGAGGCGCCTCAGCGTCTCCTCGTCGGCCTCGTAGTTGCCCTCGCCATGCGCGACGGGCACGCGGATGACCTGGCCCGCATTATAGCCGCGGGTGAACGGCGTGTCGGAGCGCTCGACCCGCAGATGCACGTCGTGGCAGATGAATTTCAGCCGCGCATTGCGCATGAGCACGCCGGGCAGCAGACCGGCTTCGCAGAGAATCTGAAAGCCGTTGCAGACGCCGAGCACGAGGCCACCATCGGCGGCGAAGTCGCGCACCGCGTCCATCACGGGTGCCCGCGCGGCGATCGCGCCGCAGCGCAGATAGTCGCCGTAGGAGAACCCGCCGGGCACCACGACGAGATCGGTGCCCTTCGGCAGCGCGGTTTCGGCGTGCCAGACCATCGCGGTCTCGCGGCCCGAGGCCAGCCTGAGCGCGCGCGCCATGTCGCGCTCGCGATTGATTCCGGGAAAGACGACGACGGCGGATTTCATCAGTGCCTAGCTCAGAACCTCGACCTGGTAATTCTCGATCACGGTATTCGCGAGCAGCTTGTCGGCCGCGGCTTTCAGGGTCGCCTCGGCCCTCGCCTGGTCGCTTCCCGACAGTTCGATGTCGAACACCTTGCCCTGGCGGACGCTCGAGACGCCGTCGACGCCGAGCGATTTCAGCGCGCCTTCGATGGCCTTGCCTTGCGGATCGAGAATGCCCGATTTCAACGTGACGGTGACGCGCGCTTTCACGGTTGCAAACCTCAGCTCTTCACCAGCACCGGACCGGAGCCCGCCGGCCGCTCGTTCTCCATCAGGATGCCGAGCCGCTTGGCGACCTCGGTATAGGCTTCCAGGAGGCCGCCGAGATCCCTGCGAAAGCGGTCCTTGTCGAGCTTCTCGTTGGACTTGATGTCCCACAGCCGGCACGAATTGGGGGAAATCTCGTCGGCGACGATGATTCGCATCATCTCGTTTTCGAACAATCGCCCGCACTCCATCTTGAAGTCGACCAGGCGGATGCCGATGCCCAAAAACAGGCCGGTGAGGAAGTCGTTAACGCGGATTGCCAGCGCCATGATGTCGTCGATCTCCTGCGGCGTCGCCCAGCCGAAGGCGGTGATGTGCTCTTCCGACACCATAGGGTCGTTGAGCTGATCGTTCTTGTAATAGAACTCGATGATCGAGCGCGGCAGCTGGGTACCTTCCTCGATGCCGAGGCGCTGCGACAGCGATCCCGCCGCCACATTCCGCACCACCACTTCCAGGGGCACGATCTCGACCTCGCGAATCAGCTGCTCGCGCATATTGAGGCGGCGGATGAAATGGGTCGGCACCCCGATGTCGTTGAGGTGCTGAAACAGGTACTCCGAAATCCGGTTGTTGAGGACGCCTTTGCCCTCGATCACCTGGTGTTTCTTGGCATTGAACGCGGTCGCATCGTCCTTGAAGTGCTGGATCAGGGTGCCCGGCTCCGGTCCTTCATAAAGCACCTTGGCCTTGCCTTCATAAATGCGGCGTCGACGGCTCATTGGGATGTACCGTGTGTTGTTGAAATCCATGAATTTGGTGTGCTCCGGATGACCAGGGACTGCGACCCACGGCGGAGCTGCCGTGAAGGCCAGGAACGGGAAACAGAACATGAACCGGGCCTGGAATCCAACCTATCCGATTGGTCTATCCAGCACAATCGATCCGCTTCCCAAGGGGCCGGGTTTTACCGCCCTGAGTTTGAGGCTTCGGCAGTTGTTTTAACTATTCCGTCCAGTTATCTAGGCACGCAGCAAGGCCGCCGCAACGAGGCGGCCGCCCCCATTTCGGCTTTTGGATCGGAACCTTTCAATCATGACCACATTCGACAAGCGCGAGGAAGGTTTCGAAAGCAAGTTCGCCCACGACGAGGAGCTGAAATTCAAGGCCGAGGCGCGGCGCAACCGGCTGCTCGGGTTGTGGGTGGCGGAGAAGCTGGGATTGTCGGGCGAGGCGGCCGCAGACTATGCCAAGGCCGTCGTCACGACGGAGGTTTCCGGCGGCGGCGACGATGCCGTGGTCCGCAAGGTGATCGCCGATCTCGGCGTCAAGGGCGTTTCGATGACGCAGTCGCAGGTCCGCGTGAAGCTGGACGAGCTGATGGCGCAGGCCGTCGTCCAGGTGCAGGGGGGGAAGTGAAAGCGCGAATGGCGAGTAGCTAACAGTTCTTTCTACTCGCCATTCGCTACTCGCCATTCGCGCCTGCCCGTCACCCCTCCTTGAAGCCATATTCCGGCACGTTGCCGCTGGCGCCGTAATATTTGTAGGGCAGGAATTTCCCGGACATCGTGATCTTGACCCGGTCGCCCTTGGGATTGGGCAGCCGCTCGATCGCCATGTCGAAGTCGATCGCCGACATGATGCCGTCGCCGAATTCCTCCTCGATCAGCGCCTTCCAGGCCGGGCCGTTGATCATCACCAGTTCATAGAAGCGGTAGATCAGGGGATCGGTCGGCGGCATCTGCATCCCGCGCATCGGCACCTCGTTGAGCATCGCGGTCTCGGATTTGGAAAGCCCGAACAGCTCGCCGGCGTTGGCGGCCTGAGGCTTCGTCAGCTTCTGCTGGCCGAGGATGGCACCGACGATCAGTATTTCGGAGTAGCCGCCGATCTTCTCGCAGATGTGCTTCCAGCTCCAGCCCTTCTCGCGCTTGATGTCGAGCAGCTTTTCGGTGAGGTCGGATCGATTCATGTGGTTTCTCCCTGTTGGCGCGTCTCTTGTACGTGCTGTGGCAGTTGGTGGGTCTGGTCGGCGTGACGGTCGAACTTCCATGAAGCCAGCGGCTCTAATCCTCGCGGATCCAGCTTGCGCGCCGGATCGCCTGCCCGCAGATCAAATCCAGCGTAAAGCCGATGATACCAATGATGACCACCGTGGCGGCAAGCCGGTCGTATTCCAGGGTATCGCGGGCATCATTGATGGCGTAGCCGAGGCCGGAGGTCACGCCGAGGAATTCGGCCGGCACCAGCACGATCCAGGCGACGCCGACGGCAAGGCGAATCCCGGTGAGCGCATCCTGCGCGATCGCGGGCACGATGATGGTGAACAGCATATGCCAAGGCCGCGCGCCGAGATTGCGCGCAACCTTGAACCAGGCCGGATCGATGCGGCGGAAGCCGTGTGCGGTCGAGAACAGCACCGGCCACACTGCGGCAACCCCGACCAGGAACACGATGGCGCGGTCCCAGGTCGCAAACGCCATCACCGCAATCGGCATCCATGCGAGCGGCGAGATCATGCGCAGGAACTGAAACGGCAGCGAACTCGCGTCGCGCACCGCGCGGAACCGGCCGACCAGGATGCCGAACGGCACGCCAAAGACGATGGCCCAGGCGAGGCCGCCGGCGATCCGGAGCAGGCTCGGCCACGTCATCCTTGCCGCCTCTCCGCTCGCCAGCATCCGCCACAGGCGTTCGAATGTCGGCGCCGGCGCAAAGCCGGCGAAGTTCACGGTCGACGGGTTATGCGCAACGATCCAGCCGCCGACCCACCAGGTCGCCAGCAGCACGCAGATGCCGACCGCGGCGAAGCCGAGACTGCGCGCGGCGCCGGCGAGCCGCCTTGTCGAGGCGTCACGATGCCGCGGTTGGGTCAAGTCCCCCTCGATGTCGATCGCGAGATCAATCACAGCGCCAGCACCTCGGTCCGGTTGAACGGATCGCTCGGATTGACGCTCGGATCGTCCTTCCATTGCGGATATTTGTTCATGGCATTGCGGACGAAATCGTAATTCACCAGATCCTTGGCGACGAAATCCGGGTCGAGCTTCTTTAGGAACGTCGTGTCGCCGCCAACCACCGTTTCGCTCATCGCGCCGACGATCAGCCTGGTCGCCGACGGATAGGGCCATGGCTGGAAGTCGATGCGGCCGAGATGCCATTCCGGGTGCTTGATAGCGCCGCTCTCGCCGTAGAACGCATCGTCGTAATAGGTCATCGCCCGCTCGATCACCGTGTCGGGTAGCGGCAGATAGGCGTCGCCGTCCTTGGACAGCAGCTTGGCTACCTCGGCCTTGTGCCCGGACGCGTAGATTTCCGCCCGCACCAGCGCATTCATGACCTTCTGCGTCCATTCCGCCTTCCTGGTCACCACCTCCTCATGCATGCACAACACGCAGCACGGATGGTTCTTCCAGATGTCCCCGGTGAATCGAAGCATGCGGCCGCCGGCCTTGATCTCGCCCAGCGCATTGAACGGCTCGGCGACGATGTAGCCGTCGATCTTCCTGGCGGCGAGTCCCGCCGGCATATCCGGCGGCGCCATGACCTGAAGGTTGCATTCATTGGCGGCGAGCGGCTCGCCCTGCGACTTGATCACCGGCGCGATCCCGGATTTCCGCAATCCGTATTGCAGCACGATATTGTGCATCGAATACCAGAACGGCACGGCGATCTGCTTGCCGCCGAGATCGGCAAACGACTTGATGCTGGTATCCTTGCCGACCACGACGCCGGAACCGTTGGTATGCGCCCAGGCCATGATCTTGACGGGGAAGTTGTTGTTGTAGCGCATCCAGACCGGGATCGGCTTGAGCAGGTGGACGACGTTGAACTTGCCGGCCGCGAATGCTTCCACCAGCGGCGACCAGCCGCGGATCAGCGTCGGGCGTTCGGCGGTGAGACCCTCATCGGCGAAAAACCCCATGCCATGGGCGACCAGCAACGCGGTGGCATCGGTGATCGGCAGATAGCCAATGCGCACGACATCATCGTCGGCGGCGCGGGCGGCCGAGCCGAAACCGCCGAGCCAGGTCCCGAACGCGGCGAGTCCTCCCGCGGCGAGCATGTCGAGCGTCTGCCGGCGATCGACGAGCGGCCAGGGGTGAGCGTCGCCGGCGTGGACAACATCCGATCCGCAGTCATGGCACATTTGATTCTCCTTGAGGGCCCGCGGTCATCGATGTCCGGCAACAATCTTGAGCGTGTCGGCCCGTGCGGGCGGGGAATCGGCAATGCGGCCGACCGTCCGCTCGAAGGCGGCCTGTAATTTTCCCTGCGCCACCTGTGTTTCGGCGCCACGGCGGTCGCGGTCCTGACGGTCCATCACGATCGGGACGTTCTCGACGATGCGGCCGGGATCGGAGGCCATCACCAGCGCGCGATCGGCCATCGCGACGGCTTCCGGAATGTCATGGGTCACGATCACGAGCGTGATGCCGTACTCGACGGCGATGCGGCGCACGTCACGTTGCAGCGCGCGGCGGGTCACGGTGTCGAGGGCGGAAAACGGCTCGTCGAGCAGCAGGATTTCGGGCTGCGCCGCCAGCGAGCGCGCCAGCGCGACGCGTTGTTGCTGGCCGCCCGACAAGTCCTGCACGTTGCGGCCGGCGTAGCCTTCCAGTTGCACCAGACCAAGAAGGTCCCGCACGCGGTCGCGGATTTCCCGGCGCGGCCGGCCGGCGAACTTCATGCCAAGCCCGACATTCTGCTCGACGCTCATCCAGGGATAGAGATGCGGCTGTTGGAACATCACGATCCACCGCGGTGACGGACCCGAGACCAGCGCACCGTCGATGCGGACCTCGCCGACGGTCGGCATCGTCAATCCCGACAGAATATGCAGCAGCGTCGACTTGCCGCAGCCAGAGCGCCCGACCAGCGCCACCGCCTCGCACGGCTGCACCTCGAAATCTATTCCGCTCAGTGCGTCGCTTCGTGCGTTGCGGCGATAGCGGTGACCGACTCCAGTGACGGCGACATGCGCGCCGGGCCGGCGGTTTCCGGGATAGATCGCGTGCACCACCCTATGCTTGCTCCTCAAATGCGACCCGTCTGTCTTTTGCTCGCCGAGCCGCGGAATTGGACCCTGCGATCCCGGAATGACGTTCACCGCCCAGCCGTGCGAGCCGGCTGGACGGTGAAAGAACATGCAGTTTCTATGCCGCCTTTTCGGTCAGCTTCGCCTCCGTGGGCAGGCCTTCCTCGATCGGCAGCGACGGATCCCTCGACCATTCGTTCCAGGAGCCGAAATACATCCGCACGTCCTTGACGCCGGCGTTCTTGAGCGCGAGGAAAGTGTTCGACGCCCGCGCGCCCTTGAAGCAGTAGAGATAGACTGGCGTGTTCTCGGAAATGCCGACGGTGGCGCATTCCGCCAGGATCTCGTCCTTGGACTTGAAGCGCGGCCCTTCCGCGGTCGGCTTCATCATGCGGTACCATTCGAGCCACACGGCGCCGGGGATGCGTCCCTTGCGCGGGCAAAAATCCTTGCCGTAGGGCGAGGAGCTGTCGCCGATCCACTCGTCGACGTCGCGCACGTCGAGCAGCGCGATGCCGGGCTTGCCAACCGCGGCAAGCACGGTCTTGGCGTCGATCAGGATGTCGGCAGCCTCAGGCACGACCGAGAAGGAAGCCGGCGCCGGTTTCGGCACCTCGGTGGTGACCGGCAGGCCCTTGGCCACCCAGGCGTCGAAGCCGCCATGCAGCACCTTGATCTTGGGATAGCCGAGCATGGTCAAAAGGTAATAGCCGCGGCAGGACTGGCCGAAGCCGGAATTCATCGACTGCTCGTAGATGACGGCGGTTTCCTTGCCCGAAAGGCCGGCCTTGCCGAAGGCGTCGGCGAATTTCGCCTTCAGCTCATGCATGCCTTCCGGCGTGGAAGTCGCGAGAAAAGTGAAGATCTCGTGCACGTTCACCGCGCCCGGAATGTGTCCCGCGCCGTAGGCGTCGGGGTTTCGCGTGTCGATGATCACACATGGCTCTTTGGAAGCGAGATCGGCGAGTTCGCCGGCAGTAATCAGAACGTCTGTCATGGCAGGCCTCTCCTGTTCGTGGTTGGAAGTTGGGGTCGATCCGATGTTCTTCGTGAAGCTCACATGTCTGCCAGCATCTTGCGCAGTTGCTTGGTCGCGGGCGTCACGATGGCTATGAAATAGGCCTCGCGCAGCCGGCGCTGGGCGCGATGGCTCTTCAGATAGCCGCGCGCGCCGCAATGAAGCATCGCCGCGTGCGCGGCGGCGACGCTGGCGTCGCCGGCCTGCAGGCGAAGGTCGACGATACTGCGCCAATAGCCATCGTCGGCGTTGAAGGGATCGCGCGCCAATGCCATGGTCTGCGTTTCGAGATCGGCGAGCAGCGCTTTGAAATCGGCCGGCTGCTGCGGCAAATAGCGGTTGACGTGACCGAGCGAGCCGCCGACTTCGTTCATGATCGCGATGCAGTCCCGGATCAGGCCGATTGCCATGCCGGCCTGCAGCAGGACAAAGCCGGCGCGGATTTTCTTCACATAGGAGCCGGCGAGTTCCGCCAGGATCAGATCGTCCGGCACGAAGAGGTCGCGGAACTGCACGCCGTAGGTGCCGGTGCCGTCCATCGCGAGGAACGGCTTGCAGGGCTGCAGCGCGGTCGCTTCCTCGGAACAGTCGGCGAGAAACATCACGATTTCGCCGGGCTTGTCTTCGACCTCGAAAATCGTGCCGAAGAAATGATCGGGACCGAGATTGGATACCCAGGGCAGCGCGCCGCGCACGACGTAACCGCCATTGGTCCTGCGGCCTTTCAACTTCAAATTCTCGATGCCGAAAAAGCTCTTCATCGGGTTGGAAAGCCCGGTGCCGCCGAGAATCTTCCCCGCCGCGACGTCGTTTGCGAAGCCTGCAAGCGCCGGATTGGACGAATTGAATGCATACCAGGCGAGCGTGTTCTGGCACCACGCCATGAAGGCGGTGGCGCCGCAGACCTCGCCCAGCGCCGCGATCGACCGGATGGCGCAGCCGAGATCGGCCGCACCGTTCTCGGGCCGATGGCTGCCCCAGGCTCCGGCGTCGCCGAGCCGCCGCAACAGTTCGGCCGGATAAACGCTGCCGCTGTCGATCGCGGAAGCGAGCGGCGCGAGCTCCTTGCGCGCGATCGAAGCGACCGCATCGGTGATCGCTGCCGGCGAAAGAGCGTTCTCCTCGACGACCGAACGACGCGATGCGGCCACTGGGTTCATGACATTCTCCGATCAGGACATTCTTGGAGGCGACGGCGGCGACGGCGAGTTGCCGCCTACGCGCTGACCTCGAGGTTCACCGGACGGATGAAGGTGTTGGCGACCGGCGACCATTTCCTCACGTGGGTCACCAGCTCGTCGATCTCGGATTGCGGGATGCCCTCGCACTCCATGTCGACCTTGACCCGCACATCGGTGAAGCCGACCGGCTTTTCGCTGACGTCCCCGGTGCCCCACACCGCGGTGATGTTGAGGTCGCCCTCGAGCTGCAGCTCGAGCTTGTTGACGATCCAGCCGCGATGCACCGCATTGGCGTGCAGCCCGACCGCGAGGCATGAGCCCAGCGCGGCGAGCGAAGCCTCCGACGGATTGGGCGCGGTGTCGTCGCCGAGCAGCCCCGGCGGCTCGTCGACGATGTAGGGCGCAAGGTTGCGGATGTAGTTGGCGTGGCGGAACTTGCCTTCGGCGACCGTCTTGCATTTCAAGGTCTTGATGACCTTCGGGTTGGCCTTGCCGTTCTCGATGAGCTGCTCGAGCCCTTGTCTGTCGATGGGGGCAAGGCAGCCCGTAAGCACTGTTTTTTGCGCGACCGCGGTCATCTGTTTTCTCCCTAGGGGTCAGGATACCGAACGGTCTGTTTCTTGCACGAACCGTGCCAGACGCCTCGCGGAAGAAAACGCTAGGCCTTGAAGCCGTTTAGCGCCGACTGCTGCCGGATCGGTCCGCAGCCTGTTGCCCAAAGCAGATGCAAACGCCGCCCGGGCGCGAAGATTTTGAGCAGACGAAGATGCGACTTGATGATTTCACCGCGGTCCGATTAACTGCAGCGCATGGGCAAATCAGTGTCGAAGAGGAAATCGAACGCCGCCGCAGGCGATGATGAATCCGCGCGCGGTCGCCTGCTCAATGCGGCGACGCATCTGTTCTGCAAGAACGGCATCAACGCCACCGGCATCGACGCCATCATCGACGAGGCCGGCACCGCCAAGACCACGCTCTATAAATTGTTCGGCTCCAAGACCAACCTCGTGCATGCGGTGCTGGAGAGCGAAGGCAAGCAGTGGCGCGAGTGGTTCATCGCGGCGATCGAGGCGGGCGGCGGCGATCCGCAGACGAAATTGGCGCGCATCTTTCCGGCGCTGAAGAGCTGGTTTGCCGAGGAGCGTTTCTACGGCTGCCCCTTCATCAATGCGGTGGCCGAGCACGACAAGCACCAGAAGCAGTTTCGCAACATCGCGATGCGCCACAAGAAGGTCGTGCTCGCCCACATTGAAAAGCTCGCCGGCGAAATGGGCGCGGCCGAGCCGGAAGTGCTCGCCCACCAGCTCGCGCTGCTGATCGACGGCGCCATCGTCGCCGCGATGGTGTCGGGCGATCCCGGCGTTGCCGATACGGCCGCACTTGCCGCGGGCTCGCTGCTGCCAACCGCGAAGCTGAAGCGGTCGAAGCGCGCCGGCACCGAAGCGGCGCAGCTGATGGCGGTGTGACGGCGCGCGATCGTAGGGTGGGCAAAGCGAAGCGTGCCACCCTTAAGCAACACGACCGCGATCAATCGGTGGGCACGGCGCAAGGGCGCCTTTGCCCACCCTACGGCCTCTAGCGCCGCTCCAGCACGGCGGATTCCAGCCGGTCAAGCTGCGAGCCGAGATCGGCCTCGACGTCGGCGACGGGCATGCCGATCACCCGATAGCCGCGCGCTTCCAGCCATTTCTGCCGCGCGGCGCGGTCGTTGGCGATGGTGTCGGACTCGTCAGGGTTGATCAGTTCGATCGCCAGCCGAAGCACGAAGGAAACAAAATCCGGGATGTGGCGGCCGACGGGAGTCTGGCGCTTGAACTTGCCGGCGAAGCGGCGGTCGGTCCGCAGCGCCTGCCACAGGATGCGTTCGGCGTCGGTCGGATTTCGCCGCAACAGCCGCGCCAGCCCCCGCACCGTGCTGCTCTCCGACGGCAGCGCGCCCTGCCCGTGCTCGGCGAGCAGCGCCCGCAGCCGGGTTGCCTGTTCGCCGTCGAGCACGCCGCCCTTGGCCGGGCCCTTCCGGCCCTCGGCGATCGCCATCACCACGCCGTGCAGCGTGTGCATGTCCTGCTTGGTCGGCTCCATGCGCGCAAAGATGTTGCGCAAATTGACCAGCATGGTGTCGCGCTTCTCGCGCGGGCGCAGGAATTCGACCCTGTCGAGCTCGCGCACCAGATTGTCGAAGAACGCCTGCATCTGGTGCTGCGAGGCGCGCTCGGAGCGCTCGGGCATCGCAAACGGCAATCCCCCCGCGGTCGCAAGGGCGAACCACTCGTAGCCCATCAAGAGCACCGCCTGCGCCAGGTTGAGCGAGGCAAAGCCCGGGTTGACCGGGAAGGTGACGATGCGGTTCGCCAGCGCCACCTCCTCGTTCTGCAAGCCATAGCGCTCGCGGCCGAACAGGATGCCGACCGTGCCGCCGCCCTCGATCTCGCCCGCCATCTCGCGCGCCGCGGCGTCGGGTGCGACGACCGGCTTGGCCTGGTCGTGGGCGCGGGCGGTGGTGGCAAACAGCAGCGTGCAGTCGGCGACCGCCTGCGCGACGGTGTCGAACAGTTCGACCCGATCGAGGATATGATCGGCGCCGGCGGCCGCCCGCTGCGCGCTGAGGTTGGGCCAGCCGTCGCGGGGATTGACGATGCGCAACCGGCTCAGGGCAAAATTGCCCATCGCCCGCGCGGCCATGCCGATATTCTCGCCGAGCTGCGGTTCAACCAGAATCACAACGGGCCCGGCGAAGTCGAAGCCCGATTTGGTCTTGTCGGTGCCCGAGCCGGACATCTTGCTTCACTTTCTCATTCGCGCTTGCAGGAGCTTGAATCAAACTTCGAAGAAGACCATTCAACACCCAAACAGCGGCCGCTATCCGATTGCCGGTCTGACGAGATTTCTCAAGTAAAATAATCGGCTTACTGAACGCACCTGAGCTTCCGGCAAAACCTGAAATTGTGTATTCGCGCTCCGGCGCTTGCACGCATTCTACTTTCGGATAGGGTATCAATCACAAACAAATCGAAAGCAAAAGCCGGTTCAACGGCTGTTGCCACAGGGAGGCGACCATGCGGCGCAGATGGTCCTTGGCGATTGCCGGAATAGTCCTGATTTTCGTCGGCGGCGTACTCGCGGACCTGACGCAGACCTGGGGCGGCATCCGGATCGAGGACATCCGCTTTGCGGGCGCCAAGGGCAACACCATGAGCGCCCTGCTCTACATCCCGCATAACGCCACGAAGGCAACCCCCGCCCCCGGCATTCTCGCGGTCCACGGCTACATCAATTCGCGCGAAACCCAGGATGGCTTCGCCATCGAATTCGCCCGCCGGGGATACGTGGTGCTGGCGCTGGACCAGACCGGCCACGGCTACAGCGACCCGCCGGCCTTCGCCAACGGCTTTGGCGGGCCGGATGGGCTGGCGCATCTGCGCAGCCTCGACATCGTCGACAAGAACAATATCGGGATGGAGGGCCACTCGATGGGCGGCTGGACCATTCTGGCGGCCGCCGCCGCGATGCCCAACGACTACAAGTCGATGGTGCTGGAAGGCTCATCCACCGGCAAGCCTTTCGCCGCCGAGGGAACGGCAAGCTGGCCGCGCAATGTCGCGCTGGTGTTTGCGCAATACGAGGAGTTTTCCACCCTGATGTGGGGCGTCGCGCGCGCCCACGACGTCACGCAGAGCCCGAAACTCTGGGCGCTGTTCGGTACGCAAGGCGCGGTCGAACCGGGCAAGGTCTATGGCGACATCGCACAGGGCACGGCGAGAGTGCTCTATACGCCCCCGATCACCCATCCGGCCGAGCATATTTCGGATCAGGCGATCGGCTATAGCCTCGACTGGTTCGCCAAGACGTTGCAGGGCGGCACGCCGCTGCCGGCAGGCGACCAGATCTGGTTCGCCAAGGAAACCGGCACGCTGATCGCGCTGATCGGCTTCGTCATTCTCCTGCTCGGGGCTTTCGACGCCTTGCTGGAAGCCCCGATGTTCTGGCATCTGCGACTGCCTCCGGTAGGCCCCGGCGCGGAGCCCTCGGACTTCACGGCCAAGGGCGCCCGATGGACGGTAGCGTTCCTGCTGACGGCCCTCATTCCCGCGCTGACCTACTATCCGGCGTTCGCGCTCGCCAGCAGCTTCGTCAAGCCGTCGCTCTACCTGCCGCAGGGCATTACCAACCAGATCGTGGTCTGGGCGATCATCAACGGGCTGATCACGCTCGTGCTGATGCCGTTTGCGCCCAGGCGTGCCGGCCGCGCCGGCATCCTCGTGCCCTCGATCCTGATCGCACTTGCCACCATCATTATCGGCTATGCCGCGCTGTGGCTATCCGACCTCGCCTTCAAGATCGATTTCCGGTTCTGGATCGTTGCGCTCAAGCTGATGAGTGCGAAGCAGTTTCTCATCTTCCTGATCTATCTCGTGCCGTTCACGGCGTTTTTCGTGGTCGCGCTGCATGTGCTGCACCGGAATTTCTCCACCATGGCGGAAGAGCGGGTAACGCTCTATTTCACCAATGTGCTGGCGCTGACGCTCGGTTTCATCCTGCTGCTGGGGCTGCAATACGGCACACTCTGG
The DNA here is from genome assembly GCA_963721135.1 of uncultured Alphaproteobacteria bacterium. Classification (GTDB taxonomy): domain Bacteria; phylum Pseudomonadota; class Alphaproteobacteria; order Rhizobiales; family Xanthobacteraceae; genus Bradyrhizobium. The sequence continues at coordinate 226,056 of CAVRIB010000012.1, forward strand.
CTGCACGGAATGCTGTACAACCCGCTGCCCGATCCCGGCTTCGTGCCGCTTTCCACCATCGTCGCCATCCAGTTCGTGCCGCTGCTCCTGATCTGCGGGGTGATCGCGACCTTCACCTGGCGGCGCACCGGCTCGAGCCTGCCGGGCGCCCTGATCTGCGGAATGTTCGTCACCTGGTACGTGGTGGCAGGCACCGCAACCCAGGCCGCGTTCTGATCCCTTCGGGGCAGCGCCGTGGCGCCCGCTCGCGTGAAGAAACGCGTCAGGATCGGGCGAAACTGCATAACGGCTTGGCTTTCGCGATAGCTTCGGCAGTGCTATAGCGCGCACTTCACCCTCCGTCCCAACGCGCTATTTCCAAAAAGGCCCGCTTCCCAATGGCAAAAATCAAGGTGGCCAACCCCGTCGTCGAACTCGATGGCGACGAGATGACCCGGATCATCTGGCAATACATCAAGGACAAGCTGATCACCCCGTTCCTCGATATCAACCTGATGTATTTCGACCTCGGGATGGAGTACCGCGACAAGACCAACGACCAGGTCACGGTGGATGCCGCCAACGCCATCAAGAAGGTCGGCGTCGGCGTCAAATGCGCGACCATCACCCCCGACGAGGCGCGGGTGAAGGAATTCGGCCTGAAGGAAATGTGGAAATCGCCGAACGGCACCATCCGCAACATCCTCGGCGGCGTGGTATTCCGCGAGCCGATCATCTGCCGCAACGTGCCGCGGCTGGTGCCGGGCTGGACCAAGCCGATCATCATCGGCCGCCACGCCTTCGGCGACCAGTACCGCGCCACCGATTTCAAGTTCCCCGGCAAGGGCACCCTGACGATGAAGTTCGTCGGCGACGACGGCAAGGTCATCGAACGGGAAGTCTACAAATCCCCCGGCGCCGGCATTGCGCTGGCGATGTACAACCTCGACGATTCCATCGCCGATTTCGCCCGCGCCTCGCTCAACATGGGGCTCTCGAAGGGCTATTCGGTCTATCTGTCGACCAAGAACACCATCCTCAAGGTCTATGACGGGCGCTTCAAGGACATCTTCCAGGAGATCTTCGACAAGGAATTCAAATCCCAGTTCGACGCCAAGAAGATCACCTACGAACATCGGCTGATCGACGACATGGTCGCCGCCGCCATGAAATGGTCCGGCGGCTACGTCTGGGCGTGCAAGAACTACGACGGTGACGTGCAGTCCGACACCGTCGCGCAAGGCTACGGCTCGCTCGGCCTGATGACCTCGGTCCTGATGACGCCGGACGGCAAGACAGTGGAGGCCGAGGCCGCCCACGGCACGGTGACGCGGCATTACCGCGAGCATCAGAAGGGCAAGGAGACCTCGACCAATTCGATCGCCTCGATCTTCGCCTGGACCCGCGGCCTGTCCCATCGCGCCAAGCTCGACAACAACGCCGCGCTGGAGAAATTCGCCGCCACACTGGAGAAGGTCTGCGTCGACACCGTGGAGGCCGGCTACATGACAAAGGATCTCGCGCTACTGGTCGGCGCCGACCAGCGCTGGCTCTCCACCACCGGCTTCCTCGACAAGGTCGCGGAAAACCTGACCAAGGCGATGGCGGCCTGACCCCAGAGCATTCCCGGCGCGGAGGCAAACGCCGGGAAGGACAGAGTTGCGCGACGCCGCCTGACGGGAGTTGCCCATGCTGTTCATGGTGATCGAACGCTTCAGGGATCGCGATCCGATCCCGGTCTACAAGCGGGTGCGCGATGCGGGCGTGAAATTCCCCGACGGGCTGAAATATCTCGGCAGCTGGATCGAGCCGAATTTCGACCGCTGCTTTCAGCTGATGGAATGCGACGACGCGCGGCTGTTGCAGGAATGGATCCTGAACTGCCACGGATTTGGCATGACCTTCGAGATCGTGCCGGTCGTGCCGAGCCAGGAGACGCGCGAAGTGATCGCGCCGTATCTGAATCGGAATAGCGCTGTTCCAGCCGCTTCTCCAAAAAGCGGGTTCTAACCCGCCACCCGGGGTTCTTGCGGGCTGGCGAGAATCACCACACGGGCGCAGTCTTGCCTGATGATTCGGAGCTGCAAGCCGGTTAATCGCAACGACGGGAAACGCATATCGAACATTGACACGAGGGGGTCATGAAACGCTTCGCTGTCCTGATCGCCGCAATGCTGGTCACGGTCTCCTGCAAACCCGAAGATGATGTGACCGGGTCGATCCATAATCAATGCGCGAACGAGCTTTACGCCTCCTACAATCCCAGGGCGCTCGACCAGTGCGTGGCGGTCTGCATGAAATGCGATCGCGGTACCCGCATCACATGCTCGACGTCCTGCACGCTGAAGGGCGCGCACTGACAAAGGCACTGTCGCTGGCAGGACTGGTCCGCGGGCCGGGCGAGATTCCCTAGGCGCTGGCCATCGCCTTTTCGATCGCCGAGAGCGCCGCATTCGCCTTGGCGCCGTCGGGCCCACCGGCTTGCGCCATGTCGGGCCGTCCGCCGCCGCCCTTGCCGCCGAGCACTTGCGATGCCACCCGCGCCAGGTCGACCGCATTGTAGCGCGAGGTGAGATCGGCGGTGACGCCGACCACGACGCCGGCCTTGCCGTCGCCGGTGACGCCGACGATCGCGACCACGCCGGAGCCGAGCTGCTTCTTGCCGTCATCGGCGAGGCTCTTGAGGTCCTTCATCTCGATGCCTTCGACCGAACGCGCCATCAGCTTGACATTGCCGACCTCGCGGATGCCGGCGGCGCCCGCCGCCGCGCCGTTCGAACCGGTGGCGCCGCCGCCCATCGCGAGCTTCTTGCGCGCATCCGACAGATCACGCTCCAGCCGCTTGCGCTCCTCCATCAGGGCAGCGATGCGCGAGGGCACCTCCTCTGGCGTAGTGCGCAGCTCCATCGCCGCGGTTTTCGCAAGCGTCATGGTTTCGTTTGCGTGCTTTCGCGCATGACGTCCGGTCAGCGCCTCGATACGGCGGACGCCGGAGGCGACCGCGCTTTCGCTGGTCACGGAAATCAACCCGATATCGCCGGTGCGCCGGACATGGGTGCCGCCGCACAATTCCACCGACCAGCCGAGTGCGTTGGCCCCATGCTCCCGCGCGCTTCTGCCCATCGACACCACGCGCACCTCGTCGCCGTATTTCTCGCCGAACAGCGCGCGCGCGCCGGCCTCGCGGGCGTCGTCGAGCCCCATCAGCCGCGTCGTGACCTCGTCGTTTTCCAGCACCACGTCGTTGGCAATGTCCTCGATGCGGGAGAGTTCGTCCGGGCTGATGGGCTTGGGGTGCACGAAATCGAAGCGCAGCCGATCCGGCGCCACCAGCGAGCCGCGCTGCGCGATATGATCGCCGAGCACCTGGCGCAGCGCCTCGTGCAACAAATGCGTCGCGGAGTGGTTTCGCCGGATCGCGGAGCGGCGCTCGTGATCCACTTCGAGCGAAAAAGTTGTGCCCGGCTTCAGTTTGCCTTCCTCGACCGTACCGAGGTGCACAAACAGATCACCGGCCTTCTTCTGGCTGTCGGTGACGCGGAACCGCACACCCTCGCCCGTCATGACGCCGGTGTCGCCAACTTGGCCGCCGGACTCCGCATAAAACGGCGTCTGGTTGACAGAACGATGGCGCCACTTTCGCCGGCCTTGAGGCTGTCGACCTCGTTCCGTCCTTCGCTAATGCTGCGACCACGGCTTCGGCGGTTTCGGTCTCGTAACCCAGAAACTCGGTGGCGCCGAGCTTTTCGCGCAGCGGAAACCAGAACGCTTCCGTTGCAGCATCGCCGCTTCCTGCCCATGCTGCGCGCGCCTTTTCCCGCTGCCGGTCCATCGCATCGGTGAACGCGGCCTGATCGACGCTGATGCCGCGCGATTTCAGCGCATCCTGGGTGAGGTCGAGCGGAAAGCCATAGGTGTCGTACAGCGTAAACGCGGTGTCGCCGTCGAACATGTCGCCTTTTTTCAAGCCGGCGCTTTTCTCGTCGAGAATGGCGAGGCCCCGCTCCAGCGTCTTGCGGAAGCGCGTCTCCTCGAGCCGCAACGTTTCCTCGATCAGGCCTTCGGCGCGCACCAGTTCCGGATAGGCCTGGCCCATCTCGCGCACCAGCGCCCAGACCAGCCGGTGCATCAGCGGGTCCTTCGCGCCGAGCAGCTGGGCATGGCGCATCGCGCGGCGCATGATCCGGCGCAGCACATAGCCGCGGCCCTCGTTCGACGGCAATACGCCGTCGGCGATCAGAAACGACGAGGCGCGCAGATGGTCGGCGATCACCCGCAGCGACGCCTTCTGCGGCCCCAGCGGATCGGCGCCGGTCAACTCGGCGATGGCGCGGATCAATGCCACGAACAGGTCGATGTCGTAGTTGTCGTGCTTGCCCTGCAACACCGCGGCGACGCGCTCCAGCCCGGCGCCGGTATCGATCGAGGGTCTTGGCAGCGGATTGCGCGCGCCGCCCTCGAGCTGCTCGAACTGCATGAACACGAGGTTCCAGATCTCGATGAAGCGGTCGCCGTCCTGCTCTGGAGAGCCGGGCGGGCCGCCCCAGATCTTGTCGCCGTGGTCGTAGAAGATTTCCGAACAGGGACCGCACGGGCCGGTGTCACCCATCTGCCAGAAATTGTCGGAGCCGGCGATGCGGATGATGCGCGACTCCGGAAGCCCTGCGATCTTCTTCCAGAGACCGAATGCCTCGTCGTCGTCGATATAAACCGTGGCGGTGAGCTTGTCCTTCGGCAGGCCGAACTCTTTCGTCACCAGATTCCAGGCGAGCTCGATGGCGCGGTCCTTGAAATAGTCGCCGAACGAGAAATTGCCGAGCATCTCGAAAAACGTGTGGTGCCGCGCGGTGTAGCCGACATTGTCGAGGTCGTTGTGCTTGCCGCCCGCGCGCACGCATTTCTGCGAAGTGGTGGCGCGCACATAGGGCCGCTTCTCGACACCTGTGAAGACGTTCTTGAACTGCACCATCCCGGCATTGGTGAACATCAACGTCGGGTCGTTGCGCGGCACCAGCGGCGACGACGGCACGATCTCGTGCCCGTTCGCCTTGAAGAAGTTCAGAAATGCCGACCTGATTTCGTTAACGCCGCTCATGTTGGTCCAATCGCCGGGATCGTCGGGAATCGCCCCGCAAAATGGGTCATTTGTCCCGCGCAACGCTTTTAGACAAGGGGGATGGCGGTGTCCAGAAAGTGTGCTTGGGATCAGGGGCTTGCCGCAGCCGCGTCAGGAACCGTTGATAATGCTGCGGCTGCGTTGACAGCCTTGGCATGGCCGTGGTCTGCTCCTATCTGTGAATGACAGTCACGTCGGGAGAGACCGGCTCCAACGAGCCGGCGCCGAAGGAGCAACCGCCCCGGAAACTCTCAGGCAAACGGACCGCGTGACTTGCTAGCATCTGGAAAGAGACGCCGACGGGTTTTGGCCCGGACGGGTCCGCCGACGGGATAATACTCTCAGGCACAGCGACAGATGGGGCTCGACTGGTTTTCGGGGGATGGTCCTCGAAAATCGCGAGGGCCCCGTGATGCTTGCGCGCGAAGACCAATCCAAGTTGAAACGCACCCCGCTGCACGCGCTGCACGTGGCCCGTGGCGGCAAAATGGTGCCTTTTGCCGGCTATGAGATGCCGGTGCAGTTCGCCGCCGGTGTGCTCCGGGAACACCTGCATACCCGGGAGGCGGCGGGCCTGTTCGACGTCTCGCATATGGGCCAGATCGCGCTCCGGCCGAAATCCGGCAGGGTGGAGGATGCGGCGTTGGCGCTGGAACGGCTGGTGCCCCAGGACATCCTCGCGCTTGGCCCCGGACGGCAGCGCTACGCCCAGTTCACCAACGCCGAAGGCGGCATTCTCGACGATCTGATGGTGGCGAATTTTGGCAGCCACCTGTTCCTGGTGGTGAACGCCGCCTGCAAGGCCGCGGACGAAGCTCACCTGCGCGACCGCCTCTCGGATGCTTGCGCGATCGAGCCGCTCGCCGACCGCGCCTTGATCGCGCTGCAGGGACCGAAGGCCTGCTGGGTACTGGCGAGGTTTTGCACCGTTGCCGCCATGATGCGGTTCATGGACGCCGGGAGGCGCCGCGTCGATGACATCGACTGTTTCGTCTCGCGCTCGGGCTATACCGGCGAGGACGGTTTTGAGATTTCGGTTCCGGCAGGCGAAGCGGAGCGGCTGGCGTCAGCGCTTCTGGCGTGCAGCGAGGTCCTGCCCATCGGGCTCGGCGCGCGCGACAGTCTCCGGCTCGAAGCGGGGCTTTGCCTTTACGGCCACGATATCGACACCGCCACGACGCCGGTCGAGGGCGCGCTGGAATGGTCCATCCAGAAAAGCCGCCGCCAGGGCGGCGCGCGCGCCGGCGGATTCCTGGGAGCGGACCGGATTCTCAAAGAGCTCGAGCACGGCGCGCCGCGCCGCCGCGTCGGCCTGCGCACCGAGGGCCGCGCGCCTGTGCGCGAAGGCGCGCCGCTGTTTGCCGACAGCGCCTCGACGGTGCAAATCGGCGCGGTAACCTCGGGCGGCTTCGGCCCCAGCCTCAACGCGCCGGTGGCGATGGGCTACCTGCCGGCTGATCAGGCCGCGCTCGGCAGCACCGTGTATGCCGAATTGCGCGGGCAGCGCCTGCCGCTGCGGATCGCGCCGATGCCCTTCGTCCCCAATGCCTACAAACGCTGAAGGAAGATCATGACGACGCTCTACACGTCAGACCACGAATGGCTCCGCATCGAGGGCGACGTCGCCACCATCGGCGTCACCGACTACGCGCAGTCGCAGCTCGGCGATGTCGTGTTCGTCGAACTGCCGAAGGTCGGCCGCTCGCTCGCGAAAGGCGAAGCCGCCGCCGTCGTCGAATCGGTTAAGGCGGCCTCCGATGTCTTTGCACCGATCTCCGGCGAAGTGCTCGAGGTCAACAACGCGGTCGCAGCCGATCCGGCGCTGGTCAATTCCGACGCCGCCGGCAAGGCCTGGTTCTTCAAGATGAAGATTTCGAACAAGAGCGAACTCGGCGGCCTGATGGATCAGGCCGCCTACGCCAAGCACACCGCGTGAGCGCATGAAGCAATCAACGACCAACACACTCATCGTCATCGCCCGGCTTGCCGCCTTCGCTAAAGCTTCGGCGGCCGAGCGAATTCGTGGCCCGGCGAAGCCTTGGCGGAGACGGGACCGGGCGACCCAGTACGCCGCGACCTTCCGGCTCAATCGCCGACTTCCCGGCATACTGGATGCCCCGCTTTCGCGGGGCATGACAGCTGACAAATGGGAACAGCCATGACCGCGCACCGCAAGCCCGCCATCGAGCCCGCCACCACTTTCGTCCGCCGCCATATCGGCCCCTCGCCCGGCGACGTTGCCGACATGCTCGAGAGCGTCGGCGCGAGCAGCCTGGGCGAACTGATGGGCGAGACGCTGCCCGGCTCGATCCGGCAGAAGGCGCCGCTCGATCTCGGCCGCGCCTTGAGCGAGACCGATGCGCTGTCGCATATGCGCGAGCTCGCATCGCAGAACCAGGTCTTCACCTCGCTGATCGGCCAGGGCTATTGCGGCACCATCCTGCCGGCCGTGATCCAGCGCAACATCCTGGAGAACCCGGCCTGGTACACGGCCTATACGCCGTACCAGCCGGAGATCAGCCAGGGCCGGCTGGAAGCCTTGTTCAACTTCCAGACCATGATCTGCGATCTCACCGGGCTCGACGTCGCCAACGCCTCGCTGCTCGATGAAGCCACGGCGGCGGCGGAAGCGATGGCGCTCGCCGAGCGCGTCAGCCAGGCAAAAACAAAATCGTTCTTCGTCGATGCCGAGGTGCATCCGCAGACGATTGCCGTGATGCGCACCCGCGCCGAGCCGCTGGGCTGGAACCTGATTGTCGGCGATCCCCTCACCGACCTCGATGATGCCGACGTGTTCGGCGGACTGCTGCAGTATCCGGGCACATCGGGTGCGGTGCGCGATCTCAGGCCCGCGATCGCAGCGCTGCGCGGAAAAGGCGCGCTCGCGGTGGTCGCGGCCGATCTGCTGGCGCTGACGCTGCTCGCCTCGCCCGGCGATCTCGGCGCCGACGTCGCGGTCGGATCGGCGCAGCGCTTCGGCGTGCCGATGGGTTTTGGCGGCCCGCATGCGGCCTATATGGCGGTGCGCGACGCGCTGAAGCGCTCGCTGCCCGGGCGCATCGTCGGCCTCTCGATCGATTCCCGCGGCGAGCCGGCCTATCGGCTGGCGCTGCAGACCCGCGAGCAGCATATCCGCCGCGAGAAGGCGACCTCCAACATCTGTACCGCGCAGGTGCTGCTCGCCGTGATCGCCTCGATGTATGCGGTCTATCACGGCCAGGAGGGACTGACCGAGATCGCGCGAAAAGTGCATCGCCGCGCCTGCGTGCTGGCGGCGGGATTGCGCAGGCTCGGCTTTGCGCCGCGCGCCGAGGCGTTTTTCGATACCGTGACGGTGGATGCCGGAGCGAAGCAAAGCGAGATTGTCGCTCGCGCGCTGGCGGAGAAGATCAACCTGCGGATCGCCGAGGGCACGCTCGGGGTTGCACTCGACGAGACCACGACGCCCGAGATCGTCGAGGCGGTCTGGCGGGCGTTCGGCGGCACGCTCGCCTATGCCGATATCGAGGCGGGCGCGCGCGAGGCGCTGCCGGCCGAGCTGAGGCGATCAAGCGCCTTCCTCACCCATCCGGTGTTCCACGCCCACCGCTCGGAGACGGAGCTGTTGCGCTACATGCGCAAGCTCAGTGATCGCGATCTCGCGCTCGACCGCGCGATGATCCCCTTGGGCTCCTGCACCATGAAGCTCAACGCGACGAGCGAGATGATCCCGCTGACCTGGCCGGAGTTCGGCTCGCTGCATCCGTTCACGCCGCGCGAGCAGGCGGCGGGCTATCACGCGCTGTTCGCCCGGCTCGAAAAATGGCTGTGCGACATCACCGGCTATGACGCGATCTCGCTGCAGCCGAATTCCGGCGCGCAGGGCGAATATGCCGGGCTGCTCGCGATCCGCGGCTATCACACAGCCCGCGGCGAGAAACGTCGCAACGTCTGCCTGATCCCCTCCTCGGCGCACGGCACCAATCCGGCCTCCGCCCACATGGCCGGCATGGAGGTCGTGGTGGTCGCCTGCGACGCCGGCGGCAACGTCGATGTCGAGGATCTCGCCGCCAAGGCCGCGCAGCATTCGAACGAGCTCGCCGCGATCATGATCACTTACCCCTCGACGCATGGCGTGTTCGAGGAGCACATCAGCGACATCTGTGACATCGTCCATCGCCATGGCGGGCAGGTCTATCTCGACGGCGCCAATCTGAACGCGCAGGTCGGGCTGGCGCGGCCGGGCGAGTACGGCGCCGATGTCAGCCACCTCAACCTGCACAAGACCTTCTGCATTCCGCATGGCGGCGGCGGCCCCGGCATGGGCCCGATCGGCGTCAGGGCGCACCTGGCGCCGTTCCTGCCGGGGCACCCGTCGGTCGATGGCGCGGCGGCGGTCGGGCCGGTTTCGGCGGCGCCGTTCGGCTCGGCCTCGATCCTGACCATTTCCTACATCTACATCCTGATGATGGGCGGCGAGGGTCTCACGCGCGCGACCGAGATCGCGGTGCTCAACGCCAACTACATCGCGGCGAGGCTGGATGCGCATTTCCCGGTGCTGTACCGGAACGCAAAGGGCCGCGTCGCCCATGAATGCATCGTCGACCCCAGGCCGCTGAAGAACTCCGCCGGCGTCACCGTCGACGACATCGCCAAGCGGCTGATCGACTACGGCTTCCATGCGCCGACCATGAGCTTTCCGGTGCCGGGGACGCTGATGATCGAGCCGACCGAATCGGAATCGAGGGCCGAACTCGATCGCTTCTGCGAGGCCATGATCGCGATCCGCCGCGAGATCGCGGAGATCGAGGCGGGAAAATGGAAAGTCGAGGCCTCGCCGCTGCGCCACGCCCCGCACACGGTGCACGACATCGCCGATGATTCGTGGGCGCGGCCTTATTCCCGCGCGGAAGGATGCTTTCCGGCGGGCACGTCGCGTTTGGACAAATACTGGAGCCCGGTCGGGCGCGTCGACAACGTCTATGGCGACCGGCATCTGGTGTGCTCGTGCCCGCCGGTCGAGGACTACGCGCAAGCGGCGGAGTGAGGCGTTCGCGCCACGATTATGGCGCGATCAAAACCGGGTCCCAGCGCCACAGGCGATCGCTGGTTAATTCGGTGCCGCCCCACCAGCGGTGGATCGGATTGTGCCGGCTGAAGTCTTCCCTGTGCGCGACAATCGCC
>CAVRIB010000013.1:0-121986 GCA_963721135.1 uncultured Alphaproteobacteria bacterium
GCTTCCTTCCACCGGAGTATAACTTCGCGCGCCACTATCTGTTTTTCCACGGGGCGGACGCAAGTCCGGAAGCAATTCGGATGCTGCACTACATCGTCAAGAAACCTTGGGACATGGTGCTATCGCGGAACCGCCCGATGCTGGCGCTTCTTCTCGCCGACAACGATGGACCAAGCAACTACACATCAGGAACTCGTAGAGCTTGTGGCGCATTGGCGACGGAACAATTCCTGACTGAACGCCATGGTCTTAAGTCGTTGCGTCAGCGGCCACACTGGCTGCAGTCCGTTTTGTCTAGCCGACGATTGCGATATGCTTTAGCCTTCGTGGTCGCCGCGGCCACGCTCACTGTTCTGGCCAGCGCTATCGCGTTGCTGCTGTTCGCAGTAGCTTCGTTAAGGGCTGCAACCTGATCGCAGGGTTTGCTGGGCACGCCGCCCAGCGCCCGAACCTAAACGTCTGCGATGACCTGCCAACTACTAGAGCGTCAAGGGCGCCTTGTTCGCGGAAACAGTAAATGAAGCATAAAATAAAATTTCATGTGCCTCAGCTCGAACGAGCGTTCAACATGGCCGATCCAAGCGGCCAAGATCTCGTCTTTTTAGAAGTGGTCAAGGAAGGACTCTCTCACTACGAGCCGCCGCTCCCCATGCTGGTCGTGTCCTATCTCTCACGACACCCGGGCACGTTTATGGATGTCGGCGCCAATACCGGATTATACACGCTAGTTGCGGCTGCCGTGTCCGATAAAATCAAGGTCATCGCGTTCGAGCCGCTTCCAGCAATTTACACTAGGCTCGTTGAGAATATTCGACTGAATGAAGCGTTCGCCAAGCGAACAAGAGCGTCGTCAGTCGCTCTTTCGCGGCGAACCGCTATGCTCGACTTCTACGAAACCATCAATGACATGGGATACCTCTCGACCAGTTCAACGCTGGAAGAAAGCCACGCCAAGGCTATAGGAGCCAAATTCGTGCACCATAAAGTGACTGCGATGACGCTGGATGATTGGAACGCGGAAAATCCGATCAAAAATCTCTCGATGATCAAGATGGATGCCGAAGGACACAAATCGGCAGTGCTTGAGGGAGGGATTGCAACAATCTCAAACCATCGGCCGCTAATCACCGTTGAGGTTCTTGCTAGAGGCGAATTTGATTTCTTTCAGGAATTTCTTCGTCGGCAGAGTTATCTTAATTTTGAGTTGGAGGTCGATTGCGTGAGGCAGGAGCCTGTAGTTTCGTTCAATCCAAAATCGTGGAATCACCTCCTCTGTCCAGTAGAGAAGGTTTATCAGTTTCTTGCGGCCGCCAGAGCCATTCGCCTAGAGATCGTCTGATGTCGGGGGAGGTCCGGCATGACGGCCCAAACATTCGCATCCTGCTCGACTGCTCCCACATTAATTTTGAAAGCCAGCCGAGTGGCATCCCACGTGTAGTCAGAAATTATCTCAAGCAGGGTTACCGATGGTCGGAGAAAACCGGCATCCCTGTCGTACCGGTCGTTCTTCATCACCACGGGGTCGTTCTCGTCAAACCAATTCCGTTTGGAGTGCCCGATTATCTCGATGACCACCGGTTTGGCACGCTAAACCGAATAATCAGAGTGATCGCTTTTGTTGCTTATTTTCTTGGACACAAGTTTCGTCACGCGCTGCGTCGGTTCCTCCACGCTGCGGACGCCACCACTCAGCTCGAACTCGACAAAAGCCTTTTCTATCGGGTCGACGCCCGCCTCACCCGTTGGGCGGCAGGATTTGTCGCTTTGGCGAGAAGGCTTCGACCGGGGCAGCAATTGATCGATGCAAGGCCCGGCGATATCTTATTCTGCCCGGGATATTGGCACGAGACCAACTCAGCGATTTATCGAAAGATCGCCGACCGGGGTTGCGACATAGTATTTCTGATCCATGACATTCTCCCGATCACCCTTCCTCAATTCTACCCTTATCCATGGAACGCCCTATTCAAGGCACGCTTCCATGAAATGATGGGCCTCGCGTCCGCGATCTTCTGTGTCTCAAATGCCACACGAGATAGCGTCTTTGACGTTGTGGCATCGACCGACATTCGCCAAAAAGTTAGCGTAGTTCACAATGGATATGAGCCGCTCGATCACGAACCGTCGTCGAAACCTAATTCAGTTCACCCGAGGCTTAAATCCGCCTTTGGTGGAGAAAAGTCACCGTTCCTTATGGTTAGCACGATCGAGCCTAAAAAGCGCCAGGACCGAATTGTGGATTTTTTCGAGAAGCGCTGGAAGGAAGGATACCGGCGCGGCCTTGTCCTGATCGGGGTACCCGGGTGGATGTCCGTCGATATCGTGCGCAAAATCCGCCGCTCCGAATATCTTGGAGATTTGCTACTTTGGTTCGATGATCTGGATGACGGCGACCTTAACTATGCCTATCGCAACTGCTATGCGGTAATCGTGGCCTCTGTCGCGGAGGGATTCGGCCTCCCCATGATCGAAGGTTCGATGGCCCGAAAGCCGGTCCTGGTCAATCGCTCGGCGATCGCCGAAGAAATACTTCAGGACTATCCGCTCTATTTTGAGCAGAACGACGCGTCGCTTTCGGATGCGGTAGACCGCATTGAGGACCCAACGATCTATCGTTCGCAGTGCGAACGGTTGAAGGGGTTTGACTGGCCGGATTGGGAGCAAACCGTGTCAAAGGTCTTTGATACCGTCGTAACCCAGGCGATCCAGCCGGGAAAATCTCGGGTTGGCATATGCGCTTCGGATATCACAGACTTTGATTCTTCACATATTGTTCGATGATGTCGTCAATCGGTCCAATTGCTTTCAGATTTCCGCGATCCATCCACGCTCCTTTGTTGCACCAACGTCGGCAGACTTCCAGATTGTGGGAGGCAAGCACCAAAACGTTGGCGTTGCTCACAAATAAATCAATCCGCTGTTGAGCTTTAGCTAGAAAGTGCGCATCGCCCGCCAAAATCCACTCGTCCATAAGAAGGACTTCCGGTTTGAAACAGGTTGCGACCGCGAACGCCAGCCTCAGCATCATTCCGGATGAATATGTACGTACAGGCATTTCGAGATAATCGCCGAGTTCAGTGAAGTCTGCGATATCTTGCAGGCGGTCTGCGATTTTCTCGGAAGTCAAGCCGAGAAGAAGTCCACGCATCTGAATATTATCATAGCCGCTCTGCTCTGCGTCAATGCCAAGGCCGATATCGAACATCGGAGAAATTCGGCCGCGAACTCGAACCGTGCCTTTCTCAGGTTCGTAGATCCCAGCCATAACTCGCAACAATGTAGTCTTGCCGGCGCCGTTTGGGCCGATCAATGCCAGGCGGTCGCCCTCCTCCAGCGTCATTGAAATGTCTTTAAGCGCCTCGATCGTCAATCGATCGCTGGCATCGCGGGCAAAACGGCCCGCCGTTCCTTTTGAAATCAAGTTTTTCTTCAGCGATCGCGATCCGATCTGATAGATCGGAAAGGCTACTTTAACACCGTCCAGAGCTATAACTGCCTGACGTGCAGGTGAAATCTGGTTCAGCATGAATTAGATCCAATATGCAATACGCTTTCGGAAACGCGTGAAAAATGTAATAGCGATCAGGGCGTTGACTATCGTGACCAGAAAGACTGCCACATAACTCCTCATCTCGGGCATTTGACCGAGCAGCGGTGCGCGCACAATCTCCAGCAGGTGAAAAAAGGGATTCAACAGCGTGAGATACGAATTCGGGCCCAATAACTCTGTCTTCCACATAACGGGGGTGACGAAAAATAAGATCTGGACCACGCTTGTGATGAGCTGCGGAATGTCGCGGAAGCGTGCGGCCGCCATTCCCAGATAGAGGCTCGACAGGGCGCCGTTCAACGTCAAGAGCAGGAAACTGGGGATTGCGACTAGCGCCACTGCGCCGGGCCATAGCTGAAAATAGATGATGACTCCGAAATAGACCACAAAGTTATGAGCAAAGACGATGATCTTGCTCCAAATGAATTTGTAGACGTAGAGCGAATAAGGAAGCTTTATCTGCTTAATATCCGATTCTGAAGCTGTGAAAAGGCCACCCGCCTCGTTTAGGATGGAACTGATATATCCCCACAGCAGTAAACCGACACATACAAATGGCATAAATTCCGACAGTTCGATTTTGAAAATCCGCGCGTAAACAATTCCAATGGTGATTACCATCAAGCTCATACTTGCGCTTAGCCAGAAGGGGCCGAACAACGAACGGCGGTACTGCAGCAGTATGTCGTTCCAGCCGAACTTGATCCACAGCCGCCACAGCCGTAGCCCCTGCCTGATATCGTCCGCCGCCAATAACGCCGCGTGTCTACTGTCGTTCGACATAAATTCACGTCCCAGTTTCGCACCATCTGCTGCCTTTGACGAGGAGTTGGGCGAGACTTTTGACATTCACGAACACTAACGAAATTGCAACAGTCGACCAGAACAATTTAGCATTCTTTCAGGCTGCGGCCATATCCGAACGGGAGGTCACGCATGCCGTTTTTCGGAGTCTATCGAGTTGTCGAAGGGTGTTTTCGTTGCTAAATATAGAACGCGCCACGGCACTTCTCTTTAGTTTAGCAAATGATTGACAGTAGCCCGAAGTTGAATTCCGGAGACACCCGCGGTCCGCGGGTTGCTATTCTGATGGGCGCCCGGAACGGCGAACGTTATCTGCCGGAACAGCTGCAGTCTTTCGTTGATCAGACGCACACAAACTGGTCGTTGCACGTCTCGGACGACGGTTCGTCGGATGCTACGTGCGACATTGTTCGACGGTTCTGCGCTGGCCTGCAAAATCCGATCACATTGCGCAGCGGTCCTCAACGCGGATTTGCGCGCAATTTCATGTCGCTTGCTTGTGCGCTCGATATTATGGGGGATTACTTCGCCTTCAGTGACCAGGATGACATCTGGTATAAAAACAAGCTGGAGAGAGCGCTGGATTGGTTGACGACGATCCCGGACGAGCTGCCGGCCGTCTATTGCTCGAGAACTGAGATAGTGGATGTAGCGGGTCGCCATCTTGGTTTCTCGCCACTCTTTACAAAATCCCCAAGTTTCAAGAACGCAATCGTGCAAAGCGTTGGTGGCGGAAATACCATGGTGTTTAATGCCGCCGCGCGATCGCTGCTCGCGGCCATCGGAGAAATCGATATCGTTAGCCACGACTGGTGGGTCTATCAGATCGTAAGTGCCGCTGGCGGGTCCGTCCGGTACGATCCGAAACCAACTATTCAATATCGTCAGCATGCAAATAACCTAGTTGGCTCAAATAACTCCATGCGTGCGCGCTTTATGCGCCTGCAACTGGTGTTTACTGGCCAATTCAGTAAATGGAACGATCTCAATATAAACGCACTATCAACGCTCCGCTCGCGGTTCGACCCAGCAAATTTGAACGTTCTGGATCAATTTATTCTTGCCCGCAAATCTCCCAACCCCATTATCCGTCTGTGGCATTTATATAAGTCTGGAGTTTCACGGCAGACACTCCTCGGAAATTTGGGTCTCGTAATGGCAACGATCTTTCGAAAGTTCTAAATGTCGATGCAGAAGACATTTACCGCTATTTGGCGTGATAACGCATGGATTCCGTCCGGCGGGGGCGCTTCCAAGAGCGGTTGCGGATCAACTCTGCGCTACACTGAAAATCTGCGCCGAGAATTGCCCAAATTGATCGAGAGGTTTCATATCAGGTCGATGTTCGATGCGCCGTGCGGCGACTTCAACTGGATGCGTTCCGTAACATTTCCAGCAGGCTTTCAATATTCTGGCGGTGATATCGTTGCGCCGCTGATAAGCGAATTGAATATTGCTTATCCGAGCAGGGACTTCCGGTCCTTCGACGTGACCAAGGATCAGTATCCGGATTGCGACCTGCTATTCTGCCGTGATTGTTTTGTTCACTTCGGCTACGCAGACATTGCTCAGGCAATGCGCCGCTTCAACGACAGCCGTATTAAATTCCTCCTGACAACTAGTTACCCCAACTCTATTAATACAGACATCTCCACCGGAGGATACCGGCCCATCAATCTATTGGAGCCTCCTTTCGAATTCGGTTTACCTCTGCTGTCGATCGCCGATTGGATTGAGCATTGGCCGCCACGTTACATGTGCCTCTGGAGGCGTGAAGATCTTGAGCGGTCGGCAATTGCTTTTATAGAGCGTTATTTCCCATCGCCCGGTTAGGCTGATTGGCAAGAAGCATCGGCCAACCGCTGTGCCTGTCGCCTTGCAGATGCCGCAGACGATAAATTGCTGTGCGTAGCACTAACAGGCAATGCGGGTGCCGCCCTTCAACTTGGTACGTCCAGTCCTTCGGACCTTCGCCGAAGGCCGTGGCAAAATTGGAATAGTCCAACCCCTTGGGGCAGCGCTTGCGTGTAAATCCGCTGACGTTGCCCCCGACTTCTTATCCAGTTGGACTGAGAGTCTGGCGGTTGCCATCGTCTCCCTCCGGTGTGGGCCGCCTTGTCTGGTTAGGATGAGTGCTGTGTAACAGTCCTTATGGACAGCAATAAGTACAGTACTCAGGTTGAACGGTTGGGAGTTGTTGAGACCGGCCGACGTCGACGCTGGACGGATGACGAGAAGCTCAAGATTGTTCTGGAGAGCATGCAGACGCCACGGGCGATCTCGTCGACGGCGCGGCGGTACGGCATCTCGCGCTCGCTTTTGCTGAATTGGCGACGATCGTTCTGCGCGGAGCCGGAAGGCGCTGCTGGGCAGAGCTCTCGTTTTGTGCCGGCGATGGTCGTTGCGGATCCGATGCCGACCGCTACGGCGACGAGCGGCCACATGGTAATTGAGATCGGAAAGGATCGTCGCGTCATTGTCGATGCCGGTGTTGACGCGGCCGCCCTGGAACGGGTGCTTCGGGTTCTGGAGCACCGATGATTCCGGTTGCTGCAGGCGTGCGGATCTGGATCGCCACCGGCCATACCGATATGCGCAAGGGCATGCAGGGCCTGGCGTTGCTGGTGCAGGAAGGCCTCGGCCGTGATCCGTTCGCAGGCGACGTCTTCGTGTTCCGCGGTCGCGCGGGTTCGTTAATTAAAGCCTTGTGGCATGACGGGATCGGGCTGTCGCTCTACGCCAAACGGCTCGACCGTGGACGGTTTGTCTGGCCGGCGACCATGGATGGCGTGGTGGCGCTGAGTGCTGCACAGATGAGTTATCTGTTGGAGGCGATCGACTGGAGAAATCCGCAACACACTTGGCGACCGCAGAGCGCGGGCTAGGCTTAAAAAAAGTTCTGAGGTGCAGAAAAAAGTCGCCGCAAATCACTGATTTTGTGATTCCATCAACTTTATGAAAGCTGGTGTTGAAGCCCTGCCAGACGACGTCGAAGCGCTGAAAGCGGCCTTGATTGTCGCTCGCGCGGAGACCGCCGCGGCGCGTGCTCAACAATCCGATGACCAGGCGCTGATCGCCCATCTGAAACTGCAGATCGAGAAGCTGAACCGCGACCGCTACGGCCCGCGCTCGGAACGCACTGCCCGGCTGTTGGACCAGCTGGAATTGACGCTGGAGGAACTGGAGACCGCGGCGACCGAGGACGAGCTTGCCGCAGAAATGGCGGCGGCCAAAACCACGAAGGTGGCGTCGTTCACGCGCAAGCGGCCGTCCCGCAAACCGTTCCCGGACCATCTGCCCCGCGAACGCGTGATCGTGCCGGGACCTGTTGCCTGCAGCTGTTGCGGCGGATCGCGGCTGTCCAGGCTTGGCGAGGACATCACCGAGACACTGGAGGTCATCCCGAAGTCCTGGAAGGTGATCCAGCACGTCCGTGAGAAGTTCAGTTGCCGGGACTGCGAGAAGATCAGCCAGGCGCCAGCGCCGTTCCACGTGATCGCGAGGGGCTGGGCCGGGCCCAGTCTTCTGGCGATGGTGCTGTTCGAGAAATTTGGCCAGCATCAGCCGCTCAACCGGCAGGCCGAGCGCTATGCCAAGGAGGGCGTACCGATCAGTCTGTCGACCCTGGCTGACCAGGTCGGCGGCTGCACGGCGGCGCTGATGCCTTTGTTCAAGCGCCTCGAGGCCTACGTACTGAGTGCCGAGCGATTGCATGGCGACGACACCAGGGTGCCGGTTCTGGCCAAAGGCAAGACCGACACTGGCCGGATCTGGGTCTATGTGAGGGACGACAAGCCGTTTGGAGGGCCCGCGCCGCCGGGGGCGGTGTTCTATTACTCGCGCGACCGGGCCGGCAAGCATCCCCAGGCGCACCTGACCAACTACACCGGGATCTTCCAGGCTGACGCCTATGAGGGCTATCGCAAGCTTTACGAGGGCGGCCGCGTGCCTGGTCCGATCCTGGAAGCCGCCTGTTGGGTCCATGCCCGGCGTCCGTTCTTCGTGATGGCGGATCTGGCCGAGAACGCCCGTCGCAAGGCGCAGGGCAAGAAGCCGGCGGTGATCTCGCCGCTGGCGTTGGAAGTGGTCCGCCGGATCGATGAGTTGTTCGAGATCGAGCGGGCGATCAACGGACAGAGCCCCGAAAGGCGCAAGGCCGTTCGACAGGAACTCAGCGCGCCGCTGGTCGCCAATCTGGAGGCCTGGATGCGTGAGCAGCGCGCCAAGCTCTCGCGCGGCAACGACGTCGCCAAGGCCATGGACTACAT
Organism: uncultured Alphaproteobacteria bacterium; assembly: GCA_963721135.1. GTDB lineage: Bacteria > Pseudomonadota > Alphaproteobacteria > Rhizobiales > Xanthobacteraceae > Bradyrhizobium. Next base: position 8,623 of record CAVRIB010000013.1, read on the forward strand.
GCTCAAGCGCTGGATCGCGTTCACGCGCTTCCTCGACGATGGCCGCATCTGCCTGTCCAACAACGCCGCAGAGCGCGGCGTGCGTGGTATCGCCCTGGGGAGAAAATCCTGGTTGTTCTGCGGCTCCGACCGTGGCGGCGAGCGTGCCGCAGTCATGTACAGCCTGATCGTCACGGCCAAGATGAACGATATTGATCCGCAGGCCTGGCTCGCCGACGTCCTCGCTCGCATTGCCGAGCATCCGGTTCACCGGCTCGATGATCTGCTGCCGTGGAATTGGCATAGGCCCAGCGCGCAGGCCAGTCAGGCCGCCTGACCATGGCCGGGATCAGCTACGTCTTCACGATTAGCCACGTCGCCGAAATGCTCGGCGAGGATGAGGAGTGGCTGGACGAGATCAGCATCGTGCTGGATCCGGAAGACGGTCGTCTCGGCGTTCTCGGCCCCGGCGAAGAATCGACAACCGCCTTTACACGCTTCGGCATCGATAACCTCGCTGAGCTCGTGCAGATCTACAAAGCAAATCCCAGTCTGCTTCCGCGCCCTAAGCCGCGCGAGTGAACTCGCCGCGGTACTGACCGGATGCTAACTCGACACACATCCCGATTTGATCTGGTGTTAAGGGACTCCCCTAGCGCGCCGGTTCAAAGCCGCTACGAGCACAATTCCTATTGTAACCATTACCGGAGATCCTATTCGTCAAGGAATCGTGTCGAACATCGCGCGGCCGGGCGGGAACATCACGGGCGTCAGCGTTGATGCTGGATTTGAAATCTGGGGTAAGCGCCTAGCGCTGCTTGCGGAAGCTGTACCCAAGCTCGTCAATGTCGTTTTTCTTTCGACGCAAGGGGCTTGGGACGGCGCTGCTGGAAGAGGGTTGCGAGAGGCAGCGCAAAAATTAGGGATTTCCCTGGTACGTACGCCTTTGGGCAGCACCATAAATGAAGCGGAGTACAGGCGCGTCTTTAGTTCCATTCAACGAGATCAGGTCGATGGAATTATGATTTCGGAGGAGAGCGAGCACTACCCCTATCGCTTGTTACTGGTTCAACTGGTCCAGCAAATCCGCATTCCCGCGATTTACTCCTATCGCGATCAGGCAGAGGCCGGGGGACTGATGTCGTATTCATGGGACATCAAAAGTGCGCTTCGCAGGAACGCCATGCAGGTCGCTGAGATTTTGCATGGTGCCAATCCAGGCGACATGCCGTACGTTCAAGAGGCTCGGTTCGAGCTGGTGATTAACCTCAAGACGGCAAAAGCGCTTGGCCTCGAAATACCGGCCGGGCTGGTCGCAAGCGCCGACGAGGTGATCGAATAGGAAATCCGACGACTTCCGTTCATGGCACAACTCGGACATGCCGCCGCAGTCGCGACATGTCCGTTGTTGAGGGATGAACGGACCTAGCTCGGACGCGGCCCGAGGTCTGAAAATGACCCCGAAGCAGACAAGCCGGCGAAAGAAAAGCCTCGTCAGCTCTGATCGTGGCGTCGAGTGTTCAAGTCATTCGACGGAGCTATATGTTTTTGCGCATCAAGGACCGCCGGCCGGTCTATCCGCCTCGGATCGCCGTCTCAATTTCGTAGGCCACTTAAGCAGCAGCGGGGCAACTCTAAACTCTAAACTCGGTATCGATGAACTATGCTGCTCGCGGTGCCGCCAGCCAAAAGGCTTTCGCCGGCCTCGAACATGCGAAAGAACTGGTAACCCGGGAGGTTACCTCCATCGCGATCAGGCTGCAGGATCATCTGGGGCGTACGCTGCAATAAAAGGGCCCTGTACGCAGCGACGCGCGCGGGGATACTGGCTGCCACCGCAACGAAAAAATCCGAGGTCAGGCGCGTTCAGCCGTCCAATCTATTTCTGCTGGATCGACGGCGCCATCTTCTCGGCAGGCGCTGGCGGCAGCGCCGGTTTGGCGCTCTCCTTCTGCGCCTGCGGATCGGGGCGAGCGGGTTCGGGCGCCGGCGTCGTCGGACGCACGCCGCCGGGCTTCGAACTCGGCGGGGGCCTCGTGCTGCGGCGCGGGGCTTGGCGAGGACTGCAGCGGCTGCGTCGACTGCGCCACTTGCGGATTGCCGATTTCGAGCTGGGCCAGCGAAAGCCCGCATAGCGCAACGCCCGCCGCGACCAGGGCGCTGGCGAGCATCATCTCCCTCTTGTATGCGCGTTCGCCGTCATCCACGGACATATCGTCTACCCACGATAGTTTTCGCGGGTATCAACGAACACTGGGGGGCATCGTTCCCTGTGGCTGTACGCCCAGACGCGCCTGCTTTCTTTTTTGCGACGCCGCGCACCACGGTAGCCGCCATCGCATGGCGCGCAGCTGTTCATTCGGCATTGAAGTGAAGGCCCTTCCGCGACTTTTATACCGCCGACGCTGCTCGCCCGCGCCGACGAGGCGATAGAGCAGAAGCGACGACTTCCGTTCCTGGCACGAACCGGATTCCCGCGATGTCGGCAGTACGGTCGCTGACGGCGGGAAAGCGGACATGGCGGTTACGTACGCCGACTTGCGAATTTGACGCAGCGCGAAAAATTGGTGACGACCTAGCCAGGAAATTTTTGGCTGTTGTTATCGCACCCACACTCTCTCAGCGGCCGCACACTTCGCCAAGATATTCCTTCGCCGAGCATACAGCGGCTCGAAAGGCGCGCCGATAGCACGTGCCTGATTTCGGCATGCGTTGATACTGCGTTTGAATTTAGCAGCGGCTCGAAAAGCCGTACCGCCAGCCGCCACAATAGCGGCGAGTTGTTTCAACTCATCATCGGTCCAAGCGTTCTTCCGAGCCCTCATGGAATTGATTCCAGCACATCGGCTTTCTTAATTCGCATCATGGCACGGTTGGCCAGGATCAATTTATTCCTTTTGCCGGCGCGGAAATCTTCAACAATCGAATCGAGCAACGGCTGATGTATGTCCAGATCGTCCGGCATTCGTCCGGTCTTTTTGAGATAGTTGGCCACGATGCGGTAGGCGTCGCCGACAACATCAACAGGAACGGAATTTACGAACATGGCCAAGACCTTCCGAGGCCAATAATTCCGATATCGGCGGTTTGGTTCCTGTCCGGTTGCCGACATAAACGGGCGCTAGACGCGGACCTTTTGTGAGATAAAATCCTTCACGGTTTTGTTGCGGGGCGTCGAATGAACTTCTCACAATCGAAGGATGAGCGTCTGTTGGCGTTCTATGAAAATATCAAACATCAGGTCCAACTAGATGCGCGATTGGGCGGTCGACACCGCCTTATTGGTGAAGGCGTGAAGCATTACGCCGATAAGTTACGCGAAGAAATGGATCGGCGGCGATTGCGTTTCACGCCGATAGATTGGAATCAACGGTGATCGAGGGAGGGTGTGAAAATGACGAAGATCGATCAACGCACGGCCGCGAACATGGACGTCGTGCTGGAAGAAGCCTGCCGAGACCTGCCTCATGGCGGCAACCATGAAACGCGCAAGCGCGTTGCCCAAAGACTGATGCAGGCCGCAAAGAAAGGCATCGTGACCCTGGATGGGCTGCGAATCGTGGCCCATCGCTCGCTCCCGGAATTATCGAACCGCAAATCGGCATAAGCGCGCACAGCGCTTCTTAAAAATCGGGATGCGTTTCGCGACTTGTGTCATTGAATGACGACGTGCATTGCATTGGCGGGGGTTGGGCCATGCGTAGCGTTGCGGAATATTTGGAACGGGCGGCTGAGTTCGATCAACAGGCAAGGGCGGCAAGCGAACCGGCCTTAAAAAAGCGCTACGCCGATGTAACCGAATGCTATCGCCTGTTGGCAAGCGAGCGACAGCGCCTCATTGCAACAGGTGCGATCGAGTCCGAGCCACCGTAACGGGCCGGTATGTCAGCCAGCAAACATCAACACGACGGTTAGGGTCAAAAACCCGGCAATTGCACACGCCACGCATATCTTTTCAAATATGGCCATCCCCCGCTCTCCCGATGCGATCTGCACTTGGAAGCAGGTATATAACCTCCGCTTACGGCCGAGGTTGCTGTCCGGTTCCCGACTCAAGTGCCAAAATCTGGAGTCGCGCCGGAGGCGGACTCGTTCACGTAAAACGGGGTGAGCCGCGCTTCCACTTGGCCACGCGGCCAGTTTTGCCGCAGAACGATAGCGCCGCGCGCATCGTGGCCTACGACGTGGAACGAGTTCGTCCCAATATGATGCCGATCACGGCAATCGCGGTATTGGGTGCCTGAGATATGGCGTGCTCCTCGTCTTTGGCGCCCAGTGCTTGTTTGTTACGGCCTACCCGCGCAACAGCGCGTCGCGCCAAGCGGTTCCTTGACGACGGTAGCCCGGGCTACGGCACCGCGTTGGCCTCCCTACGGCGGAACGAAATCGCTTTTCCGGTTTTGATTCACTGGAGGCGCCTCATGGAACAAAGCCAGTTAATGAGCGCTCGGTGAGGGAAGAAATGCCGACCGAAACAGAGCGGAACTACGGGATGTTGACCGCGGGCGTCATTGCTCTCGCCGTGATGGCAACAACGATCTATTTATTGTCGTAAAGAAGGAGAGGCTATGGTGCGCAAGAGCCCCGCTGATGAACCGTACCCGGCCGAAAAGGCTAGAGGTGGCGAGATAATTCTGAATACCCCGGCACGCCGGGCGATCTTCGTGTCCGGACTAATTGGCGCGATAGTTCTCGTGCTTGTTTTGGCGTTTATGCGGTAGGATAAAGCGGGCGATTTAGATTCCGGAATCGCTGTTCGTGTGGGTTGCCGGTGACAGCAAGCAGAAATTTGAAATTTGCAACTTGCCGGCGGGTGAAACGTTCCAGAACGCCAGTGTCCTAGTTCCCGATAAGGGCGTCAGCGCCTACGACGAGGTGATCGAATGAGGCGGCGGGAGTTCATCAGGAGGTAGGCCCGGGCCTCGGCCAAAACCGGAACAGCGCCCCGCCGTCCGCTCGCGTCACGGCTCTTACGATGGGTTCAATCTGGTTTTCATTGAGTCGGGCGTGCGGATATGCTCAGGGCGAATACCGAGCGCCAACACACGCCCCGGAATTCGGCGCAGGAGGGGCCATTGCAACAACTTGAGGAATAACGGCGCCTGTGGCCGCTTGCCCTTGTTTTGGAGCGCTGGTCCTATAATCCTGTTTTGCAGGAGCACTTGCAGCCGTTGGACAATCCGCGCGGGAAATTCGCGCCGTCGCTGCACGCCATTTAGCATCTCAATCGTCACGGCCCCTCGGCGTAAAGGCTCGGCAAGAATATTTGCCGCGGCGACAGCGTCCTGCACCGCGAGATTGATGCCGACTCCCCCAATTGGTGACATCGCATGCGCTGCATCACCGATGCAGAGCAGTCCTAACCGGGACCAACGCTGCAGTCGGTCTACCGCAACCGTCAGCAGCTTCACCTTGTCCCAGTCGTCGATTTCGCCGAGCCTGTCGCGCGTGAACGGCGACATGTCGCCAACCGTTTCCCGAAAACTGTCGAGCCCAGCGCCCTTGACTTTGTCCGCGGAACCTTTCGGGATCACATAAGCGCATTGCCAATAATCAGTGCGGTTGAGCATGACAATCATGCTGCGGTTTTCGACGTGACCGAAAGTCTCGGAAGGATCATTCCGCTTACGCGATAGTCGAAACCACATCACGTCCATTGGCGCGTGTAGGTCGTCCACCTTAAATCCCGCCCGGTCGCGCAGCGTCGAATGCCGTCCATCGCAGGCAACAACCAGATCGGCGCGGATCTCAAGGTCGGCGTCGGGTGATTTTGCGCGCAGACCTACGACCCGATCCGCTTCCTCAATCAGATCAGTTGCTTCCGTGGACATACGCAAATCAAAGGCCGTGTATCGATTGGCTTGACGAGCGATGAAATTGAGAAAATCCCATTGCGGCATCAGGGCAACGAATTTACAGTGTACCGGCAAACAATCGAAGTGGCCGACTGCCACGTGATCGTTACCAATCTGGAAAGAGATCTGGCGCACGGTTGAATGCGGCAATTTGAGCAACTCATCGAGCAGTCCTAACTCGTACATCAGCTCAAGTGTCGAGGGATGAACAGTATCGCCCCGGAAATCACGGAGGAAGTCAGCGTGCTTTTCCAGCACCACCACGGAGATTCCAGCGCGCGCCAACAAGAAGCCAAGCATCAACCCGGCGGGGCCGCCGCCAGCGACGCAGCAAGTTGTCTTGATCTGTTTCATCCTGCAGGAGAAAACGTCCTCCAGCGTGCGTCGTTCCCAATGTATTTCGACCCTTACGAGTTCCACATAGCGGGTCGCGATGTCGCATCTTGGCGCGAAACCGACATGGCCTGTGTCACTGGCGATGTCCGCTTCCGGGGTAAGATCGGAAGTGTCCCGCCAACGGTCAAAACGACGCGATTGCCGAGTAGGCCCGGGGAATTTCACCCCGAGCCTCTCACAGATCCGGACTTGATACTCTCGCATCATCCGGCTCGTGCCATCGATTGAAGGCTGCCGCCTTCCGTTGAACTTCGGGCTCCTCCCGTTGCCAGTTGGCCCGATTCATCGTCGATGACCCGCCCCCTTCGCTCCACGACGATTACAGCCGCTTCCTCGCTACTACGGAGCAGTCCGCCCCTCTCCGGCGCATCGGTACTTTCGGCCTTGCGGTTGGCGCCGCTTGGGCCTTTTCCCTTGGCATCGCCGGCCAGGTTCTCACGTTCCTTACAAGAGCCTGGTTGAGCCTTCGCGCCATCTACATGCCGGATGGCGCTCGGTCAGTATCAGGGCATCCACCGAACTGATCCCGAAGGTAGGGTCAACCCTCGGTTTTGACATCACCTAATCCGCTTTCGACACTTCATCGATGGTTCGCTTGCGCTCGCCTCTCTCAACCGTACCTGCCGGGATCATCGTCCCGACGTTTCCGCAGCGCTCACCACCGTGGCTTTTGACCAAAGCGGCCCGCGGTGGCTTGGGATCAGCGACCTGATCGCCGAACCCGAAGGACCTACCTTCATCTCCTATAAAGTTGCGCGCAGCCGTTTGGACCGGCTACGCTTCGTGACACAAGACCCATTTCGGAAGTCGGCGACCCCCAAACATATTTGCTCGACCTCCGAACCCCATCACTTTGCAGGCATCCAAAGATCAGGCACGATCTGGTCTGGCGCGGTCTTCGGTCTTTATCGCTCAAACCTGTGCCAGCCTTGGCTGCTCTGATCCTTCACATCAACATCTTCACATAGGGGTATTGGTATGAAAAAGCTCATCAATCTGGTTGCCGGTCCCATCGTCGCTGCGCTGCTGTGCGTGACATCTGTTTCGCCGTCCCATGCGGCACCAACGACCGCTTTTGTCTCGGGTGGGGGAAGCGATGGAAATCCATGCACGATTGCTCTGCCATGCCGGACCATCGGCCATGCGTTAGGCTCCGTTGCTGGAAATGGAGGTGCAATTAGCTGCCTGGATGCCGGGCCCTATACCGAGAGTTTTAATGCCGGTCTTTCTTTCACGTTGGATTGCCGGGGCGTTGTATACACAAGCAGCAGCGGTTTTGCTATCTCCCTTCTCCCAGGAGGAAATCCCAATCCCCTCGTTGTGTTTCGCAATGCCATTTTCGACGGATCAGCAGGCGGGGGTGGTGCCGTTCAGATCACCGGTGCCTCGGTGGTTTTCGAGAATTGCACGTTTCAGAATTTCACCGCAGCTCCGGGGACGGCGATCCTTTTCGCACCATCTGCTGCGGTCGCGTATTTGACCATCAGGGACTCGCTATTCGCGAATAACGGCCTCGGTACCAGCGGGGGCGGCATCATTATCCAGCCATCGGGATCGGGTTCTGCACATGCCGTAATCGAACGGACGACGGTCGAGAACAACACCTATGGCATCTTCGCCAACAACACCGGCGGCACCGGAACGATCCTGCTTCATATCAAGGACAGCACGGTAGCAAACAGCGCCTTCAACGGCATCTCCGCCTATACGGCAGTGTCGATAACGGCAATCGTTATCGATCACAGCTCGTCGCTGATCAACGGCGGCAGCGGTATCCTAGCGCAAGGCTCAGGTGGCCTCGTGTTCCTTACGGATACGACGGTGATGTCCAACGTCACCGGCCTTTCCGCGACGAGCGGGGGCGCGATCTACTCCTACGGGAATAACCGGCTGACCGGGAACGCCAGCGACGGAGTAACGCCGGTGACCAGCGGCTTCACGCTGAAGTAAAACAGACGGGGCCGACACGCCCTTGTTGGACCCCGGACGTTGACCCTAGCCCCTCAGTGACCTGCCGTGGTTGAATAGCCATGCGGCTGCGCTCGCGCGTTTGCCGTCGCGTCAAATGTCGTCAACTCAATCCATTTGGAGCAAGGTCATGAGGAAAATCATTCTGCTTTGCGCCTCGTTGTTCACGATGGCGCTGTTGTTTTTGGCAAGCCCGGTGCGGGCGCAAAACGTGGCGTGGGTGTCTGCCAACGGGAGCGGCACCACCTGCTCCGAAACCTCTCCCTGCGCTACATTTGCAACAGCCATTGCCACGGGTGCTTCCCAGATCAACTGCCTCGGTAGTGGCCACTATGGCACCATCACGATCACTACGTCGCTCACCATTGACTGCGGCGCCGGCAACGTCGGAAATATCGCTAGCTCTAGTACTTCAGCGATCACGATCAACACCACCGGTGCAGCCACCATCATTCTCCGCCACCTTGCCCTGAATGGCCTTTCCACCGGCAGTCTCATACACGAAGTTGACGCCCTGTCATTTTTCAGCGGCACGCTGATCGTCGAGGACTGCATGATACATGGATATCACGGAGGAGTTGGAATTACCTTTCAACCACAAAGCGGTCGCGGCCTCCTGCAAGTGTCGAACTCCGAAAGCTTCGACAACGTTGCTGGAATTTCAGTCTTGCCCGCAAGTGGTCAGATCGCTTCGGTGACGTTGAACAAGGTTGAGCTGGTAGCGAATTTGCTTTATGGCCTCCTTTTCAACCTTTCCGGCGTCGTCGCAGGGACAATGCGTGACAGTGTCATCGGAGAAAACGGCAGTGTGGGCGTACTTGCGCAGGCAGGCCAAGTCTTCTTCACGGTCGAGGAGTCGAGCATCGTCGACAATCTGGTCAATGGCATTCAGACCAACTCGGCTGGCTCGGCCATCAAGGTGGCCGCGTCGACGATCGGCGGTAATGGTACGGGGGTGCGTGCTAGCGCCGGGTCAATCGTCTCGTTCGGCGACAACCATATGAGCGACAACGGAAGCGACGGAACCTTCACCAGCACCAAAGCGCTGCAATAGGCTTGTGGTTTGACGCGGAGGCCGACCATGTTGGCGGCCTCCTTTCGTTGGTGCGAGCGTCCACTTCCGCTCTTGGCACGAAACGGACCTCCGGCTGGTTTTGACCTAAAAAGCGAATTATAACAGAAACGGCCCGCCGACTGGCATCGGGGGCCGTGCGAAATTACTGACCGCTGCACGATCCGGTTTGTAATTTTAACCGGAGCGCAGGCGCATGTCCATAAAACTATATCGTCCGTTTGCGACAATGCACATTGAAGATGGCGTTATCACTAAGATGGTTTTACGCCGCTCAGTTGCCAGAGAAATTCTTTCATGGCTTTGGCGTTTTGGTCATCGGCTGGGCCTAGGCCCGCAGCCACCATATTGAGCAAATCAACTCGATCAGCTTCGGTCAAAACGCCTTTGTTTTTCAAAAGTACAAGCAGATTTACGAGAAGCTGAAACCCCGTTGTAGCGTAGTAGCCGGGCGGAATGTTTGGTGCTGAAATCTGAGTAGACATGACCTTCGCTCCTAGGTTGGCTGGCGCCATCTAGGATAGCGGGAACCCGGCGGCGGGAGTCATTTCCTCTGCCTGTTCTTTTTGAAGCGCCCAATAGGTCTGGTCATCTGAACGAGAAGTGCTAGGACGCAGCGTTCGTACAAAAAGACGAAGCAGTTAAGGGCTTTCCTTTTCCGCCCGATTCATGAAATAGTGAGCCGTCGTTCGCCGAGTGATTGCGGCTGAGCGATGCGCCTATGCGCGTTGAACACAGGGCCTCCCGCCATGTCGGGCGGCTCACGAAATTCAATACCCCACGGGGAAATACGTGGGGCGTGCTGAGCCCTGTGTTCACGCGCAATCACCCGCCCGGCGCCAGCCGGTGCGACGGGGGAGTGCATCGTGATCTTGCTCACAGGTTATATTCTCATCAGCATATTTATTTTATTTCGGTCACAACGGCAATTGCCGGTCAATATCTTCCGGCATGCTGCATCGTGGCAACTTCCTTCATCGCACCCGTTGGATCTGGAGGTTTACGGTCCGCATTCCCGCCCAAGGCTGGCTCGAGTAGCTATGGCACGATGATTTTTGGGCTTACGTTGATTGCCCTCGCAATCTGGCTGGGGACTTTTTTTGATTTGGATTTTTTCGGGACTTCCATAGCTGGTTACGGCTGGGCAGCTATTGGGGCTATCTTGGGCATGTTTTTCGCGCGCGCGAATAGGGATACCGCGTGATGCTTGGCCAGAATCGCATCTCTGACTATCCGTTGCCGGCGTAACTCATGCTGCTGCATTCACGCCCCCTCATGATCAAATTTGCCGTCGCCGCCGCGGCGCTCCTGGCGAGCACCGCATCCAGCCTAGGGATGACCGGCGAGCGCTGGATTGCGTTGTGTTCGCAAGGTGCCTCGGAGGCAGAATTGGCATCTTGCGGCGCGTACGTAAGGGGCGTCGCCGATATGATCCAGGTCATGCAGCAGGCGGCGCCGGATGTCGCGAAGGCCTGCATTCCCTACGACAAGACGGGCAATGATCTTGCCAAGGTGGCATTCCCGCTCATTGCCGAGCTGTCGGCCGTCGAACGAGACAAACAGGCCGTCGTCCTGCTGTGGGGAGCGTTCATGCTCGCCTATCCTTGCCGCTAGCGGCTTTGCCGGGTCGCGTTTAGGAGCCAAATGCGCAGCCATGGTTACCCGGTGGTTCCTTTGTCAGAACCAAGACGGCGATCCGAAAAATCGCGCACATAATAATCAATTACTTCAATCGCTTATCTGGTGCCGCAAACAGGATTCGAACCTGTGACCCCGTCATTACGAATGACGTGCTCTACCAGCTGAGCTATTGCGGCGGACCAAGCGGTGCGTCAGCACGAGCAGGCTGAAAACGCCCGCACCTGATATCGGGCAGCGCCCGACTTGGCAAGGAAAACGCGGGTGCGTGGCGGGAGCGAACTCCCATTTTGAAGCGTTTTTCGAGCCCAAACCGGCCATCCGGCGGCTGGTCCGGCGAACCTTCGCCACCTTAAAGAAACACCTCCGGCGGCACGCCGAGCAGGATCTGCCCGACCGCCTCGAAATGGGCGGTACGCGCCTGGATCTGCTGGGACAGCGTGTGCATGTCGCGGAAGCGGCGCTCGAACGGGCCGCTGCCCGGGAAGATCGCGTCGACGCCGGCTGACTTGTAGGCGAAGTCGGCGACCTCGGTCGCGCCCTGGATCGCGTTGGTGCAGGCGAGCCGCACCAGCGCCCGATCGGCGACCTCGATCGGCGCAACGTCGTCGGCACGCGCGCAGATCGCGTCGAGCGTCTCAATCAGGTAGGCGCGGGCCGAGCCGAGCCGAGCCTCCGCGCGCGCCACATCGGACTGCACGACCGCATTGTCGGCGAGCCGGGCGAGGTTGCGCGGCGCCTTGCGCGAGGCCAGCGCAATGAACTCGGACAGCATCGCGCGCGCGATGCCGAACGCCACCGCAGAGACTCCGCAGGCGTAGAGGCCCGGCATGGTGAAGGCGTAGAGCGGGCCGCGCTCGCGGCGCAGCGTCGGGTCCTCGCGCGTGGAGCTGAAGGCCTCCGGCACGAACACGTCGTCGACGGAATAGGAATCCGACGCCGTGCCGCGCAGCCCGATCGTCTTCCAGGTGTCGAGCAGGGTTGCCTCTTGAGCCGGAAGCAGCAGCGTGCGGACCGTGGGCCGGCCGAAGCGGTTGAGCCGCAAGCTCCCGTCGGCCTCGACCACATGGCAGTGCGCGCCGATCCAGCGCGCCTGCCGGCAGCCGCTGGCGAAATCCCACTGGCCGGTCACGCGATAGCCGCCGTCGACCGCTTTCGCGCGCGAGGCATTGGGCGGCCCCCAGGCGATGAGGCTGCGCGGATCGCCGTAGATGGCGCTGTTGGCGGCGGGTTCCAGAAAGGCGGCGATCAGGGCGGAACTGTTGGCGACGAAGACGTTCCATCCGACCGAGGCGTCGTGCCGGGCGATCTCCTCGACCGCCGCCACATAGACTGAGGGCTCGGTCTGGTCGCCGCCGGCCGAGCGCGGCAGCAGCATGCGGAACAGTCTGGAATCATGGAGCCGCCCCAGCAGCGGCTCGGGGATGCGGCGCGTGCGCTCGATCTCATCGGCCACAGCTGTGATATCAGCCCCGAGCTCGCGGGCGCGGGCGACCGGGTCCGGACGGGTCTTCGTGTCCATGCGCCACCTCAAACTGGCAGGCCATTGCGGCCGACCGCCCGCGCGCTGTCAAGAGCCGGTTCGACATGGCGGAGTTGATCGCTAGCAGCGCTCCAGAATGGTCAGGCCGCGCAGCCGGTCGAGCAGATAGAACAGGCCGCGGTCGTCGGTCGTGACGTCGTTGCTCTGGACGCGCTGCGAGCCTTCGGGGAGGTCGGGCAGGAAATGGCCGACCTCGCGCGGCCGGCGCGGGTCGGCGATGTCGATGAGGCGCAACCCGTGCGCGAACCATGCGGCCGGGATCACGGTTCCCGTCACCTTTTCGCTCGGCTGATGGCAGGCCGGTGAATTCCGGTTGCGGCGTGCCGTCGTCGAGGCCGTCGACCTGGAAGCTCGCGAACGGCATCGGGTGCCGCTCGTCGGTGATGTCGACGAGCCACAGGCAGGCGGGCGGTCCGGGCGCTGTCCGCGCCACGTCCTCGTCGGCGACCAGCATGACGCGCCGCCCGTGCAGCGGGAAGGGCAGCGGCAGGGTGGTATGCGTCGGACAGGCGAAGGGCGGGCTCCAGTCGAACGAGGAGACGAGGCGCGGCTTTGCCATGTCTGATATGTCGAGGATGACGAAGCCGCCGAGCCAGTAGCTGACATAGAGCCGGTCGCCCTGGCGCAGCGGATGATGGCAGCGATGCGCCGTGCCCTGCCAGCTCGCCTCCTCGCCGCCGGCGGTCCATTGTCCTTGCATCCACCAGCGGCCGACCTCGCGCGGATGCGCCGGTTCGGCGAGGTCGAGGATCATCACGATGTTGCCGCGATAGCCCTCGACCGTCGGCGAGATATAGGCGTGGCGTCCGTCGAAATCGAAGCGATGGACGCCCATGCCGGAGGTCTCCCAGCGCGTGATCTCGCGCGGGCTTGCCGGCTTGGTCACGTCATAGATGCCGAGCCCGCCGCGAAAATTTTCCGGCGGGGTGTTCTTGTCGGCGCCATTGCGCTCGCGATTGATCAGCATCAGCCCGTCGTCGACACGCACCTTGTGCGAATGCGTGCCGGGCGGCATCTCGAGCCGCGCCAGAAGCCGCGGATGGGAGGGGTCGGCGACGTCGACGATCGAGGTCCCGGCCGGCGCGCGCATGTGGCCGATGAAGGCGGTGGTGCCGGCAACGACGATCTGGCCGCCGCCCGGGCAATCGAAATATCCGACCTGACGCAGACCCTTCGCCGAACTCATGGACGCCTCGTGCCGATGTTGCCGCCATCATGGGACAATAATCGCGGCGGAGAAAGCGCTGTTGTAACCCGGTGCGCGCGAAGCCGGTTTGCCCGAGGCGTCCGGCTCACCCGCCCCAGCGCGACAGAAACCCGCGCCAACCGCCGGCCTGGCCTTGCGGCGGACTGATTTGTTGCGCGAATTCATCGCTTGCCGCTTCCTCGTCGATGCCGGGATCGTCGGGAGGCCGAATGATCGGAACGATCGGCGGAACGGCGGCGGGGTTGGGCTTGCCGAGATCGCCGCGCGCGCGGAACAGCGGCGCGGATTCGGCCGGGGGCGGGGATGGCGCTGCGGCTAGCGCCGGTTCGACGACGACGGCCGGCTTTGCCGGCGCATTGTCCTGCGCCGGTGGCGCCGATGTCACCTCTGCGGCGGCCTCGCGCGGCGGCTCGACGCGGCGCGGCGCCGACATCATGGCTTCGTTGAATTCCTTGGCGTCGATCGCCGCATTCTTGTCCGACGGCAGGGCCGCAACGGGAGTCTGCCACTGGAACGCGTCGAGCCGTCCGGTGACCGGCGACACCGGGCGCCATCTGTCGGAAACATAGCCGTCCGCGGTCCACACCGGATCATGCCGCGCGCGCACCGCGCGCAAGGTCCAGGCGCGGGCGCGACCGCTGTCGCCGTGTTCGGTGCGCTCGATTTCCGCCATCAACATCGCCACCCGCTGCGTCGGGTTTTCGACGAAAGGCGCCAGCGCCTCGCGCGCGCGGCCAAATTCGGAAGCGTCGATCGCGGCGCGCGCCACCGCCAGCGCGCCCTCGATATGGCCGGGCGCCTTTGCGGCCAGCGTCTCCACCCGCACCAGCCGCTGGCGCGCGGAATCGCCGAGCCGCACATGCGCGTAGGCGTCGGCGAGATCGGGATGCGGCGTGGCCTGCCACGCCGCTTCCACGATACGCATCGCGCGGCGCACCTGGTGCGCCTCGCTCTCGTATTTGGCGGCGAGCACGGCGGCCGGCACCAGCGTCGGCGCCAGCTTGACCGCCTCCATCACGCTGTCGCGCGACAGATCGCGGTCGAGCGTTTCAAGTTCGAGCGCGCGCGCCGTCAACAGCACGCCGCGCTGGCGCCGGTAGGCGGTCTTGTCGGTCAGGCCGGAGGCGAGATTGTTCTCCAGTATGGCCAGCGCCCCGCTCCAGTCGCCCTTGGCGCAGCGGAATCCCAATACCGCTTGCGAGGCCCAGGTCGAGGCGGGGGAAAGTTTCAGCGCCTCCTCGGCGATCATCACGGCGGAGACCGGATCATCGGCGCGCTGCGCCTCGATGAACAGCCCGCGCAGGCCCAAGAGGCGCGTGTCCTCGCGTTCGGCCATGGAGCGGAACGCCGCCCTGGCGCGATCGCGGTCGCCGTCGAGCTGCGCCGATTGCGCGTGCAACAACAGCGCGAGCGGATCGTCGCCGGCGTGTTTTCGGGCGACTTCGGAATGGGCACGGGCTTTCGCGGCATCGCCGTGGCCGATCGCGAGCAGCCCATGGGTGATGGCGTGACGGCCCCGCGCCTGACGCCGCTCGCGGCGGCGGCGGCGGATTTTTTCCGGCAGCCGCCACAGCGCGCTCACGATCGCCCACAGCAGGATCGCCGCGAGGATGGCTGCGCCGAGCGCCAGCGCGGCAGACGTGATCGTGACCCTCACGCCGCCCGATGACAGCACGACATCGCCGGTCTGATCGGCCACCCAGGCCGCGCCTGCGGCCGCGAGCGCGATCAACACCAGGAACAGAATGACCCGGATCATCGGAATCCCTAAGGCGCCGGCTTGGCGAGCGCGGTCAAGGCCTCGGCCGCGAATTGCCGGGAGGCGGCAAACGCGGCGTCGCGCGCGTCCATCTTGTCGAGCCAGGCTTGCGCGGCGGCGCGGTCGGCGGGGGCAAGCGTCTTCAATTCGCGCCGCGCCTCGTTGAGATCGCTGCGCAGCGCGGCCGCGGTGACCCGCGCGACGATGGCGCCCCGATCGTTGCCGGCCGCAGCATCCGTGCGCTCGATGCGAACCAGCTTCTCGGCGCCCGCCTTGAGACGCCCGACCAGATCCGCGCCGGTGGAGGAATTTTCCGGCGGCGGCGACAGTTTTGGCACCAGCGCGAGCAGTTCGCGGCTGAGGTTGAAAGCGTTCGGCACGCCGGTCGCAGCGAAGGCATCGAGCGGCTTGAAGGCATCCGGATTCGGCGCCAGCGCCTTCGCCGTGGTCAGCGCCGCCGGATAGGGCTCGCCGGTGCGAACCAGAACATCGAGCAGGGCGGCCGCCACGATGCGGCGCAGCGGCACGTCGTCCGCCGGTTTCGCGCCGCCTTCTGCGGAAGCCTGCGCGTGGATCTCGCGTTCGAGCTCGGCGATGCGCGCGTTGATCGCGGCGAGATCGGGAGGCGGCGCGGTCTCGCCCGGTGCCGATTTGACGTCATTGACATTGGCTGCGAGCTTGTCCGATTGCGCGCGCAAAGCCGCAAGTTCACCGCGCAATGCGGCAGCGGATTTCTCCAGCGCGTCGAGCCGGCTTGCGAGAGCCGGATCGGGCGCGGGGGTCGCGGGCTTGCTCAGCTTTGATTCGATGCCGGCGATACGCGCGGCGAGATCGTTGATCGCTGATGTGTTGACCGGCGGCGCAGGCGGAGCGGTCTCACCCGACAATCCCAGCAGAAGGGCCACGGCCATCACCAGCGCGGCTGCGCCTGCGCCGGTCACCGCGGCAATGATGGCTGCCGAAATCGCCGCTGCCGAGGGCCGGGCAAACGATCGCTTCGGCTTCGCCCCAGTGCCTGTGCTGCGCGTCTCGCCTGACACTTCCGTGGCCTCAAGGTCGATGGTCGGCGGCGGGCGTTTGGCGCGGCCCGAATCCGCTGGCAATTCAATATCTTCGGGCCTGTCCTCGGACATCGCCATCCTTCCTTCGTGGGACCGAAGTTACCAGATTCGGTTAGAGGTATTAGCGCGATCCGGGGCGCAAAGCACGGTCCAGCGCTTCAAACAAGGCATTTTCATGCGGCGACGCCGCGACCACGACCTGGCTGGCGCCGGCGTCGCGGACCACGGCGGCGACGCCCTCGGAAATGCAGCATTGCGGCACCGAAAGCGCCGAGATTTCGACGCCGCCCATGCGCGCCGCCTCCAGGAAGGCGCGGGCGCTGCGCCGCGAATAGTGCAGCACCGCCTCAATGCCGTTGGCGGCGAAGGCGTCGCAGACTTCGCGCGGCAGGTTGGCGACCGGCGACATCCGGTAGGTCGTCTGCGTGGCAACCGTAAAGCCGCGTTCGCCGAGTTCGCCCGCCAGATCGCGCGCGAGATCAGCGCCGGCCAGATAGAGCAGCGGGCTCGCCTTCTTCAGCTGCTTCGTCTTCACACGCTCGAGCACGAGATCGCGCAAGGCCGCGGCGTCGCCACCGGCCGGGATCACGTTTTCGAAGCCGGCATCGCGGGCGGCCGATGCGGTCCGTTCGCCGACGGCGAACAACGGCAGCTTGAGCAGCCGGCTGCCCGCCAGATGCGGTTCCAGGGCGCGCAGCGCGTTGGCGCTGGTGACGATGACGGCGCCATAGCGCGCATCCGCGTCATCCTGGAAGGCGACCGGCTCGAACCGCAGCATCGGCGCCTTCAGCACCTCACACCCCCTGGCGCGAAGGCTTTTCGCCGTGCTCTCGTCGTCGGGCTGCGGGCGGGTGACCAGGACGGCCATGCGTCAAACCCTCATCGAGGCGGGTTTCGCGGCAACGGATGATTTCACTTCGCGGCCTCGCAATGCTAATCGGGAGTAGGCAAACTCCGCTTTTGGCGACAACGCAAGGGCTCACATTGGGTAACGAGGCGCGGATGCTGGTGCTGGGCATCGAGACCACCTGCGATGAGACCGCCGCCGCCGTGGTCGAACGGCAAGCCGACGGCAGCGGCAAGATTCTTTCCAACATCGTGCGCTCGCAGGTGGCGGAGCATTCAGCCTTCGGCGGCGTGGTGCCGGAGATCGCCGCGCGCGCCCACATCGACGTGCTCGATCGTCTCGTCGACGCCGCGATGAAGGAAGCCGGCGTTTCCTTCGCGCAGCTCTCGGGCGTTGCCGCCGCCGCCGGCCCCGGCCTGATCGGCGGCGTGATCGTGGGCCTGACCACTGCGAAGGCGATCGCGATGGTGCACGATACGCCACTGATCGCCGTCAATCATCTGGAGGCGCACGCGCTGACGCCGCGGCTGACCTGCGCGCTGGCGTTTCCGTACCTGCTGTTCCTTGCCTCCGGCGGTCATACCCAGATCGTCGCGGTCGCCGGCGTCGGTAACTATGTGCGGCTCGGCACCACCGTCGACGACGCCATGGGAGAGGCCTTCGACAAGGTCGCGAAGATGCTCGCGCTGCCCTATCCGGGGGGACCCGAGGTCGAGCGCGCGGCGCGCGGCGGCGATCCCGCGCGGTTCGCCTTTCCGCGGCCGATGCTCGGGCGGCCGGACGCCAATTTCTCGCTGTCTGGATTGAAGACCGCGGTTCGCAACGAAATCTCGCGGCTGAGCCCGCTGGAGCCGCAGGATATCCGCGATCTCTGCGCAAGTTTTCAGGCGGCGGTGCTGGAGTCCACCGCCGACCGGCTGAGCGTCGGCATAAGATTGTTTCACGAACAGTTCGGCGCGCCCCGCGCGCTGGTCGCCGCCGGCGGCGTCGCCGCCAACCAGGCGATCCGCAGCGCGCTGCAGGATGTCGCCGCACGCGCCCAGACCACGCTGATCATCCCGCCGCCGGCGCTCTGCACCGACAACGGCGCGATGATCGCCTGGGCCGGCGCGGAGCGGCTGGCGCTGGGACTGACGGATACGATGGACGCAGCCCCCCGGGCGCGCTGGCTGCTCGACGCCAACGCCACAGCGCCTGCGGGATTTGCCAACACGCGCGCGGGATTTTAGCGAGAGCCAGGCGATGCCGTCCTATCAGTCCGTCGCGGTGGTCGGCGCGGGAGCGTGGGGGACGGCGCTTGCCGCCGTCGCGGCGCGGGCCGGGCGCGAGGTTTTGCTCTGCGCGCGCGATGCGAACGGCGCGGCGCAGATCGCAGCATCGCGCGAAAGCCCCAAATTGCCGGGCGTGCGGCTGGGTGCGTCCATCGGCGTGACCGGCGATATCGCGCGCGTGGCACAAGCCGACGTCATCCTGATCGCCACGCCAGCGCAGCAGCTGCGCGAGGCCGTCACGGCGCTTGCCTCGCATCTTGAGACCGCGACGCCGGTCATCGCGACAGCAAAGGGCATCGAGCACGGCAGCCACAAATTCATGACCGAGGTGATCGCGGAGGTAGCTCCCTCGGCAATCCCTGCGATCCTGTCGGGGCCGAGTTTCGCCGAGGACGTGGCGCGCGGGCTTCCGACCGCGGTGACGCTGGCGGCCGCGGATGAACCGCTGGCGCGCGCGCTGGTGCAGGCGCTGGGCTCGGCGACCTTCCGGCCCTATCACACCACCGATGTCAGGGGCGTCGAGATCGGCGGCGCGGCCAAGAACGTGCTGGCGATCGCGGCCGGCATCGTGGTCGGGCGCAAGCTCGGCGCCTCCGCGCAGGCGGCGCTGACCACGCGCGGCTTTGCCGAGCTGGTGCGGCTGGGGCGCGCTTGCGGCGCGCGCGGCGAGACGCTGTCGGGGCTTTCCGGCCTCGGCGATCTGATCCTGACCTGCTCGAGCCCGCAATCGCGCAATCTCGCGCTCGGCATCGCGCTCGGGCGCGGCGAACGACCGCCGCCGGGCCGGCTTGCCGAGGGCGAGTTCACCGCGCCGGTCCTGATCGAACTGGCCGCTTCGCAAGACATCGATATGCCGGTATCAAAGGCGGTGGCGGCGATCCTGAGCGGCGCGCTGACGATCGATGCGGCGATCGAGGGCCTGCTCACGCGCCCATTCAAGGCGGAGGGATGACGATGGCGTACTGGCTGGTGAAATCCGAACCTTCGAGCTGGTCATGGGACCAGCAGGTGGCAAAAGGCGCCAAGGGTGAAGCCTGGACCGGCGTGCGCAATTTCACCGCGCGGCAGAACCTTACGAACATGAAGAAGGGCGACCGCGTCTTCTTCTATCATTCCAACGAGGGCAAGGACATCGTCGGCATCGCCGAGGTGATCAAGGAAGCCTATCCCGATCCGACCGACAAGACCGGCAAATTCGTCTGCGTCGACATCAAGGCGGACAAGCCCCTGAAGACGCCGGTGACGATGGCCGCGATCAAGGGCGACAAGCGGCTGGCCGCCATGGCGCTGGTGAAATATTCGCGGCTGTCGGTGCAGCCGGTGACGGCGGAAGAGTGGAAGATCGTCTGCACGATGGGGGGGTTGTAAGAACTTGTCGTTGCCGGGCTTGACCCGGCAATCCATCATCTTCGCAAGATTTTTTGAAGATGGATGCGCGGGTCAAGCCCGCGCATGACAGCCGGTGCTTACGCCGCCGCGGCCGTCACCACTTGCGCCAGCAGCGCCTCGCGTTTCGATTGCGAGCGGTAGCCCTTCATGGTCGCGGCGAAGCGTTCGAGGATGCCGTCCTCGAAGGCGGTGACGATGGTGTCGTGGACGTAACTCTTGCGGCAGATCGCGGGTGTGTTGGAAAGTTCGTCCGCCGCGGCGCGGACGGCTTGAAGCACCTGCTTCCTGCGGCCGCGGGCGCTCGCGGCCGGCGAGATCCGCGACAGCAATTCCAGCACCACGGCGGACGCCATCAGCGTGCGGAAATCCTTCAGCGAAATCTTGATGCCGGCGATCTCGCGCAGGAAGGCGTTGACCTGCGTGGTCGAGACCGCGCGCACGGTGCCGGAATTGTCGCGGTACTGGAACATGCGCTTGCCCGGCACGGTTTGCAGAATGCCGATGGCGCGAACGAGTTTCGCCGCGTCGCATTCCTTGCGCACGGCCTTGCCGCCCTTGGCCTTGAACGAGAGCACGAAGCTGTCGTCCTCTAGCACGACGTTGGACTTCAACAGCGTGGTGGCGCCGCGGGTGCCGTTGAGGCGGGCGTAGGACTCGTTGCCGGGGCGGATCGCGGTGCGCGCGATCAGTTCGATCACGGCCGACAGCGCGAATTCGCGGGAAGGCTCTTCGCCCGACAGATGCATGGAGACGTTGCGCCGGATTTTTGGCAGCGCCGCGACCAGCTTTGCCAGCCGATGGGCCTTGCGATGCTCGCGGACCTTTTCCCAGTCGGCGTGATAGCGGTATTGCAGCCGCCCCGCGGCGTCGCGGCCGACCGCCTGCAGATGGGTGTTCGGGTCGGGCGAATAGCGCACCTCGGCATAGGCCGGCGGCACCGCCATCCGGTGCAGCCGCCGGATGGTCGGTGAATGGCGGATCGGCGTGCCGTTGGCGCGGACGAAGGAATAGTTCTTGCCGCGCTTGATGCGGCGGATGGTGAGCTGATTCAGCTCGCCAAGCTTCAGGCCGTGATCGCGGGCCAGCGCCTCGACCGAGGCGCCCGGCGCCGGTTTTACGGCGGGCGCTTGGGGCAGCTGCCCCAGCGCTTCGGCCAACGCCACGGAGGGATCGGCGGAAGCGGGCCGCGCGGGCTCAAGATTCTGCTGATCCATCATGACCTTAAACGCCTGGTTCCGGTTACGCCCTGCTAATGCCGGCTGATGATCGCCGGCAGGACGGGCTTTCGCCCGGGGAGGCCATTTAGGGGGTAATCGCCGCCAGCGCCAGCCCGTCCGGCGACATCTGTGGTTCCTGGTTACCGCTGGACAGCCGCGTAGACCGTCCGTGCGGCGTTTTGACCCTCGGCAAACGCGATCGTGATGGCGGTTCGCAGGGCCGGTCGGGCGCCGCGCGCGGCGATTTGATCCGGCGCATGGCGAGGCGTCCGCCGAAGGTCCTATTTGTTCCGCTTGTCGGCCCCATCAGGGCGGACGCATAATCGTTGTAACGATGTAGACGGCTTGCGGTGTCGCGCGTGCACGGGCTGGCGGTGTGGGAGGGTAAGAATGTCCGACAAGATTTATGACGTGCCTGCGGAGTGGGCGAAGCGGGCCTGGATCGACCAGGCCAAGTACAACGAGATGTACGCACGCTCGATCAGCGACCCCAATGGTTTCTGGGGCGAGCAGGCCAAGCGCATCGACTGGATGAAACCCTTCACCAAGGTCGAGAACACTTCCTTCGCGCCCGGCAAGGTCTCGATCAAATGGTTCGAGGATGGCGTCCTCAACGTCGCCTGGAACTGCATCGACCGTCACCTCCACACCCGCGGCGACCAGACCGCGATCATCTGGGAGGGCGACAACCCTTCCGAGTCCAAGCACATCACCTACCGCCAGCTGCACGACGAGGTCTGCCGGATGGCCAACATCCTGCGCACCCGCAACGTCAAGAAAGGCGACCGCGTCACCATCTATCTGCCGATGATCCCGGAAGCCGCCTACGCCATGCTGGCCTGCGCGCGGATCGGCGCGATCCATTCGGTGGTGTTCGCCGGCTTCTCGCCCGACAGCCTCGCCCAGCGCATCAATGACTGCCAGTCCAAGATTGTCATCACCGCCGATGAAGGCCTGCGCGGCGGCAAGAAGGTGCCGCTGAAGGCCAATGTCGATGCCGCGATCGCCAAGACCAGCGGCGTCGACTGGGTGATCGTGGTCAAGCGCACCGGCGGCAAGGTCGACATGAATCCCTCCCGCGACCTCTGGTACCACGACGCCGCCAAGATGGTGACCACGGATTGCCCGGCCGAGCACATGCACGCCGAGGATCCGCTGTTCATTCTCTATACGTCGGGCTCGACCGGCCAGCCCAAGGGCGTGCTGCACACCTCGGGCGGCTATCTGGTGTTCGCGTCGATGACGCATCAATACGTGTTCGACTATCACGACGGCGACGTCTACTGGTGCACCGCCGACGTCGGCTGGGTCACGGGCCACAGCTACATTCTCTACGGGCCGCTTTCGAACGGCGCGACCACGCTGATGTTCGAGGGGGTGCCGAATTATCCCGATAATTCGCGGTTCTGGAACGTCATCGACAAGCACAAGGTCAACATCTTCTACACCGCGCCGACCGCGATCCGCGCGCTGATGCAGTCGGGCGACGAGCCGGTCAAGAAGACCTCGCGCAAGTCGCTGCGCCTGCTCGGAAGCGTCGGCGAGCCGATCAATCCCGAAGCCTGGGAATGGTATCACCGCGTGGTCGGCGACGACCGCTGCCCGATCGTCGACACCTGGTGGCAGACCGAGACCGGCGGCATCCTGATCACGCCGCTGCCCGGTGCGACCAGGCTCAAGCCGGGTTCGGCGACGCAACCGTTCTTCGGCGTGGTGCCAGAAATCGTCGATGCCGAAGGCAAGGTGCTGGTGGGTGAAGCCACCGGTAATCTCTGCATCGCCAAATCATGGCCGGGGCAGATGCGCACCGTCTATGGCGATCACGCCCGCTTCGAGCAGACTTATTTCTCGACCTACAAGGGCAAATACTTCACCGGCGACGGCTGCCGCCGCGACGCCGACGGCTATTACTGGATCACCGGCCGCGTCGACGACGTCATCAACGTCTCCGGCCACCGCATGGGCACCGCCGAGGTCGAAAGCTCGCTGGTCGCGCATGCCAAGGTCTCGGAAGCCGCCGTCGTCGGCTATCCCCACGACATCAAGGGACAGGGCATCTACGCCTATGTGACCTTGATGGCCGGCACCGAGCCGAGCGAGGAGCTGCGCAAGGAGCTGGTGGCGTGGGTGCGCAAGGACATCGGCCCGATTGCTTCCCCCGACCAGATCCAGTTCGCGCCCGGCCTGCCGAAAACGCGCTCCGGCAAGATCATGCGCCGCATCCTGCGCAAGATCGCCGAGGACGAGCCGGGCAGCCTGGGGGACACCTCGACGCTCGCCGATCCCGCCGTGGTCGATGACCTCGTCGCGCACCGGCAGAACAAGAAGGACACCGCGGCGTAGCCGGCCCGCTTTCCGGCGCCGTTCCCCGGATGCTGCGCAGCGCGCCGCCCTTGCGGCGTGGTGCGCTGCTGATCCGAGGTCCGCTCCACACCACACGCGGTTTCTCCTGCATACGTGGGTCCCAGCGCTGCGGCGCACCGCTGAAGAAGCGCTGCGCCGCGTCCGGGACACGTGCCGCACTTACCCTGCCCGACCACCACCCTCACATAAATGTCAGGGGCAACCCGCCCCGCCCTGACGTTTCCTGACGAGTGTTGTTTTCAAGTCATTTACTTTGTTTGCAGCATTTTCTTTCCTGCCCCCATCGAACCGGGTCCGAAGGCCGGCGTGGAAACCTTCTGGTTAACGCACGCGGTTAATAATGCGTAGGCAAACCGGCGTTCTTGTCGGGTTTTGAGCGAGATTTCACGGCCCTGGCTGGGGCAGCCGAAACGAAAGCGGAGAGACTGATGTCGTTGAGGATTGCGGTGGCGCTGGCGGCCACCATCGGAGCAGGGATGGTGCTGTCGACGGCGGCCGAGGCGCGGCCCGACATGGTTGGCTTTCGGGGCGCCTATTCACCAGGAACGATCGTGATAAGGACCAATGAGCGCCGGCTCTATCTGGTGGTCGATCCGGGCCATGCGATGCGCTATCCCGTCGGCGTCGGCAAGGCCGGCAAGCGATGGGCCGGCGTCACCCGGATCGACGGCAAATACCGCAATCCGGCCTGGTCGCCGCCTGCCGAAGTGAAGCACGACAAACCGTCGATGCCGAATGTGATTCCCGGCGGCTCGCCGCACAATCCGATGGGCGTCGCGGCGATGACGCTCGCGGGCGGCGAGTATGCGATCCACGGCACCAATATGCCGTGGTCGGTCGGCGGTTTCGTCTCGTATGGCTGTATCCGCATGTACAACGCCGATATCACGGACCTCTACCAGCGCGTCTCCGTCGGCACGCCGGTGGTCGTGACTCAGTGAGATCAATTTGAGGCTTCGAACGGCGAAGGCCGCGCGATCTGCGCGGCCTTCGTGTTTTGGGCAGCTCAAAAATCCGACGCGATGCCCTTCTTCTCCCAATCGCCATACCGGGTCGGTTCCGGGCCCGTGGGCCCCTGAAACTCCTTTGGCATCGGCTTGGCGTTCGCTTCGGCCGCTTTTCGCCGCGCTTCGGCTTCCGCGAGCGCGCGCTGGGCCGCTTCCGGAAGCGGTTTCTTTTCCGGCATCGGAGAAGCCGGGTCGGGGGTCGCGGGGTCGTCGGCCATGACAGGTTTCCAGGCTGGCGTTCGGAACTCGGCAGAGCGGGATGACTTTTCTTCGCATCGTCACCCCGCTCTATCTTTTTGTTTGAGCATGATCTTTTCGGAAAACCGGTGTCCGCTTTTCCGGATCATGCTCCAGATAGATGATGCCGCGATCGTGAAGCGGAAGGCCGTTTCTTATATCTGGCATATTCCCATGCCACAGGTGTTTTGGCTTGCGATGGCATAGACTGAAACCCGAATCGCCATCCAGTTTTCCGGGACGTTCCCGCTCCATGCCTCCTCAAAGATTTGCCCTGCCATCCGAGGTGCCCGGTCTCGCGGCGCGGCGGATCGCGGCGGATATCGTCGACGGCGTGCTGCACAAGCGACGGACGCTCGACGAACAGCTCGACGGCGCGACCGCCCATCCCGCTGTGAAGACGCTGTCCGATCGCGACCGCGCCCTGATGCGGCGGCTGGTGGCGACGGTGCTGCGGCGGCTCGGCACGCTCGGCCATGTGCTGTCGCGGCTGCTCGACCGCGGCATCCCGACCGACGCGCCGCGCGCGCAGAGCGCGCTTCTGATCGGCGCGGCCCAGATCCTCTGGATGGATGTGCCCGACCATGCTGCGGTGGACCTGTCGGTGCGGCTGGTGCAGTCGGACCGGCGGGCCGCGAAATATGCGGGCCTCGTCAACGCCGTGCTGCGACGTTGTGCGCGCGAGGGCCAGCCGCTGATCGACGAGGTCAAGACGCAGACGCTCGATATTCCGCCGTGGCTGCTGAAGCGCTGGATCGCGCATTACGGCGAGAAGACCGCCCGCGACATTGCCGACGCGATCGGCCATGAGCCCTCGCTCGATATCACCGTCAAATCCGATCCCGCGCAGTGGGCAACCCGCCTGCACGGCGAAACGCTCGCGACCGGAACCGTGCGCAC
This sequence comes from uncultured Alphaproteobacteria bacterium, assembly GCA_963721135.1. Taxonomy (GTDB): domain Bacteria; phylum Pseudomonadota; class Alphaproteobacteria; order Rhizobiales; family Xanthobacteraceae; genus Bradyrhizobium. The sequence continues at coordinate 34,333 of CAVRIB010000013.1, forward strand.
GCTGCTGCAGGGCGCCGTGACCATGCTGCCGGGCTTTCGCGAAGGCCATTGGTGGGTGCAGGACGCCGCCGCGGCGCTGCCGGCGCGGCTGTTCGGCGACATCAGCGGCAAGAATATCGCCGATCTCTGCGCGGCGCCGGGCGGCAAGACCGCCCAGCTCGTGCAGGCCGGTGCCCGCGTCTTCGCGGTCGACCGGTCGCCGGGCCGGATGACGCGGCTGCGCGACAACATGGCGCGGCTCGAGCTGGAAGCGGAGACCGTGATCGCCGATGCCGCCGAGTGGCCGGGGCCAAAGGGCGACGCGGGCCTGGACGGCATCCTGGTCGATGCGCCCTGCAGCTCGACCGGCACCATCCGCCGCCATCCCGACGTCACCTGGCTGCGTCAGGAAGCCGATATCGGCGCATTGGGGGGCGTGCAAAAACGCCTGCTGCAAAGGGCGGCAGCGCTGCTCAAATCCGGGGGGACGCTGGTCTATTGCACCTGCTCGCTGGAGCCGGAGGAGGGCGAACAGGCAATTGCCGCCCTTCTCGCCACGGAAAACGCCCTGCGGCGCGCGCCGATCGCCGCGAGCGAGGTCGCGGGCCTTGCCGAAATCCTCAATACCGATGGCGACATCAGGACCTTGCCCTGCCACCTGCCGCACGTGGACCCCCGTCTGAGCGGGCTTGACGGGTTTTACGCCGCAAGGCTGGTTAAATCCTGATTTCGCACCGCATTTTCGCCTGCCCGCGCCGATTCGCGCGGTTTCAAGATGGTGTCTTGGCCGCGTTTCCGGATTAAAAGGATTCGCAAAAGCGAATCCTCCAAACAAGGGCAAGCGTGTCGGTCGCTCAACGCAGACGCATCTCGACGCTGATCATGGGCCGCTTCGCGCGGAACCTGATGGCGCGTGCAAGCGGCGGCTCGGTGGCGCTGGCGCGGCTGTGGCCGGGCCGCACCGACCGCCTGATCATCGCCCCGCACGATCTGCGCACGGCGGATGCCACCCGCGCCGCCGAAATCTATGCCGGCCGCTTCGTGTTCGCGGGCAAGATCGTGACCTGCCACGGCCGCTCCATCTTCGACCTCGAACCGCCATCGGAAGACTGGGAGGTGGCGCTTCTGGGCTTTGGCTGGCTGCGGCACCTGCGCGCCGCCGATACCGCGCTGACCCGCGCCAACGCCCGCTCGCTGGTCGACGACTGGATCTCGAACACGACGCGCAAGCGCCCGATCGGCCGCCGCGCCGACGTGCTGGCGCGTCGCGTCATCTCGCTGTTGTCGCAGGCGCCGCTGGTGCTCGGCGATACCGACGGCAAGTTCTATCGCCGCTATCTGCGCGGGCTCGCCCGCGAAATCCGCTATCTGCGCTACACCATGCTCGATATCGACGGCTTGCCGCGGCTGCAGGTGCTGATCGCGCTGTGTTACGCCTCGCTCTGCCTCGCCAACCAGGGCCGCCACATCCGTGCCGCCACGCGCAAGCTCTCCGACGAGTTGCAGCGGCAGATCCTGCCCGACGGCGGCCACATCTCGCGCAATCCCGGCGCGCTGATCGAACTCTTGATCGACCTGTTGCCGCTGCGCCAGACCTTCGCCGCCCGCAACATCGCCCCGCCGCCGGCGCTACTCAACGCGATCGACCGCATGATGCCGATGCTGCGCTTCTTCCGCCACGGCGACGGGGCTTTCGCGCTATTCAACGGCATGAGCAGCGCGCCCTCCGATCTCCTGGCGACGCTGCTCGCTTATGACGACACCCACGGCACGCCGATGGCGAACATGCCGCACACCGGCTTTCAGCGCCTCGATGCCGGCGCCATGACCGTCATCATGGACACCGGCCCACCGCCGCCACCGAGCGTCAGCCACGACGCCCATGCCGGCTGCCTGTCGTTCGAACTGTCGTCGGGGGCGAGCCGGATCGTCATCAATTGCGGCATGCCGGCCACCGGGCGCGACAACTGGCGCACGCTGGCCCGCGCGACGGCGGCGCATTCGACGCTGATCTATCACGACACCTCGTCCTGCCAGTTCGTCGAGCTCTCGGCAATGAAGCGGTTTCTGCATGGCGCGCCGATCGTTTCCGGCCCTGTGAACGTGGAAAGCTATCGCGAGGCGGTCGCCAACGGCGTGCTGCTGACGACCTCGCATGACGGCTACCTGTCGCGGTTCGGCGTGATCCATCGCCGGGTGCTGATGATCGCGCCCGACGGCTCGAGGCTGGACGGCGAGGACAGCGTGTCGGCCGCGCCGGGCGGCCGCATCAAGGGCGAGGCCGACTACGCGGTGCGGTTTCATCTGCATCCATCGGTGAAGGCGAGCCGGCTTTCCGACGCCCGCGGCGTGATGCTGGTACTGCCGAACCGCGACGTCTGGACCTTCGAGGCGCTCGACGACAAGGTCGAACTGGAGGACAGCGTGTTCCTCGCCGGAAACGACGGCCCCCGCCGCACCTCCCAGATCGTGATCCGCCAGGACGCGCGGCACGCGCCCTCGATCCGCTGGAGTTTCGTGCGGTCGACGACCTCGCCCTCCGCCACCGCGGCCCGGCGCAACGCCCGCCGCGAGCCGGAACTGCCGCTGTAGCATCGTTCCAGCAAAATCGGGCGCGGCCTCTTGACTGATGTAAGCAAATTGCTTACGTTCGGTCGTGATCCGAACCTTCAAGAGCAAGGCTCTTTCAGAGCTGTGGGCCAGGGGCAAGAGTTCGAAGATCGATTCGAAGATGCATAGCCGGATTTTCGCAAGACTTGATCGTCTCGACGTTGCCGTCCGTCCGGAGGAAATGAACGTTCCTGGCTTCGACTTTCATTCCTTGCAGGGCTTCAATCCGAAGCGCTATTCGGTTCATGTAAATGGACCGTGTTGCATCACATTTGAGTTCGAGGATGGCGACGCGTGCCGCGTCGATTTCGAGCAATACCACTGAAGGAGCGAGCATGGTCTACGCGGCAAAACGCGCCAAAAATCGTTGCCCTACCCATCCCGGCGGACTTCTGCGCGATGACGTCATTCCGGCCACCGGGCGGACCAAGGCGCAGATCGCCGGACTGCTCGGGATTTCGCGCCAACATCTGTACGACATCTTGCAGGAAAGAAAGCCAGTGTCTCCAGCCATCGCCGTCCGTCTCGGCAAACTTTTCGGCGATGGCGCGGGAATCTGGACGCGGATGCAGGCTGCTTACGACACCTGGCATGCGGAACGAACCGAAGATGTGCGTCATATTCCAACCATCAAGGCAAAGGCCGCCTAGGTCGCCGAATATCCCCTGCTAATTCCAGGCTGCTGCAGCGGCCCGTGGTTTCGCGCCGGCTTGATTCGTGCTACCGGGCGGACCTTCCATCTAGGACCGAACAATGACCGACCATCCGCGCAAGGTAACCCGCGCTCTATTGTCCGTTTCCGACAAAACCGGATTGATCGAATTTCGCCCGCGCGCTTGCCGGCCACAACATCGAGCTGATCTCGACCGGTGGCACTGCGAAGGCGATCGCGGGCGCAGGGCTCAAAGTCCGCGACGTTTCGGAACTGACCGGCTTCCCCGAGATGATGGACGGCCGGGTCAAGACGCTGCATCCGAAGGTACATGGCGGCTTGCTCGCGATCCGCGGCAACAAGGAACATGCGGAAGCGATGCAGGTGCACGGCATTGCGCCGATCGATTTATTGGTGGTCAATCTCTATCCATTCGAGGCGACCGTCGACAAAGGGGCAGGTTTCGAGGAGTGCATCGAGAACATCGACATCGGCGGGCCGGCGATGATCCGGGGTGCGGCGAAGAATCATGACGACGTCGCCGTCGTGGTCGAGCCCAGCGATTACCAGGCCGTGCTCGACGAGCTCGCCGCCCATGCGGGCGCAACCACTTTGACGCTGCGGCGGCGTCTGGCGGCAAAGGCCTACGCCCGCACCGCCGCCTATGACGCCGCGATCTCGAACTGGTTCGCAGGCCAGAACAACACCGAGGCGCCGGATTATCGCGCCTTCGGCGGGCGGCTGATCCAGGCGCTGCGCTACGGCGAGAACCCGCACCAGACCGCGGCCTTCTATCGCACGCCAGACAAGCGCCCGGGCGTCGCCACCGCGCGGCAGCTGCAGGGCCGCGAACTCTCCTACAACAACATCAACGACACCGACGCGGCCTATGAGTGCATCGCCGAGTTCGATCCCAGACGGACGGCAGCCTGCGTCATCGTCAAGCACGCCAACCCCTGCGGCGTCGCCGAGGGCCCCGATCTTGCGACCGCCTATCGCAAGGCATTCGCCTGCGACACCCAGTCGCCCTTCGGCGGCATCATCGCCGTCAACCGCACGCTTGATGCGGAGACCGCGCGCGTCATCACCGAAATCCTGACCGAGGTCATCATCGCGCCCGATGCGAGCCCGGAGGCGATCGAGATCGTCGCCAAGCGGCGCAACTTGCGGCTATTGCTGGCGGGCAGCCTGCCCGATCCGCGCGCGGTGGGCCTCACGGCGAAGACCGTCGCCGGCGGGCTACTGGTGCAGAGCCGCGACAACGCCGTGGTCGACGAATTGACGCTGAAGACGGTGACAAAACGCAGCCCCACCGACGCCGAGTTGCGCGATCTCAAATTCGCCTTCCGAGTTGCAAAACACGTCAAGTCCAACACCATCGTGTACGCCAAGGATCTTGCCACCGTCGGCATCGGCGCCGGCCAGATGAGCCGGGTCGATTCCTCGCGCATCGCCGCGCGCAAGGCGCAGGATGCGGCACTCGAGGCAAAGCTTGCCGAGCCCATGACCAAGGGATCCGTGGTCGCGTCGGACGCGTTCTTTCCGTTCGCGGACGGGTTGCTGGTGGCGGTCGAGGCCGGCGCCACCGCCGTGATCCAGCCCGGCGGCTCGATCCGCGACGACGAAGTGATCAAGGCCGCCGACGACGCCGGGATCGCCATGGTGTTTACGGGTGTGCGGCATTTCCGGCATTGAGCTTGTCGTTCCCGCGAAAGCAGGAGCGAAGGCAACTACGATCTCGCCCAACGTAAAGCCGGTGGTTATGGGTCCCGGCTCGCGCTTCGCTTGGCCGGGACGACGGGAGAGTTTTGATCCCGCACCCGCGCCAGTAGCGCAAGGCCCGCGAGAAAAAACAGCACCAGCACTGACATCCCCGCCTTCTGGCTCGCCGTCGCCGCCGTGATCGCGCCGATCAGGAGCGGGCCGACGAACGACGTCACCTTGCCAGTCAGTGCGAACAGTCCGAAATACTGCGCGATGCGGTCTTTCGGCGCGAGGCGTATCAGGAGCGTGCGCGATGCCGCCTGCAGCGGGCCGCCGGCGGAGCCGATCAGGCATCCGAGCACGAGATAGGCGCGCTCGGCGGCGCTGGCGAACAGCGCGCCGCCCGGCGACGGTGGCGTTACCTTGATGAACAGGATCGAATCCCTTGCTACCAGCAAGATTGCGACGATCGAGAACAACAGGATCATCATGCTGCCCGCAATCACGCGCTTCGGCCCGAGCTTGTCGTCGAGCTTGCCGCCAAGCCACGCGCCGAAAGTGCCGGCAATCGCCAGGATGATGCCGAAGGTGCCGATCTGGATCGTGTTCCAGCCGAAGGTGCCGGCGGCATAGATGCCGCCAAAGGCAAACAGCGACACCAGGCCGTCGCTATAGATCATGTTGGCGAGCAGGAACGCCGCCATCGATTGCTGCTTCGGCAATTCGCGAAGCGTTTGCTTGAGTTCGCTCAATCCCTCGCGCAGCGCCGCGCGCAACGGCCGCCTCGCCGGATAATCCGGCGTCAGCAGGAACATCGGCAGCGCGAAGACGATGAACCAGATGCCGGTCAGGGGACCGGTGATGCGGTCGCCCTGATGGGTGACGGGATCGAGGCCGAACAACGGCGAGAAGCCAAACAGCGTGCGGCCTGTCTCGGGACTGGCGGCGAGGAAGCCGAGCACCAGGATCAGGCTCAGAATGCCGCCGACATAGCCGGTGGCCCAGCCGGTGCCGGACAACCGGCCGATCTGGTCTGATGGCACCAGGGTCGGCATCATCGAATTGTTGAAGACGATGGCGAATTCGACGCCGACGATGGCGATCGCGTAGGCGAGCAGCAGCGGCGGGATAACGCCGGCATCGCCGGGCCTGCCGAACCACATCAGCGAGGCGCCGATCACCAGGAGCGCGCCGAACGCGGCGATCCACGGCTTGCGCCGGCCGCCTGCGTCCGCGATCGCGCCCAATACCGGCGACATCAGCGCGATCACGAAGCCCGCCGCCGCGGTGGCAAAGCCCCACAGCGATTGTCCGCTCGCAGGCGTGGCGGCGATGTGGGTGGCGAAATAGGGCGCGAACACGAAGGTGGTGATCAGCGTGAAAAACGGCTCTGCCGCCCAGGCGAAGAAAATCCAGCTGACAACGGCGGAGCGCGGAGGAAAATTCCCCTCGATATCGGCAATGCGTGCATCCGAAGCGATCACCGCCATGCGCTGAATATCCTTGACCATCACGAGGAGGCGTTTTGCCCTTGGCATCGAAACCCGTATAGCATTCGCATTCCCACGACTACTCGCGTATTCTTGATCGACCCCAAGGCAAGATTTTGATGCGTAAATTTGCGACCAGATGCAGGAGGCTTGCGGCAGTCGCGCTTGTGGTCGCGCTGTGCGTTCCCGCCGCCGCGCAGGAAGCGCGCCGCGGCGCTTACACGCCGCCGGCCGCGGATGCCATTCATGCCATCTTCGCCGAACAGGGCATGGTGGTCGCGCAGGAGAAGACCGCCGCGCGCATCGGCGGCGACGTGCTGCGGCGCGGCGGCAACGCGGTCGACGCGGCGGTGGCCACCGCGTTCGCGATGGCCGTGACCTATCCGCGCGCCGGCAATCTCGGCGGCGGCGGTTTCATGATCGTCCACTCGGTGGATCGGCACGAGGACGTCGCGATCGATTATCGCGAGACCGCGCCGGCAGCGACCACGCCGCAGATATTTCTCGGGGCCGACGGCAAGCCCGATCGCGCAAAGTCGCGCGATTCCGCGCTCGGCGTCGGGGTCCCCGGCACGGTCGCGGGGCTGACGCTGGCGCTCGAGAAATACGGCTCCGGCAAGTTCACGCTTGCCGAGCTGCTAGAGCCGGCGATCGAGCTTGCGCATGACGGTCTCGTCGTCACCGACGACAGCGCCGACACGCTGCCGGGCTGGTATCGTCGGCTGGCGCGCTGGCCGTCATCGGTGAAAATCTTTTCGCGCGCCGACGGCACCTCGCTGCGCGAGGGCGACCGGCTGGTTCAGACCGATCTCGCGGCCACGCTTTCGGCGATCGCCGAACAGGGCGCGCGCGGGTTTTACGAGGGGCCGGTTGCGGAAAAGCTGGTGAAGGCGATCGACGATGCCGGCGGCATCATGACGGCGGACGATCTCAAATCGTATCAAGCGGTGATCCGCGCGCCGGTGCGCGGCACCTATCGCGGTTACGACATCATCTCGATGCCGCAGCCTTCTTCCGGCGGCGTCGTGCTGGTGGAGACCTTGAACATCCTCGAAGGCTTTCCGATGGGCCAGATGAAGCAGGGCACGGCGCTTTCGCTGCATGTCCTCATCGAGGCCATGAAGCGCGCCTATGCCGACCGCGCGCGCTATCTCGGCGATCCCGCTTTCGTCAGCGCACCGGTTAAGATCCTGATCTCGAAGGATTATGCGGCGAAGCAGCGCGCCGGCATCGATCTCGACCACGCCACGCCATGGACCGATGCGCTCTCCGCGACGCCGCCGCACGAAGGCGGCAACACCACGCATTTCTCGGTGGTCGACAGCCGCGGCAACGCGGTGAGCAACACCTATACGCTGAATTTCAGTTACGGCCTCGGCCTGGTCGCCGACGGGACCGGCGTCCTGCTCAACAACGAGCTCGACGATTTCACCGCCGCTCCCGGCGCCTCCAACGCCTATGGGCTGGTCGGCTTCGAGGCCAATCTGCCCGGGCCCGGCAAGCGGCCGTTATCGTCGATGTCGCCGACCATCGTGTTGAAGGATGGCAAGCCGGTGCTGGTGACGGGCTCGCCGGGCGGCAGCCGCATCATCTCGACGGTGCTGCAGGTGATCGTCAATGTGCTCGACTATGGCATGGACGTCGCCGCCGCGGTGGACGCGCCGCGGCTGCATCATCAATGGCTGCCGGACGAGGTGCGGATCGAGCGCGGTTTTGACGAGGCCACGCTCGCGGCATTGCGGGCCAAGGGCCACAAGATCGTCGAGCCGATGGGCGAGACCTCGGCCAATTCGATCGCGGTGACGCCAAACGGATTGCTCGGCGCGCCCGATCCGCGTACCCGTGGCGCGGAAGCGTCGGGGCAGTAGTTTAAATTGACCGGAGTCCTCCATGGCATCCCTCAAAGGCAAGACGCTGTTCGTGTCCGGCGGCAGCCGCGGCATTGGGCTTGCGATCGCGTTGCGCGCGGCGCGCGATGGCGCCAATGTCGCAATCGCCGCCAAGACCGCGGAGCCGCATCCGAAACTCAAGGGCACCATCTACACCGCGGCCGAGGAGATCCGCGCCGCCGGCGGCAAGGCCTTGCCGATCCTCTGCGACATCCGCGAGGAAGCGCAGGTGATAGCGGCAATCGACCGGACGGTCGCCGAATTCGGCGGCATCGACATCTGCGTCAACAACGCCAGCGCCATCAGCCTGACCAACTCGCAGGCAACCGACATGAAACGGTTCGACCTGATGATGGGAATCAACACCCGCGGCACCTTCATGGTGTCGAAATACTGCATTCCGCATCTGAAGAAGGCGGACAATCCGCATATCCTGATGCTGTCGCCGCCGCTCGACATCAAGGCAAAGTGGTTCGAGCACTCCACCGCCTACACACTGGCCAAATTCGGCATGAGCCTGTGCGTGCTGGGGCTGTCGGCGGAGCAGAAAGCCAACGGCATCGCGGTCAACGCGCTGTGGCCGCGCACCACGATCGCCACCGCCGCGGTCGGAAACCTGCTTGGCGGCGACGCCATGATGCGCGCGAGCCGCACGCCCGCGATCATGGGCGACGCGGCGCATGTGATCTTCACAAAGCCGTCACGCGAATTCACCGGGCAATTCTGCATCGACGACAAGGTGCTTTATGCCAGCGGGGTGCGCGATTTCGAGCCCTACCGCGTCGACGCCAGCGTGCCCCTGATGTCGGACTTCTTCGTGCCCGACGACGACGTGCCGCCGCCCGGCGTCACGGTGCAAGCGTTGCCCTCGGTTGGCGGCGTGCAGAAGTCGCGCTAGAAGTTGCTGGCGCAGATGGACGGCCGGGCGCGAGGGGACAGGCGTGGCTTCAGTAAAGGTTTGGGTTGGCCTCGTTGCGGGGGTTGCGGTGCTGGCCGGGTTCGTGGCGCCCATCGTCAAGCGACGGCCGGACCGCGCCATTCGCGTCGAGACCGGCGCCGTCGCCGACGCCCTGTGCGCGAAGACCTTCGTTTCCGGTCTCGATCCCGAAGCCGTATTCGCGGAGACCATGGAGCGTCCCGGGATCGACCGGCTGCGCTGGGGCATGCGCTACCAGGTCGATCGCGCCGCCGGGACCGTCGATGTCTCCGTGATGGGCGTGCTCGCCGGCCGCGCCGCTTTTCACGACGGACTCGGTTGCGTGCGGCTCAACGGATCGAAGGCGCCTTATTTGCCGAAGAGCGACGTCGATGCGCTGAAGATACCGAAGAGCCCGCCGCTGCTGCCTGAGATCGCCGGACCCGGTATTGTCGAGCCATCCGATCCCGCCCTGAAGGCCGCGCTCGATCACGCCTTCGAGGAACCCGCGGAACCGCCGTTCCGGCGCACCAAGGCGGTGGTCGTGGTTCACGACGGCAAGGTCATTGCCGAGCGCTATGCCGCCGGTATCGGTGTCGATACCCAATTGCCCGGCTTCTCCATGACCAAGTCGGTGATCAACGCGCTGATCGGAATTCTGACGCAGAAGGGCGTGGTGACCCCCTCCTTCCCGGCGCCGATTCCGGAATGGCGGGCGGCCTCCGACCCGCGCCACGAGATCGAGGTCGAGCATTTGATGCGGATGACCACGGGACTGGCGCTGGACGAAACCGGTTCCGGTTTCGATCCCTCCAACCAGATGTACCTGTACGACGACCTGGCGGGCTTTGCCGTGAAGGCGCCGTTGATCGCGCCGCCAGGAACGCGATGGCACTATTCCAGCGCAACCACCGAATTGCTGGCGCGGATCATCCGCGATTCCACCGGCGGTCCCGAGCAGTCGCTGGCGTTTGCGTGGCGCGAATTGTTCAATCCGCTCGGCATGCGCAACGTGACGATGGAGTTCGATCCGAGCGGCACGCTGCAAGGCTCGAACAACATGCTGGCAAGCGCCAGGGACTGGGCGCGATTCGGGTTGCTCTATCTGGATGACGGGGTGGTCGGCGGCCAGCGTATCCTGCAGGAGGATTGGGTCGGCTTTTCAGCCAGCGCCACGCTCAATACCGATTACGGCGCCGGCTTCTGGACCAATCGGAGCGAGCATCCCTATGCCAAGGGCCGCGTCCGCATCGGGATTCCGCACGATGCGTTCTACGCCTCCGGCAATCTCGGCCAGCGCGTCGTGATCATCCCGTCGCACGGGCTGGTGATCGTGCGGCTCGGCGATAGCGTCGACGAAACCGGCGATATCCGAGGGCTCGGACGGCTGGTGCGGGAAGTGATCGCGGCGTTGCCGCCCTAAGATTCGTCACCTTCCCACCTGGAACGGTCCGCCTTTTTCCAGCGCGCGCTGGTAGGCCGGGCGGGCGTGGATGCGCTCCAGGAACGCCATCGCTTTGGGGTGGCCCTGTTCGAGACCGCCGCGCGCCGCGGCGGCTTCCAGCGGAAAGCTCATCTGGATGTCGGCGGCGGTGAACTCGCTGCCGGCGAACCACTGGCTCTTGCCGAGTTCGCTTTCCCAGAACGCCATGTGTTGCTTGAGCTGCGGATTGACCAGCGCAGTCAGCGCCTGGTTGGAAACCTTGCGCACCAAGGGTCGCAGCAGCGCCGGCGCGCGCTTCGGCATCAGCGTGAACAGGAGTTTCAACAACAGTGGCGGCATCGCGGAGCCCTCGGCGTAATGCAGCCAATAGGTGTAGCGCAGCCGCTCCGGCGTCTTCGGCGGCGGGATCAGGCGTCCCTCGCCATAGGTGTCGATGATGTATTCGGCGATCGCGCCTGATTCCGCGATGGTGTTGCCGCCGTCGGTGATGACGGGCGATTTTCCGAGCGGATGGATCGCGCGCAGCTCGGGCGGCGCGCGCATGTCCGGCTGCCGCTGATAGCGCACGATCTCGTAGGGCACCCCTAGCTCTTCGAGCAGCCACAGCACGCGCTGCGAGCGCGAATTGTTCAGGTGATGGACGGTGAGCATGGCGGTTCCCCCGAAAAAGCTTTGACGCCTAGCGTTGCGTGGTGGTGCCAGCCGGGCAGGGGAAAGTCGAGATGCAGCTTCCTAGCGGGATATTACCCGGGTATTATTGACACAATAAATTTACCCGGATAATATCGGTACGACTATGGAGATTATCACATGAATCCCGTGACTTACATGGCCTTCGAGGCCGACCGCTGCATCGCATCCGGCAGCCTTCGCGACGTCGTCGCTGCAGCGAAGACCGCACTCGACCGCCGCAAGGAGGCGTCGATCCTGGTTTTCGACGCCGCCACCGGCCAACCGGTCGACATCGATTTTCGCGGCACCCTCGATGACGTTATAGCGCGGCGGCCCGACCTTTCCGACCCCAGGGAACAAGCGGTCACGTCAGCCCCGCGCGGCCCCGGCCGGCCCAAACTGGGCGTGGTCGCGCGCGAGGTCACGCTGTTGCCGCGGCATTGGCAATGGCTGGCGCAGCAGCCGGGTGGCGCTTCGGTCGCGTTGCGCAAACTTGTCGATGGGGCACGGCGCGGCGGCGAGCACACAGACAGCATCCGCGAGGCCAGGGAAGCGGCCTATCGCTTCATGTCGGCAATATCGGGCGACCGACCGCATTTCGAAGACGCGATCCGCGCACTGTTTGCCGATCAACCGGAGCGTTTCGAGCAATTGATCGCCGACTGGCCCATAGACGTGCGCGAGCACACCGCAAGGCTCGCCGAAAAAGCCTTTACTCGCGAAGGGCGGGCGCGCGCCGGTTGATCCTGCCGCTTCGAACCGCTAGCACGCGAGGTCAAGAATTGGTCTTGAGGAAGTGAGCGAATAGCGAATAGCAAGTAGCGAATCGTGAGTTGCGAAAATCCCCCATTCGCTATTCGCCACTCCCTATTCGCCCGCGAAAAAGCAAGGAACCCAACAATGCGCATCCTCGTGGTCGGCGCCGGCGCCATTGGCGGTTATTTCGGGGGCAGGCTGCTCGAAGCCGGTCGCGATGTGACCTTCCTCGTGCGGCCGCGGCGGGCGGCGGAATTGGCCTCGGCCGGCCTCGTGATCAAGAGCCCGAACGGCGACGTTACGCTGAAAAATCCGCCCGCGGTGCAGGCCGACAAGCTCGCAGAGAAATTCGATGTCGTGCTCCTGAGCTGCAAGGCCTACGACCTCGACGACGCCATCAAATCATTCGCGCCGGCGGTCGGACCGCGGACGGCGATCATCCCGCTGCTCAACGGCATGCTGCACCTGGACGTGCTCGACCGAAAGTTCGGGCGCGAGCGCGTGCTTGGCGGCCTCTGCGCGATCGTGGTGACGCTCAACGACAAGCGCGAGGTGATCCAGCTGCAGCCGACGCAGTCGCTCAATTTCGGCGAACGCGACGGCGGGATGTCGGACCGGGTCCGCGCGATAGCGGACGTTTTCGCGAGCGGCAAATTCGGCTCGGTCGCCAGCAAAAACGTCATCCAGGACATGTGGGAGAAATGGGTGTTCCTCGCCGCGGTGGCGGGCTCGACCAGCCTGATGCGCGCGCCGGTCGGCATCATCCTCGCCGCACCGGGCGGCAAGGATTTTTTGCTGGGAATACTCGATGAATGCGGCGCGGTCGCCACCGCCGAGGGTTTTGCGCCACGCGCGCCGTTCCTGGAACGCACCCGCGGCATGTTCACCATGGAAGGCTCGTCGATGACCGCCTCGATGTTCCGCGACATCAAGGTCGGTGCTCCCGTCGAGGCCGATCACGTGATCGGCGACCTGATCGCGCGGGCCGACGCCGCCAAGGTACCGGTGCCGCGGCTGCGCACCGCCTACACGCATCTGAAGGCCTACGAGAAGCAGCGGCCATAGAACCTCATGGTGAGGAGGCGCGTTTGCGCCGTCTCGAACCGTGAGGCCCCGGTGCTTGATCACATCCTTGGAGACGCGCGCGTTGCGCGCTCCTCAGGATGAGGGCGTCACCGGGCGCTACAAATGCGCCAGATAATGCGCGAGCGCCTCGATTTCCTCGTCGCTCAAGGGGTAGGCAACGTCGCTCATCGCCGCGCCGGCGCCGCCGGTTCGCGCGCCCGATTTGTACTCGTGCAGCGCCTTGGCCAGATATTCCTCGCGCTGGCCGGCGAGCCGGGCCACCGCCTTCGTTCCCGCAAATGAATCGGTATGGCATCGCCGCACAGCGCCGACCCACGGCCGCCTGCGCACCCTTCTTCGACAGATCGGGATTGTCGTCGGGTGCGCCTTTGGGCGGGGTGAGCGACTCGAAATAGGCGCCGAGCGTGCGGATGTCCTCGTTGCCGATCGTTTCCGCGATCGGCTGCATCTGCTCGTTCTTGCGCGCCCCGCCGCGAAAGAACACGAGCTGCCATTGAATGAACTGATCGGGCTGGCCGGCGAGCGAGGGAACGTTCTCGGTTTCCGAAATGCCGTTTTCGCCGTGGCAGCCCGCGCAGACCTCCGCCTTGTCCTTGCCGGCGACCGGGTCGGCGGCGCGGGCAACGGGCCCGCAGAGCACCATGACCGACAACATCGCGACCGATGCAATCCGCATGACCATTCCCTTCCGTCGTCATTGCCGGAAAAATGGCGGCCTGAACCCGAGACCGCTTCGCCTCAACAAAAAGCCGCGGCCACCCGTTCCCGAGCGGCCGCGACTTCCTTGGTCAAGCCCTACTTCTTGTAGCTGATGCGATAGATCGCACCGGCCCAGTCGTCGGCGACGAGGATCGAACCGTCCTTGTCCAGAATGATGTCGTCGGGGCGGCCAAGATATTTCTGGTCGCCCTCGAGCCAGCCGGAAGCGAACACTTCCTGCTTGGCATTCTTGCCGTCGGGACCGACGATCACCCGCATGATCCGGGCGCCCTGGTATTTATGCCGGTTCCATGAGCCATGCTCGGCGATCAGGATGTTGTTCTTGTAGTCGGCCGGGAACTGGTTGCCGGTATAGAACTTCATGCCGAGCGGAGCGACATGGTTGCCGAGCTTGAGCACCGGCGGGGTGAATTCCGAGCACTTGTGACCCATCGCGAACTTGGGATCCGGAATGTCGCCCTCGTGGCAGTAGGGATAGCCGAAATGCTCGCCCATCTTCGAGATCATGTTGAGCTTGTCGCTCGGGGTGTCGTCGCCCAACCAGTCGCGCGCGTTTTCCGTGAACCAGTATTTGCCGCTGCGCGGATCGACGTCGCCACCGACGCTGTTGCGCACGCCGAGCGCCACGAGTTGCGCGTTGCCGGTCTTGGGATCGACGCGGCGAATCTGCGACACGCTGGTCGGCGGAATGCCGATGTTGAAGGGAGGTCCGAACGGTATGTAGAACCAGCCATCCTTGTCCGGGGCCAGATACTTCCAGCCGTGGGCCGCATAGGACGGCATATCGTCATAGACCACCTTGCCGGAGCCGAGGTTGTCGAGATTGGATTCGGCGTTGTCATACCGGATCAGCTGATTGACGGCGATCACGTACAGGGCGCCGTCCTGGAAGGCGAGCCCGGTGGGCATGTTCAGGCCCTTGAGGATCGTCTTGACCTCCTTCTTCCCGCCATTGTCCTTGATGGCGTAAACGTTGCCCAACCCAAAGGAACCGACGAACAGCGTGCCCTTGTCGCCCCAGGCCATCTGGCGCGCGGCCAGCACGCCCGGCGCATAGACTTCGATCTTGAAGCCCGGCGGCAGCTTGATCTTCTTGATCAAGGCGTCGAGTTCCGCCGGTGATGCGCCAGTCGGCGGACCCGACGGCGGCGCGAGGCCCTTCTGGGCTTCGGTCTCGTCGCCGAGGAACCAGTCATCCGGCGGATGGGTCCAGAATTCCTTGGTGCCGGACTGGTAGCTATGGAGACCCTTCTGCTGTGCGATGGCCTGACTGGCCCCTGCGACAAGGGTCATTGCTGCGAGCGCAAGAATAGATCGATTGAAAGCCGATTTCATCGCGTCACTCCCTATGCAGCTTGGCGGCTGCGTCTGTTATTGACTTTGATCGTCGTGAGAGACGTCAGTCTTGGTCTGGTGGTAAGATGGATCAGACCCGAAAATGTTATCACATCCGCCGGAAGAGAGAAGCGGGCCGCGCGGTCCTCCGGGAAGAAAAGGAAATGAGAAGAAATTTCCTTCGATCGCTTTGAAGCGCGGCAATTCTTGCACCCGGTGAGGTTGCGCTGCGGCATGGAGCATCGGTTGCTCATTCCTGCCGCGAGGCGAATTTTACGTCATGGAGCAAGGTGCGGTGCGTGTCTTAGTCCTCGGCGGTACCGGCTCGGTCGGCGCGCCCATCGTGCGCGAACTCCTCAGCCGTGGGCATGGCGTGTGGGGCCTGGCGCGTTCGGAAGCCTCGGCCGCGAAACTTCGAAAGGCCGGCGCTATCCCGATCAGCGGGGATATCGCCTTCCCCGAGCCATGGGCCGCGCGGCTGCCGCAAGTCGATGCGGTCATCCACACGGCTTGCGATTTCAATACCGACATGAGCGCGGTCGATGCCGGCCTGCTAGACACCCTGTTGCCCGCGCTCGCCGCGCAGCCGAAAAAGCCGCGCTTCATCTATACCGGCGGCTGCTGGCTGTTCGGGGCGACCGGCGACGAGCTTGCCATCGAGCAGTCGCCGATGCGCCCGCTGCCGGCCTTCGCCTGGATGGTGCCACAACTGCGGCGGATTCTTGCCGCCGATGAAGTCGATGGCATCGTGATCCATCCGGCAATGGTCTATGCGGGTGCAGCCGGCGTCTTTCGTCATTTCGCCCGTGAGGCGGTCGAACGGGACGCGATTCGCGTCGTCGGGAGCGAGCATGTGCGCTGGCCGCTCGTCCACAGCGACGACCTCGCGTTGCTCTATGTGCTCGCGCTCGAGCGTGCGCCGGCGCGATCGAGCTACATCGGCGCCTCCATCGACGGCCTTGCCGTCGGCCGCATCGCGCGCGCCTTCGCCGGACGTTTCGGCGCCCGGCGGCCCGAGCCGGAAATCATGTCCACCGATGCGATTGCGGCTGAACTCGGCGAATGGGCGAGGGGCCGCGCGCTCGACCAGCGACTGAGCGGTGAAAAAGCGCGCCGCGAACTCGGCTGGCAGCCCAGGCATCTCGACCCGGAAGGCGAGATCGCACGGCTGCCGTGAACGGGTCGTCCAGCCCCGAGGCCGACGACAGTGCAGGGAAAATGTTGGCTGCCGCGCTGGCGGGCTACGTGATGAAATATTGGAGCGGGCGAAGGGGCTCGAACCCTCGACCCCGACCTTGGCAAGGTCGTGCTCTACCACTGAGCTACACCCGCGTCCGATAGTTGACGGCGACCGTGCGCCGTCAGGGGCAGAGCTATGCCAAATGCGGCCTGTGAATGCAACAGCCGCGGCACCGCCCGCGCCGCCCGATAGAGGGCGATTGGAGCCCAAAACCGGGCTAAAACAGCGTTTGCGGCCATCAACACTCATATTTGCCTGCCCCGCCGGGAACCCTGCGAAGCGGTGGTCCAAACGATCGCGCAGCGATTCGAGTTTTTTGCCGAGGGGCCGCAGCCGTGATCTTCCCGAGGCTGGAATCGATTGAATTTTCCGGGCCAAGGGCCATTTGGGTGACGAGAAGTTCTCTGAACCCGGGGCCGGGCCGTGCTAGAACCGCCCCGATCCCCCAAGGAAGACACGAGGCGAGGTTTCCGTGACGATAGTAGAGCAGGGCAATGCAGCGGCGCCGCAGGCAGCGCCCGACCTGATCAAGGAGACGACCACCCAGACCTTCGTCAAGGACGTCATCGAGGAGTCGAAGCGCCAGCCGGTGCTGATCGACTTCTGGGCGCCATGGTGCGGCCCCTGCCGCCAGCTCACGCCGATCCTGGAAAAGGCGGTCCGCGCCGCCAAGGGCAAGGTCAAGCTGGTCAAGATGAACATCGACGAACATCCGTCGATCCCGGGCCAGATGGGAATCCAGTCGATCCCCGCCGTGATCGCGTTCGCCAATGGCCAGCCGGCCGACGGCTTCATGGGCGCAATCCCGGAGAGCCAGGTCAACGCCTTCATCAACAAATTGACCGCGGGCATGCCCGGGGCGCCCGATGTCGCGGAAGCGCTGAAGGAGGCCGAAGCGGTCCTCGCCGAGGGCGATCCCGCCACCGCTGCCCAGATCTATGCCGAGGTGCTGACGGCCGATTCCACCAATATCGCCGCGCTGGCCGGGCTCGCCAAATGCTACGTGGCGACCGGCGCCGTCGAACAGGCAAAACAGACGCTGGCGATGGTGCCGGAGTCGAAACGCAATGATCCCGCGGTCAAGGCGGTGCAGGCGGCGCTCGATCTCGCCGAACAGGCCAAGGCGGTCGGACCCGTGGCCGAACTGGAACAGAAAGTCGCCGCAAACCCGCTCGATCATCAGGCTCGATTCGATCTCGCGACCGCGCTCAACGCCGCAGGCAAGCGCGCGGAGGCGACGCAGCAGCTGCTCGAAATCGTCAAGCGCGACCGCAAATGGAACGAGGACGGCGCGCGCAAGCAGCTCGTGCAGTTCTTCGAGGCGTGGGGCTCGAACGACGAGGCCACCGTCGAGGGGCGAAAGCGGTTGTCGACGATCCTGTTTTCCTAGAGCATGATCAGGAAAAGTGGACACCGCCTTCCCGGGAAAGATCATGCCCAAACAAAAAGGCAGAGCGGGATGACGATTCGAAGAAAAGTCATCGCGCTCTAGGAGCGGCGTATTCCGCAAACGCGGTTACCGGTTCTGCGTTGGGAATACGCGCACAACTGACCGACCAATGCGCTAGCGCCGGGATCGCCCATGCCGATCAATGCCGAATACCGCGGACCCGGCGAGCTTCCCGAGGTGATTCCGGTGTTTCCGCTGCCCGGAGCGCTGTTGCTGCCGCGCGGCCAGATGCCGCTCAACATCTTCGAGCCGCGCTATCTGGCGATGGTGGACGACGCGCTGCGCGACGGCCACCGCCTGATCGGCATGATCCAGCCCGACATCTCCCATTCGCGCAACGAAGCCAAGCCGGCCCTGTTTCGCGTCGGTTGCGTCGGGCGCATCACCCAGCTCGCCGAGTCCGGCGACGGCCGCTACATCCTCGAACTCACGGGCATCGCGCGCTTCAAGGTGATCGAGGAAATGACGGTGCTGACCGCATACCGGCAATGCAAGGTCGACTACTTCCCCTTCATCGATGATTTCACCGCGCGCAAGGGCGAGGAAGCCGTCGACCGCGAGGCGCTGCTTTCGGTGCTGACGGATTTTCTGAAAGCCAATAATCTCAAGGTGGACTGGGAAGGCGTCGAGGCCGCGCCCAACGAGGCGCTGGTCAATGCGCTGGCGATGA
Source organism: uncultured Alphaproteobacteria bacterium (assembly GCA_963721135.1). GTDB lineage: Bacteria > Pseudomonadota > Alphaproteobacteria > Rhizobiales > Xanthobacteraceae > Bradyrhizobium. The sequence goes on from CAVRIB010000013.1 coordinate 52,946, forward strand.
TGTCGCCCTACGGGCCACCGGAAAAGCAGGCGATGCTGGAAGCGCCCGACTTGAAAACCCGCGCCGAAATCCTGATCGCGGTGACCGAGATGGACCTCGCCAAGAAACGCACCACCGGCGACCCGCCGCTGCAGTGAGACCTCTTGCCGCCTGATCATCATGGCGTGCGTTGCCTTTGCGAATTAATCGCAATCGCAACTCGAAGCTACCAGCGCTTAAGGCTGCTTCCCGTTTTAGCGATCGATGCAACTACCCCTTAATGCCGGCCGGCTAGCAAGGAACGCGGAGCGACGCGTGAATCCTCACGCCTCTCCCGCGTACCCCGGGGCGCCAGCCATGTCAGGCAATCTCATCGGCAGAATTGAACAGAGCCGGCTCTACGATTGGACCATGCGTTTGCCGGCGGTGCTTTATTCGCTTTATGCACTGGTCCACGACGTCGGCGATTTTTCAGGACAGGTCGCGCAGGAGCCTGCGCTGTGGGCGCATGCCGATTTCGGCGTGATGATTGCGACGCTGGCGCGGGTCTCGCAGTGGATGTTCGTGGCGCTGCTGGCAGCGCTTCCGCTGTTCCGGCGCCGTCCGATCGCGAAATCGACTGCGTTGCTGCCGCGGCTCGCCGCCGTCGTCACGGTCTGCATTCCGCCGTTCTGCGTGCTGCTCGATCGCGCGCCGCCAAATCTCTGGTGCAACCTGGCAGCGGTCGCGGCCGGCGTATCCGCGAGCATCCTCGGCGCGCTGACGCTGAGCTTTCTCGGCCGCTCGTTCAGCGTGATGCCGGAGGCAAGGCGCCTCGTCACGTCGGGACCCTACGGTATCGTGCGCCACCCGCTGTACCTGTTCGAGCTGCTCGGTGTCGTCGGCATTCTCCTGCAGGTGCGCTCGCTGGCCGGCGTGCTGCTGCTGGGGCTGATCGTCGCGCTGCAGATTGCGCGCGCGCGCTGGGAAGAAGCTGTGCTCGGTCGCGCCATTCCGGAATATGCCGCCTACCGGCAACGGGTCCCTTTCCTGTTCCCGCGCGATCCGCGCAGTATCTTCACGCTGCTGCGCGAAGATCCGACGGCGCGTCACCGTTCCGCGGTGGTGATGAGTTCGGCGTTCGGCCTGCTCGCGCTGGTCGTGATCGCGCTGCCGCGGCTCGTCGGCTGAGGGCATGACGCCATGTTCGGATCGCTGCGGTTTCTGCTGGCCTATCTGGTGATCCTGAGCCATCTGGTCGGCACGCAATATGTCGCGCATTTCGGCTTCTATGCGGTGCGCGGATTCTTCGTCATCTCCGGCCTGATGATGACGGCGGCGCTGAACGAAGTGTACCGCTTTGACGGCGTGCGCTTCTGGACCAACCGCGCATTGCGGCTGTTGCCGCCCTACTATCTGGTTTGCGTCCTGACCCTGCTCGCGATCGCGATCGCGCCAGGGGCGGCGGCCCAGTACCTGAAATTCTGGCGCGCGATGCCTGACGCGGGCGATCTGGCGATCAACCTGACGGTGCTGCCGCTGCAACTTACCTATGGCACGTTCCGGTTCATCCCGCCGTTCTGGTCGGTCGCGATCGAGATCGACATGTATCTCCTGCTGTTTTTGATCGTTTCGCGCCGGATGGGATGGGCCTTGATTGCGCTGGCCGCGGGACTGTCCTTTCAGCTCGCCTGCATGCAGGACGCCGTCAACTGGGACCTGACTTACTTTACGGCGCCGTCGGCGGTGTTTCCCTTCGCCGTCGGCGCGGCGTTGTATTTCCTCGGGCAGGACGGGAAGCGCGTCACCTCAAAGCTCGCCATCGCCTGCGCTTTGGCCGCATGGATTGCCAACATGGTTGCCGGAGGCGCGATATTGCCGGCGTCGCATATTTTCGGATGGGGCTATCTCATCGATACGACCTGCTTTGCGGTGGTCGTATCCGGCCTCTCCGGTCTGTCGACCGATCAATTCGGCCCGCTGGTGGCACGGATCGATCGAACGCTCGGGGAGTGGTCCTATTTTGCGTTCCTGGTGCACTGGCTTGCCGGCTTTTTGGTAGCGGCAGCATTCTTCAACGGCGATTGGCGCGGCTGGCCGCTGCTCTTCGCGGTCACGCCGGTGGTGCTGGCGGCAAGCGCTGTGCTCGCATGGCTCAATCGGGTTTCCGTGGAGCCGCTGCGCGGCTGGGTTCGCAGAGCATACCGACCGCAAGCCGTACCAAGCGGACCGTTGCCCGGTCTTGGCGCTGTCGCGGAGGCCACGGCCAATTAGCGATGTTATTGCGCTCCGCCCGCTGGTCAGCGGGCCGCGACAATGGAGTTCGCTCGTTGCGATCCGGTGAGCCGCATCAAGAGGAAAGTGACGAGCAGCACCGCGAGGTAGACCACGAGCTGCATTTCCGTCGGCTGATCGGTGTAGCCGATCAGGGTGTGCAGCGCGCGGCCGGGGATGCTTGCCTCCGAAAGCAGCCAGGTGCTGTCCCAGACCACGGTATCGAGCGAGGTGAGCCAATCGGCGCGCTCCAGGAAGGCGACCGCCTGCGCCGCCATACCGGCTGCGAGCAGGGTGATCAGGACCGTGGTGGTTGCGAACAACGCCCGCTGCGGAATCCGCATCAGGCCGAAATAAGTCAAGAGGCAAACCCCGGCGCCGAGCAACAAGCCGATGAAGCCGCCGGTCGCGAGACTGGACGCGGATCCGCCGTCGGAGGCCACCACGCCATAGAGAAACAGCGCAACCTCGCTGCCTTCGCGCAGCACCGCTACGCCAACCACGACGGCAAGCGCCAGCAGCGACTTGCTGCCGTCCGCGACCGCTTGCCCAAGCGCCCGCACCTCGCCGGCCATTTCCCGGCCGTGATGGGCCATCCAGACATTGTGCCAGGTCAGCATCATCACCGCGATGGCGAGGATGGCTGCGTTGAACAGTTCCTGCCCCATGCCCGCGAACAGTTGCGACAGCGCGCCGGCAAACGCGGCGACGACACAGGCCGCGAGCGCCCCCGCCACCACGCCCCCGCCGATCCAGCGGTTGCGATGCGGCACCGAGCCCGTGACCGCGAGTACGATGCCGACGATCAGTCCGGCTTCGAAGACCTCGCGAAAAACGATGATCAGTGCCGCCAGCACGAAACGCCGCCTACTGCACGGTCAGCGCGCCGCGCGCCTTGTCGTTGAAGTCGTCATAAAATTCGTAGCGGCCGGGTTTCAGGGCGCGCACATTGATCACACCCTGACTGTTGGCCGCCACCACCTTTTCGACCCGCAGCGACGTGCTCTCGAACTCCATGGCTTTGGCATCGAGGTTCTTGACGCGGAAGACAATAGGCTTGTCGGCCGGCGCGCTCACCTGACTCGGCTGGAACTGGCCCTTGGAATATGTCAGTTGGATCTCGGTCGCCTGCTGTGCCCAGGACGGCGAGGCCTGCAGCATTCCGATCGCGCCAAGCGCGGCTAAAGCCAGTGTTCTCTTCATGGCAACCATTTTGGACACCCGTCCGCCTCTTCGATGTTGAGCAAGATCAAAATTCCCACGCAAATTTGAGTTTGGCTCGATGGCGCTGAAATTCGGTCAGATTGAGCGCGGCGGGATTGCCAACCTCGCGGCCCCAGACCTGGGCGTTCCACGTCGCGGTCATGAACACCTTTGGCGTGAACTGTACATAAAGCGTCGGTCCGAGCATCACGGCATCGCCGGTGAACATCGTCAGGTTCGCCGCATCGTAGTGCCTGAGATACCAGACCTCGCCGCCGACGAGCACGTTGGGCGCGATCCGCAGCGATAGCGCCGCCGATTGTCCAAGCGTCGCCTCGCGCTGGATGTCGCCGATCGGGAACGAGGTGACCTCGGGCTCATAAAGCAGATTGAACCCCGCAAACAGCCGGTTTCTTATCAGCTCGAGGTCGGCGTTGACGGTGGTTTCGAATTCATAGTTGCGCACCCGCTCGCCGCTGGTCTCGTCGACCATACGCACCGTCGGCTCGACCGCGAGCGTGACCGAGAGCGGGTTGTTCGAGGTGCGCTCGATCGCGAGATAGCGCAATTCCGCAAACCCTCCGGTCGCCGCGACCTGGTTGAGGTCGTCCAGCCCGGTCACGCCGCTGATGTTATGGGTCGATCCGAGGGCGCCGAACTCGATCTGGATAAATTGGCTCGGGGTGAACTCGAACTCGTATTTGGTCTCGGTAGCGGCATAGCTTCCGTCGCGCTTGCCGAACCGACCGATGGTGTCGATGGTGAATTCCTTCTCGCCCTCGAGGCCGATGCCGGAGCCGGTAGTGAAGCCGAAAATGTACTTGGTCTCGATCTCGCGCCAGTCGTTGGCATCCTCGGCGCGCACCGCGCTTGCTCCGCAGGACAGTAAGGCAATCGCGCCGAGCGCAATCGAGTAACGGTATCGAGGTTGAGGTTGCGCCCGCATTTGTCCTTGCATCCGATATTCTCTTGATCGATGCAACCAGCTAGCGGCTTGCAACCGAGCAGGCAAAAAGACTCCTTCTAAACTGGAGACGTTCTAAGGTGTCGATCAGCGGCGCGTCGCCGCGCGTGCGCTCAATATCCGGCGACGGCGAGCGCGACCACTGCGCTGAGCGCCATCCAGCCGAAGTGCCGGCCGCGAAAGATCCAGGCGTTGCCGACGATCCCGAAGCCGTACATCGCAGCGGTCATCGCGATGATCCAGTGCCGCGCCGGCTCGGACGCCATCCAGGGCGTTGCGAACAACAGCACGCCGCCGCAAATCCAGCCCACCGTGCCGATCTGCCAGCATGCCCGGATCAGGCTGCGGAGCCGCCGGGGCTCGATGGTGGCGCGGGCGAACACCCTGGTTTCACCGAGCACGCCATGGGCGATGGCCACCGCGATCGCGGCGAGACCGGCGCATTGCAACAGGATATCGCGCATCGGCAGACCTCCATACAGTACTGTATGGTGTGTAGAACAGGCGCTGGCGACGGTCAATACAGTGGTGTATGGTAAGATGTCGCAGGCAGGGACATGACCGATCAACTTTCCGCGAAGGACTGGCTCGACCAGGGCCTCAAGACGCTGGCGAAAAGCGGCTTTACGGCGCTGAAGGCCGAACCGCTGGCGAAGGCGATGGGCGTGTCGCGCGGCAGCTTCTACTGGCATTTCGCCGATATCCGCGCGTTCCATGCCGCGCTCCTGAAGCATTGGCGCGAGATTGCCGCCGAACGGGTCATTGCCAATCTGGAGACCGCCGCCGGCCCCACGGAGGCGGTGGCGCTTCTGCTGCGGCAGACGTTTGGCACGCGGCTTGCGCTGGAGAACGCGGTGCGCAGCTGGGCGACCCACGATCCCCTGGCGAGGGCGGCGGTGCAGGCGACCGACGCGCGCAGGCTCGGCTATGTCGAAAACCTGCTCAGAGCGTCGGGGTTTCCGGGCGATGTGGCGCGCGCCCGCGCGCAAATCCTCTATTGGGCGTTCATCGGCTTTGCGATGTCGGACAAACCGCTGCCGCCGGTGCGGCAGCAGGCGATGCTCAACGAAATGTTGCAGATGGCTTCGCCTTGAGCGTGCGGCGGCGCGCGCCGATCGGATGTGTTACAATGGCCGAACGACCCCGCCGGAGATCAAAGCATGAGTTCCCCGCCCGAGCGCCTCGAGGCCACCGTCGATCCGAAATTGCTGGAAATCCTGGTCTGTCCGCTCACCAAGGGCCCGCTGGAATACGATGCTCCGCGGCAGGAACTGATCTCGCGCTCCGCCAAGCTCGCCTATCCGATCCGCGACGGCATCCCGATCATGCTGCCGGAAGAGGCGCGGAAGATCGAGTGAAGTCGGGTCGTCCCTGCGAAAGCAGCGAAAGCAGGGACGACAAGTCACAACGCCTCGCCCTTCAACAGCCGCGGCACTTCGCCCGCCAGGCCCGCGGCCTGGCGGATGAACATGCTCTTGAGCGGCGGCGCGCGATCGACGAGGCCGAGGCCGATGTCGCGCACGGTGCGCAACAGCGTCGACTTGTTCGAGAACAAAAGATTCAGCGAGTTGGTGGCGAACCCCATCGCCATGGTGTCGAAGCGCCGCCAGCGCTGATAGCGCTCCAGCACGTCGGCCTGACCGAAATCGATGCCGAGCCGGGCCGCATCGACGATCACTTCGGCGAGCGCGGCGACATCCTTCAGCCCCATGTTGAGCCCCTGGCCGGCGATCGGGTGGATCACATGCGCGGCATCGCCGATCAGCGCCAGCCGCTCGCCGATGAAGGAGCGCGCGACGAAATAGCCGAGCGGAAACGCGCGCGGCTTGTCGAGCGCCCTGATCTCGCCGAGCTGCAGGCCAAAGCGCTGTTCGAGCTCACGGTGAAATTCATCCTCGCCCAGCGCCACGACGCGCGCGGCTTCGCTGCGCTTCTCGGTCCAGACCAGCGAGCAGCGTTTTCCCGTGAGCGGCAGGATCGCAAACGGCCCGGCGGGGAGAAAATGTTCTTCCGCGCGGCCATGATGATCGCGCTCGTGGCCGACGGTGACGACGATGCCGGATTGATCGTAATCCCAGCCATGGGTGGCGATGCCGGCAAGCTCGCGCAATTTCGAGCGCGCCCCGTCGGCCGCCACCAGCAAACCAGCCTCGAGCGTGTTGCCATCGGCAAGCTGTACGGTGACGCCATCACCGCGCGCGGCAAATGTCGCGACCGCGGTGGCGCGAAGCTCGATGCCCTCGGCTTCTGTTCGCGCGACCAGCGCATCGATCAGCTGGCGATTTTCGACCATATGCGCGAACGGCTCGCCCGGCTCGACATGGCCGGCAAAGGTCAGGAAGGTCGGACGAGTCGCGTCTTCCAGCCTGGAATCGGTGATGACCATGTCGAGGATCGGCTGCGTGGTGGGTGCGACCTGATCCCATACCCCGACGGCCTCGAACAGCCGCCGGCAGGCGGCGACGATCGCGGTCGCGCGCGGATCGCGGCTTGGCCTTAACCCCAGCGCCGGATCGGCGACGATGACGGGAACATCCGTGCCGAGGCCCTGGCGTAGCGCCAGCGCCAGCGCCAGCCCCGCAAAACCGCCGCCACCGATGACAATGCTTCGCTGTGCCGGCATGTCGCAATCCTTACGCACGGAGATCATACTACTTGCTACACGACTATAGCTGGGCGAAACAGGGCCGCGAAACAAGACCCTTCGCCTCACGTCGTCATTCCGGGATGGTCCGAAGGACCAGACCCGGAATCTCGAGATTCCGGGTTCGCGCTTCGCGCGCCCCGGAATGACAACAACGTTTCGAAAGCGTCCCGATGTCCAAAGGCCTGATTGACCTGATCTCCATTCTCGATCTCGAACCACTCGAGGTGAACCTGTTCCGGGGCAACAGCCCGAAGACAAGCTGGCAGCGGGTGTTCGGCGGCCAGGTGATCGGGCAGGCGATGGTGGCAGCATGCCGCACCGTCGAGGGCCGGCTGCCGCATTCGCTGCATTGCTATTTCATTCTCCCCGGCGATCCGCAGATTCCGATCATCTACCAGGTCGAGCGCTTGCGCGACGGCAAAAGCTATACGACCCGCAGGGTCACCGCGATCCAGCACGGCAACGCGATCTTCTCGATCATGGTGTCGTTTCACGTCGATGAGGAGGGCACCTTCGACCATCAGGAGAAGATGCCGGACGTGCCGCCGCCGGAGAAACTCACCGCCGAGGAATTGGCGAAGCAGCCGATGTTTCGCGACATGCCGGACTTCATCCGCCGCTATTACGAATCCGACCGCCCGATCGAGTTGCGCCCGGTCGAGCTCGGCCGCTATTTCGGTGAGAGGATCGACGACGGCCGCATCCATGTCTGGATCCGCACCGCCGCGAAACTGCCCGACGATCCGGCGCTGCACATGTGCGCGCTGGCCTATGCGTCGGACTTCTCGCTGCTCGATGCGGTGATGGCGCGCTACGGCCGCACCCTGTTCGACCGGCGCATGATGCCGGCGAGCCTCGATCACGCGATGTGGTTTCACCGGCCATTCCGCGCCGACGAATGGCTGCTTTACGTCCAGGATTCGCCGAGCGCGCAAAGCGGCCGCGGCCTCACCCGCGGCATGATCTTCAAGCCCGACGGCACGCTGGTGGCCTCGGTGGCGCAGGAGGGCTCGGTGCGGGAGCGCAAATGACGCCGCTCAGGCGCCGGCGTGAGCGGTTCGTTCAACCAGCGCGAATTGCGATACGTACCAACGGAGATACCAGCGCATCACCCAGGGGATCGGAATCAGCACGGCGCAGCCCAGCGTCATCACCAGCGTTCGCCACAGCATTTCCAGGCCCGTCGCGCTGAACACGATCTCGCGCCGCGTGCCGCTGACATTGCGGCAGATCCATCGCATCCATGCGGTTGTGACCCAGGCCCAGCCGATAATAGTAATGAAGGAAAGATACATCAGCAGCTGCCAGCCGACATAGCCCAGCACGCTGCCTTCAAACGCCACCGGAAGCCGCTCGCCGTTCGAACTGAGATTGGCTGCAATCCATCGCACCGCCATCCAGGACAGAAACGCCTGGACCGGAACCAGGATGAACTGGATGTAGGGGATGCCGGTCAATCCGGAGTCGCCGATCAGACCGATCGCGACGAAGACATACCAGAGGTCGCCAACCTGGCCGGTGAAGGCGAAGTCTGGCCGTCCGGGGACATGGACGCGGGATGTGATCCAGCGATAGTAGCTGGTCGCCACCCACGGGGCGGGGATCACCAGCACAACTCCAAGGACGAACAACAGGCTTCGTCCGAGCAGGGGCCACGGTCCCACCTCTAGCGACAGCGGTCCTTCGCCGCCTGGAACCGCTGGCGGCCCTCCGGCGCCGGAGAGCAGGCCCGGTATGTGGCGGGCCTCTTGCCAGCCGGTCATGCCCTCGGTCCAGACCAGCGTGTCGGCGTTGACGATCCCGCGCGCGAGGAAATCGTGGAACTGGGCCTCCGGGTAAGGCCCCTGCTGCTTGCCTTGATGCGCAAAAAACCAGGATCGGTCGGTCATCTCATCCCCCAAGGCGCCATCGCAAGGTGCGGGTTGCAGGACCGCGGGCGAAAGAAATCGAATTTTTCGGAAAAGAACCCCAGCTCCATCAGCCAAACTAACGAAAGGAAACAGGGCACGGCAATTGTTTTTCCTTTCCAGTGCAAACTTTATGTGCCAACTGCACAAAAAGATGCCAGATTTGACCGGGCGCAGATCAAGATGCCCGATCCGACGTTGGAAATGAAGGCCCCAACCATGAAGCTCGTTGTAGCAATTATCAAACCCTTCAAGCTTGACGAGGTGCGCCAGGCGCTGACGGCAATCGGGGTCCACGGCATGACGGTGACCGAGGTCAAGGGTTACGGCCGCCAGAAGGGCCATACCGAAATCTATCGCGGCGCCGAATATGTCGTGAATTTCCTGCCCAAGCTCCGAATCGAAGTCGCGGTCGCCTCCGACCTCGCCGACAAGGCGGTCGACGTCATCACCGAAAGCGCGCGCACGGGACAGATTGGCGACGGCAAGATTTTCGTGACGCCGATCGATCATGCGTTGCGAATCCGCACCGGCGAAACCGACAGCGACGCGCTCTGAGTAGTTCTTCCGTCGCATCCGGCAACGACGCCAGGTGCAATCCGCTCGAAATCGGCTGGAAACCATCCATGAAGGCACACGTGCGTCGTGCAGCCGAAGCTCGCTGCGCCAATCGCTGTTGCGACGATCTCTTTGTCGGCAACACCGGCGGCACCTCGGGCCTGATCGAGGGCAATCCAAGGCTGCCGTTGATCCAGCTCTCGGGCACCGCCGTGACGCCGGTGTGGTCCGCCGGCGTGACCTACCTGCTGCTGAACCTCGGCGGCCTGTTCATGCCGCTTCGGGTAATCCAAAGGGTATGAGCTGGAGGGCCTCGACATTTCGCAACATGGCGACGCTTTGCAGTAAGCTTTATCCTGATACCGTTTGCCTGCTCTCCTCATGAGCAGCAATCAGGTCGGATGCCTTCGCCTGCCTACGTTTTAGGTGTCTATGATCAAAACTTGAGCACGATCCCGCAGCCGGGATCGGCACCATTCCCACCAGGCAACAAAACGCCCTTGTTAATCGTCCGTTAGGCACGGGCGCGATCTGGCACGGCATTTGATTCTACTCGGTCCAGGCTGTGCCCGCGTCGGAAGCTTCTCGCGTGGTGAATCTCAGTCGAGAACGGCCGGTCGCCTCTCGATCGGTCCAAGCGGGGACAGGACCGATGAAAATCGTTATGGCGATCATAAAGCCATTCAAGCTCGAAGAAGTCCGTGACGCCCTGACCGCCATTGGCGTTCACGGACTAACGGTGACGGAAGTCAAAGGATATGGTCGGCAGAAGGGCCATACGGAAATTTATCGCGGCGCTGAATACGCGGTGAGCTTCCTGCCCAAGATCAAGATCGAGGTCGCTGTCGCCTCGGACCAGGTCGACAAGACCATCGAGGCCATCACATCCGCTGCGAAAACCGGACAGATCGGCGACGGCAAGATCTTCGTCATCAACCTCGACCATGCGGTACGCATCCGCACCGGCGAGGCCGATGCCGCGGCACTCTGATTTCGCGCTCAACCCAAAAAAATTCAATCAGGAGTCAAAACAGATGACGTTCAACCGTCCAACCAGCGCTGGATGGGCAATCCTCGCGGTCGCCGTGCTCTGCGCCGCAGGCTTCGCCGATGCCGCGCTCGCGCAGACGACGGCGCCGGCAGCCGCGGCAGCCGCTCTCGTTCCCAACAAGGGCGATACCGCGTGGATGCTCACAGCCAGCGCGCTCGTGCTGATGATGTCGATTCCGGGCCTTGCTCTGTTCTACGGCGGTCTGGTCCGTACCAAAAACATGGCCTCCATCCTGACCCAGGTGTTCGCGATCGTATCCATGGTCGGCGTGGTTTGGACGCTGTACGGCTACTCCGAGGCTTTCACCGACGGCGGTACGATGACGCCCTGGGTCGGCGGGCTCTCCAAGGCCTTCATGCACGGTATCGACGCCAGTTCGACGGCGGCGACTTTCTCCAACGGCGTCGTCATTCCGGAATTCGCCTACTTCGTATTCCAGATGACGTTCGCGATGATCACCCCGGCCCTGATCGTCGGCGCTTTCGCCGAACGCATCAAATTCTCGGCGGTGATGCTGTTCATCCTGCTGTGGGTGACCTTCATCTACTTCCCGATCGCGCATTGGGTCTGGTACGTCGCAGCTCCCGATGACGTCGCGGCTGCTGCCAAGGCGCTTGCCGCCGCGACGGACGCCACCGCCAAGGCGGCGGCTCAGGCCAAGCTCGATGAAGTCACCGATGCGGTCGGCTGGCTCGCCGGCGCCGGCGCCCTCGACTTCGCGGGCGGAACGGTCGTGCACATCAACGCCGGCATCGCGGGCCTCGTTGGCGCGCTGATCATCGGCAAGCGCACCGGCTACGGCAGGGACCTGATGGCTCCGCACTCGCTGACCATGACCATGATCGGCGCCTCGCTGCTGTGGGTCGGCTGGTTCGGCTTCAACGCCGGATCGAACCTCGAAGCCAACGGCACGACGGCGCTGGCCTTCGTCAACACCATGGTGGCGACCGCCGGCGCGTCGCTGTCGTGGCTACTGTCCGAATGGATGATCAAGGGCAAGCCCTCGCTGCTCGGCATCTGCTCCGGCGCGGTGGCGGGTCTGGTGGCGGTCACGCCCGCCTCGGGCTTCTCCGGCCCAATCGGCGCGCTGGTGCTCGGCCTTGTCGTCTCCCCGGTCTGCCTGTTCTTCGTCAGCGCGGTGAAGAACGCACTCGGCTATGACGACGCCCTCGACGTGTTCGGCGTCCACTGCATCGGCGGAATCGTCGGTGCGCTCGGCACCGGCATCCTGGTCAATCCCGCGCTCGGTGGCGTCGGCATCACCGACTACACCAACATCACCGGCAACAACGCGGGTACCTATGATTTCGTGACCCAGATGATCGCGCAGGGCAAGGCGGTCGGAGCGACGTTGCTCTGGTCGGGTATCGGCTCGGCGGTCCTCTACAAGTTCGTCGACGTGGTCGTCGGTCTTCGTCCCTCCGTGGAGGCGGAACGCGAAGGTCTCGACATCACCGATCACGGCGAGCGCGCCTACAACATGTGAGTTCTCCCCGGGGCGCGATCTCGTCAGGTCGCGCCCACAACTACGGTTTGGGTACATACCCGGCAGTGCCCCGACCGTTGAGGGGCTCCAGCGCAAGCTGGGGCCCCTTTCTTTTTGCGTGAATTCAGGGTCTGGACGAGTTCCCGGCACCGATGGTTAATCGTGTCTTAACCTCGCCGCATCTATGGTGGTTTGATCCGTTTTCGGCCGGTCTTTCCTTGCGACCGGCCGTCCAACAGTGCTGGCGCTTCAACTGATGGCCATGACCGCTTCATCCCGCGCGCCCGAGGGCGCCGGTACCCGGCAAAGCGAGCGCTCGCCATTCGCCCGGCTGACCGAGCTCCTGGCCCCCTATCAGCCCGGTAAACCCTTGATAACGCTATCATTGGGTGAGCCGCAGCACCCGGTTCCCGAGTTTGTCGGCCCGGTGCTCGCCAAACATATTGCCGAGTTCGGCCGCTATCCGATCGCCAAGGGCATCGAACCGTTCCGCCGCTCGGCCGCGAGCTGGCTTTCCACCCGGTTCGAGCTGCCGCGGCCGGTCGACCCCGAGACCGAGCTTTTGGTCTTGAACGGCAGCCGCGAAGGGTTGTTTTTCGCAGCGCTCACCGCCGTCCGCTATGTCGGCGAGCGCAAGGGCCGGCCCGCGATTCTGATTCCGAATCCGTTCTATCCCGCCTATGCCGCCGGCGCCCACGCCGCGGGCTGCGAGGCGATCTATCTGCCGACGACACTCGCCAACGGATTTTTGCCCGATCTCGACGCGCTCGACGATGCGACGCTGGCAAGGACGGTGGCGATCTATCTCGCCTCGCCCGCCAATCCGCAGGGCGCGGTGGCGAGCCGCGACTATTTCGGCCACCTGAAAAAACTCGCCGACCGTTTTGGCTTCATGGTCTTCAGCGACGAATGCTATTCGGAGGTCTACACGAAACAGGCGCCCGGCAGCATGCTGGAATGCGCCGGACCCGATTTCAGGAACGCGGTCGCCTTCCAGTCATTGTCGAAACGCTCGAACCTGCCGGGCATGCGGGTCGGTTTTGCCGCTGGCGACCGGAAGTTCCTCGCGATGTTTCACGAGCTGCGCAATGTCGCCGCGCCCCAGGTGCCGGTGCCGCTGCAGCATGTCGCGATCGCGGCCTACGGCGACGAGGCGCATGTCGAGGAGAACCGCAGGCTCTACCGCATCAAGTTCGATCTCGCCGACCAGATCCTCGGCAATCGCTACGGCTATGTCCGGCCCGCCGGCGGCTTCTGCGTCTGGCTCGACGTCTCCGCGCGCGGCGGCGACGAGGCGGCGACGATAAGACTTTACAAGGAAGCCGGCGTGCGCGTGGTGCCCGGCAGCTATCTCGCGCGGCAGCAGGCCGACGGCTCCAATCCGGGCGCCGGCTACATTCGCCTGGCGCTGGTGGCGGACGGTGAAACAACGGCCGAGGCCCTGCATCGCCTCGTCGAAATCCTGGATTAATCGCGAAGGCCCGATGAACATGCCGGCGATCGAACGTGTCATCCCTCTGGTCGGCCAGTTGCCGGCGTCGGTTCGCGACGCGTTGGCGCGGCGCCTGCGCGAACTCGCAGGTCTTGGCCTGATCGCCCTGTCGGGGGCGGGCGCGGCCGCGCTGATGACGTGGTCGGTGCAGGACCCGAGCCTCAGCCATGCGACCTCACGCGCGATCCGCAACGTCGTCGGCTATCCCGGCGCGATTTGCGCCGACCTGTTGATGCAAATCCTCGGCCTGGGCGCGATCATGGTGATCCTGCCCGTTGCGGTATGGGGTTGGCGCATGCTGACCCATCGCGCCTTCGACCGGCCGGCACTGCGGCTCGGCTGCTGGATCCTCTGCATGGCGATCGCCGCGGGCTTTGCAAGTTGCTGGCCACATGGCGGCGCATGGCCGTTGCCGACCGGACTTGGCGGCGTGGTCGGCGACGCTTTGGTGCGCGCGCCCGCGGTTGCGTTCGGTCCACCCGGTCTTGTCTACCGTCTCGTGCTCGGGCTTTGCTTTTTCGTCGCCGTGACCGCGACGTTCCTCTTCGCTGCCGGCCTCGGTGCCCGCGCGGAGGAGGACGAAATGTCGGCGATCGAGGACGACGACACGCCGTTCGAGGAAGAGGAAGATGACGGCGGCTCGATCTCGCTCGGCTGGGCGTTCCATGCCTTGATGAGCGCAAAGGCGCGGCTGTCGTGGCTATTCAGCCTTGCCTATCGCCGGCTGATCGCAAGCTCGCCGGCGCCGCGCACGTCCCCGTTCGAGCGTCAGGAACCCAGTCTCGACGGACGCGGCGCTCCGTCATTGAGCCCGCGCGCCGAAGACGATTTCGACGAGGATGATGACGAAGAGGAAGCGCCGGCCGCCCGCACGCCGCGCAAGAAGGCCGCGCCGCGTGCGCCATCGCGCAAATCGTCCGACCGCTTCGATTTGCCACCGATCTCGGTGCTGAGCTCGCCAAAGGCCGCGGACCGCCAGCCGCTCAGCAAGTCGGAGCTCGACAACAATTCGCGCGCGCTGGAAGGCGTGCTCGGCGATTTCGGCGTCCGCGGCGAAATCGTCACGGCCCATCCGGGTCCGGTGGTGACGCTGTACGAGCTGGAGCCGGCGCCCGGCATCAAGTCGTCGCGGGTGATCGGACTTTCCGACGACATCGCGCGTTCAATGAGCGCGCTGTCGGCGCGCGTCGCCGTGGTCCCCGGCCGCAACGCCATCGGCATCGAACTGCCGAACCCGCACCGCGAAAAGGTCTATTTGCGCGAATTGCTGGCGGCGAAGGACTACACCGAAACGGTGGCCAGACTTCCGCTGTGCCTCGGCAAGAACATCGGCGGCGTCTCCGTCATCGTCGACCTTGCGCGCATGCCGCATCTTCTGATCGCAGGCACCACCGGCTCCGGCAAATCGGTCGCCATCAACACCATGATCCTCAGCCTGCTGTACCGGCTGCGCCCGGATCAGTGTCGCCTGATCATGGTCGATCCCAAGATGCTCGAGCTCTCCGTCTATGACGGCATTCCGCACCTGCTCACGCCGGTCGTGACCGATCCGAAAAAGGCGGTGGTCGCGCTGAAATGGGCGGTGCGCGAGATGGAGGAGCGCTACAAGAAGATGTCCAAGCTCGGCGTGCGCAACATCGACGGCTACAACGCGCGCCTGATGGAAGCGAAGTCCAGGGGCGAGGAGCTGACGCGCACGGTGCATACCGGCTTCGACAAGGAGACCGGCAAGGCGATCTACGAGGACGAGAAGCTCGATCTCGATCCCTTGCCCTACATCGTCATCATCGTCGACGAGATGGCCGACCTGATGATGGTCGCCGGCAAGGATATCGAAGGCGCGGTGCAGCGGCTGGCGCAGATGGCGCGCGCCGCCGGTCTGCACGTGATCCTCGCCACCCAGCGGCCCTCGGTCGACGTCATCACCGGCACCATCAAGGCGAATTTTCCGACCCGCATTTCGTTCCAGGTCACCTCGAAGATCGATAGCCGCACCATCCTCGGCGAAATGGGCGCTGAACAGCTGCTCGGGCAGGGCGACATGCTCTATATGGCCGGCGGCGGCCGCATCAGCCGCGTGCACGGACCCTTCGTCTCGGATGAAGAGGTCGAAAAGGTGGTGCGACACCTGAAGTCGCAGGGGACGCCGGAATATCTGGAGGCGGTCACCGCGGAAGAGCCGACCGACGAGGACGGCGCGGTGTTCGATTCCACCGGCATGGGCGGCGACGGCGGCGGCGACCTGTTCGCGCAGGCGGTGGCGATCGTCAAGCGCGACCGCAAGGCTTCCACCAGTTACATCCAGCGCCGGCTGCAAATCGGATATAACCGCGCCGCCTCGCTGATGGAGCGCATGGAACTCGAGGGCATCGTCGGCCAGGCCAATCACGCCGGGAAACGCGAAATTCTGGTCGAGGAAGAGGAAAGCCGCTTTTGAGAAGCTTCATCGGGACGAAAGCCCGCATGATATTCTCACGGAAAAACGATATCTGCATTTGCCCAAACCAAGATAAAATGTCTGCAAGCCTGACAGGACCGCGCGCGTTGAACAGAAATCCAGGACTTCGAATGACCGGACGCCTCGCCGATAGCGCCGCCCGCAACGGATTGGCGTTGCTGGTCGCGGCATCGATCTCGGGTTTGGCGTTCTTGCCCGCCATGACGTCTGCGACCGCGCAGACGGTTCCGATTCCAAAGCCCGCCCCGAGGGCGCGCGGCAGCGCGCCGCTGAGCGTATCGGATGCGCAGAGAGGCCCGCTGACGACAGGCGCGACTTCGGCGACTCCGCCGGAGCCGGTGATCCCCGATCCGCGCCGGAATGTCCCCACCAATATTCTCGCGACCTTCGACGCCAACCAGAAGGCGGAAGCGGCCAGGGTGAGTGCCTATCTTTCGTCGCTGCAGACGCTGGTCGGAAATTTTGTACAAGTCGGACCCGATGGCAGCAGGACCAAGGGCGACTTCTACATTCAGAAGCCCGGCAAGGTGCGTTTCGAATATGACGAGCCGAGCCCGATCGATATCGTCGCCGACGGATCCTCGGTGGTGGTGCGCGACCGCAAGCTTGCGACGCAGGACGTCTATCCGCTGTCGCAGACGCCGCTGCGCTACTTGCTGTCGGACCGCATCGATCTGATGAAGGACACCAACGTTGTGAACGTGACGGCCGACGACCTCTATGTCAGCGTCACCATCGAGGAGAAGCAGGCGCTGATCGGTACCAGCCGCCTGATGCTGATGCTCGGTGCCAAGGACGGCCAGCTCAAGCAATGGACGGTGACCGACCCGCAAGGCTATGACACCACGGTCGCGGTCTACAATCTGGATTCCAACAAGAAGGTCGATCCCAGCCTGTTCAAGATCGACTTTACCAATTACGGGCCGCCACCGGGCTGATCCGACGAATATCCAGACCCTGGCGCGCGTTCTGGCTGCGCCTACCGCAACCAGGACGTGGATGGCCGGGCATAGGCGAGCGGAAGCGACGCCGTCCTTCGGACGGCTATGCCCGGCCGTGACGGCAAAGTGAGGCGTGTCTTTCGAGCTTGCCGCTGATACATCCCTTCCATGCGGCTTTCCCTGACAACCTGGAACATCAACTCGGTGCGGCTGCGCATCAACCTGGTCGCCAAATTCATCAAGGCGGCGCGGCCGGACGTGCTGTGCCTGCAAGAGACGAAATGCATCGACGACGCCTTTCCGCTGAAGCGCTTCAAGCGCCTCGGCTATGATCATGTCGCGCTGAACGGCCAGAAGGGCTACCACGGCGTCGCGGTGATCTCGAAACTGCCGTTCGAGACCACCAATATCCGCACCTTCTGCGACAAGATCGATTCGCGTCATATCTCGGTGGTCTTCGGCGAGAAGGCGCACTTGGCAAAGCCGCTGGTGTTGCACAATTTCTACGTTCCGGCCGGCGGCGACCTTCCCGACCCCGCGCTCAATCCAAAATTCGAGCACAAGCTGCAATTCCTCGACGAGATGAAGGCGTGCGAGCCGCTGCATCCGCGCGGCGACGACCGCCATGTCCTGGTCGGTGATCTCAACGTGGCCCCGCACGAGAACGACGTGTGGTCGCACAGGCAGCTGCTAAGGGTCGTGTCGCATACCCCGATCGAGTGCGAGAAGCTGCTGGCGGCGCAGGCCCATGGCGAATGGATCGACGTCGCTCGCGAACGCGTACCGCTGTCGGAAAAGGTCTACACCTGGTGGAGCTATCGCGCCGCGGACTGGACGCTCGCCGATCGCGGACGAAGGCTCGATCACATCTGGGTCTCACCCGCCCTGAAAGAGGCGGTCTGCGATTTCAGGATCACCCGCGATGCGCGGGGCTGGGAGCGCCCGTCCGACCATGTTCCGGTGACGGTGACACTGGAGGTGTGAGTTGAGGACGATGCCACGTCCGCAATCCTCATCCTGAGGAGCGCGCTCTTGCGCGCGTCTCGAAGGATGGACCACGGGTCTCATGGTTCTCCCGGCGATGCGAAGCATCGTCCGGAGATGGCGCAAGTGCGCCTCCTCACCAGGAGGGACGGCTAAGTGCTCAGCTTGGCGCCCGCCATCAAAATATCGCTGGCGAGTTGGCTGGCGCGGCTGGCGAATTCATCGCGCAGCCGGCGCGCCGCGGCGGGATCGCTTTCCAGCACGCGCTGAAACAGGCTGCGCGCGACCCGAATCACCGAGGAGGGTTCAAGCGCGGTGGCAGTGGAAGGCCGTGGCATCGGGGCGATCAGCGCAAGTTCGCCGATCAATGCCCCGGGACCCGCGACGAGTTCGGCGCCGGCGCCGTCCTCGATCCGGAACGCGCCGCGCTGCACGATGAAACCGGCATCGGCCTCTTCGCCCATGGTGAACAGCACATCGCCGCGGGCGTAATTGCGCTGCTCGGAGCCGATCGCCAGCATGCGCAGCGCGGTCGTCCCCAACAACCGCAATGTTGGGACACGATCGAGCAGGGCAACATCATCTTCGATCGACATTGATGACCGGGGATCGGAGCGCACTAGTCTCCGGTTGACGCGCCTTCTTCACGCGAAGCGGATTCGCTTCGCTCAAAAACACGATGGGAGTACAATTCGCGGTCCGAATCGTATCACGGTACCAACTTGTAGCCACCGGCTTCCGTCACCAGGATTTCCGGGTTGGCCGCATCTTTTTCGATCTTCTGTCGCAGCCGGTAGATATGGGTTTCCAGCGTATGCGTGGTGACACCGGAATTATAGCCCCAGACTTCCTGCAACAGGGTCTCGCGCGACACCGGCAGCTGGCCGGCGCGATACAGGAACCGGAGGATCGCGGTCTCCTTCTCGGTCAGCCGCACCTTTCGGGCATTGGCGCCCGTCAGCATCTTGGAGCCGGGCCGGAAACTGTAGGGACCGACCGAAAACACCGCGTCCTCGCTGGCCTCATGCTGGCGCAGCTGCGCCCGTATGCGCGCCAGCAGCACCGCAAAGCGAAACGGCTTTGCCACGTAGTCGTTGGCGCCGGATTCGAGCCCCAGAATGGTGTCCGAATCGGTGTCGTGTCCGGTGAGCATGATGATCGGCGCCTTGAAGCCGCCCTTGCGCAGGGAGCGCACCACTTCGCGGCCGTCGGTATCGGGCAACCCAACATCCATCAGCACCAGATCGGGAGCATTGGCCTTGGCGGCGCTGGCCCCCTTGGCGCCGGTATCGACGGCGGAGGCCTCGAACTCGTCGTGCAGCGATAGTTGCTCCACCAGCGTATCGCGCAGATCGGTATCGTCATCCACGATCAGGATCTTGCGGGCATTGGCCATGGGTAGAATCCTCTGGGAGCAGCGGGTGTAAGCGATAAGCGAAAATACGTCTTCAGCCTAAGACAGGGTCGATAGGGTCGGACTATTTCAGTTTCGTGGTTCGTCTTGAGGTAGGGGGCTGTTACTGATTCACAAGCCAGAAGCCACTCTACCCCAGAATTCGCGGTCATTTAGATGAATGTCCTGTAATGGGAAAAATGGGGCATGAAGGTGGAAGGGCCTTGGGGAGATTCGCGGCGCGAATGAAAAATTCCGGTATCTCAACCACTTATCGAACAAATCGGCGTGATGGGCCGCTTCCCATGATCAGGGTCCGCGCTGCCGCTGGCGACGCGCGCCGGGGGTGGCTCACCGCCGGTGGCAAGACCGTGCCGGTCGCGCTCGGGCGCGGTGGCATCCAGGCCAACAAGCGCGAGGGTGACGGCGGGACCCCAAAAGGCACGTTCCGGCCGCGGCGACTATGGTGGCGCGCCGACCGCCATCCGCGGCCCCGCACATTCCTGCCCGCCCGCGGCATCGGTCCCGAGGACGCCTGGTGCGAAGACCCGAACAGCCGCCATTACAACCAGCCGGTACGGCTGGATCGGACGCGCGCCGGCGACCGGCTCAGGCGCGACGATCACCTCTATGATTTCATTGTCGAGATCGACCACAATACCGCGCCGCGCATCGCGGGCCGTGGCAGCGCGGTATTCCTGCATCTGGCGCGCGAAAATTTCGGGCCCACGGCGGGGTGTGTTTCGATGACGAAATCGGCGATGCTGCGGCTATTGGCGCGGCTGGGACCGAAAACACGAATCGTGATCGGGTGAGGGCAATGCTCGACAAGAATCAGATCGCCGCGGCGCAGACCCTGTATGATCATTGGCACGCCGGGACAAAACTTCAGGGCCTCGACGGATCGCTGCGGCCGCGCGACCGCGGCGAGGCTTACGCGATCCAGGCGAGGATCGAAAACTATTCGAGCGCAAAACTGTTCGGCTGGAAGATCGCGGCCACCAGCGAAGCCGGGCAAAAGCACATCAATGTCGATGGCCCGATGGCCGGACGCATCCTGCAGGAGACGGTGATTGCGGACGGCGGCACGGCTCCCATGGCAGGCAACGAGATGCGCGTCGCCGAGCCGGAATTTGCCTTTCGGATGCGCGCGGACATGCCGCCGCGCTCCCGGCCCTACTCCGTGCCGGAGGTTCTCGACGCGGTCGGCACACTGCATCCGGCCATCGAGATTCCGGATTCGCGTTTTGCCGATTTCGTCAGCGCCGGCGCCGAGCAGATCATCGCCGACAATGCCTGCGCGCATCTGTTCGTTCTCGGCGAGCCCGCCACGGTGGACTGGCGCGCGCTCGATCTGGTCGAGGAGAAGCCCATCATCACGCTGCGCGGGAAAAAATTCATCGGTCACGGCAAGAACGTGCTCGGCGATCCCAGGATCGCGCTGACCTGGCTTGCCAACGAGCTCCGCCAGCTCGGCGTGACGCTGCGATCAGGCGAGGTTGTGACAACGGGCACTTGCCATAAGCCGCTGCCGATTGCCTCGGGCGATGTTTTCGCTGCGGATTTCGGTTCGATCGGCAAGGTGTCGGTCAGGTTCGCGTAGGCTCCGTCGTTCCTGCGAAAGCAGGAACGATCTACCGATGTCCGAAAATCGCCGAGCCGACGCGAATATGGGTGGCGCCGAGCGCGATCGCGGTGGTGAAGTCGGCGCTCATGCCCATCGACAGATTCTTCAAGCCGTTGCGCGCGGCGATCTTCGCGGTCAGCGCGAAATGCGGCGCCGGCGGATCATCGACCGGCGGAATGCACATCAGGCCGGAAATCGGCAAACCATATTGGTCGCGGCAGCGACCAATGAAGGCGTCAACGTCATCGGGTGCAACGCCCGCCTTCTGCGGCTCCTCGCCGGTGTTGACCTGGACGAACAATTGCGGTGTGCGTTTTTGGGATTCGATCGCCTTGGCTAATGCTTCACAAATGCTCGGACGGTCGACCGAGTGGATGGCGTCGAACAGCGCCACCGCCTCTTTCGCCTTGTTGGATTGCAGCGGCCCGATCAGGTGCAGCACGATGCCGGGGCAGGACGCGATTAACCCTGGCCACTTCGCCTTGGCTTCCTGCACGCGATTTTCGCCAAAAACGCGCTGTCCAGCCTCGATTGCGAGCGCGATGGTCTCGGGACCGAAGGTCTTGGTCACCGCGATCAGCGTCACCGAGGCGCGATCGCGGCGGGCTTCCTTGCAGGCGCGCGCGATCTGTTGCTCCACGGTTGCAAGCCCGCTTGGTAAAGGCGCCGTTATCGGCGATGGATTTTCGGGCGCCATGGTCATCGCGGGGCTCGTAAAATTACGGGGGTAGTTCGAATTTTACCAAGTTCGGGAAAGGCTTTTTGAACCCTTGCCTCTACCTTCCGCGCGGGGTGGGGATCAAAGATGTCACGCGTCAGTTTCAACCGCAAAAGAGTTAAACTCAAGCAGCTTCTCGGAATTCGCGCGCGGCTTGCACTACTGGCGCTGATCCTGGTGGCTCCCCTGATGCTGGAACGAGCCCGTTCGCTCGAGGACGCCCGGGGCAAGCAGATGGCGCTTGCCTCCCAGGAATTCTCCAATCTCGTGCAACACAGCGCCGACGCACAGCGCGAGGTCATCTCCTCGGTCGAGACGGTATTGAAATCGGCCGCCTATATCCGTGCCTCGGCCGGAGGCGTCGGCCGCAGTTGCGACCTGTTGCGCGCCAGCCTGCCGGCCAACCTGCCGTGGATACGCACGCTCCTGATCGTCGGCAAGGACGGACGGGTGCAATGCTCGACCAACAACCTCTTCGTCGGCGTCGATCTCAGCGAGCGCGACTATCTGAAGAAGGCTCGTGACACCCGCGACTTCGTGCTCAGCGACTACCTGTTCACCAAGCTGACAAACCGGCCGGTGGTGATGGCGGCCTATCCGGCATCCGCGATCAACGAGGAAGCCGATGCGGTGATTCTGGCCGCCATCAATCTCGACTGGATGTCGAAGATCATGAGCAATCTCGGCGGCCGGCCCGGCATTTCGGCAGCGCTTGTCGACAGCACCGGAACGGTGCTGGCGGCGCCGCCCGATCAGGCCAGCCAGATCGGCAAGCCGCTGGATGCGGTCCCGCTGCTGTCGTCGATTGCCGCGATTACTTCCGACGAACCGGACGGTTCGCTCTCCTTCATCGCCGCCGACGGCTCGAAACGCGCCGTCAGTTTTGCGCGCATTGCCGGCACCGATTCGCGCCTGGTCGTCAGCATCGACGAAGCCAGGGTGACCGCCGCGATCAATCGCGAGATCCGCACCGCTTTTCTGCAGCTCGGCTTCGTCTGCCTGTTCGTGCTGCTCGGCGCGCTGATCGCCGCCGAGAAACTGATCATCCAGCCGATCGGGATGATGACGGCGATGGCCAAGCGCTTCGGCCAGGGCGACTGGGCCGGGCGCGTGGCGCGCAACCGGCTGCCTTCGGAATTCGTGCCGCTGGCGCGCGCCTTCAACGCCATGGCGGCGCAACTGGTCGAGCGCGAGCGCGAACTCGTCGCCACCAACGACCGGCTCACCGTGATCGCCTCGATCGACATGCTGTCCGGGCTTGCCAACCGGCGCGGCTTCCAGAGCCGGCTCGATTTCGAATGGATGAAGGCGCAGCAATATGGCAGCGCGCTGTCGCTTCTGATGATCGACGTCGACCACTTCAAGCTGTTCAACGACACCTACGGCCATCCCGAAGGCGATGTCTGCCTCACCCGGCTCGGCGAAACGCTGGCCGGGATCGCCGCCGAGACCATGGGCTTTGCCGGGCGTTATGGCGGTGAGGAATTCTGCCTGCTGCTGCCGAACACCGAGGCGGTGCGCGCGCTCGAGATCGGCGAGAAGGTGCGCACGGCGGTGCAGGCGCTCGCGATGCCGCACGCGACCTCGAGTTATGAAACCGTCACCGTAAGCGTCGGCGTCGCCTCCACCAGCCCCAACGACGCCCAGCGCCCCGGCGACCTGATCGAGGCTGCGGACGCCGCCCTCTACGCCGCCAAGCACCGCGGCCGCAACGCCGTGGTGGAGCACGGCTTCGTGCGGACGACGGACGGCACGGTGGCGCTGGCGAGCTGAGACGCCACCGCCACCGGTCATTTTGAAGTTGGGGGCCCGTTGACCCCCCCGCCGCTTTTGTGGCCTAGTCCGCCGTCCTAAACAAGGACCGCGAATCCCACGAAAAGCCCTTAAGATTCCATGACCTCCGAACGCTACAACGCACGCGAAGTCGAGCCGCGCTGGCAACGCCGGTGGGACGAAAAGGCGATCTTTTCCTCCAAAAACGACGACCCGCGGCCGAAATATTACGTGCTCGAGATGTTCCCCTACCCCTCCGGGCGCATCCACATCGGCCATGTCCGGAACTATACGCTGGGCGACGTGCTGGCGCGCTACATGCGGGCGCGGGGCTACAACGTGCTGCACCCGATGGGCTGGGACGCGTTCGGGCTGCCGGCGGAGAATGCCGCGATCGAGCGCAAGGTGGCGCCAAAAGCGTGGACCTACGACAACATCGCAGCGATGAAGAAGCAGCTGCGCTCGATCGGGCTGTCGCTCGACTGGAGCAGGGAATTCGCGACCTGCGATCCCGTCTACTACAAGCATCAGCAGAAGATGTTCAACGACTTCATGCGCGCCGGCCTCGCCGAGCGCGAGAAGCGCAAGATCAACTGGGACCCGGTCGACATGACCGTGCTCGCCAACGAGCAGGTGATCGACGGCCGCGGCTGGCGCTCCGGCGCCGTCGTCGAGCTGCGCGAAATGAACCAGTGGGTCTTCAAGATCACGAAGTATTCGCAGGAGCTCTCGGACGCGCTCGATACGCTGGATCGCTGGCCCGACAAGGTGAGGCTGATGCAGCGCAACTGGATCGGCCGCAGCGAGGGACTGTTGGTCCGCTTCGCGCTGGATTCCGCGACCGCGCCGGCAATGGCGAGACGCGAGCTGAAGCATATTCACCACCCGGCACGACACGCTGTTCGGCGCCAAGTTCATGGCGATCGCGCCGGATCATCCGCTGGCGCATGGCTGCGGCTGCGAAAAATCCGAAACTCGCCGCAGTTCATCGCGGAGATCGAAACGCATCGGCACCGCGCAGGAGATCATCGACACCGAGGAGAAGCAGGGTTTCGACACCGGCATCCGCGCCATCCATCCGTTCGATCCGAACTGGAAGCTGCCGGTCTATGTCGCCAATTTCGTGCTGATGGAATACGGCACCGGCGCGATCTTCGGCTGCCCGGCGCACGACCAGCGCGACCTCGACTTCGTCAACAAATACGGGCTCGGCGAGATGCCCGTGGTCTGCCCCGAAGGCCAGGACCCCAAGACTTTCGTCATTACCGACACCGCCTATGACGGCGACGGCCGCATGATCAATTCGCGCTTCCTCGACGGCATGACCATCGAGCAGGCAAAGGAAGAGGTCGCAAAGCGGCTCGAGACGGAGACTGCGCGGCAACCTGCCCGTCGCCGAGCGGCAGGTAAATTTCCGCCTGCGCGACTGGGGCATCTCGCGGCAGCGCTATCTGGGGCTGCCCGATCCCGGTGATCCACTGCGAAAAATGCGGCGTGGTGCCGGTGCCGGACAAGGACCTGCCGGTGACGCTGCCGGAGGATGCGACCTTCGACAGGCCCGGCAACGCGCTCGACCATCATCCGACCTGGAAGCACGTCACCTGCCCGAAATGCGGCGGCAAGGCGCTGCGCGAAACCGATACCATGGACACCTTCGTCGATTCGTCCTGGTACTTCGCGCGCTTCACCGATCCGTGGAACACGACCGCGCCGACGACGCGTGCCGTCGCCGACCGCATGATGCCGGTCGATCAATATATCGGCGGCGTCGAGCACGCGATCCTGCATCTGCTCTACGCCGCTTTTTCACCCGCGCCATGAAGGCGACCGGCCACATCGACATCGACGAGCCGTTCGCCGGCCATGTTCACGCAAGGCATGGTGGTGCACGAGACCTATCGCCGCAAAAATGGCGAGTGGGTATCACCAGCCGAAATCGATGCCGAGATGGAAATTGAGTAACCGTTCAGGACGGGTCGACAGGAACTAGGATCACAACGACCAAGCGTAAGGCTTGGCTGAGAGGAACCGGCGAAGAACTAATCGTCGGACCGGTCGAGAAGATGTCGAAGAGCAAGCGCAACACCGTCGATCCCGACGACATCATCAGCACATACGGTGCCGACACTGCGCGATGGTTCATGCTCTCCGATTCGCCGCCGGAACGAGACGTGATCTGGAGTGAAGAAGGCGTGAGAGGCGCCGCGCGCTTCGTTCAACGGCTGTGGCGACTAATAAATGAGATTGCGGACCTCCTGCCTTACGATGGCGTTGGCAGCACAGACCTAGGCCCCGTCGCCTTCAGAATTAGGAAAACAGTTCACCGCGCGCTCGCTCGATATGAAGATGACGTAAATCGTCTTCGTTTCAATGTCTGCGTCGCGAACATCTACGATTTGGTCAATAAACTTGAAGAAGAGCACCGGTCCTCTTGGGGTGCAGACGACCGAGAGCCGGATCCCGATATTTTATGGGCCCTGCGGGAGGGTACGGTCATCCTTGTTCAACTTTTTGCCCCGATGATGCCACATCTGGCGGAAGAGTGCTGGCAGGTGCTGGGGCAATCAGGCCTCGTTTCCGAGGCCTCTTGGCCCAAAATCGAACGCGATTTGCTGGTTGAAGATACGGTGATGCTGGTGGTTCAGGTCAACGGCAAGAAACGGGGTGAGGTTACGGTGGCTCGCGGCGCGCAAAATCCGGAAATTGAGGCTGCCGTTCTGGCGCTTGATGCGGTAAAACAGGCGCTCGCCGGCAAGTCCGTCCGGAAAGTGATCATTATTCCCATGAGGATTGTGAATGTCGTTGGCTAGGACCCGCATCGCCGCCAGGCTTGTCGCCGTGGCCGCGCTGGCGGCGCTGACGGCAGGCTGCTTCCAGCCGATGTATGCGGAGCATGCCGACGGCACGCCCGGCCTGCGGGAAAAGCTGATGGGGGTAGATCTGCCGCCCATCGACAAGGCCAACGCCTCGCGCGAGGCGCGGGTCGGCGTGGCCATCCGCAATGCGCTGGCGTTCAAGCTCTACGGCACTGCCAGCGGCATGCCGCCGACGCACCGCCTCGAGATCCGGTTTTCGACCACCCGCTCCTCCTTGCTGGTCGATCCCCTCACCGCGCTGCCCTCCAGCGAGACTTACGGCATCGATGCGCAGTACAATCTGATCGACATTGCCGCCAACAAGTCGGTCATGACCGGCACCACTTTCTCGCGCGTGTCGTATGACATCCCGGGCTCGATCCAGCGTTTCGCCCGCGCCCGCGCCTTCCGCGACGCCGAAGATCGCGCCGCGGCTGAAATCGCGGATAATATCCAGACCCGGCTGGCGGCCTTCTTTACCGCCGGAACCTGATCCCTAACTGTCATTCCGGGATGGTCCGAGGGCTAGACCTCAGATGTGCTATTGCACGTCGGGGAATCTCGAGATTCCGGGTTCGCGCTCCGCATGCCTGGAATGACGGCGACAAAACCCATAAGGGCCTGCCTTGGTCGCGCTCCGCGGAAAAGAAATCGACGCCTTTCTCGCCCGGCCCGACCCGGGCCGGCCGATCATCTTGCTCTACGGACCCGACGCCGGGCTCGTGCGCGAGCGCGCCGAAGCGTTGCTGGCATCCGCAATCGACGATCCCAACGATCCCTTCTCGCTGGTGAAACTCGATGGCGACGAATTGTCCGCCGAACCATCGCGACTGGTCGACGAAGCCATGACCATCCCGCTGTTTGGCGGCCGCCGCGCCATTCGCGTTCGCGCCGGTTCGCGCAGTTTTGCCAGCGGCATCGATACACTGGCGGATAGCCCTCTGAAGGATTGCCGCATCGTGATCGAGGCCGGCGAGCTCCGCCCGGAGTTGCCGCTGCGCAAGGCGTGCGAGCGCGCCAGGACCGCGGTCGCGATCGGCTGCTATCCCGACGGCGAACGCGAGCTTGCAAAACTGATCGACGATGAATTGCGGCTGTCGGATCTGCGCATCGCAGCCGATGCCCGAGCGACATTGGTCGCGCTGCTCGGCGGTGACCGCCAGGCCTCGCGCAACGAACTGAAGAAACTCGCGCTCTATGCGCATGGCAACGGCGAGGTGACGCTCGACGACGTGATGGCCGTCGTGGCCGACGCTTCCGAGCTGAAAATCGATCCGATCATCGATGGCGCCTTTGCCGGAAAACCTGACCTGGTGGAGAGCGAATTCGCCAAGGCCCTGACATCGGGCACCTATCCCGGCGCGATCATTTCCGCGGCCCAGCGCCACGCGGCATGGCTGCACAAGTCGGCCCTCGCGGTCGCCGAGGGAGCGCCGGCATCGGCGCTGCTGGATGGCGGATTCCCCCGCCTGCATTATTCGCGCAAGCCAATGGCCGAAACTGCGCTGCGCAATCTCAGTCCGGCGCGGCTGCTTGCGATCATCGAGCAGCTTGCGACCGCGGCGCTCGAGATGCGCAAGCAAACGGCCCTTGCGGCTGCGATCGCGCAACGCACGCTGATGTCGATCGCGGCGAACGCCAAGCGGCGGGGATAAGATGCGCTTCTTCTCCCTCGCCCCGCTCTTCGCGGGGGAGGTGACGGAGAACTTGGCGCTGCGCGTCTATCCCTTCGTGACCAGCCTTCGCGCGACCTCGTCGAGCTGCTCGAGATCGCGGTAGCGAATGTGCACGGCGCCGCCGGAGCCGCGGTGATCGATATTGACCGCAAGCCCGAGCGCATCGCCGATGCGTTTCTCCAGCGCGATCGTGTCGGCGTCCTTGGTCTTGTTGCCGCGCGCCTTCTGCGGCTTGCGCTCCGGCACACCCTCGACATGCGCGAGCGCCTCGGCCTGGCGCACGTTGAGGCCTTCCTCGACGATACGCTTTGCCGCGGCGAGCGGATCGGGCACGCCGATCAACGCGCGCGCGTGGCCGGCCGAGAGCTGGCCGAGCGCGATATAAGCCTGCACCTCCGCCGGCAGTTTGGTCAGCCGCATCGTGTTGGCGACGTGGCTGCGGCTCTTGCCGACGATCTTTGCAATATCTTCCTGGCTGCGTTTGAACTCGGCCGCGAGCGTGTGATAGCCCTGCGCCTCCTCCATCGGGTTGAGGTCTTCGCGCTGCACGTTCTCGATGATCGCGATCTCGAGCGCGTCGCTGTCGCTGACGTCGACCGGCACGATCGGCACGTCGTGAAGCCCTGCGATCTGCGCCGCCCGCCAGCGGCGCTCACCGGCGATGATCTCGTAACGATCCTGCACACCCTTGACCGGGCGCACCACGATCGGCTGGATCACGCCATGCTGCTTGATCGATTCGGCGAGCTCGCCGAGCTCGGCATCGGAAAATGCGCGGCGCGGATTGCGCGGATTCGGTTTCAGGAATTCGATCGGCACCTTGCGCTGCGCGCGCGGCCGATCGACGTGCGCGGCTTCGCCGCCGACGTCCCCGATCAGACTTGCAAGACCGCGGCCCAATCGCGAACGCGCTTCGTCGGCCATCGCCAGCTCCCTTGGATTCAACTTGACCGCTCCTGTCTCACTTCGTCCCGGAGATCGTCGGGTGGGCCAAGCGAAGCATGCCCACCTTGATAACTTCGCGGTGCCGTGGTGGGCACGGCACCAAGGGCGCCTTTGCCCACCCTACGGTTCGTCACTTCAATGCGCACGCAACTCGCGCTCGCGCTGGATCACTTCGGTCGCAAGCTTGAGATAGGCTTCGCTGCCGACGCATTTGAGATCGTATACCAGCACGGGCTTGCCGTAGGACGGCGCCTCGGAGATGCGCACGTTGCGCGGGATCATGGTGTTGTAGACCTTAGCTCCCATGAACTGGCGGACGTCGGCGACGACCTGGTTCGCCAGGTTGTTGCGCGAGTCGAACATGGTCAGCACGATGCCGTGGATCGACAAATTGGGATTGAGCGTGGTGCGCACCTGCTCCACCGTCTGCAGCAATTGCGACAGGCCTTCGAGCGCGAAGAACTCGCATTGCAGCGGCACCAGGATGGCGTCCGATGCCGCCATCGCGTTGACGGTGAGAAGGTTGAGCGACGGCGGACAGTCGATCAGCACATAGGTGTAATCGCTGTCCGGCGTGGCGTTGGTGTTCAGCGCGGCGATCGCATCGCGCAGGCGGAAGGCGCGGCCGGGCGTCGAACCCAACTCGAGCTCGAGGCCCGACAGGTCCATGGTCGACGGTGCAATGTGCAACCGCGGCACCGCGGTCGGCACCACCGATTCGCGCAAACTCGCTTCGCCGATCAGGACATCATAGGTCGAACAGCTGCGGTTGCGGCGGTCGATGCCAAGCCCGGTCGAGGCATTGCCTTGCGGGTCGAGATCGACGATCAGCACGCGCTCGCCGATGGCGGCCAGCGCAGTGCCGAGATTGATCGCGGTCGTGGTCTTGCCCACGCCGCCCTTCTGGTTGGCCAGCGCCAGGATGCGCGGATGGCCCACCGCCTCTGGCGCTCTATCCTCTTGATATATCTCATCTATTACGGGCATTTGGGGATTGCCATCAGCTTTGGCGGAGGGGGTTCTGCCGCTCGATGCAGTCGAGCTCGACGATCCAGCCATGTCCGCCGGTGCGGCTGGAATGCAGATGGGGTGTAATCTTCCAATATTTAGTAGCCTCGGTCAATTCGGCGTCTACATCTTGGCCTTTGAGGAACAAGGCTCTTGCACCCCTGCTCACCAACGGCTCCGCAAAGCCGATGAGTTGATGTAGCGGAGCTACCGCCCGTGCGGTGACGCAATCGATCGGCCCCTCGATTCTTTCCACAATATCCCCGATGTCGGCCAAGTGCACCGTGCCTGGTGCGCCGGTCACCCGGAGCGCTTCGCGCAGGAAGGCCGCCTTCTTGGCGTTGCGCTCGACCAAGTGGACCATCGCGCCCGGGGTGTCCGCCAACGCGCACGCGAGTGCCATGCCCGGAAAGCCACCGCCGCTGCCGAGATCGACCCAGACCTTAGCGGATGGAGCCAGCGCCAGAAGCTGCAATGAGTCGGCGATGTGACGGGTCCAGAGATGCGGCAGCGTCGAGGGCGCGACGAGATTGGTTTTCGCCTGCCATTGCCTGAGCAGTTCAACGTAACGGTCCAGCCGGGCCTCTGTTTCACGTGAAACAGGGATCAACGCCAGGGCCGCCGCCTTGTCGGTGCCGAAGCTGGCGGAGGTAGCTTTCGCTCGCACGCTGGCCGCTTGTTTCACGTGAAACGCCCTAAGCCGTCGCGGAAGAAGTCTTTCGCCGGGATTCCCGTCGCAGATAGGCAGCCAGAATGCCGAGCGCGGCGGGCGTCATCCCGTCGATCCGGCCCGCCTGCCCCACCGTCCGCGGTCGCCTCGCTTCAAGCCTCGAACGCGCTTCGTTGGAAAGTCCCGGCACGGCTCGATAGTCGATATCACCCAGGATTAGCCCCTCGTCGCGCCTGAAAGCATCAACGTCGGCAATCTGGCGCTTCAGATAGACGTCGTATTTCGCATCGATCTCGAGATGGACGGCGACGCCTGGGTCAATGGCCGACAATTCCGGCCAGATGGCCCGGACTTCGGGCCAGCCGATTTCGGGATAGGCCAGTAGCTCAAAGGCCGAGCGGCGCTGGCCATCCTTGTTCAGCGACAGCCCGTATCTCGTGGCTTCGTTCGGCGTCAGGGTCAGCGACTTCGTCAAAGCCTTTGCGGCATTCAGCGCGGTCATCTTGGCACCGTGATGGAGCGCCCGCGCGGTCCCCACGCAGCCGAGCGCAACACCCCGATCCGTCAGGCGCTGGTCGGCATTGTCGGCACGCAAGGTCAACCGGTACTCGGCGCGTGAGGTGAACATGCGGTACGGCTCGGTGATTCCGCGCGTGACCAGATCGTCAATCATCACCCCGAGGTAGCCGTCGGCGCGATCGAAGACGATCGGCTCAGCCGCGCTTGCGGCCAGCGCCGCATTGAGGCCCGCAACCAGCCCTTGCGCCGCGGCCTCTTCATAGCCGGTGGTGCCGTTGATCTGTCCGGCCAGGAACAGGCCGCGCAGGCGTCTCGTCTGCAAGGTTGGATCGAGCTCGCGCGGATCGACATGATCGTATTCGATCGCATAGCCTGGCCGAACCATGCGCGCACGCTCGAGCCCCGGGATCGTGGTCAGAATAGCCAGCTGCACCTCTTCCGGCAGCGAGGTCGAGATGCCGTTGGGGTAGACCGTGGTGTCGTCGAGCCCCTCCGGCTCCAGGAAGATCTGGTGGCCGTCCCGATCGCCGAAACGGACGATCTTGTCCTCGATCGAGGGGCAATAGCGCGGGCCGCTGCTCTTGATCTGCCCTGAATACATCGGCGAGCGATGCACGTTGGCCCGGATCACCTCATGGGTCGCAGCCGTGGTCCTGGTGATGCCGCACTGAATCTGCGGGGTCGTGATGCTGTCGGTCAGGACCGAAAACGGCTCCGGCGGGTCATCGCCGGGCTGCATTTCCACCGATGCCCAGTCGATTGTCGCGCCATCAAGCCTCGGCGGCGTACCGGTCTTCAGACGTCCCAGCGAAAAGCCCGCCCGCTCGAAAGATCTGGATAGCCCCAACGCCGGCGCCTCGCCGACGCGTCCGGCCGGCCAGTTCTTTTCCCCGAGGTGGATCAGGCCGCGCAGGAAGGTGCCTGTGGTGATGACGATCGCGCCTGCGGAGAGTTCGCGTCCATCGGTCAGCCGGACGCCGGTGACGCGATCGTCCGCAACGATGAGCTCGTCTGCCTCGCCCTCGATGACGCTCAGACCGGTGGTTTCACGGATCGCGGCCTGCATCGCGCTCGCATAGAGCCTGCGGTCGGCCTGGGCGCGCGGACCGCGTACCGCCGGACCCTTGCGGCGGTTGAGCACCCGAAACTGAATGCCGCCGGCATCTGTGACCCGCCCCATCAATCCGTCGAGAGCGTCGACCTCGCGGACCAGATGGCCCTTGCCGAGCCCGCCGATGGCAGGATTGCAGGACATCGCGCCGATAGTGGCAAAGCGGTGGGTCAACAGCGCCGTCCGGGCTCCCATTCGCGCGGACGCGCTCGCGGCTTCGCAGCCGGCGTGGCCGCCGCCGATGACGATGACGTCGAACGATTCTTGCCTGGCAATCATGGGCGGACTTCTATCGCGAGATAGCAACAGCCGAAAGAAGCAAGTTGGCCGGACATTATTCGTTTCACGTGAAACACTGCCCTGTTTCACGTGAAACTCTCGCAGATCAATGAAGTGAACCAAAACTCATTACTTTCCAATGCAGAATTCCTTGAAAATCACGTCCAACACGTCCTCGACGTTCACCCGACCCAGTAGCCGTCCCAGCGACTGACTAGCCGCCCTCAACTCCTCCGCGACCAACTCCTCACCGACCCCGACCGCCTCAATGCTGCATCGCAACGAAGCCGCTGTTTGCTGCAGCAATTTGCGTTGCCGCTCGCGCCCGATCAGGCCGCCCTCACCCGCACCAAAATAGTCCTGGGCGTACGCGACCAGGCGGGCGAACAGCTCCCCGATCCCATCACCTCGGCGCGCCGAAATCCTGAACTGGTCACCTGCGCACGAGCCCTTCGAATCGGCCGCAACATCGAGATCGATCTTGTTGCGCACCACCCACACCGGTGCTCCGCCGTCGCGCACGATTTCTTCGTGCTCGGCATCGGTCAGCCACAGCACCAGGTCGGCCTCCGCCGCGCGCGCCCTCGCCCGGCGCACGCCCTCCTGCTCGACGGGATCGTCGGTCTCGCGAATCCCTGCGGTGTCGATCACCGTCACCGGATAGCCGTCGAGGTCGAGCGAAACCTCGATCACGTCGCGCGTGGTGCCGGCATGCGGCGAGACGATCGCGACCTCGCGCCGCGCCAGCGCATTCATCAGCGTCGATTTTCCGACATTCGGAGGACCTGCAATTGCGACCACGAGCCCGTCGCGCAGCCGTTCGCTTTTGCCCTCGGCCGCAAGCACTTCCTCGATCTCGCCAAGCAGAAACTTTGATTCTTGCCAGCGCCGGCCCAATCAGTTCGGCCGGAACATCGCCTTCATCCGCGAAATCGATACCGGCTTCGATCAGCGCGGAGGCTTCAATGATTTGTGCGCGCCAATCGCGCGCCCTGTCGCCGAGCAGGCCTTTCAGTTGACGCAGCGCCTGGCGGCGCTGCCGATCGGTATCGGCGTGGATCAGGTCGTCGAGGCCTTCGGCTTCGGTGAGATCGAGCTTGCCGTTCTCGAACGCCCGGCGCGTGAACTCGCCCGGCTCCGCCGCGCGTACATTTTCAAAACCCGAGAGCGCCGCGAAGAGCGCTGCGAGCACCGCGCGCCCACCGTGGACGTGAAATTCAGCGACATCCTCCCCGGTCGCGCTGGCCGGCGCCGGAAACCAGAGCACGACGGCATCATCGATCGGCTGTTCGGCGGCATCGCGCACCAGCGCGCGCGTCGCCCGCCGCGGCGCCGGCACCTCGCCCGCAAGCGTGGCGAGCACGGTCCCGGCCTGAGGTCCCGATACCCGCACCAGGGCAATCGCGCTCGGCGGTCGGCCGGATGAAAGGGCAAAGATGGTCTGGTCGCGCGGGTGCATGGCCTATCTGTCCCAGAGCCCTTTGAAAAGGCAACACTATTTCGATTTTTCAAACGGCCGCCGGTATTCACAGCCAAGGCGGCGATTTCCGCTCAAATGCTGCAGCACCGCTGCAATATCGGCCGTGCTTATGCTGCAAAAAATCCGCTCGTTCCGCCAAGCGGACGGTCTTCAAAAACACAAACTATAACTATTTCAATCACTTATGGAAGACGGACAAGAGGCAGCGCGATTCTCTTGATGCTGCGATTGCACGGCAACATAGATGCAGCATAACGCATGACATGAAAAAGGGCGCCAGCTTGCGAAGGCGCCCTCATTTTGAGACCGGAAAACGCCTCAGGTATTCATCGATTCGAAGAACTCTGCATTGTTCTTGGTGTTGCGGAGCTTGTCGAGCAGGAAGTCGATCGCGTCCATCGTGCCCATCGGATTGAGGATCCGACGCAGCACGTACATTTTCTTCAGCACCTGCGGATCGGTGATCAGTTCTTCCTTGCGCGTGCCCGAGCGCGAAATGTCGATCGCCGGGAACGTGCGCTTGTCCGAAACCTTGCGATCGAGGATCAGTTCGGAATTGCCGGTGCCTTTGAATTCTTCAAAAATCACTTCGTCCATGCGGCTGCCGGTATCGACCAACGCGGTCGCGATGATGGTGAGCGAGCCGCCCTCCTCGATGTTGCGCGCGGCGCCAAAAAACCGTTTTGGCCGCTGCAGCGCATTGGCGTCGACGCCGCCGGTCAGCACCTTGCCCGATGACGGCACCACGGTGTTGTAGGCGCGGCCGAGCCGCGTGATCGAGTCCAGGAGAATCACGACGTCGCGACCGTGTTCGACGAGCCGCTTGGCTTTTTCGATCACCATTTCGGCAACCTGCACATGCCGTACGGCAGGCTCGTCGAAGGTCGAGGAGACCACCTCACCTTTCACCGAGCGCTGCATGTCCGTGACTTCCTCCGGACGCTCGTCGATCAAAAGCACGATCAGATAGCATTCGGGATGGTTGGCCGTGATCGAATGCGCGATGTTTTGCATCAGCACGGTCTTGCCGGTGCGCGGAGGAGCCACGATCAGGGCGCGCTGGCCCTTGCCGATGGGGCTGACGATGTCGATAACCCTTGCAGAAAGGTCCTTTCTGGTGGGGTCGTCGATTTCCATCCGGAACCGCTGATTCGGGAACAACGGAGTCAGATTGTCGAAATTGACTTTGTGTTTTGACTTTTCCGGGTCTTCGAAATTCAGCGTGTTGACCTTGAGCAGCGCGAAATAGCGTTCGCCTTCTTTCGGGCTGCGGATGTGGCCTTCGATGGTGTCGCCGGTGCGAAGTCCGAAGCGGCGGATCTGCGAGGGTGAAACGTAGATGTCGTCAGGTCCCGGAAGATAGTTGGCGTCCGGCGAGCGCAAGAATCCGAAACCGTCGGAGAGAACCTCGACGACGCCTTCGCCGATGATGTCGATCTCCTGGATCGCGAGTTGCTTGAGAATGGCGAACATCAGCTCCTGCTTGCGCATCGTGCTGGCATTTTCGACCCCCTTCTCTTCCGCGAATGCGACCAGCTCGGCCGGCGTTTGAGATTTGAGGTCCTGGAGTTTCATTTCCCGCATTGGGATGGTCCTGTGGAGTAACTTGGGGAGAGGGATTGCAAGGTGGCTTTTCGAAAATGCGGACGCGAAAAGAAGGAAGGTCCGCAGGTCTGAGCAAGGAAAGCGCCGGTGAGGCCTCAAACCTGATGCGGTGGCCGGCTTAACGAGGAAACCGGAACACAACCACATCCGCCTGCGTGGGGTGGGATTTCAATAATATAGAAAATCGTCCGACTTTCCGCAAGCACGCCTGACGGCGGCAAGCGATAACGAGTACGTATCTCAAAACGGCTTGACCGCCACGAGGATCACGATCCCGATCATCAAGACTGTTGGTATCTCATTGATAACGCGGTAGAATTTATGGCTTCGCGTATTCCGATCGGCCGCGAAATCCTTCACCCAGCGCGAAAAAAAGCCGTGGACGCCCGATAATACCAGCACCAGCAAGAACTTGGCGTGAAACCAGGGCGCCAAATACCAATGCCCGGCCCAAGCGAGATAAAGTCCCGCGAGCCACGTCACGATCATCGCCGGGTTGATGATGGCCTTGAGCAGCCGTCGTTCCATCACCTTGAACGTTTCGGACTGCCTCGATCCTTTTTCCGCTTCGCAATGATAGACAAACAGCCGCGGCAGATAGAGCATGCCGGCCATCCACGCGATGACTGCGATGATATGCAGCGCCTTGATCCACCCATACATCGAAAGATGCCTCAATCGTTGCCGTGCATGTTCGCCTGCAGCCTGAAATCAGAAATGTTCAAGCCAGACTCGGCGTTGCAACGGATCTGTCTTCGACCAGAACCACGAGATATCCGCAAGCAACTCTTTTCTAAAACAATAATCTTAGAATCTTAGGTTTGAGTCTAAGTAGCAGTGGATTTGGCCCACGCAAAACTGTCCGGTTGTTCCCGTTGGCTTGTTCACATCCTTCAACAATCTCTGCCACTGTTCGGGTGATCCCAAAAAGGCCACCGGCAGCAGGTGGTTGCGTGGGACTGTGAGCAGTCTATGAAGAGACTAGTCCACATAAGCTCGCTATCATGGCCTTGGGCGAGGGGACTTGTCCCTGTTCCGAGTCCTGTGAAGAAAATGGCGGGTTATCCCTGATCGGCCGATCCGCGTCCCTCTCTCTCAGGTAAGCTCCACAGGGAGTCACAGGCTATACAGGGGTAAAGGTGCCCACGACCGGCAGCTATTTTCATCTTCACCTGGTTTCTGATTCGACCGGCGAAACCCTGATCACGGTGGCGCGCGCGGTGGCGGCGCAATACGCCAACGTGACGGCGGTCGAGCATGTCTACCCTCTGGTGCGCAGCCAGAAGCAGCTCGACCGCGTGCTGGATGAAATCGAGGAAGCGCCCGGGATCGTGCTTTTCACCCTTCTGGAAAAGGATCTGGTGGCCCGCCTGGAAGCCAAGTGCCAGCAGATCAACGTTCCGAGCCTCTCGATCATCGGCCCGGTCATGCAGTTGTTCCAGGCCTATCTCGGCGCACCGACCTCTGGACGGGTTGGCGCGCAGCACACCCTGAACGCGGAATACTTCAAGCGCATCGATGCCTTGAATTACACAATGATGCATGACGACGGCCAGCATGTCGAAGGGCTGGAAGAAGCCGACGTGGTGTTGGTCGGCGTATCCCGGACCTCGAAGACGCCGACCTCGATCTATCTCGCCAACCGCGGCATTCGCACGGCAAATGTTCCGCTGGTACCGGGCATCCCGATTCCGCATCAGCTCGAGGCCTTGAAGAAGCCGCTGGTCGTCAGCCTGCATGCGACGCCGGAGCGCTTGATTCAGGTCCGGCAGAACCGGCTGTTGAGCATGGGCGATCGGGACAACGACACCTATATCGACCGCCAGGCGGTCGCCGATGAAGTCGCCTTCGCGCGGCGATTGTGCGTCAGGTTCGATTGGGCCCAGCTCGATGTCACGCGGCGGTCGATCGAGGAGACCGCGGCTGCGGTGCTGAAACTATTCACCGACCGGCAGCGCCAGCGGCTTCCGGAATGACGCTGTGGCGCGGACCATCGCCGTTGATCCTGGCCTCGCAGAGCCGCGCGCGGCAAACGGTGCTCGCCAATGCCGGCATCGATTTCGAGGCTGTTCCGGCCGATATCGACGAACGGGCCGTGCAGCAGGCTTCCCGTCTTTCCGCACCGGGCGAGATCGCGGCCCTCTTGGCGCGCGAGAAGGCGCTGTCGGTGTCGGTACGTCACCCCGGCCGCATTGTCGTCGGCGCGGATCAGACCCTGGCGCTCGGCTTTGTGCTGTTCTCGAAGCCCGCGAATCGTACGCAGGCCAGGGAGCAACTGCGCGCGCTCGCCGGCCACAGCCACGAGCTGCACTCGGCCGTTGCCGTGGCGCGCGATGAGGAGATAATGTTTGAAGCGACGTCAGTCGCGCGGATGACCATGCGGCAGCTGGGCGAGGCCGAGATCGACGCCTATCTCCACGAAGCCGGCAGGGCGGTTACCTCGAGCGTCGGCGCCTATCAGCTCGAGGGATTGGGGGTCCATCTGTTCGAGCGCATCGAAGGCGACCATTTTTCCATCCTCGGCCTGCCGCTATTGCAATTGCTCGCATTCCTGCGGAGCGAGAGGCTGCTCGCCGTATGAGAGAAATCCTGAGAAGGCGGCCAATGGCGGGGCTTGAATGATAATCCTTGGGCTGACCGGCTCGATCGGGATGGGGAAATCAACCACCGCAAAACTGTTCGCGGAAGCCGGCGTTCCCGTTTACGATGCCGATGCGACCGTTCACCGCCTGTACGAAGGTGAGGCAGCGCCTGCGATCGAGGCGGCATTCCCGGGCACGACGGTGGACGGCAAGGTCGATCGCGCGCGCTTGTCGGCGCAGGTCGTGCACGATCCCGCGGCGATGAAGCGGCTCGAGGGCATCGTGCATCCGATGCTCGGCGCCTCGCGCCAAAAATTCCTCGAGGACGCCGAACGTTCCGGTGCACCCGTCGCGGTGGTCGACGTGCCGCTGTTGTTCGAGACCGGCGGGGAGAAGCGCGTCGATGCGGTGGTGGTGGTCACGACGTCGCCGGAAATCCAGCGCGAGCGGATTCTGGCGCGCGACAACATGACCGGCGAAAAGCTGGACGCGATCCTGGCGCGGCAGATGCCCGACGCCGAAAAGTGCAAACGCGCGGATTTCGTGGTGGATACATCGCACGGGCTTGACCCCGTGCGCGCCCGGATCGGGGACATTTTGAAAGTGGCTGCTAAAATGCCGCAGCGGCGGATCTGATTCGCCATTCCGGCCTCAAGGCTCAAGGATCGCATGCGCGAAATCGTTCTCGATACGGAAACCACCGGCCTCGATCCCTTAAGGGGCGATCGGCTGGTGGAAATCGGCTGCGTCGAGATTTTCAATCGCATGCCGACCGGGCAGACCTTTCACCGGCATCTCAATCCCGAGCGCGAGATGTCGGCGGAAGCTTTCGCCGTTCACGGTCTTTCCAGCGAGTTTTTGGCCGATAAGCCGTTCTTTGCCGAGGTGGTCGAGGACTTCCTGGAGTTCATCGGCGACGCGCCGCTGGTGATCCACAACGCCTCGTTCGACGTCAGCTTCATCAATGCCGAGCTCGATCGCCTGAAACGGCCGCCGATCGCGCGTGAGCGGCTGGTCGACACGCTGTTGCTGGCGCGGCGCAAGCATCCCGGCGTCTCGAACCGCCTCGACGATCTCTGCTCGCGCTATGCAATCGACAATTCCCGCCGCACCAAGCATGGCGCGTTGCTCGACGCCGAGCTTCTGGCCGAGGTCTACATCGATCTGATCGGAGCCCGGCAATCGCAATTGATCCTGGCGGCCGAGTCGCGCGACGTCCGCGTCGGTGCGTACGGCGAAATGCCGCGCCGGCAGCGCGAGGTGCCGCTGGCCCCGCGAATCAGTGAGGAGGATCGCGCAGCCCACCGGGCCTTTATCGCCACCCTCGGCGAAAAGCCGATTTGGCACGATTTCCTGCCGGCGGCGTAGCGGCGAAGTCGATCGCCTGTCAGCTCGGTTTGGCTTGGGCCGCGGCCTGTGCGGCAGCCTGCCGTTCCATGTTCTGACGGTACAGGCCGACAAAATCCACGGGGTCGAGCATCAGCGGCGGGAACCCGCCGTCGCGCACCGAGGTCGCGATGATCTCGCGCGCGAACGGGAACAACAGCCGCGGGCATTCGATCATGACCAGCGGATGCAGGTTTTCCTTCGGCACGTTCATAATGCGGAACACACCGGCATAGGCGAGGTCGAAGCTGAACATCACCTTGCCGGCATTCTCCGCCTTGCCCTCGACCGAAAGCGTCACTTCGTATTCGTTTTCGGCGACGTTGTTGGCGCTGACGTTGATCTGGATATTGATCGAGGGCTGCTGCTGTTGCGGCGCCAGCGAGGACGGCGCGTTCGGATTTTCGAACGACAGGTCCTTGGTGTACTGCGCCAGCACGTTGAGCTGCGGAGGAGGGGCCGCTTCGGGAGGCGCGCCGTTGCCGTTGGTCATGGATGTCTCTCCTGGAGAGCTTCAAGCGAGCGGCGGCCGATATGGCGTTCAAATTCGCTTCACGAGGTGCAAAAAGGGCCAGTGTCGGGGCGAGTGGCTAACATAGCCCCGCCTCATTCCACAAGGACGACAATGGCACGCAGCCGGCGGGTCCGGGATGAAAGCGTTAATGGGTCATGATTGCGGGCAGAGTGCGCCCTAAATTGTTGAATATGCGCGATTTCCAGGCATGGTCGGGGTTTCCCCCGCGACCGAAAACGCGCTACAATTCAAACTGTGGTAAAATGGGTTTCGAGCCTGGGCTTGGCTCATTTCCACTGGAATGGCTTTTCATGCCAGAACATGCCATTGGCCCGGCCAGATTTCGTGCCTACATGTTGCAGACCCATCCATGATGTGATCTCTGCCGTTCCCTCCAGGGACGCTCTGCCGCCGGACCCGCTACCGGGGTGAGAACCAGAAAGCAAAAGCGACGTGGATATTTACACTATCATCTTCCTGGCGCTGGCGGTCTTCATCTTCCTGCGTCTGCGCAGTGTCCTCGGGCAGCGCACCGGAAACGAGCGCCCGCCCTATGATCGCGCCGCACGCAATGTGGTGCAGGGCGCGCAGGACAACAATGTCGTCCCGATGCCCGGTCCGGTGATCGATCAGGCGCCGCCGGCGCCGCCGCCGGACGTCGCCCCGCCGACCGACCGCTGGAAGGGGCTGGCCGAGCCCGGTGCCCCGCTCACCCAGGGACTCGACGCCATCGCCGCTCAGGATTCCTCGTTCGACCCGCGGCATTTTCTCTCCGGCGCGCGCAGCGCCTACGAGATGATCGTGCTGGCATTCGCCAACGGCGATCGCCGTGCGCTGAAGGATCTGTTGTCGTCCGAGGTCTATGACAGTTTCGAGGCCGCGATCAAGGATCGCGAGAGGAACGAGCAGAAAACCGAGACGCGCTTCGTGTCGATCGACAAGGCCGAACTGGTCGGCGCCGAAAGCCGCGACAAGGCCGCGCAACTGACCGTTCGTTTTGTGTCGCAGATGATTTCCGTCACCCGCGACAAGGCCGGCACCATCGTCGACGGAAATCCGGATAAGGTCTCCGATATCACCGATGTTTGGACATTCGCCCGCGACCCGACTTCGCGCGATCCGAATTGGAAGCTGGTTGGCACGGGAAGCGCGCACTAACGCGGCGTTCTTGCGGCGCCATGCCGCGGCGTTTGTTGTAGTCGCGGTTGCGTTGTCGCTGGCGCCGTTGGTGGCGATTGCGGCGCGCACGGCACATTACTATTCGCACGTCGCCCATGCGCCGCGCATCGAACACCGGCAGCTGCCATATCCCCCTCTTGACTGGCCGCTCCAGATCAGCGGCGGCCAATACGTCCCGGTCGCATGGAACGATGTCGCGGGCTGGAGCGAGGACGATCACCTGCAGGCCTACAAGGCGTTTCGCATCAGCTGCAGGCCGATCGTCGCGCAGCAAGGACCGTCCACCGATCCGAAGGCGCTTGGCACCTCGCTGCGCGATCCCTGCCGCGCGGCGAGAGCCGCCGACATTGCGGATGGCGCCAGGGCCAAGGCGTTCTTCGAGGAACATTTCCTGCCGTTGCGGATCTCGCGGCTCGGCGAGGATGACGGCTTCGTCACCGGCTACTACGAGCCGGTGCTGGACGGCTCGCGGACGAAGACCGACGTCTACACCGTGCCGGTCTATCGCCGCCCCTCCAACCTGTTCGTCCGCGGCTACGCGCAGGACGCGCCCAACTTGCCGAACAAGGGGCCGGTGTACCGCAAGATCGGCCGCCGCAAGCTCGTGCCCTACTACGATCGCGCCGAGATCGAAGATGGCGCGATTGCCGGACGCGGCCTGGAAATCTGCTGGCTCAAGAACCGGACCGATCTCTTGTTCGCGCAGATCCAGGGCTCGGCACGGATTCACCTGGAGGACGGCTCGACGATCCGCATCAATTACGATGCGCATAACGGCTATCCCTATACCGCGGTGGGCCGCATCCTGATCGACCGCGGTATCATCCCGAAAGAGCAGATGTCGATGCAGAAGATCAGGGAATGGATGGAGCAAGACCCTGACGGCGCCAACGAAGTGCGGCGGCAGAATCGCTCCTACGTTTTCTTCCGCGAGGTGCCGCTCTCCGACAAGGATGAAGCGGTCGGCGCGCAGGGCGTGCCGCTGACGCCGGGCCGCTCGATCGCGGTCGACCAGACGCTGCATGTCTACGGCACGCCGTTCTTCATCGAGGGCGAACTGCCGATCGAATCGGCGCAGTCCAAGACGCCGTTTCACCGCCTGATGATCGCGCAGGACACGGGCTCGGCGATCACGGGGCCCGCGCGCGCCGATCTCTATTTCGGCGCCGGCGCGGACGCGGGCAGGATATCGGGCCGGCTCCGGCACACCATGCATTTTGTCATGCTGGTGCCGAGGAGCCTCGACCCTGTGGCGCGCGGTCGCAGGATGCCGCTGCCGGATCCGAGGCCGTCGGAAAGAATCGCAAAGCTGTTTCCGCAAGTGGAACCTGCGAAGGATTCGTCCAAGGCTAACGAGCCGGCGAAAAGTGCCGCGCCGACGTCAGCGCCCGCCGCAACCGTGGCGCAAGCCTCGCCGGTGGTCGCCGAAAAGCCCGTGCCGTTGCCGCAGGCCAGGCCCAGGATCGAAACCGGCCGTGCCGCGCGCCGCTATCGTTCCCATCGGTACTACCGCGGCGTCCGATGAAACGCGGCTCGACCCTGATCCCGGAATGGCCGGTCTCCCCACGCCGCAGGCGCGTCCTGACCGAGGAAGAACGCGCGTTGTGGGAAAGTGTTGCCAGGCAGGCAAAACCGCTGCGGAAAAA
The DNA here is from genome assembly GCA_963721135.1 of uncultured Alphaproteobacteria bacterium. Classification (GTDB taxonomy): domain Bacteria; phylum Pseudomonadota; class Alphaproteobacteria; order Rhizobiales; family Xanthobacteraceae; genus Bradyrhizobium. The sequence continues at coordinate 95,835 of CAVRIB010000013.1, forward strand.
ACCGCGCGTGAAGCCGGACGCGGCCGCTCACGACGCACTTGTAACAAAGCCCGCGGTTTCAGCCAGGCCGCCCGCTCCAACAAGAATTCAGCCAACGCCGAGGCTCGAGCCGCCACCACTGGCCCCGATCGGCCGTCGCGAGCGCGCGCAATTGTCGCGCGGCAGGAAGGAAATCGATGCCCGGATCGACCTGCACGGCATGACGCAAGTGCGCGCCCACCGCGCGCTATCGGGGTTCTTGCGACGCGCCCACAGCGAAGGCCTGACCTTCGTGCTGGTCATCACCGGCAAAGGCAAGATCGGCGCCGAATCCGAGCGCGGCGTGCTGCGCCGCCAGGTGCCGCAATGGCTCGGCCTGCCCGAGTTTCGCGCGCTGGTGGTCGGCTTCGAGGAGGCCCATATCGGCCACGGCGGCGAGGGCGCGCTCTACGTCCGCATCAGGCGCGCGAGAGGATGAAGGCTCAGAACGGGCGCACGATTCCCACCCGCGGGATCAGCGTCACGATCCAGCCGAGGACGAGGGTCTTTCGATCGTCCGCTGCTATCGGCGGCACGGCATGCGAGGCCGGCAAGGCCTTGACCGCGTGCAGGATCAGGAACATGCAAACCGCCCAGTTCGAAATCCATCGCGAGTAATCGAACACGATCGCGAACATGATCAGATAACCCGCGCTCACCATCACAATGGCGACGACGACGAACCGGCGCTGAAGCTCACTCGACAGCGCGCCGATCAGACCGGCAAAATACTTCCACAGCGGGGTATACAGCCATATCAGTAGCCCAAACACCGGAACGCCCAGAATGTTGGACGGCATGCGAGCCCAGGTATCCGCGATTTCCTTCGAAAGGGGTTGGTACCAGATGTAGCTGAAGCCGAGGAGATCGGTTCGGCTTGGATCGGCCATCCGGCTCTGCAGATAGCGGACGAACTCCGCCTCGGGCACCGCCATTGTTCCCAGGAATTGCGCGGCGAAGAACAACAATGCCACGCACAGCGCGGCGGCGACGCCGACGGCGATATTTCGCCGGCCAAAGCCCGCCACGAGGTAATAGCGCAGCACCACGATGACGCCGATGGTCGGCACATACATCAACAGATGAATGTGGTGGATCAGGATCAGGATCATCGACGCGAGCGCCGCGAGCAGAACGAAGACAATCGAGCGCGCCGGTATCAGCAGCAGGCAGATCGCCAACGCACAGCCATAGATGTCGAAATGCCCCAGCGTGTGCATAAAATTCTTCAGAAAGAACGGCGAGCCTGCCATGAACGTGAACAGCGGCAGCTGCTTGTCGTCGAAGCCGAAGGTGCGCCTGAACAGTTTGACAAATAGACCAAGCGTGATCAGCCAGACGGCGCCGGACAGCGCGAACACCAGCCACACCGGCACTCTTGCCGAGAACAGCGAGACGATGGCGCCGATCAGCGCCCGCTTGGTGAAGCCGAAATGGTAATCGACCAGAAGGTGGATGTAGGGGACGTAAGGCGGCAGACTGATCTTGTGGAGGAAAACCCCTGCTACCACGGCGACATTGACGGCAAGCATCAGGCGCCAGGGGTCTTGCCACGCACGCGGATTCAAATTCATTGTCGTCCCGGCCAACCCGACGGGTGATGCGAATGCGCGACCGCGCAGGGACGGCGATCTTAGCTGCAAAAGCTACAAAATAAACCGGCTCAAATCCGCGTTCTTGGCGAGATCGCCGACGTGCTTCTGCACGTAGTCGGCATCGATCTGGATGGTTTCGCCATGGCGGTCGGGGGCGGCGAATGAGATCTCGTCCAGTACCCGCTCCATCACGGTCTGCAGCCGCCGCGCGCCGATGTTCTCCACCGCGGAGTTGACGGCGACGGCGACGTCGGCGAGCGCGTCGATGGCGCTGTCGGTGATGTCGAGCGTCACGCCCTCGGTCTTCATCAGCGCGATATATTGCTTGATCAGCGATGCCTCCGGCTCGGTCAGGATGCGGCGCATGTCGTCCCGCGTCAGCGCCGACAGCTCGACCCGGATCGGCAGGCGGCCCTGCAATTCCGGCAGCAAATCCGACGGCTTTGCGATGTGAAACGCGCCCGAGGCGATGAACAGGATGTGGTCGGTTTTGACAGCGCCGTGCTTGGTCGACACCGTGGTGCCTTCGATCAGCGGCAGCAAGTCGCGCTGCACGCCTTCGCGCGAGACGTCGCCGCCGACGCGGCCGTCGCGCACGCAGATCTTGTCGATCTCGTCGAGGAATACGATGCCGTTGTTCTCGACCGCGTTGATCGCTTCCTGCACCAGCTGATCGCTGTCCAGGAGTTTGTCGGACTCTTCGTTGACGAGAAGCTCGTGGGAGCCTTCGACCGTCAGGCGGCGGGTCTTGCTCCTGCCGCCAAGTTTCCCGAAGATATCGCCGATCGAGATCGCGCCCATATGCGCACCGGGCATGCCGGGAATCTCGAACAGCGGCATGCCGCCGGAGGATTGCGTTTCGATCTCGATCTCCTTGTCGTTGAGTTCGCCGGCGCGCAGCTTCTTGCGAAACGAATCGCGCGTCCCGGTACTGGAATTGGGGCCGACCAGGGCGTCGAGCACGCGTTCCTCGGCCGCGAGCTGGGCTCTGGCCTGCACGTCCTTGCGCTTGCGTTCGCGCACCTGCGCAATCGCGACCTCGACGAGATCGCGGACGATCTGCTCGACGTCGCGGCCGACATAGCCGACCTCGGTGAATTTCGTCGCTTCGACCTTGATGAACGGCGCGCCCGCGAGTTTTGCCAGCCTTCGTGCGATCTCGGTCTTGCCGACGCCGGTCGGCCCGATCATCAGGATGTTTTTCGGCAGCACTTCCTCGCGCAAGTTGCCTTCGAGCTGCAGCCGCCGCCAGCGGTTGCGCAGCGCGATCGAGACCGCGCGCTTGGCGTCGGTCTGGCCGACGATGAAACGGTCGAGTTCGGAAACGATTTCGCGGGGGGAGAAGTCGGTCATGGGTCCTAGTTATGTTGGAATGCAGGCGACGCAAGCGGCGTCAGATGATCGGTGGTCCCGCCTGCCAGTGCCGGATTGCCTCGAAGGGGTGGATCAGCATGATGATGTTCAGCGTGAGGTTATCGCGGATATGCAGCCCGACCAAAATCTCGAATGCAAGCCCGAGCGCGATGATCAATGCAACCGGAAGCTTTCGCGCCAGCAGGAAGCCCAGCACCATGAATAGCGTATCGGATACCGAATTGACGATGCTGTCGCCAAAATAATCCAGCGACATGGTAGTGGTACGGTAGCGCTCGATGATCCAGTTGGAGTTTTCAACGACCTCCCAGCCGCCCTCGACCAGCATCGCCAGCATCAGGCGGGCCGGCCAGGCAAGGCGCGGCGCCACGAGCCAGGTCGCGGCATAGAACAGGAAACCGTGGATGATATGGGAGAACGAGTACCAGTCTGCGATGTGCTGCGAGTTCTCGGAACTTTGCACCACGCCGTGCCACAGCTTGACATACCCGCAGGTGCAGATCGGCACCCGCCCCATCGCATACAGGATCGACGCCTGCAGTGCGAGCAGACCGACGGCGATGGCAACCCAGTGCCACGTTGCAAGTCCTGAGGCGGCCGGCGCGTCGCGTTTGAGCGTCATGGTTCGCGCACCATCAATAGCGCGAGGCCATCCGGCGTCTCGACGATGCGGTCTCTTTTGAAACCCGCCTTCTCGTAGGCGCGCACTGCGCGGCTATTGGCCGGATCGGGATCGGTCACGATGCGCGGCAGGCCGGCCGCGAGGCCATCATCAACGAAGCGGCGAATGAGGGCCGAGCCGTGGCCGCGTTCGATCATGTCAGCCTCGCCGATGAACAGGTCGATGCCGCGTGTGCCTTTCGGCTGCGGCCCAAAGCCCGTGTTCCACGCGGTCAGGTCGTAACATTGCAGATAGCCGAACGGGCTGCCGGCGATGGAGAAAATGAGTTGATCCATGGCCGGCTCGTCGAGGTCGCCGCTCACCAGCGCATACTGTTCTTCCGCGTCACCCCACCATTCCGTAACATGCGGCAACGCCAGCCAGTGCCGGACCAGCGGCAGATCGCTGGCCGTCATCGGGCGGAAGGCGTAATCCGGCGCCATCGGTCAGCCGCTCTCAAAGGGTCTCGATGGTCACGTTGCGGTTAGTGAAGACGCAGATATCGGCGGCGATATCGAGCGCGCGGCGCACGATGGCCTCGGCGTCCTTGTCCGAATCGATCAGCGCGCGGGCGGCGGCCAACGCGTAATTGCCGCCCGAGCCGATCGCCATCACACCGGCTTCCGGCTCCAGCACGTCGCCGGTACCGGTCAAGACCAGCGAGACATTCTTGTCGGCGACGATCATCATCGCCTCCAGCCGGCGCAGATACCGGTCGGTACGCCAGTCCTTGGCGAGTTCGACCGCGGCGCGGGTCAATTGCCCCGGATATTGCTCGAGCTTGCTCTCCAGCCGCTCGAACAGGGTAAAGGCGTCGGCGGTGGCGCCGGCGAAGCCGCCGATGACGTCGCCCTTGCCGAGCGTGCGGACCTTCTTGGCGTTGGACTTGATGACGGTCTGGCCGATCGAGACCTGCCCGTCGCCGCCAATCACCACCTTGCCGCCCTTGCGGACCGTCAAAATAGTGGTGCCGTGCCAGACCGGCGATTGGGCTTCTGATGCTTGCATGAATACCTCGCTGGGCACGGATTTAGGCATTTTCGCGCAAGCTTACAATCGGCGGTCAATTCCGGTCACCATAGGCCGAACTTCAGCCCGAAATCGGGTCATCCCGCAGTAGCGAAGGGGTGACCAGCCTGATAAAAGGGCCGCGTTTTCGGCCCCAAGGATCGATGAAGGATCCATCAAGGATCGGTCAGGGATTGATCAAGGGCCGGTCAAAGGGAAAGCACATTGCATGCGCAGCGCCACCATCAAGCGCAAGACCAAGGAGACCGACATCGAGGTGACCGTCAACCTCGACGGCTCGGGCGTATCCAATGTCTCGACCGGCATCGGCTTCTTCGACCATATGCTCGACCTCTTGGCCCGGCATTCCCGCATCGACATCGCCGTAAAAGCGGTCGGTGATCTCCATATCGACCACCACCACACCACCGAGGATGTCGGGATCGCGCTCGGACAGGCGGTCAAGCATGCGCTCGGCACCATGGCCGGAATCACCCGCTACGCCTCGGTCCACATGCCGATGGACGAGACGCTGTCGCGCGTGGTGATCGACATTTCCGGCCGGCCGGTGCTGGTGTTCAAGGTCGAGTTTCCGCGCGACAAGGTCGGCAGCTTCGACACCGAACTGGTGCGCGAATGGTTCCACGCCTTTGCGATCAACGCCGGCGTGACTTTGCACGTCGAGACACTATATGGCGAGAACAGCCATCATATCGCCGAATCCTGTTTCAAGGGTCTGGCAAGGGCGCTGCGCGCAGCGGTGGCGATCGATCCTCGCGCCGCCGGCGAAGTGCCATCCACCAAGGGTCAGCTCGGCGGCTGATTCCGGTTTGCGGCGGAGATTTGCGATGCCGATTTACACAGTGCATTCCCCCGCAGGTGACGGCGTCGACCTTCGTGCGACCGACCGGTTCACCTTCGTGCGCGATGGTTTTCACGTCTGGGCCATGCTGCTCGCACCGGTGTGGCTTGCCTGGCATCGGCTATGGCTGACGCTGATCGGCTGGGTCGTCCTGGTGGCTGCGATCGATACCGGAATGACGAGGTTCGGTCTCGGGGTGGCCGCCATCCTCCTGGTGAACGCGCTGATCGCGCTGTTGATGGGGCTCGAAGCCGCCAGCCTCGAGCGCTGGACCCTGTCGCGCGGCGGCTGGCGCCAGCTCGATATCGTGGTGGCCGACGACGAGGAGGCCGCCGAGCGGCGCTTCTTCGACCGGTGGACCGCCAAGCAGCGCGGGCTCGTCAACGACCAGGTTTCCGTCGATCGCGGCGGCCCGCCGCCGACCCGTGAGGTTGCGGGCCAGCCATTCTCGAAGCCGCCGGCCTTGCCGGGCATTGACGTGATCGGACTGTTTCCGGAACCGGGAGCCTCGCGGTGAGCGTTGCTGCCATCATCGACTACGGCTCCGGCAATCTGCACTCCGCTGCGAAAGCCTTCGAGCGCGCGGCGCGGAGCATGGAAGAGCCGCAAAGGATCGTGGTGACCCGCGATCCCGAGGTCGCGTATCGCGCCGATCGCATCGTGCTGCCTGGCGTCGGCGCCTTCGCCGATTGCCGCCGGGGGCTCGACGCGCTCGATGGCATGATCGAGGCGCTGACGGAGGCCGTGCGCAAAAAGGCGCGGCCGTTCTTCGGCATCTGCGTCGGCATGCAGCTGATGGCCACCCGCGGCAAGGAGCACGTCACCACCGACGGCTTCGACTGGATCGCCGGCGACGTCGAAAAGATCAGGCCGCGCGAGGAGAACCTGAAGATCCCGCACATGGGCTGGAACACGCTCGACCTGGTGCGCGAGCATCCGCTGCTCGAGCGGCTGCCGCTCGGCCCGAGCGGCAGGCATGCCTATTTCGTGCACTCCTATCACCTCAACGCATCCAACGAGGCGGATGTGCTGGCGCGCGCCGATTATGGCGGCCCGGTCACCGCGATCGTGGGCAAGGACACCGCGGTCGGCACGCAATTCCACCCGGAAAAGAGCCAGCGTTTTGGGCTGGCCTTGATCTCGAATTTCCTGAAGTGGAAGCCGTGATTCTTTTTCCCGCGATCGATCTGAAGAACGGCCAGTGCGTGCGCCTCGAGCAGGGCGACATGGCGCGCGCGACCGTGTTCAATCTCGATCCCTCGGCGCAGGCACGGGCCTTTGCCGCGCAAGGCTTTGAATATCTGCACGTGGTCGATCTCGACGGCGCCTTTGCCGGCAAGCCGGTCAATGCGCAAGCCGTCGAAGCCCTGCTCAAGGCGGTCACGATGCCGGTACAGCTCGGTGGCGGCATCCGCGATCTCGCAACCGTCGAGGGCTGGCTCGACAAGGGCGTCGCCCGCGTCATCATTGGTACCGCCGCGGTGCGCGATCCCGAACTCGTCAAGGGAGCGGCGAAAAAATTCCCCGGACGCGTCGCGGTCGGTCTCGACGCGCGTGACGGCAAGGTCGCGGTCGAAGGCTGGGCCGAGACCTCGCAGGTGACCGCGCTCGAAATCGCCAGGCGATTCGAGGACGCCGGCGTCGCCGCCATCGTCTTCACCGACATCGCGCGCGACGGCCTGTTGAAGGGCCTCAATCTCGACGCCACCATTGCGCTGGCGGAAAGCATCTCCATTCCCGTCATCGCTTCCGGCGGCTTTGCCTCCATCGACGACGTGAAGGCGCTGCTGGCTGCGCGTGCCAAGAAACTCGCCGGCGCGATCGTGGGCCGCGCGCTCTATGATGGCCGCCTCGATCCGGCAGCCGCGCTGGCGCTGATCCGCAGCGCGCGCGCCGCGGCCTAGGAGCGTCGAAAATGTTCAAGGTGCGCGTGATCCCCTGCCTCGACGTCAAGGACGGCCGTGTCGTCAAGGGCATCAATTTCGTCGACCTGCGCGACGCCGGCGATCCCGTGGAAGCGGCGATTGCCTATGATGCGGCCGGCGCGGACGAGCTCTGCTTCCTCGACATCACGGCCACCCACGAAAACCGCGGCACCATGCTGGACGTGGTGCGGCGCACGGCGGAAGCCTGCTTCATGCCGCTAACGGTCGGCGGTGGGGTGCGCACCATCGACGACATCAAGACGCTGCTGCGCTCCGGCGCCGACAAGGTGTCGATCAACTCAGCCGCGGTCAGCCGGCGCGAATTCGTCAAGGAGGCCGCGGAAAAATTCGGCGAGCAATGTATCGTGGTGGCGATCGACGCCAAGCGGGTCAAGCGCGGCGGCGGCTCGGACCGCTGGGAAATCTTCACCCATGGCGGGCGCAAGGCGACCGGGATCGACGCCGTCGAATACGCCCAGGAAGTGGTCGGGCTCGGCGCCGGCGAAATCCTGCTCACCTCGATGGACCGCGACGGCACCAGGCAGGGTTTCGACATCCCGCTCACCAGCGCAATCGCCGACGGCATACCGGTCCCGGTGATCGCCTCCGGCGGGGTCGGCAATCTCGATCACCTGGTCGAGGGCATCCGCGCAGGCCACGCCACCGCGGTGCTGGCAGCGTCGATCTTCCATTTCGGGGAATTTACCATCCGCCAGGCCAAGGATCACATGGTGCGCGCGGGGCTGCCGATGCGCCTCGATCCGTGACGACTCCTTGTCATAAAAATGCTAAGATGCCACATAGGGGACAGCGCCCGGCATTGCGGGCGCGTGAGTTTTGATTGATGCCGCGTTTCACGATCCATGACCTTGCCGCTACCATCGATGCCCGCGCGGCGTCGGGAGGGGAGGCGTCCTACACGCGCAAGCTCCTGGACAAGGGCGCCGAGCATTGCGCCAAGAAGCTCGGCGAGGAGGCGGTGGAGACCGTGATCGCCGCGATCGAGAACGACCGCGACCACCTGATCGCCGAAAGCGCGGACCTTGTGTTCCATCTGCTGGTGCTGCTGAAATCGCGCGGGATCAAACTTGAGGATGTCGAGGCGGCGCTGGCGCAGCGCACCTCGATGTCCGGACTGGAAGAGAAGGCCGCGCGCAAGCGCGATTAACAGCGCATGATCCCGAAAAGTGGGAACCGGTTTTCGGACCAGATCATGCGCAAGGCGAGAGTCTAAGAGGCGGCGTCATGGATGTCAGGGCCCCCGAGCAAGTCTACAACCCCTACCGGATCTTCACCCGGGAGCAATGGGCGCGGCTGCGCGAGGACACGCCGATGACGCTGGAGCCGGGCGAATTCTCGCGCCTGCGTTCGGTGCATGACCGCCTCGACATGAACGAAGTCGAGGAAATCTTTCTGCCGCTGTCGCGGCTGTTGTCGATCTATGTCGATGCGACGCTCCGGCTTTATCAGGCGCAGCGCCAATTCCTTGGCATCCGGGACCGCAAGGTGCCCTATATCATCGGCGTCGCCGGCTCGGTGGCGGTCGGCAAATCGACCACCGCGCGCGTGCTGCAGGCGCTGTTGGCGCGCTGGTCGCCGCGGCCGAGGGTCGACCTCGTCACGACCGACGGCTTCCTGTTTCCGAATGCCGTGCTCGAGCGCCAGGGCCTGATGCAGAAGAAGGGCTTTCCGGAGAGCTACGACCTGCCGATGCTGCTGTCGTTCCTGAGCGACATCAAGGCCGGCCGGCGGCCGGTGCGCGCGCCGGTCTATTCGCATCTGACCTACGACATCGTTCCGAACCAGTGGATCGAGGTCGACCGGCCCGATATCCTGATCGTGGAAGGCGTCAACGTGCTGCAGACCGGGCGGCTGCCGCGCGACGGCAAGGCGGTGCCTGTCGTGTCGGATTTCTTCGATTTCTCCGTCTATATCGACGCCGATGAGCACGTCCTGCGCGACTGGTACGTCGAGCGGTTCCTGACGCTGCGCGACACCGCCTTTACCGATCCGAGGTCCTATTTCCACCGCTACGCGCTATTGTCCGACGAGGAAGCGGCGGCCACGGCGCTCGCGATCTGGGAACGCACCAACCTCGCCAATCTCGAGGAGAACATCCTGCCCACCCGGCCGCGCGCGACCTTGATCCTGAAGAAGGGCGCCGACCACGTGGTCGAACAGGTCGCGCTGCGGCGGCTGTAGGCCCTATGCCGCCAGATGCCGCGAAGCGGCGAGGCCTGCGAGCGCATCGGCGAGCTTCTCGCGGTCGAGCGGCTTGATCAGGAAGCCGTCCATACCGGCCTCGAAGCAGGCGTAGCGGTCCTCGACCAGCGTGTTCGCGGTCAGCGCCAGGATCGGCGTGCGGCGGCCTGCCTGCCCCGCCTCGCGCTCGCGGATGCGCCTTGCGGTCTCGATGCCGTCGAGTTGCGGCATCTGGATGTCCATCAGCACGAGATCATACGGACTGCCGGCGGATTTCGCCGCCAGCCAGGATTCCAGCGCCTCCTCGCCGTTGGTGGTGATGACGGCGGCGTGTCCGAGCCGCGTCAGCAGCGAGCGCATCAACAACGCGTTGATCTCGTTGTCCTCGGCGACCAGGATCGACAGACCGCGCGCCGGCGCGGTTGCCGGCGTCTCGGCTTCGCCCGGAGCCTCGATCAGGGCCTCGGCGGCAAGGTTGGGCGAAAGCACGTCCGGCGCCGCCGCAAGCCTTGCCGCGAGCGAGGCCGCGCGCAGCGGCTTGATCAGATAGCCGGTGAAGGCCGAGGAAGCCGCCGAAGCAAGCTGCAGCTCGTGGCGGGTCGCCGGCGTGAACAGCGCGATCCGCTGCGTGGCGTGGACGCGCGCCGCCGCGGCCAGGCCCTCGGCCTCCTCGGCGCCCAGCGCGCGATCGATCAGGATGGCCTGCCAGGAACGTTCCGGCAGCAGGGCCTCGGCCACCGCGATGTCCGAGACCATGCAGCGTCTGGCCCCCCCAGCGCTGCAGCCGCCGCGCCACCAGCGAGGCCTCGATGCTTTGCGGCGTCACCAGCATGATCGACTGGCCGGTCAGGTCGGGCGCCGCGAATGCCTTCTGTTCGCCCTTGCCCTCGGCGGCGGGAAGCGGGAGCGTGACCTCGAAGGTCGAGCCCGCGCCGAGCTTGCTTTCGAGGGTGATGCGGCCGCCCATCCGCTTGACGATGCGCTCGGAGATGCTCAGGCCGAGGCCCGTGCCGCCATAGTTGCGCGCGATGCGCTCGTCGGCCTGCTCGAACTCGCGGAAGATCCGCTCCTGCGCCTCCGGCGCGATGCCGATGCCGGTGTCGCGCACCAGGAAACTGATTTCGTTCGGCTCGCTGCCCGGCTCGACGATCAGCGCCACGCCGCCGGTCGAGGTGAACTTGATCGCGTTGCCGGCAAGATTGAGCAGCACCTGACGTAGCCGTGCGGCGTCGCCGGCCACCTCCATCGGCAGCCGCTCGTCGACGTAGGCCGCGATCTCGAGCTTTCGCGCCTGCGCGCGCGGCGCCAGCAATTCGGTGATGTCCTCGATCAGCGCGGAAAGCGCAAACGGGCGATGTTCGAGATCGACCTTGCCGGCCTCGATCTTGGAATAGTCGAGCAGTTCCTCGATCAGCGACAGCAGCGCATCGCCCGAGGTCTTCACCGCCCTCGCATAGGTCATCTGTTCCGGCGTCAGCGGCGTGTCCAGCAATAACCCGCTCATGCCGATGATGCCGTTCAAGGGAGTGCGGATTTCGTGGCTGGCCATCGCGAGAAAACGCGACTTGGCGCGGCTTGCCGCATCGGCCTGGTCGCGCGCTTCCGCGAGCGCCCGCTCGGTCTCGGTGCGGTCGGTGACGTCGCGGCCTACGCATTGCAGCTCGGCCGGCCGGCCGGCCTCGCTGCGGACGAGGCCCTCGCGCCAGGCGATCCAGCGCGGGCCTTGCGGGCCAGCGATCTTCTGGTCATGGATCTTCGTGCCGTTCGGCTCCAGCGCGCCAAAACCCTGCTCCAGCACCTCCAGGGTGAAGGGGCTGCCGATCAGCGCGCTGCGCGGAAGGCCGGCGAGTTCGCAATAGGCGTCGCTGGCGAAGGTGATCGAGCCTTCGGCGTCGCGCAGCACGATCAGGTCGCCCTGCGATTCGAACAGGCTCCGGACCCGCTGCTCGGCTTCCTGCAATTCCCAGTTCCGGTCGGCCAGCGCCTCGTTATGCAGCGCGATCTTGCCAATCCGCTTGCGCAGGAAGCGCAGCCGGATGCTCAAGGTGGCAAGCGCGAGGCAGGCCAGCGCGAACAGGAAGCTCGCGCCGATCGCAAAGCTATTGGGGTCGTAGCCGGAGTTTTCCGATCGGCTTCCGGCGATGAAGCCATAGGCGCCGCCGAACGCGGCGGAGAAGATCGTGAACGAGCGGAGCGTGAAGATCAGCCACGGATGACGCCGGGTGAAGCGTCGTAGGCGCAACTTGATCCGGAAAACCCGACCCATGCCGATGACCCTGATTTCTGAGTTTTGAGGATCCCGTTTCGCCTGGCGCGCGTCCCGCGTGCCGGCGCACGATGCGGCCGGCCACCTTGCAAAGTGTTTGAGGCTGCGCCGCTCCGCGCGGGCCGATGAGAACGGGGTTAATGCAGCGTTAACGCTTCTTTAGAGTGCCGCGGCCTGGACGCGATGCGCGCCGCCGGCGCCGACGAGCAATGCCGCCGCCTCGCGCGCCGAAAACGTCTTCGACTGGACGAAGATGCGGTAATCGGCGGGACCATCCGGCGAAAGGTAGATCACCGGCGCGCTGCCGGCCGGCGTCGCCGAAATCGCGACCAGCCTGGTCGCCGCATTGGTTTCGCAGGAATTGTTGTCGGGCATGTCGACATCGTCGACCACGACGAAATCGGCGGCTTCCGCATTGTCGGAGAGCTGAACCCGGACCGTTGCGAGCGCGCGGATCGTCGGTGAAGCTGACGTGAAGGTCGGCATGCCAGGGCAGGTCCGCGATCTGGACCGAGGTGTCTGATATCGCGATGCAGGGGTGCTGGCCGGCCAATAGCTTGCCGCCAGCGAAGGTGGCGGCAATCAACAGTGGAACAGCCGAGGCCAGAACCTTGAAACGCAACATCGGATACTCACTCGCCGCAAAGCCCTTCGAAACGACGGGCTTATGGTTGGCGAAGCGTAAACAAAACTCGTTACCGCCGGGTTGACGGGGGCTCATTGGTTCGGCATCGGTGGTGCGCTCCCTCTCCCGCGCTTGCGGGGGAAGGCCGGGGTGGGGGTGCCTCCGCAAACGCGCTCGCCCAGTGGATAGAGTTTCCCCCACCCGCAAGCGGAAGAGGTACGACGCGTTCCGCCCGTACCGATTCAAATTTCAAACAGCCCGCCGCATGTTCGGATACGGCTTCGCGATCTCGCGGCGCGATGCGCCCGAGGCGTGCAAGAATTCGTATCGCCCCTCAAGGGCGTGGGGAATGCCGGGCGCCCAATGCACCCGCAGCCTCGCGTGGAAAAATAAGAATAACCACACGAGCTTAGTCACCACGGATACACCGGAACACCCGGCATTCCCGCACGCGGATGGTTTTAACGGTTTCCTTCGTGCTCTTCCCGGCGACCGGGCTTGTTTGCCACCGTCGCCCCGCAGGATGATCCCCGCGAGACTTGACGCCAGCGTCGGGGCGTCAGGACCACACGACTTCTCCGTCCACATCCGATCGCCCTCGTCGAAAGCACCGTCTGCGTCCACCGCATCCCGCCTCGCGGCCGTGACGATCGCGAAACGCCCCTTGGTGAGGCGGGACGGGGTGGGATATAGGGTGATTTGGGTATTCTGAAAAGCAGAAACTGCCTCAGGGCCCTGCGGCAAATTGACCCGACGGGCAAAATTACCCGGTCACGCCGCGCGCCGCCGATCTCGCATCAACCTCGTGACGCTGACCGTGCTTGACCAATATCGCTTCGACAAATGCGCGAACCAGGCCCGACTCGACGACGATGATCAACAACGCGAAGTCCGAAGAAGAGTTGTCGCACCACACTGGGTGGATCATCGCCATAGATGAGATTCAGGAATGTCTTGCTCTTGATTTCCTTCCACAGCAAGAAACCGATGAGCCTCCCAAGGCGACCCTTGTTCATCGCGAGGAAAGATCAGGCCATCGTGAGGTCTGAGTGTTTGATGCTACCATCGTACCATGGGTAGGACAACCAAAGGCCGCCGAATTTCGCCGCGCAGCGGACTTCCGCGTCACGCCGCGCGCCTGAGATCGTCGGCGAGCGCGCGATAGGACAGCGCTTCGGCGAGATGCAGCCGGCCGATTTTCTCAGCAGCATCGAGATCGGCGAGCGTGCGGGCGACGCGCAGCACGCGGTGATAGCCGCGTGCCGACAGCCGCATGGTTTCGGATGCGTCGCGCAACAATTTCAGCGCCCTGCGAATCCGGCTGCGCGATGGTTTCGAGCACCGAGGCCGGCGCTTCGGCGTTGGTGCGGATGTGCGGCAGGCCGGCGGCGGCGTAGCGCGCCAGCTGGATGTCGCGCGCGGCCGCGACCCTTGCCGCGACTTCCGCCGAGCCCTCCGCCGGCGGCGGCAGGATCAGGTCGGCGGCGGTCACCGCCGGCACCTCGATCCGCAAATCTATGCGGTCCATCAGCGGGCCGGAGATGCGCGCCTGGTAATCGGACGTGCAGCGGTCAATCGGCCGCGCTTGCAGGAAAAGCCGGGCTCATAGGCATGGCCGCAGCGGCAGGGGTTCATCGCCGCGACCAGCATGAAGCGCGCCGGGTAAGTGACGCGGTGGTTGGCGCGGGACACCGCGACCTCGCCGTTTTCCAGCGGCTGGCGCAGCGAATCCAGCACGCGCGGATCGAACTCCGGCAATTCGTCGAGGAACAGCACGCCCTGATGCGCGAGCGAAATCTCGCCGGGTTTTGCGCGCATGCCGCCGCCGGTCAGCGCCGCCATGCTGGCGGAATGATGGGGGCTGCGGAACGGCCGCTTCGCGGTCAGCGCGCCGTCGCGGATTTCGCCGGCGACCGAGGCGATCATCGAGAATTCCAGAAGCTCCGGTATTAGGCAGCAACCACACCAATTGACGAAGTTCCAGGACGAGCCAATCTCTTGAAATCGTTATTCCGGGGTATAATCGGAAGATTTTCTTATTAACTGCAGGATTGGCAATTGCGTGCTGTATTTCAGTTGATACGTCGGACTGTATGTCAGACAAAAGTGACCATAAATCGAAATTTGCCGATATCCGCGACGGATTGCGCGAGCGGATCGCCATGCTCGATAGAATGGCGGCGAAAGAGGTGGAAGAGTTCGCCGCTGCGCAGGAAAAGGCCTTGGCTCAGCATAAAGAGCAGATGGAAAGCTTTAAGGCCACGGCGGCCACCTATAAGAGGTTGCTGCCTTGAAGAGGGTTTTGAGCAGCGATGTGGACGAATTGAATGCCAGGATCGGCCCTCTTCCGCAAAATGCAGCAGAAGTCAAAATGCCGATCCCGCCGGCCCTGCCTCCTTTGGGTGATTATTTCTGCGCTCGGCGAGAGCAATTTGGCACGCTCTCTAAGGAGAGATTGCGCGTGTTGACGGAGCAGGCGGGCTATTTCGGTTCTGATACCGGGGGGCGCCAAACGATGCGTACTCTGGTCAACATCATGCATCGTGGTCGGGTTAATAAGCTGACGGATGGCTCTTACCAGCTTGCTGAGAAGGAGAAGGCATTATTTTAATAGAAAAAGCGCCAAAAGCGGCGCTTTTTCAATAAGTTGGAGGTGTGGCAGAGTGGTTGATAGCGGTCGGTTCCTAACCGACTAAGGGAACGGGCGGTCTCGAAAACGGTCCTATTACCTTCGGGGGTTCGAATCCCTCCGCCTCCGCCAGTCTTACGGGGTCCAAACCCGTAAGGTGCCAATCACGAAGCAAGAAGCGATCCGGTCTCCATCCCCGGATCGCTTTTTGTTTTAGTAGAGGATGTCGAAAACATCAAGGATGAGATATGAACGGGACTACTAAATTACTCAAATTCGATATGTTCTACACAGTCAATCCATATCGAGATGGATTGTCTTGCACTCGATGGCGTCGAGGCATTGCACTAGGAAAACGGCGCTAAATCCGCCCCTGCTCAGCTTGTTGGCTATGTTTTGCTCACTTTCGGCGACGCCCAACAGTTGCAGCTTTGTAGCAAGCTCTTTGTAGCTAACGCCCTTGCGCGTCAGCTCAGCTTTCAGCAGCCGTCGAACCCGATCCTTCCATTTTTTGTCCGTGACCATGGTCTATACCGGTTATGGCGAAAGAAATCACCATATTCGATATGTTTCCCATTGACAACGATAGCCGATATCATCATAAACGATATGTACATATCGAATGTGATTATATGGCTCAGCATTTCTTACTCAGGAACGGGGCCTGACCGACGGTAAATGCCCTCGCTGCGGCGAGCGACGGGCAAGTATTTACCTAAAGGCGGTGTTGAGACAGGAGGCGAGGCGATCGCAGCGGCTGTTTCGACAGCTACGAGATCAAGACGCGCAGGATTTTCGGCGTGCACCTAAAATCCTGACCGGCCGCCAGCTCTTGCCGCAGCGTTCCGCTCGTCGCAGCAACGCGATTTTCATGAACGGTGCAAAGGGACACTCTGCGCTGCAGCTCAGCCGCGATATGAACGTGCAATACAAAACAGCGTGGCTGCTCCAACATAAACTGCGCGAAGCCCTAGCGTCTCAGATCCCCGCGCAATTAGCTGGTTCTGTCGAAATCGATGGCGCGTATTTTGGTGGTTATGTCAAACCCAGAAACTACAAAACTAACCGCCGCGACCGTCGCTTGAGAGAAAACCAAACTGGTAAGCGCAAGGTCGTTGTTGTCATGCGTCAGCGTGATGGCGCGGCTATCACTCGCGTCTTTCAATCGGAAGATCAGGCAGTCCCGTCAATCACCAAGATAGTTGAACCGGGTTCGACTATCTATGCCGATGAAGCCACGTCATGGGACTCGCTGCACGCATCCTATAAGGCAAAGCGCATCAATCACTCCGAAGCCTATTGCGACTATCTGATGCAACGGAGGGTAGCGGAAGGCCGACAGAAGCGGGGATTGTATACTTGCCGAATACGCACCACATTTAAGCCTGAAGGCACCAAGTAGATGGCCCAATATGCATTGAACCCGCACCGCGATCCCGAATCGCTGAAGGCGGAAATGATTCGGGCGGGTATGGACTTAAACAAACCCTATCGTGTCATGAGATATGACCACACCACAAAGGTGTGGATCGTCGAACAATAGGCCTACTTGCGGGGCGGCTTCCGTGGCTCTGGCGGCTGTTTTGCCAGCCGCCCCATAACTGGGCGCGGCGTCCTAAGTCGACGGGTTACCAGCGTCCCGGTTTCATCGATCACTCGCCTTCGCGAAAGGCGGGCGAGATTTGAATCGCCCCGGCTCAATCCTCGTTCGGCCGCCGGTCGACGTCGCCGAGCCCGAACATGAGTCTGCCGATTTCCCCTGCTGCCGCGATCAATCGACCCAATGTCGCGTCGAACAGCCACTTCAGAAAGCTCTCACGCTCCTCTACCAGATCGAGGTCATGGCGCATGGCCCGCTCCTGATTCGCCCTCACCAGAATAGCAACGGCGGACCGTTCGCAGGCAAACTTTTTGCGCAATCGGCCGGGTAGGAGTAACGGCAACGGCGGGGGCCGAGTGCCCCTCACCGCTTCTTCCCGATCACGTTTCCGGAATCTTCGCGCCACGGGTGCGCGCTACTTTGCGCTCCCGTCACAGCCGGACTTCACCACCTTGCACGCCGCCCGCCGTCCCGGACCCGCGGTATTCTCGCAATTGCCGAGCGCCTCCTTTTCGGCATCATGCGTGGTATCCGCCACCGCCCAGCCGAAACCCGGCGTGCCGTCCTGCGGATCGAAGGCGTAGGCGTAGCATTGGTCATGGAAGCTCGAATAGACCTTGCAAAGCCGCCCCGTCTTCGTCGTCGTCGGCGTCCCCGAAACCGTTGTCGGTCCTGGGTTTCGACATCGCTTGAGGGCGTCCGCATTCGCGGCGTCCGCGGTATCGAAATTGACGGCGACCCCGATCGAAACGCCTTCCTTTGCCACATTGGCGGGAAGCCCGACCGCCACGGCGCCATCGGCGCTGGCCGGATGCGGGCAAAACGCGAGCGCGAGCAACAATCCAACGAAAACACGAATGCGGAACATATTCACCCCCAATGAAAACGACGTGGGCTAGGTTAGCCCGATCCCGCCGCCACGCAAGATGGACGGCGCAAGTTCCGACTACCCCCGCTTCTTCTCGATCACATCCCAGATTTTTGCCGCGATGTCGGGTCCGCCCAACCGCGCGATGGCGCGGATGCCGGTCGGCGAGGTGACATTGATCTCGGTCAGGTTGCCGTCGATGACGTCGATGCCGACGAACAGTAGTCCTTGGTCGCGCAAGGCCGGGCCGAGCACTTTGCAGATTTCGCGCTCGCGGTCGGAAAGCTCGGTCGCCTGCGCCGCGCCGCCGCGCACCATGTTGGAGCGCAAGTCGTCGGGCGCCGGCACCCGGTTGACGGCGCCGGCGAACTCGCCGTCGACCAGGATGATGCGCTTGTCGCCGTGTTTGACTTCGGGAAGAAAGCGCTGGATCACCCAGGGCTCCCTGAAGGTGACCGAGAACATGTCGTAGAGCGAGCCGAAATTCATGTCCTGCGGCATCACGCGAAACACCGCCGCCCCGCCATGGCCGTGCAGCGGCTTCATCACGACCGCGCCGTGCGCGTCACGAAAGGCGTTGATCTCGTCGAGATCGCGCGAGATCAGGGTCGGCGGCATCAGCTGCGGGAAATTCATCACGAACAGCTTTTCCGGCGCGTTGCGCACGCTGGCGGGATCGTTCACGACCAGCGTTTTCGGATGCAGCCGCTCGAGCAAATGGGTTGAGGTGATGTAGGCGAGGTCGAACGGCGGGTCCTGGCGCAACAGGACAACGTCGAATGCGGCCAGCGGCTCGCGCCTGGGCTCGCCGAGGGTGAAGTGATCGCCGGGCTCGTCGCGCACGGCAAGAAGGCGCACCGGCGCTATCAGCTCCTCGCCGTTGAGCGAGAGCTTGTCCGGCGTGTAATAGGACAGCCCGTGGCCGCGCTTCTGCGCCTCCAGGAGCAGCGCGAAGGTCGAGTCGCCGCGGACGTTGATGCGCTCGATGGGGTCCATCTGGACGGCGACGTTCAGTTTCATGCTGGGGTCCGCAAGTTGGCTTTTGAGGGAAGGACTTTTAAGGGCTGGCGTCGAAGGCCGCTAACAGATGGCGCGGCAAATGCCGCGGCGCAATCAGCATGACGTCGAAACGCATCTCGAATTCGGCATGTTCGGGATGCGCCATCAGCCAGGCCTGCGCGGCCTCGATGATGCGCCGCTGCTGCCGCGACGTCACCGCGTAGGCAGCCTCATCGAGGCTGGCGCGGGCCTTGACCTCGATGAAGGCCAACAGATTGCGCCGCTTCGCCACGAGGTCGATCTCGCCATAGGGCGTGCGATAGCGCTTGGCCAGGATGCGATAGCCTTTCGCCATCAGAGAGACGGCGGCGCGGCTTTCGGCGGAGAGACCGGTGCGAAACGCGGCGACGCGCGCGGGCGAGGCGGACTTTGTCGCCTTGTCGGATGGCGAAACGCCGTCAGTCTTCGCCATGACCGGCCTTGCCTTGTTTGGCGAGTTCGAGCGCGCGGGCATAGATTTCGCGGCGCGGCCGCCCCGACAGCGCGATCGCATGCGCCACCGCGTCCTTGACGCTGCCGCTGCGGAGCGAGACGCGCAACAATTCGTCCAGCGCATCGGCGGGCATGGTCTGCGCGCCGGCGGCCGGCGGGCCGATCACCAGCACGAATTCGCCGCGCGTCTCGCGCGCGCCTGCGGCAAGCGCCAGCTCGGTGAGCGGGGCGCGCGTGATCTCTTCGTGCAGCTTGGTCATCTCGCGGCAGATCGCGGCCTCGCGCGCGCCCATGATCTCGGCGAGATCTTTCAGCGTGTCCTCCACGCGGTTGCCGCTTTCGAACATCACAAGCGTTGCATCGATCCGCGACATTTCAGCAAGGCGCGTGCGGCGCGCGGCCTGCTTGGCGGGCAAGAATCCCTCGAAGAAGAACCGGTCGGTCGGCAGCGCCGCCACCGACAGCGCGGTGAGCACCGAGGACGGTCCCGGCAGCGCGAACACGGGAAGACCGGCGGCGCAGGCCTCGCGCACCAGCTTGAAGCCGGGATCGGAGATCAGGGGCGTGCCGGCATCCGAGACCAGGGCGATCGCGGCACCCTGCGCGAGCTTTTCCAGGATTTTCGGCCGCGCCAGCGCCGCGTTGTGCTCGTGATAGGGCTTTAGGGGCGCAGCGATTCCGTAGCGCTCGGTCAGCCTGCGGGTGATGCGGGTATCCTCGCAGGCGATGATATCGACGCCCGCCAGCGTTTCCAGCGCGCGGAGCGTGATGTCGCCGAGATTGCCGATCGGGGTCGCTACCAGATGCAGCCCGCTCGCCGCTTTGGGTGCGGCAAGTGCGTGGCCAGCTAGCGAAAATGTGCGCGGCAAGGGCTCGCTGGAGCCTTGTGTGCCATTTATGGGGACGGTTTTTGCGCGCATAGTCTCGATCCTAGAGCGTTTTCGAGCGAAGTGGATACCGGTTCGCGTCAAGAAAACGCGTCAAAAAAGGCTTCGGGGAACATTGCACTTGCGCCACGTGGCTGTCGGCCTTCGGCGAGGCCGCGCCGCACGCCGGTTAAGGGAACCGGGACCTGCAACCCGGCCCGCGTCAGGCGGCCATAATCCTTTTGTTTTGGTTAACTATTCGCCGACAATATGCCTGAATCCACCCTCCTGATTTCAGCCGGTGGACGTCCTGGCTGACCAGGGTTGGTCAAGAGAAGAGATCCGATGCTGGGGCCGCTCAAACCCGAAACTGCGCCCATAAAGGCCAAGCCGTCCGGGGCCACCCGGCGGGCGGCGGTCGGCCTGATCCTCGGCGCGCCCCTGCTCGGGGCCTGCGCCAGCGTGCAGCAAAGCCTCGGCCAGTTCTCCAATCCGTTCAGCTCGCAGCCCGAGGCCACGGGACCGCAGCAGCAGCCGCTCGCCGTCGGCAACGGCCAGGTCAAGGTCGGATTGATCCTGCCGTTGTCGGCGACGGGCAATGCCGGCGTCGCCGCGCAGTCGATGAAGAATGCCGCCGAGATGGCGCTTGCGGAGTTTCAGAATCCGAACATCCAGCTCCTGATCAAGGATGACGGCGGCAGCCCGCAAGGGGCGAGTGCGGGCACGCAGCAGGCGCTCGACGAAGGCGCCGAGATCATCCTGGGTCCGCTGTTTGCGGTGTCGGTGCCGGCGACCGCGCAGCTTGCGCGCAACCGCGGCATATCGGTCATCGCGTTCTCGACCGATTCCAGCGTCGCCGGCCGCGGCGTCTATCTCCTGAGCTTCCTGCCGGAGTCCGACGTCACCCGCATCGTCGAATATTCCGCCAGCATCGGCAAGCGATCGTTCGCGGCGCTGCTGCCCGACAATGCCTACGGCAACGTCGTCGAGGCGACTTTCAAGCAAACCGTGCCGCGCCGCGGCGGCCGTGTCGTCGCGTTCGAAAAATACGGCGCCGATCGCGCCGGCCCGGCGCGCATCGTGGCGCAGGCGCTGGGTTCGGCGGATGCGCTTCTCATTGCCGATGACGGCAATTCGGTGGTCGCGACCGCGGATGCGCTGACGGCTGCGGGCGCGAACCTGAAAAACATCCAGTTGCTCGGCACCGGCCTGTGGGACAATCCGCGCGTCTATGCGAGCCCCAATCTGCAGGGCGGCCTCTATGCCGCGCCCGATCCGTCCGGTTTCCGCGCCTTCTCCGGCCGCTATCGCACCAAATACGGCGCCGAGCCGGTGCGTACCGCAACCCTTGCCTACGACGCGGTGGCGCTGGTCGCGGCGTTGGCGCGTACCCAGGGCGGGCAACGCTACTCGCCCGAAGTCCTGACCAACCCGTCCGGCTTTGCCGGCATCGACGGCCTGTTCCGCTTCCGCCCCGACGGCACCAACGAGCGCGGGCTCGCAGTGATG
Organism: uncultured Alphaproteobacteria bacterium; assembly: GCA_963721135.1. GTDB lineage: Bacteria > Pseudomonadota > Alphaproteobacteria > Rhizobiales > Xanthobacteraceae > Bradyrhizobium. Next base: position 117,334 of record CAVRIB010000013.1, read on the forward strand.
CGGGTGGCCAACGGCGGCAGCGTGCCGGTCGCCGGCTCGCCGAAGAGTTTTGGGGCGTAGCGCTCGTTTACGCCGCGAGATCCGCCACCACGGCGTCGAGCACGGGAAATCCGGCTTGCGTCACCCGCAGCCGGCCGCTGTCGTCGACGACGATCGCGCCTTCCTCGCGCAGCACGGCGATGCGGCGCGGATCGAGCGCGCGGCCGGATAGTGCCGCATAACGCTGCGGGTCGATGCCCTCGGTGAGCCGCAAGCCCATCAGCAAGAATTCGTCGGCGCGCTCTTCGCTGTTGAGGCAATCGTCCGTGATGACGCCGTGGCCGTTGGCCTCGACCCGCATCAGCCATGCCTCCGGGCGCTTTTCGGTGGCGAGCGCGTGCCTGACGCCGTCGATATCGAGCCGGCCATGTGCGCCGGGGCCGATGCCGGCATATTCTCCGCCGCGCCAGTAGACGAGATTATGCCGGCACTCCGCGCCTTTTCGCGCGTGATTGGAAATCTCGTAGGCCGGCAGCCCATGCGCGCCGCAGACTTCCTGGGTGACGTCATAGAGAGCGCGCGCGGTCGCTTCATCCGGCGTCCGCAGCTTGCCCGCGGCGTGCAGGCCGTAAAACGGCGTGTCTTCCTCGATCGTCAGTTGATAGAGCGACAGATGCTCGGCCGCTTCCGATATCGCGACCTTCAGCTCATCCGCCCACATTTCGGGCGTCTGGTCGGGACGGGCGTAGATCAGGTCGAACGAATAGCGCTCGAAAGACTTGCGCGCGATCGCGACCGCATCGAGCGCTTCGCGCGCGGTATGCAGCCGTCCCAGCGTCTTCAGCGAGCTATCGTCGAGCGCCTGAACGCCGAGCGAAACGCGATTGACGCCGCCGGCGCGATAGCCGGCGAAGCGCGTGGCTTCGACGCTGGTGGGATTGGCTTCCAGCGTGACTTCGGCATCTCCCGAAACGCGCCAGTGTTTGGCGATCGCATCCAGGATCGCGCCGACGGTTTGCGGCTTCATCAGGGACGGCGTGCCGCCGCCGAGGAAAATCGACGACACTTCCCGTCCCGGCGCGCGCGCGGCTGAAGTCTCGATCTCGCCGGCGAAGGCGCGCACAAATCGTTCCTCGTCGATCGGGGCGTGCCGGACGTGGCTGTTGAAATCGCAATACGGGCATTTTGACAGGCAGAACGGCCAGTGCACATAGACGCCGAAGGCTTCCCTTTTTCCCTCTCCCGCTTGCGGCGGAGAGCCTGCCCCCGACTTGATCGGGGGGCCAGGGTGGGGGGCGCTAGTCAAGGCAGATCTCCGCCAATTTCACGAAGGCGCGGGCGCGGTGCGACAGGCCAAGGCCGAGCGGCGGCAGGCCGTGCTTCTCGATGCTGGACATCTCGCCAAATGTTTGCATGAAACCGTCGGGCATGAACATCGGATCATAGCCGAAGCCTGACGTGCCGCGCGGCGGCCATACCAAGGTTCCGTCGGCGCGCGCCTCGACTTCCTCCAGATGGCCATCCGGCCAGGCGACGCAGAGCGCGGATACGAAATGCGCCTTTCGCTGCGCGGGCGCTTTCGCGCCGCGCTCCTGCAACAGCCGTTCGATCCGCGTCATCGCCACGGTGAAATCCTTGGCAGGTCCAGCCCAACGCGCCGAAAAAATTCCGGGCGCGCCATCGAGCGCGTCGACCACGATACCGGAATCGTCGGCGAAGGCCGGCAATCGCGCCGCCTTCGCCGCGGCGACCGCCTTGATCCGCGCATTGGCGGCAAACGTCTTGCCGGTCTCCTCGGGCTCGCCGAGGCCAAGCTCGCCCGCCGACACCGCCTCGACGCCATGCGGGGCCAGCAGTTCGCGCATCTCGGCGAGCTTGCCTGGATTGTGGGTTGCGATCACGAGCTTTCCGGTGATTCGGCGGTGCATTGACAAATCAGACTACGCCACGGCCATTTTCTGTAAATCCACCAGCCGCGTCACGCCCTTCTTTGCCAGCGCCATCAGCGCCAGAAACTCGTCCTGCGTGAACGGGGTCTTTTCCGCGGTACCCTGTACCTCGATGATGCGGCCGTCACCGGTCATGACGAAATTGGCGTCGGTCTCGGCCTCCGAATCCTCGGCATAGTCGAGGTCGAGCACGGGGACGCCGCCATAGATGCCGCAGGAAATCGCCGCCACATTGTCGCGCAGCACGTTGGCCTTGATCATGTTGCGCGCCTTCATCCACGCGATGCAGTCGGCGAGCGCGACCCAGGCGCCGGTGATCGAGGCGGTGCGGGTGCCGCCGTCGGCCTGCAGCACGTCGCAGTCGACCGTGATCTGGCGCTCGCCGAGCGCTTCCAGATCGATCGTCGCGCGAAGCGAGCGGCCGATCAGGCGCTGGATCTCCACGGTACGGCCGTTTTGTTTTCCAGCGGAAGCCTCGCGGCGGGTGCGCTCCAGCGTTGCCCGCGGCAGCATGCCGTATTCGGCCGTGACCCAGCCGCGGCCCTGGCCCTTCAGCCATGGCGGCAGCCGGTCTTCCAGGGTGGCCGTGACCAGCACATGGGTGTCGCCGAATTTGACCATGCAGGAACCCTCGGCATATTTGACGACGCCCCGTTCCAGCGACACGGCGCGCAGTTCATCCGGCGCACGTCGGCTCGGCCGCATGGCAATCCTCCAGAAATTCAGCCGAAAGGGTTCGGTTCGCGGTGCTTGTAGGAGGGGCGGATGGCAGCGGCAAGGCTTTTGCCGCCGCTTTCCGGAACTAATGGCCGCTTGTCAGGGACCGCCGAGATGGACAGATTAGGGGGTGTTGCGAGGGGAGTTCAAGTTCTGGCCCATCACGATCCCATCGGACTGATCACGCCGAATGCGGGCTTGGCCCAGCTCAACGAGCGCTCGCGCGACATTTTTCGTCAAATCGTCGAGAGTTACCTCGCGACCGGCGAGCCGGTCGGTTCGCGCAACATCTCGCGGCTGATCGCGGTGCCGCTGTCGCCGGCCTCGGTGCGCAACGTGATGGCCGATCTCGAGCAGCTCGGCCTGATCTACGCGCCGCATACCTCGGCGGGAAGGCTTCCGACCGAATTGGGCCTGCGGTTCTTCGTCGATGCCCTGATGCAGGTCGGCGATCTCACCGAGCCGGAGCGGCAGTCGATCCAGAGCCAGTTGGCCTCGGTCGGGCAGGCGCAATCGATCGAGGCAGCCCTTGGCGAAGCCCTGACGCGGCTCTCCGGCCTGACCCGCGCCGCCGCCGTGGTGCTGACGGCGAAATCGAATTCGCGGCTGAAGCATATCGAGTTCGTGCGGCTGGAACCGGAGCGGGCGCTGGCGGTGCTGGTCGGCGAGGACGGCCAGGTCGAAAACCGCGTGCTGACGCTGCCGCCGGGAGTTCCCTCTTCCGCGCTCACCGAAGCCAGCAATTTTCTCAATGCGCGGATCAGAGGCCGAACGCTCGCCGAGGCGCGGCTCGAACTCGAAACTTCATTGGCGCAGAGCAGCGCCGAGCTCGACCAGCTGACGCAGAAGGTGATCGCAGCCGGGATCGCGAGCTGGTCCGGCGGCAACAATGACGACCGCCAGCTGATCGTGCGCGGCCACGCCAACCTCCTGGAAGACCTGCATGCGCTGGAAGACCTCGAGCGGGTGCGGCTGTTGTTCGACGACCTCGAGACCAAGCGCGGCGTCATCGATCTATTGGGACGCGCCGAACGCGCCGAGGGCGTGCGGATTTTCATCGGATCGGAAAACAAGCTGTTCTCGCTGTCCGGCTCCTCCACCATCATCGCGCCCTATAGCGACGCCGCCGGTCATATCGTCGGGGTTTTGGGCGTGATCGGGCCGACCCGGCTCAACTATGCCCGCGTGATCCCGACGGTGGATTATGCCGCGCGCATCGTCAGCCGGCTGTTGGGCGGCTGATCCTGCCCGGTTTGAGGGGTTGGCGCTTGATTTTCCGAGCCCAAAGCACGATATGCGCCCCCAACCGCTCTCCCCTTGATCCCACGCGATTTTTCGAGAAGGCAGTCTATGACCGATCCCAACCGGCAGAACGATGATGCGGCGAACACGGGCAGGCCGAGCCCGTGGTTTCCAAGCCATACATCATGCCTGACGAACCGGAAGCGGGCTCTGCGGAAGCGCTGGCGAAGGAAGTCAGCGAGGCGCGCGACAAGATGCTGCGCACGCTTGCGGAAATGGAAAACCTGCGCAAGCGCACCGCGCGCGAGGTCGCCGATGCGCGGACCTATGGCATCTCCGGTTTTGCCCGCGACATTCTCGATATCGCCGACAATCTGCAGCGCGCGCTGGACGCGGTTCCCGCCGAGGCCAAGGCTTCCGCGGATCCCGGCCTGAAGGCGCTGATCGAAGGCGTCGAGCTGACCGAGCGGTCGCTCCTCAACACGCTGGAGAAGAACGGGGTGAAGAAGTTCGATCCCTCGGGCACCAAATTCGACCCGAATTTTCAGCAGGCGATGTACGAAGTCCCCGACCCCTCCGTGCCCGCCGGCACCGTGGTCCAGGTCGTGCAGGCCGGCTTCATGATCGGCGAGCGCGTGCTGCGCCCCGCTTTGGTCGCGGTCTCCAAGGGCGGCGCCAAGGCCGCCGCCAACGGCAACGAGCCCAGCGCGGCCTGATCAATCGCGAGCAGAGAGGCGTCATCCTTCGAGACGCGGCCAGGTGGCCG
>CAVRIB010000014.1:0-209430 GCA_963721135.1 uncultured Alphaproteobacteria bacterium
GACTGTGTCGACGACTTCGCGAGCTAGATCATCGTAACGGTCAGTTCGTCCTTCTGCCGATTTTCTCTCGATGATCAGGTTGTTCCCTCGACGTAGCCAAGGCGCTTTAATTCCTCGAAGAAAACTACAGAATTGGGATCAGCCACGTCGAAGACTTTTCCATTGGGGACAACCAGTGCGATGCGCTTCGTTTTGGTCGGCTGCTGCGACCGCGCAGCGAGCGGCCAAACAACTGCCGCGCTGCCAAGCATCGTAACGAAGTCGCGCCGGTGCATTTCTGATCCTCAGGGCAAACAGCTTGCTGCTAAAATCACCAATTTGATAGGGAGATTATACTGGCATCGAAAGCATTGCCGCTGGGCAGCCGCTGTCGCCTAAGGGTCATTCGCTACCGAATCGGGTTGTCCGGGCCATGTCCGCTTTCCCCACATTAGCGACCGGACTGCGGACATCGCTTGAGGTCCGTTTGGTGCCATGAAGAGAGACTTATGCGTAGCAGCAAGAGCGCGCTTACTCGTTCACCTTGTCTGCTCGAAACAGCAGGTCTTGGGGGATCGGGAGGCCCATCGAATTGGCAGTCACGAGGTCCACAACCAGTTCAAATCGGCTGGGTTGCAGGATCGGTATCTCGCTGGGGCTGGAACCACGCAAAATCTTGTCGACCGAAGCAACTGTGCTGCGCACCAGTTCTCGATAGACGGGTGCATACGACAAGAGAGGGCGAGGCGGTGCGAGGAAGGCGGTCCAATCAAAATCGATGATCGTGGGAACACCTTTGTCCGCGGCAAACTGCGTAACGATAGGCATCGCCTGCGCCGCAATATAGGATGTCAGCATCAGGCCTTGGGTCTTCCTGGCCTCGATCTCAGCGAGCGCAGCCTTCACCTGATCGGTGTTCGCGGCCTCTATGATGTGAATCTTCAGGTCGAGCGAGCGCGCGGCGCTATTGAGTTCGGCGTAACAAGGCTCGATCTCCTCCTTTGGAAACGCGGGTATAACGTAAGTCCACAATACGCTGACCCGTTCGATGTCGGGCTTGACCTCGCGGAGCAGTTGCAACATCTTGCCCCAGACTCCCGTGGATGCATAAATCGCGTTGCCTGTCGCGTTCCTTCCGGGCTTGGCGAGACTGTCGGCTATGCCTGCCTCGACGGGGTATCCAGAATACAGCATCACAATCGGAATTGACGCCGTTGCGCGCTGCACGGCGAGTGCGGAGGCGGTCGTACCGGTGACGATGAGGTCAGGCTTGTTCGCAACGATGCGCTGCGCGGCTTCATCCTGGATCAAACTTCCGCTCTCGATGCCTGATTGTATGACGACGTAGCCTTCCCCGTCGGTCCAACCGAAGTCTCGCATATCTGCTCGCCAGTCCGCCAGGATGAGCGGAATAGGATCAGGAACGAACACAATCCTTTTGGGAGTCTTGTTGGTGTTCTGCGCATGAACGATAAGCGGCGTCGAGAGAGCCGCCCCGGCGAAAAGCGTAATTACATCCCGTCGTTTCATGCGATCCCCTCAGGCTCAGAACAAGCAGGCTTTCGGATCACGGTATCACACTAAATCCGGCGGAGGTGCCAGCTCACTTCTCGCAAATGCATTCGTCCCAATGTCGCTGATGGGTCAAAAGCGACGTTTTGACAGTCCGCCGGTCGATTTCGGTCTGCACCTAGGAACGGACATCGTCAGACCGGCTCGGCCTGTCCGTTTCGTGCCATCAGCGGAAGTGGCGAAATACAAGCCCCGCAAAGAAAAAGCCGCCCGAAGGCGGCTCTTCAATTCAGAATAGATGATCGTGGATCAGACCGCCATGAATGCTGATTTTGAATTCCGGCGATAGGCCAAGAACCCGATGCCGGCGAAACCGAGAAGCATCATTGCCCAGGTGGAGGATTCTGGGACGGCAGACACATTTGGCACGCTTAACGTAGCGATCTGGCCAAAATAGCAGTTAGTGCAACCGTCACCATCGGGACCCTGACCAATAAAGCTTGTTTGATAATTTACGTTGTCAATCCAAGGCCGATAGGACTGGGAGGGCGTAAACGGCCCCGACGTGACATTGAGGATCCCTTGAAGCCCTGTGAACGAAAAGATGCTCGCGTCGTTGACGTTTCCCTGCCCGTCACTTGTATCCTGAGTATATCCAACGTTTGCGAAAAGGCTGGCAGAAGGATGGACGCCACCGTCGCTCTGAAGTCCCGGCATATAGATAACTGTCGAATTTGCAGCTACCGTTCCAAGGCTGTAAGAGTCGGTATAGGGATAGGATGAAGAGAGATTGAACGTTGCATTCGTGATCGCCGATCCGCTTGTATTTACGAACGCGAACAGGAGTCCGTCTATTGCAACGCTACGATTGGCTGCCAAAGCCGCGTCTATGGCGGCATTCCCTGTAGGGGCAGTGTTGGTGCCATTACAGGCGTAACAAGCAAGTATTTCCCCGACTACAGTCGCCCTAACAGGTTCCGATACAAAGAACGACACCGAAATCGCGGCTGCTGCAAACAAAAAGGAAGAAGCCCGGTTTCTAAATAATAAACGCATAATTCAACCCTCCAATTTAATTAACTGGACGCTTCAAATAATATTGTGGATGCCGTTTCCATCATTGTCAAGCCAGAACTGTGGCGCGGCAATCGCGAAATGCCGCGCAAACAGTAGGTGGATTTTACCATTTAATAATTGTCGCAAACAAATATTGAATAGACTTTCACGCCGATGTCTCACTTGGGTCAAAAGCGCCGTTTTGACCTTCTGCCAATGACTTCCGGTCTTCCCCCTGAAACGGACATCGTCACGGGCGGTCGGCATGTCTTGCGGCAGGGCGATCTTTCGCCGATGCGCGAGGTCTGCGAAGGGCCGGCGGTCATCTGGAGCGGTACTGCGCGCTGGGCCGATACTCGTAACGGTAAGTTTGAACCTCCTGCGGCGGGGCTTATTGGACCGTGATGGTGATCAACTTGGAGTGTGGCGCCTGGGCGCGGATCACATGATCCTCGCCGCCCACGATGAGTTGGAGCGTGTGCTTGCCCGGCACGAGGGTCACCGCTGTCTTGGTCTCACCGTGCATCAGATGGATATGCTTCTTGTCCATTGGAACCATCATGCCGACCTTGGGGAGGAGCGAATCGACGATTAGATGCAGATGTCCGCCGTGATGTTGCTCATCGCCGTGATTTTTGTCCATTTGCCCCATTTGCTCTTTTTGATCCATCTGACCCATTTGTTTCGGCGCATCGTTCGTCGCGGGCTTGGTGTCCTTGTCGTGCATCGCATCCGATGCCTTGAGACCGACGATTACCGTGACGGGGCTCCTAACCACAGCGCCATCTATCGGCGACAGGATGACCGGCGCGCCCCCGGACTCGTCATCGGCGAGTGTAAGCGTGGTGAAGAACGCTCCGGCGATCAGCAACCCGGCAATGACAGATGCAAGTCGCATGTTAGGAATCCCTTCGATCAAACCGAGTGCGAGAAATGCGTGTCTATCCAATATATAACCATAACAATCGCTCTTCAGGCATATTTAGGCTGGGCGGATAGAGCCAACAATGTCCGAGTCGGGTCTTGTGTCACGAAGCGTAGCCGGTCCAAACGGCTGCGCGCAACTTTATAGGAGATGAAGGTAGGTCCTTCGGGTTCGGCGATCAGGTCGCTGATCCCAAGCCACCGCGGGCCGCTTTGGTCAAAAGCCACGGTGGTGAGCGCTGCGGAAACGCTGGGACGGTTGATCCCGGCAGGTACGGTTGAGAGAGGCGAGCGCAAGCGAACCGTCGATGAAGTGTCGAAATCGGATCAGGCGATGTCAAAACCGGGGGCTGACCCTTCCTCCGGGATCAGCTTGGGCGATGTCCTGATACGGCCCAAGCGACATCCGGCATGTAGACGGCGCGAAGCTCAACCAGGCACTTGTAAGGAACGTGAGAACCTGGCCGGCGATGCCAAGGGAAAAGGCACAAGCGGCTCCAACCGCAAGGCCGATAGTACCGATGCGCCGGAGAGGGGCGGACTGCTCCGTAGTAGCGAGGAAGCGGCTGCAATGGTCGTGGAGCGAAGGGGGCGGGTCATCGACGATGAATCGGGCCAACTGGCAACGGGAGGAGCCCGAAGTTCAACGGAAGGCGGCAGCCTTCAATCGATGGCACGAGCCGGATGATGCGAGAGTATCAAGTCCGGATCTGTGAGAGGCTCGGGGTGAAATTCCCCGGGCCTACTCGGCGATACTGTTGAAAAAGTCGAAAATCGAACGACGCCAAAAATCTCGCAAATGCTGGTTTTTAGACAACTCCGCCGTTGGGAAGCGTCGTAGCGCCGATACGAAGGTCCGCGGTCGCTTTTCTGAGATGCGACGTGGTCCCTCACATCGCTGCGCACGAAATGGATCGGCGGCTCTCGAAAATTTCGTTCGCCACCCCCAAAAGACTTTTTCAACAGTATCGGTCAAAAACGGTCGTCGCGGCCCCAAAACGCGACTTCCGGTCTTCCCCGAACAACGGACATCGGATCGGCATGTCTCAAAGGTGCCAACGAGCGACATCGGAGCAGCCTGCGCCAAACGAAAGAGGCCGCCAATAGAGGCGGCCTCGGCGCTCGCCCACAAGCCTATTGCAGAGCCGTGGTGCTGGTGAAATTTCCGTTGGCGGCATTGCCGTTCAAGGTGTTGTTGCTAAACGAGACGATAGAGCCCAACGCGGCCTTTACCCCTGTGCCGTTCCCGCTGATCGTCGACGCGGTCACATTGAGATTCGTACCAGGTGAGTTGGCATGGATGCCATTTGAAAGATCGGCGATGATGCTCGACTCCTCGACCGTGAAATAGACTTGGCTTGCATTCGCCAATAGCCCATCCGTTCCGTTTGATCCTGTGACGCTGTCGCGCATCGTACCAGCGACGACGCCGGACCCGGTTAATATAATGCCAGAGCCCGTATTTCCCACCACTTCGACCCGGTTAAGAACAACCGATTCGATTGATGAGCCCGAGGCGGCAAGAATTCTCGAATTCCTGTTGCATTGTTGAGTATCTGCGAATTTGAAAGTTGCAAGTCACCCCGGCCGCTGTCAGTTCCGAGAAAGATTCCAACACCCCCAAATCCTTGAATCACACAGTCCTCAATGACCAGCAGCGAGCCGGCTCCAATATTTATGGGATTGATTCCGTCCCCCGTGCCCGTGTTGCCGTTGCCATTCAGGCTGAGATGGCGAAGAGTGATATTGGCCGCAGAATTGACGTTTATAGTGATCGCGCTCGCGTTACTGGCGACTGACACGGTTCCGACGTTGCCAGTGCCGCAGTCGATGACGATCGACGCAGTGATGGTGAACGCGCCGTAATTTCCGCTGTTGAGACAGTGTATCTCGGTAGCGCCAGCGGTGATGGCAGCCTGGAACGTGCCGCACGGGAGCGGCGGTGCTGCAGGTGCTGCCGCTCCCGGTGGCGGAAACCCACATCACGGTTTGCGCCAGGACCGGGCTGGCTGGCACCGCCATCGCGCAAAGCGTGGCGCAAAATAGAATAAGCTTTCTCATGATCTTGCTCCAAATAGATTGAGTTGACGACATTTGACGCGGCAGCAAACCCGCAAGCGCAACCGCGTGGCTATTCAACCACGGCAGGTTACTGACGGGTTAGGGTCAAGGTCCGGGTTGGGTCTTGTGTCACGAAGCGTAGCCGGTCCAAACGGCTGCGCGCAACTTTATAGGAGATGAAGGTAGGTCCTTCGGGTTCGGCGATCAGGTCGCTGATCCCAAGCCACCGCGGGCCGCTTTGGTCAAAAGCCACGGTGGTGAGCGCTGCGGAAACGTCGGGACGATGATCCCGGCAGGTACGGTTGAGAGAGGCGAGCGCAAGCGAACCGTCGATGAAGTGTCGAAATCGGATTAGGTGATGTCAAAACCGGGGGCTGACCCTACCTTCGGGATCAGTTCGGTGGATGCCCTGATACTGACCGAGCGCCATCCGGCATGTAGATGGCGCGAAGGCTCAACCAGGCTCTTGTAAGGAACGTGAGAACCTGGCCGGCGATGCCAAGGGAAAAGGCACAAGCGGCGCCAACCGCAAGGCCGAAAGTACCGATGCGCCGGAGAGGGGCGGACTGCTCCGTAGTAGCGAGGAAGCGGCTGTAATCGTCGTGGAGCGAAGGGGGCGGGTCATCGACGATGAATCGGGCCAACCGGCAAACGGGAGGAGCCCGAAGCTCAGCGGAAGGCGGCAGCCTTCAATCGATGGCACGAGCCGGATGAATCGAGAGGTTCAAGTCCGGATCTGTGAGAGGCTCGGGGTGAAATTCCCCGGGCCTACTCGGCAAAAGGCGAAATACTCGCTCCGAGCCTATGTTTTCCGCTTTGCTTTCAACAACGGACATAGCCGAAGGCTTTGGCCAAGGCTTCCCTTCGGTTCCAATATCGTTCGAAGGAGCTTTCCGATCGATTGCGGCAAGTCGTCCAGATTCCGCCTTACTTTATGCCCCATGCTATTCGGGCGGAGTTGATAAATGAGTTTAGTATCATCGCTAAAATGTGCATCGTTCGCAGTTGCGTATTTTCCACGTCCCCGTGCCATGCATACGGCGGCAGTGAATTGCACGGGTTTGATCGCTGCATCGGTGTTTGCGGCTTGGATGGGCGGCTCGTACCTTCCGCTTTGCGCGCTTCAGTTTTCAAACGATCGCGCATCCCTGCTGATTCCTAACGTCGATAGCTCACCGGGTTTCAAGGCGGAGGCTTACGTGCAGGTCGCAAGGGGCCTTCTTTCTCAGAACCTCCAGGAGCGTGTCGAGGAAACGGAGGTGCTGGACGAAGCACCTGCGATGAACGTTGGTCACGTGCCCATTCCGCGCCCGCGACCCGCGAAACTGATCGCGCGCGCCCAGTCTGAGCAAAATGGGCTTTTGCACGCGCTGTCTAAAATGTTCGGAGCTCGAACCGCTTATGCATCTTTGAAGGATCGGACTCAGTAGTTCTGTATCCCGCAACGGCTTACGGATGGCAAAACAGCTAGGTGGCGATTCCCCGCCGTCCGTTCTTTGTCACCTCGGTCACCATCTTCGGATCCCGCATCCGCTACGCGCAACCGAGTTGCCCCAGGGGGGTTCGATTGACACTCCTGGGCTGCTCCTTCGCCCCGTCAGCGCTCTGGCTCGCCGTTCAGAACTTTCGCGTGTGCCAGACGCTCGGAAGAAATTAGTAAGGGGCGATGGAAGGGTTTTGAACCTGGTCCACCAGCTCCAATGTCCGAGTCGGGTCTTGTGTCACGAAGCGTAGCCGGTCCAAACGGCTGCGCGCAACTTTATAGGAGATGAAGGTAGGTCCTTCGGGTTCGGCGATCAGGTCGCTGATCCCAAGCCACCGCGGGCCGCTTTGGTCAAAAGCCACGGTGGTGAGCGCTGCGGAAACGCTGGGACGGTTGATCCCGGCAGGTACGGTTGAGAGAGGCGAGCGCAAGCGAACCGTCGATGAAGTGTCGAAATCGGATCAGGCGATGTCAAAACCGGGGGCTGACCCTTCCTCCGGGATCAGCTTGGGCGATGTCCTGATACGGCCCAAGCGACATCCGGCATGTAGACGGCGCGAAGCTCAACCAGGCTCTTGTAAGGAACGTGAGAACCTGGCCGGCGATGCCAAGGGAAAAGGCACAAGCGGCGCCAACCGCAAGGCCGAAAGTACCGATGCGCCGGAGAGGGGCGGACTGCTCCGTAGTAGCGAGGAAGCGGCTGTAATCGTCGTGGAGCGAAGGGGGCGGGTCATCGACGATGAATCGGGCCAACTGGCAACGGGAGGAGCCCGAAGTTCAACGGAAGGCGGCAGCCTTCAATCGATGGCACGAGCCGGATGATGCGAGAGTATCAAGTCCGGATCTGTGAGAGGCTCGGGGTGAAATTCCCCGGGCCTACTCGGCAAACCCGGAAATACTCGCTCCGAGCAGATAGAGTCCACTTTGCCCTTGAAAGCGGACTCAACTCGGACATCGCGTCATGTCCGTTTCGTGCCAACGGACTAAACCGCTCGCGCGGTAGTGCGCTGCGGCGGGCGGCTGGGCCAGTATCGGGAAGGGAGTGTCCTGTCTGAGGATGAGGGGTTGCCAACCTCACACAGACAGGAGCATCCCCCATGACCGACGAGGCCATGAGCCCATTGCGGCGACGCATGATCGAAGACATGACGATCCGCAAGTTAGCGTCAAAGACCCAGCAAGGCTACATCCGCATCATCAAGGATTTTGCCGCCTTCCTCGGCCGGTCGCCCGACACGGCGAGCCTGGAGGACGTTCGACGCTTTCAGCTGTATCTGGCGGCGAACGGCGCACACATCTCCGTTCTCAATCACACGTGGCTGCGTTACGGTTCTTCTTCAGAGTGACGCTCGGGCGTTCCAACCTAATCGATCACACCAAGTTCCTCCATGAGCCCCGCAAGCTGCCGGTCGTTCTTAGCCCGGAAGAAGTGGCGCGGCTGCTGGATGCCGCGCCGGGGCTCAAATACAAGGCGGCGCTGAGTGTGGCTTACGGCGCGGGCTTGCGCGCCACCGAGGTGATTTCGCTCAAGATCGGCGACATCGACAGCAAGCGCATGATCATCCGCGTCGAGCAAGGCAAAGGCCGCAAGGACCGCTATGTGATGCTGTCGCCGCATCTGCTCGAACTGCTGCGCGCCTGGTGGAAGGAAGCACGACCACAGGGCTGGCTGTTTCCGGGACAGAACCGAATGAGCCCGATGACGACACGCCAGCTCAATCGCGCCTGCCATGCCGCAGCCGATAGGGCCGGAATCGACAAGCGCGTATCGCTCCACACCTTGCGACACAGCTTCGCCACCCATCTGCTTGAACAGAACATCGATATCAGAGTGATCCAGGTGCTGCTCGGTCATGCCAAGATCGACAGCACGGCGCTCTACACGCGCGTCGCTACCAAGACGATCCAGCAAGTCATCAGCCCGACCTCCCGCGGTTTCCTCCCTTGGAGGTTTGCGGACGCCGGCCCCCCGTGTGCGTGGCAACACCATCATGGGCCGGCATCCGAAAACCTTCACATGAACGGAAGTCGCCGCCGGCTCCAATGAAAGAGGCCGCCAAGCGAGGCGGCCTCCGCGTTACAACCAAAACCTATTGGAGCGCAGTGGTGCTGGTGAAAGTACCGTTGCTAGCGTTATCGCCCAGCTGGTTGTTGCCGAAGGAGACCAGACCCGGCCCGCTCACGCCCGTGCCGTTGCCGGTGATCGTCGAGTTGCCGATTTTCAGGTTCACTCCGCTGCCCAGCGATTGAATGCCATAGCTGGAATTGTTCATGACGATCGAATCGTCGATGGTAAAGAAGATCGGCGAGGCGCCGCCGACCGCGACCAGCCCGCTGATGTTGCTTCCGGAGATGGTGCTGTGGCGCAGCGCCCCGGCGATGGTGCCGCCGGCGCTGCTCAGGCCGATCCCGTAGACATTGCCGAGAATCTTCACCCCATCAAGCGTCACTGACGCGGTGGCGCCGGAAGTAGGCGCGATCTCGATGCCGCCGCCGGTGCCGCCGCTACCATTGTTGCTGATGACGCTATTGATGACGGACAATTGCGACTCGCCCGCCGACGGCTCGAACTTGATGCCGAGATAGGGACTAGCGAAATTGCTGTTGGTAATGACGCAGTTCTCGATATACAGCGCCGCCATGTTCTGGGCGTCGATGACAGTGCCCCCTTCCCCCAACAAATTTTTGAAAGACAGATTGCGCAACCTAACGACGATGCCGGTACCGCTGATGACCCAACTCCAAAGCGACCCGCTGACGGTGCCAGCGCAGTCGATTGTGACCGATTGCGAGATCGTGAGAGGGAGGGAGTAAACGTAGCTATTCACGCAGTCAATCTCTCCGTAGTTGACGGTCTGAGTGAGGGCGCGATTGAAGGTAATGCACGCGTCCGTCGTCGGGGTGGTGCAACCGTGGCTGTCGCTGCCGGTGATCGACACATAGCTAATATTATTGAATCCCGCTGCCCGCACGGGGCTGATCGCGACAGCGACAAACGCCATGGCACAGAGCCAGGCGCACGAGAGCATTAGTCTCGTCATGATACGTCCTCCATTTGATGGGATTAGCATGCATGGAGGGGCGCCGCGCACTGAGCGCGCGAGCTTGTGCGTGTTGTTGTGATCTTGTTGCTCGGTTGGTCGCCCCCGTGGTCTGCGCGTGACCATCACGCGGCAAACTCGCCAACCATGGCGCAGGGGCATTCCTGCCAACGTCGCCTAGGCCAGCGATGCCTGATGATGCACCAAAAGTGAGGGTTGGGGCAGAGGTCTAAAGCAAATAATGCCTCGTTACCAAGGGCGGCGTCGAGGTCGGTTGGGGGTCAAAATTGGAAGTCACAGCCCTGAAATGCGACTTCCGCTTGTCCCCCAACAGCGGACTCTGAGCGGACATCCGGCCACTTCCGTTTCGTGCCACCAGGAACGGAAGTCGCCGCCTGCACAAATGAAAAAGGCCGCCAACTCAGGCGGCCTCCGCGTCAAACATCAGCCTATCGCAGCGCCGTGGTGCCGGTGAAATTCCCGTTGGTGCCGTTGGCGCTCATCTGGTTGTTACCGAAGGAGATGAGGGACCCGGTGGTGGCTTTTACTCCCGTGCCGTTACCGCCGATGGTCGAGTTGCCCACGTTGACAACCGAACCGACCGAGTTGGTCTGGATGCCATTAACCAGGTTGTCGACGATGCTCGACTCTTCGATCGTGAAAAAGACCTGGCTT
Organism: uncultured Alphaproteobacteria bacterium; assembly: GCA_963721135.1. Classification (GTDB taxonomy): domain Bacteria; phylum Pseudomonadota; class Alphaproteobacteria; order Rhizobiales; family Xanthobacteraceae; genus Bradyrhizobium. The sequence continues at coordinate 10,732 of CAVRIB010000014.1, forward strand.
GACTGCACAACTACGCCAGAGTTTCCGTTTTCTCCGACGACGCTGTCACGCATCGTCCCGGCGACGACGCCCGAACTAAAGAAAAAGAGACCATAATTTGAATTCGCTACCAGCTCAACCTTGTTCAACGTCACCGAAGCGATCTGACCACTCGCGGGTGCAACTGAAATTCCATCAACGGTGTCGAAGATTTGGGAATTTGACACTTCCAGCAGGCCGCGACCGCTTTGTGGTTGAAAGCTAATTCCATTTCCATTCTGATACCCTTGTATCATGCAGTCCTCGACGATCAGCGTGCCACTGAAAAATGACAGAGCACTGATTCCGTTTATGAAATTGTTGCTGGCAAGACCGTTCATGGCAAGATGGCGGAGAATGATGGTGGCTGCTGCGGTTGTGTTGATCGTAATTCCGGCTGTACTGGAGCTGACGATATTTCCAACGTTGCCAGTGCCACAGTCGATGGTGATCGACCCGGTGATGGTGACCGCGCCGTAGCTGCCACTACTGAGGCAGTTGATCTGGGCGGCACCCGTGGCAATAGCTGTTGCAAACGTAGCGCAAGGAGACGTTTCGGAGCAGGTGGTGCCGCTCCCGTTGGCGGACACCCACGCCACGTTTTGCGCCCGCGCCGGGCTTGCCGAAATCAAAAGCACCATCGTGAAAAGCGACGCGCACAACAGAATGATTTTTCTCATGATCTTGCTCCAAATGGATTGAGTTGACGACATTTGAACGTGGCCGCAACGCGCGAGCGCAACCGCGTGGCGGGGCAGGTATTTGCGGCGATGAATTCGCCAATCTCTGTTTTACTTCAATGCGAAGCCGCCTGTCATCGGCGTTACTCCGTCGCTGGCGTTCCCGGTCAGCCGGTTGTTCCCGTAGGAGTAGATTGTACCGCCCCCCGCCGTGGAGAGGCCGGTGACGTTGGACATCACCGTCGTATCCGTAAGGAACACGAGGCCACCCGAGCCTTGCGCTAGGATACCGCTGCCGCCGTTGATCAGCGATGAGCTGTGATCGATGACGATTGCCGAGATCGATCCTGCCGTGTAGGCGGAGATGCCGTTGATGGCGCTGTTGGCGACCGTGCTGTCCTTGATATGAAGCAGGATCGATCCGGTGGTGCCGGTGCCATTGGCGAAGATGCCATAGGTGTTGCCCGTGACTGTCGTCCGTTCAATCACGGCGTTTGCACCACCCGATCCGGAGGGCTGGATAATGATGCCGCCCCCGCTGGTACCGTTACCGTTGTTCTTGATGACGCTGTCAGTCACATGGAGTTCAGCCGTGACACCGCTAGGTGGCGCAAAGTGGATCCCTACAGCGGGGTTGGCACTCCAATTTTCAATGACGCAATGTTCGACGAACAGAGCAGAACCGTTTTCGAAATCGACGCCAAAGGATGATCCAGTATTAGCTCCGGTTATATTCAGGTTGCGCAGCGTCACGACAATTCCTGGGCCATTTATTGTTACATTAAAAACTCCCGCCGAAACCCCAGCGCAATCGATTGTTACGCTCTTGGTGATAGTAAGGCCAAATAAACTAGTGCCCTCTGAATTTGCGCCTTGGTCGACGCAGGTTACGAGGCCTCCGGCAATCGTCGCACTTACCGCATCACTGAGCAGGGCACACGGAGCCGAAAACGTACAGGCAGTGCCGCTGCCGTTCCCCGAAACGAAAGTGTGAAAGTTTAGGGCATGAGCGGGCGTGGCCGCCGCGAAGCCCAGAACGATTCCCAGACAGGCGAAAACAAATCCAATGCGTTTCATAATTGCTCTCCCCTTTGCTTGAGTCAAAATGCTCCAAACCCACCGGTCCGATGCGTGGGTGTGACATCGGAGAGAAACCGGGGGCCAGCACCACCAAGCCTATGACACTTTAGGGAAGGGCTCTAGACTAGCGCTGAGCAACGCCCTGGCGATTGCGGCCATCCTGATCTGCTTTCCAGCCGGCGCCGAAGAGATCAAGGCGCTTTCCACCAGCCCCCTGCTCAAGCCCTCTCCCGACAACGCCACAGCGCAAGGCATCAAGATCATCGGCTATGCATGCAAGGACGTGCTCTTCCTGTCGCCGATGTCGGAGGCCGCGGACCTCGTCGGCGAGGTTGTGACCGAGGGACGCGGCGAGTTTTCCAAATTCGTTGTCGGGGTGATCGCCGACAAGGCCTCAAACGCGCTCTGTGACGCGATCGTCGTCAAGCCGCCAAAACCTGAACTGGATACGGGCAAGTCGCTCGATCTCCGCTCACCCAGCATCTATCAGCAAATCACCGGAGCGAAAGCGCCGGAGAAAATGCCGTGTTCGCCGGACCAGTTTTACAACCCGATCAGTCTTGTCTGCGTCGGCTTGCAGGTAACCCCGGTTTGCCGGCCGGGTCAGCACGGCGACTCGCAAAAATGCGCCGATATCTCTTCGGTGCTGGGGCCGCGATGTGCCGCTTATGAGCGCTATGACATCATCACCGACAAGTGCGTCACGCTGCCACCCGATTGCCCCGGCTCGGAATTCTTCAACGCGATGGAGAACAAGTGCGTCTCGCTGTCGCGGCACTGAGGTCCCGGCGCCGCTGAGCACGTCATTCGTAATGACGGGGTCACAGGTTCGAATCCTGTTTGCGGCTCTGGACGCGGTGTCAGAGGTCAGGCGCGCGCCAGGCGCAGCGGATCGTCAGTGACGAGATGCCGCTGACCATGGTGGAACAGGTGCGGCGGGGAGGCGCGGCGAGTTCAACCTGTTCCAGCCGCGGCAGCAAGGTCTTGAGCAGCGCTCGCATTTCAAGCCGCGCCATGTGAGACCCGATGCAGTGATGCCGGCCCAGCCCGAAGGCAAGATGGGGATTCGGGCGGCGGTCGATCCGGAACTGGTCCGCGTTCGCGAAGACAGTCTCGTCACGATTGGCGGAATTGAAAAACAGCGCCACCGCTTCGCCGGCCCGGATGGTTCGGCCGCCAAGTTCGACGTCCTCCGTCGCGGTGCGGACGATGTGGCGGCCCGGCGTCGTCCAGCGCAGCATCTCCTCGATCGCGGTATCGATCAGCGACGGGTCGGCGCGCAGCCTGGCCAATTGGTCCGGGTGTTCGATCAGCGCGTGCATGCCACCGCTCAGGCAGAAGGCGATCGTGTCGTGGCCGCCGGTGGCGATCATCGCGTAGTAGGAGAACCGCTCGTAGTCGGGCATCGGCTCGCCCTGCACCTCGGCAGTGGCGATGACGCTGCTCAGGTCATGCCGCGGACAGGCACGGCGGTCGGCGGCGACGGGATCGAAATAGGCCTGGAAGCCGAGGCCGGCGCGGCAGATCGCCGTGGTCGGGTGATCGGCCAGGCGGCGCACGGGATCTTCCGGTCCGACCAGCCCCCAGGACAGCTTCAGGATCAGGTCGTCGTCGGCCTCGGGAAGGCCGAGCAGGCGCATGATGCCGCGGATCGAAAACGGCACCGCGATTTCTTTTGTGAAGTCGAACGCCTCGGTGCGGCCGGCGACACGGCTGACGATGTGGTCCGCCCAGCTTTCGAGCCACGGCTCCATCACGGCGATCGCGCCCGGCGTCAACCACGGCTGCGCCACGGCGCGGTAGGCGGCATGCTCGGGATCGTCCATCTGCAGCAGGCCGCGCAGCACATAGGGCTTGCCGAGCAGCCGCTCGAGGCGCTCCTCGGTCATTTTGCTGGTGAGGAAAGTGCGCGTCGCGGCGGCGAAGGGAGCGCCTTTGCGCTCCACCGTCGAGATGTCGCCGTGGCGGCTGAGGAGCCAGAAGGGGCGCATGCCCGGGGTGTCGACCCAAAGCACCGGCGCCTCGGCGCGCAGCAGTTTGAACGCGGCCTGAAGTCTCGCGTCGTCGGCGTGGCCGTCAGGGGAAATGACGAAGCGGGCGGCCTCGCGCAATTGGGAGTTGGTTGCCGACGGCGATCGCTCATCATGCGGGGAGCGCCAATTCGCGGCCTCGGAGCCGGTGACGACAGCGGGACGCGCATTCATTCGCTACCACCGTTTTTGCCGTTACGGATTCGGTAGAGGGAAGGGTGAATCGATCGTGATCGTTCCGCCCGACGCTTTGCTGCTCGTCCTGTGGACGTGTCCGCCATGCTTTGGCTCGTGCTTTTTGGTTGACATTGCCACGCCAGCAGTCAGTCCGTCGTTACGCGCTTGGGCGATCGTATATATGTTTTCCGGTCCCTGCGGCACTAACCTGCCCAGTTGCCCCAGATAGGCGGCCCACGTGTCGCTAACCGCGACTCCCGCAGTGATATAGGCATTGATGAGGTCCTGATAGTTATCCGGACCGTTCGTAATCGCCCCAAAGGTATTATGGTTCCGCGCGTACTTGAATGCCGCCGAATGCGGATGATCGAATACGTCATTCAATTCCTTGACGACGTCATCCCCTGCGCAGGCCGTCCCTGACGCTTCGATAATGGCTCCGCCCATGGTCTCGCCTCTAGGTTGCCCGGTTATGTCATTCCCTCACAAACTCATCATGAGCGGGGACGGCTGACGACGCAAGGTCCTTTTTGGGGCGGGCCCCGTCGCTCTTGATGCGCGGAGCGCCAACTCGCGGGGCTCGGAGTTGGTGACGACAGCAGGACACGCAATCTCTCGCTACCGCCGTTTTTGCGATTGCTATTTGACCTCGGGCAGCGGGCAAGGTGAACTGACCGAATTTGGCTGGCCCGGCTCAAGTCCGGGCTGTGTATGGACGTGTCCGCCATGCTCCGGCGTGTGTATGTCTGTTATCATCGGCTGGGACATCAACAGACCATCGTTACGAAATTTGGCAATGGTCCAGATGTTGAGCGGTCCTTGCGTGTTATCTGGCACAGTTACCGTGCCGAGCAGCTTCAGGTAACGCTGCCATCCCGCGCTGACCTTAAGTCCCGCTGCCTGATATGCGGCGATTAGCTGGACATAATTGCCCTGGTCCTTTTCCGGAACCTGACCGAAGATGTTGTGGCGCTGTGCGAACTTGTATTTTTCAGATTCCGGATACCCGAAAGTGTTGTTCAACTCCTCGATGACGTGATCACCACTGCAAATGATGTCGAACGCTCCACCCATGGTCTCGCCTCGCTTTTACGTTGTCCGGCTATTCCACTTCGCGCACAAACACATCATGAGCCGCATGGGGAGGCAAGGCTTTTTTGGCCCGCTTCTCAAGCTCGCGCACGCAACATCATGGGCTCATAGGCTTTCGCGCCTGTCTCGACGATCAAGTCGTTGGCACGGTTCAGCAAGTCTCGTGCCTCCCGCGCGTCTGGCGAGCCGCCGTGCGTGAACAGTGCTTCAGCCGCGACGAGGCTCGCGTGGCATTCAGCCAGGCGATCCGCTTTCCGCCGCGCCACGGCGATCGCTTCAGCAGCAACCTCGCCGGCGCGCCGTGGATCGCTCGCGCGCATGAGGTTGTCGGACTGCAATGCCAGTATTCTGGCCTCGAACTCGAGACCTGCCCTGCCGCGGCGGGAAGCGTCCAGCGACTGCTGGAAGAAGCCGTCGGCCTCCGTGAAGTCGCCCGCGATCGAGGCCGCCAAGCCCTGGCAGTAACTTGCGACCACGAACCAGTACGGGTTTCCCGCCTGGGTGGCTAGGCGGGCTACCTGATTGGCATGTCGCGTCGCTGCGAGTGTGTCGTTGCGAAACCAGGCAAGCTCAACGGCGGAAAAGTGCGGGATGCCTTGATGAAGCGGTTCGGCTTCGGCCTGAAGGATCCTGGCAAGCCGCTCCTCTGCCTCGGAAAACCGCGCCAAGATGATCAAAGGCCTGACCTGAAGGCACCTCATCCAATATCGAACATCGAAGCCGACCATTTGGCCGACAGTCAGGCCAAGCACGACGCCCGCAGCGGCTCGGCTCTCGTCGTCGATCAGATCGAAGGCTACGCTATTTGCCTTGAGAGCGTCTTCAACGAAGCCCGCGAGGATGCTGGCCTGGCACAGCAGGCCGTTCAGCAGCAGGGCCTCTTCCGGGTTGGACTCCGCATCCAGCACCGCCAGCGCTTCGCGGACCAGTCGAATGTATTCGTCCGCCGAGCCGTTTGAGGCGATGATCCGTCCGTAGCCCGCGATCAGCATCGCTTCGTGGCGCCGGTTGCCGGCTTCCCGCGCGTAGCCCAACGCCTCATCGACACAGATCTTGGCTTCGTCGACTTGCATTCCCTCGCGCCAGCCGAAGGTCAAGAGCTGTCCGCCGGCCAGGGCGCGCAGTTCATCGTTTTCCTTTGTCCGCGGCTGATCCCGCATCATCGTGCGGATTTTCTTCCAATCCGCCAGCGCCCGTCCCGAGTTCGTCCGTCCGACCCAACGCGCCGAACGCTGCAAATGCATCGCCGCGGCAACCATCTGCCCCGCGGCTTCGTAGTGATGCGCCAACAATCCGGCGAACTCGTCACGTCGCCCCCACTCCTGCCCCTCGACCGCCTTTGCAACGGCGGCATGCAGAGCGGTGCGCGTGGACCGCAGCTGCATCGCGTAGGCCACCTCCTGAATCAGGGGATGACGAAACGCGAAGCTTTCGCCCATCGCTGTTTGCCGCGGCTGGATCAGTTCGGTTGCGCGAAGCCGCCGCAGCAGCGGCCGGGCGGCCGCGTCGGACAGGCCGATGACCTCTCGAACCACCTCGAACGGAAACTCCTTTCCTATGATCGCAGCGGTCTGCAGCAAGGTCTTTTCGGATTCGGGCAGAAGATCGATGCGCGCGCCAATCACCGCCTCGACGGTCGTCGGCAGGGTCGGGTTTTGCCAGCCGGACGGTGCCAGCCGATAGCGGCCCCGCTCCCCCACCAATACGCCGCTTTGCGCCAGCGAGAGGACCAGTTCTTCCGCGAAAAACGGATTGCCATCGGATCGTTCCGCGACGTGCGCCACCACCTGGTCGAGGCCAGGGCCGTCGCCGATCAGATCGCGAATGACCTGACCGACCTCGCCCAGGCCAAGCTCCCCCAGAGCCAGTTCACGATACGAGGCGGGCCGTGACGGCAGCGACCAATCGGGCCGGAAGGTCAGCACCATCAAAACCCTGGTGCCTTCCACGGCCGCCATCCAGGTTTCCAGGAAGTCCAGGCTGGCTTCGTCCAGCCAGTGCAAATCTTCAATGATGATCACCGAGGTCTGCGCCCATGCCGCCTTCACGATCCGGCTGATGCTATCGCGCAACCGCATGCGCCGCGTCGCCGGGTCGATGGCCCGGGCCGTCGGCTCCGCGCATCCCAGAAAATCCGCCAGAGGCGGAAGATACTCAGCCACGGGGAGAGCGAGCATCGTAAGGGTCTGCTCGATCCGCGTCCGCGCCAGTTCGGCGCCCATGTCCGCTTCGATGCGGAAAAAGGCGCGCAATGCTTCCAGCACCGGCAACAGCGGCGTCGCCCGGCTGTGAACCTGCGCACGCGCTTCCAGAACCTTGATCTGGCGTTCGCGGCACCATTCACCGAACTCGAAACAAAGCCGGCTTTTGCCGACGCCGGGCGGCCCGGACACGCCGATGACCCGTGGCGAGCCAGGCGCGGTGTCCTGCAGCGCGCGTTGCAATGTCTCCAGTTCCGCGGTCCGCCCGCGGAAAGGCATCAGCGACGCGCCGCGGAAATGCTCGCTGTTCACGGCCGGTTTCAGGCCGACCAACCGGAAGATCTCCACCGGATCGGGAATGCCTTTCAATGTGCGCAGGCCAAGCGGCTCGGTGTCGCAAGAAGCTCCGAGCAGAGTCTGGCAGTCGCGGCTCAGGCAAATCTCGCCAGGTCCCGCGACCTGTTCGATCCGGTTGGCCAGATGCACGGTGAGGCCCGTCACATCCTGCTCGACCGTCGAGCCGGACTGGAGTTTGCCCGAAACGACTTCTCCCGAGTGCAGCCCGATCCGGATCGGGGGAGCATCCGGCAGCTCAGCGACGGCCACACGCATGGCAAGCGCGGCATGGCAGGCGAGCACCGCATGTCCCTCGCGCGCGTGCGGCACTCCGAACGCGGCCTTGAGCCCGTCGCCCAACGTGCGCAGCACCGTGCCGTCGTAGCGGTGCACCGCACGCGCCATGACCATCACGATCGGATGCAGGAAGTTCATCGCCGCTTCCGCGTCCATACCGGCAATCCGCGCGGTCGAACCGGCGACGTCCGCGAACAGAACGGTCGCCTGCTTGCGTTCGCCCGGCATCTCGGCGACGTGGGCATCGGGTGTTCGCGGCTTGCCGCACCAGGTGCAGAATCGGGCGGTTTCCGGGAAATCCCGCCCGCAGTGGGCGCATACCGGGGCGAGCGAGGCGCCGCAAGCCGCGCAGAACCTGCTTGCGGCCTCGTTCTCGTAAGCGCATGCCCGGCATCGCATCGTAAATCCGCCGTCTACTGGATCACCTCGGCAGTCATTATAAAGGCGTGCGATCTCCGTGGAACAGTACCAGCTTGGCGCTCAAGAAGCTATTCAGGCACCCAGGCGATGGCCTTGGCCAACTTTTGACTGTCAACGGTCGAAAGAACAACCTCTCCGGGCACGACGTCTGTGTGTTGTCGGTCGGGTCCCCATTTGAGCCCCGCCACACCGATTGTTCGCACGATCTGACGACGGTATGGATCGACAAGCCGCAACAGCCTGAAACCCGGGGACATTGTCATGAGCTACGAACACATCACGTGCGATCTCGACGGTCCGCTCATGATCGTCACGCTCAATCGTCCCGAAAAACTCAATGCCTATACCGGGCTGATGGGGGCGGAGATCGCGGATGCGTTCGAGCGCGCCGATACCGACGACAACGTCCGCGCGATCATCGTCACCGGCGCGGGTCGCGCGTTCTGCGCCGGCGCCGACGTGTCGGGCGGGGCCAAGAGCTTCGACACATCGGGAAGCCACGGCGCCGGGGTCTTCACCAGCTCAGGCTCCCGCAGCGGCCGTTTCGTCGAGGCGATCTTCAACTGCCGCAAACCCTCGATCGCGGCCATCAACGGACCGGCCGTCGGCGTCGGCATCACCATGACGCTGCCGATGGACGTTCGAATTGCGGCGAAGGGCGCCAGGATCGGCTTCATCTTTGCCCGCCGCGGCCTCGTCCCGGAAGCGGGCAGCGCGTGGTTCTTGCCGAAACTCGTAGGACTGCCGCAGGCCTTGCGCTGGTGCCTGTCGGGCCGAACTTTCGATGCGGATGAAGCGCGGCAAGGCGGTCTCGTCAGCGAGGTCGTCGAGCCGGCGGACCTCTTGAATCGCGCCAGGGAAATCGCGCGCGAGATGACGGCGGAAACATCGGCGGTCTCGATCGCGCTCACCCGTCAGATGCTGTGGCGCTTCGCCGGCGCCCCCGATCCGTTCGAGCTATTGGCCATCGACAAGCCGATGTCGGTCGAACGCGGCAGCCATGCCGACGTGCGCGAAGGCGTTCAAGCCTTCATCGAGAAGCGATCGCCCTCGTTTCCCGGCAAAGTGTCCGAGGACATGCCGAGCCAGTACCCCTGGTGGCCAAAGGCGCAAAAATGAACAAGGACGACACAGGGCCATCAGCCGAGCTTCTTCCTCACACATTCCGCTTTCGCCTTGAGCGCTTCGCTCGCCCACTCGTCGCTCAGCGCCTTGCAGGTCGAGTCCGCACAGCCGTCGAGCTTTTTGGGGTAGGTCGCTTTCAGCGCCTGCTCCTCGCATTTCTGGTGCGTTTCCCAGGGGCTCGGCGGCGAATTCGCCTCGCTCCGGTATTCGCTGACGACGGTCACGAATGACGCGATCGTCGGCGCGAGCCTGTCGTTCTCATGGGCCGGACAAAATTTGTCGACCAGCTCCTTGACCCGCGCGGTCGCCGTATTCACTTCCGCCGCGCCGCGCTCGCCGATCTTCGCCATCACGAAGCCGTAGATAAAGCCGTTGAACAGCGCCCGGTCTTCGCCGGCGACCCGCGTATAATCCTTGCATGTCGCTTCGGCCGCGACCGCCGCGCCGCCGAAGATCATCAGAAACATTGCGGCAAACATGATCTTCATGGCGCTTCTCCTTGTCCGGCTTTTGCGGCCATCATCGCCATACGCCGCGCGACAGGTCAACCGCGCCGCGCGAGACGGGCGATGTGAGGTTTCGAGGTGTACCGCAAGCGGGCCGCCCGGTCCCAAAACTCCGCCGTTACGTCCCGATCGAGGGGTCGTTCACGATTCATCACGGATTTTGGCGCGGGACGTGAGGGATCCAGCGGGCACTATCGGGCGGCCGCAAGCCGGCCTATATCGGTGCAATGAACCTTTTTGGCAAAGAAGCGTCGCTCGCTCCCTGGTTTTTCCCCGTGCTGCTGCTGTTGAGCGGCTGCGGCGACGTGGGACCTGACTGCGAGTCTGCGGACGTGCGCAATTCCGTCGTCAGGATCGTCTCGGACGACAGGAACAACCCGCTCTTGAATTTCGCGGTCGAGAATTCGGACGCGGTGGCGGAGTGGGAGCGGAATTCGGCGAGCGCCCGCACGCGTGGCGTGACCGATGCCGAGGCCGAAAAAAGGGCGGTCTGGGACAAGGCGAAACAAGAGGCGGTCTACACCCTCGATGAGATCATTAGCGTGAATTCGAAAAACCGGTCGGCCGCGAGCTGTACCGGGCTGTTGTACGTCAGGATCGGCGATACCACGGTGGAGAAATCCGTGGATTTCCGGGTCGAGCAAGCCGCGGACGGGAAGATTTCGGTTTCGGTCAAGCCGTTTTCGTTTTGAACGCTTCGAAACTTCGCACCATCGTCATTGCGAGGAGCGAAGCGACGAAGCAATCCAGCTTCCCACTTGCTGCGCCATGGATTGCTTCGCTTCGCTCGCAATGACGGGCAAGGCAACCGAACTGATTTGCCCGTCGGGTCAATTTGCCGCAGGGCTCTCCGGCGTCTTCGAGGGAGTTTCTGCTTTTCAGAATACGCAAATCACCCTATATACATCCCATCCCGTCCCACCAAGGGGCGTTGGCCAACGTCATCAACGCGGGGCGGGATGCGGTGGACGCTGAGGGCACATAGACGAACGTGCCTGAGGCGGACGGCGAAGTCGTGTGGTCCTGGCGCCTCGACGCCGGCGTCAAGTTCGCGGAAGTCGTTTTCGCGGGCGATGGAGACAAACCAGCCCGATCTCCAGGGAGAGCACGAAGGAAACCGTTAAAACCATCCGCGTGCGGGAATGCCGGGTTGTTCCGGTGTACTCGTGGTGACTACGCTCGTGTGCTTTGTTTTATTTCGCACGCGAGGCTGCGGGTGCATTGGGCGCCCGGCATTCCCCACGCCCTTGAGGGGCGAAGGAATAGGCAAACCTCGGGCGGATGCCGGCGCGAGAATGCGAACCCATGTCTCCGCAATGATGATCTCAACACTGGCTGTTTGAAAAATCGAATCCATTCACGCACGCGCCCTTTCCGTTCCCTCCCCCCTTGTGGGGGAGGGCGAGGGAGGGGGTGGCGGCATCGGGATTGTGTGCGGTGGCGCGACGACGACAGAGACTGCCCGTGTGGACCCCTCTCCCCAACCCCAAGAGCGAGCTTCGCTCGTCTCGACCCCACAAGGGGGGCGGGAGTTCACTGCCGATGCCGAGCTATCCGCGCCCGCCCTGCGTGATTCACATCACATAACGCCCTTCCCGACTGCCCTAGTCTTCCCGCCAGGCTGATCGGCCAAGCCACATGAGGGGAGACTTCACATGCGCAAATTGATTCTGATCGCTGCGATGGTTCTGGTGCGCCACGGCGCAGGCCGGTGTCTCGCGAAACCTGACGCTGGCGTCGAGCGACGAGCCGCAGGCCGCCGAACAGCCCAAGGCGACCGAGGCCGCCAAGACCGTGGAAGCGACCAAGCCCGCCGAGACGGTGACGCCCGCAGCGACGCCGAAGGCTGAAGCTGCGCCCGCCGAAACCCCGAAATTCGTTGCGCGTCCGTCGGCCGTCGTCACCACGACCGCCACCGAGCCCGCGAAGACGGATGCGCGACAGCCGGTCGTGGCCCAGACCCAGGCCAAGACCGACAAGCCGAAGCACCGGCATTACTGGACCGAAGCGCGCATCATCGGCGAACTGCATCGCCACGGCATCTACTGGTAAGGCTCCGCCCCATTTCCAGCAGTGCCCGATCCGGCCGCCGGCTGGGTCGGGTTCGCCCATCACGTTTCCCGGAGATGTGAGGCAGTTCACAGCGGAAAATCCCGGTTGGGACGATACACGCTGCGAACCCGTTTCATGGGAGGCACCGTTGCCATCACACAGCGCTCAAAGCCCGGAATCCGGCGGCATCAATTGGCTGGCCGTCCTTCGCACCCTGGCGATCCAGCTCGTTGTCCTGCTCGCGATGTCGGCCGCCGTGGTGCGCTACTTCGAATGGTCGTCCGATCAGAATTGGGCCGAATTCACCACCGCCAATCGGTCGTCACTCCCCCATGCGATGCAACGCCCGCCGGCTGTCACGCCCGTCGAGGCCATCAAGCGCAAGGTGCCGTGCCAGCGCGGCGCGTGAGGAATCGACCCACTACTCCGAAACCGTCTGCACCACGTTGCCTACCGGCCGCGTGCTGGCGACCGGCAGCTTCAACTCCTTGGTCATGGCCTCGTCATATTCGGGCAAGGTCTGCAGCGGCGCCTTGGCCTTCATCTGCACCACCTTGTAGCCGCCCGCCTTCAGCCGGCGCAGCAGTTCCGGCAGAGCCTCCGCGGTGTGCTTCTGGAAATCGTGCATCAGGATGATGCCCTTGCCGCGCCTGTCGAGCTTGGTCATGACGGTCTCGATGATCTGCTCGGGGTTCTTCGCCCTGAAGTCGAAGGAATCGAGATCGCAGGAGAAGATCGCGATATTGCGGGAGGCGAGATAGGCCATCGCCGCCGGCCCGTGCTGCAGCTCCGGAAAGCGGAAGAACGGCGCCGGCGGAGCGCCCAGCGCCAGCTTCACCGCGCTAATACCCTTCTCGATCTCGTCCTTGGCAAGCTGCTCCGTCATCTTCTTCGAATTCAGGTTGGCGTGCGACCAGGTGTGGGTGCCGACCGTATGGCCCGCCGCGGCCACCTGCCTGAGGATCTCCGGATGATAGGTGGTATGCTTGCCGATCGCGAAGAACACCGCCTTGGTGCATTCGTCCTCCAGCGCCTTGAGCACCGCGGGCGTGTTGCCCGGCCACGGACCGTCGTCGAAGGTCAGCACCACCTCCTTGTCGGTCAGGAAATCGAGCTGCTTGAAATTCTCGAAGCCGAAGGCCGGCCCTCCCGTGGTGTCGACCTCGACCACGCGGCTGACGCCGAGCGCATCCGGATTGGCGCAGGCGCTCTTTGCCGGCGCTGGCTCGGGAGACGGCGCGGCAGGCCTCGCGGCCGGGATGGCGGCGGTGACCTCGACGTCGTCGTTTCGCGCGTCAAGCGGCTTGCCCGGCACGGCGGCGGCGAAGCGCGCGGCCAAAGGCGCGCTGACGGAGTTTGCCGCTGCCAGTTCGACGCGCGGACGAGTAGTGAAAAACCAGACGGCGGTAATGAGGAGGGCCGCAACAAGACTCGCCAACATCAGACCTAACGCACGACGCATGGTTTACACTTCCTCAACAAACGCGCGGCTTTCTTCGCCCGCCATTAATGGGAAATAGTCGTTAACGCCGTGCCAACGCGGCCCGCATTCCCCCGACAAATTGCCCCACCGTTGCAGGGTGACCGATATCTGGCCGAGTGATGGACATCACAGTGTGCCCGGACAGCGTGACCGACGTCACAGCCCGTGCCACGCGGTTCGGCCACGATCGGGCATCAACAAAACGCCGCGTTAGCCCGCGGCCAACCGAGGAGCCCACCATGACCGCATCTTTCTCGAGGACCCTTCGCCAGGCCGCTCTGGTCGCGGCTGTTGCGATCTCCTTCTGCGCCCTGTCGTCGCGCTCGAGCTTCGCCTTCAGCGCCGAAGCGCAGCAAATGTGCACCGGCGACGCGTTCCGCCTGTGCAGCTCCGAAATCCCCAACATTCCCGCCATCACCGCCTGCATGTTCAAGCACCGTTCGCAGCTCAGCACCGGCTGCCGCACCGTCATGGACCGCGATTTGGCCGCACAGCAATCCAAGGTCGCAGCGAAGTAATTTCGGTTTGACAATGATTGATTTGTCGTCGTGGCCGGGCTCGTCCCGGCCATTGCCGTCTTCATATTCGCGGCGGCACGCCGGCAGGCGCATTGACAGCAACGCTGCATCAGAATTTGATTGCCGGCGTTGATGCGCAAAAAGGCATGACGACATGGCCAGATATTTTTTCATCGTTCCGCTTGTCCTGATGGCTTCGGCGGCGTCGGCGCAGCAGCAGGGACACGACGCCTGCGCGCGCGACGTCTCGCGCTTTTGCCGGGCTCACATGAATGACGGCGACCAGGTCGTGCTGGCGTGCCTGAAGGAACATCGCGCCCGGCTGAGCCGCGGCTGCGCCAAGGTGCTGACGGATCACGGTCAGTAGTTTCTTCCCGCCATTCCGGAATGAGAAGCTAGGTGCTGCTCCCCGCCGCGGTGGCGACCGGCAAGACCTCGTTGGCGGCGCGATCCGGCGTGTCTTCCTTCCACCGTACCGATCCGAACGGCCGTTCCAGCATGCGGCGCACGCGGACCGGCCCGGGTCCGAGATGAAAGCTTTGGGCGCGCTGATGCAGCGCGCGTTCGGATTGCGTCGAGCGGTTGCGCTGGCGCAGATAATCGAGCCAGGTCGGGCAATGATAGCGCTCGGTCCATAGCTCGGGATCGGCGATGTCGCGCGCGATCGACCAGCCATAGGCGCCGTTGCGCTGGCGGCTGAGCTGCACGTCCTGCATCACATTGTGGAAGGCGCGGGCGTTTTCCTGGGCGACGCGGTATTCGATCTCGACCACGAGCGGTCCGCTGCGCCCGGTCAGCGACAGCCTCACCTCGGGGTCGGCGAGCACCTCGGCGTCCTCGCTGCGGGCGCCGATCGGCGGCATTCCCAGCCACAATCCGAGCAGCGGCGAAATCAGCATCAGACCGGCGGAAACGAGCAGCGCGGTTTCCACGCCGGCAGCGTCCGTCAGCCGTCCCCAGCCCCAGCTCCCCATCGCGATGCCGCCGGCAATCGAAGCCTGGAACGCCGCCAGCGAACGGCCGGCGACCCAGCGCGGCGCCGAGAGCTGCACGCCGATGTTGAACAAGGCGACCGCGAGCATCCACACCATGCCGGCCACGACCAGGGCCGCCGCCGTCAGCACCGGCGAGCGGCTCAGCGCTACCGCGGCGATAGCGCCGGCCATCGCCAGCGCGCAGGCGCGCACCGCCGCCTCGCCGCTCATTCGCCCGCGCACCTTGCCGATGTTGAGCGCACCGATCACCGCGCCCATGCCGAAGGCGCCCAGCATGATGCCGTAGGTCTGCGCGCCGCCGTGCAGGATGTCGCGCACGACCAGCGGCATCAGCGCCGATACCGAGCCGCCGATCACGCCGGTCACGAGCGTGCGCGCCAGCACGATCTTGATCGGCGGCGAGTTGGCGATGTAGCGCACGCCCGACACGATGGCGCGGTTGAGGCGCTCGCGCGGCAGCCGCGACGGCTCGCTGGAGCGCCGCCACAGGAACAGCACGACGATCAGCGGAAGATAGAGCATGGCGTTCGCGGCAAACGCCGCCACGGCGCCGGCCGCAGCCACGATGATGCCGCCGATCGCGGGCCCGAAACTTCGCGCGATGTTGTAGCTGATGCCGTTGAGCGCCACCGCGGACGGCAGCGTTTCCGACGGCACCTGCTCGCTGACCGAGGATTGCCAGGCCGGTCCGAACAGCGCATTGCCGCTGCCGACGATGAAGCAGAACGCCAGCAGGATTTCCGGCGTGAGGCGGCCGAGCCACGCCAGCACCGTCAGCGCGGCGGCGCCGCTTAGCGCGATCGAGAGCGATATCAGCGCCACCACGCGCCGGTCATACATGTCGGCGATGGCGCCGGCCGGCATCGAGATCAGCATCACCGGCAGCAGCAACGCGGTCTGCACCAGCGCCACCTTGTCGGCCGATGACGTCATCTGCGTCATCGCCCAGGCCGCGCCGACGGCCTGGATCAACAGGCCGAGGTTGGAGAGCAGGCTCGCGAGCCAGATGCGCCGGAACGCGGAATGCCGCAAGGGAGCGGCGACGCCGTCGGCGGCAAACATCTGCAGTCTCGCCTGTCTGGTCATGTCCGGTTCCGTCGCACCGGCCGCACCCGGCCGTGATTCCCTCGCGATCCGCAGTGATGCCCGTGAAAGTCCTGACTTGTCCAGAGCTTAAGACCGCTATCCGCCGTCACACAGGACGGATAAAAGGCTGAAAGCATCTGGAGGTCATCGAATGAACATATCGCGGCGCGCGATTTTGAAGGGCGCGGGCGCCCTGCCCCTGATAGTCCGGAACTTTGGCTTCGCTGCGCGGGCGCAAACGGCAACCGCGGCCGCCGGCGAAATTCCGCCGGTGCTGTTCGTGCATGGCAATGGCGACCATGCGGCATTGTGGATCACCACGCTGTGGCGGATGGAAACCAACGGGATCCCGCGCGAAAGAATGTTTGCGATCAATTTCACCGATCCTCTGGCGCGCGCCGACGACACCAAGGCGGAGCCGAACAAATCCTCCACCGAGGACCAGCGCCGCGAACTCGGCGAGGCGATCAAGGAATTGAAACGCCGCACCGGCGCGCCGCGCGTGGCGCTGGTCGGCAATTCCCGCGGCGGCAATCCGATCCGCTTCTACATCAAGAGCGGCGGCGGAGCGGACGTCAGCCACGCGGTGCTGTGCGGCGTTCCCAATCACGGCGTGTTCGATTGGGATGCCAATCCCGGCAACGAGTTCAACGGCCGCGGCCCGTTCCTGCGTTCGCTCAACGAAGGCGAGAGCGAGGTGACGCCGGGCACCGCGTTCCTGACCCTGCGCAGCGACGGCATGGACAAATACGCGCAAGCCGACGGCCGTTTCGTCGGCAAGCCGGGCACGCCGACCGGCATCACCGCCGAAGGCCCGGCGCTCAAGGGCGCCACCAACCTGGTGCTCGGTCCGGTCGATCATCGCGAGACCGCGTATTCGCCGCGCGCCTTCCGCGAGATCTACAAATTCATCGCCGACCGCGAACCGGACGGGATCGCGATTGTGCCGGAGCCGGAAGTTAGCCTGAGCGGCCTCGTGACCGGCACGCCAGGCGGCGTTCAGACCAATCGGCCGGTGGCGGGGGCAACGGTCGAGGTCTATCGCGTATCTCCCGATACCGGCGAGCGCGTCGGCGGCGCCCTTCACACCTCGCAGACCGGCGCCGACGGGCGATGGGGACCGGCGAAGGTCGATCCCTCATGGTATCTCGAGATGGTGCTGACATCCGCAGGTTCGGTCACGACGCATTTCTATCGCTCGCCGTTTCCGCGCTCCTCCGACATCGTGCATCTGCGAGCCGCGCGCCCGCTCGGACCCGCCGATGCGGGCGCCGGCAGTATCATCCTGATGTCGCGGCCGCGCGGCTACTTCGGGCTGCCCCGGGACATCGTGCTGTTCGACGGCAAGGAGCCGACCGACGTGAAGCCGGGAGTGCCGACCGATTCGCTCGCGACCTTGCGGCTCGCCGCAGCGGAAGTTGGGCGGCCGGTGGCGGCCTTGTTCAACGAGGAGCGGATCGTCGCACGTGCCTGGCCGGCGTCCGAAAACAGGATTGCGGTGGCCGAACTGACTTACTAGCTGTATCGCGGGCTACGAAGGCTGCCTTCAAGTTTCGAGGTCGCAAATGAGTCTGGCCGAAGCCTATGACGTAGCGCTGCCCCGCTCACCGCTGGTGCCGCCGAACCCGCCGCGCGCGCCCGACAGCATGACCCTCTTCGGGCGGCTGATGGCGATGCGCGAGAGTCCGATCAGTACCTGGGGCCAGCGCGCCTACGAAGAAGACATCATCCAGGGCCGCTTCTTCGGGCACTCCAGCTTCATTCTCAACACGCCGGACTCGATCCGTCATGTGCTGGTCGACAATTTCGAGAATTATACCCGGACTCCCGCCGGCATCCGGGTGCTGCGCCCGATACTCGGCCAGGGGCTGCTGATCGCCGAAGGCCGCGCCTGGAAGCATCAGCGCCGGACGCTGGCGCCGGCCTTCACCCCGCGTGCCGTGGCATCGCTCGTTCCGCACATGATCGCCGCGACCGACGAGACGATCGCAAAACTTCGGGCGGCGTCAAACGCCCCGGTCGATCTGCGCGAGGCGATGCAGCGGATGACGCTCGAGATCGCCGGACGCACGATGTTCTCGTTCGGAATGCAGCGCCACGGCGCTAAGCTACGCGATTTCGTGATGGAGTATGGCAAGCGGCTGGCGCGGCCGCACCTTCTCGACCTGATACTGCCGCTCGGCTGGCCGAGTCCGCAGGATTTTTCCCGCGCCCGCTTCCGCAAGCGATGGACCCGATTTGTCGGAGAGCTGATCGCGGAGCGGCGCGCCGCCGGCAAGAATGAAGGCGCGCCGCCGCGCGACCTGTTCGACCTGATGGGCGAGGCGCGCGATCCCGAGACCGGCGAAGCCTTCGGCGACGAGCAGCTCGGCGATCAGGTCGCGACCATGATACTTGCCGGTCATGAGACCACGGCGACGGCGCTGTTCTGGTCGCTTTATCTGCTGGCGCTTGATCCGCGGGTCCAGGACGAACTCGCTGCCGAAGTAGTGGGCGCCGGCGTTAGTGCCGCCGGTGATATCGAGCGGCTGAAATTCACCCGCGCCGTAGTCGATGAGACCATGCGGCTCTATCCACCGGCCTTCCTGATCGCGCGATCTGCCTCCGGCCCCGATAGCATCGCCGGGAGGCCGGTCCGGAAAAATGACGTGATCCTGATCGCGCCCTGGCTGCTGCACCGGCACGAAAAACTCTGGCGCGATCCGAACGCCTTCATCCCGCAGCGCTTCATGCCGCCCTCGCCGCCGCCGGACCGCTTCGCCTATCTGCCGTTCGGCGTCGGCGCGCGGGTCTGCATCGGCGCGCATTTCGCGCTGGTCGAGGCGACGCTGGCGCTGGCCAGGATCATCGGCACTTTCCGCGTCACGCTGGTCGACCAGGAAGCGGTGATGCCGGTCGGTGTGGTGACGACGCAGCCGGATCGCTCGCCGATGTTTCGCATCACGGCCCGTTGACCGGCATTGCGCGAGGGCTCCCGCGGTCCCATCTAGGGTTACGTCATGAACGACATCCAGGCCCAGATTTCGTTATTGAAGCAGACCGCCGATCCGGCGGTTGCCGACGCCATCATGCGGCTGATCGACAAGGGCGAGGACCACGAACTCAACCGTATCAACGCGCTGGACTTTTCGGCGCGGACCGGGCTCGACGAGGAGCGGGTGATTTCCGGCTTCCTGCATGCTTCGCGGCTCGGGTTGTTCGATCTCACCTGGAACGTGCTGTGTCCGGGTTGCGGCGGGGTGCTGGACGCCCATTCCACGCTGAAATCGTTGCGTCATGACGACTATCATTGCGGATTGTGCGCCTGCGGCTATGAGGCCTCCGTCGACGAGCAGGTCGAGGTCGCCTTTACCGTCAGCCCGCGGATCAGGCACATCGCGGCGCACGACCCGAACTCGTTGCCCTTATGGGAATATTTCAAGCAGGTGTTCTGGAGCTCGGGCGTCGATCTCGACAAGGAATCCTTCGCCTCGTTGACCGACGAGGTGACGCTGGATGCGCTCGAGCTGCCCGCCGGCGAGAAGGCGACGATGTCGCTGCAACTGCCGCAGGACTTCATCATCGTGTTCGAGCCGGTGACGCATACCGCCCAATTCATCGACGTCCAGGGCGAACCCACCAGGGAACGCCAGCAGTTGTCGATGATCTTCAAGAAGACGCCGACGCCGACCGGCGGCACGGTCACCATGCGTCCCGGCCCGCTGCGGCTGTCATTCGACAACCAGGCCGGAGTGCGGGTGCTCCCTTCGGTCTTCATCGCCGCGGATGCGCTGCATCACCTGATCGGCAAGCGCAAGCCATTCGTCACCGCCAAGCGGATGCTGACGCAACCAGACCTTCCGCGATGTCTTCAAGGCCGACAATCTCAACATCGACCAGCGGCTCAAGATCACCTCGCTGACGTTCCTGTTCACCGACCTCAAGGGCTCGACCGCGTTGTACGAGCGGGTCGGCGATCTCGCCGCCTTCGATCTGGTGAACGCGCATTTCCATGCGCTGCTGGAGATCATCGCGTCGGAGAAGGGCGCGGTGGTGAAGACGATCGGCGACGCCGTGATGGCGACCTTCATCCGGCCCGAGCACGCGATCGTCGCGGGCTTGCGGATGCGCGCCGCCATGGACAAGCTCAACGCCGAGCGCGGCAGGGACGATCTGGTGGTCAAAATCGGCATTCATGAAGGCCCCTGCCTCGCCGTCATGCTCAACGAGCGGCAGGACTATTTCGGCCAGACCGTCAATATCGCCGCCCGCGTGCAGGGCCTGTCGACGACACAGGCGATCCATATCACCGGGCCCGTGATCGAGGCGCCCGCGGTGGCCGCCGTGCTCGACAAGGAAGCGATTGTTCCGATTCAAAAGCAGGCGGCGCTGCGCGGCATCGCCGACAAGATCGTGGTCTACGAGCTCCCCTGAGATTGCCAATTCGTAATGCGTGTGGCCGAGGCCGGCGATTGCGCATGTCGATTTTCCGATCCATATATCTGCATATCTGCGGTGGCCCCCAAGGCGGCCAAGTGCTCACGGGATTTCGGTAGCAAGCAATGCTGGACGGACTGCGCCAATTCATCGCCGACGTTGTGTCCCCCGCCGCGCGCCAGGAACGGTCGTTCGACGATACCGGCTATCGCCTGGCGGCCACCGCGCTCCTGGTTCACGTGATTTCGCTGGACGGCGAGCCGTCCGAGACCGAGAAGCGCAAACTTCACAGCCTGATCGAAAGCCGGTTCGGGCTGGATCGCGGCACCGCGGACCGCTTGATCGCGACCGCGCTGAAGGCGGAAGGCGACGCGGTCGATCTCTATCATTTCACCAGCGTCATCATGGGCTCGGTGAACGAGGCCGGCCGGCTGCGCATCGTCGAAATGATGTGGGAGCTGGCCTATGCCGACGGCCAGGTCAGCGAGTTCGAAGACAACGTGGTCTGGCGCGCGGCCGACCTTCTCGGCGTGTCCTCGCGCGACCGCATCGATCTGAAGCACCGTGTCGCCAGCCGGCAGCCCGCGCCGGCCGCAGGTGGCTGAGATCCAGGGCCGCCGCAATCGGACGCGCGCGCGGGGCGGCGTTTCGACCGCGCGGTACCGGACATGAAGAAATTTTAATGTGTCGGTAATCGGGCCCGGCCGGCGCGATTGGCCCGGTTGGCGCCATTCAGTCCGCTGTCCGTGCCTTTGCGCACGCCGCCATGCTTGCGGATGGCTTGCGTCCTGCCCAAGTCGTATGCTCTCGTCGCGATCGTTAGTCGATATCCCCTGAATTGATTTCAAGAGCATTAAATCGTGACCGAACGTGTGACGCTGATTACCGGTGCCTCCGCGGGAATAGGCACCGAACTGGCGCGCGTTTTCGCGGCGAACGGCCACCGCCTGGCACTGGTGGCGCGCCGCGCTGATCGGCTGGCAACGCTGGCGGACGAGATTGCGGCTGCCGGCGCCGCCAGGCCGATCGTGATCGCGTGCGATCTCGAACAGCCCGATGCCGGCGACAAGATCGCCGCAGCGCTCGCGGCCGCGGCAGTGGAAGTCGAATACGTCGTCAACAATGCGGGCTTTGGCCTGTTCGGCAAGGCCGTCCAGCGGGATCGCGACGAACAGCTCGGCATCATCGCCGTCAATGTCCGCGCGCTGACGGATTTGTCGTTGCGGTTCGCCGATCAATTGATCCGGCATCGCGGCGGCATCCTCAATGTCGCGTCGGTCGCAGGCTTTCTGCCGGGGCCGGGCATGGCGGTGTATTACGCGTCCAAGGCCTACGTGCTGTCGTTCAGCGAAGCGCTGCGTCAGGAACTTGCTTCGCAGGGCGTGCGCGTGACCGCGCTGTGCCCGGGTCCGGTGCCGTCCGAATTTCAGGCGCGGGCCGGCCTGCGGCCCGGATTCGATTCCGCGATCCTTAACGTCAACGCAACCGATGTCGCCAAGGCAGGCTATCGCGGGCTGATGGCCAACAAGCGGATAGTGCTGCCGGGCCTCGGCATCAAGGCGGTGCCGTTCCTGCTGCGGCTGTTCCCGCGCGGCTTTGTACTGGCGGCGGTCGGGCGCTTCCAGTTGCGGCGACGCCCCAGAACCCCGTTTCGATGGAATCGAAACGGGGCTCTGGATTCCTGTTTTGACGCGTTTTCTTCACGCGAACCGGTGACCACCTCGCTCGAAAACGCTCCAGGCGGGTTTGGCGGCCTGCCCCCTTGGCCCGCGACTTGCTTGGAAATCGATGTGACACTCACGCGAAATTAACAATCGATTAGGTAAGATTTTGGCTCGATCGCCAGCTTGAAGAAAATCGATGTCGTCTCACGCGTTCAGGAACAACAACGAAACCGTGCTGCAACTTGGCTCCGGGGTCCAACCCGTCCTTCGCGGGCCCTCAACCTCCCGGCCATTGCCGCCGGTGCTGATCGTGCTGCACCAGGAAACCTCGACGCCTGGCCGCGTCGGCAACGTGTTACGGGCGCTCGGCCATCCCCTCGATATCAGGCGCCCGCGATTTGGCGACCCCCTGCCGGAGACCCTGGGCGGTCATGCCGGCGCAGTGATTTTCGGCGGGCCCATGAGCGCCAATGACGGGGATGATTACGTCCGCCGGGAGATCGACTGGATCGCCGTGCCGCTCAGCGAACAGCGGCCGTTCCTGGGCATCTGCCTGGGCGCCCAGATGCTCGCCAAACAGCTCGGCGCCAGGGTCGCCCCGCACCCGGAGGGCCGCGCGCAGATGGGTTATTACCCGATCCGCCCGACGCCCGCGGGGCTGAAGATCTGCCGGCATTGGCCGGATCATGTCTATCACTGGCACCGCGAGGGCTTCGAGCTTCCCCGTGGCGCGGAATTGCTGGCGGAAGGCTGCGATTTTCCGATGGAGGCGTTCCAGGTCGATCACGCGTTCGGCTTCCAGTTCCACCCCGACGTCACCTACGCGATGATGCATTGCTGGACGACGCGGGGCCATGCGCGCCTGGAAATGCCGGGTGCGCGGCCGCGCCACCATCACTTCGCCGATCGCGCCGTGCATGACGTGGCCGAGCGCGCCTGGCTGAAGGAATTCATCGATGGCTGGCTCGCCCGGGTGCCGTTCTCGGTGATGTCGGAAGCCGCGGAATAGGATGGGTTGGCTCAACCCATCCTACGAATACCGAGATGTGATAGTGTCGCCCCAAACAAGCTTGCGCCTTATGGCAGGCACAGGGAGGCGGCATGACCGGAGCGGAATTCGCAAAGCTCCTGGACGCCCTCACGCGGTCGGCGGAATCCGGCGACGGCGCGCGCTTCGCCAGCCATTTCACCGAGGATGCGGTCTATCACGACTATATCTACGGCCCGCACCGGGGCCGCGCCGACATCGCGCATATGATGCAAAACCTGTTTCATCGGGATGCTGCCGATTATCGCTGGGAGATGTTCGATCCCGTGTTCGACGGCGAGATGGGCTATGCGTGGTCGTTGTCGAGCTTCACCTCGAAGATCCCGCAGTTTTCGGGCAAGCCGGTCGTCATCGACGGCATGAGCCGCTTCATTATCCGTGACGGCCTGATCGCCGAATACCGCGAATCCGTCAACGGTGGCGTCGCCATGGCGCAACTCGGGGTCGAGCCTGCGCGCATGAACAAGGTTTTTGCGCGCTGGACCGGATGGCTGAAGGAGAGGCCGGAAACGGTTGACTATTTCACACGGCCGAAGGGCTCGCGCCCGAAAAGCAGCATCTGACCAAAATCAATCGACAAGGCTGTCGCATCAGGCAGCGGGCACAGGGAGACCGCATTGACCTATCAACACATCCTCTACGACGTCAGCGAGAAGATCGCGACCATCACGCTGAACCGACCCGATCGCATGAATGCGTGGACGCCGATCATGGAACGCGACGTGCGCCACGCCATGGAAGCCGCGAGCGCCGACGACCATGTGCGCGTCATCGTGCTCACCGGCGCGGGCCGCGCATTCTGCGCGGGGGCCGACATGGAAAGCTTAAAAGGGCTCGATCCCGACGATATCAGGCGCGCATCGAACCTGCCGCCGTTCGACATGAACCGCAGGCCCGACTGGCAGGCGCGCTATGCGTATTATCCGTCGATCCCGAAGCCCGTGATCGGCATGCTCAACGGCGCCACCGCCGGCATCGGGCTCGTGCATGCGCTCTATTGCGACCTGCGCTTCGCCGCCGACAACACCGTCTTCACCACCTCGTTCGCGCGCCGCGGGCTGATCGCCGAGCACGGCATCAGCTGGATGCTGCCGCGCGTCGTCGGTCACGCCAATGCGCTCGATCTGCTGATGTCCGCGCGGCGGGTCTCCAGCGAGGAGGCGCTGCGTATCGGTCTGGTCAACCGGCTGTACCCGCCCGATCAGTTGCGCGAGCAGACTTTGGCCTATGCGCGCGATCTCGCCGACAACGTCTCGCCGAGCGCGATCGCCGTGATCAAGCGGCAGCTCTACGACGTGCCATTCCAGACGCTGGCGGAAGCCACCGCCGACGCCAATCGCGAAATGATAGTGGCGCTGCGCGGCAACGATTTCCGCGAAGGCGTCGCGAGCTTCATGGAGAAGCGGCCGCCGCGGTTTACGGGGAAGTGAGCAATAGGAGGACAGGCCTGCTTCGCCGGAGGCTACGCAGGGCAGCCTTCGCCTGCTTCGCTTTCGATGGATTGGGCATGGCCTGCCAGCCGTAGCTCGCGAAGCGAGCGAAGGCTGGTGGAGCCAGGCGGGATCGAACCGCCGACCTCGTCATTGCGAACGACGCGCTCTCCCAGCTGAGCTATGGCCCCATCGCGGCCGCCGCGAAGGCGGACCGGCAATCGGCGCCATTTACCGTCCGCGCCAAGGCCAAGTCAAGAACGGCGAAATCGCCGTTTTCCGCTTGATTGGGCCGGAACTTCCCTTGTTTGCAGGGGGTGGAACCGATATCTAGCAGGCAGCCGATTCCTTCGAATTAAACCTCCGAGTTAGCCAGCATGCGTGCCGTTCTCGATATCGTTCTTATCGTTCTGGACCTCTATGTCTGGCTCCTGATTGCGTCCGCAATCCTGTCCTGGCTGATCGCCTTCAACGTCGTCAACACGCGCAATCAGTTCGTCTCGGCCGTGGCGGAGTTCCTGTACCGGATCACCGAGCCGTTGCTGGCGCCGATCCGGTCCCGCCTGCCGCACCTCGGTGGGCTCGACATCTCGCCGATCGTCCTGATCCTGATCATCATGTTCATCGAGCGGGTGATCGCCTATTACATCTATCCCAACGTGATCTGATCGCGCCTTGATGGAGCCCTGGCGCTACTCCGCTGACGGCATCAGTGTCGCATTGCGCGTGACGCCGCGCGGCGGCCGTGACGACATCGACGGGCTGGAGACGCTCGCCGATGGCCGCAGCGTGGTGAAAGTGCGCGTCCGCGCCATTGCCGATGGCGGCGAGGCCAACCGCGCGGTCACCGCGCTTCTCGCCAAAGCCCTCGGCGTGCCCAGGGCCAGGGTGCGGATTCTCTCCGGCGCGACCTCGCGGTTGAAGCAGGTTGCCGTCGACGGCGATCCCGCAAGCCTTGGCGAGACGCTGCGCGAACTGACCGCGACCAGGAAGGACCCGCGATGACGGCCCGGATCATCGACGGGAAAGCCATCGCAGCCGAGCTTCGCGGCCGCGTTGCCGCCGAGGTGGCCCGGCTGCGGCGCGAACATGGGCTGACGCCCGGCCTCGCGGTGGTCCTGGTCGGCAGCGACCCCGCAGGCCAGATCTATGTCCGCAGCAAGCACAAGCAAACCCAGGAAGCCGGCATGGCCTCGTTCGAGCACGTGCTGCCGGCCGAGATCGCGCAGGCTGATCTCCTGGCGCTGATCGCAAAGCTCAATCGTGATCCCGATGTGCACGGCATCCTGGTGCAATTGCCGCTGCCAAAAACGATTCACACGGAAACCGTCATCAACGCCATCGATCCCGCCAAAGACGTCGACGGCCTGCATCCGAACAATGCCGGCCGGCTCGCCGGCGGCTTTGCCGCGCTGTCGCCCTGCACCCCGCTCGGCTGCATCATCCTGACCAAGAGCGTGCACCCCTCGCTCGAGGGCATGAACGCCATCGTGATCGGCCGCTCCAACCTGGTCGGCCGCCCGCTCCTGCAATTGCTGCTGAACGAAAACGCCACGGTGACATCAGCGCATTCGCGTTCGCGCGAGCTGGCAAAACTCTGCGCCCGCGCCGACCTCGTCTATGCCGCCGTCGGCAAACCCGAGATGGTGCGCGGCGACTGGATCAAGCCGGGCGCTACCGTGATCGATGTCGGCATCAACCGCTCGACCGGCGCCGACGGCAAAACGAAACTGGTCGGCGATGTCGCCTTCGCCGAGGCGCTCAACGTCGCCGGCGCAATCACCCCGGTGCCCGGCGGTGTTGGGCAAATGACAGTGGCCTGCCTCCTGGTCAATACGCTGCGCGCAGCCTGCGCGATCAAGGGATTGCCGAAGCCCGCGGTGTGAGCCGGCTGTCATTCCGGGGCGCGCGAAGCGCGAACCCGGAATCTCGAGATTCCCCGATGCGCAATTGCGCGTCTGAGGTCTGGTCCTTCGGACCATCCCGGAATGACGGCTACGCCGTCACTTCCCCCTCGCCCGCGCGATGCCTTCGGCGATCAGTTGATGCGCGTCCTCGGCGCCGCCCCAGCGCAGAACCTTGACCCATTTGCCGGGCTCGAGGTCCTTGTAGTGCTCGAAGAAGTGCTGGATTTGCGCGAGCGTAATGTCGGGCAGGTCGCTGTAGGTCTTCACCTTGTCGTAGCGCTGGGTCAGTTTCGAGGACGGCACGGCGATGATCTTCTCGTCGCCGCCGGCTTCATCCTCCATCAACAGCACACCGACGGGACGCACGCTCATGACCGCGCCCGGCACGATGGCGCGGGTGTTGGCGACCAGCACGTCGCAGGGATCGCCGTCATTGGAAAGCGTATGCGGAATGAAGCCGTAATTGCCGGGATAGCGCATGGCGGTATAGAGGAAGCGGTCGACCACGAGCGTGCCGGCCTCTTTGTCCATCTCGTATTTGATCGGCTCGCCACCGACAGGCACTTCGATGATGACGTTGACCTGGCGCGGCGGATCGATCCCGATCGAGATGGCGTCAATGCGCATGGCCGGCTCCGCAAGGCTTTGCAGTCAAGCTTCGGAATGGGACGCCGCGCAGCCCAGAGGCCGGTACAAAATCAGGCGACGCTCAGTTGGTCCAGGCGAAAGCGACCTTGTCGAGCGATTTCGGCCCGAACTTTTCCGACGAGCGGGCGACCATGCGGCCGCCGAGCGCGCGGTAAAACTCGGTGGCGGGATCGTTGTCGGAGAGCGCCCAGATCACCATGCTCTTCAGCCCGCTCTGCACGAGGTCACGCCGTGCGGCGGTGAACAGGCGGCGGCCGAAGCCGAGGCCCTGAAATTCCGGACGCAGATAGAGTTCGTAGATTTCGCCTTCGTAGTGCAGGCTGCGGGCGCGGTTGCGGCCGTAATTGGCGTAGCCCGCGACCTTGTCGCCGAACACCAGCACGCTGACGCGGCTGCCCTTGCGAATTGCGCTATCCCACCATTGCGGGCCGCGGCGGTTGATCAGCTTCTCGAGTTCAGCACCGGGAATGATGCCCTGATAGGCCGAGCGCCATGCTTCGTCATGGGTGGACGCCACCGCCGCCGCATCCGCAGCTTTGGCCGGCCGAACCTCGATCAGGGTTGTGCTCATGACCCCGATCAAAGCAAGTCAGCGCGCCGGCTTCAAGGTCTATCGTTAATTATCGGTTAACCTGTGGATTTTTTGCATCAGTCCCGCCGCCCGGCTGTACCGAAAGAGGACAGGGCGGCTTTTGTGACGGCAAATCAGCGACGGCCGGCGGAAGGGGGTCGCTACGGGTCGTCCGGACAAGCGCACGCACCGGGCCCTCCTCACGGAAAAATGCGCTGGATTTGATTCGCCGTGCGTATTCTGCTGGCGATCCCGACCTGTCGCGTCAGGCCAATTTATGCAACCGTTAACGGCGTTCTTCGCCCTGGTTTTTCTTGCCGCTGTCAATGTCCAGGACGCGGCGGCGCAGGCCCGCCTCGGCGCGCAGGGCGCCGAAGGCGAGCCGTTTCGCCGGCAGCAATGGCTGGTGCCCTCGCCCGATCCGGGCACCGCGTCCCATGCGCTGCTGTTTCGCCCCCCTGGCGACGGGCCGTTCCGGCTGGCGCTGATCGCGCACGCCTCGACGCAAAACGTGCTCAGTCGCGCGCAAATGCCGCAGCCCGAATACCGGCCCTTGGCGGCGTGGCTGGTGCAACGGGGCTTTGCGGTGCTGGTGCCGGAACGGCCGGGCCATGGTGCGACCGGCGGGCGCTATCTCGAGGACCAGGGCGGCTGCGACGAGGCCGACTACCTCAAGTCGGGCCGCGCCACGGCTGAAGCGATCGCGGCGGCGCTCGGCTATCTCAGCGGACAACCCTTCATCCGCGCGGACGGCGTCGTCATTGTCGGACACTCCGCCGGCGGCTGGGGCGCGCTGGCCCTGGCGGCGCGGGACTTAAGAGGCGTCTCCGGTATCATCGCGTTCGCGCCAGGCCGCGGCGGCCACGCCAATGATTTCCCCAATCAGGTCTGCGCGCCGCACACGCTGGTTGCGGCGGCGGCCGAATTCGGCAAGGGCGCCCGCGTGCCGGTGACCTGGCTGGTGGCGGCCAACGACACGTATTTCTCGCCCGTGCTGTCGAAGCAACTCGCCGACGCCTTCCGTGGCGGCGGCGACAAGGTCGACTTCAACGTGCTGCCCGCGTCCGGCGGCGAGGGCCATTGGCTGGCGGAGACCGAGGCCGGCGTCAGGATCGCCGCAGCGGAACTGGACCGTGCCGTGAAACTGTCCGTACCCAAGCCGGACAAGAAGCAATGACCACAAATTCGACCAGCCCATGGCCGGACGACGACGTGATCCTCTACGACGGCGTCTGCGTGTTCTGCTCGCGCTGGGTCCGCTTCGTCGCCACGCGCGACAAGGCCAAGCGCTTCCGTTTCACCGCGATCCAGTCCGCCTACGGCACGCGCCTCGCGCAGGCCTTCGGCATCGACCCCGACGATCCCGACACCAACGCCGTCGTCCACGGCGGCGTCGCTTATTTCAAATCCGACGGCGCGCTGACGGTGGTGTCGCTGCTGCCGGGATGGGGCTGGGTGCGCGCCTTGCGCATCGTCCCCAGACCACTGCGCGACACCGTCTACAATCTGGTCTCCCGCAACCGCTACCGGATTTTCGGGAAGTACGAGGCGTGCTTCGTGCCGGATGAGAGGATGAGGGCGGGGGTAATGGAGTGAGTAACAAGCGAGTTCAACTGAACGATGCCTCAAATGATAGGGGTTCAATACGAACCAGCTTGTCGAGGGGAGGTGTCAGTTCGAACATCTTTGGCACCTTTGAAAAATCATAGAGCCTGCAAATCCGAAACTCTTTCGGGCGCTCCTTTGAAAAGGAAAGCTCGTTTCTCGTGAGATAGAAGGGAGCAGTCTGCGAACCTACGGTCGTCTTTACTTCGAGAAATCGTTCTCCACCCTTGCGGTCAAACGATAGGATATCGTACCCGGCGCCATCTCCATCTTCACGGGATACCCAGCGAACCTTCTTCGCTAAGTCAGGTCTATCGATCTGTTTGAGTCGCTGTCGTTCGAATTGGAAAACCATTTCCTCGCCATTAGATCCGAGCTTCCGATTTAGAAAGTCGCGCTCAGCCGGATTGAACTTTCTTACAAGGCGCTGAATTGCTTCAGGCCGAACAATCTTGGGCTCAAGTTTGGGCGGCGGTTCAATGAATAATTGGGGCCGCTCGGCCAAATCCATAACCAGAGCCTCGGGATGTAGAGCCTGGGGGTGGTGCCGCAGATATCGGTCAATTGCCTTTACAATCGTTTTTTGGAAGTGCGCTCTCGGCTTGTATCCATTAATCCACGGTAAATCGAGCTGTTGCAGAACGGCCGAAATGTTGTGGTGCTTGAATTCGACTGAACTATTGCTTCTATCGATCAAGTCTATAAGCGCTCTTCGGTGCTGGGACTTGTCATAAGGCGCTCGGCGTATTTCCGCGTTCAACATTGAAAAATAGTCGGCGACTATGAGGTCGAGTTCCTCACCAGTCCAATCTCGTCGCTCTTTCGCGTCCTCGGACATATAAGCCGGCGCTAATTGTCTCGCTTTAGAGGTGGGACAAGCATCGATATCGGGTCAAGGTCGTATTTGTTTGCGTACCACTCGACAAAATCAGATGGCGCTTGGTTGGATCGCCAGTGGTCCATCAAATACACTTCGTCAAGTCCAGCGTCTTCTATCGTTATGCAATAAATTTGGTGAAGACGCCTATCAACGGCATCGCGCCAATCTTGAAATGGTTTGCCTAGGGAAGCTTCCATCGAAATCTCCGCTTGGCAGTTCGGTAAAGCCGGGTTGATTTTAGAGGATAGATTGCCGGGTCAAGCCCGGCAATGACGAAAGAACGAAATGCAACGGTCATCGCTTCGCGACCAAAGCAAGAATTTCCCCCGCCGCCCTCTCGCCCGAATCCCTCGCCCCATGCGCGGTCGAGAAAAAATTCGGCGAGGTCGCCTCTCCCGCAAAGAACAGCCGCCCCTCCACCGGCGCCGCCAGCACGGCGCGCTTGTCGGCGTGGCCGGGGAGGGCGTGGGAATAGGCGCCGCGGGCGAAGGGGTCGTGGGCCCAGCGGGATTCGGCGAGCGGCTTGAGTTTCTTCCGATAGTCGTTGCCGAGCAGCGCCGCGATCTCGTTGATCGCTTCGGCAGCCAGCGCGCCGTCGCCCGGCCTTCCAGCTCACGCGCAAAGCTGCCGCCGAAAAAGCCTTCGATGCAGGGTTGGCCGAACGGGCGCAGGTGAAAGCTGCCCATCGCGGTGCGCATGGTGGCGCCGCGCAGATTGCCGTCTTTCGGCAGCGCGCCGGGCTCATCCAGCGCCAGCATCACCTTGTTGTCGAGCCCGAGCGGCAGGCCGCGCGCGGCGTCGAGCTTTGCCGGCAGCGCGGGATGGAAGCGGATCGCTTCATCGGCGATCAGGTTGGTCGGCACGGTGACGATCACCTTGGCGGCCGATAAGCGTGCCCCGCGAGGTCTCGATCCGCACGCGCTTTCCCGAATGATCGATCAGCGTCACGTTGCAATCGAGCGCGAGCGGGCAGGGCGCGCCATAGGCCGCCATCAGCGCGCCATAGCCGCGGCGCACCCGCCAGTTGATCCCGGTGTCCTCATAGGCGTCCATGTCGAGAATCGAAACGCGGTCGAACTCGGCGCCGTTCACATAGGTCGAGATCGCATGGATCATCGGATTCCAGCGATTATCAGGCTCGAGATAGTCGGCTGCCGCGCTGTCGCGGCCGCTTTGCGCGGCCTCTTCGGCGCGATCGTAGAACGCGTCGAGCGCCGCGATGAAATCGAGCCGCTCCTGCAAGCGGAAAGCCGGTATCGAAACTCTGCTCGCGCCAGGGCGGGCGGGTCTTGTCGATCTCGAAACCAAGTTGCGCGGCGATCTTGACGAACGAATTCTTGTCGGCCGAATGCAGCCAGCCGCAGCCGACGTCGAAGATGATGCCGGGCGCCGGCGTGATGGTGTGGCCGCGGCCGCCGACGCGGTCGCGCGCTTCCAGCACGATCACCGAGAGGCCGGAATCTTTCAGCGCGTGGGCAGCGCCAAGGCCCGCGGCGCCCGCGCCGATGATGGCGACGTCGATTTCGGAGGGGAGGAAGGACATGCGCCCGCCTCTAGCATGTCCGGCATGTCAGCTGAAGTCGCCTCATGCATAGCCGTCATCACCCGCGCAAGCGGGTGATCCAGTATTCCACAGACGTCAGTGATTGAACCGATAGGGCGCGGCGTACTGGATGCCCCGCTTTCGCGGGGCATGACGAGAGGGGCTTACGCCACCGCTTCCTTGGCCTTTTCCGCGCGCTTGCGGTCGTTGGCGTCGAGGAATTTCTTGCGCAGGCGGATCGACTTCGGGGTCACCTCGACCAGCTCGTCGTCCTCGATATAGGCCAGCGCCTTTTCCAGCGTCATCTGGATCGGCGGCGTCAGGCGCACCGCCTCGTCCTTCGAGGTGGTGCGGATGTTGGTGAGCTGCTTGCCCTTGAGCACGTTGATCTCGAGATCGTTGTCGCGGGTGTGCTCGCCGACGATCATGCCCTTGTAGACCTTCCAGCCGGGCTCGATCATCATCGGGCCGCGGTCTTCCAGCTTGAACATCGCGTAGGCCACGGCCTCGCCCTGGTCGTTGGAGATCAGGACGCCGTTGCGGCGGCCCTGGATCTCGCCCTTGTAGGGCGCGTAGTTGTGGAACAGTCGGTTCATGACCGCGGTGCCGCGGGTATCGGTGAGCAACTCGCCCTGATAGCCGATCAGGCCGCGGGTCGGCGCGTAGAACACCAGCCGCAGCCGGTGGCCGCCGGAGGGACGCATCTCGATCATCTCGGCCTTGCGCTCGCTCATCTTCTGCACGACGACGCCGGAATGCTCCTCGTCGACGTCGATCACGACCTCTTCGATCGGCTCCTGCCATTGGCCGGTGGCCTCGTCCTTCTTCAGCACGACGCGCGGACGCGATACCGACAGCTCGAAACCTTCGCGGCGCATGGTCTCGATCAGGATGCCGAGCTGCAACTCGCCGCGTCCGGCGACTTCCATCGCGTCGTTGTCATCGGATTCGCGAACTCCCAGTGCCACATTGCCTTCGGCTTCACGCAGCAATCGGTCGCGGATCATGCGGCCAGTGACCTTGGTGCCTTCGGTGCCAGCCAGCGGAGAATCGTTGACGCGAAACGTCATCGCCAGCGTCGGCGGATCGATCGGCTGCGCCTGAATGGGCAATTCAACAGAGGGATCGCAGATGGTGTGAGCGACGGTGGCGTTCGGCAGGCCGGCGAGCGCGACGATATCGCCGGCTTCCGCCTCTTCCACACCGGTGCGCTCAATGCCGCGGAAAGCCAGCACCTTGGTGATACGGCCGGTCTCGATCAGCTTGCCATCATGATCGAGCACCTTGACGCTCTGGTTCGGCTTGACCGATCCCGAAGTAATGCGTCCGGTGATGATGCGGCCGAGATAGGGATTGGCTTCCAGAATGGTGCCGAGCAGACGGAACGGGCCTTCCTCCACCACCGGAGGCTTGACGTGGCTGAGGATCAGGTCGAACAGCGGTCGCATGCCGTCGTCGTGCGAACCCTCAAGCGTCGTTGCCATCCAGCCCTGCTTGGCGGAGCCGTAGAGAATCGGGAAATCGAGTTGTTCCTCGCTGGCGTCGAGCGCCGCGAACAGATCGAACACTTCGTTGATGACCTCGACGGGGCGCGCGTCGGAGCGGTCGACCTTGTTGATGACGACAATGGGCTTCAGCCCCATCCGCAGCGCCTTCGACACCACGAACTTGGTCTGCGGCAGCGGGCCTTCGGCGGCGTCCACCAGCACCAGCGCGCCGTCGACCATGTTGAGGATGCGCTCGACCTCGCCGCCGAAATCGGCGTGGCCGGGGGTGTCGACGATGTTGATGCGGGTATCCTTCCACTGCACCGAGGCGGCCTTGGCCAGGATGGTGATGCCGCGCTCGCGTTCCAGATCGTTGGAATCCATCGCGCGCTCAACCTGGCGTTGGTTGTCGCGGTAGACGCCGGATTGCTGCAGCAGGCGGTCGACCAGCGTGGTCTTGCCGTGGTCGACGTGGGCGATGATGGCGACGTTGCGAAGTTTCATGGCAGTTCTTCTGGCCGTCCAATGCTGGGAAGCGCGATCTCGCCGGAAAGCCGGGACCAGCCCTTCCGGATCACGCTTCGAAAACCTGGAATTCGAAAGGCGCCCCGGCGCCTAAAAAGGAAGCCCGGCCAAACGGACCGGGCACACCTTACTCGTTGCGGCGCAATATAGTCAGAAATCGCCGGAAAACAATGCGTTGTTTGCGAATTGGTTAGCCGATTTTCGCCGGCCAAAGCGGGCATTTCAGCTGCTGCGAGCCTCCTCGGTCGGGTAGACCCCGCGCAGCACTTCCTCGAAGTGGTTTTTGACCGATTCGTTGCACAGGCAGGACCGCATCTGCAGCGCCTCGCGGTTGCGCACCAGGATCGAGCCGCGGCGGGTCTCCAGGATTCCCAGTGCCTTGAAGGTCTGGATCACCCGGCTGGTATAGCTGCGGCCGACCCCGAGCAGGGTGGCAAGCTGCTCATGCGTCAGCGGCACGACGTTGTCGTCGTCGGTGCGCTCCATCGCCGAGAGGATCCATTTCGCCGTGCGCTGCTCGATCGAATGGATCGCGTTGCAGGCGGTGGACTGGAAGATCTGGGCCAGCATGCAATCGGCATAGCGCGCGAACACGTTGCGCAGCGTGTTCGACCTGGTCTTGGCGGCGTCGAGCTTGCCGACATGCAGGCGCACGAAGGGCCCGCCGAACTTGACCATGATGCGGGTATAGGCCGGCAGGTATCCCTCGCTGACGATGCCGCCGACGGCGCCCTCGCGGCCGACCAGAATGGTCTCGACGTCGCGACCGTCTTCGTTCGCGACGAGGTAAGACGCCAATCCGGTCCCGCACGGAAAGTGGACGATCTCGACACCGTCGCCCGGATTGTACAGGAGATCGCCGGCCGCGGCCTCCTCGTGGGCAAGATACGGCGCGATCAGCGCGAAATCGTTTCCACTCAGCCGCCGCAGCAGGTTGTTGAAGGGGCGTTGCGTGCCGTCACCACCGCGCGCATCCATTGCAAAAATCTCCACCGCCGCCGCCGCACCATGGCGGCGGATGCCGGGAAACTGTGTGTACAAGTGCACAGACAAACGTAGCTGCGATGTGATGGTTTCACGGATCGGAACCAGCAGGGCCGCTTTTTCAGGGCGCCGGCGGCAGGCCGGTTCCGGCATGGTTCGGATTCGATTGTGGAACTCTTCGCCAGCAAAACCATGGATACCGCGTTTCCCGAGGACCTGCCCGAGGACGTGCTGATTGTCGAGGATGACCTGATCATCGCGCTCGACTTCGAGGAAACAATTCTGGGTTTTGGGGCCAAGCGGGTGCGGACGGCGGGAAGCGTGGCGAGAGCGCTCGAAATGATCGCCGAGCGCGCGCCGGACTTTGCCCTGCTCGACGTCGGGCTGGTCCGCGAGAAGAGCTTTGCGATTGCCGAGCGGCTCGATGCCCTGAATATTCCCTTCGTCTTCGTCACCGGTTACGGCGCCGATCTCACGCTGCCCGCCGACTTCGCGGATCGGCCGCGGCTGCCAAAACCCTGCTCCAGCGATGCCCTGCAAGCTGCGCTGAGATGGCGGGCGGGAAGCCGGAAAGCCTGATCGGCAGGGGATGCGTTGAAAGCGCTGCCCGCGCGGGTTTAGCGGACGCTCACAAGGTGCCGGTGGCGCGGAACTGCGCGCCGGCCCGTTGCAGGTTTTGCGGCATGGCGTTCAACAGCGCCCGGCGATCAGCGACCGCGCTGTGGAATTGCCCGAGCGCGATATTGAAGGCGGTCAACGCGCCTTCCTCGATCGCGCCATGCTCGAAGCAGTGCAGCGTGTCGCGCAGGATGTCGTCGGCCTCGGCCTGCATCTGCTCGAGTTCTTCCATCGAATCGCTGCGGCGTGCGCGTGCGATCATGTCCAGCAGACGCTCGCGCAGCGAGGAATTGTTGTTGCGTTCGCCCCGCTTGAGATAGCCCGCGAACCACGCGCCGGCCGAGCCCATCGCCGACAGCGCCATCAGCCCCCACCAGATGTAATCGCTGTAGCGGTCGAGGAAGGTCTTCTCCTCGCCGTCGACAAAGGCGGCAGCGCCGGGATGCGCGGGCAGCACGGCGTCCTTGTCGGTATCCGGGGTTTCGATCTTCGCCGCCAGCGGGAATTCCGACATCAGCTGCTGCCGGACCGCGAACAACTGCCGGGTGAAGGCGGTCACGGTGGTTTCCGACAGGTTCTTGCGCGCGACGATGTGATGGGAGAAGCTGATCGTCTTCACGTCATCGTCGGGTCGGTCGGGCGAGCCGCCAAAGGCGCCGGCGGGAATATCGGCCGACTCGTAAACGGGATGGTTTTGCGCGATCGCGTCGGCCGAATCGATGCCGAGGAAGGTCGGTGCGCCGCCGTCGCGGGTCGACGCGCTGATCGCTTCCGCCGTGATCCTGCTGTTGACCGGACCCGCGGCGAGATAGGCGTCCGCCTTCTGGGTGCGAATTGCCTCCGTAACCTCGTTGGCCGGAAACTGGACGATTTCGACCTTGCTAGGGTCGACGCCATATTGCTGCAGGATCACCCTGAGCAGATTGACATTGGCCTCGGTGCGGCCGACGACGCCGACGCGGTGTCCGGCAAGCTGCGGAATCTTGGTGATCTTCGGGCCCTTCCTGCCCTTGCCCTTCAGCGGCGGAGGCATCCACAGCACGACGACGTTCTTGCGCAGGATCGCCACGGCTTGCGCGTTTTTCGGCACAGCGAGATCGCCGCGGATGACGGCAAGATCGGCCTTGCCCGTTTCGAGCGCCTGGGCGCTGGCGACCGCGCCATCGGTCTGGATGGGTCGCAGGCGGATGTGGCTGTGGGTCCGTACGAAGGCCTGGGTCAAGGCCTGGACCACCTTGAGGTCGTCGGAACTCGCCGGGCCCACCGCGATACGCAGGACTTCCGGCCGCATCGCAAAATAATAGGCGCCGGCGAGGGCGCCTATGACAGCGAGCACCGCACCCAAGACGATCAGCGTCTGACTCCGCTGCGCCGCGCGCGGCGATGGTGGCGCGGGCGGGCCGGCAAGCTCGAAGCCGCCGGTCATCGATCTGGCAAACAATCGCTTGAGGTCCAATTTCATCTGACCAGTGCGGTTTCCGGAAAATTATAGCAAATTTCCGGCTGTCGCGGGGTTACATCTGCGTCATGGTTACCGGGCGGGGTTCGAACCGGGAATGAACCGCTGTACGCCCTACTATGACGCTGATCGGCAAGCCCGCGTTCAGTGCTAGGGTAGGGCCGGAAGGAACAGGAGGCGGTCATGGCGGAACGGTTGTCGGCGGAGGCGCGAAAATCGGCCCTCAAGGGCTTGCCCGGCTGGACCGAGGTGCCGGGCCGCGAGGCGATCGCGCGTACCTTCGTCTTCAAGGATTTCAACGAGGCCTTCGGGTTCATGGCGCGGAGCGCGCTGGTGGCCGAAAAGAACGACCATCACCCGGAATGGCGCAATGTTTACAAGACGGTGGAGGTGGTGCTGGCGACCCACGATGCGGGCGGCGTCACCGCGCGCGACATCGAGCTCGCCAGGGCCATGAACGCGATCGCGGGCCAGTTGGGCGTCGCCTGATCACCTTGCGGCGCCACGGCAAAATCCCCAATTTGGGGGATGCGCGCGGCGATCTGTCGCGCCGGCCTTAAGGGAGTTTTGGGCGATGGCCACCGAATACACCGTGGGGTTCGAGCCGGCGGATGAGCTGGCGAAGGACCGCGACAGCGTGCGCCGGCGCTTCTGGATCAAGCTGAAGCGGGTGCTGGCGCAGATTCCCTTCGCCGAGGACCTGCTCGCGGCCTATTACTGCGCGTTCGACAAGCGGACGCCGCGCCACGTGCAGGCGGCGCTGCTCGGCGCCATCGCCTATTTCATCCTGCCATTCGATTTCATTCCGGACATGCTGCCGGTGCTCGGCTTTACCGACGATGCGGCGGTGCTTGCGACCGCGATCCGTCTGGTCTCGACCCATATCACGACGGAGCATCGCGAGGCCGCCCGCGCCGCGTTGAAGCGCGGAATCGACCGGGAAGAATAAGCGCTCCCTGTGCAAGACACTGCCGCCAGAGACCAAACCCATCCGGTCATTCGCTGGCTGATGACGGAGGCGCGAACGCGGACCGACGCCACTGAATTCCTCGAGGCATTCGCGCTTCGACTGCGCGCCGCGGGCGTGGACGTCGCGCGTGTCACCACCGGCGTTCCGATCCTGCATCCACAGATATTCTCCTTCAGCGGGTTGTGGCAGCTCGGCAAGGAAACCACCGAGCGGCTGTTCCGCTCCGGGCCGGATTTCGCAGCGGTCATGCAAAACAGCCCGATACGGATCGCCTACGAAGGCGGCGATCCGTATCGTTGCGATCTCACCTTGCCGCCGCGCGCCGGCGAATTTGCCATTCTCTCCGACCTGCGCCGCGACGGGCTTACCGATTACGTCGTCTATGCGGTTCCGTTCGCCGACGGCAGCCACAAGGCGCTGACACTCGCGACCTCCCGCCGCGGCGGCTTCAGCGAAAGCGAACTCGAGCTGTTCGAGGCGATGATTCCCGCCGTCGCCTTCAATCTCGAGGTCCAGGCGCTGCGCCGTACCGCGCGCACCTTGCTCGATACCTATGTCGGACAGCAATCCGGCGGCCGCGTGCTCGACGGGCAGATCCAGCGCGGCGCCGGCGAGACCATCCGCGCGGTGATCTGGCTCTGCGACCTCCGAGGTTTCACCAGCCTGTCCGAAATCCTGCCGCGGGAAACCCTGATCGACCTGCTCAATAGCTATTTCGGCCCGATGTGCGACGCGGTCGCGGAACAGGGCGGCGAAATCCTGAAATTCATCGGCGATGCGATGCTTGCGATCTTTCCGATCGGCGACGATGCCGCGGCCACCTGCCGCGCCGCGCTCGCCGCCGCGCGGCGCGCGGAAGCAGCTCTCATCGAGGAAAACCGGCGCCGCGAGGCTCTCGGCCTGCCGCGCATCGAATACGGTCTGGCGCTGCATCTCGGCGACGTGATCTATGGCAATATCGGCAGCGACACCCGGCTCGATTTCACCGTGATCGGGCCGGCGGTCAACCTCACCGCGCGCATCGAATCGATGTGCCGGCAACTCGGCCGGTCGCTCTTGTTATCGGCCGATTTCGTCAGGGTCGCAGGCCTTGCTGCGACCTCGCTTGGCGCATTTCCGCTCAAGGGCGTCGGGGCCGAGCAGGAAATCTTCGTGCCGGCCCCGAACGCCTGACGGTTGGTTTAGCGCTGCTTGTCCGGGCGGACCTGGGCGCGCGCATTCTGCGCATTCTGCTCGGCCTCCCAGGCCTGGAATTGCCTGAACAGTTTTTCCTTGTCGGCATCGTTGGCGGGTTTCGCCGCCCCCGGATTTTGCTTCAGGAATTCGTCGAACTTCACGCGGGTGACCGGTTCGATGCCGTGCTGATCGAGCCATTGCTGGGCGGCTGGGAAACGTTGCCAACCGGGCAGCGGAGCCGACAGCGAGACTTCCTTCCACTTCGGATGGAAGGGCGGATTCTGGAAGGCCGGGAATTTCGCGAAGAAATTGTCGACGAACAACGCGACCTTGCGATAGCGGTCGGTATTGGGGGCCCAGTTGAAGGCCGCGAGCACCGCGGGCACCGCGATGGTGTCGACCTGCTCGCCTTCCGCAACCAGGTTCGGGTAGTCCTTCGCCGTCAGGGTCGCCGGCAGATAGTCGCCCTGCAGCGGCTTGGCATAGTCGACGTTCACCAGATGGAAGCGGTCGTCCTTGAAACTGCTCACTGCCTTGTAGGGCTTGCCGCCGCATACGATCACGGCATCGATCTCGCCTCTCTTCAGCTTCTCGAGCGCGATGCGCTGTTCGATATAGAGAACGTTCGGCTTCATTCCGAGCCGCTCGAACACCGTCAGCGCCGTGATGAAGGTGCCGCCGTTGGGAAGGTCGACGCTGATCTTCTTGCCGTCGAGTTCCTTCAGGTTGTGGATCGATTTCGAGGCGATGACATGCACCTCCTCATTGTAGAGTTTCGTGACATAGGCGAATTGCTTCTTGATGTCTTTCGCGAAACCCTTTTTCTCGAGATAGTCGAGGGTGTCGGAGCGCACGACGCCGAGGTCGACGCCCTGCAGGAACAGGATGTCGGCGACGCTCTGCACCGAGCCGCGGCCGACGATCGGAAGCACGCGCAGCTTGTTGCCGTCATCGAGCACCGAGGCGAGGTCGGCGCCGAATTGCACATAGGTGCCGCCGATGGTGCCGGTGATCATCGTCACCGTGTTGGCGTTCAGGTTCCGCTTTGTCTCGGCCGATCCGAACTGGAAGATGGCCTTCAGGCTCTCGCTGACCTTTTCCGGATCAAATTCGGTCTCGTCGGCCCGCACCGCGAAGGCACACGCCATCATCATGGCGAAAATCGCCATACCAACCAATCGTCGCATTGCTGTCCCCTGCTTTAAAAAACTAATTCTGCATTTGTGCCAATCGCAGCCGCGCGTCCGGCGAGCCGAGTTGCGCGGCTTCCTGGTACCAGCGGCGAGCCGCCGCCGGATCGGGTGTGATGCTTCGCATGTCCTGGGTGCCCAGCACCTCGGGATCGTAGCTCTGGGCGAGCATCAGGGCGGCGCTGGCCTCCTGCGCCTCCGCGGCCCGTTTGAGCAACAGCCGCGCCGGCGCGATGTCGCCGATCGCGATCAGGTCCTTGGCGCGCTTCATCAGGCTTTCGAGCTCGTCGGGATCCATGCGTCGTGCCGGTGGTGTTGCAGCCGTCACTGCAGCCGGCGCTGCGGCCGACGCCGGCTGACGGACGTCGGCGAGATCCTGGTGAGCGGCGCGAAGCGCGGCGGCAATATCATCGCGCGTCACCCGCTCGGTCGCTGCCGAGGCGCGAACGACGGCGGCAGGCTGGGCGGCCTGCGCCGGCTGCACGGCCTGTGCCGGCTGCACCGCGGGCGCCGACTGAAGATTGCTGGCGAGCTGCACGGCGGCCACCGGCTGCGGGCTTGATGGGACCGCCGCGGCAGGCTGATCCGCGGCCGATCCGATCAGCGAAGCCTTGGCGTTCGCAAACAGCGCGAGCGGGTTGGGCACCGATAAAATCGCGAAGCTGATTCCCGCCGCAGCCAGCACCACGAAACTGACCTTCAGGATTCGCGACGAGATAACCGCTCTGTTGCCGATCGTTTCAAATTCGAACCCGTCTTCCGGTTCGTTGGGTTCCGACAGAAAGAGGGGAACAGGATCGTGCGGAAAAGTATCGTCGTACTCTGTCCTCGATGGCGTCGGGTGATAAGGGGGGAATGGCTGGTTGTTTTCGTCCAGGTCAACCGGCCCGTAAGGACGTTCATCGTACGAAGTAAGTCTC
The DNA here is from genome assembly GCA_963721135.1 of uncultured Alphaproteobacteria bacterium. GTDB lineage: Bacteria > Pseudomonadota > Alphaproteobacteria > Rhizobiales > Xanthobacteraceae > Bradyrhizobium. Next base: position 51,869 of record CAVRIB010000014.1, read on the forward strand.
GTTTCCCGCGACATGGTGATGCCTCCGCGTTACGCAACTTAAGGGCATCTCGGCATCCGCTCTTGTCATTGTTGTCGGCCAAGCGCCCCATACTGAGACTTCAAACTCGCCTTCCGAATCGGTCCAAAAAGCGACAATCGCCGCCGCGATTTGGGAGATATCTTGATTTCATTGCGGCGCGACGTACGGTATCCACGGGTATTTCAAGAGCGGCAAGGGGGAAACCGATGCAATGTGACGGCAGGATTGTGCGCAATTTGATGCTATTTGTCGCTTTGGCATTTTCGACGCAGGCGATGGCGCAAACGGCGGTCGCGAAATTCCACATCCACTTTGCCGGCACGGTCGATTGTGTGCAGCCGGTCCAGGCCAACAACATTCCGATCAGCGGCGACGGCACCGGCGCCATCTTCACCAACGGCAGCGCCTATGCGGACGTCACGGAAACCGCGTTCATCTTCTCGAACACCATTCACTTCGACGGGCGGCTCGGCGCGAGACCGACCGCGGCCCCCGGCGGCTCCGCGCAAGTCCGCGTCGCAGGCCGAAACGCGCTGCGGCTGATCTGGAATCTGCCGAACAACGCGCTGGTAGTGAATATCGCGACCAGAGGGCGCTCCTGCTCGGCGAGCTTTTCCGCCAATCTGTTTCCGGGAAAGCGCCAGTACACCCTGTTCGACGGCAGTACCATTCACTACTGCAACCGGCCGCGGGTGGCACAGGCCTCATGCGAGGTGCAGTAGCGGCACGCACGGGCGATACCGTCATTGCCGGGCTTGACCCGGCAATCCCCAGCTTTGGACGAATCTTACGAAGATAGATGGATGCGCGGGTCGAGCCCGCGCATGACATCGGAGGGTTCACCTCTCCTCACGGATGCAGGATTACCTTGCCCATCGCCTGGCGGCCGGCCAGCACCTTCAGGGCATCGGCGGTTTGCGCGAGCGGGAAGGTGCGGTCGACGTGGGAGGAGATCTTGCCTTCCGCGGTCCACTTCACGAGCTTCTCGAGATTGGCGCGGTTCTTCTCCGGATTGAGGCGCGCCCAATTGCCCCAGAATACACCGCGGATATCGCAGCCCTTCAACAGCGCGAGGTTGAGCGGCATTTTTGGAATGTCGCCGGCGGCAAAGCCGATCACCAGGAAACGGCCCTCCCATGCAATCGAACGCAGCGCGGCCTCGGCGTAGGCGCCGCCGACGGGATCGAAGATGATATCGACGCCCTTGCCGCCGGTCAGCTTCCGCAAGCCGTCCTTCAAATCCTCGCTGGCGTAATTGAGCCCGAGCTCGGCGCCGTGCCGCTTGGCGAATTCAAGCTTCTCGTCCGAGGAGGCGCAGGCGATCACCTTCAGGCCCATCAGCTTGCCGATTTCGCAGGCAGCCAGCCCTGTGCCGCCGGCCGCGCCCAGCACCGCCATGGTCTCACCATGCTTGAGGCTGGCGCGATCTTCCAGCGCATGCAGCGCCGTGCCGTAGATGATGATGATGCCCGCGGCGCGGTCGAAATCCAGATTGTCGGGAATCTTGATGATGGTATTGGCGGGCAGCGCGATCTTCTCGCGCGCGCCATTGTGACCGCAGGACGCCACCACGCGGTCGCCGGCTTTGAGGCCGGTGACCCCCTGGCCGATACTTTCGACCACGCCCGCGACCTCGGCCGCCGGCGAGAACGGAAACGGCGGCTTGATCTGGTACTTGCCCTGGATCATCAGGAGGTCGAAGAAATTCAGCGCCGCGGACTTGATCGCGATGACGGCCTCGCCCGGCCCGGCCACGGGGTCGGGCAATTCCTCGAGCTTGAGATCGTCAGGACCGCAATATTGCGAGCAGAGAATGGCTTTCATGGACACACCTGGTTTTCGGACGCACAGTCGAGGCTGGTAAGCTTCATGCCGGATTTGCAGCCGGGCGACAATCGGATTCAGCGGCAATGGACCCCATCGTGATTGCGAGCGAAGCGAAGCAATCCATGGTGCCGCAAAGAAATGGGTTGCTTCGTCGCTTCGCTCCTTGCAACGACGGTGGAAAAGAGGGCAAAAACCATGTTCGATAAAAATCTGCTCAAGGGAAAACGCATCCTGGTCACCGGCGGCGGCTCGGGGCTGGGCGCGGCGATGGGGCGCCGCTTCGTCGAGCTCGGCGCCGAACTGATCATCTGCGGGCGCCGGCTCGAATTGCTGGAGGCCACGGCTGCCGAGATGCGCAGCGAGCCCGGCGGCAAGGTGGCGGCGATGCGGTGCGACATCCGCGACGGCGGCCAGGTCGAAGCCATGCTGGACGCGATCTGGCGCGCCGCGCCGCTCGACGTGCTGATCAACAATGCGGCCGCGACCTTCATCGCCCAGAGCGAGCAGCTGTCGTTTCGCGCAGCCGATGCGATCCTCGCGCCGACGCTGCACGGCGCGATGTATTGCACGCTCGGCTCGGGCAAGCGCTGGATCGAAGGCAGGCATCGGGGCGTGGTGCTGAGCATTCTGTCGACCTCGACCATTACCGGCCGCGCCTTCACGGTGCCCTCGGCGATGGCGAAATCCGCCATCCTCGCCATGACCAAGAGCCTCGCGGTGGAGTGGGGGCCGAAGGGCATCCGCACGGTGGCGATCGCGCCTGGCGCGTTTCCGACCCCGGGGGCATCCGGCCAACTCCGCCCCGAGGGCCGCGACGAGAGCTGGGCATTGAGGAATCCGCTCGGCCGGGTCGGCGGACACCGCGAGCTTGCCGATCTCGCAAGTTTCTTGATTTCGGATTCTGCCGGCTACATCAACGGCGAGATGGTGGTGCAGGATGGCGGCGCGCACTTGCGCAGTTCCGGCGCCGAGGATCTGCTGCATTGGACCGACGCGCAGTGGGAGAAGCAGCGCTCGGCACGGACGAAAGGCTGAAGCCTCAAGGGGCGCGAGCGCGCAATCGGCTTTTGCAAGGGGCTTCCTTCGCAGTTGCCGCAACTGTCTTCCCAAAGGGATGTTTCCCGGCTATCCATCGCCCCGTGTGACGACACGATGTCGGAGCCATCTTCCAGTCACAATGATGGGGGAACCAGACCGGGTCATGTCCGTGCGGCGAAACCTGACAGCTCTGGGGCTGAGCGTGCTAATGTGCGGGGCAAGTGGCCTTGCGCTGGCGCAGACCGCCGCGCCGAAGGCCGCGGCCAAGCCGAAGCCTCAAGCTGCGAAGCCGGCTTCCGCCGTCAGCGGCGGTGCCGAGCCGACGCTGATCGGCCAGTTCGGTACCTGGGGCGCCTATACCGCGGCGCCGAACGGCAAGAAGGTGTGCTTCGCACTCGCCAAACCGTCCTCGTCGAAAACCAATCCGCCGAACCGCCCGCGCGATCCTGCCTACGCCTTCGTCTCGACGCGGCCGACGGAAAAAGTCACCAACGAAGTTTCGGTGATGATCGGCTACACGCTGAAGCCGGGCTCGGAATCGACGCTGGAAGTCGGCGGCGCGAGTTATGCCATGTACACCCAGGGCGACGGTCTCTGGATCAAGAACGCCGCCGAGGAAGAACGCATGGTCGAGGCGATGCGCAAGTCCGCCGACGTCGTCGTCAAGGCCGTCTCCGCCAAGGGCACCGAGACCACCGACACGTTTTCGTTGAAGGGCCTCTCCCAGGCGCTGGACCGGGTGGCGCAGGATTGCAGGCGCTGAACGGTCGCAAATTTCCCGCCGGCTGCTATATAAGGGCTGCACGCCTTCGGTCGGCATGCCCCGGCTTGTCCCGGCCATCCACGCCTTGATTGGCTGCCGAAGAACGCGTGGATGCCCAGGACAAGCCCGGGCATGACGGGGCTCACCGAGATACCGGAATATGCAGACGATCCTCGAAACTCATCATGTTTCAGCGCCGCTCGAGAAAATCGCGCTGGAAACCTATGTGCCGCCGGCAAAGCCCTCGCTGATCGGTTTGTCGCGCGCCGAGATCGCGGAGCAATTGGCGGCGATCGGTGTCGCGCCTGCACAGCGCAAGATGCGCACCCAGCAGCTCTGGCACTGGATCTACGTCCGCGGCGCCAAGAATTTCGACGAGATGACCAGCATCTCGAAGGAAATGAGGGCGCGGCTCGCGCAGCATTTCACCGTGGCGCGCCCCGAGGTGGCCGCCGAGCAGATTTCCAGCGACGGCACCCGCAAATGGCTGCTGCGGTTGCCGAGCGGCGACAGCGTCGAGAAGGCGCATGAGGTCGAATGCGTCTATATCCCGGAAACCGATCGCGGCACGCTGTGCGTCTCCTCCCAGGTCGGCTGCACGCTGAACTGCTCGTTCTGCCACACCGGCACGCAGCGGCTGGTGCGCAACCTCACATCAGGCGAGATCGTCGGCCAGGTCATGGTGGCGCGCGACCGTCTCAACGACTGGGCCGACCGCGACACGCCGAACGGCGGCCGCCTCATCACCAATGTGGTGATGATGGGCATGGGCGAGCCGCTGTACAATTTCGACGCGGTGCGCGATGCGCTGTTGATCGTTTCCGACAACGAAGGCATCGGCATCTCGCGCCGCCGCATCACGCTGTCGACCTCGGGCGTGGTGCCGAACATCGTGCGCACCGGCGAGGAAATCGGCGTCATGCTGGCGATCTCGCTGCATGCGGTGCGCGACGAGTTGCGCGACGAGCTGGTGCCGCTGAACCGCAAATATCCGATTGCCGAATTGCTGCAGGCCTGCCGCGATTATCCCGGCTCCTCCAATGCCCGCCGCATCACCTTCGAATACGTCATGCTCAAGGGCGTCAACGATTCGCTCGACGACGCCAGGCTGCTGGTGAAGCTGTTGCAGGGCATTCCGGCCAAGATCAATCTTATCCCGTTCAATCCGTGGCCCGGCACGCGGTACGAATGCTCGGACTGGGATAGAATCGAAAAGTTCTCCGAATACATTTTCAACGCCGGCTACTCTTCCCCGGTGCGCACGCCGCGCGGCCGCGACATCCTCGCCGCCTGCGGGCAGTTGAAATCGGAGACCGAGAAATTGTCAGCCTGCGAGCGCCAGGCGCTGCGCGCCATGGCGATGACGGATTGATGTGGATGCCCGGTTTCGCTCTCTTCGTCATTGCGAGCGAAGCGAAGCAATCCAGAGTGAGGGACGTGGCCATGGATTGCTTCGTCGCTTGCGCTCCTCGCAATGACGGCAATTGTGACTGCATCGCATGGCACTGATCGGCCGCCTGTTCGTCATCCTGTTCGGCTTTCTCGTCGCCTGCATGGTGGCGGGGATGATCGTGGTGGTCGCGGTGATGTTTCCGGAATTTTCCGATCTCGGCAGCGGTCCGGTCGATCCCGGCGCGCTGAACATCGTGCTCGGCCTCGGCTTCATCTTCATTTCAGGCTTTGCGCTGGTTCCGGCGATGCTGGTGGCGGCGATCACCGAGGCGTTCCATGTCAGGGGCGCGCTGACCTACGCGGTCGGCGGCGGCCTGGTCGGTCTTGCCTGCTATCTCGGCCTCGTCCCGTTCGACCCCGACACCATGCGCTTCGAGGGCATTGTGCGGCGTCATCTCGAAATCATGACCGGCGCCGGAATCGTGGCGGGCCTCGTGTACTGGATGATCGCCGGCCGCAACGCCGGCGCCTGGCGCGAGCCGCCGCGACCCCTGAGGCCGCCGCCCCCGCTGCCGTCACAGACGCCATCGCCGCCGCAATGACGGGGGTTTTCATCCCCGATCTGCTCGGCTAAACCGCGCGCCATGAACCGGACCGGACTTTTCATCGCGCTGGGGCTGGCGCTTTTCGTAGGACTGCTGTTCGGGATTTTTCCCGAACTCGACCTCAGGCTTGCCGGCCTGTTCTACGATCCCGCGGGAAAGATTTTCCCGCTCAAGCTCAGCACGCTGGCGGCGATCATGCGCGACGGGGCGATGTGGATCGCCTGGGGGCTTGCGCTGCCGGCGATCATAGCTCTCGTCGTAAAGCTGCTGTGGCCGGACCGGCCGCTGATGATGTCGGGCCGCGCCATCGTCTTCCTGCTCGGCACGCTCATTCTTTCCGCCGGCGTTCTCTCCAATCTCACCTTCAAGAGCTATTGGGGCCGGCCGCGCCCCGTGGTGGTGACGCAGTTCAACGGACCGGACAAGTTCGTGGCCTGGTGGGATCCGCGCGGCGCTTGCGCGCGAAACTGCTCGTTCTTCTCCGGCGAGGGTGCGACCGCGTTCTGGACGTTTGCGCCCGCGGCGCTGACGCCGCCGGCATGGCGGCCGCTCGCCTATGCCGCGGCAACGCTGTTCGGCGTGGTGACGAGCCTGTTGCGGATGGCGTTCGGCGGCCACTTCTTTACCGACGTCGCCGCCGCGGGCCTCGTGACCTTCCTGGTGATCTGGCTCGCCTACGCGTTCATCTACCGCTGGCCCTCGACCCGGCTGTCGGACGAGAGCATCGATGCGGCGCTGACGAAGCTGGTTTGGCCCGCCTACCTTTGGCGGCAGCGCTTTCTCGGCCGCCGCGCGGCGTCAAAACCGTCCTTCGTCAACCGCATCACCGAAGTCCACCCCGACGATTGAGCCCTTGACGGCTTGCCCTGCGAGGGGTTCTGCCTGTAGTCAATTCGCCACTCACGGCGAAAAACGACGTCAGCTGTTTTCGATTGGAAGCCCTATGAGTAAGATCCTGAAGACCCTGCCCAAGGGGGAAAAAGTCGGAATCGCTTTCTCGGGCGGACTCGACACCAGCGCGGCGCTGGTGTGGATGAAGCAAAAGGGCGCCCGCGTCTTCGCCTATACCGCCAATCTGGGCCAACCCGACGAGGCCGACTACAACGAGATTCCGCGCAAGGCGCTCGAGCTGGGTTCCGAAAAAGCCCGGCTCGTGGATTGCCGCACGCAACTGGTTCACGAAGGCATTGCCGCCATCCAGTCCAGCGCCTTCCACATCTCTACCGCCGGCGCCACGTACTTCAACACCACGCCGCTCGGCCGCGCCGTGACCGGCACGATGCTGGTATCGGCGATGCAGGAGGACGGCGTCAACATCTGGGGCGACGGCTCGACCTACAAGGGCAACGATATCGAGCGGTTCTACCGCTACGGCCTGCTGACCAATCCGAATTTAAGGATCTACAAGCCCTGGCTCGACCAGCAGTTCATTGATGAGCTGGGCGGTCGCGCGGAAATGTCGGCGTATCTTGCCGCGAACGGTTTCGGCTACAAGATGAGCGCGGAGAAGGCCTATTCGACCGACAGCAACATCCTCGGTGCGACCCACGAGGCCAAGGATCTCGAGCGCCTGGACTCCGGCATCGGAATCGTCAATCCCATCATGGGCGTGCCGTTTTGGCGCGACGACTGCATCGTCAAGGCCGAAGCGGTCACCGTGCGTTTTGTGGAGGGCCAGCCCGTCGCGCTGAACGGCCGGACGTTCGCCGATCCGGTCGCGCTGTTGCTCGAGGCCAACGCGATTGGCGGCCGGCATGGCCTTGGCATGAGCGACCAGATCGAGAACCGGATCATCGAGGCAAAGAGCCGCGGCATCTACGAAGCGCCCGGCATGGCGCTTTTGCACGTCGCCTACGAACGCCTGCTCAGCGGCATCCACAACGAGGACACCATCGAGCAATACCGGATGAGCGGCCTCAACCTTGGCCGATTGCTCTACCAGGGACGGTGGTTCGATTCCCAGGCCCTGATGCTGCGCGAAACCGCCCAGCGCTGGGTGGCTCGTGCCGTCACCGGCGAGGTGACGCTCGAGCTGCGCCGTGGCAACGACTACTCGATCCTGAACACCGAGAGCCCCAATTTGACCTATCAACCAGAGCGGCTGAGCATGGAGAAGGTGGACGATGCGGCGTTCACGCCGGCCGACCGTATCGGCCAGCTGACGATGCGCAACCTCGACATATCAGATACCCGCGCCAAGCTCGATCTCTACGCAAAGACCGGCCTGCTGTCGATCGGGGAAGGCTCGCCGATCGTCAAGCTGGAAAGCGACAAATAGTTCGTCATTGCGAGGAGCGTAGCGACGAAGCAATCCATCTACCGACCCGTGGCGATATGGATTGCTTCGCGGAGTTTATCATCGGGCGGTGCTTCGCGCCGACCCGTTGGCTCGCAATGACGAAAACCAAAATGGCCGGGAATTTTCCCGGCCATTTTCATTTCGCGATGCGTTGCTGCTACGGGCGCGGCGTGATGCCGGGCGGCGGGGGCGGCAGCGACGCGGTGCCGCCGTTGAGCAGCGGCGTGATGCGGCGGATGGTGACGCGCCGGTTGATCCGGCTCGGCCCGCTGGTCTGTTCCTTCAGGTATTGCGAGCCGTAGCCCTGCGACGTCAGGTTTTCGGCCGGCACGCCGAACTGCTGGGTCAACAGCTCGGCCGCGGATTCGGCGCGACGGTCCGACAGCGACAGATTGTCGACGTCGTTGCCGACCGCGTCGGTGTGGCCCTCGATCAGAAACACCTCGCGCGGGTTGCGCTGCGATCGCGCGGTTGAGGCCGTCGGCGATCACCTGCAGCTTCGCCGCCTGATCGGGCGGAATCTCCCACGATCCGGTTTCGAAGTTGATGGTGTTGAGATCGATGCTCGGCATCAATGCCCGCACCGAGGGGCTGTAGAGGATTTCGTCGAGCGAATAACGCCGCTCGATCCGCTCCACCGGCGGCGCCTCCATGGTCTCGTAGATCACCTCCGGCGACGCGTCCTCGGAATCGACGATGTAGCGGTCGTACGGAATGCCGATCACCGGCGGCGGCAGATCGATGTAGAAGCCGCCGACCGCGTTCGGATCGCGGTAGGTGTTGTCGATGATGATGATTTCGCGGCCGTCGCGATCCCGCCTGATCCGGCGCAGCAACCCGCCGTCGCGGCCGGTGATGCTGATGATCTGGCTGCCGTCGGGACGAATCACGATGGTGCGGGTTTCGGCGCCGACCTGCTCCCGGTCGGATGTCGCGCGCGCCGAAACGGAATCGCTCGTCCTCGTCGTGACGGACGAACGATTCGCCGCCGGGATCGCGGATGATGACGCGGCCGGGCTCGGTCACGACGGTACGGCCGCCTTCCTGGACTTCGTGCCGTTCGCCCCGGAAGCCTTCCAGGTTCTTCGGTCCTTCCGCCGCCGCACCCTTCGGAATCGGTGTCAGGGCTTGCGCGGACGGTGGCGGCGGCGGCGGAAGCGGCGCGGTGACCTTGGGCGGGGCCTGACGCGCCAGCGGCGCGGTCTGTCCGGCGGGCGGCTGTCCCAGGCGTGCTGACGGCGGCGGCACCGGAGATGGCGCGTTCTTCTGCTGAAGCTGCGGCGTCGGGTTTGGACTCGGCGGAGGTGGGGGAGGCAGCGGCCTTGCGCCTCCGGGCGGCGGCACCGGAGACGGCTCGACCCGCTGCTGAATCTGCGGCGTCGGGCTCGAGGGAGGCGGCGTCACGGGGTGCACCGGCGCTGCCACCGGAGGCGGTGCGGTGGGATGCGGCGGGGGCGCCACGGGATGCGGCGGTGGCGGAGGCGGGGGCGCCACGGGATGCGGCGGTGGCGGAGGCGGTGGCGCCACGGGATGCGGCGGCGGCGGAGGCGGGGGCGCCACGGGATGCGGCGGTGGTGGAGGCGGGGGCGCCACGGGATGCGGCGGCGGAGGAGGTGGTGGCGCGACCGGCCGCGGCGGCGGCGGCGGCGGTGCTGGACGGGGCGGTGCGGCGGCAGGGGGCGGGGTAGGCCGCGGCGGCGCTCCCTTTGGCGGTTGCTTCTTCGGCTCTTCCTCCTTGGCCTGCGCCACGACCAGCGGCGCGGTTTGCGCGTGCGAGGCAGAGGCCGCGAATTGCATTGCCGTCAGCGCGGTGGTGGCAAGCAGCAGCAGGCGAAGGTTTGTCATGATGGTCTCGATCCCCGGTGAAAATCGTGGCGACAAGGTTTGGCGATCAACGAATAAGCAGGCCGCATTGTGGCGGCCCTCAAAGCCGGAGCTGGATTTATTTCCGAACCGGCAAGGTTCCGATGCGCCCCTGTTCATTGCGCATTCAGACGATGGTTTCAAATCGTGGTTTCACATTGTCCCCTGCGGGATGGCGGATATGCCGTTTTCTAATCCGTCGCGGGCGAGGGACCCGGCGGTTCTTGCGGCGCCGGAAACTCATCCGGAGCGTATCCGGGCAGCTCATCAGGCATCGGCGGCTCGCCGGGCTCCCGCATCGGCGATGGCACCTCCGGCCGCGGGTTTCCCGGCGGGTCTTCCCGCGGCGGCTCCGATGGCTGCCCCGGCTTGATCGGCGGGTCCTCTTGCGGATCGACAGGCATTTTGCGCGTATTCCCGAAATTCGATCGGTGCCTCAAGTCGGATCAACGACGCCGATACGGCGATGTTCCACAGCTCTCGCGGGGTCCGAACATTCAGCCGCGCAGCAAGAGCGTATTGCTTCGGGTCTTGCCGGCCGCGGCGTAGCCGAGCTTGAGCATGCCGGCAATGCAGTCGTCCTGCCATTCATTGCGCGACAGGTGCTCGATCACGATCGCGCGGGGCCACAGGCCTTGCGGGGCGTCCTTGAAGAACGGCGTCAGTACCCGGTCCTCGAAACCCTCGATGTCGATCTTCAGCGCGTCGACGTGGTCGACCGCGGCGTCATCGAGGATGCGTCGCAGCCGCAGCGACGGCACGCGGATGGCGTTGCCCGCCGCACTTCCCGGCACGATGTGGCTGGCGCCGAGATTGTCGCCATCGGTCTCGATCAGCAATTCGCCATCGGCAGGTCCGGCCGCGGCGGCCACCAGCATGACCTGCGCGAGATTCGAAGCGGCGCGGTTGAAGGCGAGCCGTCCGTGCGTGACCGGGTGCGGCTCGATCGCGATCACCTTGCCGCCCGATCCGACGTGACGCGCCAGCGCCAGGGCATAGGTGCCGACATTGGCGCCGACGTCGACGAATACCCCGCCGATCGGCGCGTGCGTACGCAGAAAATCCAGCTCTTCGAGATTGTAGTGGGGATTGAACAGCGCGCCGCGCTCGGTGGCGCTCGCCTGGTGATAGAAGCGGAACGACGCGCCCTGATATTGCACGTCGATGGGACCGGCGCGCAACAGATTGACGAGCCGCGACAGCCAGGGCCGAAACGCACCGCGCTTCAGCCGCGAGCGTTGCGCAAGCGCAATGATCGCCGCCTGCGCGGGCGTCGGTGCGAAGGCTCCGAACGGCGGCGACGAGGGATCGTTGGCCGCGGCGATGCCGGGGGAAGGGGCGGATGCCGTCAAGAATTGTCTCGCTGGAGAATGTTGCGCCTACATGGCCGACTTCGTGGTCGCTTCCAACGACGCGCGCCACCACGGACGCGTCGATCTAGGCCGGAAGCACCAGGAATCCGGCGCGCGGAAAGTGCACGATCACCTCGCCGGCGCGCGGATCGTGCCTGCGAATGGCGATATGCTGCGGCGAGAGCGCGACGATTTCGCCGCTCACTCTGATCTTGCCGTAGTCGTCGGGCACGACCTCGACCCGGTCGCCGGGCTTGCGGCCGTTGGGATCGGCGGGATCGGCTCGTTCGGCTGTCTGCGGCGTCGCCTTGGCCGCAATGTCGAGCGCCTCAGACGTCGATATCTCGCTGCGGCGGCCGTGGCCGACCGCGCGGATTCGCGCCTCCCACGCGCGGGTGCGGCCGAACTCGGCGAGGACAGCGTCGGCGTCAGGAAGATTCCCGCGGACGTACCAGATGTTCATGTAGGCGTGGACGTCGCACAGACCCGGCGTGTCGCCGCCGAACCAGCTCCGGCCATCGGCGAGCTCAGTCTCGATCCAGTCGACATGCGCGCGAAACTGATCACGCATTTGCGGGATCGCCGACGTCATCGCCGCGACATCGAACCCGGCGCCGCGCAGCTTTTCGCGATCGGCGATGAAATCCTGCGGGACCTTGTCGGCCAGCGAACCGAACACGAGGTTGACGGTGTTCTGAAAGAACGACCGGTCGGTCCACATCGCCGTGCCCCAGCCGACGCCATGGTATCCGTTCGGGAACAGGGTTGGCTCGGGGAAGCGCCGTTCCAGCTCGCGAATGATGCACTGGGTGTCGCAATAGATGTCGGCGCCGATCTGCATCACCGGCGTGCGCCGGTAGCCGCCGGTCAGCGGCATCAGGTCCGGCCGCGGCATGATCCGGGAGATCAGGACGGACGTCCATTCGATGTTCTTCAGGCCGAAGACCACGCGCACCTTCTCCGAGAACGGCGACTGTTCGAAATGATGCAGGATGACGGGCGCGGCTGTCATGGGAACTCTTCAGGCGAGCGACGTGTCGGTCTCTTCGTCATGGCCGGGCTTCCGTTGGCGAAGGCGGAAGCCCGGGCATGACGAGTTGAGTGCCGAACGCTGCTCCTAACCGGCTAGATCTGCCGCTCGACCATTTTCAGTTTGAGTTCCGCGATGGCCTCGGCAGGATTGAGGCCCTTTGGGCAGGCCTTGGTGCAGTTCATGATGGTATGGCAGCGATAGAGCCGGAACGGGTCCTCGAGATCGTCGAGCCGTTTGCCCGTGGCTTCATCGCGAGAGTCCTTGACCCAGCGCGTTGCCTGCAGCAGTGCGGCCGGTCCGAGATAGCGCTCGCTGTTCCACCAATAGCTCGGGCACGAGGTCGAGCAGCAGGCGCAGAGAATGCATTCATAGAGGCCGTCGAGCTTTTCGCGGTCGGCGTGGCTCTGCCGCCATTCCTTCTGCGGCGTCGGCGAGGACGTCTGCAGCCACGGCTCGATCGAGGCATATTGCGCGTAGAAATTGGTGAGGTCCGGCACCAGGTCCTTGATGACGGGCTGGTGCGGCAGCGGGTTGACCTTGACTGCGCCGTCCTTGACGTCGTGCATCGACTTGGTGCAGGCGAGCGTGTTCTGGCCGTCGATGTTCATGGCGCAGGAGCCGCAGACGCCCTCGCGGCAGGAGCGGCGGAAGGTCAGCGTCGGATCGACATGGTTCTTGATCCAGATCAGTGCGTCCAGCACCATCGGGCCGCATTCGTCGGTGTTGACGTAGTAGGTATCGAGGCCGGGATTCTTGCCGTCGTCCGGATTCCAGCGATAGACCCTGAATTCGCGCGTCGCGGTCGCACCCGGAGGCTTCGGCCAGATCTTGCCGCCTGAAATCTTCGAGTTCTTCGGAAGTGCGAATTCAACCATCTGTCTTGCCTCTGGGGTTCTTCCTGTCATTGCCGGGCTTGACCCGGCAATCCATCCCTCTTTGAAAAATCTTCTTGCGAAGATTGATGGATGCGCGGGTCAAGCCCGCGCATGACGAGTGGTCGCTCAATACACCCGTGCCTTCGGCGGGATGTACTGCACGTCGTTGGTCATGGTGTAGTCGTGCACCGGGCGGTAATCGATCGAGGTCTTGCCGCCCTCGTCGATCCACGCCAGCGTGTGCTTCATCCAGTTCTTGTCGTCGCGCTCGGGGAAATCCTCGCGCGCGTGCGCGCCGCGGCTTTCGGTGCGGTTGACGGCCGAGTCCATCGTTACCACCGCCTGCACGATCAGATTGTCGAACTCCAGCGTTTCGACCAGGTCGGAATTCCAGATCAGCGAGCGGTCGGCCACCGAAACGTCGGCAATCCCGCTGTGCACCTTGTGGATCAAATTGTGCCCTTCATTCAGCGCCTCGCCGGTGCGGAACACCGCGCAATTGTTCTGCATCACGTGCTGCATGCCGTCGCGCAGCTTCGCCGTCGGCGTGCCGCCGGCAGCATGGCGATAATGATCGAGCCTCCCGAGCGCCTTGTCGGCCGAGTCCGCCGGCAGGTCCGGCTGCTTGCCATTCGGCGTCAGCTTCTCCGCGCACCGCAGCGCCGCCGCGCGGCCGAACACGACGAGATCGATCAGCGAATTGGAGCCGAGCCGGTTGGCGCCATGCACCGAGACGCAGGCCGCTTCGCCCACCGCCATCAGGCCCGGCACCACGAAGTTGTCGTCGCCATTCTTCTTGGTCAGCGCTTCGCCGTGGAAGTTGGTCGGAATTCCGCCCATGTTGTAATGGGCGGTCGGCACGATCGGGATCGGCTCGCGCGTGACATCGACATTGGCGAAAATCCGCGCCGATTCCGAAATGCCCGGCAGCCGCTCGTGCAGCACCTTGGGATCGAGATGGTCGAGGTGCAGGAAGATATGATCCTTCTTCTTGCCGACGCCGCGGCCTTCACGGATTTCGATGGTCATCGAGCGCGATACCACGTCGCGCGAGGCGAGGTCCTTTGCCGACGGCGCATAGCGTTCCATGAAGCGCTCGCCTTCGGAATTGACGAGATAGCCGCCCTCGCCGCGCGCGCCCTCGGTGACGAGGCAGCCGGCGCCGTAGATGCCGGTGGGGTGGAACTGCACGAATTCCATGTCCTGCAACGGCAGCCCGGCGCGCAGCGCCATCGCGCTGCCGTCGCCGGTCTGGGTGTGGGCGCCGGTACAGGAATAATAAATGCGTCCATAGCCCCCGGTCGCGAGAATGGTGGTCTGCGCGCGAAAACGATGCAGCGTGCCGTCGTCGAGGTTCAGCGCGATCACGCCGCGGCAGGTACCCTGATCGTCCATGATCAGGTCGATGGCGAAGTACTCGATATAGAACTCCGCCGAGTGCCGCAGCGCCTGGCCGTACATGGTATGCAGCATGGCGTGGCCGGTGCGGTCGGCGGCGGCGCAGGTACGCAGGGCCATGCCCTTGCCGTAGTCCACCGTCATGCCGCCGAACGGCCGCTGATAGATCCGGCCATCTTCGGTGCGCGAAAACGGCACGCCCCAGTGCTCGAGTTCATAGACCGCCTCCGGCGCCTGGCGCACCATGTATTCGATCAAATCCTGGTCGCCCAGCCAGTCCGCGCCCTTGACGGTATCGTACATGTGCCAGCGCCAGTCGTCCGGATGCATGTTGCCGAGCGCCGCCGAAATGCCGCCCTGCGCCGCCACCGTGTGCGAGCGCGTCGGAAACACCTTGGTGATGCAGGCGGTGCGCAGGCCCGCCTCGCCGCACCCGACCACGGCGCGCAGGCCAGCGCCGCCGGCGCCGACCACGACGACGTCGTAGGTGTGATCCTCGATCGGATAGGCTTTTCCGTTGGTGGCGGGAGCGCCGCCATTGCCGGCCTTGCCGTTACCGTCAGCGGCCATGGGTTACACTCCGGATGACAGTTTGAAAATCGCGTAGATCGAAGCCAGCGCCACCATGACCGAGAAGAAGTTGTTGGCCATGATGGCGGCGAGCTTCAAGGTCTCGCTGTGCACGTAGTCCTCGATCACGACCTGCATGCCGATCTTCATGTGCCAGGTCGAGGCGATGATGAACAGCAGCATGATGATCGCAACCCCCGGCGATCCCAGGATCAGCTTCGCACCGGCCTGATTGCTGCCGATCAGCATCATGACGACGATGATGACCGGCACCATCAACAGCACCATCGCCACCGAGGTGAGGCGCTGGCGCCAGAAATCCGAGGTGCCGGAATGCGAGGAGCCGAGGTTGCGGACGCGCGCGAGCGGCGTGCGCATCGTCTTGGGGGCGTGAGAGTCCTGCACGCTCATCGTCCGCCTCCGATCGCATAGGCCGCGATCCATAACAGCACGGTCGCCGCGATGCCGGCGATCAGCGCGGCCCAGGTCAAGGCCTCGCGCTCGCTCGGCCCGAAGCCGTAGCCGAGGTCCCAGATCAGGTGCCGGATGCCGCTGAACAGATGATGCATCAGCGCCCAGGTGTAGCCGAACACGATCAGCCGGCCGATGAAGCTCGAGGTGAAGTTCTGCACATTGGCATAGGCCCCCGGCCCGGCGGCGGCGGCGAGCAGCCACCATGCCAGGAGCAGCGTGCCGAAATACAGCGCCACGCCGGTGATGCGATGGACGATGGACATCGCCATCGTCAGGGTGAAACGATAGGTCTGCAAATGCGGCGAGAGCGGTCGTTCGATCCTGGCGGTCATCGGCGGCTTTGACGGTTTTGGGGCCCGCGCGGGGGCCCATTTCGGGGATCGCGGGTTACGAATCCTATTTACGAAGTCGAGACCCTCTGCGCAACGGCGAAATCCGCCGTTTGCGAACGATTGTTCAAAGCTTCAGATGAGCCTTGCGTTGCCGGGGATTGACAGCCTGCGAGCATCGCTGCTGGCTGGTATACCTGAAGCACAATTCATGAACGCGTTTCAGCGCAAGCGGGAAAGGCCGGGATGGCGATTGCCGGGTTGCAAGTCTCGGATATCCTCGAACTCGCGCTGTTGCTCGCGGCGGTCGGCGCGCTGTGCGGCTTCTTCGCAGGCCTGTTCGGGATTGGCGGCGGCGCCGTGCTGGTGCCGGTATTCTACGAGTGCTTCCGGCTTGCCGGCGTCCCGCTGCAAGTGCGGATGCCGCTGTGCATCGGCACCTCGCTTGCCATCATCATCCCGACCTCGATCAGTTCGTTCCGCTCCCATTATTTGAGGGGCGCGGTCGACATGGACATCCTCAGGAGTTGGCTGCTGCCGATCGTGACCGGCGTGATCGCCGGCAGCGTCACCGCGCGTTACGCGCCGGAGCGCCTGTTCAAGATCGTGTTCGTGATGGTCGCCTATACGGCGGCGACTCGGCTGATCTTCGGGCGCGGGGGCTGGAAGGCCGGCGAAGAATTTCCGAAGGGTCCGCTGATGAAGCTCTACGGCTTTGCCGTCGGCCTGCTTTCCACCTTGATGGGGGTCGGCGGCGGATTGTTCCTCAACCTGCTGATGACAATTTATGGCCGGTCGATCCATCAGGCGGTCGCGACCTCCTCGGCGCTCGCGGTCCTGATCTCGCTTCCCGGCGCGATCGGCTATGTCTATGCCGGCTGGCCGGTGGCGGCGCGTTTTCCCGACGTCGCCGCGCTGCAATGGCCGCTTTCGCTCGGCTACGTCTCGCTGATCGGCGCTTTGGTCGTAATTCCGACCAGCCTGTTGACCGCGCCGCTCGGCGTGCGCGCCGCGCATGCGATGTCGAAGCGCACGCTGGAACTGGCGTTTGGCGTGTACATGCTGATCGTCGGCAGCCGGTTCGCGATCAGCCTGCTGTAGCCACGCCGGCAGCACGCCGTCATTTGCTTCGCCGTCAGATCGTTTCGCTGCGGGCCAGCTCCTCGACTTCGCTTTTGCTGTAGCCGAGCAGGCCGGTCAGGATCTCCTGTGTATGCTCGCCGAGCCGGGGCGGGGCCAGGTATTTATCGAGCGGGGTATCGCTCAGATGCATCGGGTTCTTGATGTTCCTGACGATGCCGACGCCTTTGCCGGTATGCGGCATCTCGGCGATCATGTCGCGCGATTTCAACAGCGCGCTGTCGCAGACCTCGCCGACGGTGCGGACCGCGCCGCTCGGAATGCCGTCGGCTTCCATCAGCGGCAGCCAGTCGTCGCGCTTGCGCTGCTTGATGATGTCCTTGACGATGGGAACCAGAATCTCGCGATTGCGCACGCGGTCCTCAGCCTTGGCGAAACGGGGATCGTCGGTCAGCTCCGGCCGCCCTACGGTGGCGCAGAAGCGCTTCCATAATTCGTCGTTGGCGACGCCGAGGCTGATCCAGCCGTCGCTGGCCTCGAACGTCTCATAGGGAACGATGGTGGCGTGCGCATTGCCGCGGCGCCGCGGCGATTCGCCGGTCGCGAAGTAGATGCCGGCGTTGAAGGTGAGCAGCGCGGCGACCGCCTCATACATCGAAATCGAGACATGCTGGCCGCGCCCCGTCGTCTTGGCGGCGTAGAGGGCGGCGAGAATGCCCTGCGATCCGTTCAGTCCGGAGACGAGGTCGGCGATCGAGGTGCCGACCTTGTAGGGCGCACCGTCGGCAGGTCCCGTGATATCCTGGATGCCGGCTTCGCCCTGCACGATGACGTCGTAGCCGGGGCGGTCCTTCATCAGGCCGGTATTGCCGAATCCGGAAATCGAGCAATACACCATGGTCGGCCGGCGGGCGCTGACCTCGGCATAGCCGAAGCCAAGGCGGTCCATCGCGCCGGGGCGAAAATTCTCGACCAGCACGTCCGACTTGTCGATCAGCCGCCACAGCACCTCGCGGCCGCGCTCGGTTTTCATGTCGAGCGTGATGCTCTTCTTGTTGCGGTTGACGGACAGGAAATAGGCCGCCTCGTCGCCCTGATAGGGCGGCGCGAATGCCCTGGTGTCGTCGCCCTCGCCCGGACGCTCGACCTTGATCACCTCGGCGCCGAGGTCGCCGAGCTGCATGGCGCAGTACGGTCCCGACAGCACCCTCGTGAGATCGACAACGCGTAATCCTTCAAGCGGACGCATTCGCTTCCTGCCTCATCTTGCCCTATCATTCCTGCGGCGTTCAATAGCAAGACCGCCCCTTACAAAGCAACGGAGACAGTTTGCATGTCAAATAACGGGAAACGCGTGGCCTGGGTGACGGGCGGCGGCAGCGGCATCGGCGAAGCCGGCGCGGAGGCGCTCGCCGCCGATGGCTGGACGGTGATCGTTTCGGGGCGACGCAAGGATGCACTCGACGCGGTGGTCGCCAAGATCGCCAAAAGCGGCGGCAAGGCCGAGGCGATCCCGCTCGACGTCAGCGTCGCCGCCGACGTCAACAAGGCCGCCGAGCAGATCGTCGCCAAACACGGCCGCATCGACCTTCTCGTCAACAGCGCCGGCGTCAACGTGCCGAAGCGCAGCTGGGCCGACATGGAGCTCGATGGCTGGAACCAGCTCGTCGATATCAATCTCAACGGCGTGCTCTACTGTATGCGCGCGGTGCTGCCGGCGATGCGCAGGCAGAAGGACGGCTGCATCATCAACGTCGCGTCGTGGGCCGGCCGCCACGTCTCGAAAATGCCGGGCCCGGCCTACACCACGACCAAGCATGCGGTGCTGGCGCTGACCCATTCCTTCAACATGGACGAATGCGTCAACGGCCTGCGCGCCTGCTGCCTGTCGCCCGGCGAGGTCGCGACCCCGATCCTGAAGCTGCGCCCGGTGGTGCCGAGCGCGCAGGAGCAGGCGCGGATGCTGCAGCCCGAAGACTGCGGCCGCACCATCGCCTTCGTCGCCTCGATGCCGCCGCGGGTCTGCATGAACGAAATCCTGATCAGTCCGACCTGGAACCGGGGTTTCGTGCAGACGCCGAATAACCGGGATTGATTACATCCCTCTCTCGTCGTCCCTGCGAAAGCAGGGACTCATAACCCCAGGGCTTCGTTGTCGGCGCGGGATTTCTCCCACACCGCCCCACTGATAGATCGCGCGGTATGGGTCCCTGCTTTCGCAGGGACGACGCTGCGGTTTGTGGCGAGGCCCCCACGGACAGCCGCGCGAAAAGTTTCAAACATCCAAAAATTTATTGTTCGAACCAAAAATCCATTCTTCGAAACCAGCTTCCTCACCTGCCGTAACTCGGGCCAACGGCGACGCGGTCTGGTCATCAAGGACAAGCGTCGTTGTTGCCCTCAACGCCGGCGGAGGTCCGTCGGCACCTCAATCATCGGGAGACGTATCCATGTCGAAGCGTATTGCACTTTTTTCCGCCGCCGCCCTTGGCGTGATGGCCCTGACCGCTACCATCGTTGCGCCCGTGAGCGCGCAGGACAAGATGTCCAGCGAGAAGACCGTCATCGTCGGCGGCGCCGCGATGTTCCCCTCGAAGAACATCATCCAGAACGCCGTGAATTCGAAGGACCACACCACGCTGGTTGCGGCGGTCAAGGCCGCCGGCCTGGTGCAGACCCTCGAAGGCAAGGGCCCGTTCACGGTGTTCGCGCCGACCAACGCCGCCTTCGGCAAGCTGCCGGCCGGCACCGTCGACACCCTGGTCAAGCCTGAGAACAAGGCCACCCTGACCAAGATCCTGACCTATCACGTGGTTCCGGGCAAACTCGAGGCCTCCGACCTGACCGATGGCAAGAAGCTCAAGACCGTCCAGGGCGAAGAGCTGACCGTGAAGCGCGAGGGCGACACCGTGATGATCATCGACTCCAAGGGCGGTTCCTCGACCGTCACCATCCCGAACGTCAACCAGTCGAACGGCGTGATCCACGTGGTCGATACCGTCCTGATGCCGTCGTAACCGCTTGCTTGTCCTGTTCTTGTCCCTGACAGGACGTGCGAATGCGAGCCGGGGGAACCCGGCTCGCATTTTTGTGACCAGGATGCACGGCCTGCATCGGTTTGATAGCCTGTAATGCAGTAACGAAGTCACAACTCCCGGCGTATAATCGCGTATCGATGTTCCCGGCGATGGAGTAGCCAGGGAAAACCGCCAAGGAAGCCGCCATGTCCAGCCTCGCAGCCAGCGATCAGCGCACAGTGCCCGCCACGGCCAAGGTCGTTCAGCCGGCATGGGTCCGGGCCGCGCATTGGACCAACGCGCTTGCGATGGTCCTGATGATCATGTCGGGATGGCAGATCTACAACGCCTCGCCGCTGTTCGATTTCCTCGAATTCTCGAAAAGCATCACCCTTGGCGACTGGCTCGGCGGCGCGCTGCTCTGGCATTTCGCGGCGATGTGGCTGTTGATGGTCAATGGCCTCGTCTATCTCGTGCTCGGCCTGGCCACGGGGCGCTTTCGCAGGAAGCTATTGCCGATCACCGCTTCCGGTGTGATTTCGGATGCCAGGGCGGCCTTGACCTTCAAGCTGGCCCATGACGACCTGACCAGATACAATTACGTGCAGAAGCTGCTTTATGCCGGCATCATCGCGGTCGGTGTCGTCATCGTGCTGTCGGGGCTTTCGATCTGGAAGCCGGTGCAATTGCAGTATCTGACGGCGTTGTTCGGCGGCTACGACGTGGCGCGCTACGTCCATTTCACCTGCATGTCGTTGATCTGCCTGTTTCTGATCGTGCATGTCGCGCTGGCGCTCCTGGTGCCGAAAAGCCTGCGCGCCATGATCATCGGCCGCTAATCTTCGAGGAGGACATCATGGGCCGACTTCGTTCGCTTCTGATCCCCGGCGTCGACAACAAGCTGCTGGTGCGGGATGCCGCCAGATTGATGCCCGACCCGACGCGCCGGCGCTTCATCGCCGGCGGCGCGAGCCTCGGCGCGCTGACGCTGCTGACCGGCTGCGACGTCTCCGACAGCTTTTCCGCCGAGGAATTGCTGAAGAAGGTTTCGAAATTCAACGACGCCGTGCAGGCGGCGATTTTCAACCCCTATGCGCTGGCGCCGACCTTCCCGGAAAGCGCGATCACCAAGCCGTTCCCGTTCAACGCCTATTACACGATCGACGAGGCGCCAACCATCGACGGCAAGCAATGGAAGCTGGAGATCCGCGGGCTCGTCGACAACAAGAAATCGTGGACGCTGGAGGAGTTGTACAAGCTGCCGCAGGTCAAGCAGGTCACGCGCCACATCTGCGTCGAGGGCTGGAGCGCGATCGGCAGCTGGACCGGCACCCCGTTGCGCGATTTCCTCAAGCTGATCGGCGCCGACACCCGCGCCAAATATTGCTGGTTCCAGTGCGCCGACAAGGACGGCTACAACTCGCCGCTCGACATGGAGACGGCGCTGCATCCGCAGACCCAGATGACGTTCAAGTTCGCCGACCAGATCCTGCCCCGCGCCTACGGCTACCCGATGAAGATCAGGGTGCCGACCAAGCTCGGATTCAAGAATCCGAAATACGTGATCTCGATGGAGGTCACCAACGACTACAAGGGCGGCTACTGGGAAGACCAGGGCTACAATTCGTTCAGCGGCAGTTGAGCGGCTCCATCCTGCTTGTTGTGCGGTCACGCCGCGTCCGGCGCGGCGTATCGTTTCGCCATCACGGCGTCGAACGCCGTTCCCATCTCGGCGATGGACGGCGCAAACCCCGTGAACAGTTCGAACGCATCGGCGGCCTGATAGATCGCAAGCTCGCGCCCCGTCATGACCCTGGCGCCGCTCGCCTTGGCGGCTTTCAGGAGCGGCGTCCACAGCGGCGAATAGACCGCATCCGCAACCCACAATCCGTCATGCAGCAAGGCTTCCGGAACCGGCATCCCGCGATCAGGCAGCATCCCGACCGGGGAGGCGTTGACCACGCCGACGACGCCCTGCAACGCGTCCTCGACGCTGCCGGTCGCACGCGCCCTGGTCTCGCCTTCGAGCCGCGCGGCGAGCTGCTCGGCCTTGCCGTGCTCGCAATCGAAGATGCGCAGATCGGCCACGCCGAGACCTGCAAGTGCAAACGCGATCGCCTTGCCGACGCCGCCGGCGCCGACCAGGGCGACGGCGCCGCGCGACGAGCCGGCAACCAGTTCGGCGATGGCGCGCGCAAAGCCCGACGTATCGGTGTTGTGGCCGATCAATCTGCTGTCGCGGACGACGATGGTATTGACCGCGCCGATCCGGGCCGCGGCCGGCGCCAGTTCGTCGAGCAGCTCGAGCACGGCTTCCTTGTAGGGAAAGGTGACGTTGATGCCGGCGAAGCCGAGCCGCCTGATGCCCTCGAGCAGCAGCTTCAACTCGTCTCGCCTCGCGCCAGCGATTTCGATGAGCTGATAATGGCAGTGAAGGCCCAGCGCCGCGGCGGCGCGTTCGTGCATATCAGGCGCGGCCGACTGCGCGATCGGCGCGCCGAGCAAGCCGGTGAGGAAGCGGCGGCGCGAGGAATTATCTTTCGTCACGGATTGTGTCATCGCGCGTTCCGGCACTGGCCTCGATCGTCGCCGCACCCGGCGCACGCAGATTACTCTAGCTCACCTCAGTGATTTCGGCGCCAGCTTTCGCTGAAATGCGGCCGCAGTCGCGCCGAGCGCCAGCGTCGCCGCCGAGACATTCAGCGCTGCGGAGAGGCTGCCGAGTGCGTCGGTGACCGCGCCGACCGCGATCGGTCCGAGCGTCTGGCCGATGCCGAACGCGATCGTCATCGCCGCGATGCCCTTCGGCCAGGCGGAGGGCGGATAGTTGAAGCGGACGAAGGCGGTGGTCGATCCCACCACCGCGAAGAACGCAACCCCGAACACCAGCGCCGATATCGCCAGCAGCAGCACGGAATGCCCGAACAGCGGCAGCGCGGCGCCCAGCGCATTCGTGCCGAGGATGATCGCCGTCGAGACGCCGCCGCGGTCGAGCGCCAGCACACGCCGCCACACCCAGGGGGTCGCGAAAGCGCTGACGCCGATCAGGCTCCAGAACGCGCTCTGTGCCGCAGCGCCGCCCCCGGCGTCGCGGACATAGGCGATCATGAAGGTCATGTAGGCGATGTAGCCCGCGCCGAACAGGAAATAGCCGGCGAGATAGATCAGGATCGGCGAAATCGCGAACGGCGCCGGCGCCGCGTCCGCGATGCCCATGGTGCCGTCGATCGGCGCCAGCAAAAGCGGAACGGTCAGGATAGCCGAAAGCGCGGCCAGCGCCCACCACACGATCCACCACGAGCCCGGCCCGAATGCCTGCAGCACGAACGGCGCGATCAGGCCGGAAGCGAGGATGCCCAATCCCGGTCCGGCATAGAACAGGCTCAACAGGAAATTCGCCCGCGCCGGCCGCGATTGCGCGATGCTTGCCGCGAGCGCGCTGCCGCCGACGAAGCAGAGCGCGGCGGCGAAGCCCACCAATAGCCGTGCAAAACTCAAGACGACGAAATTGCCCGACAGCGCGCACAGCGCCAGCGACAGCAGGCAGGCCACCGTCGCCCAGCGCACCGAAGCCGACAGCCCGTAACGCCTGAGCAGCCGCGAGGCCAACAGCGCGCCGGCGAGATAGCCCGCGGCGTTGATGGTGTTCATGAAGCCCGCCGCCGAATACGACCACGACAGCTGCTCGCGCATGTCAGGCAGCACCAGCGCATAGGCGAAGCGGCCGATGCCGAGCCCCACGGTCGGCGCCAGCGACAGGATCAGGATCAGCCGCGCGGGATGCGCGGGCGGCGAGGGACGGTCAGGGGCTCTCACGGGGATTTCTCCGGCGGGGGCCATTGTCATCAAGACCACGGCTTCCGCAACGTTCGCGGCGGCAGGCCTGTTAGCCCCGAGATGCATTGCCGTGCAGGCTTGCGGCGTCAGCCGGCCAGCACCAGTGCGACACCCGCCACCGTCAGCACCGTGCCGGCGACGATGCGCGCGGTGATGCGCACATGATGCAGCATGGCGGCGCTCAGCACGACGGTCACCAGCGGATAGACGGCGACCAGCGGCGCCACCAGCGTGATCGGCCCGTAGTGCACGGCGGCGAACAGGGTCAGCACGCTCAGGCCGTTGAGGATCCCGGTCACCGCGAACCACAGGCGGCCCGACCGCGGCGCCTCGGCGATGAAGCCTCCCTTGCGGACGCGCTGCACGATCAGCACGACGGCGGAGGACATGATGTAGCCGATCAGGCAGGCCCACAAGGGACTCGGCCAGATCTCGAGCCCGAGCTTGATGATCGGCGGCACCACGCCGCGCAGCAGCGCGCCGCCGAGCGGCAGCAGCAGCGCAAAACTTCGCCAGTCGCCGAAATCGCGCGGCCGCGTCACGGTGATGATGACCGCGCCGGTCACCGCGACCACCAGGCCTGCGAACTGCATGGGCCGCAGCGGTTCATGCAGTGCGACGACGGCGACAGCTACCGCAAACAGCGGGGCGAGGTTGCCGAGCGTCGAGGTGACGACCGGCCCGAGCGCGCGGTTGGACGCAAATGTCAGAAAGGTCAACAGCGCTGGGAATACCAGCCCGACCGCGGCAAACAGCGGAAGCCCGCGCCAGACCACGGGCTCGCCGTGCAGGATCAGCGGCGACAGCAGCAGGAACAGCAGGGTGAAGGAGGGAATGCTGATCGAGGCGCCCGACAACGGCTCGACGCTGCGCAATCCGAGTTGCGTCGTGACAATGCCCGCGCCGAGGCCGGCCGCCGACGCAAAGGCAAAGAGGATGGCTAACGTCATGGCGAGCGAGCTTAGGGGGCAGGGCCTTCGAAAGGCAGTCGGCCGCGCGCAGTGCTGCCTTGCCAATCCGCTCGCGGCGCTTTAGCACTCCGCGCGCAGCGAAAAAGAACCGTCATGCCCGGGCTTGTCCCGGGCATCCACGTCTTTCTTCTTTGTTGCAATCAAAGACGTGGATGGCCGGGACGAGCCCGGCCATGACGAGTTCGATGAGGAACACCATGACCACCCACCACCTGCTGCTTCTCCCCGGCGACGGCATCGGCCCCGAAGTGATGGCGGAGGTGAAGCGCCTGATCGACTGGCTCGGTGCGCAAGGTATCGCGCATTTCGCGACCGAGCAGGGGCTGGTCGGCGGCTCGGCCTATGACGCGAGCAAGCAGAGCATTACGGATGCGACCATGGCGAGGGCCAAGGCCGCGGACGCCGTGATTTTCGGCGCGGTCGGCGGGCCGAAATGGGACAGCGTGCCCTATGACGTCAGGCCCGAGGCCGGGCTGTTGCGGCTGCGCAAGGAACTCGGCCTGTTCGCGAACCTCCGCCCTGCCGTGTGCTATCCGGCGCTGGCGGACGCCTCCAGCCTGAAGCGCGAGGTGGTCGAGGGCCTCGACATCATGATCGTGCGCGAGCTCACCGGCGGGGTGTATTTCGGCGAGCCGAAAACCATCACCGATCTCGGCAACGGCCAGAAGCGCGCCGTCGACACCCAGGTCTACGACACCTACGAGATCGAGCGCATCGCGCGCGTCGCCTTCGACCTCGCGCGCAAGCGCCGCAACAAGGTGACCTCGATGGAAAAGCGCAACGTCATGAAGACGGGCGTGCTCTGGAACGAGGTGGTGACGCAAGTGCATGACCGCGAATACAGGGATGTCGTGCTCGAGCACCAGCTCGCCGATTCCGGCGGCATGAATCTGGTGAAATCGCCGAAATCCTTCGACGTCATCGTGACCGACAACCTGTTCGGCGACATGCTCTCGGACATCGCCGCGATGCTGACGGGCTCGCTCGGCATGCTGCCGTCGGCCTCGCTCGGCGAGATCGACGTCAAGACCAAAAAGCGCAAAGCGCTCTACGAGCCGGTGCACGGCTCCGCGCCCGATATCGCAGGCAAGGGATTGGCGAACCCGATCGCGATGCTCGCCTCGTTCGGCATGGCGCTGCGCTATTCCTTCGACATGGGCGCGCTCGCCGACAAGCTCGATGCCGCGATCGCGGCCGTGCTGGCGAGCGGACTGCGCACCGCGGACATCAGGTCCGAGGGCACCACCGCCGTCAGCACGACGCAGATGGGCGAAGCGATTCTGAGGGAATTGCAGAAGCTCTACGCGTAGGCGCAAACACACTTGCTGTCGTCCCGGCCAAGCGAAGCGCGAGCCGGGACCCATAACCACCGAACTCAGTTTTGCGAAGGTTGGCGCGCCAACCCCACACCTTCACGAACGCCCGTGGTTATGGGTCCCTGCTTTCGCAGGAACGACACCTTCAGGGTGCTTCGCTCAATACAGCGGGAAGCCTTGCGGATAGCCGCCCAGATCCGACGGCGTGCTGAGCGGCTGGCGGTCGATCGGGCGGTTCTTGTTCTCGCGCGCGAACGAGGGATAGCCGACTTCCGGCGGAAATGCGTAATCGGTGAACTTGCGATCGCCCGGCAATACCTCGGTGCCGGCGTCGAGCCACGAGCGCTTGGTCACGTAGATGCGGGTGTGCGGCCCCTGCTGGTAGACGACGTTGGGACCATTCGACCCGTAATAGGGGCGGCCGCGGCTGTCATATTGCTGCTTGGTGGTCTGGGCGCCGGCCGGCGCTAGCCCGATCGCGATGATCGTGGCCGCGGCCAGCAGCACCGCAAGCTTTATCGCAGCCGAGAATTTTGCAGTCATCAGATCCTCACGGGCGGCGAGGCCGCCATTTCCGATTTGGCCGGCACTTTATCTGCCGGCTATGTGGCGTCACAAGGTCAAACCGGCCACAGTGCCTGAGATAATGCACCCCTTGCCAAAAAGTTGCTTGAAAACCAGAAGCTTGGCGGCTTCGCCGGTCAGATGGCGCCGCGCAGCCTGGGGTTTTCGGCGGATGTCAGCCAATCGGCTGAGGCAGGCGAAGCGGCGGCGGAGGTGCAGTTCGTGCGCCTCAGTTCAGCGTGGGCGAAAAATTCGGCCACTTTCGGCTCGTTTCCGGCGGTGAGCAGCATCAGCCGGCTCAGCATGCAGCCGATCTGCGCCCGCTGGGCCCGCAATGAGTCGCCCTGGCACGACCAGCCGGAGATCTGCAGAGCGGGTTCGTCGATCCCCTTGAGGAAACCCAGGCAGCCGCGTCCCTCCGCCTCGCCGGAATCGCGGAACAGCATCACACTGCCGAATTTGCTGTCGATGACCCCTGCCGCCTCCAGTTCGCTTGCGCGCTTGAGGTCCATTCGCGCGGCGAGGTCGGCGATGGCTTGAGAACCGGCGAATTCGCCGCCGAGGCGATAGATTTCAAGCTCGACCGCTGGCTTGTCGCCCGTCTCGGCCCAGCGAATCACGTCCTTGCGGCCGCCCAGCGGATGCCGGAAGATCTCATAAGCCTCTGTTTTTGCAGGAAAATCGAACTGGCTGACGGCGAACGCCTGATGGGAGTGAGATGCCAAGCTCCAGCCCGCGGTCGCAATAGTCTCGACGGCATCGTCGACCGGCAATTGGTCCCAGAGATGGACACCGGCCATGACAAGCAGGGCGAGCGTCCCCACATAGGCCAGCAGACGGGCGAACGTGGCGGTGCATTCGTCGGCAAAGCTGGTCAGCGCCGGATGAATTCGCGAAGGATAAGAGGGGTAGGCTCGTGCTGCCCAAAACGATCGCATCAACGCCCCAGCGAGGCTCTAACGTTGTCTTAACGGCGTTTCTCGCATAGAAGCGCTGCCTCTTTCCTTTCCGCATGCTGCGGGGGCGGGGCATTTTTCCTCGGAGAGTGAACGATGGGTTACAAAGTCGCGGTGGTCGGTGCGACCGGCAATGTCGGGCGGGAAATGCTCAACATTCTGGACGAGCGCAAATTCCCGGCCGACGAGGTGGTCGCGCTGGCGTCACGCCGCAGCATGGGCGTGGAGGTGTCCTATGGCGACCGCACGCTCAAGGTCAAGGCGCTCGAGCATTACGATTTCTCCGACGTCGATATCTGCCTGATGTCGGCGGGCGGCGCGGTGTCGAAGGAATGGTCGCCGAAGATTGGCGCCGCCGGTGCGGTCGTGATCGACAACTCGTCGGCCTGGCGGATGGATCCGGACGTGCCGCTGATCGTGCCCGAGGTCAACGCGGCCGCGGTCACTGGCTTCACCAGGAAGAACATCATCGCCAATCCGAACTGCTCGACCGCGCAGCTCGTCGTGACGCTGAAGCCGCTGCACGACAAGGCCACTATCAGGCGCGTCGTGGTCTCGACCTATCAGTCGGTCTCCGGCGCCGGCAAGGACGCCATGGATGAGCTGTTCTCGCAGACCAAGGCGGTCTACACCAACAGCGAACTCGTCAACAAGAAGTTCCCCAAGCGCATCGCCTTCAACGTCATCCCCGAGATCGACGTGTTCATGGAGGACGGCTACACCAAGGAAGAGTGGAAGATGATGATGGAGACCAAGAAGATTCTTGATCCCAAAATCAAGCTGACCGCTACTTGCGTGCGGGTGCCGGTGTTCGTCGGGCATTCCGAGGCCGTCACCATCGAATTCGAAAATCCGATCTCGGTCGACGAGGCGCGCAACGTGCTGCGCAACGCGCCGGGGTGCCTCGTGATCGACAAGCACGAGCCGGGCGGCTATGTCACGCCCTACGAGGCGGCCGGCGAGGACGCCACCTATATCAGCCGCATCCGCACCGATCCCACGGTCGACAATGGCCTCGTGCTGTGGTGCGTCTCGGACAACCTGCGCAAGGGCGCCGCGCTCAACGCGATCCAGATCGCCGAATGCCTGATCAACCGCAAGCTGATCAGCGCCAAGAAAAAGGCGGCGTGAGGAATCGGCGAGCAGCGAATGGTGAGTAGCGAATAGGAGGATTGTTCTATTCGCTATTCGCCACTCGCTATTCGCCCTTCCTACTGATTTGCCCGTCGGGTCGTTTTGGCGAGGGCCTGTCAAGCCAGTTTCAGAAAAATATTTCTGTTTGACAGAAGCGAAAATCACGCTATATTCATCCCGTCCGGTCCCACCAAGGGGCGTTGGCCAACGTCATCAACGCGGGGCTGGATGCGGTGGACGCAGGAAGCGCTCAAGACGAGGCGCTTTCATGCGGACGGCGAAGTCGTGTGGTCCTGGCGCCTCGACGCCGGCGTCAAGTTCGCGGAAGTCGTTTTCGCGGGCGATGGAGACAAACAAGCCCGATCTCCAGGGAGAGCACGAAGGAAACCGTTAAAACCATCCGCGTGCGGGAATGCCGGGTTGTTCCGGTGGACCTGTGGTGACTACGCTCGTGTGCTTTGTTTTATTTCGCACGCGAGGCTGCGGGTGCATTGGGCGCCCGGCATTCCCCACGCCCTTGAGGGGCGAAGGAACAGGCAAACCTCGGGCGGATGCCGTCGCGAGAATGCGAACCCATGTCTCCGCCGTCATTGCTCACTTGTCATCACCCGCGGAAGCGGGTGATCCAGTATTCCAGAGACGGCGGTGATGGAACCGAGAGGCCGCGGCGTACTGGATACCCCGCTTGCGCGGGGTATGACGACCGTTAGTGGAGGAGCGAATGCCCGTCATCGCGAGGAACGAACCGTGCATTTGCCTACCCGGCGGCATCTCTCACGACCTCGCCGCCTCTTCGCGCACACTCCGAAATTCCTTCGCCGTCTGGTCGAGGACGAACAGCGAGCCTTCCTTCACGCCGAAATAGGCGCCGTGCAGTTTGAGCTCGCCGCGCTCGACCGGCGTCCGGACGAAGGGGAACGTCATCAGGTTCTCCAGGCTGCGAAACACCGCGGCCTTCTCGATTCGGACGGTGAAATCGGCCATCGTCTCGTGGTCGCGTTGCTCGACGACTTCGCCCGGCTTGATGAACATCGCCATCCACTTACCAATGAAATCCCCGGGCGTCAGCGGTTCGATCTTGTCGATGAAGGCGCGGATGCCGCCGCATTGCGCGTGGCCCAACACCACGATGTGCCTTACCCGCAGCACCGACACCGCATATTCCAGCGCCGCCGAAACACCGTGCGCGGCGCTGTCGGGCTGATAGACCGGAACCAGGTTGGCGACATTGCGGACCACGAACAATTCGCCGGGGCCGACATCGAATATCACCTCGGGGGACACCCGGGAATCGCAGCAGCCGATCACCATCACTTCCGGCGACTGGCCGCGCTCGGATAATTCACGGTAGCGTGACTGTTCGGTCGGCAGCCGCTGCGATGTGAAAGCGCGATAGCCCTCGATGAGACGTTGGGGGAATGTCTGCATGAGGTTTGCTAACCATATGCGGCAACCCGGAACAAGCCTTTCGATTGGGCAATTGAAATGGTATCGCGTGGAGTTCGAAATCTTCCGAAGGACTTGCCATGATCCGTCCGCGCCGCAGCCTGTTGTTCATGCCCGGTTCGAACGCGCGGGCGCTGGAAAAGGCGCGCGCACTCCCCGCCGACGGCATCATCCTCGACCTCGAGGATTCCGTTGCGCCCGATGCCAAGGCGCTGGCGCGCGACCAGATCGCGCAGGCGATCGCCGCCAAGGGGTTCGGCAAGCGCGAAATCCTGATCCGCGTCAACGCGCTGGATTCGCCATGGTGGAGGGATGATCTCGCGATGGCGGGCAAGGCGCGGCCCGACGGCGTCCTGGTGCCCAAGATATCCAGCGTCGACGACCTCAGGCAGGTCGATCGTTACCTCGGCGATGCCGGCGCGCCCACATCGATCCGGATCTGGGCGATGATCGAGACGGCGCGTGCGGTGCTGCACGCCGAGGAACTCGCCGCCCACTCGGCCGACCTCGAGAGGCGGCTCGCCGGCTTCGTGTTCGGGCCGAACGATATCTCGCGGGAGACGCGGATCCGGATGCTGCCCGGCCGCGACGCGATGATCCCGATGATCATCCATTGCATCCTGGCGGCGCGCGCGTCGGGCCTCGAAATTCTCGACGGGCCCTACAGCGATTTCAGCAATGTCGATGGCTTCGCGCTGGAATGCGCGCAGGCGCGCGACCTCGGTTTCGACGGCAAGACCTTGATCCATCCGGGCCAGATCGTAGCCTGCAACGCGATCTTCACTCCGCCGGAAGAAGAAGTCGCGCGCGCCCGCAGGATCATCGCGGCGTTCGAACGGCCGGAGAACGCCGCGCGCGGCGCGATCCAGCTCGACGGCCAGATGGTGGAGCGGCTGCACGCCGACATGGCCGCGCGCACGATTGCGATCGCGGATGCAATCGCGGCGATGGGGCAGCAATAAACGCCGTCAGTGGCGCTTCAGGCTCAAGATGTAGTTGGCGAGTTCATCGGCCTGATCGGGCCCGATGATGATATTCGGCATCGGGGGATGATTGGTCTTGAGAAACACCTTGATCGAAAGTGCCGTGGTCGAGTTCCGGTTGGCGATTTCGGCGAAATCCGGCGCGGCCTTGGCGGCGCCCGCGGTCGCCTCGCCGATGGAATGACAATCCTTGCACCAGGCGTCGGCGAGCCGGTGTCCGGCCGCGATGCTGTCCAACGGCGAAGCGGCTCCGCCCGCCCGATGGATGACGAAGAACACCGCGGCGAGCGCGACGATGATGACGAGGACCGTATGTACCCAGACCGTGCGCGACATTTTCACCTGCTCAACGGAGAGTGCTTCGTGCCAGCGCTCAGTGATCAGCCGGTTGCTCCAGGATTCCGATCGTGCCGGCGTTGGGGCAATAGCCCTGATAATGCCCGGCCGAGGTGCCGTCGTGGAGGTCGCGGTCGCACTCGCCCTTGTGCCGGCACAGTGAGCAGACGCGCTCCATGTCGCGCACCACCAGCGGCTGGGTACGCGCCAGGGCTTCCTCGTCGATGCCGAGGACCTTGAGCAGCCGCGGCAGCTCGTCGGCGGCATGCGGACCTTGCCGGACCAGCTCGTTCAGGTCGCCGGGCGAAACCCGCAAGTCGTTTGCGATGCGGTCGAATTCGACCGTGTTGAGCTGGCGCAGCTCGTTCAACTCCCGCCGGTGCTGCAGCCAGTCATGGAACGTGGTGAACAGGGTGCTTTGAGTGGTCATGGGACACCTCCAATGAATACGCATCATGCGCCGGTGGAGGAAAAGGTCGTTGCGCTGGATCAAACAGCCGCCTTCGTCATGCCCGGCCGTGTGCCGGGCATCCACGTCTGGGCCGCTCGAGAAAAGGAAGACGTGGATGGCCGGGACGAAGCCCGGCCATGACGGAGAAACAGGATCCCCGCAGGCTTAACCAAACCGCTCTGCCGCCCAGGCGTAGAGACTGCCGGCAACGGGGGCGCGGTCGCCTCGTCCCTTCGGCGAGACGTGCAGCCCGATGACGTCGGGATCACGGAGGAGGGCGGAAAAATCCGAGGGCTCGAAGAAGCGCCGGGGCTCGGCATGCACGGCGTAAAACGACTTCTTCGGCAGCGCGTAATTGAGTTCGCCCGCTCGGCGGGCGAGCGCGGTCAGCGCCGGCGGACCAAAGATCGAAATCCTGATGTCGGAGAGCCGCCTCGACCCGCCGCGCAGCTTCTGCAGGGCAAAGGTCAGGCGGTGGCGCAGCGCCAGCCAGTCCGGCACGAGCTCGTCCTGTTGCATCAGCGATGCGAACGCCGCCGCAATGGGATCGTTCGGCGGCAGATAGAGCACGGAATTGCCGAGCTGCCGCGGCCCCTCCCAGGCGAAATAAGGCCTGGCCGGATCGATCTCGACCGGCTTCAGCAGCAGTACGTCAGCGTCGAGCCACAGGCCCGCGCCGCGCGCCATCAGCCGCATCCGGAAAAAATCGGAGAATTGCAGGACGGTCCAGTCGCGCCACACGCCGTCCGGGCCGGTCGGGCGCAGTCTTTCCGCAAAGGCATGCGGCAGGATCGCCTCGGCCTCGGCATTGCCGACGCCGCTCGGCAGATCAGCCAGCGGCTCGAAGCTGTAGACGGTGACCTTGTGGCCGGCGGCGACCTGCGATTTCAGGCAGGTCCGCCGCAGCGGGTCGAGCGGACCGTGCCAGAAGGTGACGACGTCGGGCAACATGCGTCACCTTGCCAAAAACCAGGATCAGGCCCAGGCGCGCTCGGTCTTCGCCTTGGCCTCGTAGGAGTTGATCGCGGATTTCTTCTCCATGGTCAGCCCGATATCGTCGAGGCCGTTCAGGAGGCAGTGCTTGCGGAATTGGTCGATCTCGAATTTCACCGTGCCGCCGTCGGGGCCGTGGATCTCCTGGTTGGGGAGGTCGATCGACAGCGTCGCATTGGAGCCGCGCTCGGCGTCGTCGAACAGCTTGTCGAGGTCTTCCTGGGAAACACGGATCGGCAAAATGCCGTTCTTGAAACAATTGTTGTAGAAGATATCGCCGAACGAGGTCGAGATCACGCAGCGGATGCCGAAATCCAAGAGCGCCCAGGGCGCGTGCTCGCGGCTCGAGCCGCAGCCGAAATTGTCGCCGGCGACCAGGATCTTGGCGTTGCGATAGGCCGGCTTGTTGAGGATGAAATCCGGGTTCTCGCTGCCGTCATCCTTGTAGCGCTGTTCCGAGAACAGGCCCTTGCCGAGCCCGGTGCGCTTGATGGTCTTCAGGTACTGCTTCGGGATGACCATGTCGGTGTCGACATTGATGATCTTCAGGGGCGCGGCGACGCCTTCCAGCGTGGTGAACTTGTCCATCGAAAGCACTTCTCGGTTGGGATTGAAAAAAAGCGTTCTGCGGGTGTGGTTTATCGCGAATGCGGCCGGCGTTAAAGGACAAAATCCCGTTAATCGGCATCCGCCTCGATCGCCTCCATGTCGTCATCCGACAGGCCGAAATGATGGCCGATCTCGTGGATCAGGACGTGGCGGACGATATCGCCCAGCGACTCCTCATGCTCGGCCCAGTAATCCAGGATCGGCCGGCGGTACAGCCAGACCATGTTGGGCAGCCGCGCGATATCGCCATGGCTTTGATGCGGCAGGCCCGTTCCCTGGAACAGGCCGAGCAGGTCGAATTCGCTTTCCGCATTCATCTCGTCGAGCACCTCCTCGGCCGGAAAATCGTCGACCCTGATGATCACGCCCTCGCAGAGGTCGCGAAACCGCTTCGGGAGGCGCTCGAAAATCTGGTGCGCCATGGTTTCCATCTCGGCGAGCGAGGGGGATTTCGCGGTTTTCCACATCCGGCCTGTTTAGCGCGGGTTCCACCCCGTTGCATCTCGCTTTTGTGACGGGATGACATTGCGCAGTTGACCTCGGCGCGGCAATCGGAGACCCTGTGGCCGGCAATTGTTCGATGGTGGGCGTGATGATGCGGATCAGGACGGCGGCCATGTGGGTCGCTTTTGCGGGCGGGCTTTCATTGTCCGTCACGGCAAGCCATGCGCAGACCCCGCCGGCCGGCATGCGCATGGCACAGGCCGCGCTGCCGGTCGCTGCCGAAACTTCCGTGCCGCGCCGCAAGCCGTCGACGCGGCTGCGCGTCTATCCGAATTATGAACCGGGCCCCGAGGGCGTCTATCCCCGCTATTACCCCGGCCGCAATGCCGTGCGCGAATGCAGCGTGAACTACGTTCAGGAATACCGGCCGAGCGGCACGGTGATCGTGCCCCGCATGAGCTGCGTCTGGCGGCCGGGTTAGCTCGTCAAGCGGAACCGATGGAAAGCTTCCATGATTGGACGGATCGGCGCAGTCATGCTGGTTGCCGGCCTCATGTTTGGCGGTTCGGCCGCGATGAGTTCCGCGATTGCATCAGCGTTGCAGGCCACGGCACGACAGCCGCACGCTGTAAAAGCCGCCGACTTCAGCACGCGGCGTCACGCCCGGCATCATTATCGCTACGCCTATCGTGATTTTTATCTGACCTACTACGAGCGGCCCTATTATTATGCGCCGGCGCCTTACGTGCCGTTCAACTACGGCTACTTCGTGGGCCCGTGGGCGTGGTGGTAACCGCGGATCTAAGGCGAAAATCCCTGCGCCAACAGCACGACGCCCTGCGCGCCCGCCTTGCGGTCCTTGGCGATCTCCAGATATTCGGGCGAGTTTGCCCAGGCGTGAAAGGCGGTCGCGTCGGGAAACGACATCAACACCAGTTTGTCGCGATCCCACGTGCCTTCCAGCACCGTCGGGCTCTCATCGGCCGACAGCAGCCTTCCCTTGAATTTCCTGAACACGTCGAAGAACCGCGCCTGATAGCGATCGTAGGCGGCGCGGTCCGTCATCTTGAGCTGCACGATCACGTAGACCGTCATGGCGTATCTCCTGCACGCGCGCGAGGCTTGAGTTGCGCAATGACAACGGTCATAGCGGATTTTTTTGGCGCTGACATCGCTTCCACCTGAGATTGCGGCGCGCGCATTCATGGCGCGTTCACATCGCTATCTCTAATTTAATGTCGGGAGCGATCGCAAAATCAATGTGCCGGAAGCGGGCCACGCGGTGGCACGGCTTTCGTCGCCCGGATTCAGGGAGGGTTCACACATGATCAGGATTTCGAATCGCGCGCGCGGCTTTGCTCGCTCTTTGGGACTGGCCGCTGCGGCGATGCTGATGTTGTCGGCTTTTCCGGGCGAGCGCGCAGCGGCGCTGTCGCCGATCAATCCGGCCGCAGCACCAACGGTGAACCACGCCTCCGATGGACTTTTGACCGAAGTCCGCGGCGGCGGCGGCGGCGGCCGTGGTGGAGGCGGCGGTTTCCATGGTGGCGGCGGAGGCTTCCACGGCGGGGGCATGGGCTTTCACGGTGGCGGCATGGGCTTTCATGGCGGCGGCATGGGCTTTCATGGCGGCGGATTTCACACGGGCCCGGCCTTCCATGGCGGCGGCTTTTACGGCGTTCACCATTTTGGCGGGTATCGCTACGGTGGCTATCGCGTCGCTCACTTCCACGGCTTCCACCGGCACTTCTTCCACCGCCGCTTCTTCTTCGGCGGCTACTACCCCTACTACGACGACTACCCCTACTACTATTATCCGTACCGGCGCTGCCACACCGTGTGGACCAATTACGGTCCGCGCCGGGTCTGCCACTTCCACCACGGGTATCATCGCCACTGGTATCACCGTCACCACTGGCGCTTTCACCGGCACCATCATTGGCGTCACCACTGGTGAGCCTGTCGGCGATGGCTGACATGAATCAGGCGCCCGATGGGGCGCCTGATTTTTCAGATGCAGCGAAAAATATGGTCGCGCTCAACTCCAATCCTTGAATTTCCAGGCTCTGAGCTTCCAGGGCGTCAGCGTCTCGATCCGCCACTGCTGCCAGCGATCCGGCGGCCAGTGACTGAGATTCGATGTCTCCTTGATTTCGGGCTCGACCACGCGCCGCACGATCCGGCGCCGCGACTGCCGCGTCGCCTCGCTGATCATATCGACGAATTCAGGCTTGTCGGCCACGGCCCGCTCCTCGCGAGATGCCTCGGCTACCGCAAGCCCTCAGTCTGCTCCCAACAGCTTAACGAGTTCCTTCGGGGACCATTCGAGGTTGAAGGAAGGCATTGGCGTCTTAGCGCCACTCCCTGATATCCACGAAATGCCCGGCGATTGCGGCAGCCGCCGCCATCGCCGGCGAGACCAGGTGGGTGCGGCCCTTGAATCCCTGGCGGCCCTCGAAATTGCGGTTCGAGGTCGAGGCGCAGCGCTCCTCCGGCTTGAGCTTGTCGGGGTTCATCGCAAGGCACATCGAGCAGCCCGGCTCGCGCCATTCGAAGCCGGCCTTGATGAAGATCTTGTCGAGCCCCTCGGCTTCCGCCTGCTCCTTCACGATGCCGGAGCCCGGAACGATCATCGCGTTGACGTGACCGTTGACCGTCTTGCCCTCGGCGATCTTGGCTGCGGCGCGCAAATCCTCGATCCGGCCGTTGGTGCAGGAGCCGATGAAGACGCGGTCGAGCTTGATGTCGGTGATTTTGGTGCCCGCCGCGAGACCCATGTATTTCAGCGCGCGATGTTTCGACAGCCGCTTGGCCTCGTCCTCGATCTTGTCCGGATCGGGCACCATGCCCGTGATCGAAACGACGTCCTCGGGCGAGGTGCCCCAGGTCACGATCGGCGGCAGTTTTGCCGCGTCCAGCCTGATCTCGTGATCGAAATGCGCACCGTCGTCGCTTCGCAGCGTCTCCCAGTAGCGCATCGCGGCGTCCCAGGCCGCGCCCTTCGGTGATTTCGGCCGGCCCTTCAGGAATTCGAACGCCTTCGCGTCCGGCGCGACCAGGCCGGCGCGGGCGCCGCCTTCGATCGACATGTTGCAGACGGTCATGCGGCCTTCCATCGACAACGCGCGGATCGCCTCGCCGGCATATTCCAGCACGTAGCCGGTGCCACCGGCGGTGCCGATCTCGCCGATGATGGCGAGGATGATGTCCTTGCCGGTGACGCCGTCGGGCAGTTTGCCGTCGACGACGGCGCGCATGTTCTTCGCCTTTTTCTGGATCAGGGTTTGCGTCGCCAGCACGTGTTCCACTTCCGAGGTGCCGATGCCGTGCGCGAGCGCGCCGAACGCGCCATGCGTCGAAGTGTGGCTGTCGCCGCAGACGATGGTGGTGCCGGGCAGGGTAAAGCCCTGCTCGGGGCCGATGACGTGGACGATGCCCTGGCGGCGGTCGAACTCGTCGTAATATTCGATGCCGAACTCCCTGGCGTTTTCTGCCATCACCCGCATCTGCTCGATGCTCTCAGGGTCGGGATTGGGTTTGGAACGGTCGGTAGTCGGAATGTTGTGATCGACCACGGCCAGCGTCTTCTCCGGCGCGCGGACTTTTCGTCCTGTCGCGCGCAGGCCTTCGAAAGCCTGCGGGGAGGTCACTTCATGGACCAGATGGCGGTCGATATAAAGCAGGCAGGTGCCGTCATCGGCTTCGTGCACCAGATGGTCGTTCCAGATTTTGTCGTACACCGTGGTGGGTTTCTTGTCGGGCATGATGTCAGGCCTAGGATAGGGATTTGAATCTGAAAAATGCGATCGCGCGAATACCGCGCGCCCGGAAGTCAGGCCGTAAGCGCTGCCGTGGTCAGCCGGCCGAAGAAGCGCCAGGGCAGGCGGCGGCGGTCGTCGAGCACGACGCGGCACGCAATGGTTTGGCGATCTCTGAACATGTCAGCCATATAGCACGTGGCGTATCGAAGCGCGATATGCGTTTGTAACCACACTATCCGTCATTGCGAACCAACGGGTCGCGCGAATGCGCGCCCGATGACAGGCTCTGCGAAGCAATCCAGCTTTTTGCGGCGCGGCAAAATGGATTGCTTCGTCGCTTCGCTTCTCGCAATGACGGCCGGCGCAACAAAAAAGCGCGGGTTGAGGCCCGCGCTTCTCGCCAAATCCTATCGAACGAAAATCACTCGCCGACCGCAGCCGCGCGTTCGCTCTTCTCGACGATGCGGGCCGACTTGCCGCGCAGGTTGCGCAGGTAATAGAGCTTGGCGCGGCGCACCTTGCCGCGGCGCACCACCTTGATCGAGTCGATCATCGGCGACATCACCGGGAAAACACGTTCCACGCCTTCGCCGTAGGAGATCTTGCGCACGGTGAAATTCTCGTTGATGCCGCTTCCGGAGCGGCCGATGCAGACGCCTTCATAGGCCTGCACGCGCGAGCGGTCGCCTTCGACCACCTTGACGTTGACGATCACGGTGTCGCCGGGCCCGAACTCCGGAATCTCCTTGCCGGCGGACAATTTTTCGAGCTGCTCTTTTTCGAGCTCTTGAATGATGTTCATCGTAAAATCTCCATCGGCAGCGCGCCCCAGCCGCACCATACGCGCGGGCTGCGCTCGTGTTCGGTTATCCCTGCGCGGATTTGGCGCCCGTATACGGCAAAGGCAGGCCGTTGTCACCCTTCCGTCGTGTTTTTTGGGCCCTTTTGGCCGCTCCCCGGCTGGAATTGCCTTGTCGCCCAGAGATCGGGCCGCCGCGCCTGGGTCAGCGCCTCGGCTTCGGCCTGCCGCCAGGCTGCGACCTTGGCATGGTCGCCCGAGGTGAGGATTTCCGGGATCGGCCGGCCCTCGAAGTCTTGCGGGCGGGTATATTGCGGGTATTCCAGGAGCCCGGCCGAAAAGCTCTCCTCAGCGCCGGATTCCGCACTTCCCATCACTCCGGGCAGAAGCCGCACGCAGGCGTCGATCAGCGCCATGGCGGCGATTTCGCCGCCAGAAAGCACGTAATCGCCGATCGATACCTCCTCCAGCCGGCGGGCCTCGATCACCCTTTGGTCGACGCCCTCGAACCGGCCGCAGACGATCAGCGGCCCCGGCCCGGCGGCGAATTCCGCAATCCGGGACTGGGCCAATGGCCGACCCCGCGCGCTCATCAAGAGCCGCGGCCGGTCGGGCGCGACATCCGCGGCATCGATGGCGGCGGCCAGCACATCGGCGCGCAGCACCATGCCGGGGCCGCCGCCGGCCGGGGTGTCGTCGACGCTGCGGTGGCGGTCGGTGGCGGAACTCCTGATATCGCGGGCCTCCAGCACCCACAGGCCCGAGGCAAGCGCCTTGCCGGCGAGGCTGACGCCGAGCGGTCCGGGGAACATCTCCGGAAACAGCGTCAGCACGGTCGCGCGCCATGTCGTGGGGGTGGAAGTCATCGCTCTTCGTTACGGCACCACGGCGGTGAGATCGAGGCCCTGCATCAAGGCCGCCGCCTCGACCGCCCGCTTGAAGTCGGCAAGCGCAAACGTGGTCACGACGATCTTGCGGAGGTCGAGCAAGCCTTCGGCGGCGAGCGCCGCAAGCTGGCCCGGCGCGGTGCGGTCGTACATGAATTGCCCGACCACTTCCCAGTCGTTCGCCAGCATCTCGCGGAACGACAGTTCCAGCGGCACCTCGGCGCTGCCCATCAGCACCAGACGGCCGCCGCGCCTGAGCGCGCGCAGGCATGAAAGCGTGGTCGAGGTACTTTTTGCCGCGCCCAAGAGATCGAGCGCAACATCGGCGCCGCCGCGCGCGGCCTGGCGGATACTCGCGAGGTCCTTGGCGGCGTCCTCGCCGGTGACAACAGCGGGAATGACGCGCGGGCCAAAGGCGTCCCGCAGCGCTTCCAGCGCCGCGCGCTTGCGCCCGACCGCGACCACGCGTCCCGCGCCCATCGCCACCGCCAGCATCACCGCGCCGGAGCCAAAATAGCCGGTCGCGCCGTTGACGATGATGGTTTCGCCGCCGCAAAGACCGGTGCGCTGCAAGCCGCCGAACGGCACGATCAGCTTGGCAAGCCCGATCAGTTCAGTCGCAGGCTTGTCGTCGAGACCGTCGAGCGGGGTGACGCAGGCGGCCGGCCAATGCGCGATTTCGGCAAAGACGCCGTCGCGCCAGCGCGCCTGCAGTGCCAGTGCGGCATCCGACGTCACGGTTGACGTCAGTCCGATCAGGATCTGCGGCGGCTCCGGATCGGGCACGTCGGCGCGCAAATGCGGGCTGAGGAAAACCCGGTCGCCGCTTCGCACATGAACGACAGTGTCGCCCACGGCGACCACTTGCCCGATCGCGTTGGTGCCGGGCACGAACGGCATCGGCGGCAGGCTGTAGGGCACCGCGCCGGACAGGACCTTGCCCATGTAGGACAGCACCATGCCGGCTTCGACCTCGACCAGCACGCCGTCGGGGGCGGGTCTCGGCGTTTCTACCTCGTCGAAACGCAGATCGTTATGCGCGTGCAGCCGCCAGGCCTTGTGGGTTTTTGCCATCGCAAGCACTCCCAAATCGTAACTCGTCTATTCAGGCGGCGGTCGGATCGTCGCCCTCGATCTCTTCGGGCATTTCGATCACGAGCCGCCCGCCCGCGACATCGACCGACGGTACCACGGCGGTGGTGAACGGCAGCAGCATGGTCGCGCCGCTCGGCGGCGCGATCTCGATGATGTCGCCGGCGCCGAAATTGTGGATCGCGACGACGCGGCCGAGCGGTTCGTTGGCGGAAGTGATCGCCGCGAGCCCGATCAGGTCGGCGTGGTAATATTCATCTTCACCAGTATCCGGCAAGTTTTCGCGCGCGACATAGAGCTCAATGCCGTTGAGCCGCTCAGCCTGCTCGCGTGTCGCGACGCCTTTCAGGGTCGCGACCAGATGACCCTTGGCCTCGCGGACCTGCGTCACCTCGAACTGCCGCGCGCCGTCCTTGGTCGCAAGCGGCCCGTAGCGCGTCACCGCCAGCGGGTCTTCCGTAAACGTCCACAATCTGACCGCACCGCGCACGCCATGCGCGGCCCCGATCCGGGCGATGCAGATTCGTGCCGCCATCGCCGCGCGCCGTTGCGCTTAGGTCTTGGCTGCTGCGGTAGCTGCCTTGGCGGCTGCCGCGGTAGCTGTTGCGGCGGTAGCAGCGGCTTCGGCGTTGGCCTTACGCTGCTTGCGCGGCACGGCCTTTTCCGGATTGTTGCGCGCGGCGCGCTTCACGACGCCCGCGGCGTCGAGGAAGCGCGTGACGCGGTCCGACGGCTGCGCGCCCTTGGCGAGCCAGGCCTTGACCTTGTCCATGTCGAGCTTCAGCCGCGCCTCGCTGTCTTTCGGCAGCAGCGGATTGAAATGGCCGAGCCGCTCGATGAAGCGGCCGTCGCGGGGAAAGCGCGAGTCGGCGACGACGACGTGATAGACCGGGCGCTTCTTGGTGCCGGCGCGGGCGAGGCGGATGACGACTGACATTTGGTTCTCCAGGTGAGGGTTTGTGATTGAGTGTTTGTTTGATTGCTCAGGTCATTCCGGGATGGTCCGAAGGACCAGACCCGGAATCTCGAGATTCCGGGTTCGCGCTTCGCGCGCCCCGGAATGACGAGTTGAACGGAACGAATTTCTCATTTCTTCTTCCCCAGTCCGGGGAAGCCGCCGAGGCCGGGCAGGGTCGGCTTGTTGCTGAGGCCCGTGAGCCCCGGCAAATTCGGCAGGCCCTGGCGCAGCCCCGCGGGCAGATCCTTCGGCAGCGCCGGCATGCCGCCCGGCGCGGCTCCAGCAGGCATTTTCTCGGCCAACGCCTTCATCTGTTCGGGCGAGGGCATGCCGCCAAAGCCCATCGCCTGCGCGATGCCAGCGAGCGGCCCGCGCTTGCCGGAGCCCATGGCCTTCATCATGTCGGCCATGTTCCGGTGCATCTTCAGGAGTTTGTTGACTTCCTCGACCTTCTGGCCGGCGCCTGAGGCGATGCGCTTCTTGCGGCTGGCTTTCAGGATGTCGGGGTTCTTGCGCTCCTGCCGCGTCATCGAATCGATGATCGCGACCTGGCGCTTGATGATCCTGTCGTCGAGCCCGGCGGCGGCGACCTGGTTCTTCATCTTCGCGATGCCGGGCATCATGCCCATCAGCCCGGAAATGCCGCCCATGTTCGCCATCTGCAGCAATTGCTCGCGCATGTCTGACAGATCGAACTGGCCCTTGCGCATCCGCTCGGCGGTGCGGGCGGCCTTTTCCGCGTCGATGTTGGCGGCAGCCTTTTCGACCAGCGACACCACGTCGCCCATGCCGAGGATGCGGCCGGCGATGCGGCTCGGATGGAAATCCTCCAGAGCGTCGGTCTTTTCACCGGTGCCGATCAGCTTGATCGGCTTGCCGGTAACCGCGCGCATCGACAGCGCCGCGCCGCCGCGGCCGTCGCCGTCGACGCGAGTGAGCACGATGCCGGTCAGGCCCACGCGCTGGTCGAACGAGCGCGCCAGATTCACCGCATCCTGGCCGGTCAGCAAGTCCGCGACCAGCAGCACCTCATGCGGGTTGGCCGTGGTTTTGATCTCGGCGGCCTCCTGCATCATCTCTTCGTCGAGCGTGGTACGGCCGGCGGTATCGAGCAGCACCACGTCGTAGCCGCCGAGCCTTCCGGCTTCGAGCGCGCGCTTGGCAATTTGCGCCGGCTTCTGGCCGGCGACGATCGGCAAAGTGGGGATATCGAGGTCGCGCCCGAGGACCGCGAGCTGCTCCATCGCCGCCGGGCGATAGATGTCGAGCGAGGCCATCAGCACCTTGCGCTTGTCGCGCTGGACCAGGCGGCGGGCGAGCTTCGCGGTGGTGGTGGTCTTGCCGGAGCCTTGCAGGCCGACCATCATGATCGCGACCGGCGGCACCGCGTTGAGGTCGATGCTCTGGCCATCGGCGCCCAGGGTGGCGATCAGTTCATCATGGACGATCTTTACCACCATCTGGCCGGGGGTTACCGACTTGACCACGGTGGCGCCGATCGCCTGCTCG
The DNA here is from genome assembly GCA_963721135.1 of uncultured Alphaproteobacteria bacterium. Classification (GTDB taxonomy): domain Bacteria; phylum Pseudomonadota; class Alphaproteobacteria; order Rhizobiales; family Xanthobacteraceae; genus Bradyrhizobium. Next base: position 94,851 of record CAVRIB010000014.1, read on the forward strand.
CGGACCCTTTCGGTGAAGCTTCTGACCACGTCGAGCGAGACGTCGGCTTCCAAGAGCGCGCGGCGCACCTCGCGCATCGCCGCATCGACGTCGGCCTCCGTCAGCGACCCGCGCCGCGTCAGCCGGTCCAGAATGCCGCCGAGCTTTTCCGACAGATTGTCGAACACGTCTGTTGTTCCTTCGTCGTCGCTCTCTTTTGTCATACCCCGCGAAAGCGGGGTATCCAGTACGCCGCAGCTTCTCGGCTCAAGCGAGCTGCTCTGGAATACTGGATCACCCGCTTTCGCGGGTGACGACGGTCTCATTTGTGTCTCGCGGCGCGCCTCGGCAACGCCGTCACGAGGGTCGTCCAAACACGTTTGCGCCCGAGGGCGCATCGCGCTGTCGGGCGTTGACCTCCGGCCTCAGGGACCGGGCGGCGGGTCGAAAAGAAACTCTTTCCGAGAAGTGGGCGGGTTAAACCCAAGAAGCCGCGGAAAGTCAAGGAAAGTCGCGGCCAAATGGCGTTTTCGTGAAGCCGAAGGGGCAGGTTACCCCCTTGCCGAAGCACGCTTTTTGAGGCCAATCGAGGCAATGAAGCTATCCCGCCGCCCCGTTCTCAGGGGGTTGGCCGGCGCCGCCGTGGCGATCGGCGTGCCCTCGGTCTGGGTTTACAGAATGAAAGGCTATTCCGGGCCGGTCTCCGATCATTTCGATGGTGAGCGCTTCTTCGATCCCGACGGGTCGCCGCCGAAATCGCTGGGCGAGGTGCTGCGCTGGCAGTTCGGCCCGGGCCGGCAGCGCGCAGGCTGGCCGGAATGGGCGCCGAGCGAGCACGCCGACCTGCCGCCGCCGCGCGTTGGCGGCACCGGAGCGCGGCTGTCGTTTGTCGGCCATGCGAGCTGGCTGATCCAGACTGCGGATCTCAACATCCTGGTCGATCCGGTGTGGTCGATGCGCGTCTCGCCGGTCGCCTGGGCCGGACCGAAACGGCACAACGATCCCGGGATCGCCTTCGAGGCATTGCCTGATATCGACGTCGTGCTGGTGTCGCACGGCCACTACGACCATCTCGACGTCGCCACGCTGTCGCGACTGGCCGCGAAATTTTCGCCGCGGGTGATCACGCCGCTCGGCAATGATGCGACCATGCGCGGCGCGGACAGCGCGATCAAGGCCGAGGCGTTCGACTGGCACGACCGGGTCGAACTCGGCAATGGCGTCGCCGTCACGATGGTTCCGACCCGGCACTGGTCGGCGCGCGGACTGTTCGACCGCAACAGGACGCTGTGGGCAAGCTTCGTCATCGAAACTCCCGCCGGCAAGTTCTACATCGTCTGCGATTCCGGCTACGGCGAGGGCAAGCATTTCCGCCGCGTCGCGGAGGCGCACGGCCCGTTGCGGCTGGCGATTCTGCCGATCGGCGCCTACGAGCCGCGCTGGTTCATGCGCGACCAGCACATGAACCCCGCCGACGCGGTGCAGGCGCTCGGCGATTGCGGCGCGCAAGCCGCATTGGCGCATCACCACGGCACGTTCCAACTGACCGACGAAGCGATCGACGCGCCGCTGGTCGCGCTGCATGCCGCGCTCGATGAGGCGAAGATCCCGCGGGAAAAATTCGTCGCGCTGAAGCCGGGGCAGGTGGTGGAGATTTAGAGTTCTTGTAATCCCTCATGCTGAGGAGGCGCGTTGGCGCCGTCTCGAAGCACGAGGGCCCGTCTCCATCCTTCGAGACGCGCGCCAGGCGGCGCGCTCCTCAGGATGAGGTCTGTACTCTTGGCTCGACGATTACTTGATCGCCCAGGACACGCTGACATTGATGTGCAGCGTCTCTTCGCCCTGCGCCACCGGGACTGATGTGGCCATGCCGCCGACGGCTGCCTTGGCGCGAAACAGGATCGGACCGGGCGCGCCTTCTTCGGAAATGTCGAGCGGTGCGCCGAGCGTGACGCCGGCGGCCTTGGCGTAGATCTCGGCCTTGCGTCGGGCATCGGCGACGGCCTGCGCGCGGGCGTCGTCGAGAAGCTTCGAGGCGTTGGAAACCGAAAAGCCGATGCCGCCGATATCGTTGGCGCCGGCGCCCACCATGGTGTCGATCGTGCTCGCGACCTTGCCGACGTCGTGCAGGCGGACGGTCACGCTGTTGCTGGCGCGGTAGCCGACGATGGAATTCGGACCGCCGCTGACGCGGTTCGGCGCGTAGTCGGTTGCAGCGACAGCCGTGCGGTCTGGATATCCTTCTCGGCGATCCCTGCGCCCTTCAGCGCCAGCAGCACCTTGCCCATCGCCGCGTTGTTGGCTTCCGACGCCTCGCGCGCGGTCTTGGCCTCCGACGTCACGCCGCCTTCGATCTCCGCCAGATCGGGCGCCACCGAGACCGTCGCCTCGCCTGTGACGGAGATCATCGCCGGCGGGCTTTCGGCGAGCGCGGGCGCGGCGAACAGGATCGCCGCGACGGCCACAGCAAGCGGAGCGCGATGAAGCATGAAGCTCATTTCAGCGGCACGTAGACGTTGATGACCAGCTTGTCTTCCTCGGTCTTCAAGGGGTCGGTGATGTACTCCTCGATGAAGGTATCCTTGGCTTCGAGCTTCTTGTCGTCGAGGTGATTGGTGATCGCCTCATAGGTGTTGTCCATGTTGTCGTAGGAGCCGCGATGGACGAATTTCAGGGCCTTCCCCTCGGGCGATTTGCCCATGCTCATGGCCTTGGTCAGGTTCTTCGGATCCTGGTCGACCGGAATTTCGGCAAGGTAGGTGAAGCCGGTATCGTCGGTGGCGGTATAGACGATCATCGGATTGCCGGCGGGCTTGATGCCCTCCTTGTCCAGCAAGCCCGACAGCGACTTGAAGGATTCGATCAGGGTGTCGAACGCCGAATCCCAGTTGGCGCTGCCCTTGAGGATGACGACCGTCTTCGGTTGCAGCATGATCTCCTCGCCGAAGGGATCGGCGGCCTGCACCGCCGCTGCAGGCGGTGTTGCGGCGGCAGGCGGTGCCGCGGGGCTTTGTACCGGGGCCGGGGTCGCACTGGGCGCCGGGACGGGGCTGGCAGCCGCAGCCGGTGGGCTCGCCGCCGGTGCCTGGGCCAGGGCATTGGCCAGACCGAGCGAAATCACGGCTGCCGGAACCAGCGCGAGCATGGCAAGGCGCAAACAGCGGGCGGAATTCATTCGGTAATCTCCCTTGCCTCGTTCGGCGTGGCGCCAAAATGTCCCCGGGGCCTGCGACTACAGCCATGCTAACATGTGCCTGCCGCCTTCGTCCCATGACAGATACGTCATGAACCGTTGCGGGGGGCGCGCGAGCCGCGACACGGATTTGCCGCAACACTGGTCAACCCGCCCTTATTCGCCATATAAGGCGGGCACAATTCGGGAAATTCCATGAGCGCGCTCGCCAACCATGCGTTTGCCAAGATGAACGGCATCGGCAACGAAATCGTCGTGGTCGACCTGCGCGATTCGCAAAGCCCCGTCACGCCGGCGGATGCGCGCGCGGTGGCCTCTCCCGCGGGCGTGGCTTACGACCAGTTGATGGTGCTGCAGCCGCCACGCGTCAACGGCACCGAGGCCTTTATCCGCATCTACAACAACGACGGCTCGGAGGCGGCCGCCTGCGGCAACGGCATGCGCTGCGTCGTCAAGCGGCTGTTCGAGGCGACCGGCAAGACGTCAGCCACCTTCGAGACGAGGGCAGGGCTGTTGAATTGCTGGAAGGGGCCTTCCGATGGTCTCTATACCGTCGACATGGGTCCGCCGAAGTTCGGCTGGAAGGATATTCCGCTGGCGGAGGAGTTCCGCGATACCCGCTCCATCGAGCTGCAGATCGGGCCGATCGACGCGCCGCTCCTGCATACGCCGTCGGCGGTCAACATGGGCAATCCGCATGCGATCTTCTGGGTCGATGACGTCAATGCCCATGATCTCGGCCGCTTCGGGCCGCTGCTGGAAAATCACCCGATCTTTCCGGAGCGCGCCAACATCACGCTCGCCCATATCGTCGACCGCGACCACATCACGATCCGCACCTGGGAGCGCGGCGCGGGCCTGACCAGGGCCTGCGGCTCGGCGGCCTGCGCCACCGCGGTGGCCGCAGCGCGACTCAAGCGCACCAACCGCGCCGTGCAGATCGCTTTGCCCGGCGGCGAGCTTGCGATCGAGTGGCGCGAGCGCGACGACCACGTGCTGATGACCGGGACGGCGACGTTCGAGTACGAAGGCCGCTTCGATCCGGCGCTGTTTGCTTCCGTCGCCTGAGATCATGAGCGTCGAGGTCATCACCTTCGGCTGCCGCCTCAACGCCTTCGAAGCCGAGGTGATCGCGAAAGAGGCGGCGAGTGCCGGGCTCACCGATACCATCGTCATCAACAGCTGCGCGGTCACCAATGAAGCGGTCGCCCAGGCGCGGCAATCGATCCGGCGGCTGAAGCGCGAACGGCCTTCCGCGCGGATTGTCGTTACCGGCTGCGCGGCGCAGATCGAGCCAAAAATGTTCGCAGGCATGGCGGAGGTCGACCGCGTCGTCGGCAACGATGACAAGATGCGGCGCGAGGCCTGGCGCGATGCGCGGGCGGCGTTCGACCTCGGCAGCCACGAGAAGATCGCGGTCTCCGACATCATGGCAGTCCTAGAGATGGCGCCGCATCTCGTGGAAGGATTTCAGAGCGGCCTGCCGCGGGCTTTCGTGCAGGTGCAGAACGGCTGCGATCACCGCTGCACTTTCTGCATCATCCCCTATGGCCGCGGCAATTCACGATCGGTGCCGATGGGCGCGGTGGTCGAACAGGTGCGCGCGCTGGTCGAGGCCGGCCACGCCGAGATCGTCCTGACCGGTGTTGATCTGACGAGCTACGGCGCCGACCTGCCCGGTGTGCCGAAGCTCGGTCTGCTGACGAAGCAGATCCTGCGGCACGTTCCGGAACTGAAACGGTTGCGGATTTCATCGGTCAATTCGGTCGAGGTCGATCGCGATCTGCTCGACGTCATCGCGGACGAGGCGCGGCTGATGCCGCATCTGCATCTGTCGCTGCAATCAGGCTGCGATCTGATCCTGAAGCGGATGAAGCGGCGGCATTCCCGCAAGGATGCGGTCGAATTCTGCGCGCAGCTGCGGCGCTTGCGGCCGGACATCGCGCTCGGCGCCGACATCATCGCGGGTTTTCCGACCGAAACCGAAGCGATGTTCGCGCGCTCGATCGATTTGGTGGCGGAATGCGATCTGACGTTCCTCCACGTGTTTCCCTATTCGCCACGCCCTGGCACGCCGGCGGCGCGGATGCCGCAGGTCGCGGGCAATGTGATCCGCGAGCGTGCGCGACGATTGCGCGCGGCTGGCGAGGCGGCGTTGCGGAAGCGGCTGGCCTCGGAGATCGGCGCGACACGGCAAGTGTTGATCGAGAGCGCGACGGCCGGCCGCACCGAACATTATTTGCCGGTGTCGATCAGCGGCGATGTGCCCGGCGCGGTGCGAGCGCTCACGATCGCCGGGCATGATGGCGCGCGATTGACGGTGTGAGGTGAGCGCCGCCCTCTCCGCCGTCATTGCGAGGAGCATTTGCGACGAAGCAATCCATCTTTCCTTGACGGCGTTGGATTGCTTCGTGGAGCCTGTCATCGGGCGCGCATTCGCGCGACCCGTTGGCTCGCAATGACGGTTGAACTACTCCCCCTTCCACCCGCACGCCCGGAGCCGCTCCCGCATATGCGCGGGCGCAGGCGCCACGACGCGCACGGGCTCCTTGTTCTTCGAGATCGGGATCGCGATCTCGCGGGAATGCAGGTGCAGGCGCGGCTCGCCGAAACGCGGGCCATTACCGTAAATGTTGTCGCCGACAATCGGCCAGCGCTGGGCTGCACAATGCACGCGCAGCTGATGGGTGCGGCCGGTGACCGGTTCCAGCGCGAGCCAGGTCAGACCCTCGCCGCGCCCGAGCACTTCCCAGTTGGTCACCGCCTGCTGGCCTTCCGGATCCGGCTTCTGCCACCAGCCGCGCTCGGCGTTGAGGCGGCCGAGCGGCATGTCGATGATGCCTTCGTCCTCGGCGGGTCCGCCTTCGACCACCGCCCAATAGGTCTTTGAAATCTTGCCGTGCTTGAACAATAGCCCGAGCGAGGCGGTCGCCTTGCGATGACGTCCCAGCACAAGGCAGCCGGACGTATCCTTGTCGAGCCGGTGGGCGAGGACCGGCGGCCGCGGCAGGCCGAACCGCAGCGCATCGAACGAGGATTCCAGATTGGCGCCGCCCTTGGGGCCGCGATGCACCGGCAGGCCTGCGGGCTTGTCGATGACGAGCATCAGCCCGTCGCGATGGAGCACGCGCGCCTGGATTTCGTCCGCGGACAATTCGGGAACTTCAATTCCCCGGTCAAGACTTTCGCTCATGGCGCGAAACCGCTAACACAACGCCGCCATGAACGATACCACTGACGGAACGACAAGGCTGAGCTGGTGGCAGCGGCTGACCGGCGGGCTGAAGCGCACCTCGAGTTCGCTCGGCACGGCGGTTGCCGATCTCGTCACCAAGCGCAAGCTCGACCGCGCGATGCTCGACGATATCGAGGACGTGCTGCTGCGCGCCGATCTCGGAACCGCGGTGGCGGCGCGCATCTCGGCGGCGGTCGGCGTCGGCCGCTACGACAAGGCGATCACGGCGGATGACGTGAAGTCGGTGGTCGCGACCGAAATCGAGAGAGTGCTGGCGCCGGTCGCAACACCGCTCGCGATCGATGCGGCAAAAAAGCCGTTCGTGATCCTCGTCGTCGGCGTCAATGGTTCCGGCAAGACCACCACCATCGGCAAGCTCGCCGCAAAATTCTCCGCGGAAGGCCGCAAGGTGATGCTGGCCGCCGGCGACACCTTTCGCGCCGCTGCCATCGAGCAGCTCAAGATCTGGGGCGAGCGCACCAAATCGCCCGTCGTCGCCGGCGCGCAGGGCTCGGATTCCGCGAGCCTTGCCTTCAATGCGATGACCGCGGCGCGCGAGCAAGCGCTCGACGTGCTCCTGATCGATACCGCGGGCCGGCTGCAGAACAAGGCCGAGCTGATGAACGAGCTGGAAAAGGTCGTACGCGTCATCAGGAAGGTCGATGCGACAGCGCCGCATGCGGTGCTGCTGGTACTGGATGCCACGGTGGGGCAAAATGCGCTGTCGCAGGTCGAGGCGTTTCACCGCACCGCAGGCGTCACCGGCCTCGTCATGACGAAGCTCGACGGCACCGCGCGCGGCGGCATCCTGGTGGCGCTGGCCGAAAAACACAAACTGCCGGTGCATTTCATCGGCGTCGGCGAGGGCGTCGACGACCTCGCGCCGTTCGCGGCGCGGGATTTTGCAAAAGCGATCGCAGGAATTGAATGATGGACAAGACCCAGCCGCATCCTTTGTTCAAGCTCGCGACCGAGCTCGGCCCGTTGCTGGTGTTCTTCCTCGCCAACGCCAGATATCACCTGTTCGTCGCGACCGGCGCCTTCATGGTGGCGGTGGTGATGGCGATGATCGCGTCCTACGTAGTGACGCGGCATGTGCCGATCATGGCGCTGGTGACGGGAGTCGTCGTCATCGTGTTTGGCACGCTGACGCTCGTGCTGCACGACGAAACCTTCATCAAGGTCAAGCCGACCATCATCTACGGGTTGTTCGCGGCGATCCTCGGCGGCGGTCTCCTGTTCGGCCGCTCCTTCATCGCCATCATGTTCGACCAGATGTTCAATCTCACGCCGAAAGGCTGGCGCCTCCTCACGCTGCGCTGGGCGCTGTTCTTCTTCGCGATGGCGGTCCTGAACGAGGTCATCTGGCGCAGCCAGTCGACCGATTTCTGGGTTGCCTTCAAGGCGTTCGGCGTGATCCCGCTGACCATGGCCTTTGCGCTCACCCAGATGCCGCTGATCAAGCGCTACCATCTCGAACCGGCCTCGCTGGAAGCCAGCGAAGCGGCGGAGGGGGATGTGAGCAAGGGGTGAGGTGCCCCAACCGTCATCCGGGGCGCGCGAGCGCGAACCCGGAATCTCGAGCTTCCCCGATGCGCAATGGCGCATCTTAGGTCTGGTCCTTCGGACCATCCCGGAATGACGACTACGTCGTCACTTCAGCGCCTTGTCGATCTCGGCCTTGAGCAAGCTGTCGACATTGTCCGGCGTCACCGGGCCGACCAGCTTGTAGGCAATGACGCCGTCGCGGCCGACAACGAAGGTTTCCGGCACGCCATAGACGCCCCATTCGATCGCAGCGCGACCGTTGCCGTCGACACCGACCATGCCATAGGGGTTGCCGTAGCGGCCGAGGAAACGCCGGGCATTGTCGGCGGCATCCTTGTAGTTGATGCCGATCAGCTGCAGCCGCTTGTCCTTGCCGAGTTCCGTAAGTAGCGGCGCTTCGTCATGGCAGGGGATGCACCAGGAGGCCCAGACGTTGACGACGCTGACCTTGCCCTTGAACACGGACGGATCGAGCCCGGGCACCTGCGCGCCGTCATTGTTGAGGCCTTGCAGCGGCGGCAGGGCGGTTTGCGGCGCCGGGTGGCCGATCAGGGCCGATGGGATTCGCGAGGGATCGGTGTCGCCCAGGCGGAACCAGAACAGCAGGGCGAGCCCTGCGAAGGCGATCAGCGGCAGCGCCATCAGCCACGAACGGTGCGGCGGCGGGGTGTCTATCGTTGAAGGTTCGCTCATGTGATCTCCGCCGCGCTTCGCCCGGAACGCCTGGTCACGCCCGACGCCTCCAGTTCATGCAGGCGCTGCTTCTGGCGGCGATAATCGAGCGCGATCCAGCCAATGAGAATAACTACCACCACGGTCGCCGCCAGATAGGCCGTCACGATGAAGGACGCATAGGGACCGAGCGACATCGCGTTCACGCCGGTCGCCGGCTGGCTTGCTGCATCTGCAAGCTTCGCACCCTGCGGCGCAGGATCTCGTTGCGCATCGCCGCCAGATGCAGCGTGACGAACAGCAGCGAAAACGCCACCGCCATCACCAAAAGCGGAATCAGAAAGGCGCGATCGAGCGTCGGGCCGCCCATCCGGAACACCGACGCCGGCTGATGCAGCGTGTTCCACCAGTCGACCGAGAATTTGATGATCGGCAGGTTGAGCGCGCCGACCAGCGTCAGCACCGCGGCGGCGCGCGCGGCGCGCGAGGGATCTTCGACCGCCCGCCACAGCGCGATCAGGCCGAGATACATCAAGAACAGGATCAGGACCGAGGTCAGCCGCGCATCCCATTCCCAATAGGTGCCCCACATCGGCCGTCCCCACAGCGAGCCGGTCACCAGCGCCAGAAAGGTGAAGGCCGCGCCGATCGGGGCTGCGGCCTTGGCGGCGACATCGGCGAGCGGATGCCGCCATACCAGCGTGCCGAGCGCCGCCATGCTCATCACGCCCCAGACGAACATCGACAGCCACGCATTGGGCACGTGGATGAACATGATCTTGACCGTGGCGCCCTGCTGGTAATCGTCCGGCGCCATGGCGGACTGATAAAGGCCGATCGCGAGCAGGAGGGCGGTTGCGCCCGCCAGCCATGGCAACAGCCGCGCGGTCAGCGTCAGGAACTTTGTCGGATTGGCAAGATCGATCAGCGTCATGGCATCCTGTTAGTCGCAGTCGTCGTCGCAGGCAATCAGCACAAAGACGCTCCGCGAGAGTTGATCGGCGTCAATGTCAGTCAAGTCCGTGCCGCAGGCTCGCCGCTGCCGCAAACGGTCCGATGACAAGACTGAACAGCGACAGTGCGCACAGGATCGAAAACGGCGCGCCGAACGACAATCCGGATATCGCGGCCTGCGAGGCGGCGACGCCGAAAATCAAGACCGGGATCGACAGCGGCAGCACCAATACGGCGAGCAGAAGCCCGCCGCGATGCAAGGTCACCGCCAGCGCCGCGCCAATCATGCCGGTGAAGGTCAGCGCCGGCGTGCCCGCAAGCAGCGTCAAGGCGACCGCCGACGTCGATATCGCGTCGAGATTCAACAAAAGTCCAAGCACCGGGGTGGCAATGATGAGCGGCAGTCCCGCGGCGAGCCAATGCGCCAGCGCTTTCGTGGCGCAGGCAAGTTCCAGGGGCATCCGGCCCATCACGATCAGATCGAGAGAACCATCCTCATGGTCGGCCATGAACAGCCGGTCGAGGGTGAGCAGGCTTGCAAGCAGCGCGCCGAGCCAGAGGATCGCAGGTCCGAGCCGAGTCAGCAGCGCCAGATCAGGGCCGACCGCGAACGGCATCAGCACCACCACCGTCAGAAAGAACAATACCCCGATCAGCGCGCCGCCGCCGACGCGCAATGCGATTTTGACATCTCTTCGAATCAGGGCGGCGAGAGCGGTCATGTCGCGCCTCCGATCCGCACTTCGTGCGCGGCGAGGCCAAGCGGCGCATGGGTGGCGGCGATGATCAGGCCACCGCGGGCGAGATGGTCGGCCATCAGTGCTGCGAACAGGCTTTGCCCGGCGGCATCGAGCGCGCTGGTGGGTTCATCCAGCAGCCAGACCGGCCGTCGCACCGCAAGCAGCCGGGCAACCGACAGCCGACGCCGCTGGCCGGCCGACAGATAAGCTGCCGGCAGGTGGGCGGCGTGGTCGAGCCCGACCGCGGCCAGGCTTTGCCCGGCGTCGCATGCCTCGCCGCCCAAGAAATCGCGCCAGAAGGCGAGGTTTTCCATCACGCTCAAGGCGGGCTTCAGCGGGTCGCGGTGACCGAGATAATGCGCCTGTTCGGGCAGGGTCAGTTCGGCCTCGCCGTCCTCGAGCGCGATCGAGCCGCCGGCGAGCGCAAGGAGCCCCGCAATCATCCGCAACAGCGAGGTCTTGCCCGATCCGTTGGCGCCGGTGATGGCCAGCGCCGCGCCGGACGCAGCCTCGAAATCGAGGCCGGAGAATATCTCCCGGCCGCCTCGCACACATCTGACGCCGCGCCCCGAGAGCCGCATGTTGCCCTTTCACAGCCCTTCGGATTCCTAAGGGTACCGCATCAGAATTTGTGGGTAGCGCAATGCGGGGGCCCGATTGTCGATGTGGCGGTGCTGCTGGAATGATTCTATAAGCCGGACCTTGATGCAGCACACACCCCGCGGCTGCAAGCCATCAGGCGCTGCGCCACAGACGGTGCCAAAATACCGTTGCCTGACATAACTGACAATTGGGATTTCCTGACATGACCTCGCTCGACAGCTTCAAAAGCCAGAAGACCCTCAAGGTCGGCGGCAAGACCTACGTCTATTACAGCCTGCCCGTCGCCGAGAAGAACGGTCTGAAGGGAATCTCCAAGCTGCCTTATTCCATGAAGGTGCTCCTGGAAAACCTGCTGCGCAATGAAGACGGCCGCACCGTCAAGAAGGACGACATCCTCGCGGTCTCGAAATGGCTGAGGAAGCGCAAGCTCGAACATGAAATCGCGTTCCGCCCGGCGCGCGTGCTGATGCAGGATTTCACCGGCGTGCCGGCGGTGGTCGATCTGGCCGCAATGCGCAATGCCATGCAAAAACTCGGCGGCGACGCCGAGAAGATCAATCCGCTGGTGCCGGTCGATCTCGTCATCGACCACTCGGTGATCGTGAACTTCTTCGGCGACAACAAGGCGTTCGCCAAGAACGTGGTCGAGGAATACAAGCAGAACCAGGAACGCTACGAATTCCTGAAATGGGGACAGCGGGCGTTCTCGAATTTCGCCGTGGTGCCGCCGGGCACGGGCATCTGCCACCAGGTCAATCTCGAGTATCTCGCGCAGACGGTGTGGACCCGCAAGGAGAAGATGACGGTCGGCAAGAAGAAGGGAACCTTCGAGGTCGCCTATCCGGATTCGCTGGTTGGAACCAATTCGCACACCACCATGGTCAACGGCCTTGCCGTGCTCGGCTGGGGCGTCGGCGGCATCGAAGCCGAAGCCTGCATGCTGGGCCAGCCGCTGTCGATGCTGCTGCCCGAAGTGGTCGGCTTCAAGCTCAAGGGGCAATTGAAGGAAGGCGTCACCGCTACCGATCTCGTGCTGACGGTGACGCAGATGCTGCGCAAGCAGGGCGTGGTGGGAAAATTCGTGGAGTTTTTCGGCCCCGGCCTCGACCATCTCTCGGTCGCGGACAAGGCGACCATCGGCAACATGGCTCCGGAATATGGCGCGACCTGCGGCTACTTCCCGGTCGATGCCGAGACCATCGACTATCTCAAGACCTCGGGCCGCAAGAACGATCGTGTCGCGCTGGTCAGCGCCTATGCCAAGGCGCAGGGTTTGTTCCGTACCGCCAAGTCGCCCGATCCGGTTTTCACGGAGACGCTGACGCTCGATCTCGGCGATGTCGTGCCCTCGATGGCCGGACCGAAGCGACCCGAAGGCCGCGTCGCGCTGCCGGCGGTCGCCGAAGGTTTTGCCGCCGCGATGGCGAGCGAATACAAGAAGGCCGCCGACGCCGCGAAGCGCTATCCGGTCGAGAACCGCAATTTCGATCTCGGCCATGGCGACGTGGTGATCGCGGCGATCACCTCCTGCACCAACACGTCCAATCCGAGCGTGCTGATCGGCGCGGGCCTGTTGGCGCGCAACGCCGCCGCCAAGGGTCTGACCGCAAAACCCTGGGTCAAGACTTCGCTGGCGCCGGGCAGCCAGGTGGTCGCGGAGTATCTCGCCAATTCCGGATTGCAGCTCGATCTCGACAAGGTCGGCTTCAATCTGGTCGGCTTCGGCTGCACCACCTGCATCGGCAATTCGGGTCCGCTGCCCGAAGAGATTTCGAAATCGATCAACGACAACGGCATCGTCGCCGCGGCCGTGCTGTCGGGCAACCGGAACTTCGAAGGCCGCGTCAGTCCCGACGTGCAGGCCAACTACCTGGCCTCGCCGCCGTTGGTGGTGTCCTACGCGCTCGCCGGCAGCGTGACCAAGAACCTCGCGGTCGAACCGCTCGGCACCGGCAAGGACGGCAAGCCGGTCTATTTGAAGGACATCTGGCCGACCTCGAAGGAGATCAACGCCTTCATGAAGAAGTACGTCACCTCGACGATCTTCAAGAAGCGCTACGCCGACGTGTTCAAGGGCGATACCAACTGGCGCAAGATCAAGACGGTGGAGAGCGAAACCTATCGCTGGAACATGAGCTCGACCTACGTTCAGAACCCGCCCTATTTCGAAGGCATGAAGAAGCAGCCGGAGCCGATCGTCGATGTCGTCGATGCGCGGATTCTGGCGATGTTCGGCGACAAGATCACCACCGATCACATCTCGCCGGCAGGCTCGATCAAGCTGACCTCGCCCGCCGGCAGGTACCTGTCCGAGCATCAGGTGCGGCCCGCGGATTTCAACCAATACGGCACGCGGCGCGGCAATCATGAAGTGATGATGCGCGGCACCTTCGCCAATATCCGCATCAAGAACTTCATGCTCAAGGGCGCCGACGGCAACATCCCCGAAGGCGGCCTGACGAAACACTGGCCGGACGGCGAGCAGATGTCGATCTACGACGCCGCGATGAAATACCAGGCCGAGAATGTGCCGCTGGTGGTGTTCGCCGGCGCCGAATACGGCAATGGCTCGTCGCGCGACTGGGCCGCCAAGGGTACCCGGCTGCTCGGCGTCCGCGCCGTGATCTGCCAGAGTTTCGAGCGCATCCATCGCTCCAACCTGGTCGGCATGGGCGTGCTGCCGCTGACCTTCGAGGACGGCATGTCCTGGCAGTCGATCGGACTGAAGGGCGACGAGACAGTAACCATACGGGGCTTGCAGGGTGACCTGAAACCGCGGCAGAAACTCACGGCGGAAATCGTGTCCGGCGACGGTTCGCTGCAGCGCATCTCGCTATTGTGCCGGATCGATACCCTTGACGAACTCGACTACTATCGCAACGGTGGCATCCTGCATTACGTGCTGCGCAAGCTCGCGGCGTAACGCGAATTGTGATCGATGCCTCACTGCGAAGTGAGTAGCGACCGAGGGGGAGGCGGCCTATGAAAGGGCCGCCTTCTTGCATTCGTAAGGGGCGATCGAGTTGAAGGATACCACTCGATCGGGCGCGGCAATGCGTTAACGGCGGCGGGTGGCTTGCGGTTTGTGGTATGACAGCGATGATGGCTTATAATCTGATTTCGCGATGGTCGGGCGCGCTCGGCGCTTGCGCCATCATCGCGATCGTCACGCCGGCCCATGCCGATCCCCGCGCGGTGATCGAACTGTTCACCTCGCAGGGGTGCTCGTCCTGCCCGCCGGCCGACAAGATTCTCGGTGAACTGGCCAAGGATCCCTCAATCGTCGCGCTGAGCCTGCCGATCGATTACTGGGATTATCTCGGCTGGAAGGACACGCTCGCCGATGCGCGCTTCAGCGCCCGCCAGAAAGCCTATTCCCAGGTGCGCGGCGATCGCGAGGTTTACACGCCGCAAGTGGTCGTCAACGGACGCATGCATGTGATCGGCAGCGATCGCGCCGGGATCGAAAACGCCATCGCTCTTACCAAGAAGGCCGGTGGCGTGATGTCGGTGCCGGTCACGGTGACGCTGGCCGGCAAAGAGATCAACGTCCGGGTCGCGGACTCCGTCAACGGGCCCGCCGCGATACACGGCGAGGTCTGGATCGGCTCGATCTCGAAAGCGATCCCGATCGCCATCGGGCGCGGCGAGAACAGCGGCCGCGAAATCACCTACCACAACGTGGTGCGCGACCTGCTCAAGGTCGGTGACTGGAACGGGTCTTCCGGCACCTGGACCGTGCCGCTGGAGAATATCTCACGCGATGGCGTCGATGCCGCGGTGGTCTACGTCCAGGATGGCAGTCGCGACAAACCGGGCGCCATGCTGGGGGCGGCGTTCACGACGCTGCACTGAATTTTCAACCCCCCATACTCGTCATGCCCGCCGCGCGACTTGGCGCAGGACCGGGATTGAGAGTTCGCATACCCAAAAGAAAAAGGACCAACTTTCGTTGGCCCAGTGTGGGGTAACTACCTGCGAACAGGCCCGATCCCGACGACCCCGGGGGGCTGGGGGCTGAGGAATCCGGAACCGAAAGGACCGGGCCAACGCAGGATTTTCTTCTCGCAATTCACGGCGGCGGGCGCTTGGCGGAAGTAGGGCGGTATTATGATTCCGCTAACGTTCCCGTGACGCAATATTTCGGCCCGAAATGCAGGCACTTGGCGATCTGGCGCGGGCGAATCCGGATCCCTCCGCCGAATCGCCCCCTTGCAGCCGTACGCGGTTGGCGCAATCATGTATCAAATATGACAGGAGGCGCTCCATGAGTTCGATGTCGGAGGAAGCCGATCCAAGCGAGGCTCGCGCAGCGGCGCGGATCGCCGCTGCGGGTCCCGTCCCAAACCGGGTGACATTCAATCGCTTCGAACTCAATCGCATCCTCGATCTGTACGGACGCATGGTCGCCGACGGCGAGTGGCGGGACTATGCGATCGATTTCCTGCGTGACCGCGCGGTGTTCTCGGTATTCCGCCGCGCCTCCGAAGTGCCGATCTACCGCATCGAAAAAGATCCGCGGCTGGCGCGCAAGCAGGGCATCTACAGCGTCATCTCGGCGACCGGCCTGATCCTGCGCCGCGGCCACGAACTCGATCGCGTGCTGCTGGTGATCGACCGCAAGCTGGCGGTGGTGTAGGCGGCTTCGTTACGACGCCGGCAGCGTTCCGGCGCCCTCGCCGAGCGCGAGTTGCATCATCACGATGTCGAGCCAGCGGCCGAACTTGAAGCCGACATCGGGATGGGTGCCGATCATCTCGAAGCCGCATCGGGTATGCACGCCGATCGATCCGGCATTGGCGGAATCGCCGATCACTGCGATCATCTGCCGATAGCCGCGCGCTTCCGATTCCGCGATCAATCCCTTCATCAATATCAGGCCGATGCCGCGCCGGTGGATCGCGGGATCGAGATAGATCGAATTCTCCACGGTGAAGCGATAGGCCGGCCGCGGCCGGTAGGCGCCGGCATAGGCATATCCGACCACCCGTCCGTCGAGCTCGGCGACGAAATAGGGAAAGCCGCCGTCCATCAGCGCGTTGAAGCGCCGCGTCATCTCGGCGAGGTCTGGCGGGATCAACTCGAACGTCGCGGTGCCGTAGAGCACCGCGTGTTCGTAGATGGCGGTAATGGCGGGCAGGTCGGCCGCGGCGGCGGGCCTGACTTCGGGCGGGGACATGGTGGGGAGCTTATTTTTGCCGGGTGCAAAAGAAAAGCCCCGGCCGCAAGGGCCGGGGCTCATTGGTTTTCAGGCTTCACCCGGTCAATCGCGCTGGCCGAGCAGCTGCAACAGCAGCGTGAACAGGTTGATGAAGTTCAGGTAGAGCGACAGCGCGCCGAGGATCGACGCCCGCTCCGCCACGTCACCGCCCTGCGAGGCGTAGCCGTAGATGTAGTCGTTCTTCAGCCGCTGGGTATCGTAGGCGGTCAGGCCCGCGAACACCAGGACGCCAATCACCGACACCATGAACTGCAGCAGGGTGCTGCCGAGGAACAGATTGACCAGGCTCGCGATGATGATGCCGAACAGGCCCATCAGCAGGAACGAGCCCATCCCGCTCATGTCGCGCTTGGTGGTGTAGCCGTAGAGACTGAGCGCGCCGAAGGTCGCCGCGGTGATGAAGAACACCCGCACGATCGAGGTGTGCGTATACACCAGGAAGATCGAGGACATCGAAACGCCCATTAGCGCCGAGAACACCCAGAACAGCATCTGGGCCGTCGCCGGCGCGAGACGGTTGATGCCGGCCGAGATGGCGAACACCATGGCGAGCGGCGCCAGGATGAACAGCCATTTCAGCGGGCTGACGAACATCGCGTAGCCGAACGGCGTCAGATACATGCTGCCGATACGGATCGCGTCGGCCGTCGGCGTGCTGGTCACCGCCGCCATATAGACACCGAGCGCGGCAAGCCCGGTGATGGCAAGGCCAATGCTCATGTAGTTGTAGATGCGCAGCATGTAGGCGCGCAGACCGGCGTCGACGGTCGCGGCGTCCAGGCGCCCGGCGGCCCGGCCGAAAGGAGAAGTGTAATTGCGGTCTAGGTCCGACATGGTCGAATTCCCGTTGGTTGCCCGGCGGAGCGCAAAGGGGGTTTGCGGCGCCGGTTAGAAATCTATCTCAGATACCGCCGATTGCTGACATTAACTTTCAGTCATCAAGCGGCGTCTGACCCGACTGGTATGTGGGAAACTAGCACATCCAGCGCAAGCTTCGATGCGCGGCTGAATGTCGCTCCGAAGCATGAATGACGGGTCGCGGACAATGCCCAGAGAAGCGAATTGGCGCGTTCAATTGTTTCTACTTTGTCACAAATTCCGCAGTACCGTGGCCGGCTTCTGGCTCAGGGCGAGCAAGGTACCGGCAAGCCCCAGCCCCACCGTCACAATCAAGGCCGCGGCGACCACGCCGGCGGCGCTGCCGGCCTCCCAGACGAAGCTCAAGGTCATCAGCCGCGTGACGATCAGCCATGCCGCAACCGAGCCCGCGATCACGCCGAACACGGCGGTGGCAAAGCCGATCATCAGATATTCCATCGCATAGGCGGCGATCAGCCGCGCGCGGGTCGCGCCCAGGGTCTTGAGAATCACGGCATCGTAGACCCGGTGGCGATGGCCGGCGGCCAGCGCGCCGCCCAGCACGAGAATCGCCGAGATCAGTGTCACCGCGCTGGCGCCGCGGATCGCCAGCACCAGATTGGTGACGACGCTGCCGACGGTTTCCATCACCTCGCGGACCCGCACGCTCGTCACCATCGGGAAGGCGTCGGCAACCGCCTTGATGATCCTCTCGTCGCCGGCGGCGTCGGGATGAACCTCGGTCAGGGTCGCGACATGGCTGTGCGGGGCACCCTTGAAGGCATTGGGGGAATACACGAGGACGAAGTTGATGCCGAGGGCCTGCCAGTCGATGGTGCGCAAATTGGCGATCCGCGCCGGTATGTTGCGGCCGAGCACGTTGATGACGATCTCGTCGCCGACCTTCAGCCCGATCCCGTCGGCGATTTTCTTCTCCATCGAGACCAGCGGCGGGCCGTCATAGTCCTTGCCCCACCATTGGCCTTCGACGACCTTGGAACCCTTCGGGACCTCGCCGGTGTAGGTCAGGCCGCGGTCGCTCTGCAGCACCCATTCCGAATCGTGCGAAGCCTTGAGGTCTTCCGCCTTGACGCCGCGGGCCGCGATGATGCGACCGCGCAGCATCGGCACGTCCTCGACCGTCGATCCCGGCGCAGTGGTCTTGAGGAACTCGCCGAAACGGGCGGCTTCATTGGTGGGGATGTCGATGAAGTAGAACGACGGCGCCTGCTCCGGCAGGGCCGCCAAAAATTGTCGCCGCAGATTGCCGTCGATCTGGGTAATCGTGACCAGTACCGCGAGGCCAAGGCCGAGCGACAACACCACCGACGGCGTCAGGGCGCCGGGCCGGTAGATGTTGGCGATCGCCAGCCGCAGCATGGTGAAGCGCGGCCGCGGCAGGCGCCGCGCCAGCGCCATCACGCCGGCCGCGATGCCGCGCAGCAGCACGAACACCGCGATCGAGGCGGCGACGAACACGGCAGCGACCCGCTTGTCGTAGGCAAGCCCGATCACGACAATGATCAGAAGCGCGATCACGACCGCGATTGCGGCGAGATAGCGCCAGCGCGGCCGATGCCATTCGGCCGCGACTTCCTCGCGGAACAGCGCCGCCACGGGAACGTCGTGCACGCGTCCGAGCGGCCACAGCCCGAAGGCAAGCGCGGTCAGAAGGCCGTAGACAAACGACAGCGCGAGTTCGCTCGCATGCAGCGCCGGCACCACCGGCAGCGGCAGCAGCTTTCCGAACAGGCCCGTGATGACGAAGGGCAGTGCGGCTCCGGCGGCAAGCCCGACCGCCGAGCCAATTCCTGCGAGCAGGATGACCTGCGTGACGTAGATCGCAAACACGTCGCGGCCGGTGGCGCCGAGCGCCTTGAAGGCGGCGATGACGTCGCGACGGCGATCGATGTGGCTCTTGACGGCGTTGGCGACGCCGACCCCGCCGACCAGAAGCGCTGCAAGGCCGACCAGGGTGAGGAACTGGGTGAAGCGGCTGATGGTGCGCTCGAGCTGTGGCGAGGCATTGCCGCGGCTGCGGATGCCCCAGCCGGCCTGCGGCAGCGCGCTTCTGACGTCGCTGACGAATACGGCGACGGCACCATCGCCGGCCGCATTATCCGGCAGCTTCACCCGATAGAGCCAGCGCACCAGGCTGCCGGGTTGCAACAGGCCAGTGGCACGCAAGGCGTCGACGCCGACGAGAAACCGCGGACCAAGACCAATGCCGCCGGCGAGCTTGTCGGGCTCGGCATCGACGACGCTGCGGATCTGAAAGTTGGCACCGCCGATGGTGATGTGGTCGCCGAGCTTGAGATCGAGCCGCGCCAATAACGTGGGATCGGCGGCCGCGCCGAACGCACCGTCCCGCTCGGCCAATAGATCGGAGAGCGGCAGCTTCGGTTGCAGCGTCAGTTCGCCGAGCGAGGGATAGCTGGCATCGACTGCCTTGAGTTCGACCAGGGCGAGCCGGCCGTCGCTTGCCCGCGCCATGGCGCGCAAGGTCGCCACGACGGATACGTCGCCGCGGGAGCGGAGAAACGCGATTTCATCCGGCCGTGCTTCGCGCTGCATCAGGGCAAGGGCGACATCGCCGCCGAGCAGCGTACGGCCCTCGCGCGCCAGTCCCTCGCCGAGGCTCGCCGCGACCGAGCCGACGCCGGCGATCGCCATCACGCCGAGCGCGATGCAGGCGATGAAGACGTAGAAGCCGCGCAATCCGCCGCGCAACTCGCGTAGCGCGAAGCGAAGCGCGGGCGTCTTCGCACGAGTGCGAACGACGGTTTCGGAGGCAACGCTCATGAGGAGGCTTGGTGGTCGGCGGCCTGGCCGTCGATTCGCCCGGAGCGCAGCCGCACCACGCGGTCGCAGCGCTGCGCCAGCGTGGGATCGTGGGTGACCAGCACCAGCGTCATGCCGCGTTCAGCGTGCTTGGTGAACAGGAGATCGATGATCTGCTTGCCGGTCGCTTCGTCGAGATTGCCGGTGGGCTCGTCCGCCACCAGGATGGCGGGGTCGGGCGCCAGCGCCCGGGCCAGCGCGACGCGCTGCTGCTCGCCGCCGGATAATTGCGCGGGGTAGTGATGCAGGCGGTCGCCGAGTCCGACCGAGCAGAGTTCCTGCGCCGCGCGCCGCGCCGCGTCGGGATTGCCTGCGAGCTCCAGCGGCACCGCGACATTTTCCAGCGCCGTCATGGTCGGGATCAGGTGGAAGGACTGGAACACGATGCCGACCTGTCGGCCGCGAAAGCGGGCGAGAGCGTCCTCGTCGAGGGCATTGAACGGGGTGCCACCCACCACCACCTCTCCGCTGTCGGGGCGCTCCAGCCCCGCCATCACCATCAGCAGGGTGGATTTGCCCGAGCCTGACGGCCCGATCAGGCCGATCGCTTCACCCGGCGCCACGCGCAGGCTGATATCCTTGAGGATGTGAACGCGCGCCGCCCCCGAGCCGAGCGAGAGATTGACGTTCTGGATGGAAATGGTGTCCGGCTCGAGGCCGGCCAATGATGAGGGTTCGATGCGACTGTCCATGGCTCGGTCATATGGCACTTCGGCGGGCGGGGTCGAGAGGCGGGCACGGATGTTCGCGCACATACTCGTGTTGAGCATCGCCTTGATGACGGCGGGAACGACGCTGGCCCAAACCAATTCAACCGCTGCGGCGAGGCCGATCAGGATGGTGGTCTTGGGCGATTCGCTGAGCGCGGGGCTCGGCCTTTTGGCCTCGGACGCATTTCCGGAGCAGCTGCAAAAGGCATTGGAAGTCAACGGGATAAGGGTCGACATGACGAACGCCGGGGTGTCCGGCGATACCAGTTCCGGCGGTCGCGACCGGCTCGACTGGTCGGTGCCCGACGGCACCAACGCGGTCATCCTCGAACTTGGCGCCAACGACGCCCTGCGCGGGACCGATCCGGCGGTCACCCGCTCGGCGCTGTCGGATATCCTGACCCGGCTCAAGGCGCGCGGGATCGCGGTTCTCCTGTGCGGCATGCTGGCGCCGCCGAATTACGGCAGCGACTATTCGGCCCGCTTCAACGCGATCTATCCGGAGCTGGCAAAATCCTTCGGCGTGCCGCTCTATCCGTTTTTCCTGCAGGGCGTCGCCGCCGATGCCAGCCTCAATCAGGCGGACGGCATACATCCGACGGCGGAGGGCGTCGATGTGATCGTCAAGAATATCCTGCCTGCCGTGCAGGCTTTTCTCGGCAAAATCTCCGGGCAACGCAGCTGAAAGGTCTGCCGCAATAACCCTAACGCCGTGTTTTTGCGGCAGGTTTCCGAAGTGTGAACGTCGGCTCCTTCGCAGAGTCACATAACTACGGTACAAAATAACGACCCGTGATTCGTTTTCCGGGTTTGTCAAGAAGGCATGATCTTTCCCGAAGACCGGTACCCACCCCGGATCAAGTCCGGGACAGGCTTTTTCGGGATCATGCCTAAGCATCGGGAGTCATGCGATGCCGCGTTTGTTTACTGGACTGGAAATTCCGGCCGAGATCGGCCAGACCCTTTCCAGCTTGCGTGGCGGCCTGCCGGGCGCACGCTGGGTCGATCCCGAAAATTATCACGTCACCCTGCGCTTCATCGGCGATATCGACGGCGCTTCCGCCAACGAAATCGCCTCGATGCTGGTTCGGATCAACCGCAAGCCGTTCGACGTGGCTTTGCAGGGCCTTTCCAGCTTCGGCGGCAAGAAACCGCGCGCGGTGGTAGCCCAGGTGGTGCCGAGCCGGCCGCTGATCGAGCTGCAGGCCGAACTGGAGCGGCTGATGCAGCGCATCGGGCTCGACCCGGAGGGACGCAAATTCACCCCGCATGTGACGCTGGCGCGGCTGCGCGATGCCTCCAACCAGGATGTCGCCGACTATCTCTCGGTGCGCGGCTATTTCCCGACCAGGGTGTTTACCGCCTCGCGCTTCGTGCTGTTTTCCTCCCGCGCCTCCACCGGCGGCGGACCCTATGTGGTCGAGGATTCCTACGCGCTGAGCGCCTAACGGCATTCGCTCCATTCCCCGGCCGTCGCACCGCGTCCGGGACGTGGCGCGCGCATACCCCTTGCACCAATTCTCGGCTTGCATTTTTCCCCGTGTTGAGGCCGTAAGGGGCCATGCTGTCTCCCGCCTCCGACTCGTTCCGCGCCCATTATCAGGCCCTGGTTTCCTCCGGCGCGATCGAGCCCGACGCCGCGCAGGAAGAGGCCGCCGAAGCCCTGGCCGATCTCGAGCAGCGGCTTGCCGGCTACAAGCCCTTTCGCAAGCAAGGCCTGCTTGGCCGCCTGTTCGCCGACAAGGACGAGCCGCCGCCGCGCGGCCTTTACATTCACGGCGAAGTCGGCCGCGGCAAGACCATGCTGATGGACCTGTTCTTTCAGCACAGCCCGGTGATGCACAAGCGCCGCGCCCATTTCCACGAGTTCATGGCCGAGGTGCACGAGCGGATCTACGGCTATCGCCAGAACATCGCGCGCGGCGAGATCGCCGACGGCGATGTCATCGCGCTCACCGCCAATTCGATCTTCGACGAGGCCTGGCTTCTGTGCTTCGACGAATTCCATGTCACCGACATTGCGGATGCGATGATTCTGGGTCGGCTGTTCGCAAAACTGTTTGAACTCGGCACCGTGGTCGTGGCGACCTCCAATGTCGCGCCCGAAGATCTCTACAAGGGCGGCCTGAACCGGGCGCTGTTCTTGCCTTTCATCAAGCAGATCGCCGACCACATGGACGTGCTGCGGCTCGATGCGCGCACCGATTTTCGCCTCGAAAAGCTCGTTGGCGTGAAGATGTGGCTGGTGCCGGCCGGTCGCGCCGCCGACGCCGCGCTCGACAAGGCCTGGGCCAGCATGACCGGCAATGCCAAATGCAAGGCGCGCGACATTTCGATCAAGGGCCGCATTCTGCACGTGCCGTGCTCGGCGGATGGCGTGGCGCGGTTTTCGTTCACCGATCTGTGCGAGAAGCCGCTTGCCGCGTCAGACTATCTTCGGCTCGCGCACGACTATCACACCATCATGGTCGACCGCATTCCGGTGATGGATTACCCCGAGCGCAACGCCGCCAAGCGGTTCATCGCCCTGATCGACACGCTTTATGACAACGCGGTGAAGCTGATGGCCTCCGCCGAGGCCGAACCGCAGGCGCTCTATCTCGCGACCGAGGGCGATGAGGCCAACGAATTCAAGCGGACCTCCTCGCGGCTGATCGAGATGAGCTCGCAATCCTATCTGGCGCTCGCGCACGGTCACAAGGACTCCGCCGCCAGCGGGTCGAGCAAGGGGTTGGTGGAAACATAGTCAGTGATGTCGTCATGCCGGGGCGATGCCAACGGGTCGCACGAATGCGCGCCCGATGACAGGCTCCGCATCGAACCCGGTCTCTCGAGATTCCGGGTCTGGTCCCTCGGGCCATCCCGGAATGACGGCAGTGGCCGACAATTGGGCATGCCGCGACTTGAACGTATCAGGCGAAAGGGATAACCAGCCATTCCAGCTTCTCCACCCTCACTCCTTGACCTTCAAAGGACGGATTTCCCATGGCGCGCAACAAGATTGGCCTGATCGGCTCCGGTCAGATCGGCGGAACGCTGGCTCACCTCATCGGCCTGAAGGAACTGGGCGACGTGGTGCTGTTCGACATCGCCGAGGGCGTGCCGCAGGGCAAGGCGCTCGACATCGCGCAATCCTCGCCGGTCGACGGTTTTGACGCGCATTTCACCGGCGCCAATTCCTACGAAGCGCTCGACGGCGCCAGTGTCTGTATCGTCACCGCCGGCGTGCCGCGCAAACCCGGCATGAGCCGCGACGATCTGTTGAGCATCAATCTCAAGGTGATGGAGCAGGTCGGCGCCGGCATCAAGAAGTACGCTCCCGAAGCCTTCGTCATCTGCATCACCAATCCGCTCGACGCCATGGTGTGGGCGCTGCAGAAGGCCTCCGGGATGCCGCACAAGAAGGTGGTGGGCATGGCGGGCGTGCTGGATTCCTCGCGTTTCCGCTATTTCCTCGCCGACGAATTCAACGTCTCGGTCGAGGACGTCACGGCCTTCGTGCTCGGCGGCCATGGCGATACCATGGTGCCGCTGGTGCGCTATTCCACGGTCGCCGGCATTCCCCTGCCCGATCTCGTCAGGATGGGCTGGACCTCGCAGGCGCGCATCGACGAGATCGTCGATCGCACCCGCAACGGCGGCGCCGAGATCGTCAACCTGTTGAAGACCGGCTCGGCCTTCTATGCGCCGGCGGCGTCGGCAGTGGCGATGGCCGAGAGCTATCTCAGGGACAAGAAGCGCGTGCTGCCCTGCGCCGCCTATCTGAACGGCGAATACGGCGTGAAGGACATGTATGTCGGCGTGCCCGTCGTGATCGGGTCGAAGGGCGTCGAGCGCATCGTCGAGATCGAACTCTCCGGCAAGGACCGCGAGGCCTTCGACAAGTCGGTCGGCGCGGTGCAGGGCCTGGTCGATGCCTGCAAGAAGATCGCGCCCGATCTGCTCGGCCGCTGATCGCGCAATCGTCGTGCCGCACTGACGTCTTAAGGGCTTTTCGGGGGCCGTCTCATGAATATTCACGAATACCAGGCCAAGGCGCTGCTGCACGAATTCGGCGTGCCGATCTCGAAGGGCGTGCCGGTGCTGCGGGCTGCGGATTCCGACGTTGCCGCGAAATCGCTTCCGGGTCCGGTCTGGGTGGTGAAGAGCCAGATTCACGCCGGCGGCCGCGGCAAGGGCAAGTTCAAGGAGGCCTCGGCCGGCGACAAGGGCGGGGTGCGCATTGCCAAATCGGTCGCCGAGGTCAACGAATTCGCCAAGCAGATGCTGGGTGCAACGCTGGTCACGGTGCAGACGGGCCCGCATGGCAAGCAGGTCAACCGGCTCTACATCGAGGAAGGCTCCGACATCGACAAGGAGTTTTATCTCTCGATCCTGGTCAACCGTGAAACCTCGGAAGTATCGTTCGTGGTCTCCACCGAAGGCGGCGTCAACATCGAGGACGTCGCGCACTCCGCGCCGGAGAAGATCGTGACGTTCTCGGTCGATCCGGCGACCGGCGTCATGGCCCATCACGGCCGCACCGTCGCCAAGGCGCTCCATTTGTCCGACGATCTCGCCAAGCAGGCGGAACGGCTGGTGACACAGCTCTACACGGCGTTCGTCGCCAAGGACATGGCGATGCTCGAGATCAACCCGCTGGTCGTCACCAGGCAGGGCCAGCTCCGCGTGCTCGACGCCAAGGTGTCGTTCGACGACAACGCGCTCTACCGCCATCCCGACGTGGTGGCGCTGCGCGACGAGACCGAGGAAGACCCCAAGGAAATCGAGGCTTCGAAATACGATCTCAACTACGTCACCCTCGACGGCAATATCGGCTGCATGGTCAATGGCGCGGGCCTTGCCATGGCGACGATGGACATCATCAAGCTCTACGGCATGGCGCCGGCGAATTTCCTCGACGTCGGCGGCGGCGCCGACAAGACCAAGGTCACGGCCGCCTTCAAGATCATCACCGCCGACCCCAATGTGAAGGGAATCCTGATCAACATCTTCGGCGGCATCATGAAATGCGACATCATCGCCGAGGGCGTGGTCGCAGCCGTCAAGGAAGTCGGCCTCAAGGTGCCGCTGGTGGTGCGGCTCGAGGGTACCAATGTCGAAGCCGGCAAGAAAATTCTGCGCGAGAGCGGCCTCAACGTGGTGCCCGCGGACAATCTCGACGACGCCGCGCAAAAAATCGTCAAGGCCGTGAAGGGAGGGTAAGGCAATGCCCGAAAACCGTCTCGCCGCACCGGCGCCGCTGGAAGCCCACCACAAGCTCGCAGCCTTTGCCGGCGAATGGAACGGGGAGGAGACGGTGTTTCCCTCGCGCTGGAATGCCGGAGGGCCCGCCACCTCGCATGTGGTGGCGCGCATGGACCTCAACGGCTTTTACCTGATCCAGGATACGCGCCAGATGCGCGACGGCAAGGAGAGCTTCGCCACCCATGGCGTGTTCACCTATGACCGCGAAGACCGGCTCTACAAATTGTACTGGCACGATTCGCTCGGTTATTTCCCGCCGTCGCCGGCTTCCGGCGGCTGGAGCGGCAAGACGCTGACGCTGGTGCGCGGCTCGCTGCGCGGCAACGCGCGCCACCTCTACGAAGTCATCGACGACAATACCTACTCCATGAAAATCCAGTTCTCGCCCGACGCCGAAGGATGGTCCGACGTGCTCACCGGCGTTTACCGGCGCATCAACTGACACCCGACCCGGCGTCCCGCGAGGCAATCCAACCATGTCCATCCTGATCGGCAAGAACACCAAAGTCATCTGCCAGGGCTTTACCGGCAAGAACGGCACGTTCCATTCGGAGGCCGCAATCGCCTACGGCACCAGGATGGTCGGCGGCACGTCGCCCGGCAAGGGCGGCTCCACGCATCTCGGGCTGCCGGTGTTCGACACCGTGCAGGAGGCGAAGGCGAAAACCGGCGCGGATGCTTCGGTGATCTATGTGCCGCCGCCGGGTGCTGCGGATGCGATCTGCGAGGCCATCGACGCCGAAATCCCGCTGATCGTCTGCATCACCGAAGGCATTCCCGTGCTCGACATGGTGCGGGTCAAGAGATCGTTGAGCGGTTCGAAGTCGCGGCTGATCGGGCCGAACTGTCCGGGCGTGATGACCGCCGGCGAATGCAAGATCGGGATCATGCCGGCCAACATCTTCAAGCCCGGCAATGTCGGCATCGTCTCGCGTTCGGGCACGCTGACCTACGAGGCGGTGTTCCAGACCACCCAGGAGGGCCTCGGCCAGACCACCGCGGTCGGTATCGGCGGCGATCCGGTCAAGGGCACCGAATTCATCGATGTGCTGGAGATGTTTTTGGCCGACTCCAGGACAACCTCGATCGTGATGATCGGGGAAATCGGCGGTTCGGCCGAGGAAGACGCCGCGCAATTCCTGATCGACGAGGCCAAACGCGGCCGCAAGAAGCCGATGGTCGGCTTTATCGCCGGCGTCACCGCCCCTCCCGGCCGCCGCATGGGCCACGCCGGCGCCATCATCTCCGGCGGCAAGGGCGACGCCGGCTCCAAGGCCGCCGCGATGGAAGCCGCCGGAATCACGGTCTCGCCGTCGCCAGCGCGGCTCGGGCACACCCTTGCCGAAAAATTGAAGCGGTAGTTCATTCTTTCGTGCTTTTCGGGGCGAAGATTCGCCCTATATAGGGTAAAACGCCTCCTATCACGCTGATCCGGGCTCGGATCGGCTGTTGCGCCGTCTTCCACGCGCCAAGCAAAAAATCACCAGGACGCTACTCATGTCTCGCCAGGACGCGAACGCCGCCTTTGCACTTTCCTCGTTTTTGCAGGGCACCAACGCCACCTACATCGACGATATCTACGCCCGTTACGAGGACGACCCCGCGTCCGTCGATCCCGAATGGCAGGAGTTCTTCGGCAGCCTGAAGGATCCCGCGGCCGACGTCCGCAAGAACGCCGAGGGACCGTCCTGGGCGCGTGACAACTGGCCCTTGGCGCCGCGCGATGAACTGACCTCCGCGCTCGATGGCAACTGGGCGGAAGTCGAAAAATCCGTCGGCACCAAGATCGCAGCCAAGGCGCAGGCCAAGGGCGCGGAATTCACGGCGGCCGACTTCCATCAGGCCACGCGCGATTCGGTGCGCGCCTTGATGCTGATTCGCGCCTATCGCATGCGCGGGCATTTTCACGCCAGGCTCGACCCGCTCGGGATCGAGCCGCCGCGCGACCGCGAGGAGCTCGACCCGCGCTCCTATGGCTTCGCCGAGACCGATTTCGACCGCAAGATTTTCCTCGATCACGTGCTCGGCCTCGAATACGGCACCTTGCGGGAAATCGTCGCGATCTGCGAACGCACCTACTGCCAGACGCTCGGGCGTCGAATTCATGCACATCACCAACGCTGCGCAAAAATCCTGGATTCAGGAGCGCATCGAAGGCCCGGACAAGGAAATCAGTTTCACCCGCGAAGGCCGTCGCGCCATCCTGATGAAGCTGGTCGAATCCGAAGGTTTCGAGAAATTCTGCGACCTCAAATTCACCGGCACCAAGCGGTTTGGGCTCGACGGCGCCGAGTCGCTGATTCCGGCGCTGGAACAGATCATCAAGCGCGGCGGCAATCTCGGGGTGAAGGAAATCGTGCTGGGCATGCCGCATCGCGGCCGCCTCAACGTGTTGACCCAAGTGATGGGCAAGCCGCATCGCGCGCTGTTCCATGAATTCAAGGGCGGCTCCGCCAATCCCGACGCGGTCGAGGGTTCGGGCGACGTCAAATATCACCTCGGAGCCTCCTCCGACCGCGAGTTCGATGGCAACCGCATCCATTTGTCGCTGACCGCCAATCCCTCGCATCTCGAAATCGTCGATCCCGTGGTGCTCGGCAAGGTGCGCGCCAAGCAGGATCAGCACGGCGATCCGCCGGACATGCGCATCTCGGTCATGCCGCTGTTGATGCACGGCGATGCGGCGTTCGCCGGCCAGGGCGTGGTGGCCGAATGCTTCAGCCTGTCCGACCTGAAAGGCTACCGCACCGGCGGTTCGGTGCATTTCATCGTCAACAACCAGATCGGGTTCACCACCTACCCGCGCTATTCGCGCTCCTCGCCGTACCCGTCCGACGTCGCGAAGATGATTGATGCGCCGATCTTCCACGTCAACGGCGACGATCCGGAAGCCGTGGTGTTCGCCGCCAAGGTCGCGACGGAATTCCGGCAGAAATTCCACAAGCCCGTCGTCATCGACATGTTCTGCTATCGCCGGCATGGCCATAACGAGGGCGACGAGCCGGCCTTCACCCAGCCGGTGATGTACAAGAAAATCGCCTCGCATCCCTCGACGCTGGAGATTTATTCGAAGCGGCTGATCGCCGAAGGCGTGATGACCGAGGGCGAGGTCGAGAAGGCGAAGGCCGACTGGCGCGCGCGGCTCGATGCCGAACTCGAGGCCGGCACCGGCTACAAGCCCAACAAGGCCGACTGGCTCGACGGCAAATGGGCCGGCTTCAAATCGGCGGACCAGGAAGAAGACGCCCGCCGCGGCGTCACCGGCGTCGACGTTACCGTGCTCAGGGACATCGGCCGCAAGATCACTAAGGTGCCCGACGGGTTCAGGATCCACCGCACCATCCAGCGCTTCCTGGAAAACCGCGCCAAGGCGATCGACAGCGGCGCCGGCATCGATTGGGCGACCGGCGAGGCGCTGGCGTTCTGTTCGCTGCTGCAGGAAGGCCATCACGTTCGCCTGTCGGGACAGGACTCCGAGCGCGGCACCTTCTCGCAGCGCCATTCGGTCCTGATCGACCAGGAAGACGAGAGCCGCTACACGCCGTACAACCATCTCGGCGGCGACCAGGGCCACTACGAGGTCATCAACTCGCTATTGTCGGAAGAGGCCGTGCTCGGCTTCGAATACGGCTACTCGCTGGCCGAGCCCAACGCACTGACGATGTGGGAAGCACAGTTCGGCGATTTCGCCAACGGCGCGCAGGTGCTGTTCGACCAGTTCATCTCCTCGGGCGAGCGCAAATGGCTGCGCATGTCTGGCCTCGTCTGCATGCTGCCGCATGGCTATGAGGGGCAGGGACCGGAGCACTCTTCGGCGCGGCTCGAACGCTTCCTGCAGATGTGCGCGGAAGACAACATGCAGGTGGTCTCCGCCACCACGCCTGCAAACTTCTTCCACGTGCTGCGGCGCCAACTGCATCGCGAGATTCGCAAGCCCCTGATCCTGATGACGCCGAAATCACTGTTGCGCCACAAGCGCGCGGTGTCGCGGCTCGATGAAATGGGCTCGGGAACCACCTTCCACCGCATCCTTTACGATGACGCGGTGATGCTGCCCGACGAGAAGATCAAGCTGGTGGCCGACGACAAGATCAAGCGTGTCGTGTTGTGCGCGGGCAAGGTCTACTACGACCTCTACGAGGAGCGCGAGAAGCGCGGCGTCGACGACGTCTACATCATGCGCATGGAGCAGCTCTATCCGGTGCCGCTGAAGGCCCTGGTGCAGGAACTCGGCCGCTTCAAGAACGCCGAACTGGTCTGGTGCCAGGAGGAGCCGCGCAACATGGGCGCGTGGCACTTCATCGAGCCCTATCTCGAATGGGTGCTGAACCAGATCAACGCGCCGCACCGGCGGCCGCGTTACGCCGGCCGCGCCGCTTCGGCCGCGACCGCCACCGGCCTGATGTCGAAGCACCTGGCGCAGCTCAAGGCGCTGCTGGACGAGGCATTAAACTAAGGGAATTTCGAATTCGTCGTGCCCCGCGCAGGCGGGGCGTCCAGTAACCCGCGTCGCCCGTTTTTTTCACGACCGTCACGGATTACTGGATCATCCGCTTTCGCGGATGATGACAGACAGGATTTATGACCGTACAGGTTATCGAGGAAACCAACCCATGACTGAAATTCGTGTACCGACGCTCGGCGAGTCCGTGACCGAGGCCACTATCGGCCGCTGGTTCAAGAAGGCCGGCGATCCCGTCGCGGTGGACGAGCCGTTGGTCGAACTCGAGACCGACAAGGTCACGATCGAGGTCCCGGCGCCGTCGGCGGGCACATTGAGCGAAATCGCCGCGAAGGACGGCGAGACCGTCGCGGTCGGCGCGCTGCTCGGCCAGATCAAGGATGGCGCGGCGGCCGCCGCGAGGCCCGCCGCTGCGGCTGCAGCCCCACCTCCCAAGGCAGCCAGCCCGGCTGCGCCGCCGTCTCCAGCGCCGGCTGCCGCGGCTGCCAAGGCGCCGCCGGCGGATGCGCCGCTGGCGCCGTCGGTGCGCAAGCTCTCGGCCGAAAGCGGCATCGATGCCTCGACCGTTCCGGGCTCCGGCAAGGATGGCCGAGTAACCAAGGGCGACATGCTGGCGGCGATCGAGAAGGCGGCCTCGGCGCCGACGCCGGTCAATCAGCCGGCCGCCTCGGTGCAAGTGCGCGCGCCCACGCCCGCCGATGACGCCGCGCGCGAGGAGCGCGTGAAGATGACACGGCTGCGCCAGACCATCGCACGCCGCCTGAAGGAAGTGCAGAACACGGCCGCGATGCTGACGACCTTCAACGAGGTCGACATGAGCCACATCATGGCGATGCGGGCGCAATACAAGGACGTGTTCGAGAAGAAGCACGGCTCCAAACTGGGATTTATGGGCTTCTTCACCAAGGCCGTGGTGCAGGCGCTGAAGGACATCCCGGCGGCCAACGCCGAGATCGACGGCACCGATCTGATCTACAAGAATTACTATCACATCGGGGTTGCCGTCGGCACCGACAAGGGCCTGGTGGTGCCCGTGGTGCGCGACTGCGACCAGAAGTCGATCGCCGAGATCGAGAAGGCGATCGCCGATTTCGGTCGCCGCGCCCGTGACGGCCAGCTCAAGATCGAGGAAATGCAGGGCGGCACCTTCACCATCACCAATGGCGGCATCTACGGTTCGCTGATGTCGACGCCGATCCTGAACGCACCGCAGTCTGGCATCCTCGGCATGCACAAGATTCAGGAGCGGCCGATGGCGATCGGCGGCAAGATCGAGATCCGTCCGATGATGTATCTGGCGCTGTCCTACGATCACCGCGTCATCGACGGCAAGGAAGCGGTGACCTTCCTGGTGCGCGTCAAGGAGAGCCTGGAAGATCCGGCGCGGCTGGTGCTGGATCTGTGAGGGTTCTCGTAACTTGATGCCAGCGCGATTGCGGCTATGCCGATGAGCGCATGATCCGGGGGACATGATGCAGCCGTTGCCGACCGAAATCGTGATGCTTGGCGTGGGCGTCGTGCTGTTGCTGGTGCAGCTGTTTGTGCAGTCGGTGTCCGCGACCATCGAGATGGGTGGCGACTACAAGGCCGGTCCGCGCGACGAGCCGCGGGTGCTCGAGGGCATCTTCGCCGGCCGCGCCGAACGGGCGTTCTACAATCTGTTGGAGACCTTTCCGGCCTTTGCGGCCCTGGCGCTGGCGCTGGTCGTGACCGGACGGAACGGCGGTCTCGGTGCGCTCGGCGCCGAAGCCTGGGTGATCACGCGCGTGCTCTATGTACCGCTGTACTTCATCCAGATTCCATACGCGCGGAGCCTGGTGTGGTTCGCTTCGATCTTTGCGCTGGTGGCGATGCTGGCGCGGCTTTTCCAGTAGGATGGATTGTGGGGGACAGACATTGACCGACAAGGTTGTCATCATCACCGGCGGAAGCCGCGGCATCGGCCGCGCCACCGCGCTTGCTGCGGCTGCGCGCGGCTTCCGGATCGTCGTTGGTTACGTCAGCAACAAGGTGGCGGCGGATGAAGTGGTTGCCGCGATCGAAGCGAAGAACGGCAAGGCGATTGCGGTAAAATGCGACGTCGCCGAGGAGAGCGATATCCTCAAGCTGTTCGAGGCCGCCGACAGGTTCGGCGCGCTCGGCGCGCTGGTCAACAATGGCGGCATTGTCGGCAAGTCCTCCGTGCGTGTCGACGAGATGTCGGCCGAGCGCATCCAGCGCGTGATGGCGATCAACGTCACCGGCAGCATCCTCTGCGCGCGCGAGGCGGTGAAGCGGATGTCGACCAGGCACGGCGGCAAGGGCGGCGTCATCGTCAATGTGTCGTCCGTGGCGGCGAAGTTGGGAGCGCCCAACACCTATGTCGATTACGCCGCCTCCAAGGGCGCGATCGATTCCTTCACCGTTGGTCTCGGCTATGAAGTGGCGGGCGAGGGCATTCGGGTCGCCGGGATCCGGCCAGGGCTGATCGATACCGAAATCCACGCTTCCGGCGGCGAACCCGACCGCGCCCACCGGCTTGCGCACATGGTTCCGATGAAGCGCGTCGGCAGCGCGGAAGAAATCGCCAACGCCATCGTCTGGCTGATGTCGGACGACGCCTCCTACGTGACCAGCGCCATCCTTGATGTGTCGGGCGGGCGCTAATAGCTGTCACATCATCCAGCTACAGGACTTCGATCATGGCCACTTACGATCTCGTTGTCATCGGCACCGGTCCGGGCGGATATGTCTGCGCGGTCCGCGCGGCGCAGCTCGGCATGAAGGTCGCCGTGGTCGAGAAGAACCCGACCCTCGGCGGCACCTGCCTCAATATCGGCTGCATGCCGTCGAAAGCGCTGCTGTACGCGTCCGAGATGTTCGAGGAGGCGGGACATAGTTTCGCAAAGATGGGCGTCGGCGTCCCCGCCCCGAAACTCGATTTGCCCTCGATGATGAATTTCAAGCAGCAGGGCATCGACGGCAACGTCAAGGGCGTCGATTTCCTGATGAAGAAGAACAAGATCGACGTCATCCACGGCAAGGGAAAGATTCTCGGCACCGGCAAGGTCGAGGTGTCCGGCGGCGACGGCAAGACGCAAACGGTCGAGACCAGGAACATCGTCATCGCCACCGGCTCCGATGTGGCGCAATTGAAGGGCATCACGATCGACGAGAAGCGCATCGTGTCGTCGACTGGCGCGCTGTCGCTTCCCATGGTGCCAGCGAAGCTGTTGATCGTCGGCGCCGGCGTGATCGGGCTCGAGCTCGGCTCGGTGTGGCACCGGCTCGGCGCGCAGGTCACGGTCGTGGAATTTCTCGACCGCATTCTGCCGGGCATGGACGGCGAGGTCGCGCGGCAATTCCAGCGCATCCTCGAAAAGCAGGGCTTTGCATTCAGGCTCTCCACCAAGGTCACCGCCGTCGACACCTCGGGCAAGACGCTGCTCGCGCAGATCGAACCGGCCGCGGGCGGCAAATCCGAGACTCTGGAAGCCGATGTGGTGCTGGTGGCGATCGGGCGCGTCCCCTACACCGAGGGACTCGGGCTGAAGGAAGCCGGCGTCGCGCTCGACAATCGCGGCCGCGTCCAGATCGACGCACATTTTGCCACCAGCCTGAAGGGCGTCTACGCGATCGGCGACGTCGTGGCCGGTCCGATGCTCGCGCACAAGGCCGAGGACGAGGGCGTCGCGGTTTCGGAAATACTCGCCGGCCAGGCCGGGCATGTGAACTACGACGTGATCCCGGGCGTGGTGTACACCACCCCGGAAGTCTCCGCGGTCGGCAAGACCGAGGAAGAGCTGAAGCAGGCCGGCGTCGCCTATACCTCGGGCAAGTTCCCCTTCACCGCGAACGGCCGCTCCAAGGTCAACCAGACCACGGATGGTTTCGTGAAAATTCTCGCAGATGCGAAGACCGATCGGGTGCTCGGCGTGCATATCGTTGGCCGCGAAGCCGGCGAAATGATCCACGAAGCGGCCGTTTTGATGGAATTTGGCGGCTCGGCCGAGGATCTGGCGCGCACCTGCCACGCCCATCCCACCCGTTCCGAGGCCATCAAGGAAGCGGCGCTTGCAGTTGGCAAGCGCGCGATACATATGTGATCGATCGCCCGGGGAATTTTTGAGGGGGCGGGGATATTAAAGGGATGATGCGCCGCCTTCTTCAGCCGGTCTGGGTCGTGCTTGCGATCATCTTCCTGATCGAGGCCTGGCTGTGGGATCACCTCGAGCCCATCGTGGCCTGGTTCGTGGCGCTGATCCCGCTGAACAGCTTCAAGCAATGGCTCGCCGAGCGCGTCGATACGCTGTCGCCGGCGATGACGCTGATCGTTTTCGTCGTGCCGGTGATTCCGTTGTTTCCGCTGAAGATGGTCGGCTTCTGGCTGCTGGCCCATGAATATTGGTTCAGCGCCGTCCTCACCATCCTGTTTGCGAAATTCCTCGGCGTCGGCGTCGCGGCTTTCGTGTTCGACGTCACGCGCGACAAGCTCCTCGAAATGGATTGGTTTGAAACGCTCTATGAATTCGTCATGGAGCTGCGGGCAAGGGCCACGGCACTGGTCGATCCCGTCAAACTGCGGCTCAAGAACGCGCTGAGCGGCGACGGCAGCGGCTGGTCGGCGCGCACGCTGCGGTTGGTCCAGCGCTTCCGCAAAAGCGTGCGCGAAGCGCGGTAGAAACACGTTAAGAGCGATTTGTTCTTCGTCATGGCCGGGCTTGTCCAGGCCATCCACGTCTTTTCTCGCCTGGTCGCCACGAAGACGTGGATGCCCGGCACAAGGCCGGGCATGACGAGCTTTGCGAACAAACGTGCTAAGGCAGATTCAACAGATGCGGCGCGAACGCGCCGAGCGCGGTGAAGGCGATGCCGGCCAGCGTCAACAGGCCGGAGACCCAGGCGAGCGCAAGGATGCCGGTGATGATGGTTGCCGACGCCAGCACGATGGCGATCTGAAAGGCGGCGGAGGCGAGCTCGAAGTGATGATACTTCGCGGTCGCGAGATCGCGCTCTTCCTCCGCATGCTTGGCGCGTTCGGACAGTTGTTCCTGCCCCTCGCCACTCTTGGGATCGGAGCGGTAGCGCGCCGCAGTCTTCTGCCAGTCGTCGATCTGCTTCTGCAATGCCGCCTTGGTGGCGTCATCGCCGGTGACCGGGCTCAGTTTTCCCTGCTCGGCAGCGGTCTGGACCACCGTGTGGCGGATGCTCTTGGCCTGGAAGAACGCCCACAGGTTCGACGCCTCGACGTTCTTGCTGATGGATTCGGTTTGCGCGCCCTTGCCCATCGTCTCCGACAGCGCGAGAAACAGCGCGATCACGGCAATCAGCAGCGCGATCTTCCGGTTCTCGCCGGAGGCTTCCTTGGCCTGGTCTGCCTGCTCCATGCTTTCATGTGCGCTCATGATTCCCTCCCTGTTCGTGAGCCTCACGATTGACCGAACGGCATCGCTTGCGCAAGAGGCAAGCTGCTGACGGCAGATATTCTCAAGCGCGGGGATGCGCGGCCTTGTAGACTTCCAATAGCCGCTCGCTGTCGATGCCGGTGTAAATCTGCGTGGTCGAGAGCGAGGCGTGGCCGAGCAATTCCTGGATCGCGCGCAGATCGCCGCCGCGACTCAACAGATGCGTCGCGAATGAATGCCGCAGCGCATGCGGCGTGGCGCTGTCGGGCAGGCCGAGCGCGCCGCGCAACCTTTCCATCGCGAGCTGGATGATCCGCGCCTTCAGCGGGCCGCCGCGGGCGCCGACAAAGACCGGCCCCTCGGGCGGCAGCGGATGTGGACACATCGCTGCATAGTCCTGGATCAGCGCCAGCACGTTCTGCAGCACCGGCACCATGCGGGTCTTGTTGCCCTTGCCGGTCACGACCAGTACATCGCCGGCGCCGGGCTTGGGCACGTCACGGCGTTTCAGGCTCAGCGCTTCGGAAATGCGCAGGCCCGAACCGTAGAGCAACGCCATCACGGCGGCGTCGCGCGCCAGGATCCAGGGATCGCGGGTCTCGCCGGCGCGCTCTCCGGCATCGGTGAGGCGCTTGGCCGCCGCAATCGGAACCGGCTTCGGCAGGGTCTTGCCGATCTTGGGCGCGCGGATCGCCGAGAGCGCGCCGACCTTGCCCTTGCCCTCCCGTTCGAGGTAGCGGCCGAACGAGCGCAAGCCTGCAAGGGCTCGCATCAGCGAACGGCCGCCGATGTCGTCCGCGCGCCGCATCGCCATGAACGACCTGACGTCGGCAGCCTCGAGCTTCGAAAAGCGCGACAGGGTCACCCGCGTACCCCAGTGTTCGGCAAGAAACTCGAGGCACTGGCGGACGTCGCGGGCGTAGGCCTCAAGCGTCTTCGGCGACAACCGCCGTTCGCTGCGCAGATGTGAAAGCCAGCGCGCCATCTGCAGCGAGATGGTTTCGTCGGCGCAGTCGAGCGCGATCGGCTGGCCCGCGGGAGCTGGTTTTGTCATGTTCTGCCGAACGGCTCGCGGTGATTCCCGGCGATTATATCGCACCTCTTTCGTTTACCGTTCGCTAATTGGCCAACTTCCCGCTGCGGCTGCCACTGGTCCCGGCCGGTGTGCGGTCCTAAGTTAGCCCGTTCCTCCGGCTTTCGGGTCTGATTCTCCGATGGACCATTCCACGCGTCCCATCTCGTCCACCGCATCGACCCGTATCGTCGATGTGCTGGTGCCGGTCGCGCTCGATCAGACCTATTCCTATCGCGTGCCGCGCGGCATGGAACTGAAGGCGGGCGACGTGGTCGGCGTGCCGCTAGGGCCGCGCGAGGTGCTCGCGGTGGTGTGGGCTGACAACGCCAATCCCGATCCGCGCCTGCACAATCGGCTGAAAGACGTCAGCGAGAAGCTCGACGTGCCGCCGCTGCAACCCGAACTCCGCTCATTGGTCGATTGGGTCGCCAACTACACGCTGTCGGCGCGCGGCATGGTGCTGCGCATGACGCTGCGGATGGGTGAACATCTCGGCCCGGAGCGGGTGCGCCTCGGCGTCCGTCTGGTCGGCGAGCCGCCGAAGCGCCTGACGCCGGCACGCCGGCGGCTGATCGCGCTATTGTCGGATGGTTTGCTGCACGGCAAATCCGATGTGGCAAAAGAGGCCGGCGTCAGCGTCGGCGTGATCGACGGTCTCGTCGATGAGGGCACGCTGGCAACGGAGCCGATGCCGCGCGCGCTGGCGCCGCCTTCGCCCGATCCGTCCTTCGCGATGCCGGATTTTTCCCGCCAGCAGCGCAGCGCTGTAGACGCCATGCGCGCGCTGGCGGCGAACGGCAGTTTTCATGTTGCGCTGCTCGACGGCGTCACCGGTTCGGGCAAGACCGAGGTTTATTTCGAGGCCATTGCCGAGATCATCCGCCGCGGCAGGCAGTCACTGATCCTGATGCCGGAGATCGCATTGACCGGGCAGTTCCTGGACCGCTTTGCGCGACGGTTCGGGGTGCGGCCGCTGGAATGGCATTCCGAACTGACGCCGCGCACCCGGCAACGCAACTGGGCCGCGATCGCGGCGGGCGAGGCGCCCGTGGTGGTGGGTGCGCGCTCCGCGCTGTTTCTGCCCTACGCCGATCTCGGCCTGATCGTGGTCGATGAGGAGCACGACCAGGCCTACAAGCAGGAGGACGGCGTGCATTACCACGCCCGCGACATGGCGGTGGTGCGCGCGCATATCGCAAAAATTCCGATCGTGCTGGCCTCGGCGACGCCGTCGGTCGAGACTGAAGTCAACGCGCGCAAGGGCCGTTACCAGCGCATCGTGCTGCCGTCGCGGTTCGGCGGCGCGCACATGCCGCACATCGAGGCGATCGACCTGCGGCGCGAGCTGCCCGCGCGCGGCCGCTTCATCTCGCCGCGGTTGGCCGAAGAAATCAAGATCGCCATCGAGCGGCGCGAGCAGGCGCTATTGTTCCTCAATCGCAGGGGTTACGCGCCGCTCACCCTGTGCCGCGCCTGCGGGCATCGCTTTGCCTGCACCATCTGCGATGCCTGGCTGGTCGATCACCGTTTCCGGCAACGCCTGGTCTGCCATCACTGCGGCTTCTCGATGCCGCGGCCCAATGTCTGTCCGCGGTGCCAGGCGGAGCAATCGCTGGTGCCGGTCGGCCCCGGCGTCGAACGCCTGCAGGAGGAAGCCGCAGCCCTGTTTCCGCAGGCGCGCACCCTGGTGCTGTCGAGCGACCTCGTCACCTCGATCGAAACCATGCGCGGCGAGTTGAACGAGATCGCGGAGGGCCGGGTCGACATCATCATCGGCACCCAGCTGGTAGCCAAGGGCCACAATTTCCCTCGCCTCAATCTGGTCGGCGTGGTCGATGCCGATCTGGGCCTGAGCAATGGCGATCCGCGCGCCGCGGAGCGGACCTGGCAATTGCTCAACCAGGTGATCGGGCGCGCCGGCCGTGAACAGGGCCGCGGCATCGGCTATCTGCAGACCCACCAGCCCGAACATCCCGTGATGAAGGCGCTGGTGGCCTGCGACCGCGAGGCGTTTTATGCAAGCGAGATCGCGGCGCGCGAGCGCACGCTTTATCCGCCGTTCGGCCGGCTGGCGAGCCTGATTATTTCCGCCGGAGACCGGCCCGCGGCGGAAGGTTTTGCGCGCCGGCTGGCGGCGATTGCGCCGATTGATCCGCGGATCCAGGTGCTGGGACCGGCCGAGGCGCCGCTGGCGGTGATCAAGGGCCGCTATCGTTTCCGGCTATTGGTGAAATCGGCGCGCGGCGTCGATTTGTCGGAATACTTGCGCGAATGGCTCGCGGCGGGTCCAAAGACCAGGGGCAATCTCAAGCTCGAAGTCGACGTCGATCCGCAGAGTTTTCTTTGAGAGAATTGGCGCCGACGGTGGCAGGGCTCTTTCCTTGCCGGCATCTGTCATGTCTCAATGCGGCGTACCTTTCCGCTCCGCCGGGATCACCATGACCGATCTGCGCGATCGCTTGATTCCTCCGCTCACGGCCTTCCTGACCAGTCGGACCCGTCGCGATGGGTGGCGGAAATTCCATGCGCTGCGACGGCGGCTGAGCGGTGCCAGGCCCACCATTCGCTATTTCCATCAGGTCGACGATCCCTACAGTCAGCTCGCCGCGCAACTGCTGGCGCCGCTGATGGCGCGCTACAACGCGGCATTCGAGATCTATCTCGTTCCGCCGCCCGACGATGCGGCCGCTCCGGAGCGCGAGCGGTTGCGCGCCTATGGGTTGCGCGACGCGGTGCGGCTGGCCCGCGCCTATCAGCTGGACTTCCCGCCGGGCGCCCGTTTGCCAAGCCCCGAAACTTTGAAGCTGGCGACGCGCCGGCTGGCGGCGAATCTGGCGCCGCATGCGTTCGTTGAAAACGTGGCGGCCGTCGGCGCGATGTGGACGGGAGGCAATATCGATCCGGCCGGGGCCGTCTCGCCCGAGGTCGCGGCCGCGGCGCTGGAGCAAGGCCGGGCTCTGCGCGCGGCGCTCGGCCACTATCTCGGCGGCATGTTCCAGTTCGAGGGCGAGTGGTACTGGGGCGTCGATCGGCTGAATCATCTCGAGGAGCGGCTAACGGGGCTGGGTCTCGACCGTGCCGCGGCGGGAACGCCGCCGCTCGCGCCCTACAGGACCATGCGCCTCGACCGGTCGGCCGCGCCTGGACCGGCGCCGGTGATCGAGTTCTGGTTCTCGTTCCGCAGTCCCTACGTCTCCATCGCCTTTCCGCGGGTGTGTAAATTGGCGCGGCATTACGGCGCCGAGCTGCAGTTGCGGCCGATCCTGCCGATGATCATGCGCGGCCTGCCGGTGCCACCAAGCAAGGGCCGCTACATCATGCTCGACACCATGCGCGAGGCGGAGCGCTCGGGCATGAGCTACGGCCGGATGATCGAACCGGTGGGGGTGCCGACCGAGCGTTGCATGGCCGTGCTGTGGCGGGCCATCGCCGTCGGCAAGGGCGAGGCGTTCGGCGAACTGGCGCTCAAATCGATCTTTGCCGAGGGCCGCTCGCCGGGCGAGGACAAGGTGCTGTTCGACATCGCCCATCGGGCCGGTCTTTGCGACGAAGACGTGCGCGCCGGCCTCGCCGACGACAGTTGGCGCGTGCCCGCCGAGGCCAACCGACGCGCGATTGCTGGAGGCCGGACTGTGGGGCGCGCCAACCTATCGGGTCAATGGCAAGCCGGCCCATTGGGGCCAGGATCGCCTGTGGGCCCTGGAAGAGGATATTCCCTGAGCGGCCTGCCGTCACGGATGACGGCAGGCCTTTTCCGGCGTGCAGAGATTTTTGCGGCCGCTACGCCACGCGACGCTTACCGATGTTTTGACAGAAGTGGCGTTGAAACGCCGTTAGCCGACGACTTCGGCGGTGACGCGACCCACGCCGGCGCTGGTCAACCCGATGGCACGGGCCGCGCCTGTGGATAGATCCAGTACCCGGCCGCGGACAAAGGGACCGCGGTCGTTGATGGTGACGATCACGCTGCGGCCACCATGGGTCACCCGGAGCTTGGTGCCGAACGGCAGGGTGCGGTGGGCCGCGGTCATGGCGTTGGAGTTCATGCGCTGGCCGGAGGCGGTATGGCTGCCGGATTCGCTGCCGTAGTAAGAGGCCATCCCGGAAAAGGTGCGCCCGGTGCCCGCCGATGGGCTGATTGCGGCGTTGGCGTCGCGCCACGAAACGCCGGCCGAGTTTCTGGGAGAGTTGCTGGCGACGTGATGATGATGACGATGGCCATGGTGCCGGTAGGATTTCGCCGAGGCTTCGGTGACGCTTCCGCCGACCAGTAGAGTTGCGGCGAAGAGAGCAAGCGCCGTGCGCGACTGGGTTCTATTTCCCAGTGCCGGTTTTTTGAATGTTAGCATATTTGTCCCTCAAGCTAGTATTGCCACATATGTGGCAAGTGGAACCCCCGTCCCGTTTCAGTGAGGTCGCCGTTTGGTTGGCTAATGAGGCATAAAGGCGGCAGTAAAACCGGTTTATCTCGCATTGAAATAACTTGTGACCGAATGCAGGTAGTCCATAAATGTTCCGTAATAGTACGGAGAGCGGATATATTTACTATAAGTATACCTTGGATTATTGACGAACGAAGTCATCCCCGGCGACGGCGAGGTCTACGCAAGTAGAGCGAGTCGGGGAATCGCGCGGGAACCGCTCCGTTCCTGCCGATCCCTCATGCGAGCTATGCGTCGGCAGGCGGAACAAATCTGAAAGCTTCTGACCCCGAAAACCGCATGCGGTGCGTTCGGCGCTGAAGAGATTCGCGGCCTCAAGTTGCCCGATAAAGGGTGCGCGGCGAGGACCGAAAATTGACGTGCGACAACGCGGCGCCGGTGCTCGTGGTCATGTTGCACCTGCGCTCTTGCTATGTTAGCAAAGCCGCGATTTTTATCGGTTTCGGCACTCCTCGTGCCGGTCGAAAATCGAAGTCCCGCTTGAATTCCAAGGGCTTGGATCGCTAGGCGCCGCTGGCAGCGGCGACGGTTTTTCCCTTGCGAGTTTGACAGCAAGAAGAGCGCGCTTGTGGCTGCTGAAGGTCCGTCTGTTTCGGGAGTGTCCGGTCGTTACGCGACGGCCTTGTTCGAGCTGGCGCGCGATGAAAAATCCGTCGACGCGGTCAAGGCCGATCTCGACAAATTCGACTTGCTCCTGAACGAGAGCGCCGATCTGAAACGGCTGGTCAGAAGCCCGGTATTTACCTCGGAAGCGCAGCTGAAGGCGCTGACGGCAGTGCTCGACAGATCGGGTATTTCGGGCATTGCCGCGAATTTCCTGAAGGTGCTCACCAAAAACCGCCGGCTGTTCGCGGTCAGTGACGTGATCCGCGC
This sequence comes from uncultured Alphaproteobacteria bacterium, assembly GCA_963721135.1. Lineage (GTDB taxonomy): Bacteria > Pseudomonadota > Alphaproteobacteria > Rhizobiales > Xanthobacteraceae > Bradyrhizobium. The sequence continues at coordinate 136,888 of CAVRIB010000014.1, forward strand.
CTTCCGCGCGCTGGTGGCGAAATTCAAGGGCGAGGCGACCGCCGACGTCACCGTTGCCGAAACGCTCAACGACAGGAACTCTCGACGCCCTGAAGACCGCGCTGAAGTCGGTGACCGGCAAGGACGTCATGCTCAACGTGAAAGTCGATCCTTCGATTATCGGCGGCCTCGTGGTCAAGCTCGGCAGCCGCATGGTGGATAGTTCGCTTCGCACCAAACTCAATTCGATCAAGCACGCGATGAAAGAGGCAGGCTGATGGACATCCGCGCCGCGGAAATTTCCGCGATCCTCAAGGACCAGATCAAGAATTTCGGCCAGGAGGCCGAGGTTACCGAAGTCGGACAGGTGCTGTCCGTCGGCGACGGCATCGCCCGCGTCTATGGGCTGGACAACGTCCAGGCCGGCGAGATGGTCGAATTCGAAAACGGTACCCGCGGCATGGCGCTGAATCTCGAGACCGACAACGTCGGCATCGTGATCTTCGGCGCCGACCGCGAGATCAAGGAAGGCCAGACCGTCAAGCGCACCCGCGCCATCGTCGACACGCCGGTCGGCAAGGGCCTGCTTGGCCGCGTCGTCGACGCGCTCGGCAATCCGATCGACGGCAAGGGCCCGATCCAGGCGACCGAGCGCAAGCGGGTCGACGTCAAGGCGCCCGGCATCATTCCGCGCAAATCGGTCAACGAGCCGATGGCGACCGGGCTGAAGGCGATCGATGCGCTGATCCCGATCGGCCGCGGCCAGCGCGAGTTGATCATCGGCGACCGCCAGACCGGAAAGACCGCGGTCGCGCTCGACACCATTCTCAACCAGAAGCCGCTCAACGCGCAGCCGGACGAAAAGATCAAGCTGTATTGCATCTATGTCGCGATCGGTCAGAAGCGCTCGACCGTGGCGCAATTCGTCAAGGTGCTGGAAGAGCAGGGCGCGCTGGAATATTCGATCATCGTCGCGGCCACCGCCTCCGATCCGGCGCCGATGCAGTACATCGCGCCGTTTACCGGCTGCACCATGGGCGAATATTTCCGCGACAACGGCATGCACGCCGTGATCATCTATGACGATCTTTCGAAGCAGGCCGTCGCCTATCGCCAGATGTCGCTGCTGCTGCGCCGTCCGCCGGGCCGCGAAGCCTATCCCGGCGACGTGTTCTACCTGCATTCGCGCTTGCTCGAGCGCGCCGCCAAGCTGAACGACGAGCACGGTTCGGGCTCGCTGACCGCGCTGCCGATAATCGAAACCCAGGCCAACGACGTGGCGGCCTACATCCCGACCAACGTGATCTCGATTACCGACGGCCAGATCTACCTCGAGAGCGATCTGTTCTTCCAGGGCATTCGTCCGGCGCTGAATGTCGGCCTGTCGGTGTCGCGCGTCGGCTCCTCGGCGCAGACCAAGGCGATGAAGAAGGTCGCCGGCAGGATCAAGGGCGAACTCGCGCAGTACCGCGAAATGGCGGCGTTCGCGCAATTCGGAAGCGACCTCGACGCCTCGACCCAGCGCATGCTCAACCGCGGCTCGCGCCTGACCGAATTGCTGAAGCAACCGCAGTTCTCGCCCCTGAAGATGGAAGAGCAGGTTTGCGTTATCTGGGGCGGCACCAACGGCTATCTCGATCCGCTTCCGCTCAACAAGGTGCGCGCCTTCGAGGACGGCCTGTTGTCGGTGCTGCGCACCAAACATGCCGATATCCTCAATACCATTCGCGATAGCCGCGAACTCGCCGACGAGACCGCCGCCAAGCTGAAGGCGGTAGTCGAGGAATTCACCAGAACGCTTGCTTAGCGCGGTCGTGGAATCCGCGCTTCCAGGACGTGGATGAAATCAAGACGTGGATGCCGGCACAAGGCCGGGATGACGAAACCAGAGGTTCGCGACCGGGTCGAAGGGCACGTCGCCAGGGTGAACTAGAGAATGGCGTCACTTAAAGACATGCGGGTCCGCATCGCCTCCACCAAGGCGACGCAGAAGATCACCAAGGCGATGCAGATGGTCGCGGCCTCGAAGCTGCGCCGCGCGCAGAACGCCGCCGTAGCGGCGCGGCCGTATGCGGAGAAGATGGACGCGGTGATTTCAAACATCGCAACCGCGGCCGCGGCTTCGCCGGGCGCTCCCGTGCTGCTGGCCGGCACCGGCAGGGACCAGGTGCATCTGCTCCTGGTCTGCACCGGCGAACGCGGCCTGTGCGGCGCGTTCAACTCGGCGATCGTGCGGCTCGCCCGCGAACGCGCGCTGGCGCTGATGAACCAGGGCAAACAGGTCAAGTTCTTCTGCGTCGGCCGCAAGGGGTTTGAGCAGCTGCGCCGCAACTTCGAGAGGCAGATCGTCGAACATGTCGATCTGCGCGCGGTTCGCCAGCTCGGTTTCGTCAACGCCGAAGGCATCGCCAGGATGGTCATCGCTCGCTTCGAGGCGGGCGAGTTCGACGTCTGCACGCTGTTCTATTCGCGCTTCAGGTCGGTGATCTCCCAGGTCCCGACCGCGCAGCAGATCATTCCGCTGGTCGTGGAAGAGAAACCCGCCAACGCCGGACCTGCGACGTCTTACGAATACGAGCCGGAGGAGGACGAGATCCTCGGTAGTTTGTTGCCGCGCAATCTCGCGGTGCAGATCTTCCGCGCGTTGTTGGAAAACAATGCCTCGTTCTACGGCGCGCAGATGAGCGCGATGGACAACGCGACCCGCAACGCCGGCGACATGATCCGCAAACAGACCCTGATCTACAACCGCACCCGCCAGGCGATGATCACCAAGGAGCTGATCGAGATCATCTCCGGCGCCGAGGCGCTCTGACAGTCGCAACAGTGGTTTGAGACAGAATTCGAAGGAGAGAATTTCATGGCTGCACCCGCCAATCAGACCGGACGCATCACCCAAGTCATCGGCGCTGTCGTCGACGTACAGTTCGAAGGCCACCTGCCGGCCATCCTCAACGCGCTGGAGACGAAGAACGGCGGCAACCGCCTCGTGCTTGAGGTGGCGCAGCATCTCGGGGAATCCACGGTGCGCACGATCGCGATGGATACGGCCGAAGGCCTGGTCCGCGGCCAGGAAGTCGGCGACACCGGCAGCCCGATCATGGTGCCGGTCGGCGCGGGCACGCTCGGCCGCATCATGAACGTGATCGGCGAACCGGTCGATGAAGCCGGGCCGATCAAGTCGGAAGGCAACCGCGCCATCCATCAGCCGGCACCGGCCTATATCGACCAGTCGACCGAAGCGGAAATTCTCGTCACCGGCATCAAGGTCGTCGACCTGCTGGCGCCCTACGCCAAGGGCGGCAAGATCGGCCTGTTCGGCGGCGCCGGCGTCGGCAAGACCGTGCTGATTCAGGAACTGATCAACAACGTCGCCAAGGCGCATGGCGGTTATTCGGTGTTCGCCGGCGTCGGTGAGCGGACCCGCGAGGGCAACGATCTCTATCACGAGTTCATCGAATCCGGCGTCAACAAGAAGGGCGGCGGCGAAGGCTCCAAATGCGCGCTGGTGTACGGCCAGATGAACGAGCCGCCGGGCGCCCGCGCCCGCGTCGGCCTCACCGGCCTCACGGTTGCGGAACACTTCCGCGATCAGGGCCAGGACGTGCTGTTCTTCGTCGACAACATCTTCCGCTTCACGCAGGCCGGCTCGGAAGTGTCGGCGCTGCTCGGCCGCATTCCGTCGGCGGTGGGCTATCAGCCGACGCTCGGCACCGACATGGGCGCGCTGCAGGAACGCATCACCACCACCACCAAGGGCTCGATCACCTCGATCCAGGCGATTTTCGTCCCCGCCGACGACTACACCGATCCGGCGCCGGCGACCACGTTTGCCCATCTCGATGCGACCACCAACCTCGATCGCGCGATCTCGGAGAAGGGAATCTACCCGGCGGTCAATCCGCTGGATTCGACGTCGCGCATGCTGTCGCCGCTGATCGTCGGCGAGGAGCACTACCAGACCGCGCGCCTGGTCCAGCAGATCCTGCAGAAGTACAAGTCACTGCAGGACATCATCGCGATCCTCGGCATGGACGAGTTGAACGAAGAGGACAAGATCACCGTGGCGCGCGCGCGCAAGATCGAGCGCTTCCTGTCGCAACCGTTCCACGTCGCCGAAGTCTTCACCGGATCGCCAGGCAAATTCGTCGAACTCGCCGACACCATCAAGGGTTTCCGCGGGCTCTGCGAGGGCAAGTACGATCATCTGCCGGAGCAGGCCTTCTACATGGTCGGCACCATCGAAGAGGCGGTCGAGAAGGGTAAGAGACTGGCGGCGGAAGCGTAAGGGGCGCTTGGCGAATCGGGAGTAGCGAAATCGCTAGTCCCTTCGCTCGCTACTCGCTATTCGCCACTCACTATTCGCAGGGTTTTCCATGGCCACCTTCCACTTCGATCTCGTTTCGCCGGAAAAACTCGCCTTCGCCGGCGAAGTCGATCAGGTCGACATTCCCGGCGTCGAAGGTGACTTTGGCGTGCTTGCGGGGCATGCGCCTGTGGTGGCCGCGATCCGGCCGGGTATTCTCACCGTGTTCGCCGGTGGCACGCAGCAGAAGATCATCGTGCTCGGCGGGCTTGCCGAGATGTCGGAAAAGGGCCTCACGGTGCTCGCCGATGTCGCCACCGAACTGGCGGATTTGGATCGGGCCGGTTTGGCCGACAAGATCTCCGAGATGGAAGCCAAACTCAGCGAGAAAGCAGGCTCCGAGCTCGATCGCGAGATCGAGCGGCTCGATCATTTCAAGAGCATCCAGAGCCAGCTCAGCGCGACGGCGCTGCACTAGGGCGTTTCCACTTCGGAGACCTCATCCGTCAAGACGGCGCCACCCGTACGACGCCGAACGCGGTTGCGCCTGAAGGCGTCCGGCGGCATTCTGGGCCTACCGATCGTTGTCCCGGGCAGGGCTTCATGAAGCGCAAGATCGCGGCGATTTTTGCGGCCGATATTGCCGGCTATTCGAGGCTCGTCGCCGAGGACGAAGAGGAGACGCTGCGCAGGCTCGCCTCCTACCGGTCGGTCACCGACGACTTCATTGCGAGGTATGGCGGCCGCATTTTCAACACCGCGGGCGACGCGGTTCTGGCGGAATTTCCGAGCGCAGTCGAAGCGGTGCGCTGCGCCATCGACATCCAGGAAAGCCTGCGCACGCGGAACATGGCGTATCCGCCGAGTCGCCACATGAGTTTCCGTATCGGCATCACCATCGGTGACGTGGTCGAGCGCGACGGCGACCTGCTGGGCGACGGCGTCAACATCGCCGCGCGGCTGGAAGGCCTCGCCGAAGTCGGCGGCATCTGCGTCTCGCGCGCCGTGCACGAACAGGTCGCCAACAAGCTGTCGGTGCAGTTTGCCGATATCGGCGCGCAGGAAGTGAAGAACATCCCGACCCCCGTGCACGCCTACATGGTGGCGATGCGGCGCGAGGACGGAACGGTCGCGATGCCGCAGGTGAAGAAGCCTGCGCCCGGCAAGGCTGCGTCGACGCCGAACTGGATGTGGCCGCTGGCGGTGACGGTGGTGAGCGTCGTGGCCATCGCCGTCGCCGGGTTTTTGTACTTCACCAAGCTCGAGATGCCTGCAGAGCCCAAGACGTCGGCTGCGGCCGGCAATGTCGCGACGCCTTCGCCTTTGCCTCCACCACCGCCGCGGCCTTCGCCGCCGGCGTCCGGTGAGCGGTTCGCGGCCGAAACGCTGCCATTCGTTACCGATCGGGTGCGGGTCGCGCTGGCGAGCGAGTATGCGCCGGCTGCCGAATTCAAGGCTTTGGCGCTCAACGCCAACGGGACCTTCGGCTCCATCATCGGCCAGCCGAGCGAAGAGGCCGCCAAAAGCGCCGCGCTCGAGCAATGCCAGAAGCGGGCGGATGCCATTCAGTCGCCGCGAAAATGCGAGCTCTATGCGGTCGGTAACGCCGTGGTCTATTCCCACGGCCGCCCGCCGGTGCCGCCGACGCCGTGGGTCAGGCGCGATCCGTCGACCGAGCGGGCGTTCGCGGCCAAGGAAGTGCCGATCGTGCGCGATCCCGGGAAGGCGCGGATCGAAACCGTCTATCCGCCGGGCCGAAAAAGCAAGACGCTCGCAATCGGCCCGGGCGGGGCCTTCTTCTTCAACATCGGCGCCGACAACATCGAGGAATCCGCGCGGCGAGTCCTCGAAACCTGCGGGGCGGTGATCGGCGTCGCCTGCATGATCGTGGCCGCCGATGACGTCTTTGTCGTGCCGGTGCCGACGACGTTGAAGCCCATCGGCTTCTTTCGCGCCGACCGCAACGCTTCGATCACCGCAGACGCCCGCGACGACGTCGCGCGCAGGCTTGCGGACGCGCCGGGCGGATGGAGCGCCGTCGCGGTCGGCACCTCCGGACGGCCGGGACTTGCATCGAGGGCCGCCAGCGAGCAGGCCGCGGTCAACGGCGCGCTCGGCGAATGCGTCAAGCACGACAGCGGTTGCCACGTCATCGCGATCGGCCCGTTTGCGGTCGGACCGAACTAGCGAACGCGGCGTCCCATGGTGTCAGCCTGCGAATTTCGCGAATTGCCGCGCCACGATTCGATAGACCTCGCGGCGGAATGGCACCACGAGATCGGCGAGGCGATCGAGCCGCTCCCAGCGCCACGCGTCGAATTCCGCGGGCTGGCCGTTACGTGGGGTCAGCGGATCGATTTCCTCGACCGGACCTGTGAAACGCAGCGCGAACCATTTTTGGCGCTGACCGCGGAATTTCGCCAGCCGATGCGACGATGGTCCATGGAACGGCGGAAATTCGTAAGCGAGCCAGTCGGTTTCGCCGAGATAATCGGCGCTGGTGACGCTAGTCTCCTCCCAGAGCTCGCGCATCACCGCTTCGCGCGGATTTTCGTGCGCATCGATGCCGCCCTGCGGCATCTGCCATTCGAGGCCCGGCAGGATGATCTCCGGTCCGTCGTCCATGAAGCGCCGCCCGATCAGGACCTGACCGGAAGCGTTGAACAGGGCGATCCCCACATTGGGGCGGTAGGGTTTTGTATCAGGCATCGTGCGGGACTTTGCGGCGGGCCTAGCTAAACAGCGGTCACTCCGGGGCATGCCAAGCATGAACCTCAGATGTGCAATTGCACATCCGGGAAACTCGAGATTCCGGGTTCGCGCTGGCGCGCTCCGGAATGACGCAATCACATCAACCGCCCGCGAGCCCGGAAAATTCCTGCACCACGCGCTCATAGACCGGCCGCTTGAAAGGCACGATCAGTTCGGGGAGATTCTTCATCGGCTCCCAACGCCAGCTGACGAACTCCGCCTTGTGGCCGCCGCCGGGGCTTGCGACGTTGATCTCGTCGTCCTTGCCGGTGAAGCGGACCGCGAACCATTTCTGCCGCTGGCCGCGATAGCGGCCCTTCCAGGCGCGCTCCGCCACGGTTCGGGGGATGTCATAGATCAGCCAGTCCGGGACCTCGGCGAGTTTCTCGACCGAGCGGACGCTGGTTTCCTCGTAGAGTTCGCGCTTGGCGGCCTGCCAGGTATCCTCGCCCGGATCGACGCCGCCTTGCGGCATCTGCCAGACGTGGGATTCGTCGACGTGCTCGATCCCGCCGGCGCGGCGCCCGATGAAGACGAGCCCCGCCGCGTTGATCAGCATCACGCCAACGCAGGTTCGGTAGGGCAGGTCTTCATAGCGCGCCATTCCGTCGAAGCCCCTTGCGGTCGCACCGTTGATGTCGTGAGCCTGTTCGGTTCTGACGCCGCGCCGGCCGGTGGATTTCAGCTGGATTTTGATTTCAGCATCGCGGTTGTCAATGGCACGAGCATGATGCCGTGGCCTTCGAGCGACTTGGTCCAGGTGCCGATCCGCTCGATCGAGATCGGCAGCGCCGAGGCCATACCGACCGCGGTCCCGCGTTCCTTCGCCAGATTCTCGAGTTTTCCCAGCGCCCGGTCGATTTCCATGGCCGTCGGCACGGCGTCGATCGCGACGTCGGCCCTGGCAAACGGCATCGCCTGGCTGGCCGCGATCGACGCGGCAACGCTGCGCGGCGCCGAGCCGTCGTCGAAATAGCCAAGCCCGCGCTTGGCCGCCTCGCGGACGATCGGCTGCATCACGGCGTCAGCGACGACGAAGCGGCCGCCCATGAAGTTGGCTATCCCGGCATAGCCCTGGAACCGGCTCAGGTGCCAGTACAGCCGGTCGAGATTCTGCTCCGGCGATAGCGTCGTGAGCAGGGTTTGCGGCCCCGGATCGTTATCGGGGTAGTCGAACGGCTCCATCGGCACCTGCAGCAGGATCTCGTGACGCTGCGCGCGCGCCCGCTCGGCGAGCTTGGTGGGATCGGAGCCGTAGGGTGTGAACGCCAGCGTCACCGCCGGCGGCAGTTTCATGATGGCATCCATGGTCTTGGCCGCGCCGACGCCGAGGCCGCCGATCACGATGGCGACAACCGGCATTTTGGCCGCCCTGACGCGATCGGCCTCCGCGGCATAGACGGTGAACGCCTTCAGGCCATCCGCCTCCACCGGGATCATGCCATAGCGCGATTTTTCCAGCAGGCGCGGATCGATTCCCGCCATTACGGCCGGCGCCGCGTCGGGAGCGGCCTTGTCCGTGCCTTCGCCCGCGATCACGACGTCGTGGCGCGCGCCGCTCGATCCGTCGATGATGGTGACGGTCTTCTGCTCACCGGCGCTGGGTTGCTGCTTTGCCGCCGCTTTCGCCTCGGGCGCGGTCGTGGGCGAAGCCGCGATGGCTGATTTTTCCGTCGCGGGTGACGGCTGACGGATCGCGATGCGGGCGATCGGCTCACCACCCAGCGGATTGTCGTTGAAGATGGCAAAGCCGATGAAGGTAACCAGGAACAGGCCGAGCAGCAGCGCAAACGCCTGAGGTCCGGTAAACGGCAGCCGGAACCGGCGCTTGGCTCGCGCGACCGTCTCCTGTCCGAGCGGCGTGCTCAGATCGTCGGCCATTTCCGCCATGGACCCTTTCCCGAATCAACCGGGTCGACGATACCACGGCGGGACAAGGCCGCGGCAGATCCAGCGCAGCCTTGAGGGTCGAGGCGGGCGGTTCCGGCCGTCACGCAAAAAGGGCGGCCCGAGGGCCGCCCTTTCCGGGAAACTTTCGGTCGGACCGGGTCAGTTCGCCGCCTTGGCGGGCTTGTCGGTCTCGGTCTTGTCGGCGGTGGCAGGCGCTGGCGCTGCCGTGGCGGTCGCCTTGATGCCGTGGAGCAGGTCGTCGGCCATCTTCAGGGCCTTGTCGTCCTTGGCATCCGGCGGCACGTAGGCCTGCGAACCGGTCTTCTCGTCGCCGTCGTTCTTCAGATGACCGCGCAGCGAGGCTTCGCCCTTGGTGTCGGTCCGCGCCTTCAACTCGTCAGGCACGTCCTGCAGCACCTCGATATCGGGAACGATGCCCTTGGCCTGGATCGACTTGCCCGACGGCGTGAAGTAGCGCGCGGTGGTGAGGCGCAGCGCGCCGTTGCCGGACCCGAGCGGGATGATGGTCTGCACCGAGCCCTTGCCGAACGAGCGGGTGCCGACCAGCGTTGCCCGCTTGTGATCCTGCAGCGCGCCGGCGACGATTTCGGAGGCCGATGCCGAGCCGCCGTTGATCAGGACGATCAGCGGCTTGCCGTGGGTCAGATCGCCGGGATGCGCGGTACGGCGCTGGGTTTCCTCGGCGTTGCGGCCGCGGGTCGAGACGATCTCGCCGCGCTCGAGGAAGGCGTCGGAAACCGTCACCGCCTCTTCCAGAAGGCCGCCGGGATTGTTTCTGAGGTCGAGGATGAAGCCTTTCAGCTTGTCGCCGACCTGGCTCTGCAGGTTGGCGATTTCCTTCTTCAGGCCCTCGGTCGTCTGCTCGTTGAAGGTAGTGATGCGGATATAGCCGATGTCGTCGGCCTCGACATGCGCGCGCACCGAGCGGACGCGGATGTTGTCGCGCACGAGCGTGACGTCGATCGGGTTGTCCACGCCCTTGCGGACGATCTTCAGCTTGATCTTGGTGTTGACCGGGCCGCGCATTTTTTCGACGGCCTGGTTGAGGGTGAGACCCTGCACCGCTTCGTCGTCGAGGTTGGTGATGATGTCGTTGGCGAGGATGCCGGCCTTCGATGCCGGCGTATCGTCGATCGGCGAGACCACCTTGATCAGGCCGTCTTCCATCGTGACCTCGATGCCGAGCCCGCCGAACTCACCGCGGGTCTGCACCTGCATGTCGCGAAAACTCTTGGCATCCATGTAGCTGGAATGCGGATCGAGGCCGGACAGCATGCCGGAGATGGCGGACTCGATCAGCTTGCTGTCGTCGGGCTTCTCGACATAGTCGCTGCGAACCCGCTCGAACACATCGCCGAACAGATTGAGTTGTCGATAGGTATCCGAGGTCGCGGCGCGCGCGCTCGATCCCATCAGCACGGCGCGTGGCTGGGTCACGAACAGCGTCAGTGCCGCGCCCGCAACGGCGCTCAGGAGAACTACAGAAGTCTTGCGCATCATCCGCGAACCTTTTCGCCTTCATTTTTGGCCCACCATGGGCCTGGATCGATTGGAGTGCCGTCCTTACGGAACTCGACATAGAGCACGGGCTGGCTCGCATTGGTCGCCAGAATCGATGCGACCCGGGATGTCGATCCCATCGTCGCCACCGGCTCTCCCGTGAGTACAAACTGCCCGATATTGACCGAAATGCGCTCCATCCCGGCGATCAGTACATGATACCCGCCACCGGCATTGAGGATCAAGAGTTGTCCATAGCTGCGAAACGGACCAGCGTAAACAACCCAGCCATCACACGGTGTTGTGACCTGTGCGCCGGGCCGGGTTGCCAAAGAAATGCCCTTTTCGACGCCGCCGGCGCCGTCGGAACCGCCAAAATCACGGATTTTGACGCCATTTACCGGCAACGCGAATAAACCCTTGGCGGAGGCAAACGCAATGGCCGGACTTAACCGGGCCGGGTCCCTCAGCGCCCCCAAATTGGGCTTGCCGTCGATGGTGGCGGGCGCCCCCTGCAGGCTTGCGGTCGCGGCCGCCTTGGCGGCGCTCTTCAAATCCTGCTCCATCTTGGCGATCAGGCCCTGCAGGCTGTCGACCTGCCTCGAAAGTGCGATGGCGCGCGCGCCCTCGGCTGCCATGTCTTTCTCGACCGCACTCTGCTGCCGCTGCCGCTCGTCGACCAGCGCGGCAAGCCGGGTTTGATCTTCCTTCAGCTTGTCGCGATCCGCCGCGAGCTGGTCGTGCTCGGTCCCGATGGTCCTGCGCAGCGTCACGAGCTCGGTGAGATCGCCGGTCAATTTCTCCGCCCGCGTGCGCAATTCGGGCACCACCGAGCCGAGCAGCATCGCGGTGCGCAGCGATTGCAGCGCGTCCTCGGGCCGCACCAGGAGCGCTGGAGGTGTGCGCCGCCCCGCGCGCTGCAGGGCCGCCAGCACCTCGACGATCTCGGAGCGGCGCGAATCGAGGGAAGCGCGAATCTGCTGCTCGCGGGCATCGAGCGGGCGCAACCGCGCTTCGGCATCGGCGATTCGGCTCTCGACGCCACGCACCTGGCCTGCGATGTCGATCAATTGCTGATTGAGCTTGCTGCGATCCTGACCGATCGCGGCGATCTCGGCCTGCAATTTGGCTTGCGCTTCGGCGGCGCTCTTTTGCTGCGCGCGGGTGGCTTCGAGTTCCTGCTCGCGCTGCTTGATCGCGTCGGGCGAAGCAGCGGTCGCCTGCGGCTGCGGCGCGGTACCGGCGAGCTGGGCGGAGACGGGCAGCGCTCCGATGCCGGCAAAGCCCGCAGACAACAAGGCGATTGAAAGCGGAAGGCTCACGGAAGACGGCCGGCCGCGGCTAGCGGTGTCAGGGTACGAACGAATGTTGCGCGTTGGCTGCATCGACCCGATTCGGTTGCCTTGTCAAAGGCTTTGCGCTGGCGCGGCTCACGCGCGGTGGTAGGGATGACCGGCCAAAATGGTCGCGGCCCGATAGATCTGTTCCAGAAGCATGAAGCGGACCATTTGATGCGGCCAGGTCGCGGAGCCGAACGCCATCCTCAATCGTGCCTTACGCGATAAATCGGGCGAAAGTCCGTCCGCGCCGCCGATGGCGAAAATAGTATTGGCGACCGCCTCATCCCGACAGCGCTGGAGATGCCGGGCGAATACGGTGCTGTCGATGTTTTCGCCGCGCTCGTCCAGCGCCACCAGCGCTGATTTCTCCGGTATCGCGGCCGAAATCGCTGCGGCTTCCTCTGCGATCCGCCCGGTGGCGTCACGGGCACGGCTTTCGGGAATTTCGCGAATCTCGAGGCCGCGGAAGCCGAGTTTGCGGCCGATGTCGTCGAATCGCTCGCGGTAACGCTCCGCGAGCTCCCGCTCCGGGCCCTGCTTCAGCCGGCCGATGGCAATCACGATGAGGCGCATCAACGCACGCTAGCATGCGCGACAGCCGATTCGCGTCGGCTCAAGGCGCAGGTATCGCCTTCGCCGCCGTCGGGCCCTGCATCCACAATCGTTCGAGATTGTAGAATTCGCGCACCTCGGGTCTGAACACGTGCACGATCACGTCGCCGGAATCGATCAGCACCCAGTCGCAATTGGGCAGGCCCTCGATGTGGATGCTTTTGATGCCGGTTTCCTTCAGGCCTTTCGCGACGTTTTCCGCGATCGCGCCGACGTGCCGGTTGGCCCGGCCCGAGGTGACGATCATGTAGTCGGAAAATGCGGATTTGCCGCGAAGGTCGATGGTGACCGTTTCTTCCGCCTTCATATCGGCGAGGCGGGAGAGGATCATATTCAGCGTCTTGTCGGCGTCAGGTTGCGCCTTCAAGGCCGCCGCTCGTGTCGATGTTTTACGCGTGGACTTGGGAGCCTTGGGTAAAACAGACTTGGACAATACAGATGTGGCCAGGGACCATTCCTTTCACTGTATCGCGGACGCCGAATCCTTGCGCCCGCAGGTTATACTACGCATGTGGGGTTAACGGTTTCAATATTCCAGTGATGCGCTTGCCTCACTTTATCCTCCAGCTGCCGTCCGGGTTCCGCAGGCCGGTCGACGACAGGCTCAGTTTCAAGCCGGTGAGAAAAACCCAGGCCGGTGCGTGCCGGTCCGCGAGGCTAGCGGCCTCATTTTCAGGCAGCCGATAGCGCGCCAGCGCCTGCGCCGCGGGTGCAGCGAGCGCGCGAAAGCTTTGTGGCGGACGGTCGATCACTGCGATCGGCACCTCGGATGCAATGCGCTGCCAGTTCTGCCAGCGGTGAAATTGCGCGAGATTGTCAGCGCCCATGATCCATACCAGGCGCAGGCCGGCGACGCGGCGGCGCAGATAAGTAATGGTGTCGACAGTGTATCGGGTTCCGATGACGGATTCGAGACAGCTGACGTCGATGCGCGGGTCGCGCGCGGTTGCGCGCGCGGCCTCGGCACGCTGGTCGAGATCGTGCAAGGCGCCGTTTTCCTTGAGCGGATTGCCCGGGGTCACCAGCCACCACACCCGGTCGAGCTGCAGCCGCTTGATCGCGAACAGGCTGATCGCGCGATGCGCAAGATGCGGCGGATTGAAGGAGCCGCCGAGCAGCCCGATGCGCATGCCGTTGCTATGAAGCGGGATGGCTTGAGTGACGGACCGTGACGCGATCAAAACCCTACTCAACGCAGCCACCGCGGCAAAGGGCGTTCACGGCCGCGTCTGCCCGGTGCCGTGGACGCGATATTTGAAGCTGGTCAATTGCTCGGCGCCGACCGGGCCGCGGGCGTGGAATTTTCCGGTGGCGATACCGATCTCGGCGCCGAAGCCGAATTCGCCGCCATCGGCGAACTGGGTCGAGGCGTTATGCAGCACGATCGCGGAGTCGACCTGATTGAGGAATTTTCGCGCCGCCGCCTCGTCCTCGGTCACGATCGCGTCGGTGTGGTGCGAACCGTGATTTTGAATATGCGCGATCGCCTCGTCGATGCCATCGACGACTCGCGCAGCGATGATCGCGTCCTCGTATTCGGTATCCCAGTCTTCGTCGGTCGCAGGCTTCACGCGTGCGTCGGTGCGTTGCACGGCGTCGTCGCCGCGCACCTCGCAGCCGGCGTCGATCAGCATCGTGACCAGCGGCTTGAGCGCCGTGGCGGCGCCCTTGCGGTCGACCAGCAGCGTCTCGGCGGCGCCGCACACGCCGGGGCGGCGCATCTTGGCGTTCAGCACGATCGACTTCGCCATTTCGAGATCGGCGGCGTGGTCGACATAGACGTGGTTGACGCCTTCGAGATGCGCGAACACCGGCACCCGCGCTTCCGCCTCGACCCGGGCGACCAGGCTCTTGCCGCCGCGCGGCACGATCACGTCGATGCCGCCGTTCAGTCCGGTCAGGATCAGGCCGACGGCGGCGCGGTCGCGGGTCGGCACCAGCGTGATGGTGGCTTCCGGCAGACCTGCTTCGCGCAATCCCTGCGCCAGGCAATCGTGGATCGCGCGGCAGGAGCGGAAACTGTCGGAGCCGCCGCGCAGGATCACCGCGTTGCCGGATTTAAGGCACAGCACGCCGGCGTCAGCGGCGACATTGGGGCGGCTTTCGAAGATCACGGCGACGACGCCGAGCGGCACGCGCACGCGCTCGATGACCATGCCGTTCGGCCGCTGCCAGCTTTCGGTGACGATGCCTATCGGATCGGGAATCGCGCGCACGGTCGCGATGCCGTCAGCCATCGCATCGATGCGCGCCTGCGTCAGCGTCAGCCGGTCGATGAAGGCCGGACTCGCGCCGCCCGTGCGCGCCTCCGCCACATCCTCGGCATTGGCCGCGAGGATTTCATGCGCATGGCTGCGGATGGCGCGCTCCATGGCGGCAAGCGCGTTGTTCTTCTGCTCGGGCGAAGCCAGAGACAGCACCCGCGCGGCGGCGCGTGCGCGTCCGGCAAGCTCGGTCATCAAAACCGGCAAGTCGGCGCTTCCATCGATCGCTTTCAGCGGCGCGGTCATGGCGGGTTCCAGCCTCGTTAAGGCGATGTCCTAGCACGGAAATCGCCGTTTTGCGAAGGGCGGACAGGGCATGGCTGGGGGGCGGTCCGGGGAACCGGGTCGGCCATTGGCCTAGTTCTGGGAAATCGCCCCACTCGGCCCCACCACGAGATCATCGCGGTGGATCATTTCCGCCCGCCCGCTGATGCCGAGGATCGCCATCACGTCCGGCGAGGAAAGGCCGCGGATCCTTTCGGCGTCCTCGGCGTCGTAGGCGACCAGGCCGCGACCGATCTCATGGGTGTCGGGGCCGCGCACCACGACCGCATCGCCGCGCGCGAACTGGCCGTCGACCCGGATCACGCCGGCCGGCAACAGGCTCTTGCCCGCGCGCAGCGCGTTCACCGCGCCGGCGTCGATGGTCAAGGTGCCCTTCGGCTCCAGCGATCCCGCGATCCAGCGTTTCCGCGCCGTCACCGGATTGGCCGGCGTCAGGAACCAGGTGCAGCGTGCGCCGTCCGATATCGCCCGCAGCGGATGATCGATCTTGCCGGAGGCGATGACCATGTGCGTGCCGCCGGTGGTTGCGATCTTCGCCGCCTCGATCTTGGTACGCATGCCGCCGCGCGACAGTTCGGATTCGGCTGCTCCCGCCATCGCCTCGATCTCCGAAGTGACGGTCTCGACGATCGGAATCAGCTTGGCGTTCGGGTTGCCGGCCGGCGGCGCGTCATAGAGGCCGTCGATATCGGACAAGAGGATCAGCAGGTCCGCGCTGGCCATGGTGGCGACGCGGGCGGCGAGGCGGTCATTGTCGCCGTAGCGGATTTCGCTGGTGGCGACCGTGTCGTTCTCGTTGATGACGGGCACGGCGCGCCATTCCAGCAGTTTTGCGATCGTGGAGCGCGCGTTGAGATAACGGCGCCGTTCCTCGGTGTCCTGCAGGGTCACCAGAATCTGCCCGGCGCCGATGCCGTGATGCCCCAAGACCTCCGACCAGGTTCGCGCCAGCGCGATCTGTCCGACCGCGGCCGCGGCCTGGCTCTCCTCGAGTTTCAGGGCGCCGCGCGGCAGTTTCAGCCGGCTGCGGCCGAGCGCGATCGAACCTGACGATACGATCAGAAGCTCGCGGCCCTCGCGATGCAGCCTGGCGAGGTCGGCGGCCAGCGCCGCGAGCCACGCCGCCCGCACTTCGCCGGCATCGGAATCGATCAGCAGCGACGAGCCGACCTTGACGACGATGCGGCGGAATTTTTTCAGCGAAGGGCGGGCCATGGGACGTTCAAACTTTGCCGTCATTGCGAGCCAACGGGTCGGCGCGACGCGCCACCCGATGACAGGCTCCGCGAAGCAATCCATGCTTGCAACAACAAAGGTGGATTGCTTCGTCGCTCCGCTCCTCGCAATGACGGAGTGCTGCGGAGGAGCGCGACCTTACATCAACTCATGACAAAAGCGTTGAGCTTGTTGCCGTCGAGGTCGCGGAAATAGGCGGCGTAGAACCGCTCATTGCGCTGGCCGGGAGGGCCTTCGCAAGTGCCGCCGAGCGATAGCGCGAGCTGGTGGACGCGATCGACCTGGGCCTTGTCCTTGGCCGAAAACGCCGCCATCACGCCGTTGCCGACCGTCATCGGCTTGCCGTCAAACGGCAGCGCCACGCCAAAACCCGCGCCGCCGCCGGGCCCGCCCCAGGCGATGATGCGGTCGTTGCCCAAAAAACGGCCCATGCCCAGCTCGCCGCAGATCTTGTCGTAGAACTCGCCGGCCTTTTTCAGATCCTTGGTGCCGACAGTGACATAACCAATCATGACCTTCCTCCTTCGGTTTCCGGGGATGATAGAGTTTTGCAGGCTGAAAGAGACGATGCAAGCCGGCGTTGCAATTAGCCCTGCGGCGTCGTGGGCGCCCAGGGTTCGGCTTCCGCCGCGCCCCTGGCCTTGCCCGACACCGGGGCCTCGCCGATGACGCCGACGAGTGCGCGCAACGCTTCCTTCACACCCTCGCCGGTCGCGGCGGAAAGCAATAACGGCGTCTTCTTCGCGGCGCGCTTGAGCCGGTCCTTCTGTTTCTTCAATTCGTCCGGGGTCACCGCGTCGATCTTGTTCAGCGCGACGATCTCGATCTTCTCGGCGAGATGTCCCTCATAGGCCTCGAGCTCGTTGCGCACGGTCTTGTAGGCCTTGCCGGCATGCTCGCAGGTCGCATCCACCAGATGCAGCAAGACGCGGCAGCGCTCGACATGGCCGAGAAAGCGGTCGCCGAGGCCCGCGCCCTCATGCGCGCCCTCGATCAGGCCCGGAATATCCGCCAGCACGAACTCGCGGCCGTCGGCGTTCACGACGCCGAGCTGTGGGTGCAGCGTGGTGAAGGGATAATCGGCGATCTTCGGCTTTGCCGCGCTGACGGCGGCGAGCAAGGTCGACTTGCCGGCATTGGGCAGGCCGACGAGGCCGGCATCCGCGATCAGCTTCAGCCGCAGCCAGAGCCAGCGCTCCTCGCCCACTTCGCCCGGATTGGCGTTGCGCGGCGCGCGGTTGGTGGACGTCTTGAAATGCGCGTTGCCGAAGCCGCCATTGCCGCCTTCGGCGAGGACGAACTTTTCCCCGAGCGTGGTGAAGTCGTGGATCAGCGTCTCGCGATCCTCGTCGAACACCTGCGTTCCCACCGGCACCTTGAGCACGACGGGCTTGCCGTTGGCGCCATGGCGGTCCTTGCCCATGCCGTTGGTGCCCTTTTGCGCCTTGAAGTGCTGCTGATAGCGGTAGTCGATCAGCGTGTTCAATCCGTCGACCGCCTCGATGACGACGTCGCCACCGCGGCCGCCATTGCCGCCGGAGGGCCCGCCGAACTCGACATATTTCTCGCGGCGAAACGCCACGCAGCCGTTACCGCCGTCGCCGGAGCGGATATAGACTTTTGCTTCATCCAGGAATTTCATGGGCCATAGGTAAGGCAGGGGCGCTGTTGCGGCAACCTCCGAACTTGGTAAATATCACGAAAGTTCAATAATTTAGGGCTCTAATGGAGCTCCAGCGACAATATTGCCGCACGCCGACTACAGCTTGCCCGGCCGCCTTCTGATCAGAAATTTCTGCATCCCTTCCAGCACCAGCTCGCGGCGCTGGTTAAACACCGTGGAGCGCAGCGTCACCACGCCGGTGGTGCGGCCCGGTGTAAGCTCCGTGACTTCGAGCGCGGGATAAATCGTGTCGTCGGCGTACACCGGTTTGAGGAACCGGTTCGACTGTTCCAGAAAACCGACCAGCGATTCCTCCACCAGATAGGGAAACAGCCCGGCTCCGGGCGCGGTGTGGATCAGGGTCTGGAAGCCGTGCGCGAGCAGGTTCGGCATGCCGCGGGCGCGGCAATATTCGACGTCGTAATGCACGGGGTGGGTATCGCCACTCGCGCTCTGGAACGCCGCGAACACGGCGCTGGTCATGGTGCGGCTCGGAATCACGAAGCGTTCGCCGAGTACGAAATCCTCGAACCAGCGTTGTTGCGGCACCATGCGGTGGCTTGCGGGATCGAACTCGGTCATGGCTGGGGTCTCACGGACGGCTACCGACGGATCGGCTGAACAATCGGTATCGCAGCGGTGTTGTCGCGGCAATCAATTCATCAGCCAGTCATCTCGGAGCGTGCGAGGCGCTAATCCGATATTCCACAATGCGCAATTGCGCTTATGACCCCCCATCATTCGCACCATTCCGGAATGGCGCTGGAGGAAATTTCCGCGAACTGATATGCGATCGCATGATCGCTGGTCGCCGAGCTCCATGAGTATGTTCGCCAATATTCCAGCTCCCGACGCGCGTTCCGCGCGGCTCTTCGGCATTGTGCTGATGCTCGCGGGCGTAGGCTTCTTCTCGCTCGGCGATGCGATCGGCAAATTCCTGGTCTCGACCTATTCCGTGGGCGAGCTCTTGCTGCTGCGCGCAGTGGCTTCCCTGATCCTGATGGCGCCACTGATCTGGCGCAGCCGTCGCGATTTTCCGAAGGTGCGGCGGCCACTTCTGCAGATCTTGCGGGTCGTGCTCTCGATCTCGGAGATCGCGGCGTTCTTCGCGGCCGCGGTCTACCTGCCGCTCGCCGATATCATCACCTTCTACCTGGCGGCGCCGATCTTCGTCACCGCGCTGTCGGCGATCCTGCTCGGCGAGCACGTCGATCTCAGGCGCTGGATCGCGGTCGGCATCGGCTTCTGCGGCGTCCTGATCGCGTTGCGGCCCTCGAGCGGGGTATTCGGCCTCCCGGCGGCGATCGCGCTCGGCGGCAGCGTCGCTTTTGCGTTCCTGATGGTGGTGACGCGATTGCTGCGTGGCACGCCCGACGTCGTGCTGGCGTCAATCCAGTTCTCCGGCACCTTGCTGTTCGGGATGGTCGCGGCGCCGATCGGATGGCTGACGCCGACCCCGCGCGACTTCAGCTTCTTCATGCTGTGCGGGGGGCTCGCGGTGTTTGCCTCGCTCTGCGTCAACCGCTCGCTGAAGCTTGCGCCCGCGAGCGTGGTGGTGCCCTATCAGTATTCGATGATCGTCTGGGCCGCGATCTTCGGCTACCTCGTATTCGCCGACGTGCCGCAGCCGGCGACGATTCTCGGCGCAGCCATCATCATCGGCGCGGGAATCTTCATTTTCCTGCGCGAGCGGGAGCTGGGACGCGAGGAGACGGTGGTCGATCCGCCGGCGTAGGAGGGTAATCCGTCATTGCGAGCGAAGCGAAGCAATCCATAGCAGCGGAGCAAAAGCTGGATTGCTTCGGTCGCTTCGCTCCTCGCAATGACGAAAAAACTCAGCGCACGCGCCGCGTCGAATGGCCCCAGCTCTTCAGCGACGACCAGACGCTGCGGGTCAGCCGGAAGCGATCGACCGGGGTCGAGCAGCCCAGCGCCTCGAAGCGATGCAGCTCAACGCCGCACCACTGGAAGCCGCATTTCTCCAGGATGTTGCGCGAGGCCGGGTTGGTGACGCGTGCGCCGGATGCGAGCTGCTCGACATTGAATTCCTCGAAGGTGAAATCGATCACCGCGCGCGCGGCTTCCGTGGCGAAACCCTGGCCCCAGTGTTCGACGCCGAGCCAGTAGCCGAGTTCCGGGATGTCCGCCTCGGGCCAGTCGACGCCGACCAGGCCAATCGGCGCAAAATTGTTTTCGATCAGGAACACGGTCGCGCGCAAATCATTCGCGGTCGCGCGCACGAACGTGATCGCGTGGTCCTCCAAATAGGGATGCGGCAGGCGGCGGGTATTTTCCGCGATGCGGCGGTCATTGGCGAGACGCGCGATCGCTTTTACGTCCGCGAGCGTCGGCCTGCGCAGCATCAACCGTTCGGTCTCGAGGACGCCGGGACTGGCCTCGCGCAATGTCGGGGTCGGGATATCCTGCAGCATTTCGGGCTCCTCAGTGCAAACTCAAATGCAACTTCAACACGCACATACAAAAAGGGAGGCCGGTTTCCCGCCTCCCCCTTGGAGCCCGCTTGTGCTCCGCCGGTTCAACAGGACCCGGCGGACGCATGTCGTCCACCGTCTATTCGGCTGCACCTTCGGTCATGGGAAGCACCGACACGAAAGTGCGGCCATTGGCTTTCGCACGGAACTCGACGCGGCCTTCGACCTTGGCGAACAGAGTATGGTCGGTGCCCATGCCGACATTAAGGCCGGGATGCCAGGTCGTGCCGCGCTGACGCGCGATAATGTTGCCGGCGATCACGTGCTCGCCGCCATAGGCCTTGATCCCGAGCCGCTTGCCCGCCGAATCGCGCCCGTTTCGCGATGAACCGCCTGCTTTTTTGTGAGCCATGGCCCAATCTCCAAACTTGACCGTATCTCTAGTTCAATTCCTTGACGGAATCATTTCACAATTTGTCTCGCGCTTCACTTTTTATCACTTTTGCCCTTGGCGGCGGCCTTCTTCGCGGGCGCCTTCCTGGCGTCGGGCTTGGCGCGCGGTTTTGCCGCAGCTTTCTTCGCGACCGGCTTTTTAGCGGGCGCCTTTTTCTTCGCCGCCTTCGGCGCCTCGTCCTCGTCCGCAGCCGGTTGCGGCGCGACCTTTTCCCTCTTCGGCCGCGGGCCGATCGAAGGCTTGGCGTTGTCGGTGAGGATCTCGGTGATGCGAAGCACCGTGATCTCGTCGCGATAGCCGCGCTTGCGGCGCGAATTCTTGCGGCGGCGCTTCTTGAAGGCGATCACCTTCGGGCCGCGCTTGTGCTGCAGCACTTCGGCCGCAACCGAGGCGCCGGCCACCGTTGGCGCGCCCAGCACCGGCGTTTCACCGCCGACCAGCAGCACTTCGCCAAGCTGCACGATCGTCCCGACGTCGCCGGCGATCTTGCCTATCTCGAGCACATCATCCGGAACGACGCGGTACTGCCGGCCGCCGGTTTTGATGACTGCGAACATCGTTTTATTCCTTCGTGTTCGATCCCGGCCTCGGGACAGGCCCGGGCCGGCTTCTTCTACAGTCGTTATGGATTTCAATTTTCGCGCGACGCGGGAACGGGTCCCTCGAACTCACGCAAAAACAAGCGGCGCGAGAAAATCCCGCGCCGGGTGGCGGGACTTATAGCCGCCAAGCGGCTCAAGTCAAGGGAAACGGGTCTGAAAAGCCGCCAAATTCGAGGGATTTGGGCCGAAAAGCGCGAATGGGGAGTAGCGAATAGCGAGCAGGAAAAAGCCTTTCCTGCTACTCGCTATTCGTCCTTCGCTACTCGCCCCTGAAACCAACGGGTTCCCTGGCCGTTGTCTTCCCGAATTTCCCCACCGGGCAAGGGCAACATGGCCGAAGACGTAATCACGACAACCGGCATCGGCCGGCATGGCGCCACCCGTCTGCCGTCGGTGGACGTGGACAGCTTCAATATCGAGTTGAAGGACGAAGATGGTTTTCTCGGCGACCGAGCCAGCAAGGGCGCGTTCCGCAAGATTCTGGACAGCTTGCGCAAGCCGCTGAAGAAGAACGGCGAGGATCCGCTCGGCAGCAAGGCCGCGGAAGCCATCAGCAAGACCGCGCTCCAGGAGGCGCTGGTCGGCGACGACATCCATGCGGCAGCCCTGGTGCATGGCGCGATCGAGGAGTTCGCCGGCGAACTCGCTTATGTGACGGAGCGCTTTCTCAGGACAAAAGCCTGGGCCGATACCGAACGCATCGTGGTCGGCGGTGGCTTTCGCGAGAGCCGGGTCGGCGAGCTCGCGATCGCGCGCACCGATATCATTCTCAAGAACGACGGTTTCGAGGTCGATCTGGTGCCGATCCGCTATCACCCCGACGACGCCGGCCTGATCGGCACGCTGCATCTGGCGCCGTCGTGGATCTTCGAGGCCCATGACTCCATTCTCGCGGTCGATATCGGCGGCACCAATATCCGCTGCGGCGTGGTCGAGACGCGCTGGAAGAAGGCCTCCGACCTGTCGAAGGCCGAGGTGTGGAAATCGGAACTTTGGCGCCACGCCGATGACGAGCCGACGCGGGAAGGCGCGGTGAAGCGGCTGGTGAAAATGCTGAGAGAGCTGATCTCGGCCACCGAGGCCGAAGATCTGAAGCTCGCGCCGTTCATCGGCATCGCCTGTCCCGGGGTGATCAACGAGGACGGTTCCATCGCCAAGGGCGCGCAGAACCTGCCGGGCAACTGGGAGAGCAGCAAGTTCAACCTGCCCGCGAGCCTGGTCGAGGCGATCCCCGTGATCGGCGATCACGACACCGCGGTGCTGATGCACAATGACGGGGTGGCGCAGGGGCTCGCCGAAGTGCCGTTCATGCAGGACGTCGAGCGCTGGGGCGTGCTGACCATCGGCACCGGGCTCGGCAATGCGCGCTTCACCAACCGGAAGAAGGACAAGGACGAGAAGAAAGAGAAGAAGGGCAAGGACTAATACGGAGCGGGTAACCTTGACCGCTTAGGTTAAAATCGGGATTGCGTTGCCGCTTTCCAGACGATCGCTACGGTCGAACCGTCGCTCAGGTGATCGGCGAAGCCGCACTTCCCGGTCACGATTTCAATGACGCGACACGGGACCGCCGGTTCTTATCGCGTCTGGCGGTCCCACCCCTTATCCGCACCTTGCGCAGGCACGCTGCGCCGAAGCGGCAGCGAAGGCGGGGGAATTTCCGTCCCTCGCGCCTTGTCTGCCCCGCCATCCTCGCCTAGAACACGGCCCGACCACCGGGCTGAATCGGCCTGTATTCTTGGCGCCTGGAGAGGTGGCAGAGTGGTTGAATGCACCGCACTCGAAATGCGGCATAGGTGCAAGCCTATCGGGGGTTCGAATCCCTCCCTCTCCGCCAGCCCAGAACTGTCCGGCCCGGAGACATAGGTAACAGAGCGTACCTAAGACATGGGTGACAGCCTGGGCCTGATCGCGGATCGCCTTCAGCCCGACGATACGCTCTTTCAGGCCGGGGTCACCGAGATCGGCGACACCGGTCTCGATGGCGTCATACAGGCGCTTGAGGCGAAGGTCAGCTTCCGCGGCGCGCTTGTTCAATTCGGTGATATGCTCACGCCGCCGCTCGGTGCGCTCCTGGCGACGGTCCAGCACGGAGGCGAGAACCTCCCTCCTGCGAAAACGTGCATCACACGTCAGTGCGCATGCGATTCCTCCGCATGCCGATGCATCGGTCTGTGACTGCCGAACCGTCGTGCGCCCCGTTGCAACAGCGCGCTCGACCCTCGACCCGAATGACAATCGAACGGCATTGTAAGCGCCGCCCACGTCAAGATAGCGCTATGGTGAAGCAATATTGCTCATCATCGTCGTTCGTGGCCCGCCAAATCTACTCCAGGGCATGCGCAGATATCCGCGCCACTCTTGGGGCGTCCGGTGGTACTTTCAGATCTAAGCATTGAAATCGGCATCAAATGATGATAATGCTGTGCCCGCATGGAGATTTGAGAATGCGCACGACCATTGCACTCGATGATGAACTCGTGGCCAAGGCCCAAGCTTTCACCGGCCTGAAGGAGAAATCCAGTCTAGTCCGTGAAGCGCTCAAAGCCCTCATCGAGCGCGAAAGCGCGCGGCGGTTGGCGCGTTTGGGCGGGAGCGAGCCTGGTCTGAAGGCGCCGCCGCGGCGACGGTCGATCTCGGGGTGATCCTGGTCGACACCTCCGTCTGGGTCGACCATCTGCGCGCTGGCGACAAGGCGCTCAGCAGCCTGCTTGATGCCGGAATGGTTTTGGCGCATCCCTTTGTCATCGGGGAACTCGCCCTGGGCAATCTGCGTCAACGCGAGATCGTGCTGAGTGCCTTGTCGAACCTACCCCACGCGAGCGTCGCCACCGACGTCGAAGTCTTGCGCTTCATCGACCGCCACGCATTGTTCGGGCGCGGCATCGGTTATGTCGATGCCCACCTGCTCGCCGCAGCGCAGCTGACTGCGGGAACAGAACTCTGGACGAACGACAAGCGGCTGCACGGAGTCGCCGTTCAATTGGGGTTGGCGATTACGCTCCCATAGTACCACCCGTCATAGGGCTATAGCGTAGACTTAGTGCTCATTATCGTCTGTCGTGGCCCGCCAGAATTGCCTGTGCGCAGCCGACGGAAACAACGCGATCGTTTTCGCTCGAGAATTTCGATCGCGGAACTGGCCCGCTACTCCAGCCGATCCAGCCGCAGCCGCTGCCGCTCGTCGGTCAGGCGCCATGCAGCCAGATAGGACACGGCCAGCGCCGACAATCCGCTGCCGCCGGACAACAGGAACATCAGCAGGACCTGGTATTTCACCGCCTCGAGCGGATCGAGGCCCGCCAGAATCTGTCCGGTCATGATGCCGGGCAGCGTCACGACACCAGCCGCCGACATCTGGTTGATGATGGGCAACAGGCCACGGCGAATGGCCTCGCGCACCTGCGGCGCGATCGCCTCGCGATAGCTCGTGCCGAGCGAAAGCCGCGCCTCGATCGCCGGCCGTTCGCGCCGCACCGAGGACAAAAGGCTGTCGAGCGAGAGGCTCGCGGAATTCAGCACATTGCCGAGAATGATGCCCGCGAGCGGAATCGCATAATGCGGATCGAACCAGGGCTGCGGGCGGATCGCGGTCGTCAGCGCCAGGATCGCGGTGACGAAGGTCGCAAAACCGACGCTGACCGCGCCGATGAGGAAATTCGAACCTCCCCTGAAGCGGCGCTCCGGCCGTGCCGCGACCTCGCGCGCGGCGACCAGCACCATGACCAGCACCAGCATCAGCGTCGCGGCCGGATTATCCAGGCCAAAGATGAACCGCAGCACATAGCCGATGGCGACGAGCTGCACGACCATTCGCGCCGCGGCGATGGCGAGTTGCCGGTGCAGGCGGAGTTTCAGCAGGATCGACAGCACCGCATCGAGGACGACCAGGGAGGCCGCGGTCGCGATGTCGACGGGGGTCAACAGGATCGGGGTCATGGCGCCTCCATGTTCGCCGCGGTCATGCGTCCCGCCATCATCCGATAGTGCCTCGCCCCCAGCCGCGCCGCCTGGGTGGGATCGTGCGTGACCATCACGATCGACGTGCCGCCGGCCATTTTCTCCCGCAGCAGGGCCTCGACTTGCGTCACCGACACCTCGTCGAGCGGGCCGGTCGGCTCGTCCAGCAGCAGCACCGGCGGGTTCGGCAGCAGGGCGCGGATCACCGATAGCCGCTGCTTCTCGCCGGTGGAGAGTTGCGCCACCGGCGCGTCGAGGCGATCGGCGCGAAGGCCGAGCCGGGCGGCCAGTACCGCAAGCTCGCCTCTCGCCTGCAATGGGAAATGGTCGATCACATGGTCGGCCCACCAGCCGGATTCGGCGGAAACATAGGTGACGTGCTTGCGCCAATCCGGCGCCGGCATCGAGGCGCGCTCGTGCTCGTTCAGCCAGACCTTGCCCTCATTGGGGTCGAGGTCGGCGATCATGCGGAGAAACAGGCTCTTGCCCGATCCCGATGGGCCGGTGATCGCGGCGCAGCTGCCCGTTGCGAGGCGCAACTCGAACGGGCCCGCGAACGCGCTGCGCAGCTGGTTGACGGTCAGCGCCGGCTGCATCCGACATCCTCGTCGTCGACGGCGCTACGCGGCGCGGCGGGGTGAGGCGCCGGGCGCGGCCGGTGATGAGGCGGAGTCCTAGCAAACCTTGCGCCATCGCGCCAACGGCGGATGCGGCTTCGCAGTTCCCGTCAGCGCGGCGCTTCGGCGAGGTTCATGGTGACGACAAGGCGCCGGCCCTCGCGCACCATGCCGCCGCGATGGATGCCGAAGGGATCGAACAGCACGGCGTCTCCCTCTCGGCTCGTGACCTGCCACTCGTTTTGCAAAATGAGCTGCGTGTAGTCGTCCTCGGCCGGCAGATCGGCGCCGAAGGCGGCCTTGCGCTGCAGGAAATGCGGAAGCGCATAAAACAGTTTGCGGAATTGCGGCTTCGTCCAGGAAAGTCCGGCATAATCGTTGGCCCGCCGGATCAACCCATCCCAGAACCCGCGCGATGCCCGATGGCTGCCGCGGACATAGGCAAACGGCCCGTTGTCCGGCCCGACCTCGCTCACATAGACGATGAACTTCAGGAGATTATAGGTCGCGTCGATGTGGCAATAGTCGCAAGGCGAGTCCGCGACGCCGACGTCCTTGAAATGGTCGGCCCAGAAATTGTCGGAGGAGTCGTTGATCTGCGGAACCACGGCGGCGATCGCCACGGGCCTCTTCAGATAGGCGCTCGCCGCCTCGACGACGCCGATCTCCGCGGCGAAACGGTTGAACCACGCGTAAAGTTCCGGGTGGCTCTCGGGCGCGAGCAACAGCCGCGTCTCGTCGAACTTGCGCGCTTCGGGAGGTTTTTGCGCCAGCCTCGCCTCCAGCGTCTTGAAGTGAGGCGCGACCAGGTTCCGGATCTCGGCTAACCGGTCCGCACCCAGCCTGAAGCCGGCGATGCCGTCGCCCTGCAGGGCGTCGAGAACCTGCTTGCCTTCCGCGGTCTGCGGCTGACAGGGGGCGGCGCGGCACAGCCGCTGCGAGACGATGAGTCGCAAATACATTGGCAAATGACGCGCGATCCACCGCCATTTGTGGGTTCGATCCGTCGGCCGAGGCAGGTGCTCGAGGTCGGCGATCCCGCGCGCGCAGATCAGGAACAGGCCGTAGGCGAAATAGCGCATCGCCTTGAGGCGGGTGCCGAGATCGGGCGGGGGCATCGCGCGGCCGTAGGCGGGATGCGCGTCGTAGTCGATGACCGGAAGATGCTCGACCTGAAATGAATTCGCCGCCGGCGCCATCCTGCATCGTCCCCTGCTTTGGTGTTGTACGGCAGAGTGCAGGCGCGGATCGGAACCGCGCCTTGACGTGGATCAAATTGGCGGCTGATCCGACGCTGACCACGTCGATGTTGCCTTGTCCGGCGGTTGCGCCTAAAAGCCCGTCTGCAACGGAAAGAGCAGCGATGGCCCACAATTTCGCGATCAACGACGCCGTCCTTCACCAGGTGCAGGGACCCCAGGGTCGCGTCGTCGTCAAAGAGCGCAGCATCTATACCATTGTCAGCTGCCTGCCGATCGAGGCGGACGGGCGCCCGCGCTACCGCATCAAGAGCCATACCGAGAATGTCGAGCGCGTGGTGACCGAGGAACAGATCAGCCGGCTGGGTTGATGTGCGGCGTTCTCGATTATGAGCATTTCGTCATGTGGCCCGGTTTCGCTTGCTATCTCCGGCGCAATGGCGTAAAGGGCGCTCGATTCGAGCTAATCGATTTGCTTGTTGATCGCGCCGAACCGGCTCTACTCCCCAAGACATCGCTGAAATTGGATTCAAGCTCGCGCGAAGGTCGTGCGGGCGTATCGCGCATTTTGCGCATCTTGGAGAAGTTAAATGACAACCGGAACAGTAAAGTGGTTCAACGCGACAAAGGGCTTCGGCTTCATTCAGCCGGACGACGGCGGCAACGACGTGTTCGTGCACATCAGCGCGGTCGAGCGCGCCGGCATGGGGTCGCTCAATGAAGGCCAGAAGCTTTCGTTCGAATCGAAACTCGATAGCCAGCGCGGCAAGACCAGCGCGGAAAATCTTCGCGCCATGTAACGCCGATCGATCGGAGATTGCCGCGGATGTACCGGGATTTCTGATCGATAGCGCTTGCAGCGACATGACGTCAAAGCCCGCCGGTCAGATCGGCGGGCTTTTTCGTGGACGGCAATTCTCCGCACCGTGCCAGTCGCCTGCTGTGCCCCGTCATGGTTTGCGATACCGGCCGCGATTGCGCCGCAGGAAACGGCGCCAATGTGAAGCACGTCACATCCTCCCCGCGGGTTCGGCGCTATGGATGCCGGATCACTCCGGCCTCAAGGACGATATCATGTCGACGCGACGGATGGCTTATTGGTGGCTCAGGTTCGTCATCTCCGGACGCTTCCTGGAAAAGTTTCTGAACCTGCGGCGCGCCGGTAAATCGTAGACATGATCCGGAAAAGCGGACACCGGTTTTCCGAAGAGATCATGCTCAAACAAAAAGACAGAGCGGGATGAAGTGATCCAGCTGTGATGCGTATTGCAGACGGCTCGACCAGCGCCGGGTCGGGAGCGAACGGACTCTAGGGCTGGCCGATCAGCTTCTTGAGATGGGCCGCCCCGTCGGTCACGACGTCGCGTCCCTTGTAGGCCAGATAGGTCAGGCGTCCGGTCAGTGATTGGTGGCTACGCAGGCTGCGCGACCCCAGGACATGGCCGACATTTTGCGGAAACCGGGCCACCTCGGCCTCCACCAGAACCGCAATCGCATTCATCAGGCGGACCAGCCTTCGCTCCCCAGTCGGATTGCTCGAGCCCGTCGATGCGCACCTGCAACGCGTATTCGGTGTCGTAAACTTCGGCCAGGATCTCCCTGGCGACGACGACGCGATTGTTCTTGAGCGCAACGCGCAACGCCAGCTGCTTGTCTTCGAGCCGATCCAGCACCATCGAGACCGCGATCGCATAAGGGGTCGCCGCGACGTCGGCGGCGTCCTTGCTGGCAGCGGCCTTGGTGGCGAGGCGGATCAGTTGCCACGGCGTCTTGAGCAGCTTCGCCACCAGCGCGATCGCAAACGGAATCACGTCGGCATTCTTCTTCGCGAGCCCGTCGAGTAGCGCGGTGATCTTGGCGACCCGCGCGTCGTCGAATTTGGCGATCTTGTCCGGCAGCGCCGCGTTGAACTCCGCCAGCGCATCGCGCCCGCGCAGCACGCATTGCATCTTGGTCAGGTCGGCATAAGCCGCGCGCGAGGCGGTATAGGTCGCAAGCTTGGTGCGGGTCTGGGTGACGCCGTCCGCCGAGCCGAGCGTGCTCTCGAGATATTTGGCGACCTTGGTCTGGAACGTGGCGGCAACCTGGCGCGCCTCGCGCTGATTGTCGGCGGCGATCAATTCGCTGATCGCCTTGATAAAGTCGCGCGCCATCGTCGGGAGGAGATCGCGGCTGATCCACTCCCAGATCGGCGCCAGCGAACCGCGCGAGAGCCGGCCGGAATTGTCGTGCTCGGGGGCGCCGTCGATCAGCAGCGGCTCCAGCGGCGCAAAGAAGTATCGCGACGGATTGTTGACGCGGTGCTGGGTGGACCCGTCCTTGCGGAATTCCGCGCGCAATCGCTCCAGGATCGCCGCGGCGCCCGGAATCTCCGTGCCGCAGACCTCCAGCCGCTCAAGCTCGGTCAGGAGATTGTTGCGCGCCAGTGGCGTCAAGCGCCGCAGATAGTCGCCAATCCGATCGACCTCCATCATGGCACGCAGGTTTCCTCATTGGCTCAGGGTTCGACGAACGATCCGTCTGTTGCAGGTCATCGTCGCAAGCGGAATTATTGATCCAATAAGAGCATGTTGCCGTAAATTTAGAAGTAAACGCGACTGCCGCGGAACTACTGACCCGCACGGTAGGGGGCGTACGCAGTTGTATTATCTACGGATTTTGACTCC
This sequence comes from uncultured Alphaproteobacteria bacterium, assembly GCA_963721135.1. Classification (GTDB taxonomy): domain Bacteria; phylum Pseudomonadota; class Alphaproteobacteria; order Rhizobiales; family Xanthobacteraceae; genus Bradyrhizobium. The sequence goes on from CAVRIB010000014.1 coordinate 166,665, forward strand.
GTGAATCGCGAATTTCGCCGCGAAATATGCCGATATTTCGGCGATTCGAACATGCCGCAACGTTCTTGCCTCGCGGCAATTTCGAAAACCTTCGTAGTCCCACTGAGTAAAAAATTAACCCTCAAGGAGGACCGGCCCACGCCATGGATGAAGCCGGGGCCGAGAAAGCCCGCCAGCTCGATGGCCCCTTGACGGCGTTGTTGCTGTACATGCGCAGGATCAGGCAGCCCAGCCACCCGCTTTCGCGGGCCGGGGGAAGCCGGGTCTATCTGCAGCAGGTCGTCGAGAACAGACGCCAAACAAATGCCACCATGCTCCGCGCAAGCGGAGTATCCAATACGCTGCGGCTTCTCGGATCGCGCGCCGGCTCCGGCGTTTTACTGGATCACCCGCGTTCGCGTTCGCGGGTGATGACAGTTGAGGGCGTGAGAAAAACGTAAGAGGGGCTGATTGCTATTTGGCGCCGGCGCCGCCAGGCAGCGGCGCTTTTTCAAAGAAAATCTTCGGCGAAGGCCCGGACGCGGGGCGCGGGCCGCAGCATCACCGGCTTCTTCTTCGGCGGGCAGGGGACGATCGTGATGGTCCAGCGTTGCGGATTGCTTGACTTGTTTTCCAGCACCGAGCGGACGTGAGCCGTCACCGAGAATCCGCCCGACCTGATCGTTGCGGTCCTGCCGTTGAACTGGGCGATGCGAAAACGCCGGACTTCTTTCTGATCGGCCGTTTCGAAGGTGAACATGAGGCGCTCCATTGGTCGCCCCCAGTATCGCGGCTTATTGTTAGTCGTATATGAAGATACGAACCCGTAGAAGTACGGCCGTGCAGGCCCGCCGCGCGGGCCTTAGTTGCTGCGCCACCGCGGACGAATAGGCCGCGTCCATGGCGTCGAGAGCAGACTTCGGAAGGCGCCGGGCACGCGGTTCGGCGAGGCGCCGACACGTTCACGACTGGCAGCGCTGCCGCAGCAACCTGTCGCACTGTGTCTTGACCGAAGCGTAGCACTCGCACGAGGTCCTGCTGAGACCGTCGAGGTTGATGATCTCGATGCGTCCCCGGCTGTAATGGATGAAATTGGCCTGCTGCAGCGTCGAGGCCACCAGCGAGACGCTGTTGCGGCGCGCGCCGATCATCTGCGCCATCGCTTCCTGGGTCAAAACAAGCTTGCCGCCGTCGCACAAATCGTGAGCATGCAGCAGGCATCGCGCCAACCGGGATTCCACCGTGTGCGAGGCGTTGCATCCGGCGGTCTGCTGGATCTGCGCGTAGATCGCCAGCCCATGCCGAACCAGCGCGTCTCGAAGCGTGGCGCTCTGATCGGCCGCGGCGCGAAGACGATCGACCTCGAGTATCGAGGCAATGCCGGGGATCAGCACCACCGCGGTGTTCAGAGCGGTCGCATCGCCAAGCGCGGCGAAAGAGCCGAACACGCTGTCGCGGCCGATCATCGCGACTTGAACGTGCTCGCCTTTTGCAAGCCTCACGATCAGGGATATCACACCCCGGTGCGGCAGGTAGGCACGTTTGAGCGGCTCGCTAACCTCGGCCAGCACGGCCTCCGGGAGCAGATCGACGGTTCGCAGATGCCGGCGGATCAATTCGAAATCGTCCGCGGCAAGCGCCGACAAAAATCGGTTGGGCGAACGAGGAGCTGAATCCAAAGGAGCCTCCACCCTCAAGGGGAGTACGACCGGTCTCTGGTACCGCCAACGCCTATGCACGGTATTCGACGTGGAGGATGCGCCGGACACGCATGGCTGGCAAGCCAGAATGACAAATATGCGTATTTCTCTCACCGGCTTCGCCGTTATGCGCGGTATCGAGGGGCGCCAGCGGGCGGCAGGCGCCGCTATTCCGCGCGCGCTGGCGCGACTGGACGAACGGACCGGCTCGTGATCATCGGCCGTCGGTTTCGTTCGATGATCTGGCATCGCTGAGGAAATGAACTGCCGCGCCGAGGCTCGCACGGCAGGCGCTCAAGGCCGCCTTCGCCTTGACGTAGCGCGGCGTGACGTCATCCAGCACGATCAGGTTGGCGGCGATTTCCTGATCATTGGGGGATGCTCCTCTGGCGATGGCCCGCTCGATCAACCGCATGCTGGCCTGGACCTGCTCGATCAGGGCCTCAAGGTCGGATATGATGGCGTGGTCGCTGTCGGTTCGGCCGTCGGCTTGGGCCGGAGTTCCGCCGGCTGGCCTGTTTCGCATAAGCGCTCTCCTTGCTCGTCTCTTTACGGAGTCACAGTGCTACTTGTGCGTTAAGTCGGGGTCCCGTACAAATACGGGTCGGTTCGAACCTGTATCGGGCGCAAGTCTTGTTGCTGTTGCGTATGCGTCATTTCTCGATGGCTATGGACAATGGTACGTGACCGAGAAGCCAGTCTCCCGTGGCGAGATTTTCGTCGTCGACGATGATCCGGCGGTACGTGAAACCCTTTCCGTGGTTTTGTCGGCGGGGGGTTACAAGGTGATCTGTTTCGCGGACGGCGCCGCATTGCTCGCGGTTGTGCGAAGCCGCACTCCGGCCTGCATCCTGCTCGACGTTCACATCCCCGGCAAGTCGGGCCTCGATGTTCTGAAAGAACTTCACGGCGAGGAATATCCGGCGCCGATCTTCATGATCTCGGGCCAGGGCGACATCGCGATGGCGGTCTCGGCTATCAAGAACGGCGCGCTGGACTTCATTGAAAAGCCGTTCCGGGGTTCGGAAATCGTTGCCCGGCTGGACGAGGCGATCGGCGCCTATGCGCGCCGGCGAGCGGATCACTCTGCGTCGAACGTCGCGTCGCTGCATTTCCCCGGCCGCGAACCGTTGACCCGGCGCGAACGCGAGGTGCTGGAGCAGTTCACCTCCGGCGCGTCGAACAAGGAAGCCGGACGTCAGCTTGGTATCAGTCCCCGCACCATCGAGGATCACCGCGCCAACATCATGAAGAAGCTCGGCGCGCGCAATGCCGCCGATCTGATCCGGATCGTGCTGACTGCGCAGCGCGCCTCCTGATCGCCGCCCGCGCTTTCTCCCGCTTGTGGGGAGAGGCGGCGGGACTTCCGGCTCAGTCGCCCAGCGCCTTGCGGATCATGATGGCCATATCCGACTTGCGATAGGGCTTGGCGAGCAGCAGCACGCCGCTGTCGAGCCGGCCATGGTGGATGATGGCATTTTCGGTGTAACCCGAGGTGAACAGCACCTTCAGCCCGGGCTTGCTGTTCTCCAGCTCGTTGGCGAGCTGGCGGCCGTTCATCGCGCCCGGCATGATGACGTCGGTGAACAGCAGGTCGAAATCGTTGCCGGCCTGGACGATGGCCAGCGCCTCGGGCGCGTTCGCGGCATCAAGCGTGGCGTAGCCCAGCGAGTGCAATTGCGTCAGCACGTAGTCTCTCACCAGCTTGTCGTCCTCGACGACCAGGATGGTTTCGTTGCCGCCCTCAACGGCCTCCGGGGCGGAGCCGTCGGCGGCCACGAAAGCGCCGGAGCCCGGCGGCAGGTACATCTTGATCGTGGTGCCGTGACCTTCCTCGCTGTAGATCTTGATGTGGCCGGCGGACTGCTTGACGAAACCGTAGACCATGCTCAGGCCGAGGCCGGTGCCCTTGCCGGGTCCCTTTGAGGTGAAGAACGGGTTGAAGACCTTGTCGAGAATGGCGGCCGGAATGCCGGTGCCGGTGTCGCTCACCGCGATCAGCGCATAGCGGCCGGGCTTAACGTCGCCATGCACGCTGGCGTAGTTCTCGTCGAGAAACGCCGAGCCGGTTTCCAGGATCAGCTTGCCGCCGTCGGGCATGGCGTCGCGCGCGTTGAGCGAGAGGTTGAGGATCGCGGTCGCGAGCTGGTTGGGGTCGACCATCGCCACGCAGACCTCGTCTCCGAACACCGATTCGATCTCGATATGCTCGCCGAGCGTCGGCCGCAGCAGCTTGGCGGTGTCGATGATCAGCGTATTGACGTCGATCTCGCGCGGCTGCAGCGGCTGCTTGCGGGCGAACGCCAGCAGATGCTGGGTGAGGTCCGCGCCGCGCGCCGCGGCCTCGTCGATCATCCTGGTGATCGCCGCAAGCTGCGGCTCCTTCTCCACCGCTTCCGCCAGGATTTCGATCGTTCCGGTGATCACGGTGAGGATGTTGTTGAAATCGTGCGCGATGCCGCCGGTGAGCTGGCCGAGGGCTTCCATCTTTTCGGATTGGCGGATGCGGTCTTCGGCGGCGATCTTGTCGGTGAGATCGCGGAAGAACCCGTTGAACAGGATGCCCTCGCGGCGCCGCAGCGCGGTGACGCTCAACTCGGCGGCGAATTCCTTGCCGTCGCGCCGCCGCGCCCTGATTTCGCGGCGGCGACCGAGAATCTGCCCTTCACCGGAGCGGACAAAACGGCCGAGCGCGGCCCTGAGCTCGGCGCGCTCCGATTCAGCGATGATCAGTTCGAAATTCTTGCCCAGCGCGTCCTTGCGCGGCCAGCCGAAGATCTCCTCGGCCTGCGAATTCCAGTTCAGGATGCTGCCGCTTTCGTCGATCTGGACGAAGGCGTCGAGCGCGGTATCGATGATTCCGCGCGCCAGCTGCTCGCTTTCGCGCAGTGTTTCCTGGGCCCGCCGGCTTTCGGTCATGTCGCGGCCGACGAAGAAATGCCGCCGCACCGGTTCGGACCAGATGCCCATCCACGACAGCGTCACGATCCGCCCGTCCTTGTGGACGTAGCGCGAATCGAAGTTGCGCGTCTGCTTGCCGCGCCGCGCGGCGCGCATCTCCTCGCGGGTGGGGTCGAGGTCGTCGCCGTAGATGAAGTCGATCGCGCTGTGGCCGATCATTTCCTCCGGCATGTATCCGAGGATGGTTTCGGAGCTCGGGCTGACCTGGACCAGGATTCCCTTCGGATCGGTGACCAGGATCAGGTCCTGGGAGGTCTCGAAGATGCGGCGGCGCTCCTCGATCTGCTGGCTGAGCGCCTTTTCGGTTCGCCGGCTTTCGGTGATGTCGCGGGCGGTCTTCGATGCGCCGATGATCGCTCCCGACGGGGCCTTGATCGGCGAGATGCTGAGCGAGACCTGCACCGTATTGCCGTCCTTGCGCACGCGCTCGGTTTCGTAGTGCTCGATCGTTTCGCCCCAGCCGATCCGGCGCAGTATGTCGTGGACCTCCGCAATCCGGTCGGACGGCACGATGATATCGATTTTCTTGCCGACCGCTTCCGCCGCGGTATAGCCGAACAGCCGTTCGGCGGCCGGGTTCCAGCCGGTGATGGTGCCGTCGAGGGATTGTCGTGATGATGGCGTCGTTGGACGATTCGACCGCGGCGCTGAACAGACGCTCGCGCGCCGCGTAGTGGTCGCGCGCGGCCTCGGTGCGCCGATGCTCCTGGACCTCGCGCTGCAGCGCGTCGGTCTTGGCGCTGGTTTCGTCCAGCACGCGCGCGAACGCCCGCGCCAGCACGCCGGTCTCGCCGCTCGCATCGACCGGAATGGCGGGACCGTCGTCCTTGCCGATGCCTTCGACGGCCGCCGTCAGCCGGTTGATCGGCCGGGTCAGCGAGCTCGCGACGAACACTGCCAGTGCCGCCGCGCACAGCACCGCGATCAAGCCGACCAGCATGGTCGTATTCTGGATGGCCGCCGCCGGCGCCATGAACACCGCGTTCGGAACGGTTTCGATGATCCCGACCCATTGCTTGCCGACCAGCATGGCGGGAGCGAGCGCCGCGCCGCCCGGCCGTCCCGCTTGATCCGGCACGATACGCGCCGCGGCTTGTGTCGATCCCGCGCGCCGCGGCGAGCTCGGGAAAGTCGGCCTGCCAGTTGGTGGCCACGCCCAGTTCCGAGCCGAACTCGCGGGCGGGGTCCGGATGGACCAGATAGTCGCCGTCCGCGTCGACAACGTAGATGCTTTCGCCCGGACCCACCGACGAGCGGATGCGGTCGAAAGCCGACCGCATGTCGACGTTGATGATGACGATCCCGCACGGTTTGCCGTTCGGCGCGAAGACCGGCGCCGCGACCCGCAAGGTCGGAACGTGCGGCGTTGCGATGACGCCGTGCTCCTCGTTCAGCTCGATCGGCGAAACATAGATCTCATTGGCGGGCAGCTTGATGGCTTCCTTGAAGTAGGAATCCTCGCCCTCGCGCTGGAGTTCCGCGTCGGGCACGATTCGAACCGTACCGTTCGGGCCCGAGCGGTCGACACGGAGGAGTTCGCGTCCCCCGTCTTCGACCCCGATGAAGCGGAACTGCGAGTAAGCGGGCTTGGCGCCGAGATCGGCGACGATCCGGGTGAGCAGACGCTCGCGCCAGGCCGCTTCGGAGAGGTGGTCGACCGGATCGATCCCGCCGTTGAAACGGGCGAGCACCATTCCGTGCACCGCCGCATGAGACGGGAATGTCGCGACATCGGAACGCGCGCCGGCCACGTGAGATTGCAGGTCCGCGGCGAGCAGCCGCGAATGCGTCTCGATGCGGTCAAGGACGCGCGGCAGCAGCGCCTGTTCCAGGTTGCGATAGCTCAGCCATCCGACCGCGGTGACCGCGACCGCAACCAACAGGACCATCGCGATGGCTAGTCTGGCCGTCAGCGTCATCGTTGCTTTCGCGCCGTTTCCATACCGCGCCGGCAGCAAGCCTGGCAGTACGGGCGACGCGTTATCGGCATCATGGGCCGGAAGCGACATCACCGGCCGGAATCGATGACGAAGATGAACGCTTTGCAGCCTCAAGACAACCCGCAACGGCGGCCAGCAGGGCGGCCGGTTTGAACGGCTTCTGCAGGCTCGCGACCGCGCCGAGCTTGATCGCCATGGTCAGGAAATCCGGGCCCGCGGCGGGATCCGACACGATCGGGCGGCCGGAGATCACGATGATCGGGGTCAGCGGCTGCTGCTGGTGGACCAGCCGCATGGTTTCGAGCCCGTCCATTCCCGGCATGAAGATGTCGAGGAACAGCAAGTCGAAATCGCCGGCCTCGAACACCGCAAGGCCCTTGCGGCCGTCGCCGGCGACCACGACGCTGTGGCCGGCCCGTTCCAGCAGGATCCGGATGGTTGCCTGAACCGCGATGTCGTCGTCGACGATCAGAATCTTCGCCACACCCGGTCTTCCATGCGCACGATTTCCAAATCCATGTTTGGTTGTGAATCCGTTGCTGCGAACGCGCAAGCCCTTCTTCGCCAAGCCGGTCATGGGTCGTTGAAAAAAATGCAACGGTGTGACGCCTCAATATGCATGGCAGCGGGCAGACGGTGCGGGACCGTCCTCGCCAACGGGTGATTCGCGCAAGTTTCTGCGATGCCTACGCCACCGTCTTCTCCGCCAGTCCCACCGCCCATAGCGCAAACGCATAGGCGATCGCGACTTCGTCGAGCCGGTTGAAGCGGCCCGAGGCGCCGCCGTGGCCGGCGCCCATGTTGGTGCGCAACAGCACCGGGCCGCCCGAAATCATGGTGGCGCGCAGCCGCGCGATCCATTTGGCCGGCTCCCAATAGGTGACGCGCGGGTCGGTCAGCCCGGCCATCGCGAGGATCGCCGGATAGTCCCTGGCCGCGACGTTGTCGTAGGGCGAGTAGGACAGGATGGTCTTGAAGTCCTTTTCGCTCTCGATCGGATTGCCCCATTCCGGCCATTCCGGCGGCGTCAGCGGCAGCGAGTCGTCGAGCATGGTGTTGAGCACGTCGACGAACGGCACCTCGGCGACGATGCCGGCGAACAGTTCGCCGGCGCGGTTGGCAACCGCTCCCATCAGCATGCCGCCGGCGCTGCCGCCATGGCCGACGATGCGTTTGGCGCCGGTATAGCCGGCTTCGATCAGCGCCCGCGCGCTTGCTGCGAAATCGTCAAAACTGTTGGTTTTCTTCTCGCGCTTGCCGTCGAGATACCAGCGCCAGCCCTTGTCGGTGCCGCCCCGGATATGGGCGATCGCATAGACGAAGCCGCGGTCGACCAGCGACAGGCGGTTGGCGTTGAAGGAGGCCGGCATCGCCATGCCGTAGGAGCCGTAGCCGTACAACAGCAGAGGCGCCGACCCGTCGCGCCTGAAATCCTTGCGATGCAGGATCGACACCGGCACCTCTGCGCCGTCATGGGCGGCTGCCATGATGCGGGTGGTGACGTAGTCGGCGGGATCATGGCCGGACGGAATCTCCTGGCGCTTGCGCAAAGTCCGCGTCCGCTTCGCCATGTCGTAATCCCAGACTTCCGACGGCGTCGTCATCGACGAATAGGAGAAGCGCAGATTCGTGGTGTCGAATTCGTAGCCGCCCATGGTGTCCAGCGAATACGCCGCCTCGTCGAAGGCGATGGCGTGCTCCTCGCTTGACGCAAGGTCGCGGATCACGATCGAGGGCAGCGCATTGGCGCGCTCGAGCCGCACCAGATGGCCGGCGTAAAGCTCCATGTCGATGATATAGACGCCCTCGCGATGCGGGATTAGGTCGCGCCAGGTGATTCGCGCCGGAAATATCAGGGCGGCGACCGCGATCTTGAAATCGATCGCGCCGTCGGCATTGGTGAGAATGAACAGTCTGTCGCCGCGATCGGCGACCGAATATTGCACGCCCTTTTCGCGCGCCGCGACCAGGCGCGGCGGATGATCGGGATTGGCAAGATCGATCAGCCGCTGCTCGGAGGTCTCGTGGTCGCCGCCGGCGATCACGCAGAAGCGGCCGCTGGAGCTTTCATGGATATGGGTGAACCAGCCGGCATCGTGCTCCTCATGGACCAGGACATCGTCGGCCTGCGGCGTGCCGAGGCGATGGCGCCAGACCTGCATCGGGCGATGATTGTCGTCGAGCTTGATATAGAAGAAGCTGCTGGCGTCGGCGCTCCACACCACCGCGCCGTCGGTCTCCTCGACGCGGTCGTCGAGGTCTTTCCCGCTTCTCCAGTCGCGGACGCGAATCGTGAAATATTCCGAGCCCTTGACGTCGGCGCTCCAGGCCTCGAGCGCATGGTCCGGCGAATGCCGGGCGCCGCCGAACCTGAAGTATTCTTCCTCCGCGGCCAGTTCGTCGCCATCGAGGACGATCTCGGCCGCGCCGCCATCGCGCGGCATGCGGCCGAACAGTTCGTGCTGGCCGCCCTCGCGGAATTTTCTCATGTAGGCGAAGGGGCCATCCGGCACAGGCACGCTGGAATCGTCCTCCTTGATCCGCCCGCGCATTTCCGCAACCAGCGTCTGCTGCAAGGCCGCAGTGTGGCCGAGCAGGCTTTCGGCATAGTCGTTCTCGGCTTCGAGATATTTCCGGATATCCTTGTCCAGCACGGTCGGATCGCGCAGCACCTCCTGCCAGTTCTCGTCCTTCAGCCAGGCATAATCGTCGACGATGGTGATGCCGTGCCGCGTGAACGAATGCGGCCAGCGCGTCGCCACCGGCGGGGTCGGGGAGCTTTCTTTGCGAATCGCCTGGGTCACTTCAGTCCTCATTTTCGGGGGCAGGTCAGCCGGCCCCAACCTATATCGGTTCGATTTTTTGGATTGCCACCACTGCCTCAACGCAATAACCGTCATTGCGAGCGAAGCGAAGCAATCTATGCTGCGGCGAGCGGAGAGGTGGATTGCTTCGTCGCCTCGCCCTCGCAAAGACGGCTGCAGCCAGCGCGTTGCTGTGGCTTGAATGGTTAGGCTTAAACAACTCGTCATGCCCGGGCTTGTCCCGGGCATCCACGTCTTTCTTTCCTCAAAACAAGGAAGACGTGGATTGCCGGGACAAGCGCGGCCTTGACGAACAACTGAGAACAGTAGGAAAGGCAGAGACAAGGCCGTATGCTCTTCAATTCCCACCTGTTCATTTTCGCGTTCCTGCCGGTCGTGCTGGCCGGCTATTTCGCATGGGGCCGGCTCGGCAATACCGCCGCCGTGATCTGGCTGGCGCTGGCATCTCTGGTGTTCTATTCCGCCAGCAACTGGCAGTTCGTGGCGCTGTTGCTGGGGTCGGTTGCGTTCAACTATGGCATCGGCTTTCTTCTGATCGCGATGAAGCTGTCGTCCCGCCAGCGCGTCGCGGCGCTTGCGGTCGGCGTCGCGGGCGATCTCCTGGTGCTCGGCATTTTCAAGTACGCCGGCTTCATCGCCGCCAATCTCGATTGGATCTTTTCTACCGGGTTCAGGATCGACATCCTGCTGCCGGTCGGAATTTCGTTCTACACCTTCACCCAGATCGCGTTCCTGGTCGACGCCTATCGCGGCCAGGTCGCGCATTACCGGCTGCCGCATTACGCGCTGTTCGTCACCTACTTCCCGCACCTGATTGCAGGCCCGATCCTGCACCACAGTGACATCATTCCGCAGTTCGAGCGAAGCGAGAGCAGGCAGCCGAACCCGCATCTGATCCTGTGCGGCCTGATGATCTTCGCGATCGGCCTGTTCAAGAAGACCTGCCTCGCCGACGGCATCCAGCCGCTGGTCTCGCTCGCCTTTGGCTCGGGCACGCCGACCTTCGACCAGGCCTGGATTGGCGTGCTGGCTTATACCTTCCAGCTCTATTTCGATTTCTCCGGCTATTCCGATATGGCGATCGGCATCTCGCTGATGTTCGGCGTCTTTCTGCCGCTCAACTTCAACTCGCCGTACAAGGCGACCAGCATCATCGATTTCTGGCGGCGCTGGCACATGACGTTGTCGGCGTTCCTGCGCGACTATCTCTACATCCCGCTCGGCGGCAATCGCCGCGGCGCCGTGATGCGCTACGTCAACCTGATGATCACGATGGCGCTCGGCGGGCTCTGGCACGGCGCCGCCTGGACCTTCGTCGTCTGGGGTGTGCTGCACGGCCTCTATCTCTGCATCAACCATGCCTGGAACCGTTTCGCGCCGCCGGTCGCGCCGCGTTTCGCGCGGGCGGCAAACCTGGCTGCCGTGACCGTAACGTTCCTGGCAGTTGTCGTTGCCTGGGTGTTCTTCCGTGCCAACACGCTTTCGTCGGCCCTCTATATCCTGTCGCGGATGGCCGATCCCGCGGATGCAGCCTTCGGCCGCGCCGAGCTGGTGCAGGGCGCCTTCGTCGCCTGCTACGCGGCGCTCGCCTGGTTCGCGCCGAATACGCAAACGATCATGCGCTACGATCATGAGGCGAGAACCGTCGGCGAAGGTCTTGGCGCATGGCCGTTGCGCCCGGTGTTTCTCTATGCGTCCGCGGCCGTGCTGGCGCTGGGGATTCTCGGCATCCAGCAGTACAGCGAATTCATCTATTTCAGATTTTGATGAACCAGGCCGCCAGCAATATCATTCGGCTGCTATGCGTGAGCGCGGTCATCGTCGCTGCCGCGGCAGCGCTCAATTTCATCGTCGATCCGCTGCAGCTATTGCGGCCGGCGCGCTTCTATACCCCGATGTATTCCGCCGACAGCCGGATGCAGGATGCGGGGTTGATCCGCAGCCAGCAGTTCGACACGGTGTTCATGGGCACCTCGCTCGCGATTCACTTCCGGCAGAGCGACATCGACCGGCTGCTCGGCGTGAAGTCGCTGAAGCTTGCGATGACCGGCTCGGACTCGCGCGAGCAAAGTCTTGTGTTGGCCGCAGCGCTGGAGCGCCATCCGCGCCGGGTGATCTGGCAGGTCGACGACTGGATTTTTCGCGATGCCGCCACCGCCGGTCCAGACATCTATCTGCCGTCCGATCTTTTTCTTCGAAATGCCAGGGGCATCGCTGGCTATTTGCTTAGCGGCGCGATGGCGCGCGAGTCGGCGCTGTTGCTGGCGCGTTCGATTCCGCCGCTTCAGCCGTTGGCCGCGCGGCTGGCGACCGGCGTGCTGTTCAAATTTCTGATTCCGGATGTCGACGACATCAATGCACTGAAGCCCGATTTCGATGTGTCGGCAGCTTACAATGCGAACAAGGCGCTTGCGGCCTTCGGGGACATTACCGATCCGAAGCACAGCCTCTACCTCGCCGAACGCTACGATTATGACGCCATGGCGCGGAATTTCGAGCGCGACACGATCGACCTGATCGAAGAGCACAGGGATGTGGAATTCGACATCTATCTGCCGCCCTATTCGATCCTGCAATGGGTCGCGATGCGCGACGCTTCGCCCGCGACCTTGAAGATCGTCTACGATTTCACGGCCTACTTCGCGACGCGTCTGACGCAGCTGCCGAATGTCAGGCTGTTTGATTTTCGCGGCGTCAAGGAAGTTACGCACGATCTGAACAACTACGGCGACGTGATTCATCATTCACCCGCGGTCGACCTGAAGGTGCTGTCCTGGATCGCGGCCGGCGACCACCTCGTCGATCGCGCGACGCCGGCGGCATCGCTGGAGCGGCTCAAGGCGCAGGTAGCGGCGTATCGGGTCGAGCCGACCGCCCGGTAGATTGCTCCTCATCCTGAGGAGCGGCTTCTTCGCCGCGTCTCGAAGGATGAGGCCACCGCCGCGGGCCGCATGGTTCGAGACGGCGCTTGCGCGCCTCCTCACCATGAGGAAAGACAGCGCTGCACTAATTCCTTAGCCTCGCCCCGGCGTTGGCGCCGAACATCGGAATCTGGTTCACCGCCAGCACCACGGCGAAGGTGATCACCAGCATGGCGATGCCGAGCACCGAAATCGCGGCGAGATCGCCGCTCTCGTTGAGATCGTAGATCAGGACCGAGATCACCTTGGTCTGCGACGTGAACAGGATGATCGCGGCGGAAAGCTCGCGCATCACGCCGATGAAGATGAAGCACCAGGTCGCGATCACGCCGGTCCGCAACAGCGGCGCGGTGATCTCGATCAGCGACCGCAGCCGCGTCGCGCCGAGGATGCGGCTGGCGTCCTCCAGTTCGGGATGGATGGTGGCGAACGCCGCCTGCAATTGCTGATAGGCCGACGGCAGATTGATGGTCAGGAACGCGATCAGCAGGATCCACAGCGTGCCGTAAAGCACGAAGGGCGGCCGCGTGTAGCTCAGGAACAGGCCGACCCCGAGCACGATTCCCGGAATGGCGACCGGAGCGGTGGCGAGAAAGCCGAGCACGCGATGGCCGGCGATTACCCGGCGCGCGGTGACATAGGCGATGACCAGCGCCAGGATCGTGCCGATGGTCGCGGTCGCGGTTCCCAGGATCACGGTATTCTCGAGCGCAAGCCGGGTCGCCGACAGTTCGGTGAAGACGAACACGAAATTTTTCAGCGTCAGGGTCGACGGCGTCACCAGCGTCGTCGCGCTTGGCGACAGCGCGGCGTTGAGCAGCGCGAAATACGGCAGGAACACCGGGCTGAGCAGTACCACGAGGCAAAACGCCAGCGCCGCCCAGCGCCACCGCTTCATCTCGACCCGGCGCGGCGCGCCATATTTGCCGCCGACCACCGAAAAGCCGCGGCGGCCGAGGATGAACTTCTGCGCCTGCAGCAGCACGATCGTCAACAGCAGCAGCGGCATCGCCGCGGCGGCGGCGAGCTCGAGCTTCGGCGGATACTGGAACAGGCTCCAGATCTTCGTGGTCATGGTGTGGAAGCCGGCCGGCAGCGCCAGGATCGCGGGCGAGCCGAACAGCGTCATCGCCTGCAGGAACGCGATCAGCGAGCCCGCGACCAGCGCCGGCAGCGCAAGCGGAATGGTGATGCGCCGCGCCGTGGTCCAGGCCTTGCCGCCGAGGATGGCGGAGGCGTCCTCGAGTTCGCCCGGCATATTGTCGAGCGCGTTGGCGACGAGCACGAACACGAAGGGAAAGGTGTAGCAGGAGATCACGAAGATGATCCCGCCGAGCGAATAGATGTTGAACAGGTGCTCGTCGGAATCCGCGCCGGTGAGAAAACGAAACAATTGGTTGAGCAGGCCGCTGTTCGGCGCCGCCAGCAATTCCCAGGCCACCGCGCCGAGAAACGGCGGCGTCACGAACGAGGCCGTGACCAGCGCACGAACGAATTGCCGGCCCGGCATGTCGGTGCGCGACACCAGCCATCCCATGGGGGCTGCGACCGCGCAACAGATCGCGGCGGAAGAGCAGGCGATGATCGCGGTGGTCAGGAGCGGATCGAGGAAATCGGGATCGGTGAACAGCGTGACGAAGTTCTGCAGCGTCGGATGACGAGCCTTGTCGGTGAAGCTGTAGACCAGAAGCCACGACATCGGCAGCGCGATCAGCACGACCAGGCAGGCTGCGAACAGCCAAAGCACCGGCTTGGTGAGATCGATCCTGGCGCGCGTGCCGCTGATAGTCGTGGTGAGGGTCATATTGCGTTGTCCCACCCGTCCCTAGCGGCTCAGCGCGCGGCAGCGTTCGGGCGGCAGCGTCAGCCAGACCTCGGTGCCCCGTTGTATGGCGTTCGCCGTCGAGGTGACGACCCGCAAGGTCGTGCCGTCCGGCGTCTCGACCATGTAGTCGCGGCTGGCGCCGAGAAACACCTGCCGCGCGACTACGGCCTTGACCGCGTTCTCCCCCGCCTGCGGCGCGAGCGTCGAAAGCTGGATGTCGTGCTGGCGGATCGCGACCACGGCGTTCTTTCCGGGATCGAGCTTCGCGCCCGTCACCCGCAAGCTCGCGCCGGCAAAGGCGATGTGATCGGCATCGCGCGCGACCCCGTTGATCACATTGCTGGCGCCGATGAAGCGCGCGACGAATTCCGATTGCGGCCGGTCGTAGATGTCTTCCGGCGTGCCGAGCTGGTCGATCCTGCCCGTATTCATCACCGCGATCAGGTCGGCGGTGGTCATCGCCTCGGACTGGTCGTGGGTGACGTAGACCGTGGTGTAGCGATATTCGTCATGCAGCCTTCGAATCTCGAACCGCATTTCCTCGCGCAGATTGGCGTCGAGGTTCGACAGGGGCTCGTCGAGCAACAGCGTCTCCGGCTCGACGATCAGCGCGCGCGCCAGCGCCACGCGCTGCTGCTGGCCGCCCGACAATTCGCCGGGATAGCGCTGGGCGAGGCTTTCGAGCCTTGTCGTCGAAAGGATCGCCTCGAGCTTCCTGGCGATGGTGTCGCGGTCGATTTTCCGCAAGCGCAGGCCATAGACGATGTTCTCCGTGACGGTCATGTGCGGCCACAGCGCGTAGCTCTGGAAGATCATCGACATTTTGCGTTGTTCGGGCGGCAGTGTTTGCGCGCGGGACGAAACGACGCGGTCGCCGACGGAGATTTCGCCTTCGGTGGGTTCGAGAAATCCGGCGATCAGCCGCAGCGTCGTGGTCTTGCCGCAGCCGGACGGGCCGAGCAGGCAGACCAGCTGCCCGTGGTCGATCCGCAGCGAGACATGATCGACCACCGCAAGCGCCCCAAATCGCTTGGTCAGGCCGCGCAACTCAACGGACGCCAATCGGATCTCTCCCTGTGCAGCGCCGTTGTCGGCTCTTATTTATCGCTGGATCGATATAAGCACCAAAAATGACGCGCGGGAAAGACTTTGGCCTCCTTCAGGGGCTTACACTTTCCCCCAGCCATTCGATCGCGGCTTCGGTGCCGCCATTGCCGTGCGGGATATCGAGCGCCTGCAAGCCGACCTCGATGACGCCGAGCGTGCCCAAAATCATCGGCGCGTTGACATGGCCCATATGGGCGATGCGGAACGCCTGGCCCTGCAGCTCGCCGATGCCGACGCCGAGCACCACGCCGCATTTCTGCTTGCAATAGTTGTGCAGCGCAGCCGGATCGTAGCCGTTCCCCATCATGACAGTGGTGACCGTGTTGGAGCGTTCGCTGGCTTCAGCGATGTTGAAGCCGAGCACCTGGCCTTCGGCCCATACCGCGACCGCGCGGCGCACCGCTTCGCCGAGCAGGCGATGGCGCAGGAAGACGTTTTCGAGCTTCTCTTCGAACAGCATGTCGATCGCCTGGCGCAGCGCGAACAACAGATGCACCGGCGCGGTGCCGGCATATTTGCGGTAGTGCTCGCTGCCCTCGCGCTCGGTCCAGTCCCAATAGGGCGTGCGCAGCCCCGCCTTCTTGTGCACCTCGCGGGCGCGATCGTTGGCGGCGACGAAGCCGAGGCCCGGCGGGGTCATCAGGCCCTTTTGCGAGCCGGACATCGCGACATCGACGCCCCACGCATCCATCTCGAACGGCATGCAGCCAAGTGACGCCACCGCATCGACCATGAACAGCGCCGGATGGCCGCTCGCCTTGATCGCCTTGCCGATGGCTTCGATGTCGTTGTAGACGCCGGAGGCGGTATCGACCTGCGCGGCGACGATCGCCTTGATGCTGTGGTTCTTGTCGGCCCGCAGCCGTGCTTCGACCTCGGCCGGGCGGATGGCGCGGCGCCAGTCGCCCTTCAGCACCTCGACCTCGGCGCCCATCGCGGCCGCCGCATTGCCCCAGCCGATCGCGAAGCGGCCGCTTTCCAGCACCAGCACCTTGTCGCCGCGCGACAGCACGTTACTGAGCACCGCTTCCCAGGCGCCGTGGCCGTTGGCGATATAGATGTAGGACTGGCCCTTGGTCGCGAACAGTTTCGACAGATCCGAGAGCAGGCTCTCGGTCAGATTGATCATCTGATCGGAATAGATGTCGAGCGCCGGGCGATGCATCGCCTGCAGCACTTCGTCGGGCATGGTGGTGGGCCCGGGAATCGCCAGGAATTCCCGGCCGGCGCGAACGGCCATTTTTGTTATTCCTCGTCGATGGTTGGCAGCAAGGGATGCCGGGAAATGGCGGGAAATTCAAGCCGGTATCTGAATATAGCTGTCATTCCGGGTTCGCGTCTCCGACGCGCCCCGGAATGACGGATACTCTACTTCCCCAGCGCCTCGGCAATTCCATGCCAGATCTGGTCCTTCAGCTCGGTTGCGGGCGGGCTTGGAATGATGTCGGCGGGGCCTGCCCGCTTGGCACAGTCAACCACGAGGCGCAGGATCCAGACCTCGCCGTCGGTATAATAGGGATCGCCGCCGCCGTTGCGTCCGGTCAGCGTCGGGCCGATGCCGGTGACCTGGTATTTCGCATCCACCAGGCGGGCGGCTTCGAGGTCGGCGGCGAGCAGCCCCCGCTCGGCGTCGATGTCGTCGCGATATGGTGGGTGATGGCGCCGGTATAATGGCTGACGCCGACGCCGCGGTCGTAGGTCACTGCGCCGAGCCATACCGGCCGCTTCTCCTCGCCCTGGTCCAGCACCTTCCAGAACCGCACATGGTGGCGGTGATCGGCGCTCTTGCCGTCGGGCTTTTCGAACGCGAGGTCCTCGCGGCGGTTGAGGTAGAAGAGATTGCTGACCGGCGCCGCGTGATATGGACGATCCAGGAGCACGCTGCCGGCGATCTCGATCGAGGATTTCAGCGTCACCGGATCGGCGGGAAACCAGGCGGCCGCCTGCATCGCGCAGAGCACGTCCTTTTCGTCGCCGATCAGCCCGACATTGATGGGATCGCCGGGAATGCTCTGCGCGGTCCGCGTCAGCATCGGCATATTGGCAAGACCCTTCTGGTGCTCGTAATGGGTCCACAGCGCCGGCAGCGCGAGATAGGCGAGTATCGTGTAGGCGAGCACGATCGTGAGCGCGGCGAGCAGGAAGCGCTCCAGCCGCGAACGATCCTGCGGCAACTGCGATTCCAGATCGTCGTAGAGTTCAGCCACGTTGTCCGCGCTCTCTTCGTTTCCCCGTGGGGAGATTAGCGCATCCTGCGGGTGCGGGGGCTTTCATCCTTCGAGACGCGCGCAAGGGCGCGCTCCTCAGGATGAGGTCCAGGTTCGCGATCGGGTTCAAGACCCTCATGGTGAGGAGCCTGCCGAAGCCCGCAGGGCGAAGGCGGGCGTCTCGAACCATGTGGCCACCGGACCTGCGTCTATCGCTTCGTCTCGCGGCAGCCGGCGGCTTCGGCTTCCTCAACCGAGCAGAACCAGCGGTTGCCCTTGGAGATTTTCATCTTGATCTGCGCATACCAGCGGCTGGTCGGCTTGTGATAGATGCATTCGCCTGCGCTGTTGACGTTGCCCTTGATGGTGCAGTCGGGCGAGGGCGCGACCGACCCGGAGGCTGACGCCAGCAGCACTGCATGCGCGTTCGGCGGCGGCTTGACCGAGCCCAGGATCGCCGTCTTCTTGTTGCGGACGCGCCAGTCCCACGGCGCGATGAAGGCGCCCTGCCACATCCCGGCCTTGGCGTCGCGCGCGGCTTTCTCGTCGGCGTCGTAGTCATGGGAGAACCGCGCATAGGCCAGCGCCCAGCCGCTGCGCACCAGCCATTTCTGGATGTCCTCGCCGCCGACCTCGCAGCGCGCGATCTGCCAGCCGCGGCGGTCGGTCTGGCGGACGTGACAGGTCCACGGCTTGTTCGCGGTGTATTTCGCAAGCTCGTCGCGCGCGGCCGCGCCGCAGGTCCAGCGCTCGCCTGTCGTGTTGAGGCAGAGCTGATCGACCGACGGCGCGTCGATGCCGCCGAGCCGGATGCGGCTCGATCCGATCACGACCTGGTCGCCGTCGTGGATCTTCGGCACGCCGGTGATATCCGCGGCGCTTGCGATGGCGGGCACCAGAAGCGCGAAAGGCGCGAGCAGGAATGTTCTGAACATCAAAATGAGGCCGTCTGCAATATGAGTCATTACTATGGCGGCGGATTGTGGTGCGGATGGGGCCGCGCCGCCAGCGCGGATGCTTTCAACTTAACGCGAGAAGCGGCCAAGCGCGCAACTGTCATCGCCCGGCTTGACCGGGCGACCCAGTATTCCAGAGGCGGCTGTGCTAACTCGAGAAGCCACGGCGTACTGGATACCCCGCTTTCGCGGGGTATGACAGCATGAGCTATGCCCTCGCCCCCATCATCGCGCGGCGCGCGAGCGCCAGCCCCATCAGCACGAAGGCCGAGGTGACCTCGCTGCCGCCGACCAGGATGCGGGTCGGGGTCTTCATCTTGTTCCACTCATAGGCGCGGAACGGCCCGTGGCGGCCGCCTTCGCCGACATGGCCGATGATGCAGCGCGAGCGCCGGCGTAAAGGTCGCGACATCGGCCCCGAGATGGCCGAGCGCGATCAGCGCCAGGCTGGCGTCGAAGGCGTTCATCTCGCCCGCGATCAGGGTGCCCTGCACATAGGCGAGCACGCGGCCGCGGATGAAGTCGAACGCGCCGTCGGGATCGATCGCGGCCTGGGCGGCGAGCGGCAGCGCGAGGAACGCCGCATAGCAGCGGCCGAAATAGGCGCAATAGAGCTCCGGCAGATAATAGATATGCGAGCGCGGATCGGTGAAGGCGCCGCTGATCGCAAGCCGCTTCTGGAAGCCGATGATGCGCCTTAACGTGTCGAGCCGCGCCGGCGTCTCGATGATCTTCCAGCGCGCCAGGTTGCGGAAGGAGACCTCGAGGATGTCGAGGTTGAGCGTCGGATCGAGGTCGTTGCCGAACGGCCGTTCGCCCGCAAAACTGTCGATCCAGGTGACGACGCCGCCCTCGTGGTCGATGTTGTCGTTGATCGGCACCGTCACCAGCGGCTCGTTGACGCCGCTGCGGACCTGGTAGCCGGCGTAGAAGTCGAGCAGCGGCTGGTTCAGGATCGGGTCGTCGGAACCGGCCTGGGTCGCGGCCGAGAACGCGCAGGCCGTGGTGTCGCAATCCGGCACGTAGACGCCGAAACCGAGGTCCTGCTTGATCTGCGAGAAGAAGCGGGAAAACCGCGGATGCGGCAGCGGCGCCAGCGCCGTGATGACATTATAGAGACTGCCGTCGCGTCCGCGCACCTGCTCGCGGCTGGTGGAAAGGCAGAACGCGACCATTTCCGAGATCGCTTTCCGCGCCGCCGTCGCCTCGTTCTTCGAGGCGAGGCCGGTTTCCACGAAGCTCAAGAGCGCCTCGGTGAAGAAGGCGTCGTAATAGGCCGAGCGGTGGCGGATCTGCATCGGCTCCCACATCGGCTCCGCAATGCCGCGCCAGGGCGGGTTGATCAGGTCGCGCGCCGGCGAGCGGGCGATGAAGGCCCGCGCCAGGTTGAACAGCAGCGTCGAGTTCTTGTAGCCGCGCGAGTTCAGCCCCGTGAGCGCCATCGAAAACTCGCGGCCGCGCAGATCGGGGTCGCCGAGCAGGTTGAAGGCGGCATAGGTCGGGATGAAGCCGTTCTTGGCGAACGCGCGCAGCAGATGCGCGCCGCAGCCGCGGATGATCCGCTCGATCTCGGCCAGCGAAGGCGCGCGCGCCGGCACGTTCGCCGGCGCGGGTTTCGGATGCTTGAGATCCATCGTATCGAGCAGCGCCGCCACCGGGCGGCCGATCGCGGCCCAGTCGGGCGAGGCGTCGTCGCGCGCGGCAGTGAGCGCCTCGCGCAGCCGCCTCAACGACCCCTCGTCGCGAAGTTCGGTTAACCCGGTCCGCCGCAACAGCGGCCGCAGCGCCGGGTTGCCGAGCGCGGTCCGGTAGAATTTCGAAAGATGCGGGTCGGCGCCCTCAGGCATTTTCAGCAGCAGGGGGTCGCAGACCTCGTAGAGCGACGGCCCCTCTTTGTCGGCCGTCAGCGCGCGGTAGGCGGCACCGGCAACATACTGAAAATTCATGGAAATTCTTTCCGCGCGGCACCTTCGCCGGCATCCCTGCGCCGCGCCAAGCTTGAGGCTCCCTGGCCAAAAGCCCCAAATCCCTGCCTAAAAACTATCCGAAAGCCCGGAAAAGGCAAAATGTGACCGGGATCACGGTGAAAACACCACCTTTTCCCGCATTCTTTAACCGTAAAGGGGGGCCTGTCACATACGTCAATATGGTTGCCGGAACTCTCGGGTCGGGTTAAGCCTTTGTTTGTTGCGGTGCCGCAAATTGAGCATAATTGGACGGCAACACGTCCCGGCATCCCCCAAAACCTAACCGGCATTGGCGCGACTAACCTTGCGCGCCCATGCCAGTGACGAGGAATGAGAATGACCAAGCTCCGCGTTTCCCGCCGCTCGATTGCGCTGTTCGCAGGCTTCGCCGGCATGGTGTCGCTGGCGATCGGCGCCCATGCCGCGTTGAACATGCGCGCGCTGGACGCCGCCAAGGCGATCGCGGCCGAGGAGGGCAATGCGGCCAATCGCCCGTCACGGATCGCGCTCGTGATCGGCAACGGCCATTACCCCGACGCCAACGCGCCCCTGAGCCAGCCGATCAACGACGCCCGCGGGCTCACCGGCGCCTTGCGCAAGTCCGGCTTCGACGTCGACGTGATCGAGGATGCCTCAAAGGACGACATGGTCCGCGCCGTCGCGCGGCTGAAGTCCAAGATCAGGCCGGATTCGGTGGTGATGCTGTTCTTCGGCGGTTACGGCATCCAGGCCGGCCGCGAGAGCTACATGATCCCGGTCGACGCCACGATCTGGCGGGAAGCCGACGTCCGCCGCAACGGCGTCTCGATCGAAACTGTGCTGGACGCGATGAAGGACGCCGGCGCCCGCGCCAAGCTCGTCGTCATCGACGCCTCGCGCCGCAACCCCTATGAGCGCCGTTTCCGCGCCTACTCGCACGGGCTTGCCCCGATCGACGCGCCCGACAACGCGCTGATCCTGACCTCGACCGCGCCCGGCCAGGTCACTGATGACGGCAAGGGCCAGTACAGCGTGCTGGTCGCCGAGCTTTTGAAGAACCTCAACGCGCAAGGCTCCGCCGCCGCGACCGTCTTCAACAAGACCCGCGTCGCGATCGCCCGCGCCTCCGACGGCGAGCAGGTGCCCTCGGTGTCGTCCTCGCTGCTCGAAGACATCAGCCTCGGCGACAAGGCCGGCGGCTAACCTCCTTTTACCTCTCCCCGCTTGCGGGGAGAGGTCGGATCGCATCGCCAGATGCGATCCGGGTGAGGGGGTACCGCTCTTTCGGCGTTCGCATGCGTGGATAGAGCCCCTCACCCCGACCCTCTCCCCGCGAAGGGCGGGGCGAGGGAGAAGACACCCCTACTTCGCCTCCGCCGACGTCACCGCGCGCACCGGGTCGCCCTCGCGCAGAAGCGCGCCGGCCCGCGCCACGACGATGTCGCCTTCGTTGACGCCGTTGCGGATCTCGACCTGTCCGCCCGACATCAGCCCGACCTCGACGCGGCGCGTTTCGACGCGCCCGCGCCGCACCACCTGGACCACGGTGCCGACAGGGTCGTAGAGCACGGCGGTGAGGGGGACTGCGACGCCGCAGCTCTGTCCGATCTTGATCAGCGCGCGGCCGGAGGAATTGATCAGGAGCCGCTGCGCCCCGGAGATGCCGATGAAGACCTGCCCGAGCTGGCTGTTGGGCTCGACCGTCGGCGCGATCCGCCGCACCACGCCGTCGACCTCGCCGGCGCCGATGATCTTGATCCGGGCCTGCTGGGCGACCTTGAGGTGGGCGATGTCCTGCACCGGCACCAGGCCGACGAGGTCGAATTCGTTGCGCGCGATGATCGTAAACAGCGCCTCGCCCTTGCCCGAGGCCGGCGCCCCGATCACGGCCGTGGACGCCGAGACGGTGCCCGAAACCGGCGCCTGCACCACCTGCAGGCCGCCGTCGGGGATGATCAGCCGGGCGAGTGTTTGCCCCGCGGTGACGGTATCGCCGGCATCCACCAGGAGCTCCGAGACCTTTAAGCCAGGCCGCTCCGGCCGCACGTCCGTCGCATCCCGCGCCAGCACGATGCCGGACACCTCGACGATATCGGCAAAGCAGGCCTTCGCCGCCTTCAGCACGGTGACCGCCGCGCCCTTCGGCGCATCCGCCTCGTCCGCGGCGAGGGCGGGGGTGGCGAGGAGGAGGGCGAGGGCGAGCAGGGTTCGCGAAGGATACATCGGCATTCTCGTTCCGTTGTCGGAGCTATTGGTATCAGGAGGTAGGCGAAAGAGCCAAGCGGCAACTGGCGATTCAAGCTTTCCTTGATATTTGGTGGCTCGGAGCCTTGGCGTGACGGCTCGAAATCTCCTTGAATGATCTGCCTGATTGAAGCCAAGCAGCTATTGTTCCGGCGACAGCCTCTGCGCCCTTCTCCTTGATCGAACATTCCCAGACAATGGCCACCTTCCAGCCGAGCTTCCGCAACGCCTCGAAGTTTCGCTTGTCCCGCCTTACGGTCTTGCCAAACTTTGACTTCCAGAATCGCATATTGGACGCTGGCCTAGTGCAAAACGTGCAGTGTTCATGCCTGTGCCAGAAACAGCCTTGGACCTCGATCGCCGCTTGGTGCCTTCGCAGCACGATGTCTGGCCGTCCGGGAAGACCAGCTACATGCAGGCGGTATCGCAGTCCCAGACGGTGCAATGCGCGCCTTAAAGCCAGTTCAGGCTTGGTGTTTTTTCCCCGGATTCCTGACATCATCCTTGAGCGAGTTATTTTGTCGACAACATCGATCATTCGAACTTTCCCTGGCGTCTGTCGCTCGTCTGTTAGATTATGCTTCCAATGGTTCGAGAAGATAAATGCCTAAAGAATTTGCCATTGTTGATTTGTTCGCGGGGCCGGGCGGGCTCGCGGAAGGCTTTTCAAGCATTCGTAACAAGGACGGCTCGCGGCCTTTTCAGATCGCGCTCTCTGTGGAAAAGGAGGCATCGGCGTTCGAGACGCTCCGGTTTCGAAGTTTCTTCCGTCAGTTCGACGACGCCCCTCCCATTGATTATTACCGTTTTCTCAATGGCGAAATCCCCGAGCCCGACTGGGAGTCGCTTTTTCCGGTTGAATGGGCGCGTGCCCGCCGCGAAACATTGAAGCTCGAATTGGGCTCACGAACGGCAGGTCAGGTAATTGATGCGCGGCTTGCACAGATCACCAACAGCCATGGCGGCAATGTAATCCTGATCGGGGGGCCTCCTTGCCAAGCCTATTCCCTCGTTGGAAGGGCACGCAACAAGGGCACTGAAGGTTATGAAGCCAGTAAGGATCATCGACACTTTCTCTACAAGGAATACATCAGGATTCTTCAGAAGCTGATGCCAGCTGCTTTTGTTATGGAAAACGTAAAGGGTCTCCTGTCGTCGTCGGTTGATGGTGAGCGCATATTTGATCAGGTTCTTGATGATCTAGGCAAGGTTGGCGATGGCTCGTACAGACTGGTCAACGATCAGGTCGACTGATTTTCCCTCGATCGATCAGTTTAGATGGACTGCTCGACTATGCCTAAAGAAGGCAACGCGACCAAAAAACGAGAAAGAGAAGGGCTTCTTCGAGCAAGCCGTTCGGGCGCTTGAATCGCCTGAAATCAAGATACTCCGAATATCGGATTTTAATACGACAGGGGTAACGGGGCCTTGTGAAGAAGGTTACCCGTTTCACGCTTTGGCAAAGTCGGACGGCGTGAGCGCCAAGGAAGACTTGAGTTCCGGCGGATCGTTTGGCATCGGCAAGAATGCCGCGTTTGCGCTGTCAGACATTCAAACTGCCTTTATCTCGACGCGTTACAAGGACCGCGTCGGCACAGAGCACGTGCTTTGTATGGGAAAAACGCTGTTCATTTCACACACAAGTGAGGATGGAAAGGAGCGGCGTCGGAAAGGCTATTGGGGAAAAATTGCGGGTTATATGCCACTCGATAACCCCAGCGAGATTCCGAGTTGGCTTCTCCGCGGCACACAGGGCACATCGATTTTCTCCATATGCATGAGAGATATTCGGAGCAACTTCGTCGAACGCATCTGGATGACGAGTTGTCGGAACATTGCATCAGCCGTCCTAAACGCAATGCAATCGGACCCATGGATCACAAGTGTGGAACAGAATTTTCGCGAATTCATGAAGTCCCTCAATAAACTTGGCGGTGGAATCGTCTTTGAGGCGCTTACTGAAAGTGAAATCGAGGTCTTCGTGCGAGACTGCGTGATGAATGCGCGCAGATAAACGCGCCGGCTTGCGTTTCGTCATCAACATGGCTTGCCCACCTGACGCTGTGTTGTGCCGACATAGGAATAGAACCCATCCCGCGGTATAGGCCAGAGGTTGCAGTACGCTGTTTCCTGCCGATTGGGGCGATCCCGTAAGAAGACAGGGCGCGGGCGAGCAAAGTCGCGCCGGGATGCATCTTGAAAGACAATGATATCCATACTATGATAAACATCTATATAGGGATATCGTGGAGCCAAAAATGCTGGTTTCCAAATGGGGTAACAGCCTCGCGGTTCGATTGCCCAAGGCGCTGGTCGATCAACTCGGCCTCAAGGCAGGCGATGACTTGAACGTGGTCGCCGCCAGGGACGGCACGATCGAGGTCGAAACCCGGGAAGATCAGCGTCGCCGCGCGCTCGAGCGCCTGGCCTCTCTCAACTGGACGCTTCCTCCCGATTACAAATTCGATCGGGACGAGGCCAACGAGCGGTGAAGGCGTTTTTCGACACCAACATTCTCGTCTACACCGCGACCTCGGACGCGAAAAAACAACGGGCCGCCGACTGCCTGCGTCGCGGCGGTCTCGCAAGCGTTCAGGTGCTGAACGAATTCGTGCATGTTGCCCGGCGCAAGCTTCGCCATGACTGGCCACTGATCGAGCTCGCGCTTGGGCTATTCCGCGCCTCGCTCGAAGACATCGTGCCTGTCACCCTGAACACTCACACCGGCGCCATGTCCCTCGCCCGCGAACACGGCCTGTCGTTCTACGATGCGCTGATCGTCGCCGCGGCGATCGAAGCCGGTTGCGACACACTCTACAGTGAAGACATGCAGCACGGCCGCACCATCGGCGGGCTCGCCATCGTCAACCCGTTTCTCGAAAGCGCCCCGTGAACGCCCAAACCCTCGTCGCCGAGGTCTGGATTTTCGCGCATGTGCTGCGCGATCAGGGCGTCTCCTATCAGGCCTATATCAAGCAACGATTTGTTGCGCTCGGCCATCTGGCGATCGGAAGTGATTTGCCCGACAGGCAATTTTGCGCACCCCATGTCAAGCCATTTTCGGAAAAATATTTCTGTTTGACAGAAACAAAAATCGCCCCTATATTCCTCCCCATCCCGTCCCGAGTGAGGGGCGTTTCGCGATCGTCACGGACGTTGGGGCGGGATGCGGTGGACGCAGGCTGTGCTTTCGACGAGGGCGCAAGCTTTGCGGACGGAGAAGTCGTGTGGTCCTGACGCCCCGACGCTGGCGTCAAGTCTCGCGGGGGTAATCCCTGCGGGGCGACGGTGGCAAACAAGCCCGGTCACCGGGGAGAGCGCGAAGGAAGCCGTTAAAACCATCCGCGTGCGGGAATGCCGGGATTTCCTGGTGGACCTGTGGTGACTAACTCGTGTGGTTTTGTTTTTTCCCACGCGAGGCTATGGGTGCATTGGGCACCCGGCATTCCCCACGCCCTTATTCGGGCGGAAGGCGACGCAAACCCCGGACGCATGGTGTCGCGGGAATGCGAACCTGTGTCTCTCGCATTGGCTGTTTGAACGTTGAATCCGCGCACGCCCTCCCGGCCGTC
Source organism: uncultured Alphaproteobacteria bacterium (assembly GCA_963721135.1). Lineage (GTDB taxonomy): Bacteria > Pseudomonadota > Alphaproteobacteria > Rhizobiales > Xanthobacteraceae > Bradyrhizobium. The sequence goes on from CAVRIB010000014.1 coordinate 192,848, forward strand.
ATCACCCGCGAAAGCGGGTGATCCAGTATTCCAGAGGCGCCTGCGGTTCAATCGAGAAGCCGCGGCGTACTGGATACCGCGCTTTCGCGGGGTATGACGAGTCCTTGTGGAGTTGCGGGCGCGCGACCTCGTCGCTTATGCCGATACTACCCCTGCCCCGAGGGACCGCGCGCGTTCCACTTGCCCCATTGCGCGCTCGCCAGCGTCTGGAAGTCGGTGGTCCGCGGGCGGCGCGACTCACGCTCATGGGCGGCGACGACCTGCTCGGACTCCCTGATCTTGCGCTTCAGCTCGGCCGCGGTGCGCTGCGCCGCGCCGGCGGCCTTGGAGCCGGCGATCTCGCCGAAATTGAATTTCGCCGTCTCCAGATGCCTCAACGCCTCGCGGTGCTTCCTGATCTGGGCCCGATGCCACGCAATCATGCTGTTGCTGTCTGCCGCCATGCCACTCTCCCGAACGCAAGGGGTAAGCCTAGCCGATTCGCGGGGAGAGCGTGGTGGCGAAGGAGTCACACTTCGGAGGGGGCGTCATGCGAACGCGCGGAACGCGTCACCTCTCCCCGCTTGCGGGGGAGGTCGACGCGCTCGGGAGCGCACTTGCGCTCCTGAGCGTGGCGGGTGGGGGAACTTCTATCCATTCGGCGAGCGCGTTGTGGCGAGGCACCCTCACCCCAACCCCAAGAGCGAGCTTCGCTCGTCTCGACCCCCGCAAGCGGGGGAGGGAGTTCAGCGCCGATGTTGCTACTGCTTCCTTCGCAGCGGCGTCACGTTCTTCGGCTGCTCGCCTTCCTCGCGCCAGCGCAGAATCTCGGCCGCCAAAATCGGGTGGTTGAAACCCTTGAGCTGCAGGTCATCGAGCGGCTTGCCGTCGACCCATTGCTCGACCATGCCGTAGACGCGCCTCGACACCACGATCTGGCCGGCCTTGGCTTCGTCGCACAGCCGCGAGGCAAGGTTGGTGACGCTGCCGATGGCGGCGTATTCGAGGCGCTGCTCGAAGCCGATCTGGCCCAAGGTCGCGTAGCCGAGCGCGATGCCGACGCCGAAGCCCAGGCTATGCCCGCGGTTGCGCCAGCGCTCGGTCAAGGCGCCGATGGTGTCGCGCATCTCCACCGCCATCTGCACCGCGCGCTTGGTGTGATCGGGCAATTTGATCGGCGCGTTGAACAGGATCATCACGCCATCGCCGGCATAGCGGTCGAGCGTGCCCTCGTAGCGGAAGATCAGCTCGCCCAATGCGGCGTGATATTCGCGCAGCACGTTCATCGCCTCTTCCGGCTCGGTCGATTCGGTGAACGCCGTGAAGCCGCGCAGATCGCAGAACACCACCGTCACCTCGCGGCGATGGCTGTCGAGCAAAGAATCATGGCCGTCGGAGGAGGCGATCAGCTGCGCCACCTGCGGCGCGAGGAAGCGCTCGAGTTTCCGGATGCGCTCGATCTCGGCGAGCTGCTTCTCGACCCGCTCCTCCAGCGACTTGTTCCAGTCCTTGAGCTGCTCGGTCTGCTCGCGGAGCTTGCCGGCCTGCTCCTGCACCGTGGTATGTGCCGAGGCGAGCTCGCGGCCCTTCTGGTCGACCTCGGTGAACAGCCGCGCATTGCGCATCGCCAGCACGGACTGGTGCGCAAAGGTCCGCATCAGCCCGATCAGGTTGTCGGAGAATTCGCCCGCCGCGCGCCGCAGCACCACCAGCGCGCCGAGCGTGCCTTGCTGGTCGACCAGCGGCACCACCAGCACCGAATGATAACCGGCCGCGACCGCGACGTCGCGCAGCAGGACATCGCGGGCCTGCGCCAGATCAGGGATCGCGATCGGCTCGCCCCTGGCCGCGGCCTCGCCGAGCACGCCGGCCTTCTCGTCGATCGCGCGGTGGGCGCCTTCGGCGTTGCGGTCGATGCCGATCGCCTCCGTCAGCGCGAACTGATGTTTCGCCGCGTCATAGGCGTAGATCAGCACCGCGTCGGCATGGGTGATCTCGAGCGCGCGGGCGGCGACCGTCGGCAGCACGGCGTTGAGGTCGAGCGAGGAGGCGACCGCGCGGCCGACCTCCTCCAGCACCTTCAACTCGTTGATGGAGCGCGCCAGATCCCGGGTGCGTTCTTGCACCTTGGTCTCGAGCCCCGAATAGGTCTCGGCGAGCTGGCCGGCCATGCTGTTGAACTGGTCGGCGAGTTCCTCCAGCTCGTCGGCGGTGTGCACGTCGATGCGATGGCTGAAATCGCCGGCGCCGAGCCTTCGGGCGCCGCGCCGCAGCGCGGTGATCGGGATCAGCATGCGCCGCGCCAGCACCGTACCGGCGCCGCTCGCGACGATCAGGCCGAGCCCGATCAGGAGCGCGATCCGCACCAGCTGGTCGCGGATCGGCGCCAGCGCCTGGCTCGTCGGCTGCTCGAAGAACACGTACCAGCCGAGCTTCGGCACCGAGCTTGCCGCCGTCAGCACCGAATTGCCCTCGGCATCGGTGCCCGAGGATTTCGGCTGGCCGTCAGGCCTCATCAGGGCGGCGACCTGCGGCAGGCTGGACAGATCCTTGCCGATGTCGGGTCCCTTGGCGGAGCTCGCCAGCACCTTGCCGCGGGAATCCACCACATAGGCCGAGGTGGTCTTGCCGACCTGGGCGTCGCCGAGGAAATCGGTGAGGAAGCCGAGGTCGATGTCGGCGACCGTGACGCCGGTGTTGAAGCCGGCCGAATGCGACACGCCGATCGACATGAAGGGGCGCTCGCCGCGGAATTCGACCGGCGCGTAGCTGACGCCGCGGGCGACCGTGTCGGTGAAGCGCGCGTCGCGGGAGAAGTCGTTTCTGCTGCCGGCCACCGCCTGGCTGCGGGTCTGGCGCAACTGCTCGCGGCCCTGGCCGTCGAGTAGCGTGAGCTGGGTGACGGGCGCGACCTGGCTGAGCAGCTGGGCGTAGTCGGCGCTGTGCTGCTGCAGGCTGTTGGCGTAGGCGCGGGTGACCCAGTTAATCTGGCGCTCGAGCTCGGCGACCGACTGCTCGATGCGGCGGGCGGTCGCTTCCGCCTTCTCGCCCATGTCATCGGTCAGCGTGGCCTTGGTGGCGCGGTAGCTGATCCACGTTTCCATCGCGCCGTTGACCGCGAGCACGAACACCACGAGGCCGACGAGCGCGAGCACGTATTTGGCGAACAGGCCCTGCCGGAGCGACCCGATCTTGTCCCAAACGCCCTTCATCCAGACCCTCGGCAACGCCCGCACTGGCTGCGGGGTGCGTTCATGGCCGTCCCCGGCCAACCCCTCTCTAGCACAATTCGTGCCCCCCGGCCCGCCGGGTTGCCAGCGTGGTTAGCCGCTCTCTCTTCTCCCTCCCCCGCGTGCGGGGGAGGGTCGGGGTGGGGGAAAGCCGCAGCGGCGGTGCATCCGAAAAACCTTGGCGCCAGGCCTGCCAATTCCGACGATCTCGCCCGCGGCCGCCCCCACCCCAACCCTCCCCCGCAAGGGCGGGAGAGGGAGCGATAGGCTGGTGCAAGGTTCAGGAGCGATAGGCCGGTGCGAAGGTCGAGGCCGGTGGCGGGGGTCGAGGCCGGTGGCGAGGATAGAGCGCGGACCCGCCTCTCTCTTCTCCCTCCCCCGCTTGCGGGGGAGGGCGGGGTGGGGCGAAAGCCGCGGGAGTGGAGGGCGCGTTGACCCCGACGTCAGCAGCGCGGCGCGGTCACCGGTTGAACAACTGCTTCAGCACGTCGTTCATCGGCTGGCTCTCCTGCGAGGTCGGCGGGATCGCATCGCTCGGCGGCGGCGAGGCGGGCGTGGCCGGCGTCGCCTGGGTTGGGGCCGGCTGGGCGGGAATGTTGCGGCCTTGCCCAAGTCCCTGGCCGAGCCCCTGCTGCAGCAGGTTGCCCAAGGTCTGGCCGAGCTGGCCGCCGAGCGGATTGGATGCGTTGTTGTCGCCGCCGGTCTGCCCGCTATTCGCGCCGCCATTGATCAGCCCGCCCAGCCCGCCAAGGCCTGCGCCATTGGCGCCGAACAGGCCCTGGCCCATCTCCTTCAACTTGGCATAGGCGGCGTCCGGATTGTCCAGGATGCCGTTCATCTCGGGATAGATGCGCGGCTGCGCCCAGGGACCGTCGATCATCACGGGGATGCCGAGCCCGACCGGGTCGGACGTGCGGCCCTGGCCCTCGGTGGTCATCACGAGCTTCGGTTCGACCCGGAACGCCAGCGCCTGCTGCCCGAGATCGATGGTGCCGGCGCCGGTCACGCGCACCAGCGGGCCCACGAGGTTGAGATCGGTGGTGGTCGCCTGGCCCCGCTCGACGCGAAACGAGGCGGAGAGTTGCGTGAGGTCGGTCGCCTGCTCCTTGCCCTCCTGCCATCCCGACAGCGTGCTGGCGGTGAGCGAGCGGATCATCTGCGCGACGTTGAGGCCCTTGATCGCGCCGTCCTGGAACACCGCGAATACCGTGCCGAAGAGATTCGACATGATCGCGTGCTGGCTCACGCCGGTCGAGTGCAGCGCCAGCTTTGCCTGCATCTTGCCGTCGAGCTTGTCGAAATCGGCCGCGCTTCGCAACAGCGGCAGCGCCTGCACGCCGGCGAGATCGGCGCTCAGCGTATAGTTCGGGCTTGCCGCCGAGGCATCGACGATGACATCGCCATTGGCCTGGCCGCCATAGGCGCCGAGATTGGAAAACCGCGCCTTCAATACGCCGCCGGCGAGCGCGGCATCGATCGCGACCGGGGCAAGACGCGCCTGGGCGATGCTGAGCTCGGCGGCGGAAATGCGCACTTGCGCGTCGACATAGTTCAACCCGGTCAGGTCGATCGAGGCATTGCTCCAGGCATGCTGCAGGCCTTGCTCATCCGACGACGCGGCATTCTCCGGGGTGACCGCGACGTCGAGATGCTGGAAGTCGAGGTCGACCTTCACCAGCGGCTTGCTCGCGGTGTCGACCGAGGCCCAGCCGTTGAACGCGCCGTCGCCGAGCGCGCCCGAGAGGCCGTTGATCATGACGAGCGAGCCGTTGAGGCGGACCTCGGCCTTGGCCGAGAGCGGCGCCTGCAGCGCGCCGGGCGCCTCGAGCGTGAGCTCGACCGGAATGTTCTGCCGCTCCAGCGGCGGGGCCGGCGCGGTCGCGCTGAGGTCGAACTTGAGCGGGTGCTCGCCGGCGTTCGCGCTGCCTGTAACCTTGATCTTGCGATCGCCGCCGATCGTGGCCGTGATATTGATGCCGTCGATGCGATTCTGCACGCGATCGCGCAAATTGGCGAATTCGACCGCGCCGTCGGTCACCGTGACGCGGTCGATGGAGGGCGCGTTGGCGTCGGCGTCGCTCGCGGCGGCGGGTTGCCTCGCGGCGGGATTGGCGGGACGGCTGCGTTCGCGCAGCAGCGGCACGTGCAGCACCGGATGCGCAATCACAAGCTCGGTGACTTGCGGGTGGCCGGACCACAGGCTCGCCAGCGTTACGTCGGCCTGCACGCTGCCGACGGTGATGCTGTTGGCGCCGTCCCGATCTTTCGGCGGCGCCAGCGTGACGTCATTGAGCGTCACGTTGAGGCTCGGCCACAGACCGATCCTGGTCGCGCCCGCGATCGTCAGCCGGTATCCCGTTTCGCGCTCGACCCGGGCCTGGACCGCCGAGGTCAGGAAGCCCGAGGGGATTCCGATGAACAGCAACAGCGCTGCGATAACGATGACGGCGGCGATGGCGCTGCCCGCAATTTTCAAGGCTCTCATGACGATGTTCCGGACCGCGCAGGCGGCATCGAATTCGGCCCGCGCCCGTTTCGGGCGCGGCCGCTTCGCTCGAAGCTTATCCCGAAGGGGCAAGCTCCTCAAAGTCAGCAAAATTAATCCAGGGTTGTCGCAAAGTTATGTGACTTATGGCACACTTCCTTCCCGACGGATTTTGACGACGCCCCACTTTGTACTCCGACGATTTCGAACCGCCTCCGGTTCGAACTGTTTCAAGGGAAGCCATTGCCATGAGCAAAGCGACCGAATTTGCGGTCATTTTGAAGATGAATCCGATGTTCGCGGACCTCGGTGCCGACGAACTGGCCCGGATCTCCAACCTTTGCCACACCCAGCACCTCGGAACCGGCGAAGTATTGTTCCAGAAGGGTGATCCCGGCGATGCCCTGTTCGGGGTCCGCCGCGGCCAGATCCGGATCGAAACCGGCGCCTCGGACGGCAGCCGCCTGACCCTGAATTTCATGGGGCCGGGCGACCTGTTCGGCGAGGTCGCGGTCATGGACGGCTTTGCCCGCACCGCAGACGCAACCGCCGGCGAGGCCACCGAATTATTTGTGCTGCGGCGGGAGGACTTTCTCGCCCATCTCGAACGCGAGCCAAAGGTGGCGATCAAGATCATCATGCTGCTCTGCCAGCGCATCCGCTGGCAGAGCGAGCGCATGGAGGAATCCATGCTGCAGCCGCTGCCGGTCCGGCTGGCCCGACGGCTCTGCGCGCTCGCCGCCGATTTCGGCTCCGAGGTTCACATCTCGCAGGAGCAGCTCGGCATCTTCGTCGGCGCCGCGCGCGAGAGCGTCAACCGCCAGCTCCAGCAATGGCGCAAGGACGGCATCCTCGACCTGCAGCGCGGCCGGATCCTGCTGCAGAACATGAACAAGCTGACGGCGGTGGCAAGGAACGAGTAGGGAAGGTCCAGCCATTTGCGCGTCCTCCGGATGAGGGTGTAGTCTGTCGGGATGAGGCAGTCGATCGTTTCAATCAACCCCGACGTGATGGGGGGCGCCGCTGTTTTCCACGGGACGCGAGTTCCCGTGCAGACGCTGCTTGACTATTTGGAGGCCGGCGAGTTGATCGATGATTTTCTTGCAGGATTCCCGCCCGTGACGCGAGAGCATGTCATCGCCTTCCTGGAAGAAGCCAAGGCGCGAATGGTCGAAGCCGCGTCGTGAAGGTTCTGCTCGACGAATGCATCGATTGGCGCCTGGCCAGGGATATCGTCGGCCATGACGTCAAGACAGCTCGTCAAATGGGGTGGACCACGATCGAGAACGGCGAACTGCTGACGCTCGCCTGCGGGTAGTTCGAGGTATTCGTGACCGTCGACAGGAATTTGTCCTTTCAGCAGAATCTGGTTTCCTATCCGATCGCCGTTATCGTGCTTCGCGCCAAAACCAACCGCTTGGCCGATCTCAGGCCGCTCGCGCCGAAGCTGGTGGCGGCCATCGAGTTGGCACGACAGGCATCGTCGAATTCATCGCCGCCGACTGACATTGCGAAACAGGTCGTTACGCCGTCGTCGGTTCACATCACCGCGCACGGCGATATCCTCAGCACCGCTTGTAGTAGGCGTCGCGAGGCTGCACGGTGTTGTGCAGCTGGACCATGGTCTTGTCGTCGGCGCCAAACTCCCCGTAGCTGACCTGAAACAGGTTGCTTCCCGGCACACCGTTCAGGGCTCCCGCCGCATAATAGTGCAGCGTCACCGCGCTATCGCCGAATTCGAAGTGGTCGATCTTCAACACGTTTTTGGCCTTGTTCGGCAAATGCACAATCGCCAGTTCGTCGCGGCTGATCGTCAGATTGACCCAATTGGGATTGCTCTTGGTCCCGCACCATTTGCCGAGGATGTCCTTGTAGGTCACCGGATCGGCAACAGCTGAGCCGCTTGCCAGCGTCGTCGTCGCAAGCACCGACACGATCAAGAACCGGCTGAACACTGCCCCCGACATTCTTCTCTCCTTAACGGGTCGCGCGGCTTTCCCGGCGCCCCCGCCGCCTCACTCCGCCGCGGGCGAATGCACGATGGTCGGCGGCACCGTCGGCCCCTTGTGCCCGACGGCATGATCCTCTGGCTTTGCGGCCTCGCTTTCCCCGTGCGAGACGATCAGCCGCTTGCCGAAATGCCAGATTAGCGAGCCGATGTCGTCCATCAGCATGAACATCGCCGGCACGAACACCAGCGACAGCATGGTCGAGAACACCAGGCCGCCGATCACCGCGAGCGCCATCGGCGAGCGGAATTCGCCGCCGGCGCCGAACGCCAGCGCCGAGGGCATCATGCCGGCGGCCATCGCGATCGTGGTCATGACGATGGGGCGGGCGCGCTTCATGCCGGCGTCGATGATCGCCTCATTGCGCGGCTTGCCTTCGTGGATCGATTCCACCGCGAACTCCACCAGCATGATGGCGTTCTTGGTGACGATGCCCATCAGCATCAGGATGCCGATCCAGACCGGCGTCGTCAGCTGCTTGCCGGTCAGAAGCAGCGCCATGATCGCGCCGCCGATCGAGAGCGGCAGCGAGAACAGGATGGTGATCGGCTGCAGGAAGGTTCCGAACAACAGCACCAGCACCGCATAGACCATCATCAGGCCCGCGGTGATCGCGGTGGCAAAACCTTCGGACAATTCGTTGAGGCTTTCGGCATCGCCCGACGGGTTCACCGTGACGCCTTTCGGCAGCGTCTTCATGACCGGCAGGTCGTTGATCTTCCTGGTGGCGTCGCCGAGCGCCGCCGAGCCGACCAGGTCGGCCGCCACGGTGGCCTGACGCTGGCGGTCGTAGCGGTTGATGCTGGTCGGGCCCTGGTCGAGCTTGATGTCGGCGACGACCGACAGCGGCACGCCGCCCTTTTCGCCGCGCTCGCCGAGCGGCACGCGCAATTGCTCGAGCAGATTGACGTCGCCGCGCGCGGAGTCCTCGAGCTGGACGCGAATCGGCACCAGCCGGTCGCCGGCGTCGAACTTCGCGAGCGCCGGGCCGACGTCGCCGATGGTGGCGACCCGGATCGTTTGCGACAGGCTTTCGGTGGAGACGCCGAGTCTTGCGGCGAGATCCGCCTTCGGCTGGATGCGCAATTCGGGCCGGTCGAGCGAGGTTTCCGAAATCACGTCGGATATTTCCGGAATCCGCTTCATCTGGATCGCGAGCTCGCTCGCGACATTGCCGACGACGTTGCTGTCGACGCCGGTCACGACCAGCGACACGGCGCGCAGGCCGTTTTCGTCGAGGAACCAGTAGCGGATGTCGGGAACGTTTTCGAGTTCCTTGCCGATCTCGAGCTCGAGCTGGCGCTGCGTGATCTTGCGCGCGGTTTTCGGCGTATAGTTGATGATCAGCGCGGCGCGGCGCACCTCGAAGGTCCCCGGCGGCACCCGTCCGCCGTCGACGAACACGCTGCGCACTTCGGGTCGCTTGCGCAGCAGCGCCACGATTTCCTCGGTGACCTTTTCGGTAAATGCGAGCTGCGTGCCGGGCGGCAGTTCCATCGCCAACAGCGAGCGCGCGGTGTCCTGCGCCGGCAGGAAGCCCTGCGGCAACAGCGTGATGCTCCAGATCGAGGCGGCGAAAATGCCGAAGCCGATCAGCACGGTGATGAAATAGTGCCGCACCGACCAGGTGACGAGCCTGGTGTAGGCCTTCAGCGCGCGTCCCGGCGGCGGATCGTCATGTTCGTGATGCTTCAGGAAATAGGCGGCGAGCACCGGCGTGACGAAGCGCGCGGCCAGCAGGGAGAAGAACACCTGCACCGACACCGTAATGCCGAACTGCTTGAAGAACTGCCCGGCGATGCCCGACATGAAGCTTGCCGGTGCGAAGATCGCGATGATGGTCAGCGAGATCGCGATCACCGCGAGCCCGATTTCGTCGGCGGCCTCCAGCGCCGCGCGATAGGGCGATTTGCCCATCCGCATGTGGCGGACGATGTTCTCGATCTCGACGATGGCGTCGTCGACCAGAATACCGGTCGACAGCGTGATGGCGAGGAAGCTGACGAGGTTGAGCGAAAATCCCAGAATGTCCATCGCCCAGAACGCCGGGAAGATCGACAGCGGCAGCGAGATCGCCGCGATGATGGTCGCCCTGAGGTCGCGCAGGAACAGCAGAACGATGACGACGGCGAGAATCGCGCCCTCGAACAAGGTCGAGATCGCCGCCTCGTAGTTGCCCTTGGTGAATTCCACCGAGGTGTCGATCAGTTTCAAATCGACGTCGGGATAGGCGACCTTCAAGGCGTCGATGCGCTTCTGCACGGCGGCCGCGACCACCACGTCGCTGGCGCCCTTGGAACGCTTGATGCCGAGCGCCACCACCGGCTCGCCGTTGAAGCGGGCGAAGGTGCGGCGGTCGGCGATGGTGTCGGTGACGGTGCCGAGATCGTCGAGGCGCACCTCGCCGCCACCGAACAGCCGGATCTCGGTGCCGGCGAGCTCGTTCAGCGTCTTGGCGCCGGCGAGCGTGCGGATCGCCTGGTCGTTCTTGCCGATCTCGGCGCGGCCGCCGGCGAGGTCGACATTGGTGCCGCGCAGGCTCTGGCTGACATTGACGGCGGTAAGCCCCGCGGCCTGCAGCTTGTCGGGATCGAGCGAGACCAGGATCTCGCGCTCGACACCGCCGATACGCTCGACCTGGGCGACGCCGCGCACGCCCTGCAGCGCGCGCTTGACGACGTCGTCGACGAAATAGGACAATTGCTCCGGGGTCTTGCCGGGCGAGATCGCGGCATAGGTGACGATCGGCAGGCCGATCACGTCGACGCGCTGGATCAGGGGCTCGGTGACGTTTTGCGGCAGGTTCGAGCGCACCCGGGTGACGGCGTCCTTGACGTCGTTCAGCGCGCGGTCGGTGTTGGTCTCGAGCGCGAACTGGATCGTGGTCAGCGACAGGCCGTCGGTGATCGACGACGAAATATGCCGCACGCCCTCGACGCCGGAGACGCCGTCTTCAATGGTCTTGGTGACCTGCGATTCCAGCTCCGCGGGCGCCGCGCCGAACTGCGATACCGCGACCGAGATCACGGGGATGTCGGCCGAGGGCAGCCGCGTCACCGCGAGCTTGGTGAAGCTGACCCAGCCGAGCACCAGAAGGATGATCGAAAAGACGACTGACGGAAGCGGGTTGCGGATCGACCATGCCGAGATATTGAGCGCCATCAGCGTACCCGCGTTCGATCGAGGTCCTCGGCGAACATCGTCTTGATCTGGTCGCCGTCATGCAGCGAAGAGCCAGCGTCGGCCACGACGATTTCGCCGACGTCGAGGCCTTCAAGGATTTCCGTCGAGGTGTCGGACACGAGCCCGACCCGGACCCTGCGCGTCTCGACCGTGCTTCCTTTGACCACCTGTACGGTCAGATGGTCAATGGCGGTGCGCGGGATGGCGACGCCGCAGCTGCGCTTGGCGTCGATGTTGGCGCGCGCAAACATGCCGACCTTCAGCGACGGGTTGCTGGCGAGCGTGATCCTGACATGCCCGAGCTGGGTGGAGCGGTCGATCTGCGGCGAAATCAGCCGCACCCGTCCGACGAGATCGGGCGCATTGTCCCGGCTGACCCGTACGGTTGCGCCCGGATTGAGCTTGAGGAGGTGAAAGGCCGGGACCTCGGCATCGAGTTCGATCTCGTTGTTGACGGCGATCTTGAACATCGGTCCGGCCTGCGGCGAGGCCGGCGCGCCGGCAATGGTCCGGACCTCGGTGACGAGGCCCGCGGCCGGCGCGCGCAGCGCGATTGGCCCTGACGAAGAGGACCTTCCGCCCTGCTGCTGCTGCTGTTGTTGTGGCGGTGCGGTCAGGCGCGCCAGTTCCTGGTTGTCGGCGACCATATCACCTTCGCGCACATAAACGTCGATGACCTTGGAGCCTTCCTGGTCGGCCGTCACCACGGCTTCCCGGCGCGGCACGATATAACCAGTGCCGCGCACGCTGTCGGAGAAGCAGGCGTTGGTGGACTTGGTCACCACGACGAGCGCAGTGCCGGGGGTTTCCTTCTCATCCGGAGGGTGGCGGTTCTCGAACCAGTACCATACCCCGACCATGGCAACCGCGAAGACCACGCCCAGCGCTGGCTTGAGATAATCGGAGAGCGTCATTGCCGGATCAATCCACAGCTGGGGTTGAGCGGTGGGGCGGCCAGGGCGGATAATATTCGATCTCAGCCGCCACTCAACCTGTCCCCATCATCCATTCGTCTTCTCGTCATGGCCGGGCTCGGGCCGGCCATCCACCTTCAGCGGTCCAAGCGAAGACAGCGATGCCCGACACAGGGCCGGGCATGACGAACCTCACTCTTCGGAATGCTCAAACGACGGCGTCCCGCAGGGATGCGGGACGCTTTCCGGGGATGGAACCTTACCCAGCCTCACCACGCCCTACTTGGACGCAGTGGTCTTGTTTGCCATGTTGACGACCTGGACGCGGCGGTTGGCTTCCGCCATCGGGTTCGCCGGATCCTTCAGCTTGCTCTTGCCGTACCCGACGGTCACGAGGTCGCTGGAGGCGATGTTGAACTTGTCGACCAGGTATTTCTTGATCGAATCGGCGCGCCGCTCCGACAGATCCTGATTGTAGGCCTCGCCGCCGGCGGCGTCGGTGTGGCCCGCGACGATGAAGGTCGAGCCCCTCAGGTCGGGATTGGTCAGCGCGCGGCCCAGAGCCTGAACCGAGGGCAGCGACTTGGCGCTGATATCGGCAGAGTTGTAGTCGAAGGTGATTTCGAGATCGATATTCGGCTTGTCCTTGGCGATGGTGGCAATTTCCTCACGTTCGCCAACCGAGAGCGAACGTGTGGTTCGGCCGCGGACGGTCTGCAGCAGGCGTCCTTCCTCGGCGGTCTTCGCCGGATCGACCTGCGGCCCGACCGACAGGCCTCTGGTCAGGGGCTTCTTGGGCACAGCCAGCGCCCGGACGATCTGATCCTCGGTGACATTGTTGTCGCCGGCGACGGCGCTCGCCGCGCCAACGCAAACTGCGGCTCCAATCGTCAGAAGCGAAAGGATCGCGGCCAAAGTTCCCCTTCGAGACATTATCATCATTGCCAGTCCCTCCTGCGCTGCCCGCGCGGTTCCAATCAATCTGCAAAAGTGCCGCAAGCAAATTCCGGCCGCGGCTATCCGTCATTCGTCTTTGGCACCCGCCGCGGGGTTCGAGCAGGCGCCGGTATTTTCCAACTCAAATTACCGTCAATGTACCCCGTAATCGGCGAATTCCTTAACGATATTTGGATCCATGGCCTTGGCATTGCTGATATCGAGGTCGCCCTCCGCCATGGCGCCATTGCGCTTCTTGGCGAGCCCCCGACCGTACAGCGACGAGGTCAGTCTGGGATTGATCCGGAGCGCCGCGTCGAAATCGGCAATGGCGTTTTTCGTCATTCCGCTCTTGAGGTTAACGAGGCCGCGGCTGTCCAGCGCGTCGACGAAGTTCGGGCGCATCCGCAGCGCCTCGTTGCAATCCCTCAGCGCCGCCTGCAGGTCGCCGATTACCGCGCGCACCCAGCAGCGGTTGTTGTAGGCCTCGACGTCCCTGGGGTTGAGCCGGATCGAACTGTCGAAGTCCTGGATGGCAAGGCTGTAGGCCCCCTTGCTGGCATAGACCTGTCCACGCCGGTACAGCGCGTTCTGATCGTCGGGATTGGAATTGAGCTTCTCGGTCAGGCTCTTGATGGTCGGATCATCGGCCAGCGCGATCTGCGGGGTGCTCTCACTCTTCTCCACCGGCGGCGGCTGGACCTCGACCCTTGGTGGCGCTGGCGGCTCATAGCGCGGTGGTGGCGGCAGCGGTGCGGGTTCGGGCGTGACCGGGGGCGGCGGCAGCGTTGCTACCTTCGGCGCGGGCGGGCGCCCGCTGGCACCGGGAATGAAGGAAAAGTCCTCGGCCAGCGAGGACGAAATCCACGGCACCTGCTCCTGGCGGGAGGCGCGGGTGACGCCGACGCGGGTGCGATTGAGCGTCTCCTCGGCCATCAGGTCGGGAACGCGGATTTCCTTGAGCAATTCCTGCACGAACAGGCTGTGATCGCTGCCATTGTCGGCGACCACCGAAGACAGCGCCGCCGAATACATCACGAGCGTCCCGTTCGGGGCGATCACCGGCGCAAGGCCCGCCGAAAAGCTGCGGAAGCGCCGCTCGTACGGGTTGCGCCTGGAGGCGTCGATCAGGGCGATCTTGACGCCGGCGCCGCGGCTGTTGATTTCGCCGAGGATGGTCTCAAGGCTGAAACCGTCGCGGCGGACATCCGATTCGGTCCAGATCTGGGCGTCGACCGGGATCATGTAGCTCTGGCGGTTGGACTGGACGCCAAAGCCCGAAAAGAACAGCAGCGCGACCGAGCCGGGCTTGATCTTGTTGTAGAGGCGGTCGAAGGCGCGGCGCATCCCGTCGCCGGTCAGGTTTTCCCCGATGTCGACGCTGAAGCCGTCGCGCTTGAGTTCGTCGGCGACGTCGCGGGCATCGTTGATCGGCTCCTTCAAAGGCGCATCGGCGTCGGGATATTTCGAGTTGCCGACCACCAGCGCAAAGCGGTCACCGCGATCCGCCGCTAGCGACGGCACGATCGGTGCGACCGCTATAATCAGGGTCACGAGCAATGCGAGTCGAATTCTCATGCGACGGGCCGTCCAGCCAACAAGGCGCCGATTCCAGCTCGCGCCTCGGCGACCTTACTCTAGGGAAACCGCATTATCAAACCGGGTGCACAAGCGCTGTCAACTATCCAAAAGCCGAGTTTAATCCGTCAACTAACCGCAACAAAACCTTCAATCCCGGGCTGCTCTAACCCGGTCGGTCAAGGCCCGTCATGGCCGAGCAAGAGCGACGCGTCGGCGTTCGCTAGCGGCGTCGATGCGGTGGTTAAATGTGATGCTGCTCACATTGCGGTCACAACCCCTGCCGGGTTTGACCTTTCGAGATGGCGATGGCTTGCTGCATGAAGGCCGATCGGCCGGCATTACAACAAAAAGGTGAAACCGATGGGAAACGCCTACGAAATCTATGCGCTGCGCTACGCGACGATGGCGCGCACGCCGCACATGAACTTCCTCTCCCCCGATCCGCACGAGACCAGCGCCCAGGATCTCGACTATTTCGTCTGGCTGGTCCGCGGGGACGGCCGCAACATCCTGGTCGACACCGGCTTCAATGCCGAGGAGGCCAAGGTGCGCGGCCGCAAGCTGACGCTCAATCCGGTCGATGCGCTCAAGGGCTTCGGCGTCAACGCGGAGGATATCAAAGACGTCGTCATCACCCACCTGCATTACGACCACGCCGGCAATCTGGACCGCTTCCCGAACGCGCGCTTCCACCTGCAGGATCGCGAGATGGCCTACGCGACCGGGCGCTGCATGTGCAACGGCCTGCTGCGTCATCCCTTCACGGTCGAGCATGTCACGCAGATGGTGCGCCATGTCTATGGCGAGCACGTCACCTTCCACGCCGGCGAAGGCGAGATCGCGCCCGACGTCACCGTTCACCGGGTCGGCGGCCATTCCGACGGCTTGCAGGTGGTGCGGGTCGCGACCGGACGCGGCCCCGTCGTGCTCGCCTCCGACGCCTCGCATTACTACGCCAACCTGCATCGGCGCAGCCCGTTTCCGATCCTCTACAATCTCGGCGACATGGTGGTGGGATGGGAGATCGTCGAGCGCCTCGCCGGTCATCCGGATCGCTTCATTCCGGGCCACGATCCGATCGTCTCCGAAATCTATCCGCGCGCCAGCGACAAGGTCGATGCCTTCGCGCTGCATCTGCCGCCGTCGCGCTCGTTCGTGAAATAACAAAGCGTTTTCCAGCGAAGTGGGCACCGGTTTGCGTCAAGAAAACGCGTCAAAAAATAGGGAGCGAAAGCGATGGCGCCGTTTAACCGCATCGGCTTCATCGGCCTCGGGGTGATGGGCGAGCCGATCTGCCGCAACCTCGTGAAGAAGAGCGGCGCGCAGGTGGTCGCGTTCGACCTCGCGCCTGAGCCGTTGGCGCGATTGCGTGAAGCGGGCGCGACCGTCGCGGCTTCCGTAGCCGACGTCGTCGCCGGCACCGACATCGTGTTCCTGTGCCTGCCCAGCGCCAAACATGTCCGCAGTGTGTTCGAGGGCGACGGCATCCTGAAGAACATCCGAAAGGGCCAAATCGTCGTCGATCTCGGCACCTCCTCGGTCAAGCTGACCCGCGACTTTGCGCGTCAACTGCAGGCAAACGGCGCGACCTGGGCCGATGCGCCGATCGCGCGCACGCGGCAGGCTGCGCAGGACGGCACGCTGAGCGTGATGGTCGGGGCGACGGCGGAGCTGTTCGGCGCAATCGAGCCGTTGATCCGCTGCTTTGCGACTGACGTGACCCTTTGCGGCGACGTCGGCGCGGGGCAGGTGACGAAGATCCTCAACAACATGGTGCTGTTTCAGACCGTCAATGCGCTGGCCGAGGCGGTCGCGGTCTGCAGGCACAACGGTGTCGATCCGAAGCTGTTGCTGGAGACGCTGTCGAAAGGCTCGGCCGACAGTTTTGCGTTGCGCAATCACGGCCTGAAGGCGATCGTGCCGGGCATTTTTCCCGAGCGCGCGTTCTCGACCGAATATGCCCTGAAGGACCTGTCCTACGCGCTGGAACTCGCGGCAGACGCCGGCATCAGGATCCGCGGCGCCGAACTCGTCGGCAAGGTCTTGCAGGAAGCAATCGAAGCCGGCTCGGGCGGGGCCTATTTTCCCGTGATCGCGAAGCATATCGACAGACCCTCATCCTGAGGAGCGGCGTCTTCGCCGCGTCTCGAAGGATGAGGCCGCATCGGGGCCTCATGGTTCGAGACGCCGCTGGCGCGGCTCCTCACCATGAGGTTCAAGCACGTCAATACCCGCCCGCCTTGCCCGCTTCCTTGCTGGTCTGCAC